>JFLT01000001.1 GCA_000634195.1 Prochlorococcus sp. scB243_495D8
GGAGGAAATTTTCCTCTTTTGATAAGGCGATTAATTTTTGATACTGAAATTTCAAGAAGTTCTGATACTTCTTTTCTGTTTAAAAAAGTATGATTTTTTGGGTTAGTCATGGTCGTGAAATATATCTTTTTTTTCAATTTCTAATATCAAGTTTTGTTAGGCACTAACACGCAATATCAACCCGACTTTCCCCCGGAGAGTTTATAAATTTCAAAAGTTATACAAAGTTACCTTTATAAGGTGACTTTTTTCTTTCTTTCACCTCTTTTTTTCAAATAGTGGTTAGCCGAAGATATAATCAGTTATTTTTGATGTATTTTTAAGAACAATATAAAGAACATTAATATTTAAAAAATATAATATATATGCTAAAATTATATAAATTTATATAAATGTTTTTTAGAACAGTTATTGTAACATTTTATTTATTTCTTTACACATAGTCCAAATCAAGTATTTTGATTGATTTTTACTGTTTTTAAAAAATAATTATTTTTGTTTGTATAGTTCAATTACTATGCCATTTAGGAAATTCTAGTCATCCCACATATCCTTTTTCTCTTGATCAAAATTATTCCTTTCAAGTAATTCTATTCTTTGTTTCTGAGTATTTATTTCTGTTTCAATTACGTTTTTGTCGTCAATATATTTTGTTTGTATTTCTAAAATAGTTGGTTCAAATTGTTCTCCAAAAAAATCTGACATTTCTCTCCATGCTTCCATTTCTTCTTCTTTGCCAATAGTATCTTTAATCTGATGAGAAATAATTTCTTGTACATATCCTTTAAGTTCTTGATGGCTCATTGATTCAATTTTTTTTTGAATGTAAAATTCTTTAAGATTTTCTAGTTGTTTTTTTGATAAATCAGAAAAGATAAAAGACTTCTTTTTCATAGATGCTTAAATTTTTCTAATATACTCAAAATTATTATTTTAAACATTCTGGATAAATTAAAAGCTTTTAACTTATTTAATTAGTATTTAACAACTGAAAAACTCTATACAGTTTAATTTTTAAACAGATAACATTGGCAATCTAAATTAGATATTCTTAAAGTTTGAACATTATTTGTTTCTTGCAATCCTTTGATTATTAAGAAAAAGTAAATAGAATCGAAAGAAATTCTAAAATTTCAACTTTTTAAAATTTTGTAATTTCTGTCTATTCCTTTGCTATTACTATGTTATTTGATAAATCTAATTGATAAAATTGTTTACATTAATTCAGCAATCTTTATAAATTCTTGAGAGAATCATATTAATAAAAAATTAATCTTAATTTAATAGTTTATAAATATGAAAATTTCAATCCTTTTAATTGAAGACGATCGTGATATGCGTGATTTAGTTGCTGGACATTTAGAACATTCTGGTTTCGATGTTCAAAAAGCTGAAGATGGAATTAAGGGGCAAGCATTAGCTCTTCAATATTCACCAGATTTAATACTCTTAGATTTAATGTTACCAAATGTTGATGGACTAACTTTATGCCAGCGACTAAGAAGAGATGAAAGAACGTCAAATATACCAATTTTAATGATAACTGCATTAGGAGGACTTAAAGATAAAGTTACTGGGTTTAATTCTGGAGCAGATGATTACATTACAAAACCATTTGATTTAGAAGAACTATATGTACGTATTAAAGCTTTATTACGAAGAACTAACAGAGCACTATTAAATTCTAGTAACCAGCAGGAAATATTAAATTATGGCCCATTAACTCTTGTTCCGGAAAGATTTGAAGCCATATGGTTTGAATCTCCTATTAGGTTAACGCATCTTGAATTTGAACTTCTTCATTGTCTTTTGCAGAGGCATGGTCAAACTGTATCGCCAGCATTAATTCTTAAAGAAGTATGGGGATATGAACCTGATGATGATATTGAGACAATAAGGGTTCATATTAGACACTTACGCACTAAACTTGAACCCGATCCACGCAAACCTAATTATATAAAAACTGTATACGGCGCGGGATATTGTCTTGAGTTACCTATTGGTTCTCAAGTGGAAATTGCTAAGCAAGAGTTTATTCAAGCAAGAAATCCTGACTTGATAAATTCTGTAGTAGATTAATTTCATATATCTTCCACTGAAATTTTTAAAAAAGTAATTTCCCATGCCAATCTTGGTTGAATTTTCTTTCTTAAGAGGTTTTTTAAATTTTCAAGTTTATAAATTAAACCGATTTTTTTTGTTTTTCTCCACCAAATAGTTTGAATTAAATTTACTAAACAAATCTGTTGAAAAATTTCTAAATTTTCAGATATCGATTTAGATATTTCTAAAATTTCCAGACTATTTTTTAATGGAGAATCTAATTTACTTATAATTTCATCTGAAAAATTATTCCAAATTTCAATATTTTTCAATAATTGATTTGGAGATCCATTTGCCGAGTTAATTAAATCTTCAAATTTTAATTTTGTATTTATATTTAATTCGGAAGTATCTAGATATTCTTTTAAAATTGATTTTATTTGTTTACTAGAAAGTGATCGAAACCTTACGATTTGACATCTTGAGATGATCGTATCTAAGAGAAGGTTTAATTTAGATGTTAGTAAAATAAAAATACCGTTACTAGGTTCTTCTAAGGTTTTTAAAAGGCAATTTGAGGCTGCTTCGTTTAAGAGGTGTGCATCAATAATCAAAACAATTTTTTTTTCTGAGTTTATTGATTTTTGACTAAGAAAAGTTTTGATATTGCGTATTTGAGCAATTTTAATAATCTCAGATCCACTTTTTATTTTTTTTTCAAGATCTAAATTTCCTGAACTTTTTGTTGCCAAAAGAGAATCAGGTTCAATAATTAAAAAATCAGGATGGTTATTGTTTGTAATTCTCTCTTCAACATTTACGCTTGGTGATGACTGTTTGAAAATCTCTTTTATAAATTGAAGAGCAGTACGCTTTTTCCTAATCCTTCAGCACCATAAAATATATAACCATTAGCAAATGATTTGTTTTTAATTATGTTGTTAAGGCAGGTATTTACTTCTTCATTCAAGAAAAAATTATTTTTTTTTACATCAATCATTTGTTTTTAGGAAAATTGTTAAGCAAAGTCTCTTTAATTTGATTAGAGATAGTTTTAATATTTTGTGAAGCAGATATTACTTTCCAGTTTTTTTGTTTGGCAATCAGTTTAAAGCCTTCACTTACTTTTTCTAAAAATCTAATGCCTTCTGATTCTATTCTGTCTGGTATTTCATTTTTCCTTCGGAATATACTCTCTTCTGGAGAAATTTCTAAGAAGAAAGTGATATCTGGAGATGCTCCTTGACAAACAATAGATTCAATTT
>JFLT01000002.1 GCA_000634195.1 Prochlorococcus sp. scB243_495D8
AAGTTTTTTGCCTAAAAGACTGCCTCCCGGTTCTCTAGTTGTAATTAATTTAGACCCTTTCTTTATTAGACCACTATTAGGCAGCCATTTAGATAATTCATCTATTTGGGTAGTTTTACCACATCCATCAATACCCTCAATAACGATAAATTTTCCTTTCATTTAATCCAAAGATAAGGCATTAATTACAACTGTAATAGAGCTAATAGCCATTAATAATGCTGCTATTGAGGGAGTAAGAAGAATACCATATTTAGGAAATAAAATTCCTGCGGCTAAAGGTATAGCTACTAAGTTGTAACCAAAAGCCCATGTTAGATTTTGCTTTATTTTTCTAATAGTTTTTTTTGCAAGATTTAAGGCGTAGGGTAATCCATTTAGTTGATCTCCCATTAATACTACATCTGCATTTGCCATGGCTATTTGAGTCCCTGATCCAACCGCAATTCCTAAGTCTGAGGATGCTAAGGCTGGGACATCATTAATACCATCACCAATCATTGCTACTTTATTATTAATTTTCAAATTTTCTATAATCTTTAGCTTCATTTCAGGAAGAAGATCCCATTTTACTTCTGTTTCTTTACAACCAATTTTTTTTGCTAAAGCTAAAACTGTTTGTTTCCTATCTCCACTTAAAATATTAATTTTAAATTTGTTTTCTCTTAAATTTTGAACAGTCTTTATTGAATCATCTCTGAGTAAATCTCCTAGGAAGATAAAGCCTAGTAACTGATCTTTGATACTTATACCAATGATAGTGTTCGTTTTTGTCTCTTCATTTTCAATGACTTCTTTTGCATCACTATCAAA
>JFLT01000003.1 GCA_000634195.1 Prochlorococcus sp. scB243_495D8
CTGGAGAACTAGAGTCGATTGATGGAATTATAAATATTGGAAATATTGAATTGCTAAACTAAGGAAATTCTCAGCATTACTTCCAAGCGAACTATGAAGTGTATGGCTTGAGTGAGTGATGAATTGATGATTATGACTTAATAAATCTGGCCAAATGTTTCTTGCCCCCTTCCACCAAAAAAAGAAAGTTAGTGTAGCAAAAATAAGTACAAAGTAAGTAAATTTGCCTGCAATTTCATCAGCATTTCTTTGAATGCGAGGTTTTCTAGAGTTTACAGATTCAATAAGATTTACTAGTTTTGCAAGAGAAGAATCTCCTCCGACCTTTTTTACTTTAAGTTTAAGAGTGGAATTAAGATTTAAAGAACCACTAGATAGATTTTGGCCTTCTTTTACCTCGATAGG
>JFLT01000004.1 GCA_000634195.1 Prochlorococcus sp. scB243_495D8
TGGATTCTCCAGTAATATGTGAAACATCAACATATGAATTACCTTGAGTAACAATGCAGTCAGCAGGTACTCTATCTCCTGCTAAAACTTGAATATCTTGATCAGGCCTTAAAGTGTTTACTCTTATTGATTTTATTTGATTATCTTCTGTGTAAATATTTGCCATTTCAGGTTGAAGATCTAATAACTCTCCAATGGATGAACCAGTCTGGTATCTTGCTCTTTC
>JFLT01000005.1 GCA_000634195.1 Prochlorococcus sp. scB243_495D8
ATGCACTAGTTACTCCAAGAGCTACTAGAGAATCCATATCCGGACGGTTTTTAATAAATGATTTAAATCCATTAATAATTATTTCTCTGCCAGGAAATAATAGAGCTAATGTTGCTAATGAGGCGTGAAAAAATATATTACCTAATATTGGGAAATTTATATATCTGCCTTCTGCCAGATGACCTAATCCTGAAAATAATA
>JFLT01000006.1 GCA_000634195.1 Prochlorococcus sp. scB243_495D8
TTGATTATTCCAATTCTTTTTTTTTTCTAATTCTGCTTTATTTATTTTTTTTGAAAAATCATTTATGTAAATCTTTGATGGGAAACCATTCTCTTTTAGATGTTTGAGACCTGATTCTATTTCTATATTTTTCTGGGTAATTTCAAAATATGCACTTTCAGTAAGCAAGTTAACAGAAACATTTTCAATACCATCAGCATTGTTCAATATTTTCTCAACAGTACTAACACAACCTCC
>JFLT01000007.1 GCA_000634195.1 Prochlorococcus sp. scB243_495D8
CTAGTAATCAAAACAGAGACAATTTTATTGATAAAGCTTTTACTGTAATTGCAGAATCTATTGTAAAAATTATGCCTATCGCTGAGAAAGAAAAAAAGGCATATATTTATTATAGAGATGGCTTAGCTGCACAAAATAATGGGGATTATTCTGAAGCATTAGAGTATTATAAAGAGAGCTTGCTGCTTGAAGAAAATAAAATTGATAGGGGTGAGACTTTAAAAAATATGGCAATTATATATATGAGTAACGGAGAAGAGGATCTGTCTATTGAAACTTATGAAAAAGCATTATTAGAAAATCCCAAACAGCCATCATGCTTAAAAAATATAGGTTTAATTTATGAAAAAAGGGGAAGATATGCTGAGCAAAATGGTGATTTAGATCAGAGAG
>JFLT01000008.1 GCA_000634195.1 Prochlorococcus sp. scB243_495D8
TGATTGAAGAACTATTGTGCTTTTACCTATACCTGGTTCTCCTCCAAGTAAAACAACAGATCCAGGTACAATTCCACCTCCAAGAACTCGATCGAATTCCTGAAATCCACTTGTAAATCTTGATATTTTTGTTGATGAGATCTCATTAAATGGTATAGATTTTTTACTATTTTTTATTTCTTGATTTTTAGATCTCTTACT
>JFLT01000009.1 GCA_000634195.1 Prochlorococcus sp. scB243_495D8
GGCAGGAAATGTGGTTTCAAGCGCTGAATCTGTTGTGAATACTGCCAGCAGTGTTGTTTCAAATGCTAGCTCAATAGCGAAAAATACATTACAGCCATTAGTTTTTGACCCATTAAAAAGATTACAAAATAACGAAAATATTTTAGATAAGGTTGAAGATATTCAATCTAAAAGAATTTGGATCGCAGTTGATGGTATGGGTGGAGATTATGCTCCTGGTCCAATTCTAGAAGGTTGCCTCGAAGCAATAAGTAGATTTCCAATAAATATAAAGTTTGTCGGTAAAATTGAAAAAGTTAAAGATGCAGCAGAAAAAATTGGTTTAGCAGAATTATTAGAAAATGAAATTAATAATAATCGTCTTGAATTAATTGATAGTGGAGAGCCTATTGGGATGAATGAAGAAGCTACTGCAGTCAGAAAAAGGAAAAAT
>JFLT01000010.1 GCA_000634195.1 Prochlorococcus sp. scB243_495D8
CCAGCTATAGGAGCATTATTTCCAACAAGGGATCAAACTCGCCCTGTATTAGTTTTAGATGTTGGTGCAAATACTGATTGTAAGCCATCTTATCTGCATCAATTTGCTCTTCTAGGTAACATTTATGCAAAAGATGTCTTACAAGTAAAAAAACCAAGAATAGGCCTTTTAAATATTGGAGAAGAAGAATGCAAAGGTAATGATT
>JFLT01000011.1 GCA_000634195.1 Prochlorococcus sp. scB243_495D8
ATCTGTGGGAGGAGTTTTATTAGATATTTTGAGATCTGAGCTGCCACGCGGAAGGCGGGGGAAAGTTGGTTCAGCCTTTTTAAGAAGTAATCTACTCAGAATTAAGAAAAGGTTAGATCATGCCGAACATGGAGGAGCTTTATTACTTGGGGTGAATGGTATTTGCGTTATTGGTCATGGAAGTAGCAAATCTTTATCAGTAGTTAGTGCACTTCGCTTAGCCCATTCTGCAGTGAATCATGGTGTTATGGACA
>JFLT01000012.1 GCA_000634195.1 Prochlorococcus sp. scB243_495D8
AAGGGAATTGGAAGTTATGTACCTGATCAAATCCTAACCAATCAAAAAATTAGTCAAAAGGTTGATACAAGCAATGAATGGATACAATCCAGAACTGGTATTTCTGAGAGAAGAATCTCTAGCCTAGAATACAATGTTACTGAGATGGGTTATAAGGCTGCTCTAACCGCTGTAGAAATGGCTAATTGGGATATTAAAACGATTGATTTGATTGTTTTGGCTACTTCTACTCCGCATGATTTATTCGGATCAGCTCCATCCATTCAAGCTAAATTAG
>JFLT01000013.1 GCA_000634195.1 Prochlorococcus sp. scB243_495D8
TGTAGCTTTCGATTTAACTGCAGCTTGTAGTGGCTTTTTATTTGCCTTAATAACAGCCTCACAATTTTTAAAAGGGGGAAGTTTTAAAAGGGCAGTTGTTATTGGAGCCGATCAATTATCAAGTTTTGTTGATTGGAATGATAGAAGAAGTTGTATTCTCTTTGGAGATGGTGCCGGTGCAGTAGCAATTGAAGCCACACATGAATTTGATAATTTTATAGGTTTTGATATGAGAACTGATGGGGGGAGGGGTTCTTTTCTTAATCTTCCATCAAAAAATAATAAGGATTCAATAGTGGATGAAATTGACTTTTTGAGTGG
>JFLT01000014.1 GCA_000634195.1 Prochlorococcus sp. scB243_495D8
TTTTTCTCCAATTCAGATGAATGGTCAGGAAGTTTATAAATTCGCAGTTAAAGAAGTCCCCCTAATTCTTCAAAAGTTGTTAAAAAAAATGAAATATAATTCTGATCAAGTTGATTGGCTCTTGTTGCATCAAGCTAATCAAAGAATATTGGATTCTGTAGGAGAAAGGTTAAAAATTCCCAGAGAAAAGATTCTTAGCAATTTGGAAAAGTATGGCAATACATCAGCAGCAACAATTCCACTAATGATGGATGAGGCTGTAAGAGATTATAGAATTAAACAAAATGATATTATTGCTATAAGTGGTTTCGGTGCTGGGCTAAGTTGGGGTGCAGCCCTAATTAAATGGGGTTAAAAACAAAATAGGAACATTATGACAGTTGCATGGGTATTCCCTGGACAGGGTTCGCAAAAAATTGGAATGGCAAAACAAATTG
>JFLT01000015.1 GCA_000634195.1 Prochlorococcus sp. scB243_495D8
TAAATAACACAAGGAATACACAAATTTGTCTTTTTTTAGTTGAATCAATTTTATTAGATGCACTAAAAGAAAATGGTTTTAAACCAACTTATGTTGCGGGACATAGTCTTGGAGAAATCACTGCACTATATTGTGCGGATGTTTTTTCATTCGAAGATTGTGTTTCTCTTATAAAAGAAAGGTCTCAATTAATGGTCAATGCTGGGAAAGGATCTATGGCAGCAGTAATTGGTTTTGATCGAAATCAACTTGATTTATTAGTGCAAAAAATTGATGATATTGTCATTGCTAATGACAATAGCTCTTCCCAAGTTGTCTTATCAGGATCTACTGAAGCCTTAGATAATTTATCGAGAGAAATTGCTTGTAAAAGATTCTTGAAATTAAATGTTTCAGGAGCTTTTCATTCGCCATTTATGAATGAACCTTCATCAAAATTTTGTAAGTATTTAAAAAAGATTACATTTAACAAGCCCTCTTTCCCTGTTATAAGTAATTATGAACCTTCACTGTGTAGCGATCCAAACGAGCTTAAAATTAGATTAGAAAAGCAAATGTGTAATGGAGTGAGGTGGCGAGAAACTATGGATTTAATGGCACAAGATAGCAATCTTCATATTGTCGAAATTGGCCCTTCTAATGTACTTAGCGGTTTAGGAAAAAGACATCTTAAAGATGTAAAAATTTCTCAAGTTTCATCTTCTGATCAAATATCTTATTAATTTGTATGAAACATCATACTATTCAAAAATTAATCTATGAATTAGTAAGCAAGCTTTTTGTATTTCCAATTTATAAATTTGTATTTAAAGGTCATTTAATAGGTAGAGACAATATTCCGCAAAAAGATTCCTTTATCATGGTTTCTAATCATGGTTCTTTACTTGACCCTCCTTTGTTAGGACATGCCCTTGGACGTAATATATCCTTTATGGCCAAGGCAGAGCTTTTTAGAATCCCTTTCCTCGGCTTTATTATCAAGGCTTGTGGAGCGTATCCTGTAAAAAGAGGAATTGCAGATAAAAACACAATTAAAACAGCATGTAAGAAATTATCAGATGATAATTGTATTGGAATTTTTATTGATGGCACTCGTCAAAAAAATGGTCGAGTGAATAAGCCCAAACAAGGTGCAGCATTATTAGCCTTTAAAAATCAAAAATTATTATTGCCTGTTGCAATAGTTAATTCACATAGACTAATAAGATTTAGATTCTTTATTCCTTTGTTTTCAAAAATAGTTATTAAAGTGGGCAAACCTGTTCAACCTCCACAAAGTTCAGCAAGACATGATCTGAATTCTGTAACAATGCACCTTCAAGATAAAATTAATAATTTGATTGGATGAATATTTAGTTAATTGGAGAAATAGGGTAAAGAGGCAAAACTTTTCTCCAGGAATCTATATTTGAATTTGATAAATTTTTATTTGATAAATCTAATAGTTCTTTCAAATCTTTTTTATCATCATAATTAGCTTCAAAAGAAGTTTCTTTACTATCAAGTGCTTTGACAACTTTTGGTAAAATTGTTTCTCGAATTATTAGATCCGAGGAGTTTTTTTCGTTACCACAAATTTCATATTTACCTGCAATAAAACCTTTACGTTTTAAATTTTTGAAAATCCAGAATGATTTTTTGTTTTTTAAGATATTATTATTTGATGCAATTCTTTTTGCCATTATTTCAAATGAACTAAAACTGTCTAGAGGGCAATTTATTTGTTGAGAGATAGTTCTTGCTAAAACTACAATTAGTCGTGAAGCATTAAAATTTGCTGGCCCTATACTGACAGATAACTTATTTATTTTTTGTAAATTTTCTTTGGAAATGAATTTGTTAAGATCATTTATCAAGTTGTTGCAGAGGTCATTATCAAATTTCTTGATAAATAATTCATCAGATTCTAGGTCATTGTTTTTTCTATACCCAAAGCCAAAAGAATTATCTGTGCTATGAATCACTAATGTAGAGTAATTCTCTCCTTGATTGAGTTTATTTGTCATTTATTATCTTTAAACAGGTAATTCCTTACCTGGATTAAACTTAGACCATTTACCAAATTCATTTTCAAAACTTTCACAAGATTGGACATCCCAATCAGTTTTATAATCACCATTATTATCTTTAATTATATTGACATGAATGAATGGTTTTTTTGCTTTAAAATCAGGTAGATCACAAATATGATCAACGCCATGATTATTTTCAACATCATGATAAGTGATACATCTATCAACCCATTTACAGTTGATGCAAATGCACATAATTAAAAAATAATATGAAAAATAGCTTTCACACAGATCATACACTAATAATTGATGAATTAGAAACAAGTATAAAATTTTACAATTTGGATTTAATCTTAGGTTTTTTACCTAAAGGATCATATTTGGTTGGTGGTTTTATAAGAGATATTATTTTGGGAAGAAAAACTGAAAAGTTAGATGTTGATATTGTGGTACCTTTAAATGCAATTGAAATTGGTAGAAAGATTGCAGATAATATTGGATCAAGATTTATAGTTTTAGATAAAAAAAGGGAAGTAGTAAGAATTTTTCTTAATAATATTTATATTGATATTGCTAATCAAGTTTCATCTTCCATAGAAGGAGATTTATGTTCTAGAGACTTTTCGATTAATTCAATTGCTTTTTTATTTGATAAGAAGAGTTTGTTTGATCCACTAAATGGTCTTAAAGATCTTGAGATTTCTTTGCTTAGAACTTATTCTGAAAACAATTTATTAAATGATCCTTTAAGAATTTTAAGATGTTTTCGATTTGTTTCAGAATTGAATTTTAAAATTGATTTAAGATTAGTTGATTTTATAAAAAAAAATAAAGGGAGCTTATATCTTGTCGCAAAAGAGAGAATTAATTATGAAATACAGAAAATAGTAAATGGAGCAAATGCTCTTGATGCAGTATTGTTGATAAAAAAATTAAATATATTTGATACTGAAAATTTATTTGAAGATTCTTTTTTTTTGGATTTAGAGAAAATTAATTATGGAAAACTTAATCAGGAAGAAAAAGATAAATATTTACCATCATTTTTTATTGCTCAAATCTTAGATGTTGTAAATTTAGAGAAACTGAAATTTAGTAAAGCTGATATTGCAAAAACTAAGTTATTGCGAAAATGGCACCTTTTCTTAAAAAACAAAAACATCGCTCAGTTAGATGAATTTGATAGATTTAAATTACATCAAGAATTAGAAATGTTTATGCCATCTTTTATTTTTTATTTACCTCAAAACTTACAATTAGATTGGCTTCAGAGATGGCGTAACAACGATGATAAACTATTTCATCCCTCAAACTTAGTTAATGGTGATGTAATTAAAAATAATTTGGAAATCAAGGATGGACCTATCTTGGGAGAGCTTCTACAGTATCTTTCTAAAGAACTTGCATATAAGAGATTGAATAATTTTGATGAAGCTATTTATAAAGCAAAGCGATGGATTGAACAAAATGCGCCAAAATGTGATTAAATACACATAGCTTAGTTTTGTTTAGAAGTTCAAACTTCAAAATCATTTTTAAAAATTTATGAGTATTCGCATTTACATTGGCAACTTACCACAAGGATTTAATCCAAAAGAATTTGATACACTTTTAAAGTCAGTTTCTGACTCCATTAGATTTAAAGCAGTTTTAGATAAGGAAACTAAGGAATGCAGGGGGTTTGGTTTTGCGACTTCTAATAATGAAGATAATGCTAATTTATTAATTCAAAAATTAAATGGTTTTGAATTTAATGGTTCTAAATTAAGAGTAGAGCTATCAGAAAAGAAAGATTCTGCTTCAAATAAAAGAAATAGTGGAAAATTAAATAAGAATAAGAAGAGGAAAGACTTTAAGAAAATTGTTCACAGTGATGCTCCTAATTTAGAAGCTCCTGATCCAAGATGGGCAGGAGAACTATCTAAATTAAAAGATTTGTTGGCTAATCAGAAGACTCCTGCTTAGTCATTTAATTCGAGAAATTAAAAAAGATATAGGAATTTCAAAAGCTTTTACTGAATTTTTTACAAAAGCTCTATTATTAAAGACATCATAATCTAGCCTTTCTATAGAATCTAATATTCCTCTGTAAAGACGTAAGGATGTCCATACAGGCCATCTTGCGTCAGAAGATAACCATTTGATTCCATCTTCAGATTTCTGGAACCAATCGCGAGCCCTAGTTAATTGAAATTTCATTAGTGCTTTCCATTGTTTGTTTATTTCACCTTTTAAAAGTTTTTCTTCAGAATAATTAAATTTTTCAATATCTTCTTGAGGAAGATAAATTCTACCTCTTTGCCTATCTTCGCCGACATCTCTTAATATATTTGTTAATTGATTAGCTATACCTAAAGCTATAGCGGCTTCTGAGGGGTCAGGTTTGGCACTCCATGGAGCAGATGTGTAAGCACTATCAATCCCCATGACATTCTGAGTCATCAAACCAACAGTCCCTGCGACTCTATAACAATAGAGTTTTAATTCATCAAAATCTTTGTATCTAAATTTATTAAGATCCATTCTCTGGCCATCTATCATGTCTAGATAAGGTTGAATACTTTGTGGATATTTTTCGATGGTGTCTAGTAGAACGGCATCTAATTCCGATTTAATGTTGCCTTTAAAAACATTCTTTGTATTTTCTTCCCATACATTTAAATTTTCTGCAAGTTCATCTTGTGATTTAGTTGAAGCTTCTAAGCTATCCATTATTTCATCTGTTCTTCTACACCAAACATAAATAGCCCAAATAGCTTTTCTTTTCTCTACAGGTAGCAGAAGGGTTCCCAAGTAAAAGGTTTTAGCCCATTTTTGGGTTTCTTTTCGGCATATCTCGTATGCTTGATCTAGTTGAGAAATTGAATTTTTCAAAAAGTTTTAGATGAATTTTAAATTACTGGAATGTAAATCTCATGAAGAAACATTTTGAGGAGTTTTGGAATACTCCTTATTGATTGATTCCGCGCATAATTTACCACTTAAAACAGCTCCTTCCATAGATGCTAAATATTTTTGCATAGTATAATCACCTGCTAAAAAGAAGTTTTTTATAGGAGATTTTTGACTAGGTCTGAACTCTTGGCATCCAGGAACAGCTTTATAAACAGATCTTGGAGTTTTGACTACTTTATATTTTCGTAAGTTTGTTTTATCGTCTCCCATGAAATGCGTTGGGAATAATTTTTTTAGTTCCTCCATAGTTGCATCAACAATATCTTGATCACTCCTATTTATCCAATCTTTTGCTGGTGCAAAAACTAATTCAAGCATTGATCTATTTGGATCTTCATATTCTTTGCAGGTGATACTCATATCTGCATATACACTGAGAAGAGGTGATCTGCTGAATAATAAATGATCAATATCTGTTAATTTTTTGTCAAACCATAAATGAATATTAATTACTGGCACACCATTTAAACCATCTAATTTAGAAAATGCATCTAACCCTTTCCATTGTTTTGGGATCATTAATTTAAAGAGATCAACGGGCATTGCACTTACATAAGCATCAGCCGTTAGCTCTTTCTTTTCATTTTTATCTAAAGAGGCGACAGTAAAACTTTTAACAGTGCTGTCCTCATTAAGATTGATTTCCCTTAATGGACTATTCATGTGAACTTCACCACCACGATCAGTAATATAATCAACCATTGGCTGACATAGTCTTTCTGGCGGAGCTCCGTCAAGGAATGCCATTTTAGAACCATTTTTTTCTTGTAAAAATCTGTTTAATGCTGTTAATAAAACTGTAGATGATATTTCATCCGGTCCAATAAAATTAAGAGCTTTACTCATCGCTATAAATACTTCATCATTAACTCTTTCCGGTATGTTGTGATCTTTTAGCCAATCTGTCCATGATTTTGTATCACATTTATCTAAATACTTTTGACCCCTTAGCATTGCAGGCACTAAACCTAACCCAAATAGAATCTTTTCATTCCATGAAAGCATATCATTATTGCTTAGTATTGCTGATACACCATTAACTGGAGCAGGTATATCGGGAAAGTCGAATCTACTGTAAGTACCAGGCTCTGATGGCTGATTAAAAATCATTGAATGACTTTTCCATTGAAGTCTATCTTCAATATCTAATTCCTTAAAAAGTTGCAACATATTTGGGTAGGCTCCAAAAAATATATGTAAACCAGTTTCATACCAATCTCCATCTTCGTCTTTCCATGCGGCAACTTTCCCACCTAAAACGTCTCTTGCCTCAAGCACAATCGGAATGTGTCCATTATCGACTAAATATTTAGCGCAGGATAAACCTGCTAAACCAGCACCAGCAATTACAACACGCATTATTAAATCAAGAAATAAATTAACACTTACTAATAAGCTACATTAAAGTTAGAACATAATAGTTTTTTTCGTTGATTATTTCGTAAAATTATGGAAAAAATGCTTTTAAAATCGACTACTAGGCATGTAAGAATTTTTACTGCCGAAGTGGTAGATGAGGAATTAAAGTTTCATCCCAATAAACTAACACTTGATTTAGATCCTGATAACGAATTTATTTGGAACGAAGATTCTCTAAACAAAATAAATGAAAAATTCAATGAATTAATAAGAGAGAGAGCAGGAAAGGATTTAGATGATTATGAACTTCGAAAAATAGGATCAGAAATTGAAGGTTTGATTAAGTTTTTGCTTCAAAATGGTCAGCTTAGCTATAACCCTGATTCTAGAGTAATGAATTATTCAATGGGTTTACCAAAGACAAATGAAGTGCTGTGAATAGATCATCCTCAAATAGAAGGCCAAGAAGAGGCTCAAATAGAAGTTATTATCCACCAAATTCAAGGGACATGGATCCTTATGGTCAAAAAAGCAATAGATTGCCTGCTTCTTCTGAACAAAAGATCAATTTTAGTACAGGAACCATTGCCGTACTAGCTGGAGTATTAATTTTAGGAGTTGGTATAGGGAGCGCTATTACCAGTACAACTGATGGCGGCCAGGGAAATATAGCAAGTCAACAACAATTAGATATGGCTGTTCCAGATCCTGAATTTTGCAGACAATGGGGAGCTAGTGCTTTTGTAATTGATGTTGAAATGTATACGACTCTTAATCCATCTACGAGTTTTGTAACACAACCAGCTCTTCAGCCAGGGTGTGTTATTAGAAGAGAGAATTGGACAGTGCTACAAAAAGAGGGCGCTATTAGTAATGAAGATGTAAGGGAATGTAAGCAAAGGATGAATACTTTTGCTTATATTGGTTCTATAAGAGATAAGCCAATAGTAAAATGCGTTTATCAGACTGATGTAAATGAAAATAAATTTATAATAAAAGGTGATGGACAAGCTGAAGACGGCGGGGTAGGTATTAACAGAGAAGCAATTCAATTTTGATCGAAATTATATATGCCTCAAAGGGTTTTCTAAACTAGCAAATTGAGGGAGAATGTTTTTCTTAAATACTTCTGATGCTCTTGATGTATATCTTGAAGGATTAGTAATTAATTTAAGTTCTCTTTTCACCTCTAAATCAGCAACGAATGCTTTGTGGATTGTTCCAGCCGATAATTCTCTTTCAATAGAAACAACTGGCAAAAAGGAAGCTCCTAAACCTGATTGAACTGCATTCTTGATTGCTTCAAGAGAGTTAAGTTCCATCTCAATTTTTAATCTTTGAATATCAAGCCCAGAATCTTGGAGAAGTTTGTCAACAACTTTTCTTGTCGTAGATTGTGAGTCTAATGTTACAAAATTTAATTTGTATAAGTCTTCTTTTAGAAGCTCTTTTTTGGTCGAAAGTGGATGTTTAGATGGTAAAACTAATGCCAATTCATCAGTGGCATATGGAATTACTTGTAGCAAATTTTCCAAATCTCCAGGTAATTGTCCACCAATAATGGCTAAGTCAATTTGTCCATTTGCCACACTCCATCCAGTTCTCCTCGTACTATGAACTTGAAGTTGAACGGATACATCAGGGTATTTTTGTCTGAATAATCCTATCATTCTCGGCATTAAATAGGTACCTGTTGTTTGGCTCGCTCCAATGACAAGAGTTCCACCTTTTAAGCTATTTAAATCTTCAATAGCTTTGCAAGCTTCGTCACATTGGTTCAAAATTCGTTCACAATATTCAAGTAATAGTCTCCCTGCTTCAGTCAATAGAGCCTTCCTACCACCTCTGTCGAAAATTGTGATTTCAAGTTGTTTTTCTAAATTTTGTATTTGTAAACTTACGGCAGGTTGGGTTACATATAAGAGATCTGCAGCTTTTTTAAAACTTCCTTGAGCTGCTATAGCTTTTAATATTCTTAATTGGTCGAGTGTAAATGGTAATTCTGGCATCTATTATGCCTACAATTTCTTATAATTCTAATGCTTAGGAGCATTCTTGTTAAGAACCAAAATTATTTGAACAATTTAAATATATGGAGACTCATAAAACTTCGCTAATCATCTTAATTTTAATTTTGATTTTTGCGGTCATTCATAGTGGGGGAGCTGCTTTAAGAAATAAAGCAGAATCTATTATGGGTCCAAGATTATGGCGTTTATGTTTTGTTTTTTTAAGTTTGCCATCTGCAATTATCTTGATTAGTTATTTTTTAGCTCATAGATATGACGGAATTAGATTATGGAATTTACAGGGCAATAATATTGTTTTTATGGTCGTTTGGTTCTTAACTGCAATAAGTTTTTTATTTTTATATCCCGCTACTTACAATTTGCTAGAAATTCCTTCCGTTTTAAAACCTAAAGTACGAATCTATGGAACTGGGATAATGCGAATCACAAGACATCCACAAGCATTTGGTCAGATAATTTGGTGTTTTGCTCATACTTTATGGATTGGTACATCATTCACATTAGTAACTTCTATTGGCTTAGTTTTGCATCACCTTTTTGCAATCTGGCATGGTGACAAGAGATTAGCAAATAGATTTGGGGAAGAATTTGAAAATTTTAAACAAAATACTTCCATAATCCCTTTCTTGGCCATACTTGAGGGGAGGCAAGAATTTAAGATTAAAGAATTTTTTAGGTTATCTCAACTGGGCATATTAATTGCAATAGGCGTACTTTGGTGGTCTCATCAATATATAAATATTGCTGTCAAAACATTTAATTCATCATTTTTGTCTGAATTTTTCAATTGACAGTTTAAAATCAAAATAAAAGTTCTCTAAAAAATGCCACAAGCTTCAGAAATTGCCTGGTTAATTCCCGTTTTCCCACTTATTGGAGCAGTGCTTTCTGGCTTAGGACTTATAAGCATTAACAAGAAAATTAATAATTCAAGAGAAATTGTTTCTGTAGGTCTGATTTTTTTCGTTGGGATTTCTGCGGTAATTAGTTATAAAGCTTTAATTGAACAAGTTAATGGTTATCAAGCAGTAGAAAAATTATTTGTATGGGCTAATGCAGGGGATTTCACAATTCCAATGGGATTTGTCCTTGATCCTTTGGGGAGTGTAATGCTTGCATTAGTCACTACAGTAACTCTGCTGGTAATGATTTACTCTCATGGTTACATGGCGCACGATAAAGGTTATGTCAGATTTTTTACATATTTAGCATTATTTAGTAGTTCAATGATGGGATTAATAGTTAGTCCGAATTTATTAGAAATTTATGTTTTTTGGGAATTAGTTGGAATGTGTTCTTACTTATTAGTTGGTTTTTGGTATGACAGGGATGGCGCTGCACACGCTGCACAAAAAGCATTTGTTGTTAATAGAGTGGGAGATTTTGGTTTATTACTAGGAATTCTTGGCCTATTTTGGGCAACAAATAGTTTTGATTTTAATGAAATAGCTACTGGAATTTCTCAATCGATATCTGACCATTCAATACCCATTTGGGCTGCTTTATTACTTTGTTTTTTAGTTTTTCTTGGGCCAATGGCTAAATCCGCTCAGTTTCCTCTTCATGTGTGGTTGCCTGACGCAATGGAGGGTCCTACACCAATTTCTGCACTTATCCATGCTGCAACAATGGTTGCAGCAGGAATCTTTCTTGTTGCAAGACTTCAACCTTTGTATTCAATATTCCCCTCTATTCAGTTCATTATTGCTTTAGTTGGTACCATTACTTGTTTTTTAGGAGCCTCTATAGCTTTGACCCAAATGGATTTAAAAAAAGGTTTAGCGTATAGTACGGTTTCTCAGCTTGGGTATATGATGCTCGCAATGGGTTGTGGAGCACCAGTTGCAGGAATTTTTCATTTAGTAACTCATGCTTGCTTTAAAGCAATGCTATTTTTGGGATCTGGTTCAGTAATACATGCTATGGAAGAAGTAGTTGGCCATCAGCCCGTATTAGCTCAAGATATGAGATTGATGGGCGGTTTAAGAAAAAAAATGCCATATACATCAACAACATTTTTAATAGGTTGTGTAGCAATTAGTGGAATTCCCCCATTGGCAGGATTTTGGAGTAAAGACGAGATACTAGGAAATGCCTTTATATCATTTCCAGCTTTTTGGTTTATAGGACTTCTAACAGCAGGTATGACTGCTTTTTATATGTTTAGGCTCTATTTCTTGACATTTGAAGGAGATTTCAGAGGGGAGAATAAAGAATTGCAAAAACAGCTTCTAATGGCCTCCAAAACAAAGCTAGATGATGAAAATGAAGAAGAGCATGAAAAACATGGCTCTATTCATGAATCACCCTGGTCAATGACATTTCCATTGGTTTTTCTAGCTGTACCGTCTGTAATAGTTGGTTTTATGGGACTTCCATGGGATAGCAAAATTGCAAATTTACTAGATCCTGAAGAAGCAAAGATTGCTGCAAAAGCTTTCGAATTAAAAGAATTTTTGCCTTTAGCACTCGCTTCAATACTTATTGCATCAGCCGGAATCATTATTGCTTATCAGGCATATTTTGTGAAAAAAATTAATTTATCAGTTTTATTTGCCGAAAAGTTTCCTAGCATCAACCGATTTTTATCCAATAAATGGTACCTAGATGATATTAATGAAAAACTTTTTGTTAAGGGTAGTAGAAAACTTGCTAAGGAAGTTTTAGAGGTTGATTCTAAGGTTGTTGATGGCGTTGTAAATCTTACTGGACTTGTAACTTTAGGAAGTGGAGAAGGTTTAAAATATTTTGAAACTGGTAGGGCTCAGTTTTATGCACTTATTGTTTTTGGAGGTGTAATTTTACTAGTTGCTGTATTTGGTTTTCAATCTCCTCAGGTTTCTTAATTACAATTGTGTGTCTTCACTGTCCATTGGGGTGAAAAAATACAGAAAATTTCTAGACTTTGATTAAGATAAATTTCTTATTAAATTGAGTACTTATTTTTATACACATTTTGCGACACAAATGTTGGGAACTTTAGGAGCTGGATTATCTAATTTTCCTTGGTTATCTGCTTCAATTTTATTCCCAATTGGTAGTGCATTCGTCATACCTTTTTTTCCAGATAAGGGGGATGGCAAAGAGGTGAGATGGTTTGCATTGTCTATTGCATTAATTACTTTTTTAATAACTGTAGGTTCATATATAAATGGCTTTGATATTAGTAATGAAAATGTTCAACTTAAAGAAAATATTAGTTGGCTCCCTGATTTAGGTCTTACTTGGTCTGTTGGCGCTGATGGCATGTCTATGCCTTTAATATTATTGACTAGTTTTATAACTGCTTTAGCAGTTCTTGCTGCATGGCCAGTCAAGTTCAAACCAAAGTTATTTTTCTTTTTGATATTGGTTATGGATGGTGGGCAAATCGCTGTATTTGCAGTACAAGATATGCTTTTATTCTTTCTAACTTGGGAACTTGAGTTAATTCCCGTTTATTTATTATTGGCTATATGGGGTGGGAAAAATCGACAATATGCAGCAACAAAATTCATTATTTATACTGCTGGCAGTTCTATCTTCATTCTTCTTGCAGCGTTAGCAATGGGTTTCTATGGTACAGAAATTCCTAACTTTGAGTTTTCTCACTTGGCAGCCCAAGATTTTAATCAAAAATTCCAAATTTTATGTTATGTAGGGCTTTTAATTGCATTTGGTGTGAAACTTCCAATAGTACCTCTTCATACTTGGCTTCCAGATGCTCATGGAGAAGCAACAGCTCCAGTTCATATGCTTCTAGCAGGAATTTTATTAAAGATGGGAGGATATGCTCTTTTAAGATTTAATGCACAATTATTACCTGTTGCTCATGCTCAATTTGCCCCATTATTAATAGTTCTAGGGGTAGTAAATATAATTTATGCTGCATTAACTTCATTTGCTCAAAGAAATCTCAAAAGAAAAATCGCATATAGTTCGATAAGTCATATGGGTTTCGTTCTTATTGGAATAGGGAGTTTTAGTAGCCTTGGAACAAGCGGAGCTATGTTGCAAATGGTTAGTCATGGGTTAATCGGTGCAAGTTTATTTTTTCTTGTTGGTGCTACCTATGACCGAACAAAGACTCTTAAACTTGATGAAATGAGTGGTGTAGGACAAAAAATGAGAATCATGTTTGCCCTATGGACTGCTTGTTCCCTGGCTTCCTTGGCTTTACCTGGTATGAGTGGATTTGTTTCCGAATTGATGGTATTTACAGGTTTTGTTACTGATGAAGTATATACACTACCTTTTAGGGTAGTTATGGCCTCTTTAGCAGCTATTGGTGTAATACTTACTCCTATTTATCTACTTTCAATGTTACGAGAAATTTTCTTTGGTAAAGAAAATCCTAAATTAATCGAAGAACGAAAACTTATAGATGCAGAGCCAAGAGAAGTTTATATTATTGCCTGTTTACTGTTACCGATTATTGGAATAGGTTTATACCCAAGATTAATTACTGAAAGTTACATTGCATCTATCAATAATTTGGTCGATCGAGATTTAACTGCAGTTAAAGGTGCTGTGAAAACAAATATTTTTTCAGGAACTAAAACAAATGACATCCTAAAAGCTCCAACAATATAATTTTTTAAATTAACGCAATATTGTTTGGCATTAAATAAATTAAAGGATATGTTGTGAGTAGATTTTATCTATCTCTAAATAACTTATTTCAATCCTATTGATAGGCAACAATTAGGCCCTAGATTGTTGATTAAGTTCCTTCAAGACGCCGCAGGTAAAGGTGAGCTTGATCCATGGGATATTGATGTAATAAGTGTAATTGATAGTTTTTTAGAGGAATACTCACATACTTTTAATCAATCTTCAAATAGTCAAATCTCATATCAGAAGGATTTAGCTGAGACCAGCGAAGCATTTTTTGCGGCTTCCGTACTAGTCAATCTTAAGGCTGAGGTTTTGGAAGCTGATGTTTTCAAAGAAAATTCTTCTGATTTTGAAGATGAATTTAATTTGGATGATCAAGATTGGATTGATCAAGAATTTGATATTCCGAAATATCCTGAAAAATATCTAAGGAGAAGATCAATTGCACAACCAATTCTTAAACGTACAACAACATTGGGGGAACTTGTAAGTCAGTTAGAGTCCATAGCAGAAGTTATAGAAACTCAAGATCTTCTTCTAATGAAGAGAAAAAGGAATAAAAAATATTCTGATAGGGCTTTAATTTCTCAAGTGAAGTCATTAGCGCATCGCGAGAAACTTCCAGAAACCACTAAAGCGTTAGGGAAATTTATTGAAGGATGGGAAAAAGCTTTACAATGGACAGATTTTGAATATTTAGTCAAGAAATGGCAAACAGTTGTAAAAAATGATTTAGATAAAGACCGTTTGGGAGTTTTTTGGGCTTTGTTATTTTTATCATCTGAAAACAAAATTGAAATTAAACAAATTCATTCCTTATATGGCCCAATTCAAATTAAAAGAATAATACCTGATGGTGGCTTAGCTCAATTGCCTATAGAAAATCTTGAGGTAAGTAATGCCTCTTCCTCGGCTGCTTAGAAGCTTCATAGTAATAACGTATAATTTAAAAAATGGTTTTGAATTTATGAAGGCAATGATACTTGCGGCAGGTAAAGGCACACGTGTTCAGCCTATTACTCACGTTATTCCGAAACCGATGATTCCGATTTTGCAAAAACCAGTTATGGAGTTTCTCTTGGAACTTTTAAGAGAACATAATTTTAAGGAAATAATGGTAAATGTTTCTCATCTGGCTGAAGAAATTGAAAATTATTTTAGGGATGGGCAAAGATTTGGAGTAGAAATTGCTTATAGTTTTGAGGGAAGAATCGAAGATGGAGAATTAATCGGTGATGCTTTAGGATCCGCGGGAGGATTAAAAAAAATTCAGGATTTTCAAAATTTCTTTGATGAAACTTTTGTTGTTTTATGTGGTGATGCTTTAGTTGATTTAGATTTAACTCAAGCTGTTAAAAAACATAAGCAGAAAGGAGCTATTGCGAGCTTAATAACAAAGAATGTAACTAAAGATCAAGTATCAAGTTACGGTGTCGTAGTTTCTGATGAAAATGGGAGAATAAAGGCTTTTCAGGAAAAGCCAACAGTTGATCAAGCTTTAAGTGACTCTATAAATACAGGAATTTATCTTTTCGAACCTGAAATTTTTAATTACATACCTTCAGCAGAGAAATTTGATATTGGAGCTGATCTTTTCCCTAAACTTGTTGAAATGGATTTGCCATTTTTTGCATTACCAATGGATTTTGAATGGGTAGATATTGGAAAAGTTCCTGATTATTGGAGTGCTATTAGAAATGTATTACAAGGTAAGGTAAGACAAGTTCAAATACCAGGTAAGGAAATAAAACCCGGAGTTTTTACCGGCTTGAATGTAGCGGCTAACTGGGAAAAGGTTAATATTACCGGGCCTGTTTACATAGGAGGCATGACTAGGATCGAGGATGGAGCAACTATTATTGGCCCATCCATGATTGGACCAAGTTGTTGCATTTGCGAGGGCGCAACTATAGATAACTCAATTATCTTTGATTATTCTAAAATTGGTAAAGGTGTAAGACTTATGGATAAGTTAGTGTTTGGTAAATATTGTGTTGGGAAAAATGGAGATCATTTTGATTTGCAAGATGCATCTTTAGATTGGTTAATAGCCGATTCAAGAAGATCTGATTTGATTGAGCCATCTCCTCAACAGAAAGCAATGGCAGAATTATTAGGTACTGACTTGATTAATATTCCAGACTAAGATTAGCTTTGTCAATAATCTCAGGAATTAAATGCTCTGCTTTTACGGCCATTAGATGAACACCATTTGCGATATTCATAAAATCATGAGCTTGTTCAGCTGCAATTTTAATACCTTCTCGTAATGGCTCTTTAGCATCTTTAAGACGATTTAAGATATTTTCAGGGATGTTTGCACCTGGAACGTATTTGTTTATAAAGAGAGCGTTTTTGTAAGACTTTAATAAGAACACACCTGCAATTACAGGAATTTCAAGAGGCTTACTAATTTTTTCACAAAACTCTATCAAATTTTCTTTTTCCATAACCATTTGAGTTTGTATGAATCTAGCTCCAGCCTCTTTTTTCTTTCTGATTCTATTTTCTAGACTTCTTTTATTTCTGCAATTCGGATCAGCTGCAGCACCTGCAAAAATAAATGTTTTTTTATCGGAAAGTTCTCCTAGAGTAGGATCAATTCCTCTATTGAAGGCCTGAATTTGTTGAAGCAATCTAACAGACTCAAACTCATGTACGGCTTTGGCGTCTTGTTGATCCCCAGCTTTTACTGAATCACCGGTAATGCATAAGATGTTTTTAATTCCTAAAGCATTTGCTCCCAAAATGTCTGATTGTAAAGCAATTTTATTACGATCTCTGCAAGAAATTTGCATTACTGGTTCTATCCCATTTTCCAGTAATAGTTTGGACATTGCCAAGCTGCACATTCTCATTATAGCTCTACTTCCATCGGTAATGTTAACAGCATGTACCTTATCTTTCAAAAGTTGTGCTATCTTAAGAGATCTTATGGGGCTTCCACCTCTTGGCGGCATTAACTCTGCCGTTATTACCTTAGATCTTTTTTCTAAAGTCTGCTGAAGTTTTGATTTCAATTGCTTTTGTTTCCTAGTTGGTTAACAAGTGTACTGAGATTGCTAAACTCAATTAATATAAAAAAGGAACTGTTTAAATGCAAATGGTTGAAGAAGAAGTAAACAACATTGATATGATGGGTCTCTCAGCAAGAGAGATGGAAATCATCGATCTCGTAGCTGATGGGCTTACAAATCAAGAAATTGCAGTAAAACTTACTATTAGTAAAAGAACTGTTGATAATCATGTAAGTAATATGTTTACAAAAACTGGTTCTAAAAACAGAGTAGCACTTTTGAATTGGGCAATGGACAACGGCAAGATTTGTAGAGATGGATTTAATTGTTGTGCACTCCCAGACTCTGATCAAGACTAGTCTTACACTTTACTTTTTTTGTATCATTATCATTAGCCAAATCCATTAGACAATAATTTGTAGATCCTAAGTCGAAGAGTTCAGCATATGCAACACAAGCATCCTTGTCTGAATCAACAAATCTCAATATACCTTCTTTGTCGTAAAGACCATACATCTGAAGAAATTTAATAAAAATACTTTGCATAATTATAAAGAAAATATAAAGCATGAGTGGTTCCTTTGACTAGGTACTTTTGAAAGTTGTTAACTCGTCTTCTTCCCACTGTGAAAAAGGATTGTTAGCGAGACTGAAATTGGAGTAATGGGTTAGCCCAGTAATTTCTTTTGAAATGAAAGATGGAAGAAATAAATCTTCCTCTTCATTAGAAAGTTCAATTTCTGCAATTTCAAGTGGATAATTATTTTCTTTAAAGCAATCTATAATCCAAGATTTTTTTCCAATTTCTAGAAAGAATCTATCTTTTTTAATTATATTTGAAAGATTTGACATTATTATTTCAGCATCGCTTCGTGGAATAGAGTATTCAAATTCAAAGTTGGTAAAACCCTTAATATGTTTTTTAAGTGTAATTTTAGAGTTTTTGCCTATAAGCCTTACCCTAAAAATCCAACCATCTATACTTTTTGAAAAATATCCTTGTTCAATATAAACTTTTTTAATTATGAATTCTTTCCAATTATCATTTTTTATAAGAAATTTTCTTTCTATCTCTAAGGCCATTTAATTTTTGAAATTTTTTGGAGACAAATCGCCTTTCCAATCTAGTTTTTTTATTAAGGTATTATAGTAACTTGTGCTTTTTTTAAACTTAATGATTTTGCAGGGTGATTTCCCTTTCTTGATCTCACAATAATAATTTTCCTTAATAGTCATACATTTTGAACCGTCAGTCCATAATTTAATTTCCCCTTTACTTTTTTTTACTGGCTTAATGATTACGGTACTGGTATTAGGTATGACGATTGGTCTACTAGCCAAACTCATTGGGCATATAGGGTTAATAATCATTCCATCTATACTTGGATGTACTATTGGACCTCCTGCAGCCATTGAGTAGGCAGTTGAACCCGTAGTTGTAGCTACAATTAATCCATCACCTTTATATTCATTTACCTTCTCATTATTTATTTCAATTTGTATTTGGTTGGTCGGAGAAATATCTTCTTCAACGGATTTAAAATAAAAATCATTTAAGGCGTTATAGCTTTTTATGATTTTTTTCTCAGAACTTGTCCCCTCAATACAAACATTGCAATTTAATCTATTACGAAAGTCAATTAAATATTCTTCGTTTTCAAGGATTTCAATAAAAGATTTGTCAAATAAAAATTCTTTCTCTTGAGTAAGAAACCCCAAATTACCTCCAATATTAATACTCAACAAAGGAATATCATAATCAGCTAATGCATTTGCACATTTCAGGAAGGTTCCATCTCCACCAAGAACTATGCCAATATTTGGTTGTGATTTTGAATTAGAAAAATATTTTTCAATTTCATCTTTATTAAAATCACTATCAATCCTGTTTGATTTAATATTTTTTGCTTTAAGAACTTCTTCACAGAATTTTGAAGCCTCTTGAGCTATAGAACTATCTGAACGATATACAATGAGCACTAATGAAAGTTTCATTTAATGCTTTTACCATTTTAATAAATTAAAACTTTCCATATCTACAGTCACCCTATTCCTATAAAGAGATAACAATATAGCTAATCCAACTGCTGCTTCTGCGGCAGCAACAGTAATCACAAAAATTGTAAAAACTTGTCCTTGAATTAAATTATTATCAATATAGGAAGAAAACGCCATCAAGTTTATATTTACCGCATTGAGCATTAATTCAATGCTCATAAGAACTCTGACTGCATTTCTGCTATTTAATAATCCCCAAATACCAATGCAAAATAATACTGAAGAAACTATTAAAAAAGCTTGAAGAGGAATTGATTCTAAATTCATAATAAGAAATTCAAAAGGTTAATTTTTATTTGTAAGTAATGGTTCTGATGATTTTTCAATTAACTCTTGATCAACAGGTAGTCCTGTCGAAATATCTTTGCTCATTACATCTCTTCTAGCTAAAACAATAGCCCCAATCATTGCCATTAAAAGTAAGACTGAAGCTACTTCAAATGGGAGTAAATAATCACTAAAAAGATGTTCACCAATCCTAATAGTTGATTCTTCTCCAATAGAGTTTTGAGGACTTGATAGGCTCCATACATTGGTCAAGTCAACTCTTATTAAGAGGCTTAGGAGTGTTAAACATATCGATGTTGAAATAACTCTTCTCGATTTAATGTCATTGATAGGCTTTAAATCTTCTTTTTTATTCACTAACATTATCGCAAAAATTATTAATACATTCACTGCACCCACATATACTAAAACTTGAGCTGCAGCAACAAAACTTGCATTTAATAGAAGATATAATCCTGCAACACTCATGAAAACTCCACCAAGCAGAAAGGCTGAATAAACAATACTTTCGAGCAACACAACACCAAGTGCTCCAATAATGACAACTAAAGATAAAATTGTAAAACAAATAAATTGTGTTGTTATGGCAATGGACATAAATTAAGGAAATTAATTAGTTGGATTAGAAACTTTATCTTTATTTTCATTGGATTCAGGCCTCATCCAATCATAAACTTCTTCAGGTAATTTACCAACTCTTGCATCTGAAGCTGGGATTTCATGAGGGTCCATGACACCTTTAGGAAGATAGGCAAGTTCTCTTAGAGGTTTAACTGAAGGATCTGTTGTAACATTTGTGGGTAGTCTACCAAGTGCGACATTATCGAAATTTAAATTGTGTCTGTCAAAAGTAGCTAATTCATATTCTTCAGTCATTGATAGACAATTAGTTGGGCAATATTCAACACAATTTCCGCAAAAAATACAAACTCCAAAATCTATTGAATAATTTCTAAGTTCCTTTTTTTTGGTTTCTTTATTCATTACCCAATCTACTACTGGGAGATTTATTGGACATACTCTCACACAAACTTCACAAGCAATACATTTATCAAATTCATAATGTATCCTTCCTCTATATCTTTCAGAAGGTATTAATTTTTCATATGGATATTGAACAGTAACAGGTCTTCTTCGAAGATGATCAAAAGTTACCGATATACCATTGTATAAATATTTGCCAGCATTAAATGCTTCTTTGATATAGCTATTTATTTGTTGAAGGAAATTGTTCATTTCGAAAAATTTACTTAGTTTTTTTATTTTAGTGGAATAATTTTGGATTTAAGTATTTTTACTTAAATTTAACCACCAAAGAATTGCGGAAAAGCAAGTTTTAATCCTGCTGTTATCAAAAGATTAGCAAGAGAAATTGGCAGAAGAAACTTCCATCCGAGATCTAAGAGTTGATCTATTCTTACTCTTGGAGTTGTCCAACGTAATAAAATTGCAATAAAAACTAAAAGATATGCTTTCAGTACAGTCATTACAATTCCTATTGATGCAGTGAAAACCTGGATAAAGGGTGCATTAATAGGTAAATTAAGAAACTTAGCTATTAATTCAACTGGAATAGGAAAACCCCATCCTCCCAAATAAAGTATTGATACTAATAAAGCGGAAAGAATTAAATTAATGTAACTACCCAAGTAGAACAATGCGAATTTCATCCCTGCATATTCAGTTTGATATCCTGCAACTAATTCTTCTTCAGCTTCGGGCAAGTCAAATGGAAGTCTCTCACATTCTGCAAGAGCACAAATCCAAAAGACTATAAAACCAACTGGTTGTCTCCATATATTCCAACTTAGGATTCCAGCACCACTTTGTTGGTTGACAATGTCAACAGTACTTAGAGAATTTGTCATGAGTACGATAGCTAGTACAGATAAAGCTAAAGGAATTTCATAACTTATTGATTGAGCCGCTGCTCTTAAACCTCCTAATAAAGAATACTTATTATTTGATGCGTATCCGCTCATTAGAAGGCCAATTGGCTGAATACTGCTTAAAGCAATCCATAGGAAAATTCCAATACCAACGTTACTTATTAAAAGGTTTTGTCCAAAAGGAACAATTAGCCAGGACAGAATCACTGGGACAAGAACTAATATAGGTCCTGCAGTAAAGAGAATGCCATCCGCTTTGGCAGGGATAATATCTTCTTTGACAAGTAACTTAAGACCATCTGCAATTGGTTGGAGGACGCCGAGCGCTCCAGCATATTCTGGACCTATTCTTTGTTGAGCCGCAGCAGATATTTTTCTTTCAAGCCAAACTGTTACTAAAACGCCAACAACTGCCGCTACCAAAACCAAAAGCATAGGAAGAGGGAGCCAAATTATATGAGCGATTTCGCTGGAAAGGCCAAAACCTTTTAAGAATTCATTAAAACTATATTCGAGATCTAATCCGTATTCCAAAATTTTTATGTTATTTACTTAATAGATTAACTCTTCACAAACAATATGTGTGTTTTTTATGAAAAGCTGCAAATATTATTCTCTAGTTTCTAAGCTGATCCAATCTCTTGGTGCTGAACCTGTATAGATTTGCGATGGTCTGAAAATTCTATTTGCTCCAAGTTGCTCTCTCCAATGAGCTAACCAACCAGCCACTCTAGATATGGCAAAAATTGGAGTAAATAAATCACGAGGAATACCAAGTTTTCTATAAACAAGTCCAGAATAAAAATCCACGTTAGGGAATATACCCTTAGGTCCAAGTCTTGGTATTGCCTCTGCCTCAAGTGATTTAGCAACTTCATACATTTCATCTGCTCCAAATCTAATAAAAAGTTCTTCTGCAAGTTTTTGAAGAATTATTGCTCTGGGATCTTTGACTTTATATTCTCTGTGGCCGAAGCCCATTATCTTACTTTTATTTTTTATTGCATTATCTAAAAAAGACCCAGCATTTTCTGGGGTTTTAATCTCTTCTAACATCGCAATCACATCCTCGTTTGCTCCTCCATGCAATGGCCCAGCTAGGGTTCCTACTGCAGAGGCGATGACAGCATATGGATCTGTAAGAGTACTTGCAGTCACTCTAGCGCTAAATGTACTTGCGTTTAAACTATGTTCGGCATGTAGAATTAAGCACCTATCAAAAACTTTTGCGGCTATAGGATCTTGTTCTTTTTCAGTCAACATGTAAAGAAAATTTGATGAGTAAGTTAGATCATCTCTAGGTTGAATTGGGTCTTGTCCTTTTCTAATAAGTTGAAAGGCTGCAATCATTGTGGGTATTTTTGCAATTAGTCTTATGACTGCGTTGTAGATGTAATTAGGATCATCTATTGCTCTACGCGAATAGAAGAGCCCCAAAGAAGCCGCACTAGATTGAAGAGCATCCATAGGATGACCAGTTGCAGGGAAACATTTCATCATATCTCTGACTCTAAAACTTAACCTTCGATGCATCTGAACTTCTTGTTCGAAATCTCTTAGTTGAATAGCTGTGGGCAATTCACCCCAAATCAATAGGTAAGCAGTTTCTAAAAAACTGCTTTTTTTGGATAGTTCCTCAATGGAATAGCCTCTGTACAATAATTTACCTTTGTTGCCGTCAATATCACATATAGATGAATTAGTAACTGGGACACCCTCTAATCCTGGTTTTAAAATTAGTTTGTTACTGTCCAACTGCTTAATTCAATATCAAATACTTATAGATTAAAGATAGTCAAATAATTTTTAAATAACCACAAGATATTAACTTCGCATTAAATTAAAATCATTATTTTTGAAGCTTTTTTGAATAAATCTAATTTAAAGAATGTTTAATATTGTTTCTCTGTAAATAATTGGATTTTTTTCAGGAATAGACTGACTTATGATTTCTAGCGATTCCTCATTCGATATTTTTAAAATATTTTTAATTAGAAAATTAAGATCCTGCAAATTAGAGAAATATTCAATTTTATTAGAATTATTATCTTTGATATCAACTTTTGAATAAAGAAAAGCAGATTTATCTTTATTACTTTTTAGGTTGAAAAATTTTTTTGATATTCTCTCAAATTCTTTACCATCAATTAAATGATTACTTATGATTTGTAAACCTCCTGATTCTATCGAATAGATATTTTCAAAAGATAATTGTTTTATAACATCGTCTTTTGCTTCAAGAATATCTTTGGAATATATCGAATAAATATCTTCATTTTGTTTCAAAGTATATTTGTTGAAATCTTTTAGCTTTTTCAAATCACTTAAATCAAATTGATCTTCATTATTTTTTTCAAACGTAATAAGCCAATCTTTATTTGAATTGAGAATTAAAATGTTTTGATTATTATTTTGATTAAACTCTTCAAAAAAACTGAGTTGAAAATCATTTATTAAGGGATTAAGATATTTGTCAAAATTTTTTATATCACAAAAAATTAAATTTTCAGGATTATCTTCATTACTATTCTCTTTATTCATTAACTTTTCGTAAGAAAGAATATCAATATTTTTTTTATTATTTAGTAAATATGATTTTAAAATTAGTTGCTTATTTTTAAAGTCAAAAGTTGTAGCAATATTATCCCCATTATTCTCAGTAAAAATTTCTTTATTAAAAAATTTACTTTCCAAAAATTTATTTGTGAATAATATATTTTTTTCATTGTTCAGTCCAACAAGTTCTCCCTCATATTTAAATTTTTTTTTCTTAAAATTTTTACTAGAGCTAATACTATTTTTGATTAATTCTTTATCTGATGAAGCAATTATATAATTATCTTCCGTTCGGTATATATAGTTAAGGAAATTTATTTTGTTTTCTCTATTAATTGAAATTATTTCATTAATCTGATCTATTTTATTAGGCAAATTTAATAAATCATCTATTGTTTTTTCTGGCTTAATTTTAAAAACAATCAAAATATCATCTTCAAGCTTTTTATTATTTTCAAATGTTGTGATTATAAGTTCATTATTATAGATATCTTCTAATTTATTGTTGCCTAGATCTATTCCTAAGTACTCTAATATGGAGTCTTTTATTAAAACAAAGTTATCTTTATTTGTTGAATTTTTATCCTTTTCATTATTATTAACAATATTAAAACTATCTAAATTTGAAATAAATAATAATTTATTGTTTTCAGGTATATATTTTATGATACTTAGTTGCTCAATATATGTACTTTGCTCCTTATTTTTATTAGGAGATACTTTTTTAAAACCAAAAAAAAGTAATAAAGATAATAATAATATTATTGCTACTACTCTAAGTTTCATTATCAATGTTTATTTTATTTTTAACAATAAACTTCCTACTGCAACTTAATTTATTAAATTGTAAATAACACATAATTTTATCCTATAAATTGGGAAGTTATCCAAAATCTATAAATGCTTCTAGTCTCAATGATTGGTTTAATTCTGAGAAAGAAGATCCAGTCTTGATTGATGTAAGAGAGCAGTCAGAGCTTGAACTTGCTCGTTTCTCAAAAGAATTTTTACACATACCAATTAGTAAAGTCACCTGTGAATATGTTGAAGAAATATTTGCTGGTTTATTAGATAGAGAAATTGTAGTGACTTGTCATGCAGGAATAAGAAGTTATAACTTTTCTCAATGGTGCTTGGATAATAATATTGTGAGCGAAATATGGAATTTGGAGGAGGGTATTGATGGATGGAGTAGATATATTGACCCATCAATACCAAGGTATTGATTAAATATCTAATGAAGATGCAACAGTATTAACATCTTTGTCGCCTCTACCAGAGCAATTGATAACTATATGAGTATCTTTTTCAAGAGTAGGGCATAATTTATCTAACCAAGCAAATGCATGGGAAGTTTCAAGTGCAGGTATAATTCCTTCTAGCTCACTAACAAGTTTCAAAGCGTCTAAAGCTTCTTGATCTGTGACGGATCCATATTCTGCTCTACCTATATCTTTTAAATGGCTATGTTCAGGACCTACTCCAGGGTAATCTAAACCTGCACTTATTGAGTGAGCTTCTTGTACTTGACCATTATCATCTTGCAAGAGAAGACTCATTGATCCATGCAAAATTCCAACTGATCCTTTAGTGATAGTGGCAGCATGTTTGTCAGTATCAACTCCGCTTCCTGCGGCTTCAACTCCAATAAGACGCACAGAAGTTTCTTTAACAAAAGGATGGAAAAGACCCATTGCATTTGATCCCCCACCTACACAAGCAAGCAAAATATCAGGAAAAGATCCAAATGATTCCAAACATTGTTTTTTAGTTTCTTCACCTATAACTGCATGAAAATCTCGCACAATCTTTGGGAAAGGGTGTGGACCTGCAACAGATCCTAAAATGTAGTGTGTGGTTTCGACATTAGAAACCCAATCTCTAATGGCTTCACTAGTAGCATCCTTAAGTGTTGCAGTTCCTGAATTTACAACTTTAACTTCAGCTCCAAGAAGTTTCATTCTGAAGACGTTAAGGGATTGCCTTTTTATGTCTTCAGCACCCATATAAATAATGCATTTCAAGCCAAATCTCGCACAAACAGTAGCCGTAGCAACTCCATGCTGACCTGCTCCAGTTTCTGCAATTATTCTTTTTTTGCCCATTCTAATTGCTAATAAAGCTTGACCAAGGGCATTATTAATTTTGTGAGCACCAGTATGATTTAAATCTTCTCTTTTAAGCCATATTGTCGGAGTTGCTTTTTTAGTTTTGTAATGTTCAGTGAGTCTTTTGGCTTCATAAAGTGGTGTTTCTCTGCCTACATAAGTCTTAAGAAGATGATTTAATTCTTTTACAAAAAGTTTATCTTTCCATGCATTTGATGCAGCTTTTTCAAGCTCAAAAAGAGCAGGCATTAGTGTTTCAGGAACATATTGACCACCATATTTTCCAAATCTTCCCTCTTTGGAAGGTTGATTTAAATCTTCATTTTTATAGTTTTGATCTTTGCGAGAAAATGTACTTACCACTTTTTCTATAGAATAAGTATTAACTAACTATAGATTATATTTAAAATAATGGGAAAAAAGAATTGGATAGAATTTGATAATCAAGAAAAAAAATCTGAAGAAATAGCTAAGGTAGATCCTTTTGATAAAAGATCAAAAATAAATATTTCAAAACAAAAAAAAGGTAAAAAGGGTAAGACTATTACTTTAATTAGAGGATTAGGGATTGAGGATGAAATCTTATTAAAAGAATTACTAAAAAAAATCAAAGTTTTTTGTGGTACTGGGGGGACATTAATTGATAGTAATATCCAGTTACAGGGTGATATGGTATCGAAATCAATTGAGTTTCTTCGTAAAGAGGGATTTCATAATTTATGAAGCAAGGGTTAGGATAGTTTTTAATTTTAATAGTCCAAGTAATGAAAGAACAAGATCAAACAAAGTCAACCAACATAAAGTGGCACAATTTAACTATTAATAGAGAAAAGTTAGAGAAAATGAGAGGTCATAAAGGTATGGTGATATGGTTTACAGGTTTATCTGGCTCTGGTAAAAGTACTTTAGCCAACGCTTTAAATGAAGTTTTACACTTAGATGGTTTTTCGACTTACGTATTGGATGGAGATAATATTAGACACGGTTTATGTAAAGATCTTGGTTTTTCTGATGAAGATAGAGAAGAAAATATAAGAAGAATTGGAGAAGTTGCGAATTTATTTATGAATGCTGGGATAATAACTATTACAGCATTCGTTTCACCATTTATTAGCGATAGAGATAAAGTGAGAAAAATTATTGGATCTAATGATTTTATTGAAGTTTATTGTGCTGCAGATATCACAGTTTGCGAAAATAGGGATACTAAAGGTCTTTATAAGAAAGCTCGTTTGGGTGAAATTAAGGAATTTACAGGGATTTCTAGTCCATATGAAGCGCCTAATAATCCAGAAATTGTTGTTGATACAGGTTCGTTAGATTTAAATGATTCCGTTGAAAAAGTTATTAACTACCTAAAAAAACAAAACTTTCTTAACAAGGCCTAATAAAGAATATCAGCTTATTTCTTTTGAAGATAATTGTCAGGTCCAATAGTTGATAACTTACTATTTTTAGCTCTGACCTGCGTATGTAGATTTTCTCTGAATTCTTTTAAATTTTTCTTTATGGATTCATCAAATAAACTTATCATCTCTATTGCCAATAATCCAGCATTCTGACCTCCATTAATTGCAACTGTTGCAACTGGAATCCCAGCGGGCATTTGAACTATTGATAAAAGAGAGTCAATCCCCTTAAGTGTCTTACTCTCTACTGGTACTCCAATTATAGGAATGCAAGTTATGGATGCCAGCATTCCCGGAAGATGAGCAGCACCTCCAGCACCGGCAATTATTACTTTTATGTTTTCTGATTCTGCATTTTTTGCATATTCCATCATTTCAATAGGTGTTCGATGGGCAGAAAGTATACTAACTTCAGTATTTATTCCAAATTCTCTTAAAATATCAATGGCTGGTTTCAATGTTTTTAGATCTGAATCACTACCCATTACGACAGCAATTTTATAAATATCTTTAGAATTCAATTCTGACAAAATAACAAATCAATTCTTTCCTATAATGACGTGCAATTAATTTGGCGCCAGTTAGTTAGTATAAAAAGAATAAATTTTCATAGAATATTATGACGTCAAATAAGATGATCGAAAAAAGTGAAGTTAGGGAGTATTTTAATGGGACTGGCTTTGAAAGATGGAATAAAATTTATAGCAAATCTGATGAAATTAATACAGTTCAGAAAAATATTAGGAAAGGACATCAAAAAACTGTAGATGATGTAGTCTCATACATCAAAAATTATCCTAAACTAACAAAAAAAAGTTATTGTGATGCAGGATGTGGTGTAGGAAGTCTTTCCATACCTTTACTAAGACTTGGTATAAAAGAACTACAGGTGAGCGATATTTCTTCTGAAATGATTAAAGAAACAAAGAAACGCATTTATGAATTAGGTTTGAATCAAGGTAAAATTAATTATAAAGTCTGCGATCTGGAAAAATTAAAAGGATTATTTGATGTTGTAGTTTGTTTGGATGTATTTATTCATTATCCTCAACCGGTCGCAGAAGAAATGGTTCAACATCTATGCGATTTAAGCAAAGAAAAACTAATCGTTAGCTTTGCTCCTTATACTCCAGTTCTTGCTGTTCTAAAAAATATTGGGAAATTATTTCCTGGGCCAAGTAAAACTACAAGAGCATATACATTGAAAGAAAAGGGTATTATTAATGCTGCTAAAGAAAAAGGATTTAAAGTGGTTAAAAAGAAATTAAATCAAGCTCCTTTTTATTTTTCAAAACTAATTGAGTTCGAAAAAATTTAATATTTCATTTTACTAAATGATTTTCAAGTGCATAACGAACTAATTCTGTTCTGCTAGACGTACCTGTCTTAATAAAAAGTCTACTTACATATTTCTCAACATTTCTAATAGATGTTTCAAGCTGCCTTGCAATTTCCTTGTTCATCAGCCCCTCTGCTACTAGTTGAAGTACACTTGCTTCTCTTGGAGTAAAACTAGGAAGATTTATTTTATTTTCTGGATTAGTCTGGTTTTGGTCTGTGAGCATAGATTTTATTTCAGTAATTTGTTTTGCCATTTTGCTTACGTCAATATCTGCGAATCGTGCTGCTTCTTTTAATAAGCGTTCTTGTCTGTTGATTACATTTTTGACTCTTGCAGCCAATTCATCGGGATCGAAAGGTTTGGAAATATAATCATCAACTCCTGCAAGATAACCTTCTGTTCTGTCTAGGGTCATTCCTTTTGCAGTTAGAAAAATAACTGGAGTTCCTCCTAATTTTTCATCCTCTCTAATTTTTTCTAATAAAGCATAACCGTTTGCTCGAGGCATCATAACATCGCTAATTATCAAATCGGGGAAGATTGTTTGAGCTTTTTCCCAACCATCCTCTCCATCAACTGCAATAAATATTTCAAAGCCTTCATCTTCTAGAAATGTTTTAACAGCTGTTCTTAAACCAGGCTCATCATCAACTAATAAAATTCTTGATTTTCTTACCGGTTCATTATTTATTAGATTAATTTCATTCATTTTTTTAATTCTTTAATTTGATTTTCTAGTAATAAACAGAATTTTATATACTAAACATAATGCTATCAACTCCCATACTACTAGACTATCAATCTTCGACTCCTTGCTCTAAAGATGTCGTTGATTCTATGAAACCTTTTTGGAGTGAGATATTTTCTAACCCTGCAAATAAATCTAATTTGGCGGGGATTAACGCAAGCGCTATATTGGAAGCTTCAAGAGAAAAAATAGAACAAAGTTTATTTCTTAAGAATAAAAAAGTTATTTTTACAAGTGGGGCAACTGAATCTAATAACTTAGCCTTATTAGGTTTTGCTAGAAATTTCTATAAAAAAAAAGGAAATCATGGACATATTATTACCTTAAAAACAGAGCATAAAGCTGTTTTGGAGCCCCTTAACCAACTTAAAAAAGAGGGATTTATGGTTACAGAAATTAATCCTGAGAAAGATGGCTTAATTTCAGAAGAACAATTCAAAAAAAATATAAGAGAAGATACATTTCTGGTTAGTGTCATGTTGGCAAATAACGAAATTGGAGTTATTCAGCCTCTAGAGAATATTTCAAAGATATGTAAATCGAGGGGAATAACTTTGCACTCTGATTTCGCACAATGTTTAGGTTATATCGAGTTGGACAATCTTTTATCAGACGTAAATATGATAACGATTAGTTCTCACAAAATATATGGTCCTAAAGGGATAGGACTTCTTTTGATTGATGAAGAAATTAATCTTGAGCCTTTAATTGTTGGAGGAGGTCAGGAATATGGTCTTAGGTCTGGCACATTACCTCTTCCTTTAGTAGTTGGCTTTGCTAAAGCAATAGAGATAGCAGTTCTTAATCAAAAAAATAATGCTGAGAAATTACTTTTTTATAGAAATAACCTTTTAGAGGGGTTGTTAAAAAATAATTCTGGTTTATTAATTAATGGCTCCATAGAAAAAAGATTACCTCACAATTTAAATTTGACTGTATTGGATTTAAACGGAGCAAAGTTTCATAAACTTTTAAAATCTAAAATAATTTGTTCTACTGGATCAGCATGTAGTAGTGGTGAACCATCTCATGTTTTACTAGCCTTAGGTAGATCTCTGAAAGAAGCAGAATCTTCAATAAGGTTAAGTATTGGATTAAGTACTAATTCAAAAGATATAAAACAAGCAATTCATATTCTTACAAATACAATCAGATCATTACGATAGAAATTATTGGCTTTTAATTTAATTGAGCAATTCTTAATTTTCCACTTCTAGCTCTTTTATTAAGTTCGACTTCTTCTTCGGAAGGAGTTATTGGCTTTTTTGTCAGGTTTTTTAATCTTTGATCATTCTTAAAACAACTTTTAACTAACCTATCCTCAAGAGAATGAAAACTAATAACAGAAATAATACCCCCTGGTAAAAGCCATTCAGGTACAACTTGCAAAAATTTTTCTAATACTTCAATTTCTTTATTAACAGCAATTCTTAGTGCTTGAAATGTTCTTGTTGCTGGATGTATTTTTTTATATCTTTGTTTTGGTGGGAAGCAGCCTGCAATAGAGTAAGCTAACTCTTTTGTCCCAGAATATTTTCCATTTTCCTTCAAATCCAATTTTATTTTCCTAGCAATCTTTCTTGATAATCTCTCATCTCCATATTTATAGATTAGGTTAGCTAGATCTTTTTCATTTAAAACCTCAATTAATTTCTCTGCATCAACATCAAGTAAAGGATTCATGCGCATATCAAGCGGACCATCTTTTTGGAAACTAAATCCTCTTTTAGGGTCATCAAGTTGGTTACTATTTACTCCAAGATCGGCAATCACAAAAGAAACTTTTTCTTTTGGTACAAAATCCGCAAAATTTATAGCCCTTATATCAATCCTACTTTTAAATTCATCAAGTTTTTTTAATGCTGATTTTCTTGCGAATGGATCTTGATCAAGTCCAATTATATTTAAATCCGAATATTTTTTCAATAAATTATAAGAGTGCCCGCCTCCGCCTAAAGTTGCGTCTATTCCCTTAAGTTGATTGTTATTTATAAGTGGGTAATGCTCTAATGAGGACATAATCTCATCTGTCATAACTGATTGATGATTGAAAAAAGATGAATCAGATAGGTCAGTTTGCATAACTTTCGACTAAGATTTATTTAGAAGTTAAATTTCGAATGGCTCAGCTAGAGACTAGAACAGAACCAATGGTGGTCAATTTTGGCCCCCACCATCCCTCAATGCATGGGGTTTTAAGGTTAGTTGTAACTCTTGATGGTGAGAATGTCATTGATTGTGAGCCAGTAATTGGATATTTACATAGAGGAATGGAAAAGATAGCTGAAAATAGGACAAATGTAATGTATGTCCCTTATGTAAGCAGAATGGATTATGCAGCAGGAATGTTTTATGAAGCTATTGTAGTAAATGCTCCTGAAAGATTAGCTAATATTCCAGTTCCCAAAAGAGCTAGTTACATCAGAGTTCTTATGCTCGAACTTAATCGTATTGCTAATCATCTTCTATGGCTTGGCCCCTTTTTAGCAGACGTAGGAGCTCAAACTCCATTTTTCTATATTTTTAGAGAAAGAGAGATGATCTATGATCTCTGGGAAGCTGCTACTGGACAAAGGCTAATAAATAATAATTTCTTTAGGATAGGCGGTGTCGCTTGTGATCTCCCATACGGATGGTTAGAAAAATGTATAGACTTTTGCGATTGGTTCGGTCCTAAGATAGATGAATACGAAAAATTAATCACAAATAATCCAATTTTTAGAAAAAGAATCGAAGGTCTAGGAACAATACAAAGAGACCAGGCAATTAATTGGTCTTTGTCTGGGCCAATGCTTAGAGCCTCTGGAGTTTCCTGGGATTTAAGGAAAGTTGATAATTATGAATGTTATGACGATTTTGATTGGCAGATTGCTTCAGAAAAAGAAGGAGATTGTTATGCGAGATATCGAGTAAGAGTTGAAGAGATGAGACAATCACTAAGCATCATTCGCCAAGCCTGCAAAATGATTCCAGGAGGTCCAACAGAAAATTTAGAAGCTCAAAGAATGGCGACTGAAGATAAGAAAAGTGAAATATTTAGTATCGACTATCAATATGTAGCTAAGAAGGTTGCACCAACTTTTAAAATTCCTAATGGAGAATTATATACAAGATTAGAGTCCGGTAAAGGAGAAATAGGTGTATTTATTCAAGGAAATAATGAAGTTACCCCATGGAGATTTAAAATCAGAGCAGCTGATTTAAATAATCTGCAAATATTGCCTCATATTCTTAAAGGTGCCAAAATCGCTGATATTATGGCAATCCTTGGTTCAATAGATGTCATTATGGGATCTGTTGACAGATAATTTCCTTAAATGAAACCCGCCGACTGGTTAATATTGCAGAAGAAGGTAAGATTTGGTGATTGTGATTCTGCAGGTGTAATTCATTTTCATAACTTATTAAAATGGTCGCATGAGGCTTGGGAAGAAAGTATTGAAATTTATGGGATTCCTTCTCAAGATATTTTTCCAGATTTCTCTATACGTAAAAGTCAAATTATTTTTCCAATAGTAAATTGTGAAGCAAACTTTCTTGCGCCTATAAAAATTGGAGATTTATTAAAAGTAAAAATTGCCCCTCATAAAATTAATACTCATTTGTTCCTAGTAAATAGCTTTTTTATAAAAAATGGAAATAAAGTAGCCGAAGGGAAAATCATACATTGTTCTTTAGATGTTGATTCAAGAAATAAAATAGAACTTCCCGATCAGTTAGAAAGATGGATAGAGGCTTCTAATGTGAGTGCAAATTTAAAAGAATGCTAATGATTACTTTTTAAATTTATAGTTTATTTTTTCTGTAATGTTATTTTTGTTTTTAACAATCCACTCTTCAGGCTTTTCATGTTTAGGCCAACTTTGAGAAAATTTTTTTAATAAATTTAAAGAAATTTCAATATTTTTATTATTTGTAAGTTCTCTAAATTCAATTATTACTTTAATTTTATTTCCCCATAATTTGTTAGATACTTTTGAAATATTGAATTTATTAATTGGGATATTTTCTTTCATAATGAAATCATTTAATCTAGATTCAATTACCTCAGGGAAAACGATTTCTCCTCCTGAATTAAAAGCATTATCATTTCTTCCAACAAACTTTAAATAGAAAGAATTATTGATTTGATGAATTTCACCTAAATCACTTGTTTGCCACCACCCACTTTTATTTTTGAAATTTTCAGTTTTTAAAGAGTCTATTATTTCGATTCCAATTCTGGCTGATTTTATCTCGATTAATCCTTTCGCGTTAATTCTTATTTTTGTATCAGGTAGTATTTCTCCAACATTTTTAAAACCCATTAAGAATTCTTTTGGTTTTAAACTCGTAACCATTGCTGCTGTTTCAGTTGAGCCGTAACAAGGTGCTAATTTTATTTCTTCTTTTATACATTGTTCTGCAGTTTCGTCTGAAATTGAAGCTCCACCTACCCAAATTAGATCAAAAATTTTTAGCCAACTAATTCCATCTTTTTGAGCTAAAAGTCTTTGTAATTGGGTAGGTACTAATGATGTAATCAGGTGTTTTTTGTTTTTTTGAAATTTAATTGTAAAAAGTAAAAGTTCTCGAGTTTTTTTTATCAAATTCGGAGAAATATTAATACAATCACATCCCCAAATTTGACTTCTAAAAATTGGCATTAATCCACTTATATGGTTCAGGGGTAAAGTATTTAAAATTAAGCAGTTTTGCAATTCAAATCCTTGCTCTTTTAGCCATTGACCTGATGTAGCTGCAGATAATTTAAGATTATCTAAATGGTGAAAACATTGTCTCGGTTTTCCAGAACTACCACTACTGTTTAAGATAATTGCTGGCCCATTTTCAGTAATTGAATCTAATATATCTTTGTCTTGATAAAATTTGTTTTTTACATAAATAATTTTATTCTCTCTAATTTTTTCAATAATTTTCTCTACAGATTGAGTTTCGTTATTTTCAACTTCAATAGTATGAATTTTATTTTTCATAGTTGATCCCATATCTTTTTTGCTTTATTTAAAAAAAGAAACGATTTAGGGAATTTATTCATTGCTAATCCAGGAACTTTTGGAGTTGGTCCTTGTAATTGTAGAGACGATAAATGATAAAGCCATCTCTTCCCTATACCAGTTTCAAATGAGGTACTTATAGATATTAAAGCTTTTTTATTTTCTAATTCTTTTAAAAGCTTAACTGGATTATTTTCTTGAGAAGGCCTTCTAATTTGCCAACCTTTCCACTCATCAATCAAATTTGGAAATTTTAAAAGTGATTCGTCTAATGCTATAGGGATTTTTTTGTTGAGTTCTGTCAGTCCATCAATATCGTCAAAACAGAGAGGTTGTTCTAACCAATCTAAATTTTTGTTATCTTTCAAAATATCAGCCCATCTATTAGCTATTTCTCTTCCCCAAGAACCATTAGCATCTATTCTTAACTTAATATTATTGTCTATTTGGCTTAAAATTTCTTCTAAAGTTGCTTCTTCCTCATGATTATTTTTTAATGCTACTTTCCATTTTATGGTTAATGATTTTCCAATATCAGATTGTCTTTTTTTAATTTCATTCAGATCTGAAACTACATTTTCATGATTTAATAATATGGCTGTTTTATGAATTTCATCAAAGTAGTAGTTTTCTTTAAAAATTATTTTTTCATTTATTTCGGCCAATGCAGAATTTATTGCAGATTGAATGCATGGGTGAAAAATATTTATTTGCTCAGATAAATTAAATAACTCTGCATACGAAGGGATCATATCTAGTTGTTTCGCACACTTTTTTAAGTCTTCTGTATGAAGCGGTGAAACTTCTCCAAACCCAATTTTTTTCTCATTACTAGTTAATTTAATTATCCAACCCGATTTTGTATGGTAAATGGTTTTAGAATTTTCTACTTTGGCGGATAACTTAAATCTATAAGATTTTTTTTGAAATATTAAGTTCATTTATTAAGCAAGTAATTAAATATTAATCCTGTGATTAAGCCAACTCCATTAAGAGTTTGAAATTTTATTGCGATGAATTTACAATTTTTTATCGCATTAGGGTTTTTATATGAAGATCTTAATAAATTTATAAGTCTTATTGCTTGAGGAAAACTAATCAAATAAAGGATACAAAATACTGGAATAAATCCATTCACTATAGTGAAAAGTTGAAAAATATATATTGTAAAAATTATCCAAGGCACAAATTGAGAACCTTTTTTTGCCCCTAAGCGAACTAAAGGTGAATTTTTCCCATGCTTTTTATCTTCAGAAATTTGATGAAAATGAGAACAAAATAATACAAGAGTTGTTGCCAAGGAAGGTCCTGAACCGAGTAATAAAGAAACTTTCCAAGGAATATCTTCAAAGAAAATATTAGATGGATTTAATGCAATTAAGACTGCAGAGTAAGCAAAAGGTCCAAATGCAAGCCAGCATAATGGTTCTCCTAAACCTTGATAGCCAAATCTAAAAGGAGGACCTTGATATAAATATCCTAAGAAGCAGCATGCTGCCACCAAAATCAAAATGTTTATACTTGTTGATACTGAAATAATTGAAATTATTAATAAACCAATAACTAAAGATGTATATGCAATAAATGAAATTATTTTTTTATTTTTTACAAGATTTACAATTGAATGGAATTTAAATTCATCGATTCCTGTTTCTGCGTCGAATAAATCATTAGTTAGATTTTCCCAAAGTAATATCAAAATTGCAGCTAAAGTAAATGCAATCAAATTAACTATTTTTACCTTTTCATATTGATTGAGTAAATAAGCCCCTGTTATTAAAACTGGAAGTATGGCAACAGAATAAAGAGGCCATTTTATTGCTTGTTTCCATAATTTTTTTTTATCTTCGTCCATTTTTAATTAACACACAAAATTAGATAATTATTTAATGTAGTTTATAAATTGAGTTACATTTTTTACTTTATTGCATGATTTTTAGTTATTTTCAATAAGTAATGAAAAATGATTTAAACTTAACAGATTTTTTAAAAGATGTATTTTCCTCTTTCGATAAGAAAGTTGAAAATTCAGGATTAGTAAGTATTTGTGTTGAGATTCCTTATATTGATTTATTTCAAGTTTATGAATTGTTAATAAATAAATATCCTTTTTCTTCATTTTGGGAGGAATCTGATGGCATTTCATATATAGCCCTTGAGAAGTGTAAATATATTTCTCTGGATGGTCCAAAAAGATTTGAGGTAGCAAAAGAATTTAATTCTGAGAATTTTAAAAATTTAATTAACTTAACTAATGAATCGCATAATTCTGCACTTTCAAAAATAATTTATTTATTTTCTTTCTCTGAAAATTTGAATAATAAAAATTTACCTTCAGATATCCCTAGTTTGGAAGCAATTTTGCCAAAAATATTAATTACTAAAAGTGGCAAGAATTGCTGGTTAAGAATCAATGGTCATGTTGAAGGTAAATCATCATTAAGAACATTAATTGAAGAAATATGGACAATTAGAAATCAAGTTATTAATTCTGGCTCAGAATTGATAAAATCATCTGGCTTAAAAACTAGTTTTGATTCTCCTTTTATTGATGATTTCTCACGCTCCTTAGAAACTTCCAAAACAAACATGAAAAAAGTAGTAAATAGAGGAATTCAATTAGTAGAGAAAGATATCCTCGAAAAGATAGTTTTAGCGAATAGAATTAAAATAGAACTTAAAAATAAATTAGATTTAGTAGAAATTTTAAAAAGATTTAAAAAGAAGCAACCAAATACATGTAGATACGTTTGGAAAAGGAATAGTAAGGATATTTTGTTTGGAGCATCTCCAGAAAAATTATTTTCTTTCTCTAAACCTAATTTAACTTTAGAGGCTCTTGCTGGAACTATCTCTACTAATTCAAATTTTAAGAAACTCCTAAAAAGTACTAAAGACTTAAAGGAACATAATTATGTAATACAACATTTGATTAAATCTTTAGAAGTTTCAAAAATAACAAACTTTAAAAAAAGTGATATCAAGGTAAATTCATTTGGAGATATTTCTCATTTGCAAACACTCATTTTCTCTAAAGTTGAAAATATTTGTCCTTTTGAATTGCTTAAAAACTTACATCCATCTCCAGCTGTTTGTGGATACCCAAAAAATGCAGCATTGGATTGGATAAACACTCTTGAGTCTTTTCCTAGAGGAAATTATGCTTCTCCAATGGGTTGGGTTGATTCATCAGGCAATGCTTCATTTCTTTTGGCAATAAGAGGCGCAAGATGTATTGAAGAAAATATTGAATTTACTGCAGGTTCAGGTATAGTTTCTGGCTCCGTTTTAGAGAAAGAAATAGATGAGATTAAATTAAAATTTGAATCTATAGTAAAACAGATATTTTGCGCTAAAAACCCTAGATAATTTCTACTAATTTTTCAATAACTTCCTCTGAAACATTTTTATTGGATAAATTTTCTATTTCTCTTAAACCTGTTGGACTAGTTACATTAATCTCGCTAAGCATTCCATTTATTACATCAATACCTACAAAAAATAAACCCTCATCTTTGAAGTGTTGAGATAATTCTGAGCAGATACTTTTTTCTTTTTCTGTTAATAATGTGGGTTCAGCCTTGCCTCCCATCGCTAAATTACTCCTAAAATCGCCTCCTTGAGGAATCCTATTTATTGATCCAATAGCTTCTCCGTTTACGATAATTATTCTTTTATCACCCTCTATGACTTCAGGAATAAATTTTTGCATCATAACGGGTAATTCTTCTTGAGAAGTGATTAATTCAATGATTGATTTAATTCCTGGAGAATTTTTATTTATTCTTATAACACCTTGACCACCTTTTCCTCCTAGAGGTTTTATGACTACTTCATTATTTATATTTGCAAAATTAATAAGATCTTTTACCTTACTCGCAACTATTGTAGGTGCCATTAAGTGGCTGTATCTTAAAGCACCTAGCTTTTCATTCCACGCTCTTAACGATGAGGGTTTGTTAATTACTTTTACTCCTTTTCTTTCGGCAACTTCTAAAAGATGGGTTGCATATAAATAAGCCTCATTTACAGGAGGATCTTTTCTCATCCAAATGCAATTAAATTCGGCGAGAGGTATGCAATCATTCTCTTTGAAAGAAATCCATGGAATTACTTCAACTTTTACGGAAGATGCCCATACTTCATCACCTCTAGCTTCCAGGTCTTGAGGAGTACAACTCCAGATTTCAATATTTTTTTTTGATGATGCTTGCATTAAAGCAGCAGTTGAATCTTTTAAGGGATTTATATTTTTAATTGGATCTATTACGAATAGAAATTTCATAAGATCTAGTTTAATAATGCTTCTAATTTATTTTCATTTTCTAATGCGTAGAGATCATCGCAGCCTCCGATACCCTCATTATCTATAAATATTTGTGGTAATGTTCTTCTACCATCAGCTCTTTCAATCATCAATGCTCTGGCATCTTCGTCGCCATCTATTTTATATTCTGTAAAATTTACATTTTTTTTCTTGAGTAGTGATTTTGCTCGAATACAGAATGGGCAATATTGCCAAGTATAAATTTCAACTTTGGACATTTTTTTAAAATAATACTTAGTTTATACTATTAAACAAAAGTGCTTGTTAGATTATAAATAACGATTAAATTCTATTTTGATAGATATTACAGATTTCAAAAAAGATCTTTCGGAACTAACAGAGCGCCTGGGTAATGCTCAGGATTGTCTTTGACGTTCCAAGATTAAAAGCGAAAAGGAAAGAGTTAGAGCAAATTTCTGCTCAGCCTGAATTTTGGGATAATCAAGAAGAAGCTAAAAAGCAAATGTTAATCCTTGATGATGTCAAAGCACAACTCGAATTGTTAGATAAATGGAAAACTTTTATTTCTGATGCTAATGCCTCTCTTGAGCTTTATTCTCTAGAACCCGAAGAGGAAATGATTTTAGAATCGCAGCTGGGATTAAAGAAATTAAGAGAGAATTTGGATAAATGGGAATTTGAAAGATTGTTATGTGGTGAATACGATAAGGAAGGAGCAGTAGTTTCTATTAACGCAGGTGCGGGTGGAACAGATGCGCAGGATTGGGTAGAGATATTATTAAGAATGTACTCTAGATGGGCCGATAATAATCAAATGAGCCTTGTCATTAATGAATTATCTCAAGGAGAAGAAGCAGGTATTAAAAGTGTAACGTTCGAAATTGATGGAAAATATGCATATGGCTATCTGCAACATGAAAAAGGAACTCATAGATTAGTAAGAATTTCTCCTTTTAATGCCAATGGCAAAAGACAAACCAGCTTTGCTGGGGTAGAGGTTATGCCAAAATTAGATGATAATATTTCACTTGATATACCTGAAAAAGATTTAGAAATTACAACGAGTAGATCCGGTGGAGCTGGAGGACAAAATGTTAATAAAGTAGAAACAGCAGTGAGAATTGTTCATTTGCCTTCAGGGATTTCAGTAAGATGTACTCAAGAAAGATCTCAATTACAAAATAAAGAAAAAGCTATGTTACTTTTAAAGTCTAAACTACTAGTGATTGCTAAAGAACAACGAGCTGCTGAAGTCGCTGATATTAAAGGTGATATTGTGGAAGCTGCATGGGGCAATCAAATAAGAAATTATGTTTTCCATCCCTATCAAATGGTAAAAGATCTTAGGACTATGCAGGAGACTAACGAGTTAGATAGTGTTTTAGATGGTGGACTTGACCCATTTATTCATGAATTATTACGTATGAATATTTCTTCTAATGAATCTATTGAATAACTAATGGAAAATAAAAACGAAATTTTAGAAAAAAAAGTTTCTCCTCCAAGCTTTATAAAGCTTGCTATGAGAAATATGGTAAGGAAAGGCTCAAAAAGTATTTCTCATTTTTCAATAACCTTTCTAGTTTTAATTGGGATATTAATACTTGTGGCCACAATAGGTAAGCCTAATATTCCAGTTTAAGAATATATGAAAGAAAAAATTATTTCTGAAATAAATTTAGATTTGGTTTTTCAATGTAATGATTTCTCTCAATTTTCAAATAAGTTAAAAGATACTAAAACCCATCTTATTTTTGAATCTATTTTTTGGGAGAAAGTTTTTTTATCTTGGATAAATACTATATTAAAAAAAGAGGATTATGAATTACCAAATTATATTTTTGAAAAAGAATCTTTTTCATTAGGCTTACAGATAATATCTAATCAAGAAATTGCTTCTTTGAATAAGAAATGGATGCAAAAAAATGGTCCAACTGATGTTCTATCTTTTCCAATTATTTCTGATGAATCTCTAAATAATTTAGATCATATAGAGTTGGGAGATATTTTTATATCATTAGAGATGGCACTTGAGCAATCTTATGAATATAAACATTCAATCTATAGAGAGATGATCTGGTTGGCTAGTCATGGATTTTTACATCTTTTGGGATGGGAACATAATAATGAGCATGATTTAGAAAATATGTTAAATTTCCAAGAATATTTAATTACTCGATTAGATTAAAAATAAATGGCAAAAAAAATAAACTATTTAGAAAATAGAAAAGAATCATACAAAACTTCTAGTAATGTATTTATAAGTTTTAAGTATGCTTTCAGTGGTATTAGTTATGTATTAAAAACTTCAAGAAATTTTAAAATTCAATTAATTTTTGCAGTTGCAAGTTTAATAATTGGTTTTTTACTAAAAATTAGTCTAAGTAATTATGTTATTTTGATTGCAACAATAATGTCTGTTTTAATATTAGAAATATTGAACACATCTATTGAATCAATCGTTAATTTAGTAGTGAAAAAAGAATTTAGTATTTTGGCTAAAATTTCAAAAGATACTTCTGCAGGAGCAGTATTATTAGCTTCCATTAATTCTGTTATTATTGCTGTATATATCTTTGTTCCTAAAATAAAGTTGTTATTTTAAATCCATATAAATATGTTTCTTGTTATTGATAATTACGATAGTTTTACTTATAACCTTGTTCAATATTTAGGAGAACTTTCAGTTGAGCATGAAATAACTAAAGAATTAATAGTTAAAAGAAATGATGAAATTACTTTAGAAGAAATTATCAAACTAAATCCTGGTGGAATTCTCTTATCTCCAGGTCCAGGTAATCCAGATCAATCTGGAATTTGTCTGCCAATTCTAAAAAAATTATCTAAAAATATTCCGACCTTGGGAGTTTGTTTAGGTCATCAAGCTTTGGCCCAAGCTTTTGGAGGTAAGGTTATAGTTGGGAAAGAACTTATGCATGGTAAGACATCCAAAATATTTCATAATCAAAAAGGATTGTTTAAAGATATCGAGACTCCATTTGTGGCTACTAGATACCATAGTCTTATAGTTGATTCAAGTTCTTTACCATCTTGTTTCGACATAACTGCGACTTTAGAAGACTCAACAATTATGGCTATCTCTCATAAAGAATATAAATATTTACATGGGGTACAGTTCCATCCTGAAAGTGTGTTGACGCAATTTGGTCATAAATTAATTAGTAATTTTCTAAAAATGGCTGAACAAAAGTAAAATAAAAAAAAATTAATATTATGATTTCTCAAATTAAAAACTTTTTATTTTTGATATTAGTTAGCTCTTTTTTACCTACTTCATTATTGGCAAGGAACTTAGGAATAAAAAGTTTGGGACATAGTAGTTTTTTAATTACTAGTGCAGATAAATCTATTCTTATAAATCCCTTTAAAGCAATAGGTTGTGCAAGTAATTTAAAGGAGCCAAAAGAAGTCAACGTAGATTTTATTTTGGCTAGTTCTAGGCTTCCAGATGAAGGATATAACCCTAATGATCAATTAATGTTCGTTGAGCCAGGAATCTATCAATTTGAGGATATTTTATTAAATGGAATTTCTGTACCACATGACAGAGTAGATGGAAGAAGATTTGGGATGGCAACTGTTTGGAGTTGGGAGCAGAATGATCTTAAAATTGTTCATATGGGAGGAGCTGCTGGTGATATTGATATAAACAGTCAAATTATTTTGTCTAGTCCAGATATATTGTTTATTTCAATTGGAGGAGGAATAAAATCTTACAATGGTAAAGAAGCCTCAAAAATAGTTAAGCTTCTAAAACCTAATGTAGTTATTCCTGTTCACTTTGAACCCGGCAAAAAAATTAATAAAGAATGTGATTTCTCAAATGCTGATTTATTTATCGAAAATATGAAAGATTTTAAAGTAAAATATGTTGGAAAAGAATTTCAAATAAAATCTAAAAGAATCGATCAAAATACAATTTATATTTTCAGTAATTAATTTTTTAAATCTAATATCTTGTAATTGTCCCAGAAAAAAATCATTTGTTCTTTAGTTCCAATACTAACTCTTATAGAATTACCAATATCTTTTTTGTTTTCCATACTTCTAATAAGAATACCTTTTTCTCTCATCTGTTGTATTAAGATTTTAGGATCTTTTTTTGGCCAAATTAAGAAATAATTACCTCCACTAAAGTGAGTTCTGATTTTTGTTGATTTAAATTTATTTAAAATCCATTCCCTCGCCTTTTTTACCTCTAAAACATAATTATCAATATATGATTTGTCTTTAAGTGCTGCTAATGAAGCTGTTATGGCAAAGCTGTTTACATCATATGGTCCTGTAACTTTATTAATGTACTGAATTAAACTTTTATTGCCAAAAGTAAAACCTATTCTTAAACCAGCTAGACCTGCAGTTTTTGAAAGAGATTGGATTATGAGTATATTTTTATTCTTTTCAAAATCTATCGATTCAAGAAGACTATCTCCATTAAATTTTTCATATAGTTCATCAACAACTATTAATGAATCTTTATTGATATTGGCTAAATTAATTATTTCATGAGAGCTTAGAACAGTGCCTGTTGGATTATTTGGATTGCAAATAAATATTAACTTTGGATTATGCTTTATTATTTTTTCTCTAAATTCTTCGATGGGGAATAGAAAATTTTCTCCAATGTAAGAACAACTTATTTTTTTCATTCCTCGGATTTCTGCACAAGGAGAATAGTAACCAAAAGTTGGATTTGTGGTTAGAAATATTTGATCTTTTTCTCCAAAGCAATTGAAAATTGCATTTATTGCTGCATCTGCTCCATTGAAAATTCCGATTTCATCATTACCAAATTTTCTTGAATCAAGATATTTATCACATAAAAATTTTTTTAAAAAATTATATTCTGGATAAATTGAAATCTCATCTAATTTTATCGCTTGTAATGCCTCTAGAACCTTAGGACTTGGACCTAAAGTATTTTCATTAAAGTCTAAGCGGAGTAAATTTCTTCTATTTTCTAAAGGTGCAGAGTAAGACTGCATATTTATTATTTCTTCTCTTGGTTTTGGAAAAAGATTATTTAATGGATCAAAATCATTCATTACATTCTTTCTAAAGTTTCAATTCCTAAAAGCTCTAAGCTTAATTTTAGTGTTTTTGTAGTTAGGTCACATAAATTAAGCCTAGAAATTTTTATATTTTTTTCTTCTTTGAGGATTGGAACTTGATCATAGAATCTATTAAAAGTCTGACATAGCTCGAACAGATAATTGCATAATCTATTTGGCATTAAGTCTTTTTCAATAGAAATTATGACTTCATCGAACTTAAGTAATTTTCTGATAAGTTTCCACTCAGATTTATGTTCATAATTTACGTACTGAAAATCTTTATAGTCATAAACAAAATTATTTTTTCTTTTAATTCCTAAAATTCTTACAAGTGTATATAACAAATAAGGAGCAGTATTACCATTTAGGGAAAGCATTTTATCAAAACTAAATTGATAATTGGTAATCCTATTTTGACTTAAATCTGCATACTTAACAGCTCCTAATCCAATAATTCTTGAAGTATTTGCTATAAATTCTTCGGTCTCATAACGATCTTCATCTTCTAATCTTTTCAATAAATCTTCTTTTGCTCTTCTAACTGCTTCATCTAATAAATCTTTTAGGCGTATTGTTTCACCTTCTCTTGTCTTTAGTTTTTTGCCATCAATTCCTTGAACTAACCCAAAAGGGACATGGTCTACTTGACAATTTTCTGGTATCCATTTTGCTTTTTTTGCAACTTGAAAAACTCCAGCAAAATGATTTGCTTGCCCATGATCAGTTACATAAATAATTCTTGAAGCATCATCGCCATTAGGAGGTTTATTGAATCTGTATCTTATAGCAGCAAGATCTGTAGTGGCATAATTAAAACCCCCATCTTTTTTTTGAATAATTAGCGGTAAAGGTTTGCCTTCTTTATTAGTCATCCCATCTAAAAATACACATTTTGCTCCTTGATCTTCTACTAATATTTTTTCTAAATTCAAATCATCAATAACTGATTTTAAGAAGGGATTATAAAAAGATTCACCTCTTTCTTCTATTTTTATTTTTAAATTTTTATAGATTTCATCAAATTCTTTCCTTGATTGATCACATAATAATTTCCAAGCTTTAATCGATTTAATATCTCCACTTTGTAACTTAACTACTTCCTCTCTAGATCTTTTTTGGAATTCAGATTCGTTATCAAATCTTTTTTTTGATTCTTTATAAAATTCAACTAAATCACTTATTTTGATCTTTCCTATTTCTTCTAGATCATTTGAATATAAATCTTTGAGCTGAGTAATAAGCATGCCAAATTGTGTTCCCCAATCACCAACATGATTGAGTCTTAATACTTCATAACCTCTTAACTCGAAAATTCTAGATATTGAGTCACCTATTATTGTTGATCTTAAATGTCCTACATGCATTTCTTTAGCAATATTAGGGCTAGAAAAATCTACAATAACTTTATTGGACAAACCACTATCTAAATCTTTTCTAATTAGAGGTATGCCAGCCCTATTGCATTGAATATTTGACTTAATTTCATTTATTAGAACCTCATCTTTTAATTTTATATTTATAAATCCAGGTCCAGCTATTTCTAGACTCTTACATAATTTTGATATGCTTATATTTTTATTTAAAAGGTTAATAAAATCATTAGAAATATCTCTTGGGTTCTTTTTATATATTTTAGATAAACTTAAACAAACATTACATTGATAATCACCAAATTCCTCTTTTGATGATTGTGTAATTAAATTTTTTCGAAGAATTTCGAATTCTCCTTTTTTATCATTTTTTTCAAGACTATCTAAAAGAGATTGTTCAAATTGTTTTGTTAATTCTTTAAAAATGATTAGCATTAATTATTCAATTATTTATCTATATAATTAATTAATATAACGCATACTCAAATCAATCCAATTACTTTTGGTGATTGAAGAACTTGTTGAAATCAAATCAATACCTTTTATTAGATATTTACTAATTTCTTCAGGGTTAATTCCAGAAACTTCTAGTATCAAATTTTTATTTACTTCTTTTTTTAAGCTATTCATTGATAAATCTCTTAATTCTTGAACGTTTTTTTTGATTATTTCAGGGCTAAGTTCATCCAATAAGACACTATCTGCTCCTGCTAATACTGCTTCTTTTGCCTGTTCGATATTCTCAGCTTCAATTATGATATGAGTTGTAAAAGGCGAATTTAGTCGAATTTTTTTTACTGCATTATTAAGATTATCTGTCCATGCAATGTGATTTTCTTTTATCATAGCTGCATCGTATAATCCCATTCTATGATTGACTCCACCTCCGCATTTGAATGCATATTTTTCAAATATTCTTAAGCCAGGAGTCGTTTTCCTAGTATCTGCTAATTTTATATTTGTACCTTCTAACTTATTTACAAGATTCTTTGTGTATGTTGATATTCCAGATAAATGCATTGCTATATTTAAGCTTATTCTTTCACTAGCTAGCAAACTTTTTGAAGGCCCATATATTTCTAAGAGTTTTTGATCTTTAACAAATTGATCTCCATCAGAGATATTAAATTTTGGACTGATTTTTAAATCAATTTTTCTAAAAATTTCTTTTATAATTTCAACCCCGCAGAATATACCCTCCTCTTTTGCAATCCAATATGCATTACCATTCTCTTCTGTAATAGAGGAACTTGTAAGATCTCCCCTACCTATATCTTCATCGATCCAATTATCAATGATTTTACTTATTATTGAAGCATTTAAATCCACTAAACTAAGAAATAATTAATTAATAAAAATTAAACTGAAGTTAGAGAATCAACTATATATCACTATGTAATTTAACTCAAATTTATTTACCAATACAAAACTTAGAAAAAATATTATCTAGAAGTTCCTCTGTTAATTCTTGACCAGTTATTTTAGATAAGTTTTGAATTCCATCTCTCAGCTCAATTGATAACAAATCAAATGGCAATTTATTTTCAATTATTTCATCAGTATCATTTAAATTAGATAAGCAAGCAGACAAATTTGTTAGATGTCTTTCGTTTAAAAATATATTGATATTTTCTACTTGTTTTAATCCGCATTTTTTTATAATTGTGTCTATTAATAATCTTTCACCATCATTATTCTTAATACTCATAAGAATTGTGTTTTTTAACTCATTTGAATTAATATTTTTGCAATCAATTAAATCTTTTTTATTGCCCAAAATAGTAATTAATTTTTCTTTGGGAATTTCTTGTATTATTTTTTTGTCTTCTTCATTAAATCCTTCTTCAAGACTATAAATATAAATTATAAAATCTGACTCTTTTATTTTCCCAAAACTTTTTTTAATTCCAATACTTTCAATTTGTTCATGAGTTTCTCTTATGCCAGCAGTATCAATTATTTTCATTGGAATATCATTAATAGTTAAATTAACTTCAATAACATCTCTAGTTGTTCCAGGAATATTAGTTACGATTGCTTTCTCTTTTTTTGCAAGCAAATTTAATAAAGAGCTTTTGCCAACATTTGTTTTACCTATAAGCGCAATGGATATTCCATTATGAATATATGAATTTCTTTTTGCATTTTCTATTAGTAATTCTATTTTTTCTTTGACTTTTTTAATATTTTTTAGATATTTGGTGTAATCAAAATCTGTGAAGTCTTCTTCAAAATCAACTCTCGCTTCTATTTCGCAAAGTTGATTTATAAGGTCATTTTTAATATCATCAATTTTTTTCTTTATTTCTCCTTGAACCCCGCTAAAGGCTAACTCGGCTGATCTGGTATTGCTTGCATTAATTAATTGATTAATCGACTCGGCTTGAGTAAGGTCTATTTTCCCATTAAGAAAAGCTCTTTGACTAAATTCTCCTGGGTTTGCAAGTCTAACTCTAGAATTACTAGATAATAATATCTTTAAAACTTTATTTACTATGATAATTCCGCCATGGCAATGAAGTTCAACTACATCCTCTCCTGTGAAGCTATTTGGGGATTTCATCACTAAGATTAAAACCTCATCTATAAATTTATTTTGTTTATTTTCCTGAATAAAACCACGAAAAACTCTATGTGATTCCCATGCATATTTAGATTTAGTTTGAACAATCTTTTTGCAAGAATTTATTGCGTCTTTCCCTGATGCTCTTATTATCGCAACTCCTCCCTTCCCAATACTTATAGCTGAAGCAATTGCGGCTATCGTATCTTCTGTAGTAACTATCGAATCCATCTCTCGCTTTGTTATGGATAATTAAGTAAAATTATCAAGAATTTAATTTTGAAATTTTCTTTCTGAATGAGATTTAAAAGAGATATTACCTATAAGAAAATTCTATCATTATTTAGGAGTCAGAATGGAAGTCCTTTCTTTAATGCTAAAGGTTTAGCTATAGGGGTATTTAGTGGTTGCTTTCCATTTTTTGGTTTTCAGACTTTAATGGGAGTATTTTTTGCGAAAATAGCTAAGGGAAATATTGTTCTAGCTGCAATTGGTACTTGGATCAGCAACCCTTTTACTTATATTCCACTTTATTATTTTAACTATAAAGTTGGTTCGATTTTTTTAAAAAATCCTTCTAATAAAATTCTTGAAAAAAGTTTAGTTATTGATGACTTATGGAAACAAGGTAGAATTTTTTCCTTAAAATTACTCTTAGGTTCTTCTTGTGTAGGTATTTTATTAGCTTTGATTTGCGGCAGTATTGTTTTCTTTATCTACAAGATAAAAAGTAAAAGATAGATTGATCTGATTTTAAAATTAACTTTGTCCAACTCTGGCAATATCTAAAACATCTGCCATTGATTTAATTTGTTCAATTGTTTTGTGAAGCTGATTATAACTTTCAAGACCTACACAAAGATTAATAATAGCTGGTTTACCATAAGCAGTTTTAACATTGGCATCACTAACGTTTATACCTTTATCAGATAAACGCATAAGAATATCTTTAAGAACCCCAACTCGATCAATTACTTCTATTCGTAGCTGAATTGGAAACTTATTATCGCCAGTTTTATTATCTTGATTCCAACCGACAGGTAATCTTCTCTCTATTGGAATTGGTATTACATTTTCACAATCTTCCCTATGTATAGTTATCCCATGGTTGCCTAGCGACACAGTTCCGATAATATCCTCGCCTGGGAGTGGGGAACAGCATTTACCTATTCTGTAATCAAGACCTTCTATCCCGGAAATTGGTGATTTAGCTGCTGTATTAAATTGATTATTGGATAAATTATTATTACTTTTAAGAGATTTTGCTATTTCAGAGTCAGAATCATTTTTTACATCTTCTGTCTGTAATTTTATTTCTTCTCTTAGTCTGTTTAATACTTGATGCAAAGTTAAACCGCCAAAACCAAGTGATGCAAGAAGGTCTTCAGTAGTTTTTAAATTGCATCGATTTGCAACTTTTTTCATGGCTTCACTAGAAAGTAATGCTTCAAAACCGTTTCTACCTACTTCTTTTTCAAGTAAATCTCTACCTCTTTTAATCGTTTCATCACGATGGCTTTTCTTATACCATTGGCGAATTCTATTTTTAGCAGTTGGCGTAACTACAAAGTTCAGCCAATCCAAGCTTGGAGTAGCATTATTACTTGTCAAAATTTCTATGAAGTCACCATTTTGAAGTGCTGTAGATAATGGAGAAAGCTTTTCATTAATTCTTATTCCATTACAGTGATTTCCAACTTCAGAATGGATTCTGTAGGCGAAATCTATCGCGGTAGATCCTTTCCTTAAACCAACAACATCTCCTTTTGGAGTGATTACAAATACTTCTTCATCAAATAAATCTTCTTTAATTGAAGCTAAATAATCATTATGATCCCTTTCATTACCTTCTTGTTGCCATTCTACTAATTGTCTTAGCCAATTAAATCTCTCGGCATTACTTTTAGCAGGAGAACCACCCTCTTTATATTGCCAATGAGCGGCAATACCATATTCAGCAATTTGATGCATCGAAGTAGTTCTAATTTGAACTTCAATAGGTCGATGTCTTCCAATCACAGAAGTGTGTAAGGACTGATATCCATTGGGTTTTGGTAATCCTATATAGTCTTTAAATCTACCTGGAATTGGTTTGAAAGTATCATGAACAACTGCTAAAGCTCTATAACAACTATCTGAATTGTCCACGATAATTCTCAGGGCAGCAACATCATAAATCTCGTGAAAATGCTTTTGTTGTCTTTCCATTTTGCTCCAGATGCCATAAAGATGTTTTGGCCTTCCTGTTATTTCAAAATTTTTCAAACCCGCTGAATTCAAGTTTTCCTTCATAAGATTCAAAGTTACTTTTAATCTTTTTTCTCTATCACTTCTTTTAACGGCGATTTGATCTTTAAGATCTAGATATTCTTTAGGCTCTAGGAATTTAAAAGCTAAATCTTCTAATTCCCATTTAAATCTGTTTATTCCTAGTCGATTAGCTAATGGTGCATAAATCTCTCTTGTTTCTCTCGCTATTCTTAGTTTTTTCTCATCATTTAGCCATTCAATTGTTCTCATGTTATGAAGTCGATCTGCAAGTTTAACTAAGACAACTCTGATATCGCTGGCCATAGCCAAAAACATTTTCCTAAGATTTTCAGCTTGTGCTTCAGTCCTGTTGTTAAAGTGAATGCCGCCTAATTTTGTTACACCCTCTACAAGTATTTTTACTTCTAATCCAAAATTTGTTTCTATTTCAGATAAATCAATGCCAGTATCTTCAACTACATCATGTAAAAGGCCTGCAGCAATAACAGATGAACTAGCACCTATTTCTTTAAGGAGATTTGCAACAGCAACCGGGTGGATAATGTATGGCTCGCCGCTCGCACGGAATTGTCCATCATGAGCTTTATAAGCAAGTTTAAAAGCCTTTACTATAAGGTTTTGATTCTCATCATTTTCTTTATTTGATTTTTCAAAATTATGAATATCTTTTAAAAGCCAATCGGGAATGTTTATTTGATAATTCAAAGATTCACTTTCATATTTTTTATTTTCAGGCAAAATAGTTTTGGAAACTTCAATTTCGTTTTTTTCTTTTGAATTTGCAGCTGCCTCGGACATTTTATATTGCTTTAGATGTATTTTATTTATGTCTAGAAAAATTTGCTATAAATTATGGAAAAAAATAAAGAAAAAATTATTGTAGTTAAAAATCTTACTGTTAAATATGGTCTAAAACAGCAACCTATTATCAAAAATTTTAATTTGGAAATAGATAGTGGAGATCATTTGGCCATAATAGGACCTTCTGGATGTGGAAAGACAACTTTTGCAAAAACATTAGTAAATATATTGCCTGCAAAGGCCACTTCTAAAGGGTATCTATCGATTTCTAATGTAGATCCTAGGAAAATAAACAACAAAGATGCACAATTATTTAGAAGAAAGAATTTTGGATTTATTTATCAAGACTCTATAAAAAAACTTAATCCGCTAATGAGAATTGGGGATCATTTATATGAATTATTTAAAACACATGATCAAACTAAATCATCTTTAGCTATTAAAAAATTAGTAAGAGAAGTTTTTCAAAAAGTCGGAATTGAAGAAAGTAGACTTGATTCTTTCCCACATCAATTTAGCGGCGGAATGAGACAGAGAGTTTCTATAGCAATGGCACTTGCTTTGAAACCTAAATTATTAATAGCTGATGAACCTACAACAAGCTTAGATACCAAAACAAGTTTTGAAATTATGCAAGAAATAATTCATCTATGTAATGAATTTGATACAACTTTAATTTTAATTAGTCATGATATTAATCTTGCAGCAAAGTGGTGTAAAAAAGTTGCAATAATTGAAAAGGGATCGATTGTTGAAAAAGGGAATATATTAGATATTTTTAAATCACCAAAATCAGATATCGGGAAAAAGTTAGTAAATGCTTCAAAAATAGTATTAGAACCAAATACTAAAAATAATGCTCGAGATCAGGTCGTTCTAGAGGTAAATAACCTAAGACATTGGTATAAATTAAATTCTTCAATTTTCATTAATAAATGGAATAAGGCTTTAAATGAAGTTAGTTTCAAGTTATATGAGAATGAGACTCTTGGAATAGTTGGTTCTTCAGGGAGTGGTAAAAGTACATTATGTAGGGCTTTAATTGGACTTCTTAAAGTAAGAGGTGGTGAAATCAAAATTTATGATAAAAATCATGCATCGAAAAAAAATAAATCTTTTAAAAAGAACAATAAAGTGCAAATTATTTTTCAAGATCCTTTTTCAAGTTTGAACCCGAAAATGACAATTAAAAGTATTTTGGAAGATATATTTTTTATTCAAAAAATTTCAGATAAAAGAAAAATCGAAAAAGAAATAAAATTAATGTTTAGAAATTTGAATCTTCCCTTAAATAATAATTTTTTTAATTCTTATCCTAGCCAATTATCTGGTGGTCAATTGCAAAGAATTTCATTAGCCAGAGCGCTATTGTTGAAACCAAAAATTTTGATTTGTGATGAGAGCGTTAATATGTTGGATGCTTCAGTAAAAATAGAGATTCTTGAATTACTTAGAGTCTTGCAAGAAAAAATGAATTTAACGATTATCTTTATTACTCATGATTTGGGCATTGCTAAAAGATTTTGTGATAGGTTGCTAGTTATGAATCACGGAAAGATAGTTGATGAAGGAGAAAGTTCCACAATATTCACTAAAACTCAAAACACGTATACAAAATCGCTTCTAAATTCCTCTTTGAATCTTATTTAATTTTAAGAACACTTAGTAATTTTTGAAAATCTAATGGTAATTCTGATTCAAATATCATTTCTTTACCATTTATTGGATGTATAAGTCCAAGCTTGATGGCGTGTAATGCTTGGCCATCTAATTTACATGGTAGTTTTTTACATCTTCCATATAACGGATCACCCACAATTGGATGATTAATGTGAGCGCAATGTACTCTTATTTGATGCGTTCGCCCCGTATCTAGTTTGAAACTCATTAATGAGTAATTGCCAAATCTTTCTTCTAATTTCCAATAGGTACAGGCATACCTTCCTGAAGTTTCTTCAACTACTTTATATTTCAATCTATTTAATTTATCTCTGCCAATGTTTCCCACTATTTGGCCTTCTTCAGAATTCGGTGCTCCATGAATTACTGCAATATATTCGCGTGATGCTATTTTTTCTTTAATTTGTTTCTGGAGATTTACTAATGCCTCTTGGCTTTTTGCAACAACCATACATCCGGAGGTATCTTTATCTAATCTGTGAACAATCCCAGGTCTTAGTTTCCCATTAATTCCAGGTAGATCTTTACAGTGAAAAAGTAATCCATTCACTAAAGTTCCAGATTTGTGTCCAGGGGCTGGATGAACAATTAGTCCTGATTGTTTATTAATTACTATGATGTGCTCGTCTTCAAAAAGGATATTTAAATCCATTTTTTCAGGTTTCAAATAAATAAGAGGTTCTGGAGGAGGCATCCATATTTGAATATTGTCGCCATTTTTTAATGGGGTCTTTGCTTTCGCAGTCTTATAGTTTACAAGTACTAAACCTGAATTTATAAAATGTTGAATTCTTGCTCTACTTTGTTCTGGCCTTTTACTTACCAACCATCTGTCTAGCCTCATAGGAAGAGGTAGCTCATAAATAATTTCTATAAGCTCACCTTCTCCAATGCCGAAAGAATTTTGATTATTTAATTCCATAGTGGGACTTCTAAAGCAATTTTACCCAGCATTTGATTTCTATAATCTTCCAATAACTTATGAGACATTCTCCTTTTATCGCCAGAGGTATGTTTTGAAGCTGCTTCGTCGATCCAAGCAGAAGGACTCTTAAAGCCTTTAGTAATATCAACTCCATATCTATTAGATATTTGTTTAACTGAGATATTCGCATTCTTATCTTTGTTGAGAGTGGATATAATTTTGATAAATCCAATTGCGACACTCTCTATTTCATAAGCAGCTTCTCCAATATCGTCACACAGTGCAAGATTAAGTGCTGATTTTTGATCTTCTAAATTTGGAGGTATAACACCAGGAGCATCTAGCAGATCTATACCACTTTCTAATTTTATCCATCTTAAATTACGAGTCACGCCTGCTTTCCTAGCGCTATCTACAACTCTTTTTTTTGCGATTCTATTAATTAATGCCGACTTTCCTACGTTTGGAAAACCAAGTGTAAGGGCTCTAATTGGCCTAATTCGCATTCCTCTAGAGAGTCTTCTATCGTCGATTGACGATCTAGAATCTTTGGCTGACTTACAAATTTCTTTAATCCCTATTCCTCTTTTAGCATCACACCAAAGAGGATATTGATCTTTAGAATTAAACCATTTATTCCAACTATTGATTGTATTCGGGGAGATCATATCTGATCTGTTAATGACAAGAATATGTTTTTTATTATTTATCCATTTATTTAAGTGTGGATGTCCTGTTGACAAAGGAATTCGTGCATCTCTCACTTCGATAACTAAATCTACTTTATTGATAACTTCAGATAATTTCTTTTCTGCTTTTGCGATATGGCCTGGGTACCATTGGATTTTGGGTATGTCCACTTCAATAAATCAAATAAAATTTTGTATTCCTTTTAGTTTTTATAAGTTTCAAAAGTATTTACTTCTAAATTTTAGTATAAATTTAATAACTAAAAATTTTTATAATCGTTAATTCTTAAAATTTATTAAGGCATAGGTAACAGTAACTACTTTTTAACCCAATAAGCCCAAATTAACGTTAGGGTCTTGGGATTATAAATATAGCTTGTTTAATGTCAAAATTATCTCTTTCCAGTCTTGATAAGACACATTTAGAAGGAAAAAAAGTTCTTGTAAGAGTAGATTTTAATGTTCCATTAAATGAAGATGGTCAAATAACCGACGATACGCGTATTCGTGCAGCGATCCCAACTATTGAATATCTTATTAATCATTCTGCAAAAGTCATTTTAGCTGCTCATTTTGGTAGACCGAAGGGTCAGGTAAATGAAAAAATGAGATTAACTCCAGTAGCAGCAAGATTAAGTGAATTGTTGGGGCAAAATGTTGTTCTTACTAACAGTTGTATTGGTGATGAAGCAGTTGCACAATCAAATAGCTTATCTAATGGAGATGTTCTTTTGCTTGAGAATGTTCGTTTTTTTGGTGAAGAGGAAAAGAACGACCTGGAGTTTGCTGAAAAATTAGCATCACATGCAGATATGTATGTAAATGATGCTTTCGGTGCTGCTCATAGAGCGCATGCTTCAACTCAGGGTGTTACAAATTATTTAAGTCCCTCAGTAGCTGGATTCCTTTTAGAAAAAGAATTGAAATACCTACAAGGAGCAGTAGATTCCCCAAATCGTCCATTGGCAGCAATAGTTGGAGGGTCAAAGGTTAGTAGCAAAATAGGAGTACTTGATTCTTTACTAGATAAGTGTGACAAAATCATGATTGGTGGAGGTATGATTTTCACTTTTTATAAAGCTAGAGGTTTAGATGTCGGAAAGAGCCTTGTAGAAGAAGATAAACTCGAGCTTGCTAAAGATTTAGAAGCAAAAGCAAAAGCAAAAGGAGTAGAGTTATTATTACCCACTGATGTTGTTTTGGCTGATGAATTTTCTCCTGATGCCAATAGTAAAATATCTCAAATTGATGCAATTAGTGGGAATTGGATGGGTCTAGATATTGGTCCAGATTCCATTAAAGTTTTTCAGAATGCTCTTGCAGAATGTAAGACAATTATTTGGAATGGTCCAATGGGAGTTTTTGAATTTGATAAATTTGCAGATGGTACAAATGCAATAGCTACGACTCTTGCGGACTTAAGTGCTTTTTCTGAAGTTTGTACAATAATTGGTGGTGGAGATTCAGTTGCAGCAGTTGAAAAAGCAGGATTAGCTGAGAAAATGTCTCATATATCTACCGGAGGTGGGGCAAGTTTGGAACTTTTAGAAGGTAAAACTTTACCAGGTGTGGCTGCATTAAACGACGCTTAGGCTTATATCTCATCAACAATATCAATGCTCTTTGTGAAAGTAATCATTCCCTCAGGGTGAGCTATAATCCCTGACCAAATTTGTATTCCTGGTTTTGAAGGGGCTCTTGTAATTTTAAAAATCCCTCCAGACGCCAATGGTTCCAATAATATTTCTTGTTCAAACAATGAATAAACTTGATGAGGTTTTATAGCTCCAGCAATAATCACTTCTTCAAGAGGTTTATTTAGAATTATATCGATATCGTATTTTGAACCAGTAAGAACTCTATCAGGAATTTTAAAACTAATATCTATTTTTTTATTATCGTTTCTTATTGTGGTGAATAAATTTTTGATAATCCCTTCACTTATTTTTCCATTTACGATTGAAAATAAATAATCAAATTTGGATTCGAGTATATATATTTCTCCGTTAACTATTTTTGCCCCAGAAACTTTTATTCGCAAAATATCTTCATCTGGAATATTAGATTTTAATCTTTTGATCTTCCATTTGCTGTTAGGGAAATCATTAATAATCTTTGAAAATTGTTTTGGAATATTTTGGTTTTCATCATTTCTAAAATTTTTTTTAATAAAATCTAATTCTCGCTTATTTAATGAGGTTTCTAAATTTCTTATAAAATCAACTTTTAAAGTTTGCGTTATTGCTGAATAGGGGAGAATGAGATAAATAAATAAGTAGAGAGGGAATCCTATATTTCTGAATAAGTTTAAATTCAACATATTTATTATTTATTATTTTCATTCTACTAATTTAAGTTTTTATGTCTAAAAAAAATAATTTATTAGTTGCAGCTAGTGGAACAGGAGGCCATATTTTTCCAGCTTTAGCAGTTTCTAAAGAGGTGGAAGATGAGTGGAATATTCATTGGTTGGGTATTCAGCGAAGACTTGATGCGAATTTGATTCCCCAAAAATATAATTTGAAGACTTTGAATTTAAAGACACCAAGAAAAAATATTTTTTTGTTTTATCAATATATAAAAATTTTAATGTCAACTTTCCAAATAATTAGGATCTTAAAAGAAAAAAAAATTAACTTGGTTTTTACGACTGGAGGTTATATATCTGCCCCTACTATTGTTGCTTCAAAACTTCTAAAGATACCTATCATTATTCATGAATCAAATGTAGTTCCAGGAATGGTCACGAAATATTTTGGTTTTTTATGTAACTATGTTCTTTTAGGATTTAAAGAAACAAATTCTTATTTAAAAAATTGTAAAACTATTTTCACTGGAACACCTTTAAGAGAGCAATTCTATAAATTTAATTTTTTGCCAGAATGGGTTCCAAAAGGAAATGGACCTCTTTTGATTGTTATGGGAGGTAGTCAAGGAGCAAAAGCTATAAATCAAATTCTTTATGAATCCCTAGAGTTTTTAATAAAAAAACAATTTCGGATAGTTCATATTGTTGGCGAATCTAATCTAAAACCTTTTCATGTAAAAAACTCCAAAAATTATATTCAAAAGAAATTTACTAATGAAATAGCAGCTTTAATTCAAAACTGTGATCTTGTAATATCGAGATCTGGTGCAGGAACAATCAATGAATTAATAGAGGCTGAAAAACCTTCAATTTTAATTCCATATCCATATTCTAAAAATAATCATCAGGAGAAAAATGCCATGATTCTTGCTGCAAGTGGAGGCTCAGTTTTAATCAATCAGAATAATATGTCTAAAGAAGTTTTTGAAGAAACTCTAGAAAGAATTTTTAAAATAAAATCAAAAAAGGGAAAAAAACATTATGAAAAATTAGATCTCATGAAGAAGAATATGGAAAATAATAATAAAATTAAATCTAAAAATGAGATTAAAAAGTATATTGATTATTTTTTAAAGGAATTATGAATTTCTTCACATAAAAGAGTGTTATTTTTTCTATTCTGTAGACTTATTCTTGCCCACTTGTCGTTAAGAAATCTAAATGAAGTGCATTCTCTAAGCAATATTCCCTTATTTTCTAAGTATTTTATATTTGGCGACAAGGATGTTTCACTTTCTATTAAAAAAAAGTTGGTTGAAGAGTTATGAATTTTAAGGTTCTCTATTTTTAATAATTTTTCAAATACTCTCTTTTTTTCAATATTTATCCAGCTGTGAATCTGTTTTGTCCACTGTTCATAGAATTTCTTATTACTTAGTAGATCAATCCCGGCTTTAATAGAAAATGAATTTAAAGGCCAAGGATCTCTATTTATTTCCCATTGTTTAAGTTTTTTCGATGAGCCAATAACGTAACCTAATCTAAGTCCAGGAATATTGAAGATTTTGGTCAAGCTTCTCAAGACTAATAAATTATCAAATCTTTTGGTTAATGGTATTAAAGATTCTTTGTCTCCATTAGGTGTTATGGATAAAAAAGCTTCATCGCAGATAACTAATTTATATTTTTTTACAACTTCCTCCAACGAATTCTTTTCCCATAATTGGCCGGTAGGGTTATGTGGATTTGTTATCCAAATAACATCACCTTTTGGATGAAGCGGAAATGATTGAGGAAAAATATCACTCCAGTTTTTTGGTAATTCGCAATGTATAAAATTGCTATTCCAACAATTTAAAGATCTTTCATAATCAACAAATGATGGAGAAGGAATACAACTTATTCCGAATTTGGATGCTTCATAACCTGCCCAGGTTATTAATTCAGAAGCTCCATTCCCAGGCAATATATTCTCTGGATTTATCCCATGAAATTTGCCGATTATTTCTTTTAGATCACTCAAGTTTCTTTCTGGGTAATATCTAAAGCCAAGATTCTTAATTTCCGCATTTATTGAATCTATGAGTATTTGAGGGGGATCAAAGGGTACTAATGATGCACTTGCATCAATGATTTCGGAGGGTAATAAATTTAATTTTTTCGCAATTGCATATACATTTCCACCGTGCTTCAAGTTTGATCCTTGCATGGCTAACGTTGAGTAATCATGAGGTTCATTATTCATTCTCTAATTTTATTCAACCCATTTTAAATCTGATCCAATTGCATCTTTTATACTAGATAATTGATGGTTATTGAGTTGCTTTATAATTCCCTCAAGTATATCTGGTACTAATTGTGGACCCTTATATATCCATCCAGTATAAAGTTGAATTAATGATGCTCCAGAACAAATTCTTTCCCAAGCTGACTCAGGACTATCTATTCCACCAACCCCAATTAAAATAATCTTTTTATCAATATTATGTATATGTTTTATTATTTGATTTGCTTTTTTTTGGAGAGGCCTTCCACTTAATCCTCCATTCTCTTGAGAGAGTAATAATCCAGTTTGCCTGATCTTTCTATTTTCAAGACCTAATCTATCAATGCTGGTGTTTGTAGCAATTATTCCATCGATATTTTCCTCGATTATTAATTGGCAAATATCTTCAATATCTTTAAGGCCTAAATCTGGTGCAATTTTTACAAATAATGGTGGACAATTAGGTAAGTTTTTAATTTCTCTAAGAAGTTCTTTTAGAAGAATTGGATCTTGTAATTTTCTTAGTCCTTCAGTATTTGGAGAACTAACGTTTATTGCTGCGTAATCACAATATGGAATTAATAATTTTAGAGAAGTTAAATAATCATCTTTTGCTTGAGATAAACTTGTAATTTTTGACTTCCCGAAATTTATCCCTAAACAAATATTCTCCCTATTTTTTTTAAACTCAATACCTTGTTCGACAAAGTTTTTAACTAGATTTTCAGCACCATTATTATTGAAACCCATTCTATTTAATGCTGCTTCTTCTTCTGCCAATCTAAATAACCTTGGTTTGGGATTTCCATTCTGAGCAAATTTAGTTACTGTACCAAGCTCAGCAAATCCAAAACCAAAATCTTTCCATATGTTTGCGGCATTTCCATTTTTGTCAAAACCTGCAGCTAAACCAATTGGATTACAAAAATTTATTCCACATATGTTCTGAGTTAACCTTTTATCAACTACAGAAAATTCTTCATTTAGATTTTTTAAGATAGAAGATACTATAGGCCAATTATATTTTCTTGAACTGAATGATAGGAGACTAAGAGATAAATTTGTTAAGTATTCTGCATCAATTCCAGAGTCTTTTTTTAATACAGGGGTAATCAAGTTTTTATAAAGATTTTTAAATCCCCCCTTCTTATCATTCATAAAAAATTAGGCTTCTTTTTTTCTATTATCCAATATTTTTTATCTTTAGGAATCAATCTCCAATTACGCCATTCAAAAAGTGAATATTGTTTTATCTTTAAGTGGTTTTCATCACCTAATAAGGTTTCAAGTTCAGGTGAACTTAACAGGTACTTTTTTTCTGCAAATTTTTGAATTAATTCATTGCGGGAAAATAATTCCTGAATTTCTACAGGTGCATTTTTTTCAAAAAAATCAACTGAGGATTCTATTTTTTTTAAGTTACTTTCTAAAGATATACCTTTGCTGTAATTAGTTGCAATTTTATCAACCCTATCATTTTGTTTATCCCCGCTATGACCTTTAACATATTCCATTATTAGGCCATTAATTCTTAATTGATCAATTTTTTGCCATAGATCAAGATTTTGAACTGGTTTCCCTGAACTTGTTTTCCATCCATTCTTCTTCCAATTAATAATCCATTTTGTATAACCCTCTATTACATATTTACTATCAGTTCTTAGTTTAAAGTTCTCTTTTAATTTGTAGGTTTTTAATTTCTCAAGAGTTTTTATAGCCGCAGTGAGTTCCATTCTATTATTAGTAGTATTTTGCTCGGAACCACCTATTTCTAATTCGCTGTTATCTTCAAAAATTATTAAACCGCCCCAGCCACCTGGGCCTGGATTACCACTGCAGGCTCCGTCAGTTGCGGCTTCAATCGCAATACTATCACTATTCATAATTTTTGAAGCCGATATTAAGGTTATCGGCTTGAAAAAATGTACTCTTACTTAAGTGTAACTTTACCGCCAGCTTCTTCAATCTCTTTCTTTAAAGATTCAGCATCTGCCTTGGCAATTCCTTCTTTTACTGTTTTTGGTGCAGATTCAACAAGTGCTTTTGCATCGCCAAGACCTAGACCAGTTGCATTTCTTACAACCTTAAGTACTTTGATTTTTGCAGCTGCATCAAAGCTTTCGAGAACTACATCAAATTCAGTTTTTTCTTCAGCAGCGCCACCATCTGCGTCACCGCCAGCTGCTCCTGGAGCTGCCATAACTACACCTGCAGAAGCTGCAGCAGATACACCAAAAGCCTCTTCAATTTGCTTTACAAGCTCCGATGCTTCTAAAAGTGATAGAGATTTTAATGATTCAAGAATTTCTTCAGTTTTTGCGGACATTTTCTTAAAGTTAATTAGGTTTTGAATTTAGGATTCTGATTTTTCAGAATGTTGTTTAAGTGATCTAGCAAGTCCAGAAGGTACTTCATTAATAGAGATCGCAATTTTTGTTGCAACGCCATTAAGAGCGCCAGCAATTTTTGCCATCAATACTTCTTTAGATGGAAGACTTGCAATTTCTTTTATTTCAGAATCGCTAAGAAGTCTGCCTTCAAATAAAGCTCCTTTGGTCTCGGATTTTTTGGTGTCTTTTTGAAAAGATTGGATTGCTTTTACAGCACCACCAACATCTTCTTTTATTAAGACAAAAGCATTTGTTCCGGTCAGTAAAGATTCAAGATCGTTCCAATTACTATTTCCATCAATAGCTTTGCGCATTAATGAATTTTTAGTAACTTTGCAGATGCCATTTGTTGTTTGCAATCTAGATCGCAAATCTGACATCTCTTTGATAGTTAAACCTTTATAGTCAAGAACTACAGCCATTTCCGAGTCGTCTAAAAGAGATTTAATCTCAGTAACGATTTTTTGCTTATTCTCTAGTGTTCGGCCCATTGATGTTTTTTGGATCGTAATTTAGGGAGAGCAGGAAATGCGGCAAAGTTCTTTAAAAGAGGCCGCTTTTATTAGATCCAAAAAGAAATAATTTAAGACGAGTCCTCGGTAGGAATTTAAAATTTAGAATAACTAAATCAACCTACTTTCTTTGGCCGTATTATTGCAATTTAAATTATACTACAGAACGTTAACCTTCAGGTTGGTAATCTTGAACTGCATTTATGTCAACTTGAACAGAAGGTCCCATTGTTGAAGTTACATAAAAAGTTTTCCAATACTTTCCTTTAGCTCCACTTGGTTTATTTTTATCAATTGATTCTTGTAAGGTTTTTAAGTTATCAAATAAAGCCTCTTTTGTGAAACTTGCTTTTCCAAAGCGGACATGAACGATTCCAGCCTTATCTGCTCTAAATTCGAGCTTACCAGCTTTGAATTCTTTTATTGCATTAGCAATGTCATTAGTTACTGTCCCAGCTTTAGGATTAGGCATTAAACCTCTAGGTCCTAAAACTCTTCCTAATTTTGCAACCTTTGGCATCATATCTGGAGTTGCAATAAGTAGATCAAACTCCATATTTCCTTTGTTGATGCTTTCTACAAGATCTTCTTCGCCAAATAAATCTGCACCAGCAGCCTTAGCTTTCGATACATTCTCACCGCTTGTAATTACTGCAATTTTGATGCTTTGGCCAGTACCATGTGGCAGTGCAACAGTGGTCCTTAATTGTTGATCAGTATATTTTGGATCAATACCTAAACGTATATGTGCTTCAATAGTTTCATCAAATTTTGCATTAGCATTTTCCTTGATAATACTAAGAGCTTCAAGTGGTGCGTAAATGCGATCTTCTATCTTAGTAGATAGAGCCGCCATTCTTTTAGATAGTTTTTTCATAATAATATTGGGTGCAAACGGTTATTAATTAACCTCCCCTAAATAGTGAGAAATTTTGTATTGAGCTCAATCAGTGATAGAGACGCCCATATTACGAGCAGTACCCTCAATTACTTTCATTGCTGATTCAACACTAGAACAGTTTAGATCAGGAAGCTTAGTTTTGGCTATTTCTTCTAATTGAGCTTTACTTATATTCCCAACAGAGCCTTTTGCGGATTCACCTGATCCTTTCTCTATACCAGCTGCTTTTGTTATTAAGACGGAAGCAGGAGGTGTTTTTGTGATAAAAGTAAAGCTTCTATCTTCAAAAACAGAAATCTCGACTGGAATTACAAAACCTGCTTTATCTTGTGTCCTTGCGTTGTATTCTTTGCAAAATGCCATGATATTGACACCATGTTGTCCTAAAGCTGGCCCTACAGGAGGAGCAGGATTTGCTTTGCCTGCTTGTAGAGCAAGCTTGATAACTGCAACAATTTTTTTTGCCATTAGATTAGAGAATTTAAGCTGGAGTAGAAAATCATTATTTTACTCGATAAACAAGAACAATTAGAAATTAATTTTGTTTATTGATTTGGGAGAATTCTAATTCTACAGGAGTCTCGCGCCCAAATATTGAAAGTAATGCTTTTAATTTATTTTTTTCTCCGGAAACTTCTATAACTTCTCCTTGGAAATCCTTGAATGGACCGCTAGTTACAATGATTCTATCTTTTTCTTCAATATCTAATTTGATTACAGCTTTTTTCTCTGATGCGCGCTTAAAGATTCTATTAACTTCTTGTCTTGATAATGGTCGAGGTTTGATATGACCTCGCGATCTTCCGCTGCCTCTTCCGTCTTCAGCACCGACAAAGTTAATTACATTTGGAGTACTTTTAACAGCCATCATTGTATCTTCATCCAAAATCATTCTTACGAGAACATAACCTGGGAAAACTTTTTCTTCAGTAGTTTGTCTGCTTCCATCTTTTTTTAATTTAATTCCTGGAGTTTGGGGAATTTCAATTTCAATGATTCTATTATTCACACCTAAAGTTACTGATCTCTGCTCAAGAGTAGCTTTTACTTTTTTTTCACAACTTGATGCCACTTGAATTGCATACCATCTTGCGATGCTTGTATTTGCTTTTGAAGAAGCAAGGTTTGTAGTTAATTCATTACTCATTTTTCTGGAAGCTTAATTAAGATCTTTATTAATGGATATTAGGGAGATAATTCAACCAAAAATTTGCGAGGCTGCCCATCCATAGAATCTGCTAACAGAAGCAATGGCTGCAGCAGAAAAAGATACCATAATTATAACTGCTACTGATTCGTTAAAAAGTTGTTGTTTGTTAGGCCACACGACAAGTTTAAGCTCATCGTAGGTGGATCTAAAAAAATTATTCTTTTTTTTAGGCTCTTCAACTTCAGGAGAATCCTTTTTAAGAGGTTCTTTATTAGTAGTAGGACTTGTCACAAAATTTTTTTTGAAATTAAGCTTTATGCTTTAGTTTTTATTTTAGCTTATTGATTTACTCCTCAGCTAGGTTTGAAAACGATCTCATCTTTTTTAGCAGGGTTAAGTTTAATTGTTATATTCTTTTTATTTTTGAAGTTATCCTCTAAAAGTTTTGCAGCCAAGGGATTTTCTATTTGTCTTCTCAGTTCCCTGCTAAGTGGCCTAGCACCATATTCAGGTTCGTAAGAATCGTTTGCAATTTTGTTGATAACTTTTTTGTCTATAGCGATATTTATTTTCTGCTCAAGTAGCAGGTTCTTTAAATCTTCTGTTTGTAGAATGATAATTTTTTGAAGTTCATCAATAGATAATGGATCAAACTTTACCACTTCGTCAATTCTATTTAAAAATTCAGGTCTAAAAATTGAAGACAATGCATTATTAATTGAATCATCTAGAGTTTGTTGATCTTTTTCTAACTTTTCCTCACTTTTAGAAATCTTTTGTGAATACTCCAGTATAGATTTACCAGCTAGGTTACTTGTCATAATGATTACCGTATTTTTGAAATCTACGGTCCTTCCTTGAGAGTCCGTTAATCTTCCTTCATCTAAGACTTGCAAAAGGATATTAAATACTTCTGCATGTGCTTTTTCTATCTCATCAAGAAGTATTACTGAATAGGGTTTACGTCTTACAGCTTCAGTTAATTGACCTCCCTCTTCATAACCAACATAACCTGGGGGAGCTCCTAAAAGTCTTGCTACGGCATTTTTCTCCATATATTCACTCATGTCTAATCTTAAAAGTGCGTCTTCTTCATCAAATAAAGCTGTTGCAAGAGATTTTGCTAATTCTGTTTTACCAACACCAGTAGGACCCATAAATAAAAAAGATCCAATAGGTCTTTTAGGACTTTTCATACCAACTCGAGCTCTTCTAATTGAAGCAGAAACAGCTTCTATGGCTTTTTCTTGTCCAATAACTTTTTCACTTAGTTCTGTTTCTAGATTGACTAATTTCTTACGTTCATTTGAAACTACTTTAGAAATTGGAATACCAGTGATTTTTGATATAACATCTGCAATATCATCAGCTTCAACTTGATATTTAAAAGGGAAATTTCTATTTTTCTTTATTTTATTAAAGTTCTCTTCAACTTTTTGTATGTCATTCTCTATTTCATTTAACTCTTCTTCAAGCTTTTCTAAATAATCAAGATCATTTTCAATTGCGCGATTTGATTTATCTTTAATTTGTTTGGTTAGCTTATCTTCTTCTTTCATTAAAATAGATAATTCCTCCATTTCTTCACGTAAATTGTTCCAATTTTCCAAAAGAACGTTCAATTTTGCTTCTGATTGTTGTCTATTATTCAATAGTTTTTCTTGAGCTTCGATATTTTCTCCTTGCAAATTATTCAATTTTTCATCAATAGTTTTAAGTTTGTTTTCTTGTTGGAGAATGATTTGAGGCATATTATTAGACTCGATTTTCAACTGTGCAGCTGCTTCATCAATTAAATCTATTGCACTATCAGGGAGACATTTATCGCTGATGTATCTATCGGCCAATTTTGCAGAATAGTTTACAGCCTCTTCAGAAATTTTTATGCCATGATGTGATTCATATTTCTTTTTGATCCCTTGTAGTATTTTTGCGCTTAATTCTACTGAAGGTTCATTAACAGCTATCTTTTGAAAGCAATTATTTAATGCCTGATCTTTTTCAATAGTTTCACGAAATTTCTCAGGTGTTGTTGTACCGATACATCTAAGTTCTCCTTCAGCTAGTAAAGGTTTTAAGATATTACTGATGTTGGTAGAAGATCTGTCAGAACTTAATATTGAGTGAATTTCATCAATAAATAAAATCATTCCTTGGTTTGGATTATTTAGTTCTTGCATTATTAAGCTTAGCCTTTCCTCTAGTTGACCTCTAAATTTGGTCCCAGAAACTAATGCACCAAAGTCAAGTGAAATAATTTTTAATTCCTTTAAAGTATCAGGAACTTTTTTGTCTACAATTAATTGAGCAAGTAATTTTGCAATTGAGGTTTTACCAACTCCAGGATTGCCAATAAGTATAGGGTTATTTTTGTTTCTTCTGCAGAGTACCCTCATTAAATTATTAATCTCATTTTCTCTTCCTAAAACGGGATCCAATAAGCCTTTTTTAGCTGATTCTGTTAAATCTTTTCCATAAATTGAAAGAGCATTTTCATCTTTTCTAACTTGTTTTTTGGTTTCAATTTGAATTTCACTTTTGGGTATTGGAACAATAGCTTTTTTAAATTTTTCTTCTTTTACAAGAGTCTCTTCAGTCTCGTTGTTTGATTCGAAATTAGATTGATTATTTATTTCAATTACATTCCCATAATTAAAAGAATCTTTTGATTTATTAATATTTGGGTAAAACTTTAATTCTTCCTCTAATTTTTCCATGGAAAGGTTTCCTTCTTCAAAAACATAATTTCCAATTCTTAAATCTCTTCCAAGAGCAATTAGTAAATGAGGGATTTCTATTAATCTCGATCCCCATTGAGTTTTAATCTGATTCGCGTTATCTAATAAAATTTCTAAATCTTCTCCGATAGTAAAAATATCTGACTCATTTGTTGGTGTCTCTTCTAAAAAATCTTCTGTTATGTCTAAAACTGTATCTTGGTCGATTGATAATTTTTCAATGAAGGCAAAGAATTCACTTGATGAGAACAATGTATGAATTATGTGTTCAATATTAAATTCGCTATGATCCCATTTTTTTGCGGTTTCTTCCCCTAATAAAAGAAGATTCCAACTAATATCGCTAAATAGTTCAGGACTGGATGTAAGTGTTTCTCTCATAAACTATAAAAACTATAGTTGATTATTAATTAATATTCTAAATAGGAACTGCATTAATAATCATCCAATAATTTTCAAATTGTAAGATGAATTTGAAAATTATTTAGATGAGAGGATTTGAGGGGACTTTAGAATCAAAAAAACGTTAAATAATATCTAAGCCCTTATAAAATTAAAAATTATAGTTGGTTAACAAATATATTTCAGATATTAGCCAAATAGTTCAGCTATTAATAGGATTTAAATAGTAATAATTAAATTGTGAAAGAAACTATTGATTTTCTTATTGATACTGTTGAAGCAAGGCAAGTCCTTGATTCAAGAGGTAATCCAACTGTAGAGGCAGAAGTATTTTTGGAATGTGGTGCAAGTGGTAGAGCAATTGTTCCCAGCGGAGCTAGCACTGGTGCTCATGAGGCACATGAATTAAGAGATGGTGGTTCGAAATATATGGGAAAAGGCGTTTTGAATGCTGTTAATAAAATTCATGAAACCATATCGCCGGCTTTATGTGGTTTGTCATCTTTAGATCAAACTGCAGTAGATAAATTAATGATTGAAATTGATGGAACTTCTAATAAGTCTAACCTTGGAGCAAATTCAATCCTTGCAGTAAGTCTTGCCACTGCTAGAGCATCAGCAAATGCTTTAGACATTCCCCTATATAGATATCTTGGAGATCCATTATCCAATCTTCTTCCAGTCCCATTGATGAATGTAATAAATGGTGGTGCACATGCACCAAATAGTCTTGATTTTCAGGAATTTATGCTTGTTCCACATGGAGTTAATAATTTCAGTGAATCATTAAGAATGGGTACTGAAATTTTTCACTCATTAAAATCATTACTTGATCAAAAAGGTCTATCTACCGCTGTAGGCGATGAGGGTGGATTTGCCCCGAATTTGTCATCAAGCGAAGAAGCAGGGGACTTATTATTAGAAGCAATTCAAAAAGCAGGATTTAAGCCTGGTGAGCAGGTATCTTTAGCTTTAGATGCTGCTAGTACTGAATTTTATAGTGATGGTATTTATAAATATGAAGGTAAAAGTTTAAATAGTTCTGAAATGATTTCATATCTTTCAAGATTAGTTTCTAATTATCCCATAGTTTCAATAGAGGACGGTTTAGCTGAGGATGATTGGGAGGGTTGGTCAGAATTAAACAAAGAATTAGGGAATAAAGTTCAGCTTGTAGGTGATGATTTATTCGTTACTAATACAGAAAGATTACGGAAAGGGATTATAGAAAAATCTGCCAATTCAATCCTAATAAAGGTAAATCAAATTGGAACATTAACTGAAACTTTGGAAGCTATTGAGTTAGCTAAAATGTCTGGTTTCACAAGTGTTATAAGTCATAGAAGTGGTGAGACTGAAGATACAACAATCGCAGATTTATCTGTCGCCACAAGATCGGGTCAGATCAAGACTGGCTCTTTGAGCAGAAGTGAAAGGATTGCAAAATATAATAGGCTTTTAAAAATTGAGGAGGAACTAGGAAATCAAGCAAGATTCGCTGGAGCTCTAGGTTTAGGTCCAAAAAATATATAGTTTTTTTAGCGCTTAAGTTTTTCTAAACGTGAGCCTTTTCTCATGCTTAATTGGCACTTTATCCAATCAATACTTATTGGTAGTGCAAAAAAAAGTGGCAACAATGCTAAATTATTTTGTTTATTGGTTACAAGTAAAGCAGATGCAATTGATAAGCTTCCTATGAGAATTGAATGACCTAAAGTTTTTTGAGCCGTAAACATTTTTTTGAATTGCCTATCAGACTCTCCCATTCTTATTTGCAATTGTAAATCGCCCTGTTCTAATCTTTCTAAACTTTCATCTATTCTTTTGGGAATTCCAACAGCTTTCGATCCTAGTTCACCTACTTGCCTTCCAAATTGGTTAATTAAATCGTTGGGACTTTGATTATTTGAAGTCATAAGTTCTATTAAATAAGGCTTGGTAACTGATACAAGGTTAAACCCTGGATCGAGCATTCTACCAACTCCTTCAAAAGTTGATAAAGCTCTCATCACAAAGATTAAATCTACTGGCAGTTGAAATGGCGTTTCATAAACCAGTTCGTATAAATCTCCAGATAATTTTTCAATAATATTAGGACTAAATGGCGGAGTTAAGGCTTCTTTAAGCATCAATCTGACTAATCTTCTGACTGGTCCTACATCAATATCTTTTGAAATTAGCCCAGCTAGTTGTAATTGACTAACAAGTGATGAGGCGTCTCTAAGAGCAGCAGCCTTAACCATCCCCCCTAATCTTGTTTGAAGGTTATTTGAGATGTTCCCCATCATTCCAAAATCATAAAAAATCAATTTACCTTCACTTGAAACTGCTAGATTCCCTGGATGAGGATCTGCATGAAAAAAACCGTAATTTACTAATTGTTTTAAGTAGCTGATTGCACCTATCTCTGCAATTTTAGATAAATCAATTTCTTGTGATTTTAATTTTTCTAAATCGCTTATTTTTGTCCCTTCTACATAACTTAAACAAAGCACTTTTTCACTGCTCATATCCCAAATTACTTCAGGAACTTCAACATTTTCATCATCAAGAAATTGCTGTCTAAATCTTGCTGCATATTGCGCTTCGCAATTAAAATCAAGTTCTTTCATAAGAACTTTCCTACACTCTTTAGCAATCTCAACCCAGTTTCTACCTCGACTCCAATTCTTATTTTTCTGCAATAATCCTGCTATTTGCTGCATTATGCCCAAATCGATAATAAACAATTCTTTTAAATTGGGTCTTTGAACTTTAAAAACTACTTTCTTACCATCTTTTAAAGTCGCTCTATGAACCTGAGCTAGTGATGCTGATCCAACCGGATCGCATATTATTTGATCTATTTCATTAAACTTAGACCCTAGTTCATTTCTTATAGTCTCTTCAACTTGTGCAAATGAAAAATTAGGTACTTGATCCTGCAATTTAGACAATTCCTGTATCCAGGTATTAGGAATTAAATCAGGTCTCGCTGATAATAATTGTCCAATTTTAATAAATGCTGAACCAAGCTCTATTAATTGATTAGTAAACCACCTAGCTCTTTTAATTTGGACCCTACTTTTTTCATTGTTCTTGGTTTGGAAAATTGTAAATCTAATATTATCTATCCATAAATTTAATAAAAGCGAAATCAGAGTTATCCAAATAAGAAAGGACCTCTTCAATTTTTTTAAACGATAATGAAGAACGTGATAACTCATTTAATTTGATTATTTATAGTTTTATTAAAGAGATCAATTTGCTTATTGATACCTTCAATTTCATTTAAAGCTTTTTTTATTTTGGGATCTTGATAAGTATTTGTAGACTCATTTTCTTCAATATTCTCTGCTTTTTCTAGTCTTGATGCTTCTTCGATTATGGATTCTTTTAAACTATCAAATTCTTTTTTGAGAATTTCAGGAGCATCCTGAGCAATGTGTGTTGCTTCTTCAATTTTTTCAACCAATATTTTGTTTAATTTTTCGGTTACTTTCTTAATGGCAGCTTTTAAAAGGTAATCAGAGTTGGTCATGAAAAATATAATGTTTCAACGGCAATTGATTTTTCGATATGATCTAATAATAGATCAATACAGAACGTTTCACGTAACTGATCATTTTGATAATTAATTTTTTATGTTTTTCCTATGTAAGTTTGTTTCTATATTAAGCTTTTTTCTCTTTTTTCTTTTAACTTATATTTATATAAAGGTTCAGGTATTTACTTTAAAAATATCTTCTAACCAAGAACTCATCTAATTAACTACAAAAGGAGTTTTTAAAAATTGGAAATCATTGAGTCAGATGTAGTTATTATCGGAGGAGGCCCGGCCGGATGTACTTGCGCACTTTATACATCTCGTTCAAATTTAAAGACAGTAATTTTAGATAAAAATCCATCTGTTGGCGCCTTAGCAATAACTCATCAAATAGCTAATTATCCAGGGGTTCCTGTTGATATAAGTGGAGAAAAATTACTTACCCTAATGAGAGAACAGGCTGTGCAATACGGCACAGATTATAGAAGAGCGCAAGTGTTTGGAATAGACGCTAGTGGAGAATGGAAAATGGTTTACACGCCCGAAGGCACTTTTAAAGCTAAAGCACTTGTACTTGCAAGTGGAGCCATGGGTAGGCCTGCATCATTTAAGGGAGAAGCGGATTTTCTTGGTAAAGGAGTAAGTTATTGTGCTACATGTGATGGGGCTTTTTATAAAAATAGAGAGGTTGCCGTTGTTGGAGTAAACAAGGAGGCAATTGAAGAGGCAACTGTTCTAACTAAATTCGCATCAACCGTGCATTGGATTACATCAAGTGATCCTAAATCAGATAACGAAGAAGCTATGGAATTGATGGATAATTCAAATATAAAACATTGGAGTAGAACAAGATTATTAGAAATATTGGGAGATGATATGGGTGTTAATGGGGTCGTTGTAAAAAATAAGCAAGAGGAAAATCCTATCAATTTAAATTTAGATGGAGTGTTTGTCTACATGAGTGGTTCGAAGCCGATTACTGATTTTTTAGGGGATCAAATTGCTTTAAAAGAAGACGGAGGAGTTATTGTGGATGACTTTATGTCTACAAATTCTGATGGAGTATGGGCTATTGGAGATATAAGAAACACACCATTTAAGCAAGCCGTAGTTGCAGCTTCTGACGGATGTATTGCTGCAATGTCAATTGATAGATATTTAAATAGTAGAAAAAATATTAGAGTGGATTGGATTCATTCTTAAATAAAATATTCCTTCTTTGATCTAAAGGGGTGTTGCTTCAGAAATATAAGCGACTCCTCCGTAATAGCTCAAATCGTCCCTGATGTTATCTCTCATTTTATCTATTAATTCTTGCTCGCAAAAAACAATTACATGAGCATTCGCTCCTAATCCTGTAAATTCCATATCTTCTGTCACAACTCTTTCAGGTCCTCTGCCTGTAGCGTGTTTCATAACTGTATATCCAGGAACATTAGCTTTTTCTAATGTTTTAATGATTGCATCTAGTTCTCTTTCACTAAATATCAAATCTAATCTTTTCATTTTTATAAAGGTGATAGTGGGATAATAGTATTTACTAAACTCATATATATGGGAATGCCGAGAACTATATTGAATGGGAAAGTTAGACCTAGTGTAGTTGAAATATAATAACTAGATTTAGCTTCTGGAACTGTCATCCTCATTGCTGCAGGAACTGCTAAATAAGACGCGCTTGCACATAAAACCACAAATAAAAGTGCGTTGCCAGGTCCTAAAGATAAAAATCTTGCAACGAAAACACCAATAAATGCGTTAAATAAAGGCATAAAAATGGCAAATCCAATCAAGAACGAACCCGCATTTTTCAGTCTCGGCAATCTTTGAGCAGCAACTATTCCCATATCTAACAAGAAGAAGCATTCTGCTCCATAAAATAATTGTCCAGTAAAAGGCTCCATTTTTGCAATCCCTGATGGATTACTGGAAGCAGTGAGAAATCCTACAATCAAGCTTGAGAGCAATAAATAAACTGATCCATTCAAAAGTGATTCGTGTAATATTGCGCTTAGATGCATTTTTCTTGATTTTGGTCTATTTTTTGGAGCTGCAAATTTCACAAGTAATAATCCAACGATTATTGCAGGAGACTCCATTAAAGCTAAAGCGCCAACCATAAACCCATCAAAAGCTATTTTTTGACTTTCTAAAAAACTTTCTGCAGAGATAAATGTAACAGCACTAATTGAACCGTATGCTGCAGCTATCGCGGCTGAATTAAAGACATCAAACTTAAATCTTAAAATTAAAAATCCAATCAGCGGGATTACTAGTGACATCAGTATTGCAGCACTTAAAGTAGGCAATACTTGATCTGTAAAACCACTTTTTTGTATCTCTATACCTCCTTTAAAACCAATAGCTAGGAGTAGGTATAAGGAGAAGAGTTTAGGTAATGGAGCTGGTATCTCTAAATCAGATTTAAAGAGTACTGATATTGCTCCAATCAAAAAGAAAAGAACTGGCGGGGCTAATACATTTTGCAGAATTGGATTTATTTCCATAAATTACTAGGCTATTTCATTTAGAGCAGTTTCTAAAGCTTCTTTTCTTGTTTCAATAATGCCTTCAACTCCAAACTTAGCTAATCTATCCTTCACTTTTTCATTAGCACCAGCAACAAAGGCTTTTCTAGAATTATTTTTTGCTTCTTGCATCATGTCCTCTATTGCTAGAGTCGCAGTAACTCCAAGTCGTGGCACATCAGTGATATCTAATATCAAAACTTTGTAGTTTCTTACAAGCATCATTCTCTCAGATATGCCTTTAGCTGCTCCAAAACTAAGTGGTCCTTTAAGTCTAAATAACATTACCTCGCCTGAACATCTATCTAAAAGTGCTTTTTCATCAGCAGGCAAAGCATTTTTTCCTTGATCATCTTCTGATAAAGGATTATCTTCATCCATACCTTCTAGTTGAGTTTCGGTTATTGAATCAATAGTGAGCATATTTGCTATGAATACACCGACTAAAACTGCCCAAATTAAATCCCAAAAAACAGTCATTAAAAGAACCCCGTACATTACTACGGATGTTTTTAAAGATAATTTGTGAGCCCTCCTCAAGAATCCCCAATCAATAATATCTAGTCCTACTTTTATAAGAATTCCTGCTAGCAGTGCAGTTGGTATTTGCTCAGCTAAAGGTCCTGCACCAACTAAAACTATCAACAACACAATCGAGTGAACCATACCAGAAATTGGAGTTGATCCTCCAGATTTAACATTTATAACTGTTCTCATGGTTGCTCCTGCTCCAGGTAAACCTGAAAACAGACCTGCAACAGCATTTCCTATTCCTTGACCAATAAGTTCTCTATCAGAATTATGTTTTGTTTGAGAGATATTATCTGCTACTAGAGATGTCAGTAAGGAGTCAATTGCGCCAAGTACTGCTAGGACTAATCCTGCTTTGAAAATAATTGGGAAATATTGATTAAAACTTGGGAAATTTAATGATGGAACTCCCCTTGGGATTTCTCCAATTCTATCAATAGCTCCATCTCCAAAAATTAATATTGATATTGGGGTAACTATCAATAGGGCTAAAAGAGGAGAAGGAACCCACTGACTTATTTTTCTAGGAGTAAGAAATACTATACCTAGTGTCATTATTGCTACTCCAATAGCAGCACCATTGGGCTGGAAATTTGAAAATACAGTAGTTAAAGATTCGACCACTCCACCTCGAGTGCTAATTCCAAGTAATGGTCCAATCTGAAGCGCAATGATTATTACTCCAATACCAGACATAAATCCTGAAACAACAGAATATGGAACTAAAGTAATGTATTTACCTAGCTTTAGAATCCCGAATAATATTTGCAGTAAGCCGCCAATGACTACTGCTGCCATAACTAAAGGTAAAATTTGTCCTGCAGAAAGATCTCTTGGAACCCCTACTGCTGCTAAGCCTGCTACTACACCTGCAACAGTTACACTCATGGGACCAGTAGGGCCACTAACTTGAGCAGGTGTTCCGCCGAATAATGCTGCTAAAAAACCAACTACTACTGCTCCGTATAGTCCATAAATTGCTCCGCCAGGCCCTAAAGCAGCATTACCAAAAGCAAGAGCTAGAGGTAAAGCCACAACTGCGGCTGTGATGCCTCCAAGAATATCGCCTCTTACATTTTTCAGATGAAATCCATTAATTATTTTCAAAGATGTTCTCCTAAAAATAAACACTTAACTAGAAGATATTATCTCTTAATGACGTAAATTTGTGAAAAATGAAGATTGTGCAAAATATTTTTGTAACTTTTTTTGCTCTTACTAAATAAATTTTAGTTAATTTTCCTGAACAAAAATAGTCTCTGATTGATTTATGTGCGAGGCGAGCGATTAATGTATTAGATAAATATTTTTCAATTTAAATAATTTTCATATGAATTCGATTATTCGTCCTAGAAGATTAAGAAGAACTGAAGCAATTAGAGAAATGGTTAGAGAAAACCATTTAACGGCATCTGACTTTATATATCCATTATTTATTCATGAAAAAGATTTTAAAGAGGAAATTTCAGCAATGCCTGGAACTTATAGATGGGATATTAATGGCTTAATAAAGGAGGTTACTAGGGCATGGGAATTGGGAATACGGTGTGTGGTTCTTTTCCCAAAAATTAACGATAGTTTAAAGACTGAAGATGGAGCAGAGTGTTTTAATGAAGACGGTTTAATACCTAAAGCTATTCGAATATTAAAAAAAGAGATTCCAGAAATGGCAATAATGACAGATGTTGCCTTGGACCCATACTCTTGTGATGGTCATGATGGATTAGTTGATGAAACTGGAAAAATATTGAACGACGAAACAATCGAAATTTTAAAAAAACAAGCTTTAACACAAGCAAGAGCTGGAGCAGATTTTATTGGCCCTAGTGACATGATGGATGGAAGAGTTGGAGCAATTAGAACTGTTCTTGATAGTCAAGGATTTAGTGATGTAGGTATTATTAGCTACACAGCAAAATTTTCATCTGCTTACTATGGTCCATTTAGAACTGCTTTAGATTCTGCTCCTAGAGAGAATAGTAAGAAAATAATTCCAGACAATAAGTCTACATATCAAATGGACCCTGCCAATTCAAAAGAGGCTTTAATTGAATCTGCATTGGATCAGTATGAAGGAGCTGATATTTTGATGGTAAAACCAGGTATTTCATATTTGGATATTGTTTATAGATTAAGCACTTTTTCAAATAAACCCATTGCTGCATACAACGTTAGCGGGGAGTATTCTATGGTCAAGTCTGCTGCTATGAAGAACTGGATCAATGAAAAAGACATTGTATTAGAAACATTGCTTAGTTTTAAGAGAGCAGGAGCAAAATTAATACTCACTTATCATGCTTGTGATGCATCTCAATGGTTGCAGGATACTTAAAAACTCATTATTAACAAAAATTTGGTTTATTCTTAAATAAGTAATAAATTAACCGCTTTGTTTTGAAGTTTTCACAAGGAGTAAATAGGATTGGTCACATTGCACTTAGAGTAGAGAATCTCGAAAGGGCTAAATCTTTTTACATTAAGCTGGGTATGAATTTAGTTTGGGACGATAAAGATTGGTCTTATTTAGAAGCTGGTAAAGGTAAAGATGGACTTGCTTTGTTAGGCCCTAGCTACAAAGCTGCGGGACCTCACTTTGCTTTTCATTTTGAAAATAAAAAAGAAGTGGAAAATATTCAAAATGATTTAAAGAATTCTGGAGTAAAAGTTGGTCCTTTACATGAACATAGAGATGGAACAGCATCTTTTTACATGAAGGATACTGAAGGAAACTGGCTCGAGATGCTTTATGTTCCTCCTGAAGGGATTCAATCGAATCTTTGATTCTTTATTTTTTGTATGCCAGAGAAAAGTTATTCTAAAAAATCATATTCAGATAACACCTTAGAAGAAGAATCTATAAGCCTTTTAGAGTGGGATTCATTAAAAACGCATTTATCTTCATTCGCCTCAACGGAAATGGGTAAACGAGCAATTTTAAGTTTTGGTATTCCTTCAGAATACGAAGCCTCTAAAAGACTGTTGCATGAAACTGTTGAAATAAATGAGCTAGAAAATAATTTAGATAAATCAATTAGTTTTTCTGGTGTTTTTGATATAAGTAGAAATATTGAAATTTGTTCCAAGGGAGGTGTAATTTCATCTTCTGAATTGTTAGAAATAGCGAAAACAATTGCTGCAGCAAGAAATTTAAAAAAAATCTTATTAGATTTTAAAGAAAGGCCTTATATTTCATCATTTACAAAAAATTTAATTGACCATCAGAATATCGAAAAGATTTTTAAAAAAGGTATTGAATCTAATGGAAGGATTTCAGAAAATGCAAGTAATGAACTATCTATTCTTAGAAAAGAATTATTATCTAAGAAACTTGAAAGAAAAATATTAGTTGAGAAATTTATTCAAAAGAATTTAGCTTATTTGCAAGATACTACTATTGGAGATCGATATGGTAGGCCTGTTTTAGCAGTTAAAGTTAATTATGTAGATAAATTTAAAGGCATAATTCATGACTCTTCATCCTCAGGAAATACAGTATATTTTGAGCCTGAAAGTGTAGTTATTAAAGGTAATAAGATCGCTTCTTTAGAGGCTAGGATCACAGCAGAAGAATTTAAATTACTAAAGAAATGGTCCCAAGTTGTTAGTGATAATTCAGAAAGTCTTATTAAAATGGCATTTATTTTATTGAGATTAGAAAATGCTCTAACTCGTTCAAGATATTCGAAATGGATTGGAGGCAAAACTCCTACCTTTGATAAAAATCCTATTATCTCTTTAATTGGTTTTTCTCATCCGTTATTGATTTGGGAACATAAGAAAAAAGGAGCCCCTCCCCCTGTGGCTGTCGATTTTCATATAAATAGAAATATTAAGGTTGTAGCTATTACAGGTCCAAATACTGGAGGTAAAACGGCAGCTTTAAAAGGTTTGGGTTTGTCTTTACTTATGGCTAGAGCAGGATTATTGATACCCTCAACTAAAAACCCTATTATCCCTTTTTGTCCAAATATATATGTGGATATAGGAGATAATCAATCATTAGAAGAAAATTTATCTACCTTCAGCGGGCATATATCCCGCATAAAAGAGATATTGGATTCACTTGATAAAAAGAAAGGATTATCTGTTGTTTTGTTAGATGAGATTGGATCTGGTACAGATCCTCTTGAAGGAAGTGCTCTTGCGATGGCTTTATTAAAAGAATTTGCAAATAAATCTGATATCACTTTAGCAACCACACATTATGGAGATATTAAGGCTCTAAAATATAATGACTCAAGATTTGAAAACGTATCAGTTGCCTTTGATGAGGATTCTTTGAAGCCAAAGTATATACTCAACTGGGGTATTCCTGGGAGAAGTAATGCTTTGTCAATTTCAAAGAGAATTGGTCTCGATCAAAGCATACTTAATGAAGCTGCTAATTATCTAAAGCCAAAAGAGGTTGATAATATTAACAGTATTATTAAAGGACTTGAGGAAGAGAGGATTAAGCAACAAAATTCTGCAGAAGAGGCTGCAGAACTGATTGCAAGGACTGAAATATTACATGATGAACTGAAGAGAAATTATGAATATCAAAAAATAAATGCTGAAAAAATCCAAGAAATTGAAAGGTCTAAATTATCAAAACATATTGTATCCGCTAAAAGAGAGGTAATAGATTTGATTAAAAAATTAAGAGATAAAAATGTAAACGGTGAGGATACGAGAATTATTGGAAAAAGATTAAAGGAAATTGAGACGGAACATTTAACCCAAAAAAAATTTGAAAAGTCAATATCATGGAATCCTCAAATTGGTGATTTTGTAAAAATAAAAAGCCTAAACAGTACGGGGCAAATTGTAGATTTAGATAAAAAAGGTGGGTTTTACGAAGTTAAATGTGGTGCATTTAGAAGCACATTATCTGTAAATGACTTTGAAGGTATTAATGGAGAAAAGCCTAATTCCAAAATATCAAAGATTGAGATCAACTCTACAAGAGAAGATTTTTCTTTTTCTAAAATTAGAACGAGTAAAAATACAATTGACGTAAGAGGGCTAAGAGTTCATGAAGCCGAAATAATTATTGAGGAGAAAATTAGAAAATTTCATGGACCGCTATGGATTGTTCATGGAATTGGCACAGGGAAATTAAAAAAAGGATTAAGAAATTGGTTATCAGGTTTAAATTATGTTGATAAGATTGAAGATGCAGCCAACGCCGAGGGTGGACCTGGTTGCAGTATTGCGTGGATAAAATAAAATTTAAAAAAACCAGAAAACAATTTAATAAGCGTATTAAGTGCAATTTATTGATCAAGCAAACATTATCCTTAAAGCTGGAAAAGGCGGAAATGGCATAGTTTCATTTAGAAGAGAAAAATTCGTTCCTGCTGGAGGACCCTCGGGGGGAAATGGTGGCAGAGGGGGTTCAGTAATTTTGATGGCTGATAATAATCTTCAAACATTATTAGATTTCAAATTCAAACGAGAAATAATTGCCAAAGATGGATGCAAAGGAGGTCCTAATAAGAGATCAGGTGCTTCAGGTGAGGATAGAATCCTTAAAGTTCCCTGCGGCACAGAAATAAGAGATATTAAAACCGGCATTATTTTAGGAGACTTAACTAAAGATAAACAGAGTTTAACTATTGCCATTGGAGGAAGAGGTGGACATGGTAATGCTTACTATTTAAGTAATCAAAATAGAGCTCCAGAATCATTCACTGAAGGAAAAGATGGTGAAATATGGGAGGTTCAATTAGAACTAAAACTTCTTGCAGAGGTTGGGATTATAGGTCTTCCAAATGCTGGGAAAAGTACTTTGATTTCCGTTGTATCATCTGCACGTCCAAAAATCGCAAATTATCCTTTCACGACTCTAATACCTAACTTAGGTGTAGTAAGAAAAATTGATGGGAATGGTTGCCTTTTTGCTGATATTCCTGGATTAATATCAGGTGCAGCTGATGGAGTAGGTTTAGGGCATGATTTTTTAAGGCACATCCAAAGAACGAAGATACTTGTTCACTTAATTGATGCAATTGCAGAAAATCCTTTACATGATTTTGAGATCATTGAGCAGGAATTAAAAAAATATGGGAAAGGTCTTTTAGATAAAGAGAGGATAATAGTGTTAAATAAAATGGAGCTGGTAGATGATGATTATTTGAAAATAATTACAAAAAAGTTAGAAGATTTATCAAAAAAGAAAGTTTTAGTTATTTCTTCATCTTTAAAAAAAGGTTTATCCTCACTGCTTTCTGAAGTTTGGAAAAGGATCTAACTTAAATTAAAAATTTTTTTGTAAATAAATACACTTGATTTAATAATGAAAATTAGCCATAAATAAGATAATTCTTTAAACAAAATATGAATTTCTACAGTTGTTTTGATAAACAAGGAAAAATTATAGCTAGATGTCAAACCATTCAAGATATTGAGGTTCTTAAGAAAATGGGAAGACCGATTGTAGAAGTTAAGGAAATGAAAAATGAAGAGTCGGTGGTATGTTCTCTGACAGGTAGCCCATCGGATTTTAATATGGATTACTAAAAGAATTCAAGAAATAAAAAAAGGGCTTTTAAGCCCTTTTTTGCATTATCTAATAACTAAGATAACTTAATCATCATAAACAAGACATTCTGGTTCATCTGGGTTGGCGTCGCAAAATAATTCCAAAGCATTAGGATCATGTTTATCTTCTGGATGATGATCCTTATATTCTTCGAGTTCTTTTAGCTCTTCAGTTAAATGTCTGACCTTTGGAAGATTGCCCTCTGCTTTTGCAGATTCGATTTCCGATTGATCTTTTTGGATGTGTTCGTCAATGGATTTCATTTTAAGCTTTTCGTACTTTAGTAGACATACATAACATAGTTAATTTCTAATGAAATTGCATTATCTATGAACTAAATAAGTGTTCATTACAACATCATTTTTTTTGAAATTGATTTTTATATTTTTTCGGCTTCTATTCTCATTATTTCCTCTAGCGATGGTAACACTGGGATTAGTTGATTTGGGTTTAAAGGGAATAAAGCTTTGTAGTAATCTTTTTTCCATTCATTGTCGAAGCATGTCCTTTTTACGTTAGATAATTTAAAGAATTTTAATCTCCATTCAATAATCTTTTCAAAACTTGATAGTTCCTGTTCAGTACATTTGAAAAGTTTGCTATATATCAATTCCCATCTTATAAGCGTTGGAAAAAGGTAAATATCTGCGTAGGTTAACTCTTTTCCAAATATCCAGTCCCCTTTATTTTTCTGCAGTAAATTTTCAATTTCATTTATAGCTGCGAAAAGATTTTTAATTGCTTTATCGTAAGCTGACTGATTTCTGGCGAAACCACATTTATATACGCCATCATTAATGCTGTTATTAATTAAATCTAAAAAATTTTGATTACCATCTTTAATACTCAATGCTTGATATTTCGATTCACTTTTTATTGAATTTAGTAGTCTTATGATCTGTGAACTTTCATTAGAAAGAATATTTACTTCATCTTTTACAAAGCTAATTAAAAGAGGTAATGTCGCTCTAAAAATAGTCTTTTTATTAGCTTTTTTGTAAAGGTCTGACAGTCTCATGCATCCCTTAATCTTTGTATTGAAAATCCATTCGCCATGCTCAACATCTGCCTTTAAGAAAATTACTTTAACTTTTTTAGATAAATCTTTTATTTCTTGTACGAGTAAAGTTCTTTGACACCATGGACAAGAATAACCTACTAATAAATAAATTTGTCCATTCTCATTATTAATATCGTATTCACTATTAATAGTTATACCTTTAGGCCTTTTATAATTACCATGTAAATCTGATGGCGCGAAGCCATTCATTAATTGGGTCCAAAACCAAAACCAGAATTTTCTGGAGGCCTTTATAAGGTATTTATTTTGCATAAAATTTTATTTTTAAAGAAAAAATGACTGTTCAAAGAATACTTATCGTTTCAGGCACTCATGGGAATGAAATTAATCCTGTTTGGGCGGTTAAGCAATTTAATAAAAAGGAAAATAGTTTAAATAATGGTATTGAGTATGAGTACATCATAGGGAATCCTGTTGCCTATGAAAAAGGTTACAGATATATAGATGTAGATTTAAATAGATCTTTTAAAGAAATTAATAATCATGATCAAGACATCAACAGTGTTTATGAAGTTAATAGAGCTAATTTTTTAGTCGATCAATTTGGAATCCATGGATCTAAGCCCTGTCAAATTGTAATTGATTTGCATACTACTACTGCAAATATGGGAACAAGCATTGTTTTGTATGGGAGGAGATTCAAAGATTTTTGTTTAGCGGCATTACTGCAGAACAAATTTGGATTACCTATTTATTTGCACGAAAAAGATAAAGCTCAAACTGGCTTTCTTGTAGAAGCTTGGCCATGTGGTCTAGTTATTGAAATAGGAGCTGTGGCACAAAATCTTTATGATCCAAAAATCATAGATAGATTCTCAATAATTATTAGCTCCCTAAGAGAAGAGATAGATAAATTAAAAAACAATCTTATAGAACTTCCAAAGGAATTAGTTGTTCACGTTCATCAAGGGAGTATAGATTATCCAAGAGATGAAAAGGGAGATATTGATGGCCTAATTCATCCTGAGAGAATAAACCAAGATTGGAAAATGATTAAAAAAGGAGATCCATTATTTCTGGATAGCCAAGGAATAATTCACAAGTATGACGGAGACCAATTGATTTGGCCTGTTTTTATTGGAGAAGTAGCTTATAAGGAAAAAAAAATTGCCATGAGCTACACAAAAAAAGAAGTGATTCGTTCCAATAAACAATGGGTTCAAGAGTTTGAAAGTCTTTAAATTAAGAAATCGGAACAATAAATCGCTGAAAAGTAATAAGGATTATTTATTTCATAGATAAGTTTATTTAATATTTAATAATTTTATTTTTTTTTTAATTTTTAAACCTTAAAAACCTAAATTCTTTCACTCCAATAAATAACAGCTCCAAAAGCCTCTAATTGCAGCCTTCTATGCTTAGCCTCTCTTAAGAAAACTACCTCTCTAGATCTTCTTCCGTTAAGAAGCCATTCGATTATTACCAAGTTGAATCCTCAATAACAAAGAAAATCTTAAGACATGGAAGTTCTTTTCTCCTGTTTTCCAAAAAATAAGTTTACTTAAAGGAAAAATATTTACACATTTTTAGCGATTTTGGTCTAAAATCTTCGAAGCGGAATTAATTTCCGTTTTTATTTACACGTCTCACTTTAGAGACATACTTTACGAACTCATGACAACAATTCAGCAGCAGCGTTCTTCGCTGTTAAAAGGTTGGCCACAGTTTTGTGAGTGGGTAACATCAACTAACAACAGAATTTATGTTGGTTGGTTCGGCGTCTTAATGATTCCATGCCTTCTTACAGCAGCGGCTTGCTTCATCGTTGCATTCATTGCAGCACCACCAGTAGACATCGACGGAATTAGAGAGCCAGTTGCTGGTTCATTCCTATATGGAAACAACATCATCTCAGGTGCAGTTGTTCCTTCATCTAACGCTATTGGTCTACACTTCTACCCAATTTGGGAAGCAGCTACTGTAGATGAGTGGTTATATAACGGTGGTCCTTACCAGCTTGTAATTTTCCACTTCCTAATTGGTATCTCAGCATACATGGGAAGACAGTGGGAGCTTTCATACCGTTTAGGTATGCGTCCTTGGATCTGTGTTGCATACTCTGCACCAGTTTCAGCAGCTTTCGCAGTATTCCTTGTATACCCATTCGGTCAAGGTTCATTCTCTGACGGAATGCCTCTAGGTATCTCTGGAACATTTAACTTCATGTTTGTTTTCCAAGCAGAGCACAACATTCTCATGCACCCATTCCACATGGCTGGTGTTGCTGGTATGTTCGGAGGATCTTTATTCTCAGCTATGCACGGTTCACTTGTTACTTCATCTCTAATCAGAGAAACAACTGAGACAGAGTCTCAGAACTATGGTTACAAGTTCGGACAAGAAGAAGAAACATACAACATCGTTGCAGCTCATGGCTACTTCGGTCGTTTGATCTTCCAATATGCAAGTTTCAACAACAGCAGAAGTCTTCACTTCTTCCTAGCTGTATTCCCAGTTGTTTGTGTATGGTTAACTTCAATGGGTATCTGCACAATGGCATTCAACCTTAACGGTTTCAACTTCAACCAGTCAGTTGTTGATGCAAACGGTAAGATTGTTCCTACATGGGGTGACGTTCTTAACAGAGCAAACCTAGGTATGGAAGTAATGCACGAGCGTAACGCTCACAACTTCCCACTTGATCTAGCAGCAGCTGAGTCTACAACAGTAGCTCTTTCAGCTCCAGCTATCGGTTAAGCTTAAAGTTCTCAAATTCATAAGCCCCCTTTTTGGGGGCTTTTTTTTGTTTAATTTTTAATTGGTTTCATATAATGTTTATATATAGATAAAACATTTGATATTTCTATGAGTAGTAGTTTTGGAAAAATTTTTCGTGTTAGTACTTTTGGAGAATCACATGGTGGTGCAGTAGGAGTTATCCTTGATGGATGTCCACCTAAGTTAAAAATAGATATAAATCTGATACAAAATGAATTAGATAGGCGCAGACCTGGCCAAAGTGACATTACAACACCCAGAAATGAAGAAGATAAAATTGAAATATTAAGTGGGATAAAGGAAGGGTTAACACTTGGAACTCCAATAGCAATGTTGGTAAGAAATAAGGATCAAAGACCAGGAGATTATAATAATTTGGAGCAGGTATTTAGACCTTCTCATGCAGATGGTACATATCATCTGAAATATGGAATTCAAGCAAGTTCTGGCGGTGGAAGAGCCTCTGCTAGAGAAACAATTGGGAGAGTAGCTGCTGGTGCTGTAGCAAAACAATTATTAAAAACCTTCTCTAACACTGAAATACTATCTTGGGTAAAGCGTATACATGATATTGATTCTGATATAAATAAAGAGAAGATATCTCTCAAAAAAATAGATTCTAATATTGTTAGATGTCCTGATGAAAAGGTATCAACAGAAATGATAGAGAGAATTAAGGAATTAAAGCGTCAAGGAGACTCTTGCGGCGGGGTTATTGAATGTCTAGTAAAGAATGTTCCCTCTGGTCTTGGAATGCCTGTTTTTGATAAATTAGAAGCTGATTTAGCAAAGGCTTTGATGTCTTTGCCTGCCACGAAAGGCTTTGAAATAGGTTCAGGTTTCTCTGGAACTTATTTAAAAGGAAGCGAACATAATGATGCCTTCATCAAGTCTGATGATATTAGTAAGTTAAGAACAACATCAAACAATTCAGGAGGTATACAGGGCGGAATAAGTAATGGTGAAAATATCGAGATGAAGATAGCTTTTAAACCTACAGCAACCATCGGGAAAGAACAGAAAACAGTAAATGCTGAAGGTAAAGAAGTACTTATGAAAGCAAAAGGGAGACACGATCCATGCGTTCTACCAAGAGCAGTTCCCATGGTTGATGCTATGGTAGCTTTAGTACTTGCTGATCATTTGCTTCTAAATCATGCTCAATGTGACCTAATCAATAAGTAGTAGTTTTGTTGAATAAATTATATTTATCCTTAACTTAATTATTTTTGAGCCATTCATATATTTTTGGATCAAATTTTTTATTTTTGATAGCTTTATCTCCAATTACAACTGCTTTATACCCTAAAGATTTATAAGTTTTTAAATCATTGATTGATAGTCCTCCAGCAGCAATGAAATCAATATTTTTATAGTTGTGTATATTTAACGAACTATCTTTACTTTTGATTGGGTAAATTTTGATAATGTTGCAATTTAAATCTATCGCTTCCTTAAGATCTTTTAAATTATTAATTCCAGGAATTAATAAATAATTTTTTGACTGCGCATAATTGAATAGATCTTTATCCCAAAATTTCATCATCGAAAAATTCAATCCAATTTTTAAAGAATCTTCTATTGATTGCTTATTAACTATGGAGGCAGAGCCTAAATTAATTCTTGGATATTGAATTTTGATATCGGATACAAAATCGAACCAATTTTCGTTCTTAGACCAACTTATTTCAATATTCTTTAATCCTAATTTTACTAAGTTTTCTAATTCTTCAAAAAATGAATTTCTTATGGAGGTATTTGAGTAAATATTATCTTCAGGTTTTATAAGTAAAAAAAAAGACTCACTTTTCAGGTACTCCGAAAAAGAATCTTCTTTATTATGCATTAAAAATTTAAAATTCCGCGTTAAATATAGTTTGCGACTTTTACTTCTGAGCGGTTGAGCAAGTCTTGAATATCTTCAGTATCTATAGTTTCTCTTTCAATTAGCATTTGAGCCATTTCGTCAAGAACTATTCTATTATCTGTTAAAACTTTTGTAGCTCTCTTATAGGCAACATCAACAAGTTCTGAAACTTCTACATCGATTGTTGCGGCTGTGTCTTCAGAGAAGTCTCTTGTAGAACTCATATCTCTTCCGAGAAACATTCCACCTTGAGATTGACCTAGAGCTACTGGACCTATTTTGTCACTCATACCGAATTTTGTGATCATTTGTCTTGCTACATTGGCAACTTGTTGTAAATCATTTGAAGCTCCGGTTGTTACTTCTTCTTCTCCATAGACTATTTCTTCAGCAACTCTTCCACCAAGAGCTACAGCCATTTGATTTTGAAGGTAAGAACGAGAGTAAAGACCAGATTCCATTCTTTCTTCACTTGGAGTAAAGAAGGTTAGACCCCCAGCTTGACCTCTTGGAATGATTGAAACCTTTGCTACTGGATCATAATCAGGCATTAATGCTCCAACGAGTGCATGACCAGCTTCGTGATAAGCAACTAATTCTTTTTTCTTAGCACTGATGACTCTATCTTTCTTTTCTGGGCCGGCCATAACTCTTTCAATGGCATCACCGACTTCATCGTTACTTACTTTATCTAAATCTTTTCTAGCTGCTAGTATTGCTGCTTCATTTAAAAGATTAGCTAAATCTGCACCAGTAAATCCTGGTGTTCTTCTGGCAACTTTATCTAAATCAACGTCTTTTGAAAGAGTTTTATCTTTCGCATGAACATTTAATATCTGCAATCTTCCAGCATAATCAGGGCGATCTACTGTTACTTGTCTATCGAATCTTCCAGGACGCATTAAAGCTGAATCTAAGACATCTGGTCTGTTGGTTGCAGCAACTATTATTATTCCTGAATTACCTTCAAAACCATCCATTTCGGTTAAGAGTTGATTTAATGTTTGTTCTCTTTCATCATTTCCTCCGCCCATACCAGCACCTCTTTGTCTTCCAACTGCATCTATTTCGTCAATAAACACAATACAAGGAGCATTCTTTTTAGCTTGTTCAAAAAGATCTCTAACTCTGCTAGCTCCAACCCCAACAAACATCTCTACAAATTCTGAGCCAGATATTGAGAAAAAAGGTACACCTGCTTCTCCAGCAACTGCTTTAGCTAACAATGTTTTTCCAGTACCAGGAGGACCAACAAGAAGAACTCCTTTTGGAATTTTTGCTCCGACTGCAGTAAATCTATCTGGGCTCTTAAGGAAATCTACAACTTCTGTGAGTTCTAATTTTGCACCTTCTACACCAGCAACATCTGTAAAGGTTACTTGTGTAGATGGTTCCATTTGAAGTCTAGCTTTGCTCTTGCCAAAACTCATGGCAGGATTACCACCTCCAGCATTACCACTTTGGGATCTTCTGAAAAGAAAAAATAAGCCTCCAATTAAAAGTACTGGGAAAATTAAGCTACTTATGGCTTGTTGCCATGGGTTGGCTAATTTTGTAGGAGTTACAGCGATATCTACATTATTCTCAGTCAGAATTTTTAATAAATCTTTGTCAGGGGCTAAATTAACCTCAGACCTGCTCCCATCATTTTCAACAACTTGAGCTGTAGCATTATCTGGAGATATTAAGACTCTACTGATTTCTTTATCTTGAACTGCCTCTATAAAATCACTATATCTCAAGGTCTTTGTAGAACTTTCAGTACTAGGTTTATCAAAAACTGAAGTACCAATGAAAATTACAGTAATGACAGCTAGGACATAAAGTCCTACGTTTCTCCAACGTTTGTTCACGATAAAAAATCTTTAATAGATCTATAATACTAATAATAAAACAATATTAAGAGCTTCTTAGAACATCTACTACACTTTTGAATGCAAACCATTCAGGAATTGGTTCGCCATTCCTCAATTTCTTTCTAAATTCCGTACCACTAAGTTTCATAATTTCATAATTAAATTCTTTGGCTTCTTCAGCTGTTATATATCCTTTTTCCTTCGTATATACTAAATTTTTTGAAGGAACAGTTTGCATCATCAATTCATCTGCACACTTATTCGCAAAATTCTGGGCATCATATGGCCCATAAAAATCTTCACCAGTTGACGACGACTTACAACCAGCCATATCTCTACCAATAATAAAGTGGGTGCAGCCATAATTTCTTCTTATTATCATATGTTGAAGGGCTTCTCTTGGACCTGCCATATGCATTGAATAAGGTAAAAAAGCCCATTTTATTCTCTCATTAGATATTTCCTCTTCTAATTCTTTGTAGGTCAAATATCTAACTTTTCCAGGAATATCATCTTGTTGAGTTGGTCCACAAGTTGGATGAACTAAAACAACTGCGTTAGAGGAGACATTATCTGAAAGTAAGGCATTAGTAAATAATTCATAATGTGCTCTATGAATTGGATTTCTGCATTGAAATGCAACTACATCATGATTAGATGGCAGTGAAGATCTAACTTCTTCAGGGGTTTTGCAGGGGAATTCTCTAATTGGTAGTTCGAAACCATAAACTCTTCCTCCTATATAAAATCTACCTCTCTCGTTAAAAATCATCTTAACAGCAGGATGATCTAAGGAATTAGTACCATAACAAAGTTCAGCTTCTAAGGATTTGTCAGGCTCCCATTTAGAGCTAACTTCTAAAACTGCTATTTTTTGTTTTTTATAGGTAAGTAATATTGTATCTCCAGTTTTTAATTTTTCATTATTTGAATCAAATACAATAGGCAAGCCAAAAAGCAACCCGCTTGTATTTCTATTATTTTTAATGACCGAATTGTAGTTATTTTCATCCATAAAACCTTCCAATGGAGAAAAAGCTCCAACCATCAAAAGTTCTACATCGCATGCATTTCTCTCACTACATTCAAACTCATAAGTAGCTTTAGAAATAAGATCATTCTTAAGGTTTTTATCTTTGATAATTAAATTTTTTAGTTCCCCTCCATATGGCGGTATTAGTCCATCAGTATCTGTTTTAGTTTTTTGTTGTAATTCCATTTTTAAAATTGATAAAGAAAAATTTTGAAAAAAAAAGGGGGGTTTACCCCCCTTTTTCTCTTGATTAGGATTTATGCCTTTCTTCCGTAAAGCTCCCCAATTATTTTTACATCAAGTGGATCCTTTGAACCCATGTCTGTATCTGAAGGTTGGATTGCTTCAAAAGTACCAGCAAATTCGTCTGTGTCAGAATCTACATTGTTGATTGAAAGAGTAATAACGCCAGTACCGTTCACATCAACTTTAATATTTTCTTTTGCAAGTTCTTCGTCATCGCCTCCTAATGCAACTAAACCTTGAGCATATTCAACACCAGTATTTTTAGCTCTTGCCTTAGGATCTAGAAAATCACCAGTTCTGTAGTTAGGTGTAAATGTTGAACCACTAACCTCAGTGCCTGGCTCAATTGATGAAGGTAAATCAGCTGTAAGATCTTTTGCTGAGAATGCAAATGGCACCTCTAAACCACCAGGAGTTAATACAGTAATAAGTTGAAAATCAATACCACCTTTTTCAGTGAAAGTTCCTGAATCTATATCTCCATAAACTTCTGTCACAGTGGTGTTATTTCTAGGACTAATAATTTTTGTAGAAACAAATTCTGCAGCTTTTCGTTTTGTCCCTGGCACTTTTACATAAACTTCTGTTGGATGCATGCATATTCCTTTAAGGCTATCTCCATTCCCTAAAGATATTGATCCGACAAGAGATGAGTCTAATGTAGGGCAATCATTAGCTTTTCCTGTGTTAACAACATCTGTAAATTGTGCATTTCCTCTTTCAGAAAAAGCAAATGTTTTAACAGGTACGAAAGCAAAAGTTATACAAATTGAAATAACAAAAGCTAAGAAAGAACGAATTCTCATAATTAAAGTTGCAGTAAAGTTCTGTGACGATAGATTAAAGGTCATCTAATAAGTTCAGTACGGATATTACAAGGGAAAGGACCATAAAAGATAGGACTATTAAATCCTCGAAACAACCCGTAGCTTTTTAGATTTTAAAAAACTGGAATTATTTTAAGCTATCACACTATTTTTAATGATTAAGATTACAAAAAAATACAAATTAAAAAATTTTTTTTTATTTTTTTAATGAAATAATTTGGGTTATTAATTTATTTGCTAAATCAATTTTTGATGTTTTGTTAATGTAGTGTTCCATATTATTAGTATCGAATAACCAACCTTCATTTTGTGCTAAAAAGCCAAATCCTTGGCCTTCAAGATCAATTGGATTTGCGAATAGATAATCACAACCCTTTTGGATAATCTTTTCTTTAATTGTCATTCGTGCTTCTTCTATAGATCCTGTAAAAGCACAAAAGCCTACAAAAACTTGGTTATCTTTTTTTGATTTACTAATTGTTTTTAAAATATCTGGGACTAGCTCAAAGTTTTTATTCAAATGAGCATTAATTTGATTTTTTGGAATTTTAGCTGAAGTATCAGAGGTTATTTTGAAATCAGATACTGCTGCATTCATGAAAAAATAATCGCAATTTGATATTTCATCATTAAGTGCTCTAATTAAATCAACACTAGTTTCAACTTCATATCTTTTTATTCCATCAGTAAGATTCTTATCGATTTTCAGAGGACCATGAACATATTTTACTTGTGCTCCCCTGAACCTCGCTACTTGAGAGAGAAGTAGGCCCATAGCTCCAGAACTTTTGTTAGTAATATGTCTTGCCGCGTCAATTTTTTCTGAGGTACACCCTCCAGTTATTAAAATTTCTTTATTAAGTAAATCTTTGCGATATTCATTTTTTTTATGTGAAGCTATAAATTCAAGAGCTAATTGGATTAGATCATTAGGAGGTATCTTACCGATGCCAATAGCATCACATGCTAAGAGGCCTTCACTAGGTTGCAAAGACAAAACATTTTCGTAATTCTGTAAATTCTCATAATTTTTTTGGACAGCTTTATTTAGCCACATTTGTGTATTCATTGCTGGTGCAACAATAATGGGCTTTATATTTGCTATTAAGATGCTTGGGATCAATCCCTCTGCATTTCCAGTTACCCATTTTGCTAATGTTGTCGCTGTTAAAGGGGCGATGATTAAAATATCAGCCCAATTACTAAGTTCTATGTGAAGAGGTTTTGATTGACCATCAGACCATTGATCATTTTCTAAAATGCACGGGTTTCTACTTAAAATAGAAAGAGAAAGCGGTTTTATTAATTTTTCTGCATTTTTTGATAAAACGCATCTTATTTCATAATTTTCTTTCGCTAATTGGCTAACTAATAATGGAATTCTTACAGCTGCAATACTTCCAGTTATTAATAAAAGAACCTTTATTTTTGAGTCCTTATTTTTAGTTTTCATCGAAAGGTTCCTGATCGAGGAGATGGGTATAATTAGTCGTTAATTCAGGCCTATTGATTGCAAGAGCCCTCAGTAAGTGCCAGTCTTTTAAACCATCAAATGGAGAATTATAATTATCTTCCTCTAGCCTTTTAGCGAGCTCAAAGGTCATTTCTTCATCAAAAGAATTTACTAGTTCCTCACTTATTTTATTTTCAGAAATGAATTTCATATTGAGTAGAGTCAATATAATCTAATAATAAAGCCTCAAGTAATTATTTAAAATTGATATAAGAATTAAGTATATATTTTAAAGGATATGATAATTTTCAATTTTCATGATCTTTTTAAATTGTTGTTAGGTCATTTATCTTCATTCTCAGTCATAAATATGCAAACTCTACTTTTCAAAAATATTCTTTCTTAAAATGTATTTAAAATTTTATATCATGTCGCTAACCAAAAGAGAGCAAGTCATTAGTCACATACGCTATTTAAGGCAAGAGCTCAGAGAAATGCATTTAGGAATAAAAGATGATGACCTTTTTCCTGAGTCAGGCGAATTAAGAGGGTTAATGGCTCAGTTTGAAGCATTACTTGAATTAATAGAGGGAAATACTAAAATTCAATCAAACTCAGAAGCGGCTTAGTTTGATCCAAAATGGTTGTTAAACCTCAAAAGACAAAATTTCAGCTAAAAATTGTGGAAAATATTCAGACAATAAGTATTTGGGCTAATAATCCATGGCGAAGATATTCAATATCATTGATTACACTTTTAATCGGATACTTTTTTGGAAGTTCTCTTGGTATGGTAAGTGCTGTTGTGGAACTCATGGATCCTGTAGCCGCTTTTTTATCAGTAGTTTTTATTGAGTTTTTAATAGTTTTGAGAAGAAATTTTAGATTTGAAAGGAAAAAGAAATTTTTAGTACTTTTATTAGATTCTTTAAGATTAGGATTATTTTATGGTTTCTTTACAGAAAGTCTTAAGTTGCTATAAATTTACTTGTTGTGTTTCTGTAATAGATAAAGCAAAGCCATTCTTATAGGGATACCATTTGCAACTTGATTATTAATTAAGCAATTAGGATATTGATCTACCACTTTGCTGCTAATTTCAATATCTCTGTTAATGGGACCGGGATGTAGAATTGGAATCTCTTTTTTATTTAAAGATAATTTCTCTGGGGTTAAGCCATAATCCAAACTATATGAATCAATGCTACTTAGTAAATTTTCCATCATTCTCTCTTTCTGGAGTCTTAAAACAATAATGGCATCTGCAATTTTTATTGATTCTTCCAATGATCTTGAAATTGTTATAGAACCTCTTGATTCAACAGGATCTTTTGTTTGATTTGGCGCAGGGGTTTTTAAAAAATTGATAAATTCATTAGGTATTAATGTCTTAGGACCACATAAGATTATATCGGCGCCGAATGCACTCAAAGCCCAAAGATTTGACCTAGCAACCCTTGAATGATTAACGTCGCCAATTATTAAAATTTTTTTGGAATTTAAAACCTCTGGATTCAGTGTTTTTTGGGAAAAGAATTTTATCAATGTATAGATGTCAAGCAATCCTTGGCTGGGGTGACTATGTAATCCATCTCCTGCATTAAGAACCGAAGTCTTGGCATTTATTGCATCAAGTTTTTTTGCGATCTCAAAGGTTATGTAACTTGATGAATGTCTGATAACTAATGTATCTGCCCCCATAGCAGAATAAGTTATGGCCGTATCAATTATTGTTTCGCCTTTTGTTAAAGAGCTTGAGGATGGCGCGAACGTTTGGACATCAGCAGAAAGTCTTTTTGCTGCAAGCTCAAAACTATTTTTTGTTCTTGTACTAGCTTCAAAAAATAAAGACGTTACCAAAGTCCCTTGTAAGGCCGGGATCTTTTTTGTTCCTGCATTCTTTAGTGCATCAAATCTATTAGCTAATTCAAATACTGACTCATAATCTTTAATTGAAAAATTAGCGAGTGTGTGTATATGTTTATGAGGCCAAATTTGCATTACGCTTAAAAAGATAAATGATTATTGAAATTTAGGTGTTCTGTCACCTTTTAATCTTTTACTTACACTCCTACTATTTTTGAGATACCAACGCCATTTTATATTTTTTGCTTTTGATATGCCAATTCTCGTAGTCTGAATAAGATCTTTTTCTTCCAGAGTGGAGTCTCGTGGAGAAATCCATAAAGATTTTTTATTAAGAACTTCAAGTGAGTTAAATGAAATGTCTATACTGAATGTTTTTGTTACTAGGCCAGGTCCAGAAGCTAATCTTTCATTCTTATTAGAGATAAAAACTGATCTTATCAAAACACCACTCGCAAAATTTTCTTTATCAGTAACTATGTTTAAACAATGATGAATGCCATAAGATTTGTAAATATAAAATGTGCCAGGTTTGCCAAATAATGATTTGTTTGATTCAGTCATTTTGCGGTAGCCATGACAGGCCTCTTCTTCCTGTGAATAAGCTTCAGTTTCAACAATGACCCCTTTAACTTGATCTATCTCATTATTTTTTTTTATGAGGTAACAGCCTATTAAATCAGGAGCAACAAGTTTAGAGTGCCGATAAAAAAAATTTTTTGGAAACAATTCTTCTTCTATTTTTCAATATCTATCTAATAACATATTTAGCTGAGAAAAATAATTAAGGCTATTAATTGATATTGATTTTCAAAAAGATGTGATTATTTTTTTAAATTATTTGAAATTCAAAGGATATTTAAATAATTTATTCTTAATAAACTATTATTTAATAAGAAAGATATTAAATGTATGACAAAAATAACTAAAGAGGAAGTAAAAAAAGTTGCTCATTTAGCGAGATTAGAACTGAACGAGAATGAAATTAATAATCATGCACAGCAATTAGAAAAGATATTGGATTATATAAAACAACTTGAAAAAATTGATACAGATGATGTCCCCTGTACAACGAGAGCTATAGAGGTTGTAAATGTATTTAGAAAAGACGAAAAGAAAAATTCGGATTGCAATGAAGAACTCTTAGAATTGGGTCCATCGAGAGAAGATAAATATTTTAAAGTACCAAAAATTATTAATGAATGAGTAAGTTAGTTGCTTCCAATAAATGTTTTGTTGACTAGCTTTAATAAAAATTTTTTTATTTTAAAGCTTGGATATAAATTTATGATTTTTCTTATTTTTCCCCTCTTTTTGCTATGACTCCTTACACCTATTAATAAATCATAAATAAAGTTAAAAATGTCTTCTTTACTTTCAAATATACCAACCCTTTGAGGGGAGCCTTTTTTATCCAATAAAGGCTTAGTTTTTTCATAAGCTATTTTGTATTCAAACCAAGGAATCGAAGGCCATAGATGATGAATGAGATGGTAATTTTGTCCCATTATTAATAAATTCATAAATTTGCTTGGATAAACTCGAGAATTTATCCATTTATTTCTTGATCGAAATGGTCTATGAGGTAAATAATCAAAAAATATTCCTAAAGTTACTCCTACCATTAATGCTGGGCCGAACCATAAATTATAAATTAAATTTATAAAGTCAAATTTCAAACCTGCCAAGATAATCGTTATGAATATGGATCTTTCAATTCCCCATTGTAGTAATTCATATCTTCGCCAAAGTTTTCTTTGAAAGAAAAATACCTCATGATAAAAAAATCTTGGAGCAATTAGCCAAATTGGACCAAAAGTACTGACAATATGATCTGGGTCATTTTTGGGATGATTTACGTGAATATGATGTTGTAAATGTACTCTCGTAAAAACTGGGAAGCTAAATCCTAATAAAATAGCTGAGCCATGGCCCATTGCTTGATTTATCCAAGGAACTGGATGTGCAGCTTTATGACAGGCATCATGAATAACAGTACCTTCAATATGTAAAGCTAAAAAAGCAGTGGCTACAAGTAGAGGCAAAGGCCAAACACCTCTATACCATTGCCATATGCTAAGAAAAGCTAGAAAATAACCGCCAAAAAATAAACCTAATGTTGGATTCCAAAAACTTGGCGGATCTACGTAATTTTTAATCTCTTTTTGCCAATTAAATGTTTTTGAAGAATTAGTATTTTCAGTTGTATTTTTACTGGTTAAGTTTGAAATCGTTTCTTTTATTCTTCAAATAATATAACTAATATTTTAAGATGATTGCATGCTTAAACATAAAAAATTTCTTTTAAGAGATTTTTAATTTAATTTTAATATGTCAAATTAATCATCTTAAGAAAAAAAATTTTTAAAATAAACCTCTTTCAATTATTATTTTATTTAAGCGGTCGTGGCGGAATTGGTAGACGCGCGAGTTTTAGGTACTCGTATCTTCGGGTGTGGGAGTTCAAGTCTCCCCGACCGCACTTAAGGAAATTCAGATAGATAGTTTGTTTATTGATATCAACTCTTATAATTTGATTAGTCAGCTAATTTAATGAATAATTTGATATTTTATTTGGGAACTTTTTATGTTTTAGTTGGGACCATTTTTCTGACTGTACCGATAATTTATCTTGAGCTAGGTAAACCAAAAGACTTAATAAAAGCTTTTCTAAATTTATTAATAGGTTCTATATTAATAATCAAAAATAAAACTCTAGATGAATCATTTTTTGTAATTTTCCTTTTTTTAACAGTACTAGTTATTTTTTATCTCGTAGAGCTTTTTTTAGCTAGGTGGTACCAATTGACAGATAATGAAAAGAAAAAATTAATTACCTTTTTGGAATTTAAAAATAACTTTTTGAAAATATTAGAATCTATAAATATGGTAATAGTTGATTTCACGAAACCTTCAAATTTTTTTAATTTTGGTAGTAATAATAAAAATACCACCCAAAAAAAGTGGGTAAGAAATGATAAAAATGATAATATAAAAGTCTGAAATCACATAAATTGGTTATTTGAAACATCTCCAAAAAACTACAGGTCAATTAATAAACAATATAATGTATTAGATTTATTTAAATAATTCTTTTGATCACCAATATTTCTTATATCGTCGAATGAAATCTCAAAATAGCAAAGAACAAAAATCAGACTTTTCTTATAAAGAAACTTTAAATTTATTAAAAACCGACTTCTCAATGCGCGCTAACTCAGTTGTAAGAGAACCTGAGATTCAGAATTTTTGGGCTAACAATGATATTGATTTCCAATTAGGTTCAAGCAATTCAGGCGAAATATTTACATTACATGATGGCCCTCCTTATGCAAATGGAGCTCTTCATATGGGTCATGCCCTTAATAAAGTTTTAAAAGACATAATAAATAAGTACAAAACCTTAAGAGGATTTAGGGTTCATTTCGTACCTGGTTGGGACTGTCATGGATTACCTATTGAATTAAAAGTTCTTCAGAATTTAAAATCTGATGAAAGAAAGAATCTTGACACTCTGAATTTAAGAAAAAAAGCAACAGATTATGCCCATATCCAAATTAATAATCAGAAGGAGGGTTTTAAAAGGTGGGGCATATGGGGAGATTGGAATAACCCTTACTTAACTCTTAAGAAAAGTTATGAATCTGCTCAGATTGGAGTATTTGGGAAAATGTTTTTAAATGGCTACATATATCGAGGTCTCAAACCTGTGCATTGGAGCCCAAGTTCGAGGACTGCACTTGCAGAAGCAGAATTAGAATACCCTGATGAACATTATTCAAAAAGTATTTATGTTTCATTAAAAATCACTAAAATACCTGAGGAAATTCTATTAAATTTCATCCAAGAAAATCTTAATATCAAAAAAGATTTTTTTCAAAATAATGCTTACATTACTATTTGGACCACTACTCCTTGGACCATACCTGCAAATGAAGCAGTTGCAGTAAATCCAAGGATAAAGTATGTTTTTGCTATCGATGAAGAGAAGAAAATTTACCTTTTTGCTGAGGATTTATATTCTGAAATAAGTAAGAAATTTAATAAAGATTTCAAGGTTCTTTTAGAGGTTAAAGGCTCCAAATTGGAAAATATTGAATATCAACATCCCTCTAAGAATAAAAATTGCAGAATTGTAATAGGGGGAGATTATATTACTACAGAATCAGGAACTGGAATTGTTCATACTGCGCCCGGTCATGGGATAGATGATTTTAATGTGGGTCAAAAATATGATTTACCAATAACATGTGTTGTAGATGAAAAAGGTAACTTAAATGAATATTCTGGTCAATTCAAAGGATCAAATGTCCTGAAAGATGCAAATGATTTAATTATTGAACATTTAAAAGGAAATAATTTGCTTCTATTACAAGAAAATTATAAGCATAGATATCCGTATGATTGGAGAACCAAAAAACCAACTATTTTTAGGGCAACAGAACAATGGTTTGCATCTGTAAATGGCTTTAGATCATCTGCATTAAAGGCAATCGAAGATGTTGAATGGATGCCAGAGACTGGAAAGAAAAGAATTTATTCTATGGTTGTTGGTAGAGGAGATTGGTGTATTTCTAGACAAAGATCATGGGGAGTCCCTATTCCAGTTTTTTATAAAAAAAATGGTAATGACATTCTCCTTAACAAAGAGATAATTAATCATATTCAAAAACTTTTTAGTGAACATGGAGCAGATATTTGGTGGGATTGGGATGTTAAGAATCTTTTGCCAGAAAATTATGCAAAAGAATCTGATCTATGGAAAAAAGGAACAGATACAATGGATGTTTGGTTCGATTCGGGATCTAGCTGGGCCGCAGTATGTGAGCTAAGAAGTGAATTAAAGTATCCAGCAGATCTTTATTTAGAGGGCTCAGATCAACATCGAGGATGGTTTCAGTCTTCTTTGCTAACATCTGTTGCAGTCAATAATAAACCTCCATATAAGAAAGTTTTAACTCATGGTTTTGCACTTGATGAAAATGGAAGAAAAATGAGCAAATCTTTAGGGAATGTTGTTGATCCAAATATAATCATTAATGGAGGTAATAATAAAAAAACTGATCCTGCTTATGGTGCTGATGTTTTAAGGCTATGGGTAAGTTCTGTAGATTATTCAGTAGATGTTCCAATTGGTTCAAATATACTTAAGCAACTTTCAGATGTTTACAGAAAAGTTCGAAATACTGCAAGATATCTTCTAGGTAATATTCATGATTATGATCCTAAAATTGATAATTTTGAAATTGATCAATTGCCCCTATTAGATCAATGGATGTTAGGAAGATTAGTTGAGGTTACAGATCAAATATCAAATGCGTATGAAAATTATGAATTTTCAAAATTTTTCCAAATTTTGCAGAGTTTTTGCGTTGTAGATCTATCAAATTTTTATTTGGATATTGCGAAGGATAGATTATATGTAAGTTCTAAATCACAATTTAGGAGAAGATCTTGTCAGTTCGTTATGTCAAAAATTGTTGAAAATTTAGCCGTACTTATTTCTCCAGTTCTTTGTCATATGGCTGAAGATATTTGGCAAAATATTCCGTATCCAACTGAAGAAAAATCAGTCTTCCAAAGAGGATGGCCAATATTTTCGCAGTCATGGAAAAATCAAATACTTAATGAGCACATTGCAAATTTGAGAAATTTGAGAGTTGAAATTAACAAGGCTATAGAAGGATGTAGGAACAAACAAATAATTGGAGCAGCTTTGGAAACTGAAGTTAACTATTTACCGGAAGATAAAGCTTTAAAAGATTCACTTACTTGGCTAAAAGAATTTGGTAATAAAGATGTAGATTTATTTAGGGATTGGCTTATAGTATCAAACTTCGAGGTGGTATCCGATTTGGTTGAGAATTCTCTGATTATTGAAAATAATGCACTTGGTAAAATTCAAATAAATAAAGCTCAAGGTCAAAAATGTGATAGATGTTGGCATTATCAAAAAGAAACTTTTAACGGAATCCAAAATACAAAATTATGCAAAAGATGTTCTAATATTATCAATCTCGAATTTATTTAAATCCAGTTTTTTTGATCCAAAAAGAAAACTGAGTTTTGATTTCCTCTTATAAAATTTTTTTCGGGTTCTGTTAACGGTGCTTTATAAAGTTTTAAGTTTGTAATTGTATAAGAAAGAGTTATTACTTTTTTTTCTGAATCTATTTCAATTGGATGAGTTGTTGAGCTGCTGTAACCTCTGAAAATAAGTATTTCTAATTGTTCTTTTTGATTTTCTTTTAGAATATACCCCTCTAATTTAAGTATCCTATCAGGTATATTTGAACTTATTTTTTCAAGGCTATTTATTAAATCAATTTTTGCCATTTTCTGAGAAGCATGAGTTTCTTCCATTTTTAGGTAATTTGATTATTGACCATTGTATAAGGCCTAAAACATAGATTATTAATAAAAATAATCCTAGGAATTTTGATATCGGCTGGGTAAAGTTAGCTCCAAAGAAAAAATTAAATAGATTTTTTATAGTAATAAATAAATTTGAAGAGGGCTGAAGCCATATCGCACACGCATCAGAATTAATAAAAGAAAAGCAGTTGAAGTTTTGTAAACTCTGAATAAAGAAATTGAGAGATATAAAAGTTATCGTCCATCTCCATATTTTTGTCGTGGTGGTAAGAGAGTAAGAAAAATCATATTCTCTTAATTCATCATTAATATCGTTCCAAAACCAAATTGAAACTGTCATTAATAATAATGAAATATTTGTTATCACAAGAGCATGATTATACTTTCCTATTAAAAGTAAAAGGCTTATGAAAAATAAAAGTGATACTTTCCAATAAATTGATAGAAGTTTAATAACTGCTTTATTTCTTTTTTTAATTGACCAGAAGGATAGAGTAACAGGAATACCAATCAGGAAAATTATTGAAAGTTGGAAGGATACCCAAATAGAAAGTTGATTAAAAACGTTCAAAACTTTTTCTTTTTAAACACATAATAATTAAACATCAAACTCCAACTTTTGAACTTACTATTGTCATAGTTATGAATATTATGCATCCTTATATTATTGCCTAGGAATATAATGATAATTATATGAGACAGCATGTTAATCCCCTTAGTAGTAATTTCAATCAAATTGAGAGAATACCCTCTTTGAGCGAAATGTTTGATGATTCTAAATCGAATCTTCATTTGGATATAGGCTGTGCTGCTGGTGAGTTTCTGTTTGATTTAGCTTTAGATAATACTAATTGGAATTATTTAGGAATTGAAATCCGCGAGAAATTAGTTAAAAATGCTAAATTAAAAGTAATTGAACGAGAAATCAAAAATCTATATTTTATATTTGGTAATGCTAATAATATTTTGAATAATGTCCAAAATAAATTTATTATCAGAAATCTAAAAAGTATTTCTTTTAATTTCCCTGATCCTTGGTTTAAAAAGAGGCATTTCAAAAGGCGTGTAATTCAGCCAGGATTTATTAATATCCTCTCAAATTCATTGCAAAAAGGCACCCTAATTTTTATAAAAACAGATGTAAAGGATTTATTTGATTATATGGAGTGCACTATATCAAATAATTTTCATTTTAAAACATTAGAAAAAAAAGATTTTAATTTTTCAGAAAGCTTTAATCCAAATAAAGTTAAAACTAATAGGGAAAAGTATGTGATGGTTAATCAACTTAATATTTATGAAAAAATTTATATAAAAATTTAATTCTTCATTAATTTGTTATTTTATCAATTTCTAAAAAGAGTTTGTTTGTTATTTCGCTTGATAAAGAGTGAACTTCCTTATGATTTTCGGCCTCAACTAGAACTCTGATTACAGGTTCTGTACCGCTAGGCCTTATATAAACTCTACAATTATCCGAATATATTGTCTGAAAATTTTTTATAGATTCATCAATTAAGATTTTGTTTTTTGGATTTAATTTATTAATATTATAATCTAATTTAATATTAGTTAGTTTTTGAGGAAAAGCTTCGAAACTACTTTTAAGCCAATCATTTAAATTAATATTTTTCTTTTTACAGTATTTAGAAATTTGAAGTGCAGTTAATATCCCATCACCAGAAAAGTTATTAATTTTTGAAAGTATATGACCTGACTGCTCACCACCTAATACAGCTCTTTTTTTCTTAATTGCGTCATGAACATATTTATCTCCTACATCAGTTCTATATAAAATTCCTCCAATTTTCTTCCAGGACTTTTCAAAACCTAAGTTTGCCATTTGCGTTGATATTAGTAAATTATTAGTGAGAATTTTTTGTTCCATAAGTTCTCTCCCCCAAAGAAAAAGAATATGATCTCCATCTAGCACATTTCCTTCTGAATCGATTCCAATTACTCTATCGGCATCTCCATCGAAGCTGAATCCCATATCTGCAGAAGTCTCTTTTAATGCTTTTTTTAATGGTTCGAGGTAAGTAGAACCACAATTCAAATTAATTTTTAAACCATTTTTAGAGTTGTTGATAACATTTACATCAGCACCAAGAGACTGAAAAATTTTTTTTGCGCAAGTTGTCGCTGATCCATAGCATGTATCTAATATTATTCTCAACCCGCTTAAACTTTCTCCACCCATTGTTTGGATTAGGCTTTTAATATAAGTATCCATAAAATCTTTATTTTTTTTTAGGGAAACCACTTTTGTAGGAATTGATATATTTTGTTTTGACTCTTCAATTATTTTTTGAATTTTACTCTCAAAATTTTTAGTAATTTTTTGACCATTATGATCAAAAATTTTTATGCCATTATATTCTGGCGGATTGTGACTTGCAGATATCATGACACCACTGCTCAGGTTCTCTTGTTTGATTAAAAAAGGTATAGCTGGGGTTGGACAGATTCCAAGATTTATAAATTTTTTGCCACTTTCATTTATACCTTGTGTTACTCCCTGAAGCAGAATATCCCCACTAATTCTTGTATCTCTTCCAATTAATATTGGATTTTTCTTCTCTAAAGAGGAGCCTAAAGCATAACCTATTTTGTAGGCTAGAGAATAAGTTATCTCTTCATTAAATCTTCCTCTTATTCCATCAGTTCCAAAGATTGATTGCATAATTAGATTTTGGTAATCAAAGAAATTTTTGATAACTATTCATTCCTTTATTTTATCAGTTGATTAAAAGCTTATAGATTTCAATTCTCTTTATTTGTTCAACTTATTTAGAATATTTTAAGTTAGTGTTTTCTTAATAGTGCAATCTGAAAGTCGAGAGCAAATTCTAAATACAAATTTTAAAATAATGCTTGTTTTGATTATTTCTTTTGTCATTATTTCTATCCTTTTGTTTAAAAATCTATTTTTTAAATCAACTTATCTTCTAAAAAATTTTGGAGAATTATCTGTTAACCCTGAAATAGCTTTTACAAATAATAAACCTACATTTCTGGAATTTTATGCAGAGTGGTGTGAAGTTTGCAAAGAAATGGCACCACAAGTTTCCTCTCTTAAAAATGAATACGAAGAAGATATAAATTTTGTTTTTTTAAATGTTGATAATCAAAAATGGGGCAATTATATCGATAAGTTTGGAGTAAACGGAATTCCTCAAGTTAATCTTTTTGATAAAAAGGGTAATCTAATATCTACTTTTATTGGTAAACAAGATGAAATAAAAATAAGAGAATCTATTAATAATTTAGAAAAAGAAGAGAATCCCTACAAGGAAATTATTAATGCTCAATTTTCAATAATTCAGGAAAATAAAAAAAATGAGGTTAGTCCTCGTAGTCATGGATAATTTTTACCACTCTAGAGACTTGGATACAATTGGAAAGCATTGTTTGAAAATCGACTTGCAATTTTTGGCGATAGACTTGTGTTCTTTTTGGGTACCGTGAGCTGATCTTAAATGAATGTAATGTATCCAAGATCTGCAGGATCCAGACATATAGATTCTTGTTGGAGTTGCTAATGGTAAAACAAATCTTGCACATTCTTTGGCTACCCCTTCAGCAAGTAAATCTTCATACAATTCTGAAGCAGCCTTAAAGTGTAAACCAATTTTTTCATTAAATCTTTTTTTTAACTCATCAGGGAGATCAGGAATTGAATTTTGCCTGTTTTTAAAATCTTGACGCCTTAACTCTGGTAAAGGAATATTACCCAATTGAGAACTATCTGCATATCTCTGTGAAAATTCCTGGAAAGTAAATGATCTATGTCTTAAAATTTGGGCAGCAATTCCTCTGTTAGTTTCTATTTGCAAGGTCATAAATGACTGTTCAAAAACACTCCAATGTTCATTTTTAATGCAATAACTCAATAATTTCGAATAGTCTTCATTTTCCTGATTTTTTGGATTACTAACTCTTGCAATGTAAGCCATTGTTTTTTCTGCATCGGGAGTTAGCGAAATTAGTTCGACTTTACTCATTTTAGATTTTTGCAAGAGTTACTTTTTCTGGTTGGTTTTGATATTTACCTTTTCTATCTTCATAGGTTGTAGAGCACGGATCACCTTCAAAAAAGAGTAGTTGGCAAATACCCTCTTCAGCATAAATTCTGCAATCTGCACCTGAACTATTACTAAACTCTAAAGTTAGATGACCTTCCCACCCTGCCTCTGCGGGCGTTGTATTAACAATAATTCCAAGCCTTGCGTATGTACTTTTACCTATACAGATAACAGTAATATTTTCTGGCACTTTCATCTTTTCTAAAGCAACTCCTAAACCATAGGAGTGAGCAGGGAGAATAAAAAAATCTCCATCTTTATCATGGTGAAGAGCAGTTTTCTCTAAATTATCAGGATTAAACTTTTTAGGGTTCATTACAGTCCCAGGGATATGTCTGAAAATTAGAAATTCTTTTGATGAAAGTCTTAAATCATAGCCATAAGAGGAACAACCATAGCTCAAAACTGGCTTTTGTTTATTGTCAGGGTTAAGATGTCTCACCAAATTTGGTTGAAAGGGTTTAATCATACCTTCCGAAGCTTTTTGATTTATCCAGAGATCATTTTTTAGCATTGTTTTATGAGCGAAGTTCAGTAATTTGATTAGCCATTAATAATAAATCTTTAGGAATATCTGTACCAGTAAGGATTACATCTCCTGATATAAATCGGTTTTCAAGTGTTGAAATCAAATCATCTTTTTCGATAATTTTCATTTCAATAGCTAAAAAAATTTCATCAAGTATGATTTGATCCTTCTCTCCAGACTGTAGTTCTCTTTTACAAAAATTCCATAATTCATTAGTAGATTCATAAATAGATTTTTTTAAATTTTTATCATTTTCAATTGCTTCAGAATTATATTGATCAAAGGAATGTGATGATCTTACCCACGTTAAATTACCGCATAGCTTTACTGCATTATCAACTCCTTGCTTAACCCCTCCTTTCATAAATTGTACTAGTAGTACTCTCCTGCCAAGAGCAGCATTTCTTAAAGAGTCTCTTATTATAGAAGTGTAGCTACCTCTATATGAAGATTGATAGATTTGAATTTGCCCGTTTTGTGAAAATTTTTTTACGTTAATTTTGTTAGCAGTATTTGTTTTTACAACATCAAGATTTCTTTTGGAATAAATATGAGATGAACTAATTACCATTATTTAAATTCTTTCTACATGCAGTATAATTAGAATGTATTGACACTGCATATAGTGTAATTTTACTTAAAAAAGGGTTAAGCAATTTGAAACTGAGTGAAAAAGGCTTCTTGATATTCTGATAAGAATTGAAAATTGTTACTGTTGATACAAGATATTTTAGGGTGTCTTCTTAAATTTTTTAATAGTCAAGATATTTATGATACCTGTTTCCCGAGGATTCAACCGCTTTAGTTCGCAACATTCCGGACAAAGTAAAATTAACTCAGTTGGAGAACGTTTTCCAATCAATAGAACTTTAATGGAAGTAATTAAAGGTCTAGACGGTGCAAGCACAGAAATGGTTGAGAGATCTAAAACAATATTTTTCCCTGGAGATCCTGCTGAAAGGGTTTATCTCATAAGAAGAGGAGCAGTAAGACTATCAAGAGTTTATGAGTCAGGTGAAGAAATAACTGTTGCTCTTTTAAGAGAGAATAGTCTCTTTGGTGTTTTATCTCTTTTGACAGGTCATAGATCCGATCGTTTTTACCATGCAATAGCATTCACAAGAGTTGAAATGATAACAGCACCAGCAAATTCTGTTTTAAGAGCTATAGAGGAAGATGCATCAGTAGGACTTTTACTTTTACAGGGGCTTTCAAGTAGGATCCTGCAAACTGAAACTATGATAGAAACTCTTACACATAGAGATATGTCTTCTCGTTTAGTAAGTTTTTTAATGGTCCTTTGTAGAGACTTTGGAGTTGCAGGAGAAAAAGGTATTACGATAGATCTAAGGCTTTCACATCAGGCAATTGCTGAAGCTATTGGTTCTACAAGAGTAACAATTACAAGATTATTAGGAGATTTAAAGGATTCAGGGCTTCTTAATATTGAAAGAAAAAAGATCACAGTTTTCGATCCAATTGCTCTTGCAAAAAGATTTAATTGATTCATCATAAATTATGATGTATTGAGTATATGCAAAATTGTGGCTTGGATTTTAATTGTTTTTTTAATATTTCTAGGGGGATTAATAGCGCCATTTGGTGATATTCTTGGAACGAAGATTGGTAAAGCAAGATTTAGCATCTTAAAATTAAGACCGAAAAAAACAGCCACTATAATAACTATCATCACTGGAGGGTTTATAAGTTCAATTTCAATAGGGTTACTGATTTTAGTAAGTGAAGAATTTAGACAAAGACTGTTTGTTGATATTCCTTTTTTGCAAAAAACTTTAGATGAAAGTAAAAAGGCTTTAATCCCTCTACAGGAAGAACGAAAGGAACTTGAAGGTAAAATTATTCAAAAAGAAAAGGAGTTAAATCAATTAAAAAATAATATTAAAGAGTTTAGGAGAGGAAATATTGTTATTAAAAGAGGACAAACTTTATTTATAGCTGAAATCAACCCTAGCTCAAATCTAAAACCTGAATTTACAAAAATCTATAACGAAGCTGATAAATTTGTTAGGAAAATTGTTATTCCAATTAACAAAGAGGCAAATAACATTCTTTTGTGGAGACCTAGTGATTTAACAAAAATTCAGAGCATAGCTGCTAAAGGTGGTAACTGGATTTTACTAATCAAATCCGCAACAAATGTTTTAAAAGGTGATAATTATGTTTTTGTTTATCCTGATTTATTAGAGAATAAATTTATAGTCAAAAAAGGGGATGTTATTACAAGTTCAATTCTTGCAGAAAGTGATTTAAATCTTAAATCAATAAATTCAAAAATTAAATCATTACTCAGAGAAACAAGGGATGAAATTAAGTCAAAAGGATCACAAGTTAGTGAAATCAAAACAAATGGAAATTTTGTAAAAAAAATTCGAGACTTTCTTCAAGAGAATCAAAATGTCAAGTTTAAGTTAGAAGTAGTATCTTTGAGAGATAGTAAAACGATTGAACCCATAGTCGTTGAAATCAATATTTTAAAAATTGCATCTTAAATGCCCAGAGTTATAACTATTGATCCAGGGAAAAGTAAATGCGGCTTAGTATTAGCCGATATAAGTGAAAAAAAAGTTTATATAGCGATTATTCTTAAAAGTGAGTTAATTAAAAATTATGTAAAAAATTTAATTGCCGCTGAGGATATATCACAAATAATTATTGGCAATGGTACTACCAGTAGTGAAATTAGAGAAAAACTATATTTTTTTAAAAAAGAAATAATAACTTTCGAGGAAAAAAATACCACCTTCAGGGCTAAAGCAAGATATTTTGAACTTTTCCCAATTAGAGGTCTGAAGTTTTTAATGCCTAGAGAGGTTTTTATCCTTAATAAACACCTTGATGCGATATCAGCTTTGATAATTTTAGAGGATTATTCCAAAACGAAGTTTACTTTGAATCAAAATATAGATTTTAAAACTTGGCAGAAATAGTGAACTTGTATTCTTGCCCTGTTTCAAGTTCATAATCTTTTTTCAATAAAAATCTCAATAAGGCATCCTCAATTAATGCTCTTCCCAGAGGTGGATTTACTTTTAAAAGACCTTTATTAAAGGAGTATGTAAAAGTCCATTTAAATTGACTAGCTTCCACAACCCCCTGTATTTGCTTCTTTGAGAAGCAATATTCTTTAACACTTACATTTGCTATAGTTTCAGGCTTTGAACGCATTTCTTAAAGTTGGTCTTTGTCAAAAGAATTTAATTCGTTAATTATATAATCTTCTTTTTTATTATTTAGTTTTTCAATAGATTCGATTACTTTCTTGTACACTTTATCTAATATTAATTTCTCTTCTGCAGAAATATTTCCTAATACATGTGAAATGGTATTGAAATTATTTTTTCCTTTTATTAGTGGAGGTGACCCTATACCAATTCTTATTCTTTTAAAGTTTTGTGTCTGTAATTGTTCAATGATGCTTTTTAGCCCGTTATGTCCCCCTGAGCTTCCTTTTCTTCTAAATCTTATTTTTCCAAGGGGAAGATCTTTATCATCGACTATTATGAAAACCTGATCTAAATTAATTTTGTACCAATCAACTATTGCTCGGACAGCATCACCACTGTTATTCATAAATGTATTTGGTAAAAATAATCTGAAAGTAGAATCATTGATTTTAAATTCTGAACAGTAACTTTTAAGCTTATCTTTTAGTAAAAAATTTGAATTATATTTTTTCGAGAGATTTTCAAGCAGTAAAAAACCTATATTATGTCTATTTTTTGAGTATTTTTTCCCAGGATTTCCTAATCCAATTAAAAATATTTCTTTCATTGTTTATTTCTAAAACTCTTTTTTGAGAATTATGAATATATACAAACTATAACTAAATAAATAAAAACAAAAACTTAAAAAAGTTATTTGGCAATTTTCAAATTAACCAAATAACTTTTCGAAAAAATTTCTGAAATTTAGTTTCCGTTCCAATCTACTGAGAAACCTTGTAGTAGCAAGGATTGGTTATAAATTTGTAGAAGAATAACCAAGAAAACTAAAAGTAGTAGACCAATTACTGTCATGACAGGAACTGCTCCCCAACCAGGGACAACTTTTCCCTGACCTGAATTGCCAATTGCTTTTAAAAGACTTCCCAATGCTGTTTTTTGACCCATGTTAAATTCACAAAATCGAATATTATTTCGCTATTGTATAAGAACTCATACATAAATTGTTTACAAACTTAGCAAAATTGATGCAAACTTTATCATCAGCTCCTGATCCTGCAGTTTCTATAGCTGTAACAATTCTGGCTTTACTTTTAGCTTTGACCGGTTTTGGTCTTTGGACTGCTTTTGGTCCTAAAGCAGCAAAGCTTACTGATCCTTGGGATGATCATGATGATTAATTAATCATGAAAGTATTTCAAAATTTACCAAAAATACAAAAAGTAAACAATTAACCATAGTTTAACTATAAATTTAATAGGATATAAATCTCTCAGCACTAGTAATTCCATGCTCGCTTTAAAAATTTCTGTTTACACCATCGTCTTTTTCTTTGTAGGAATATTTCTTTTCGGATTTTTAGCAAGTGATCCTACTAGAACCCCAAACAGAAAAGATCTAGAAAGTCCTCAAGATTAATATTTTTAATTAAATTTTAAAATTGATTATAGGTATATCGAAAAAAATAATATTTTTATCTTTTCTTTTTATTAATTTCATTCAGCCATCAAAATCAGCTGAATTATCAAAAATTAATAAAAATATTAATAATACGAATTTAAAAAATTTTTCAAATACAAATATCTTACAAATCACTTCAAATTCTTGTAATAATACCTTGTGTAGTGATTTTGATGAGAGTAATGATTATTTGGAATTTTTAAAGAAAAGAACAGATTCACTCTTGATTGCTAGAGCAGAAAATCAACAACAGTTAACAATACAATCGGATACACAGTCCGAAATAAATGATGTTATTTATGCAGAGGGCAATGTATCTGTTGCTTACAGAGGCAAGCTCCTCAATGCTGATAAATTAATATATGACAAATTAAATAAAAAATTTGTAGCAAAAGGAAATATAACATTCATATTAGGAGATCAAATCTTTAGAGTTTCAGAACTTGAATACAGCTTTATTAGTGAAAAAGGTTATCTATTAAATGTTAAGGGCGTTATCAATACCAATACTTTGCTTGATGACATATCTTCAAATTTCAGTTTATCAGATTCTAAAAAGTTAGAAAATTTAATTGATCTAAAAAAAAAGGAAGTTTTAAATACTCCTTATAATGTACAGAATTGGTTGTTTTTTACAGAAAAAATGACTATAGATGGCGATAAATGGAGAAGTAAGAAGGCTATATTTAGTAATGATTTACTTGAATTAAAACAAGTAAAATTAGCAATAAATTCATTAGAAGTTTTTCCTATTAATGAAAAACTTAGATTTAAATCTTCATTAAATTATTTAATCCTTGACGAAAAAGTATCAATCCCCTTTTGGTTAGGTAGTAGAAATTTTGATTTTAAAGATGTTCAACCTGCAAATACATGGAACTTTGGATATGAAAATTTAGATAAGGATGGATATTTTATCGGGAGGAGAATTAACTCAATAGATATAAATGATGATTTTGTGATTGATTTAGAACCTCAATTTTTGATTCAACGCTCACTCAAAGGCCATACAAAAAGTTTTGTAAAAAAGGGAGAATCAATAACTTCAGATAGGGTTAAGAGAAATTCAAGTTTTGAAGATTATTTTGCTCTAAAATCCCAGATAAATGGCACAATAAAAAATTGGGATTTAGAAATAGAAAAGAATTTAAATTCTCTTGATTTGAATAAATTTTCAGATGCATTTAGATTTAAATCTGAATTGAGTAAAGAAATTGATTTATTAGATTCAGAATGGGAAAAAAGTTTTTATGGAATTTATCGAGAGAGGGTTTGGAATGGTTCATTAGGTCAAGCAGAAATTTACTCTGGTTATGGTTCAAAATTGCAAAAAGAAAATACTTGGGTTACTGATGGCATTAAAAAGTCAGAATTTTTATCATTAGGTTTGGCCAATATAACAGCCGAGGCTTTAAGTACTAATAATCTTGTAACTAACCTGAAGGGTAATTTGTTTTATTCTCTTGACCAGAAATTTCCAATTATTATTCTAAATCCTAATAAGAAATTTATTGATATTTCATATAAGTATATTCCTGAACCAATCACAAAAGGCTTAAGTCTTGATACAAGATTAGAAGCATCATATTCTTTCTATGAAAATGGAGATCATCAAGAATATTTTGGGATAGGGATAGGCCCAGAATTAATATTTGGTAATTTTAAAAATAAAACTTTTGACTACACTCGTATAAGTCTTTTACCTTTCTATAAATTTGATAGTGGCGAAAGTGTTTTTAAGTTTGATCATAATTATGAGGACTTCACCTTAAATATTTCTTATGATCAGCAATTATATGGACCAGTTATTCTCAAAAGTTTTGGGATTTTGAACTTAACAAACGATTCAAATAATTATGGTAAATTTATAGATTCTAAAATTTCTTTAAATTGGAAAAAAAGATCCTATGAAGTTGGTATTTTTTATCAACCTCATAATCAATCGGGAGGTATTTCTTTTGGTCTCTTTGGATTTAAATAGTCATAACAATTTAGTATTAAATTTTATATAAGGTAGTTGGGTTAATTTCTTTTCTATTAAATTTCCATTCTCAAGTAGTGTTGAAGTAGCATCCCATTCCCCGGACAAAAACATTTTTCTTGAGCTTTCCTTAATATCAAGATGGAAATTTAAATCTTTTGATTTTGCTAAAGATTTTTTCAGATCAATTTCTAAAAATAAATATTTATCATTTTTATTTTTTTGAATTTTATGTATTAATTCTTTCGCAAGCGTAAAACATGGAATTCCAATTGCTATACAATTACTATAGAAAATATCAGCGAAACTCTCCCCTATAATTGCTTTTATACCCCATCTTAGGAGTGCTTGGGGAGCATGCTCTCTACTGGAACCACATCCGAAATTACTATTTACAACAAGTATTGAGGCATTTTTGTTTTCCTCTAGATCAAAAGGATGCTTTCCATTTAAATTTTTTCTATCATCTGCAAAAACAGATTCACCCAATGAATCAAAGTTAACACACTTCAAGAAACGTGCTGGAATTATTCGATCTGTATCTATGTCGTTACCAATTAAGGAGATACATTGCCCGTTTATTTGTATAATTTGTCCAATTGGTGGGTTAAACTCGGATTTCATTAGTTGATAAATTCTCGAACGTCACTGACTTTGCCATTAATTGCAGCAGCAGCAACCATTGCTGGACTCATAAGTAGTGTCCTTCCGTTTGGAGATCCCTGTCTACCCTTGAAATTTCTATTACTAGAACTAGCACTAACTTGATTACCTATTAGTTTATCTGAATTCATTGCTAAACACATTGAGCAGCCTGGCTCTCTCCATTGAAATCCAGAATCTTTAAATATCTGATCAAGACCTTCTCGTTTTGCTTCATTGGCAACTCTTTCTGAGCCAGGCACTACAAATGCTTTTACATTCTTAGATACTTTTTTGTCTTTTAATACTTTAGCTGCAATTCTTAAGTCACTGATTCGCCCATTTGTACAACTGCCTATGAAACAAACTTCTACGGGAATATCTTTTATTGATTGTCCTTGCTTGAAATTCATATATTCAAAAGCCTCTTCAGCAACTAATTTGTCATTCGGGGACAATTCATCTAAAAGAGGTATTTGTTGGTTAATGCCTATACTTTGGCCAGGAGTAATTCCCCAGGTAACGGTTGGTTCGATTTTTGAAGCATCTATTTTAATTAAATCATCATAAATTGAATTTTCATCACTTTTTAATGATTTCCACCATTTAAGAGCATTTTCCCAATGCTCATCTTTAGGAGCACATAATTTATCTTTTATATAACTAAATGTCTTTTCATCAGGGTTGATGTAACCGCATCTTGCTCCTCCTTCAATAGACATATTGCATATCGTCATCCTTTCTTCCATTGATAATTCATCTATAGCAGGCCCTGCGAATTCATATGCGAAACCTACTCCTGCTTTTACGCCAAGTTCATTAATGATATGAAGTACTAAATCCTTAGCATAAACACCCTTAGATAGTTTATTATCACACCAAATCTGCCTTACTTTCAATTTGTTCATGGCTATGGTTTGGGTAGCAAGAACGTCTCTTACTTGACTTGTGCCTATCCCAAAAGCAATTGACCCAAAAGCTCCATGAGTTGAAGTATGAGAATCTCCGCAAGCGATTGTCATTCCTGGCTGAGTAAGCCCTAATTCTGGTGCCACTACATGAACTATTCCTTGATTACCACTACCAATATTAAAGAATCTTATTTTATGCTCTAAGCAATTCTTCTCAAGTGTTTCAATCATCTGTTCAGCGAGATTATCTTTGAAAGGCCTGCTTTGATTGTCTGTTGGTACAATATGATCAACAGTAGCAACAGTTCTATCTGGGAATTTAACTTTTAAGTTTTTGTCTTTTAAAGCTCCAAATGCTTGAGGACTTGTAACTTCATGGATAAGGTGAAGACCAATAAATATTTGATCAGATCCACCTGGAAGTCTTGAAACTTTGTGTAAATCCCAAACTTTATCTAATAAGGTATCTTGACTCAATTTGTAAAAATAGTTACTTACTATCCGATAATAGAATTAATCTGAGGCTGTTCAAACACACATTTACACTTAGTGTTTGAATTTCAACTCTATTTCGGGTTGAGTTAAATAGTTTTTTTATATTATTTATATAATTATTCGGTCCAGAAATTGATATATAGACGAGTCCAACCGGCTTATCTTTACTGCCTCCGTTAGGACCAGCTATTCCACTAATTGCTATTGCCCAATCTGCTCCTAATTTCTCTTTTACATTAATTGCCATTGACTCACAAACTTCTTCAGAAACAGCTCCATATTTTGAAAGCTTCTCTTCAGAAATATTTAATAATGAATTTTTTAGCTCATTACTGTAGGAAATAATACTACCTTTAAAAACTTGGGATGAGCCTGATATTGATGTTAGTGATGAAGATAGAAGGCCTCCGGTGCAGGATTCAGCAAAAACAATAGTTTGGTTCCTATCGATTAATTGTTTTATTAAAACGCTGGGGAGAGAATCATTATCCTCTCCAAAAATAAATTTCGAAAAATCTTTTTTTAATTTTTCTTTTACAGGTTTAATTATATTTTTTGCTTCTAGATGATTCTTTGCTCGCGCTGTAATTCTTAGTTTAACCTCCCCTAAGTTTGCATATGGAGCAACAGTCGGGTTTTTAAGATTTAATAGATCATTAATTTTTTCTGCAACACTTGATTCTCCAATACCTGCAAATTTAAGAGTATTTGAATAAAAGGAATAATTATCTGAGAATTTGGTTTTAATGAAATCACTAGCCGTCTCTTCCCACATAGTTTTCATTTCACTTGGTACTCCAGGGAAAGTAAGAATAGTAAATCCTTTTATTGGTTCCCATATCATTCCTGGGGCAGTGCCCCTAGGATTATTAATTATTTGAGCATTTTTTGGGAAGAGGCATTGTTTCCTTAAGCTGGATGAATCCTCCAGCAGTTTAGAGTTTGACAGTTTTTGCTTAATTTCATACCATAAGTGCGGTCTTTCAAAAAGAGTTACATTAAAAGATTTGGCTATTGCTTCAGTAGTTAAGTCATCTGGGGTGGGTCCCAAGCCACCAGTTATAATTAGAAGATTACTTCTTTTCGATATTTCTTGAATTACTTTTATAATTCGATCACAATTATCACCTACAGTTGATTGCCTAAAGTGATTTAAGCCTAATTGAGATAACTGTTCAGAAATCCATTGAGCATTTGTATTTATAATATTTCCTAAGAGCAGCTCAGTTCCAATAGAAAGAATTTCAACTCCTTTGGAGTTAGGATTCATTTAATTGATGCTTCAAGTTTACCTTCATAAAGAGGGTAACGATTACATAAGGTTAATACTCTTTCTTTACATTGACTTTCAATCAGTGAATTGTCTGGGTTAAGTAATCTATCAGCAATAATTTCGCCAACTTCAGCAAAGGCATTCTCATTAAAGCCTCTAGTAGTTAAAGCTGCAGTTCCCAACCTTAGTCCGCTGGTTACAAAAGGTGATTCAGGGTCAAATGGAACGGTATTTTTATTCGCAGTGATATTCACTTCACTTACAAGCAAGTCAGCAATTTTACCAGTCATATTGATACTTCTTAAATCGAGTAAAACAATATGGTTATCAGTGCCTCCACTTACAATATTGATACCTCTATTTATTAAAGTTGAAGCTAGTGCTTTTGCATTTGTTATTACTTGTTGGGAATAATTAACGAAATCTGGCTCTAAGGCTTCTCCAAATGCAACTGCTTTAGCAGCAATTATATGTTCGAGGGGCCCACCTTGCGTTCCAGGGAAAACAGATTTATCAAATTTCTTTCCAAATTCTGCATCTTTGCATAAGATGAGCCCCCCTCTAGGCCCTCTTAATGTTTTATGAGTAGTTGTAGTTACTACATCACAATATGGGATTGGATTTGGGTGAAGTTTGCTTGCTACAAGACCGGCAATATGTGCAATATCAGCCATTAAGAAAGCACCAACTTCATCTGCAATATTTCTAAATGATTCAAAATCGATTGTTCTTGGATAAGCAGAATATCCGCATATGATCAATTTTGGTTTTGTTTCAATTGCTATCTCTCTTATTTCATCAAAATTTAATTCACTAGTTTCTTTATTTACACCATAGTGAACTGCATTGAACCACTTACCACTCATATTTACTGGAGACCCATGAGTTAGGTGTCCACCATGAGATAAATCCATCCCCATAATTGTGTCGCCAGGTTTAAGTAGACTTAGGAAAACAGCAGCATTTGCTTGGGCTCCACTATGGGGTTGAACATTAGCCCAATTAGCATTAAATAATTTTTTCGCTCTCTGAATAGCTAATTCTTCGATTTCATCAACAAATTCACACCCCCCGTAATATCTTTTTTGGGGTAATCCCTCGGCGTATTTATTTGTAAGAACGGAACCTTGAGCCTGCATAACCGCAATTGATGCGAAATTTTCGCTTGCGATTAACTCAAGATGAGTTTCCTGCCTGTTCTTTTCAGAGTTTATAAAATTAGATATTACTGGATCACTTTCTTTTAGATTTTGAAGAATATTCATTGAATTTGATAAGTAATACACATAATATAGACGATATTTTTAGAAAAATATAAAAAGAATATTTCAGAATTTTAAACGCGCCTGGAGAGATTCGAACTCCCGACACCCTGATCCGTAGTCAGGTGCTCTAATCCACTGAGCTACAGGCGCATAATTATGTAATATCTCTGTTTCAGGGTCTCTTAGTCAACTAGATTTCGGGTAAAATATCTATTATTAACAATCTATTTATTAATATGCCTATAAAGTGGTACGGAAATGGTGATTTGGAAGATCCTATCTATAAACATTTTTCTCGAATAGTAAATTTTGTTATTCACTGCATGATATTCACTGCGATTGTAAGTGGCACTTGGCTTTTAAAAGAGATTAAATATGAAATTAGCTACTTTAATAATTTTGCAATTGTCTGGTCAATACTTTTGGCCTCCCATTTATTTTTCGTGATTATAAAAAAACCTAAAGATACTTCAAAACAATCAACTTAAATCAATTTATATTTATGGACTCTCAGATACGTATAAGTGATCTAGAAAATATTATTTCCGAAAAGCTCTTTATTAAAATAGAAAAGTGGAATTTGTATCTTGGAGACGCTGGTCTGGCTAGGCATCTTGCTATTGAATGTATCAGCAACAAAGATCAAAGCCCATTGGAGGCTGCAAAATTAAGTTTGAAAGCAATAAATGTAAAAGTAGGGGATGGTGTTAATAGTATCCCACTGATTAATTTAATCACTAATTCACAAATTCTAGAATTAGAGGAGATTATGGAAAGTTTTTTTTAGAAAACTAAATCTCTTTTTTTAAAACTTTAAATTTATTTACTTTCAAGCATTTTGTAAGTAAATAATACATTACAAAAAAAGTTAGAGTTCCAAATATTAAAAATAAAAATTCCGAGAGATTTGAATTGAAGTTATTCGTAGTTTTCAGAATAGTAAAACAAAGGGTGCTGTCCATAAATACGGCTAATGACATGAGGCTAATTTTCCTCAATAATTCCAAGTTAGGTAAAATGATATTTTCATTGCGCAGATTAAAAGAAAGAAAAATACAAACTATAAAGTTGACTATTACTGAAGATAAAATTATTCCCACGATTCCAAAATTATAAGGAGAAAGATTCCCAAAATTCTTAATTGGGGCACCAATTAAAAACCAATCAAAAAAAAGATTAAATATTATCCCTGCGAATGAAGACTTAAAAGGGAAGTTTGTTTTTTCTATTAAATAGTAAGTTCTCACTAATAAATCTCTATAAAGATAAAAGGGTATGCCAACTGCATAAGCAATTAATATATTCTTTACTTTTAAAGTTGCTGAATAATCAAAAGATCCCCTTTGAAAAACTAATTGTACGATTTGATTATTGAATGTTATGAAAAATCCGGTTAAAAAAATAGCTGTCAAGAAACAGGACTCTATCCCAGATATCAATTGTTTTTGGAGACCTCTTTCGTCTTTTTCACTTCTCAATTTAGAGAATTTTGGAAGTAATGGCAGAATTAAGGAGTTAGATAATATGCCTAAGGGTGCCTGTATGAGAAAGTTTCCGTAAGCTAGTCCAGATGCTGCACCTTGAAAATTTGAAGCGAAAAACATATCGATAAAAACATTAATTTGATTTAGACCTGATGAGAAAGATGCTGGAATAATTAGTTTGAAAATCCTCCTCTCTTCATCTTTAAATAAATTGAAGGTTGACTCTAATCTCAAGAGACCAATTTTATTTATTTCCCAAATTTGAACAACAAACTGAATTAAAGTTCCTGTCAAAGTTGCAAATGCCAGTAATCCCGTGTAAGTAAAGAAATTAGAAGATGTATTTTCTTGGTTGAAAATCCAACTAAATAAAATAAAAAAAATAATAGTTACGCTTGTTATTGCTGGACTTATACTTGATAAAAAGAATTTTCTTTGGGAATTTAATGCGCCAAAGCTTAAACCTATGAAGCCAGATAAAGGTATGCAAGGTGTAAGTATTTGTAATTGGTAAGTGGCAATAGATTTAGCTTCGTAACTTAAATTCGGGGCCAATAAATCAATTAATAAACTGGAATTCGAGTAAATCAGTAGGGCTATAATTAATAATAATATTGAAAGTTTTATGCTTACTTGAGTTAAAACAATTCCTCCATTTTTTTTGTTAAGCGGAGTTAAAACTGCTACAACTGCGTTATGCAATGGACCATTAATACCCCCAATGATTATTAGCAAAAAACCAGGAATTATATATGCATAATTAAAAGCGTCGTATGTTGTACCAACCCCAAAAGCAGCAGCTATAAATATTTGTCTTAGACATCCAGCTAATTTACTTAGACTAGTACCAAAAGAAATTGAAAAAACATTATTTTTTAAAAATGAATGCATTTGGATTTGTCTAGATTTTTCAATAAGTTTAAGTTTCAATTATATTTGATTTCTAACTAACGACATATTCATGAATGATCGGATATTTAATTTTGATCCATTAATTGAAGGGGTTTTAATTAAGAGGTATAAAAGGTTTCTTGCAGATATTGAATTAGAGAGTGGAGAGGTAGTAACTGCTCATTGCGCTAACACTGGCCCAATGAAGGGGCTTTTGAGTGAGGGAGCAAAAGTAAGAATAAGTGTTTCCACTTCTACAAAAAGAAAATTACCTTTTACTTGGGAACAGATTTGTGTTTTTAATTCAAAAAATGAGGAGGTTTGGGTAGGTATTAATACTCTATTTGCAAATAAGTTAATCAAAAAGGTTATTGAGAAAAATTTGCTTGTTGAAATAATAGGTGAAATAGAGACAATTAAATCTGAAGTTCCTTATGGAAAAGATAAAAAAAGCAGAATTGACTTTTTTTTAACCCCAAAATCTTCAAATCCTGATAAACGTAACATTTATATGGAGGTTAAAAATACGACTTGGATTAAAGATAATGTAGCTCTATTCCCAGATACAGTCACGAAAAGAGGCCAAAAACATCTCATGGAATTAAAGGAATTAATTCCTGAAAGTAAAAGTGTTTTAGTACTTTGTATAACGAGAAAAGACGCTTGTTTTTTTGCCCCTGGAGATGATGCAGACCCCTTTTACGGCAGTCTTTTTAGAGAATCTTTAAGTGCAGGAATGATAACCATCCCATGTTGCTTTGAATTTCATAAAGACCATGTATCATGGAAAGGAATTAAACCTTTGAATTAAATAAAATCTTGATAATTTGAAACTCTTAAAAAAAAATTTTTTAAATTTAACAGATATAGTTTTAAGGTGCAACTATAAAATTGGTAACAACGACTACTAGACACTAATAAGTTTTTTGAGCAAAATTGAATATGAAAGGAAACAGCACAAACTGTTTTTTTGCAGATCTAATTTTTTTTTATGACCACTGCTTTGCAAACGCCTCAAAGGCGCTCTAGGTCCAGATTACAAGATGCAAGTCTTGTTAATGGACCTATGCTCCTTTTGAGGAGTATTCGAGGATTTAGTTCAAACCGCTCAATGTTGTGGCTTGCAACTGTTCCTTTAGCTCTGTTTGGTTTAGGTATTTTTAATCTTTCAGCTCATGCAGCTGATTTACCTGAGTTGAATGCAGCTTTTCTTGCTAACAATTTATGGCTTTTGATCGCTACTATTTTAGTGATCTTTATGAACGCTGGTTTCGCTATGGTTGAGGCAGGTATGTGTCGTTCTAAGAACGCAGTAAACATCCTTGCTAAAAACTTATTCGTATTTGCTTTAGCTGTAACCTCTTATTGGTTTATCGGCTATTCATTAATGTACGGAGGTAGTGTTGCTGACGGATGGCTTTATTTTGGAGGCTTATTTTTTGATCCAACAGTTACCGCTGATATGGTAACTGATGCTGGATTAGTCCCAACAGTTGATTTCTTGTTCCAGTCTGCATTCGCAGGAACTGCGGCAACTATCGTATCCGGTCTTGTTGCTGAAAGAGTTAAATTTGGAGAATTTGTTGTTTTTGCTGTTGTATTAACTGCATTTATATATCCAATTGCTGGTAGCTGGAAATGGAATGGTGGTTGGCTTGATTCTTTAGGTTTTGTAGACTTTGCTGGTTCTTCAATTGTTCACTCAGTTGGAGCATGGGCGGGTCTTGTAGGAGCTATGCTTCTTGGACCAAGAATTGGCAAATACTCTGATGGGAAACCACAAGCTATGCCAGGACACAACATGGCTATAGCTACTTTAGGTGCATTAGTTCTATGGATAGGTTGGTATGGTTTTAACCCCGGTTCTCAACTTGCCATGGATCAATGGGTTCCATATGTTGCTGTAACAACTACTTTGGCAGCAGCAGCTGGTGCTATTGGCGCAACTATTGTTTCAACATTAACTTCTGGTAAGCCTGATCTTACAATGATAATTAACGGAATCCTTGCTGGTTTGGTTAGTATCACTGCTGGTTGTGGTGATATGACTCTTGCTGGGGCCTGGTTCGCAGGACTAGTGGGTGGAATAATCGTTGTATTTTCTGTTGCAGCACTTGATGCTGCTGAGATCGATGATCCTGTAGGCGCATTCTCTGTTCACGGAGTTTGTGGTGTATGGGGTACTGTTGTTATCGGTCTTTGGGGTACAGCTGTACAAGGTGATGGAGCAGGTATGGGATTATTCAATGGAGGAGGTATTACCCTTCTTCTTGTTCAAGCTCTTGGTGCCGCAGCTTATGCTATTTGGACACTAGTTACTTGCTGGATTGCCTGGTCTGTAATTGGAGGATTATTCGGTGGAATCCGAGTATCTGAAGAGGAAGAGACTCAAGGCTTAGATATAGGAGAGCATGGAATGGAAGCATATCCAGACTTTGCATCTGCTAAGTAATCTAACTAAAAATTAATTTAAGAAACCTGACTTATGTCAGGTTTCTTTTTTTTTACGAAAAATTATTTAAAACGTTGTAATATGGGAAAATGGATACTCAAGCTTTTAGAAGATCTCTTCATCATTCTGATAGATACAATAGAAGGGGTTTCGATTCACCAACAAAAAGAGCTCAAGCGTTAGAAGAAGCTTACCAAAGTGATTTGATAAGTTCTATTAGAGATAATGGTTTTACTTACACTAAAGGCAGACTAAATATTAAGTTGGCCCAAGCCTTCGGGTTTTGTTGGGGAGTTGAAAGAGCTGTAGCAATGGCTTATGAAACTAGAAGACATTACCCTAATGAGAATATTTGGATAACAAACGAAATAATTCATAATCCCTCGGTTAATGATCATTTAAGAAAAATGAATGTTAAATTCATTTCAGCAAAAAATGGAATCAAAGATTTTTCTCTAGTTTCTAATGGTGATGTAGTTATACTTCCTGCTTTCGGAGCCACTGTTCAAGAAATGAAACTATTGCACGAGAAAGGTTGTCATATTATTGATACAACTTGTCCATGGGTTTCTAAGGTTTGGCATACAGTTGAAAAACATAAAAAACATGTTTTCACATCTATTATCCATGGAAAATTTAAGCATGAAGAGACTCTTGCTACAAGTTCTTTCGCCGGTAAATATTTAGTTGTACTTGATTTAGAAGAAGCAAATTACGTATCTGAATATATTCTGGGGAGAGGTAATAGAAATGAGTTTATGAACAAATTTGCTAAAGCTTGTTCTAATGGATTTGATCCTGATAAAGATTTAGATAGAGTTGGTGTTGCAAATCAGACAACTATGCTTAAGAGCGAGACTGAAGAAATTGGAAAGGTTTTTGAAAGGACTATGTTAAAAAAATTTGGACCCGAAAACTTAAATAGTCACTTTTTAGCTTTTAATACTATTTGTGATGCAACTGAAGAAAGACAAGATGCAATGTTTTCTTTGGTTGATGAGGACCTTGATATTCTAGTAGTTATTGGAGGCTTTAATTCCTCCAATACTACGCACTTACAAGAAATAGCAATTACTAAAAATATTTCTTCTTTTCACATTGACACGCCTGAAAGGATATCAGTTAAAGAAAACTCAATATTTCATAAACCACTAGGATCAGAATTAGAACTTAAAAAAAACTTTCTACCTAGTGGAATAATTAATGTTGGAATTACCTCAGGTGCATCCACTCCTGATAAGGTCGTTGCAGATGTTATTGAAAAGTTAATTAATATCGCTTCCTGAATCTGTTATTCATTTAATATTTGCTTAGTTTTTTTAATTTATTAGTCAGATAATTCCAAAAGATCTACTTTATTAACTAGAATAATGGAAAATTCTTGAAGTATGGAAGACAAAGCACAGACTAATCAGGTTCAAACTGCAAGTATGAATAGAACTAAAGCGCCTCAAAAAGTTGAAGTTGTAGTTGCTAATTCATCTTCAGGGTCAGAAGTAAATATCCTCGGAGAACTATCTATTTTTGTTTTAAGAATAGGTTTTTGTGCTTTGATGATTCATCATGGCCTAGAAAAACTTCAGGATCCTCAGGGTTTTGCTGAGTTTGTAGTTGGTAAGTACTTTCCATTTTTGCCAGGTGATCCTGTTATTTGGACTTTTGGAGCAGCAATTACTCAATTAGTTTGTCCAGTAGGATTGGCTTTAGGGATTTTTGCGAGGCTTTCTTCTCTTGGTTTATTCTCCACCATGGCATTTGCTGTTTATTTTCATCTTCTAGATACAGGATTAGAAGGTTTTCCTCTTGCAGTAGTTGAAGGTCACAACTATGCCTTCGAATTGTCTTTCATCTACGGGGCTATTTCTCTCTACTTTCTATGTGCAGGTCCAGGCAGGCTATCTTTATTCAGAAAAACTAACAAGATTACATATTATCCAAAATCAACATAATTTAATGTAAAAAGTGCCTTTTTTGGGTAAACACCATTGCGATTCCTTTTGAATTACACATATCAATACTTTCTTGGTCTCTTAGACTTCCTCCAGGTTGAATAATAGCTTTTATTCCAAACTCATTTGCTAGTTCTACAGTATCTGCAAATGGGAAAAAACCATCGCTGGCCAATACTGCATCAGAAGATAAACTCCCAGCTGCTTTTAATGCAATTTTTGCTGCTCCAACTCTATTCATTTGTCCAGCTCCAATACCAATTGTTTTTTGGTCTTTTGCAATAACAATGGCATTAGATTTCACGTGTTTACAAATTTTCCATGCAAAATTTAGATCTAAGTTAATTTGATGGCTCGGATTTTTATCAGTTACTGAAATCCAATTTTCAGTTTTTTCTTCACTATCATCATTATCTTGAACTAGTAATCCCCCCATTATTGATTTAGTAGAATTTTGATTCTTTTTTGGAAGTTTATCTTTTGAAAACTTTAAAATTCTTAAATTCTTTTTAACTTTTAAAATTTCTAAAGCTTCCTCATCAAAAGATGGAGCGACGACACATTCTAAGAAAATATCTTTGAGGTGAATTGCAGTCTCACTATCAACTTTTGAATTAAAAGCAACTATTCCTCCAAATGCACTAACAGAGTCGCATTCCAAAGCATTCAAGAATGCTTTGGAAGCTGAACTACTTATAGAGGCACCACAAGGATTATTGTGTTTTAAAATAACAGAGGCAAACTTGTCTGTTGTAAGTTCATCTTTTTCTGTGTAGCCAAATTCTAAAACTGTTGAAAGTGCCGACTCTAGATCTAATAGATTGTTATAACTTAAGTCTTTTCCCTGTAATTGTTCTGCTGAGTTCCATCCAATGTTACTTAAGCCATACCAGAAAGCTTTTTGATGTGGATTCTCCCCATATCTTAAGGTTTTGATTAGTGGATAAGATTCAATATATTTTGAAGATTGTAAATCTCTTTCTTTTCTTATCCAATTAGATATTGCAGTATCATAGTCTGCTGTATGTTGAAAAGCTTCAAGGGCTAATTTTGCTTTATATGAGTCTTTTAATTCTCCTTTTTTACTTTCTTCAAGAAAATTTTGATACTGACTAGGATCTACTAAAACGGAAACATCTTTGTGATTTTTAGCTGCAGAACGAATCATAGATGGCCCTCCAATATCGATATTTTCAATAGTATCTTCCCATTTAGCTCCCTGATCTACAGTTTTTTTAAAAGGATATAAATTAACAACAACTAAGTCAATTAACTCAAGATTGTTAGCTTCTATATCTTTTTTATGCCCCTCATCAGTTCTTTTAGCTAATATTCCCCCGTGTATTTTCGGATGTAAAGTTTTAACTCTTCCTCCAAGAATTTCTGGAGAATTAGTAAAATCTGCAACCTTAATAACTGGAATTTTTGCCTCCATAAGATGTTTGGCAGTTCCTCCACTTGATAGAATTTTATAATTAAATTGCTCTACCAATTCCTTGCAAAATGGGATTATATTTTTTTTATCAGAGACACTTACTAAAGCTAATGGAGACATTATGGGAAAGTTTACTTACTTAAGAATATAAACATGAAATATGCTATCAATCATGAATTTGTCTCGATTAGCTCTCAAACTGCAACTCACCGAATTATTTTGATGCATGGTTGGGGAGCTGATTCAGATGACCTTTTAATATTTGGAAAGGAGATGAATGAAAAAATAAATCTTGATTTTGAAGTAATTTCTTTAAGGGCTCCTGGAATACACCCAAGCGGTCATGGAAGACAGTGGTATGGTTTATACCCACATGATTGGAATGGAGCTGAGGTTGAAGTAAATAAACTTTTAGTTACATTAAAAAAATTTGATACTGATCAGATTCCACTAAGAAAAACAATTTTGTTGGGTTTCTCTCAGGGTGCCGCAATGGCAATTGATGCGGGATTTAAGTTGAATTTTGGATTAATTGTTGCTTGTAGTGGTTATCCTCACCCCAATTGGTATCCTAGAGAAAAATTCTCACCATTGATTATTAGTCATGGAATATTTGATGACGTTGTGCCTATAGATGCTTCTAGGACTATTTATGAAAAGGTAAAGAGTAAGTCTTCTAAATTTTGTCAATTATTAGAATTTGATGGATTTCATCAAATTGATTCAAATTTAATAAATTTTATAAGTTCAAATATAAGTAATATTTTTTAAACAAAAGCATATTCATATTCTTCAATCTCTTCCCAATCATCTGCAGTAAGTTCTAGACCCTCAAATATTTTTTCTTCACCAATTCCTTCAACTACAACTTTTAGTGACGGAAATAGAAAATGATTTTCTTCAGCATATTGGGCGCTGAATAACCCTTTTTCACCCCAAAAAAATCTATCGGTGGTGTGTTCATTTCTTCTGACATTGAAAACTGAAGGCGCAGGGAGACCATTTTCAGCTATGAATCTTCTTGCTGCTGTAACTGGTTTATGTTTACCAGTTTCGATATGATAAATAGGAACATGAGCCATTACTCTTTGGCCAGCCAATCTTCTTCTGCTGATTCTTTTTCTTTTTTTTGACATTGATTGGTACTCCTGAAATTATTAATGAGATTAGTCTTATTTTTTTTTTACTAATCTTATATATGTGATTTAAAATTCACTTCAAATTACATAGAGGACCCATCAACCCCTGATGTAGCTTAAAATATGATTAAATATTCATATTTAAGGCTGGCTAAATCCAAACCTCTTTATATATCTTAATACTTTTTTCATATTTTACAAGCCCTTTTTCAAATTTTTCTCTAAAAAAAATTTCTCAAAATTTCATAAATTATGAATCTTTCAAAAAAATTTGAAGAACTTATTTTAAAACAGCTTGAGAGTTTTGGTTGCTCAATGGGCGTGACTAATTTAGTTATGTATCTTGCATCAGCTAAGCAAGGAACTAAAGCATCTTTTGAAATGGTTGGTCAATGGCCACAAATTGATAGGCTACTGACATCAATAGAAGATGATCCTTCACTAAAAGTTTCATCGCCTAATAGAAGATGGTATCCGCTTCAAGAAAACGATATTCTACTTGGTGTCCTTAGAGTAGAAACTGATTTGAAAGGGGGGAATTGGCCAGTATCTCTTGATTCTAGATTAAAAGCCCTTTCAATATCTTTAGCTAAATGCGTCTCTATAGAATTAGAACGTCAAAATAAAAATAAAGAAATCAATTATTTAAAAAATCAGGTGAATGCCATTATCCATCAATTAAGGAATCCATTGGCTGCTATTAGGACATATGCAAAATTACTAATAAAAAGACTAGGTTCAGATAATGACTCTATTGAAATAGTCGAACGCATGATAGTAGAGCAAAAACAAATTAATCAATATATGGATTCTTTTGCGCAATTAAATGCACCTATTCAACTGCCTATAGAAATTGGAGAGGAAAGATTATTATTACCACCAAATTTAGATAATAAAAAGTTAATAACTGTTCAGAGTTTATTGAGGCCAATATTAGAAAGGGGTAAAGCTAATTCGAACTTAGAAAATAGAGATTGGACTGAACCTTCTCTTTGGCCAGATTGGACTATATCGCCATTAAAGGCAAAATATGCTGTAATTGCCGAAATTGTGGCCAATTTATTAGAAAATGCGTTTAAATACTCCCAAAAAGATTCTGAAATTGGACTCGCAATTACTAGTAATGGAATTTGTATATTTGATGATGGTAAAAAAATAACTAAAAATGAAAAAGAGAAAATTTTTGAAAAAGGTTTTAGAGGATCTGCCGCTAAGAAGAAGGACGGCACTGGTGTGGGACTTTTTTTAGCGAGAAAATTAGCAGAACAAATTGGAGGGGAATTGAGATTGCTGGAAAATGACTCAATTAAAAATACTGAGAAATTAAAAAATCTTAAAAAGAAAAATATTTTCTATTTAGAACTACCTATAAAAGAATTGCATGCATAAACAACATTGCAGTTTCAACTAGTACAACACTTGCACCGCAGGCATCTCCATTGAAGCCTCCAATTTTATTACCCAGTATGTTTGGGATAGAATAGCTTAGAAAAATACCAACCAAAACAAGAATTAAAAATTTAATTAATATTGCTTGGGATGTAATTGAAACTAATTGGTATGGAATGAAAATTAAAAGAAAAAAAATGGAGATCAAAGATTCTTTTTTAAAACCATTCCAAAACTTTTTGTGACTTATAGATTTTTTTTTGTAACTCATATATTTAAACTTTTCTATAAAAAATAAATTTGAAAATCTACCCCAAAATAAGCATATAGGTAAAACAAAAATTATCAGGTTTTGAATTTTCAGTATGCAAGCAATTTGAATTAAAGTTATAAAAACTAAAGCTTGAACGCCAAAGGACCCAACTTTACTGTCTTTCATGGCTTTTAAACGTTTCTTTTTACCCGCAAAAATACCATCGAAAGTATCCATTAAACCATCAATATGTAGCCCACCAGTAATTAAATATCCTGAAGCTAAACAAATTAATGCAGATGCATAAATTGACCAAGAGTTTGATACAAAAAAAAGAAAGATATAACTCTGTATTGTTCCAATCAAAAATCCTAAAGGCGGGGCAAATTGTGCAATATTTTTAAATTCTGGATTAATTAAAGGTATCTTTGGAAATGTCGTATAGAAAATCCAAGATCCTGCTAAGTTTTTTATTAAATATTTTTTGATGAGATAAATATAGATTCAATATTAAATAATAGGCTAAATTAATGAAAAGGATTAAAAAATTTTATAAATTATCGTGTTTGAATTTGAAATTACATCGAATTGCAGTAAAACATCGGCAAGAACTGGTATATTTCATACACTAAATGGTCAGGTAAACACACCAAAATTTATGCCTGTGGGTACTTTGGCAACGGTTAAAGGAATTTCATCTAAGCAGTTAACCGCTACAGGATCAGAAATGATTCTCTCAAATACCTTTCATCTTCATTTACAACCTGGAGAAAAACTAGTTAAAGAATCTGGCGGAATTCATAAGTTTATGAATTGGCCTAATCCTATTCTTACTGATTCAGGAGGATATCAAGTTTTTAGTTTGGCCAAATTAAATAATATTTCTGATAAAGGTGTGGAATTTAAAAATCCAAGAGATGGTAGTCATGTTTTTTTATCACCTGAAAAAGTCATGCAGATTCAAATGGATCTTGGATCAGATGTCGCTATGGCTTTTGATCATTGTCCTCCGCATACAGCTAATGAAAATGATATTGAAGACTCTTTACAAAGAACTCATTCATGGTTGCAAAAATGTGTTGAGACTCATCAGAAATCCAATCAAGCATTATTCGGTATAGTCCAAGGTGGAAAGTATCCCAGATTGAGAGAATATAGCGCAAAATATACAAGTTCTTTTGATCTGCCTGGGATAGCAGTGGGAGGTGTAAGTGTTGGCGAGGCAGTTGAAGAAATACATAATGTAATTAATTACGTCCCAAAATTCTTACCAATAAATAAACCAAGATATTTAATGGGAATTGGCTCTTTAAAAGAAATTTCTCTAGCTGTTGCAAATGGATTCGATATATTTGACTGTGTTTTGCCTACAAGACTAGGAAGACATGGGACTGCATTTTTTAATGACGAAAGATTGAATTTGCGAAATGCTCGATTTAAAAATGACTTTTCTCCGATTGACAAAACTTGTAAATGCGAAACCTGTAAATCCTATTCTCGAGCATATTTGCATCATCTTATTAGAAATGACGAAATATTAGGCCTAACTCTTATAAGTTTGCATAATATTGCTCACTTAATAAGATTTACCAATGCAATTTCTGCTGCAATTAGAGATAATTGTTTTACAAATGATTTCGCTCCTTGGAAAACATCCTCTATTGCTCACCATACGTGGTAACGTCTTAACATAATTAATTAAATTATCAAAAAGGTGCTCATTCTATTTAATACATTCGCTGAATTGCCCGAGGCTTATAAGGCCTTTGCTCCAACTGTTGATGTTCTTCCACTGATTCCTTTATTTTTCTTTTTATTAGTGTTTGTTTGGCAAGCTGCAGTTGGATTTAAATAAATTCTTTTAGTTTAGATTGTTACTATTAGACGGGATTTTCAAGTAAAATCGCATCTCCATAATTTTCTACAGCACTTTCTATAAAATCTGCAATTTTTAATGCTCTTGAGGCTTGCTCACCATCTACCTCAGGTACTTCTTTGCCCTGAACGCACTTAAGAAAATGCTCCAGTTCTGCATAAAGAGGTTCAATGGAGGTTGTGCTAACTTCTTCTACATAACCATCATTTCTATAAACTAATTCTCCATGCTCTGCTGTGTATGATTCATGAGACTTTCTATGGATTTGTAAAGAGTGATTTAAGAAATCAGTTTCCACTAGGCTATTTTGGCAGTGAGCACTTAAACATCTAATTTTTTTGTGACTCATTTTGCTGGCAGTTAGGCTTGCAATAACATTATTTTTAAAAACTAAAGTAGCATTGACATAATCTATTAATCCTTCGCTATTTTTTCCTCCAACTGCTGCTAATTTTTGTATTTTTGAGTTTACAAGCTCCAATATAAGATCAATGTCATGAATCATTAAATCCATTACTACAGATACATCATTTGCTCTGTCTGCATGAGGACTATGCCTCCTTGCTTCTAAAACAACAATTTTTTCATTATTTACTATTTTATTCAATTCTCTAAAAGCAGGATTAAATCTTTCAATATGCCCAACTTGTAATAGACAGTTACTTGCATTAGCAGCCTCTATTAAAGATTTTGCTTCCAACTCGTTAGCTGCAATTGGTTTTTCAATGAGAACGTTAGCACCTCCCTTGAGACAATCTAGTCCTACTTTATGATGAAGTAATGTAGGAACAGCGATACAGATAGCATCAACTTTTGGAATTAGGTCCTTATAATTCTTGAACCATTCACATTGAAATTGTTCAATAGCTAATTTACCTCTCTCCTCATTTGGATCTGCTACTCCAATGAGATTTGCATCTTTGAGTAAACTTAGTACTCGAGCATGATGCCAGCCCATATTTCCTATACCTATGACACCAACCTTTACTGGTGATGAGGTTGGTTGCATAATTTCAAATCCATATATTAATTATCATTATCCTCTATGGGGAGTCACATTTAGCTTTTGGGAAGAATTATTTTAACACGATCAATTTTTGGACCTGACATTGAAATAACTTCAAATTTAATATTATTAAAATCTAAAACGTCGCCAATTTTTGGAACCATTTGAAATTTTTCTAACATAAATCCAGCAAGAGTATGATAATCAATCCCTTCTGGAATTGAACATCCTATCTTTTTATTGATTTCAACAATTTCTGATTTTCCAGCTATTGACCATTTTTTAGAGAAATTATCTAACATTCTCATGTCTGAATAGATTTTATTATTAAGCATTTCTTCTCCAACTATTTCGCCATTTAGATCAGCTGCAGTTATAAGTCCTTCTGTTCCACCGTGTTCATCAACCACTAGTAAGAAGGGATTGTAGTCTCTTACTATTGGAAATATTTCTGCTAGTGAACATGTTTCTATTATTTTTGTTACTGGTAAAAGGAATGGCTCTAATAATGTATCGGCTTCCATTTCACCTTTTGATATTGGCTTAGCTAGATAACGTAAATCTAATACACCTAATACATCATCTAAAGACTCACCAATCACAAAGAAGCGAGCATGTCGAGTTTTATCTACTTGTTTCATTAGTTCTGAAAAGGTTATATTTTTTGGCAAAGTTACCATTTCAGATCTTGGAATCATCACTTCTTTAACCTGTGTATCTTTTAAAGCAAAAACTCCTTCAAGAATATTCTTCTCGTCTGGTTTTAAACCTGTTACGTTATCTGTTTCTATAAGAGTTTCTAATTCTCCAGCTGATAAATCCGAGTTTAAAGAATCCCATTTGTTATTTAAATTGAACAAGCCTAAACAGGCGCTAGCAAAGAATTCTATTGTTTTCACTATAGGATTCATGGCTTTTCTCACCGCATCAAATATTGTTGTAAGCCTTAATGCAGCAGATTCTGGATTGTTAATTACTAAAGCTTTAGGAATTAGTCCAGAAACGAGAGTAACAACTAAAACAACAAATAAAAACAATAGAAGATCATAAAATCTATTTGATAAAATATTGCTTTTCCAATAATCCTTAGCAAGGTTATTGCTAAGCCAGCCAATTGCAATTAATGAAATTGTTACTCCAAATTGAGAAGTAATAAGTGAGGATCTAAAACGTTTTTGAATTTTTAAAATTGAAAATGCTCCTTTCTTTTTTTCTTCAATTAACCTTAAAACTTTACTTGGCCTTATTAATAAAAAAGAGAGTTCACTTGCTGCGAAAAAAGCAGGTAGAAACAAAAGAAATAAAAGTAGAGTTATTTTCATTCAATAACAAATAAATAATGGGGGTGGCGAGGATCGAACTCGCCTTAGCCAAATTATGAGTTTGGTGCATTCACCAGATTGCTACACCCCCAAGGGAATTTATGTAATTTTAATTACATTGAATTTCAATATACAATATAAAAATAATATTTCAAAAAACACCTCATTAGGAAGTTTTTGTGAGATTTCTTTTTTTTCTTCTAATCTTTAAATATAAATTTAACTTTTACAAATGGGAAATTTTTCTGAAAAGTATGATCTAAATAAGACAAAATTGTTAACACAGTTAATTGAAAAAACTTACAAGAAAGGAAATTTCACTTTATCTTCAGGAAAAAAAAGCAGTCATTACTTGAATTGTAAACCTGTATCATTAAACGGCCAAGGCTTAAATTTAATAAGTGATTTATTTTTAGAGTTAAAGGACTCAAGGTCAAAAACTGTGGCAGGCTTGACTTTAGGTGCAGATCCTCTTGTAAGCGGAGTAATTGTCAAAGCAGCTTCGCAAGGCTTAGAACTTAATGGTTTAATAATTCGGAAAGAAATAAAACAATACGGTACCAAAGCTGGAATTGAGGGCCCTATATTAGAGGAAGGAACTTTGGTGACTGTTTTGGAGGATGTCGTAACAACTGCTGGTTCAGTGATAAAAGCAATAAAAAAGTTACGCGAAAATAATTACGTTGTTGAGGAAGTTTTGTCTATAGTTGATAGGCAAGAAGGGGGATTAGAAGCCCTTGAAGATGAAAATGTTAAATTAAAGAGTCTTTTTACAATAAAAGACTTTTTATAATTATTTCAAAATGCAAGATATAAAAAAAAAGTTTTGGCTTGAAAAATTTAATTGTTTTTCTATTACTGGAAAAGATGCCAGAAAATTTTTGAATGGAATAACAACTGGAAATATTCTTGATTCAGAAAATAAAGTTATCAAAACTTGTTGGTTAACTCCAAATGGAGTTCTAAGGTCATTAATTGAAATTATTTTTTTAGAAAGAAACTTAGAAGTAATTATTTTGGCGGGTAACACTAATGAAATAATTAATTATTTTAATCAAATTATTTTTCCAGTGGATGATGTATTTCTTAGTGAACCTTTCTTAATGAATAGAATTCAGGAAATTGATGAATCTAGTTCATGGAGAACTTACCAGCCTATTTTCTTCAAAACAGAAGATAAAGAATTTCAAATATATAAAAATAAACTCAATTTACTAAATCCCAATGATTTAAAACTTTGGAAGATTAATCAGGCAATACCCTCATTAGGAATGGAAATAAACGGAAAAAATAATCCTCTTGAGCTTGGATTACAAGATCTTATAGATTTTAATAAAGGTTGTTATTTAGGGCAAGAAACAATGTCAAAAATAAAAAATGTTTCTTCTTTAAAACAGGAAATAAGAACTTGGAAATCATTAGAATCTAATTTGAATTTAGACGTTGAAGATAAAAATTTATATATAAATTCTGACAAGGATATTTCTGTAGGCAAAATCACTAGTTTTTTTATATCAGATTCTCAAATAAAAGGTTTAGCAATGATAAAAAGAAAATATTTAGAGGAAGGAAATTATTATTTTTCAGAAATTTTTGGAAAAATTATTATCAATAAATCTGTAGGATCAATTTTTCTTTAATTTATCTTTGATTAAATATTCAGCAATTTTTAGAGTAGCCAAACAATCATCTTTGTTGTATTGGATAATTTTTTTTAAAAATATTTCGTTTTCTGTAATTTGATATTGAATCCACCAATAAAGTGCTTTCGAGCCACTCACATTTTTCTGCACCCATTCGAATCCAAGCCAACTAGAAACAGTTTTTAACCCATAGTTTTTTAGTGGTAATATCCAAGACTTTCTTATTAAGGTATGTAAGTCAATAAATCTTGAGGCAAGTGAATCAATTTCTTGATCACTAAAATTTAGGTTTTTAGCAATGTTAATTATTGAAATTTTTTCAGTTTCTCCGTAATGCAAAACTGGCCATTCCTTGTGTGAAAAAAGTATTTCAATAATTTGCCTGTAAGATTCTCCATTATTGTTTTTAAGATTTAAGATTGGTTCATAAATAAGATCTTCTTTTTTTATAGACAAATTATTTACTTTTAAAAATCCATATAAAAAATCATGCTTTTCATCTGGATTTGACTCAATATCAAATATATAAAATCCCGAGCATGTTTTTTCTAGTAAATAGTTAGTTTTATTTTTACTAGAAATGAAATATGGTTCTCCAGAAATATATGCTTGTGCTTGCTTTACAAATATGGACGCTTTTTCATTCTTTTGATCTTTGAATTGAGATAATTTCTCTCCAAGTTGTTTTTCGTCATACGAAGCTAATGTTTGGGTATTAATTATTCCTTTTGCTTGGAGTAGTGAGGCCGTTTTGGATCCTATTCCATCTATATCTGTTAGATATCCATTTTCTTTTGCTTCTTTGTCACAAAATCTTTGCCAGGAACAAATAGTACATTTTTTTCTATCTTGAGTTATTTCTGGTATAGATCCCTCTAAGCATTCATTCAAATTTAATAAAACATTTAAAACTTTTTTTCTTAATTTTTTATTTAAATAAATTTCTTCAACTTTAACTTTTTTATCAAAAGTTGAAATTACTAATCCTTTATCAATTTTAGATTCTTGAAAAGATTCCAACAGCATAGAACAAAAAGCTAAGTCGAATAAATGTTCTTTTGTTGTTTTGTGGCCTAACTTATAAACAGCAGGTAAATATTTATATTGTCCCCATTTACTTTTACCTTTAGTCTTTACAAGTAATTGTGGACGTATTTCTACGTTTATATTTTGGAAAAGATCCCCTTTGATTTTTAATCCAATTACCCCTTGATAACCATTTTCACAGGCTTTTAATCCTGTATATATTTCACCATTACAAAATTCAGAGAAAATTTTAAACTGATTAATTTTATCTATAGCTTTATGGGGAGACCAAACTTCATAAGATTTTTTACCCTTAAAATCGAGCCATGCTTTTCTTTTGCATCTTGTAAAACTTTTTAAATGAAGAGAATTCAAATTATTTTTAAGGTAGGTTTTAAAATTTACTCATATAAATTAGTATAGATAATTAAAAGAATTCAAGGAAATTTTAAATTTGACAGCTGATAAATTAGACAAGATAAAATTTGGAACTGATGGCTGGAGAGGAATTATTGGTTTTGACTTTAACCTGTCCAATCTTTCAAGAGTTGTTGTGGCTGCATGTCAGGAGTTGCATTATCAATACTATAAAGAAGTTAATTCAAAGAAAATTATTATTGGATATGATCGCAGATTTATGGCTTGTGAATTCGCCAAGCAAATAGTGCCTTTTGTAAGAGGATGTGGTTTCGAACCGATCTTATCTGATAGCTTTGTTACAACACCCTCTTGTAGTTACTATGCCAAAGAAGTCGGTTGTCTTGGAGCGTTAGTAATTACAGCAAGTCATAATCCATATAATTGGCTAGGTCTGAAAATAAAGAGCTTTAATGGATGTTCTGTTGACGAATCTTTTACAAGTGAAGTTGAAAAAAGATTAATACTTGGAAATTCAATTGAAAAAATAGATGGTGTTAATCAATTGGTAGATATTAAGAAATTTCATTTAGATAGAATTAAATCCCTTTTTGATATTGACTATATTTCCAGGAGATTAAAAAAAATGAAATTGAGAATTTTTGTAGATTCTATGCATGGTTCAGCTGCAAATTGTATGGTTGAGATTTTTGCTCCTAATGATTTAGAAGTTATTTCAGAAATCAGGAAAGATGCGGATCCTTTTTTTGGAGGAAACCCGCCTGAACCTCTTTTGAATTATGCAGATGATCTAAAACAAATGCTAATGAAAAATTCAACAAATGATGTGAAAACTTTAGGAGTTATATTTGATGGTGATGGTGATAGAATTGCGGCAATTGATGAAAAAGGAAGATACTCTAGTACTCAAGATTTACTCCCATACTTTATTAGCTATTTAGGAGAAATTAAAAATAATTCTTATCCAGTTTTAAAGACTGTTAGTGGTTCAGATATTATTAAAAATATATCAGAGAGTCAAAATAGAGATGTTTTTGAACTTCCAGTTGGCTTTAAATATATTGCTGAAAAAATGATCAAAGAAAAAATATTTATTGGAGGAGAGGAATCTGGGGGAGTTGGTTTTGGTGACTTTATGCCTGAAAGAGATGCTCTATATGCAGCGATGGTTTTATTAAATGGAATTGCTGAAAAATCTCAATATTTATATGAAACCTTAGATGAAATTCAAGAAGATTTTGGGCCAAGTTTTTACAAAAGAATTGATATTAAATTTCCAAATCAGTCAGAAAAAAATAACGTAAAAGAATTTATCATAGATAATATTCCTGAGAATATTAATAATCACAAGTTAAAAAGTATCTCAAAAATCGATGGAATAAAGTTGAGAATTGATAAAAATTTTTGGCTTCTTTTTAGGTTTTCAGGAACGGAACCTCTTTTAAGATTATATTGTGAAGCACCAAAAGAATCTTATCTAATTGAGGTATTAGAGTGGGGTCAAGAATTTATAAATTTGGCAGGAAAATAAGGATGAAAAATTTATATTTAGCTAGTAAGAATAAAGGTAAAATTGAAGAATATAAAAAATTGCTTGCTGGAGTTAATTGTAAATTTTTACTCCAGCCAGAATCATTAGAAGTTGAAGAGGATGGACTGACATTTAGAGATAATGCAATTAAAAAAGCGAGTGAAGTTTCAAGAAAAACGAATAATTTTTCAATAGCAGATGATTCAGGAATTTGTATTGAAGCACTAGGCGGTAAGCCTGGCATTTACTCATCTAGATATGCAGAAAATGATGAGAAGAGAATTGAACGAGTTTTAAGAGAACTTGATGGAGTTCAGAATAGAAGTGCTTTCTTTATTGCCAATATTTGTGTTTGTTCCCCAAATGGTGAAGTGATTATTGAATCTGAGGCCAAATGTCATGGCAATATCATTTTGAACCCCAGAGGAAAAAGTGGTTTTGGGTATGATCCAATTTTTGAGGAGAGTTCTACCAGATTAACTTTCGCAGAAATGAATAATGATATTAAAGACTCTTGTAGTCATAGAGGTAAAGCATTAAAAAAAATTATTCCAGATTTAATTGAAATTTTTTCTTAAATTCAATTAACCCAAGATCCATGAAGGCCATGAGGAATTGAAATGGGTAATTCATAAACAACTAATTCTTTTAAGTCTTTTGCATCTAATATCACTAAATCGCTTCCTCTTCTTTCTCCGTTCCATAGAAGTATAAATAAAAATCCCTCATCTTCATTTGAAGAGTTTTCTGATGGCACCATAATTGGTTCACTAACAAATCCACTTGGACCTGCTGACCAAGAAATCTCTTCCCTAGAAGTTAAATTTATTTTTTTTATTGCTTGAAGTGGAGCGTTCCCTAGCTTTTGAGATGTGCTTGCCATCCAACTAAAAGTTGCTTTTAATCCTAAGTTTTTAGGATTAACAACAGCAAATTCACAACATTGTTCACTGAAAGTTTCAAGTTCACAAGTTTTTGTCTTTAGATCGATAATTGATCTTTTCAGTTTTCCTTCTGGATATTTATCAAAGTCAATATCCCTAAAATTCTCGTCCGGACCAACTGATGGGAAATCATCATAAAAAATACTATCTAAAACGATTTTGGAATCTTTTTCAAATGCATTTACATGATGAAAAACGAATCCTTCTGGAGCATCTATTGTTAAAGGAGGCTGTCCCCTAAATAATCCACTTTCTCTGGGGATGATAAAAAACTTTGCCTTTTTATTTGGGTTTGACTTTAAACATTGTGCTGCTCCTCTTTGACCCATTACAAATGGAAGAGGATTGAAATCAATAGCATTCTGTAAAAAAATTGCCCAATTAGTTGTGATTGCGAAATCATGAAGGAATGCAAAGCCATTAAAGGTATCTTTTCTGTCAAAAATGAGATCTCCAGAATTTGTACCAGCATTATCAAATTCCATTAATCTAATAGTACTTTTTGGTCCGGTTTGTACTCCAAAAGTGACTAAAAGTTCTGAAGATGCATTTGAGTTTAGGTCTGTTTTGGGATGAGCACTGAATGCTTCGTTAGGCTTGAGTACCCCTTTTAATGTTGTTAAACCAATAGTGTCAAGACTATCAGGATCCATTGCATGTGGACCTGCTGCTTCCCATAATGCGAGAATTTCATCTCCTAATTTAATGACATGTGTATTAGCGATATTCTTGAATTTTAGATCTAATGCATTATTTAAAATTCCTCCATTTTTTTGTGTTCCAAAAACACCTCTATAAATAAATTTATCTACTTTTTCTTCTTCCAAATAGCCTTTGGTTTTAACAAATCTATTTGTTAAGAATGGCTGACCGTTTTCGAATTTTATGGAGGTTATCATTCCATCACCATCAAACGGGTGATGAACCCATTGTCCACCTCTCTCTAATATCCCTGGTCCATTTCTTAACAATGTTCCATTTAAATTTTTAATATTATTACCTTTGCTAATTTTTAGAGGCTCCTTGGTTAGCTCCTTTTCTACATTTTGATACGCACTTGACCAATCTTCTTTATTAAAAATTTTAAATTTATCAATTTTTTTATTTTGTAAATTAGTCACAATAAAGTAAATACTCTATTTATTTTCGCCAAAAATCAACTGAATTGTGGCTGATTCGAAAAAATTCCTTGTTTATTGATTTTCTAGCATTCCTTTACTGCTTGGAATTGAATCAGATCTTCTTAGATCTATTTCGGTAGCCATTCTCATTGCTCGTGAAAAAGCTTTAAAGCAAGCCTCAACTATATGATGTGAATTGCTTCCTCTTATTTGATTAATATGCAGAGTAATGCCACTGTTATTTACAAAGGCAATAAAAAACTCTTTTACTAGTTCAGTATCATAATTGCCAATTCTAGGAGCATTTAATTGAAGATTATATGATAGATGTGGTCTGCCAGAACAGTCTAAAGTCACTTGAACTAATGCTTCATCTAATGGGGCAAAGAAATGTCCAAATCTACTTATTCCTTTTCTTTCTCCCAAGGCTTTTGAAAATGCTTTGCCTAATGCGATTCCTACATCTTCATTTGTATGGTGATCATCAATATGGGTATCTCCAATTGCTTTTATTTTTAAATCGAACAAACCATGACTGGATATTTGATGAAGCATATGATCTAAGAATGGAATCCCAGTATCAATCTCAGAAATTCCATTTCCATCTAAGTTCATAAATACAGAAATATCTGTTTCATTCGTTTTTCTTTTTATTTCAGATTGCCTTAGAGATGACATTTTTATGCAAAATACTTAGTTTACATTCCATTAATGCAGTAACCCGCATCAACATAAATTGTTTGGCCTGAAATGCCGCTAGAGAGATCACTTAACAAAAAAGCAGCTGTATTACCTACTTCTGTTTGAGTGACTGTTCTGCGTAAAGGGGCTTTTTCTTCAACATTGTGAATCATATCTAAAATGCCACCTATAGCAGAACTCGCAAGTGTTCTTATAGGCCCAGCACTTATTGCGTTAACTCTGACTTGTTTTTCGGGACCAAGTTCTGCAGAAAGATATCTTACTGAAGCTTCTAAAGCTGCTTTAGCAACCCCCATCACGTTATAGTTAGGAATTGCCCTTTCTGAACCTAAATAAGTTAATGAGACAACTCCAGCACCATCACTAAAAAGTGGTTTTGCTGCTTTACATAGAGGTGCTAACGAATACGCACTTATATTAAGAGCCCTATCAAAACCCTCTGAAGTGGTAGCACTATAATCTCCAATCAATTCATCGCGTCCTGCAAATGCTAGGCAGTGAACTAATCCGTCAATTTGCCCCCAATTGTCTTTTATATTTTTAAAGATTTCTTCAATTTGAGCTGGATTTTGAACATCAAGAGGCAAAAATAAGGATGGGTTTAAAGGTTCAGTTAGTTCTCTAACTTTAGATTCGAATCTTCCCTTATCATCAGGCAAATATGTGATTCCAAGTTCTGCGCCAGCTTTTGAAAGTTGTTGAGCGATACCCCATGCTATTGAACGATTGTTGGCAATTCCCGTAACAAGAATTTTTTTGCCAGTTAGATTTAGAAGCATTTTGTTTATTATTTCTATTATTCTCCTATATAAAAGTACCTATCTTTACGGATTAGTGCAAAATATACAATAATTTTCAAATATCAAAGAATTTTTAACTTGAACATGGTAAGAACAAATTCTATGGTTTTGGAATTAGGTTTTCAATTACCGAATTTCGAAATGTTAAATGCTAATTCTTCAAAAAATGAATATTTTAATTCTCATAAGCTAGATAATCGGCATTTACTTTTAATGTTTATTTGTGCCCATTGCCCATTTGTAAAATATATTGAGAATCAAATTTTCACCTTAAGTAAAGAAATTGAAAATACAGTTCAAACAATTGCAATTTCTAGTAATGATATTGTCACACATCCTTCAGATTCTCCTAAAAATTTAAAATTACAAGCACAAACACAAGGATGGAGTTTTCCTTATCTATATGATGAAAATCAAAATTTTGCTAAGAAATTAAAAGCGGCTTGCACACCAGATTTTTATCTTTTTTCAAATGAAGGAGATGATCATTTTTTATTGTATTATCATGGCCAATTAGACGATAGTAGACCAGGTAATAATATCCCTCTATCTGGAAAAGATTTGCGCTCTGCTGTAAAAGATTTGAATCAAGATAATTGTTATCCTTCAAATCAGATACCTTCTTTAGGTTGCAATATAAAATGGACTCCTGGTAAAGAACCAAGTTGGTTTAAATGAATTAATAATTTTTTTTTACCCATAGAAATATGGTTTAGGGTTAATATATTTACTATGCAGATACCTCCATTTACTTTAAATAGGCAGTACCAGGAAATTGGCTCAGAAATTGAGAGTGAGGTTTCTAAAGTTTTAAAAGGGGGCCAGTATATTGGAGGACAAGAAATTGCCAAATTTGAGGAGAGTTTTTCAAATCTGATTGGTGTTGAAAATACTATTGGATGTAATAGTGGAACTGATGCTTTAGTATTAGCGTTGCGCGCATTAGATATTGGTGTGGGTGATGAAGTTATTACCTCATCTTTTAGTTTTTTTGCAACTGCAGAGGCTATTAGTGCAGTTGGTGCTAATCCTGTTTTGGTAGATATCGATCCAGAAACTTATCTCATTAATACTGAACTAATAGAACAAGAAATAAATTCTAATACCAAGGCAATTATGCCAGTTCATCTATTTGGTAATGCAGTGAATATGACCTTAATAAAATCTTTGGCCAAGAAATATGACTTAAAAGTAATCGAAGATTGTGCTCAGGCAACATGCACAATGTGGGAAAATTCAAAAGTTGGTAGTATCGGTGATATTGGCTGTTTTAGCTTTTTTCCTACTAAGAATTTAGGAGCTGCTGGAGATGGTGGAGCAGTAACAACTTCAGATCAGAAGATTGCAAAAAAAATTAGAGAACTTGCTGTTCATGGTAGCCCAATAAGATATCATCATACCCAAATTGGATATAACAGCAGACTTGATACAATTCAAGCTGCCATATTAAACATTAAAATTAAATATATCTCTAAGTGGATTGATAATCGCCAAACAATTGCTAGTAATTACCTTGATTTATTAGAAAAAAATCCATTTATTAGTTTTCCAAAAATTAGCTCTGATTCAATTTTCCATTCTTGGAATCAATTTGTCATCAAATTAAGAAACGATAAATATTTTTTAAATGAAAATTTTTCAAATTTATTTGATACTGATTGCAAAAAATATAATTCCTTAAGGAATTTGGTAAAACAACAACTTTTTGAAAAAGGTATTATTTCAATTATTTATTATCCAATTCCAATACACGCGCAAATAGCTTACAAAAATAAAAATTTTTCTAGAACAAAACTTATTAATACAGAGAGAATTTGTACAGAAGTTCTTAGTCTTCCAATGTTTCCCGAAATTTCTTATGAAGAGCAAGTTTATGTAACAGAAAATTTAAATAAAGTTTTAAAGAATTGTATAGAGGAAATTCAAATTTCAGCATAAAGTGACTTAAATAATCTTTGTTGTATGTTGTGATTGACAATAGGGCTTGAATAATTATTTTTTTCTAAATTAGATATCTCCCCATTTAATAATTCTGAATTTGATACTTTAGATAATTCAGGAATCCAATATTTAATATATTCGCAAATAGGATCAAATTTTTTTGCTTGGGTATATGGATTAAAAATTCTGAGTGGTTTTGGATCCATACCGCTGCTGGCGCTCCACTGCCATCCCCCATTATTTGCGGCTAAGTCTCCATCAACCAAAGTCTCCATAAATTTTTTCTCGCCCATTTGCCAATTGCATATAAGATCTTTTACCAGGAATGAAGCGACTATCATCCTACATCTGTTATGCATCCAGCCAGTACTATTTAGTTGACGCATTGCAGCATCAACTATAGGTATTCCGGTCTCTCCGTTGCTCCAATGCTGAAACCATTCATTATTGTTTTGCCATGGAAATTGATCCCATTTTTTTCTATATGGACCTTTCTCTAGCTCTGGGAAATGGAATAAGCAATGTTGATAAAATTCACGCCAAACAAGTTCTTTTTGCCAAGTTTCAATTGATATGTAATTTTCTTGATTTGCAAAATCTGAATTTAAATTTAATGTGGCGTTCCAAATTTTTCTAATGCTGATGGTGCCGAATCTGAGAGATGCACTTAGAAAAGATGTCCCATTATGGGAAGGAAAATCTCTTGCGGAATTATAAGAATATATTTTTTTTTCGTTAATGAAGTTTTCTAATAATGTTTCTGCAGCATTCTCTCCAGGTCTACATGGACAAATATTGGAACCAGGAAATTTGATATTTTTGATAAATTTCTCTAGAACCGAATCAGATGAATTTATTGTCTTATCTTTGAGTTTATGATCTATATCTTTAAACTGGAAAACAACTTTATCTTGTTCATATGAACCTAATAAATTCATTTTTAATTTAAGGTTTTTATAGAAAGGTCCATAAACTGAATAGGGATGATTATTCCCTGAAAATATTTTTAAAGGTTCTACTAATAAGTGATCCCAAGTTTCAATAAATTGAATATTTTGTTCTTTTAAATTTTTTTTTATTTGTAAATCGCGATTAATCTCGTAAGGTTCAATTGATCTATTCCAAAAAACAAATTTAGCATCTATTTTCTTTGCTAATTGAGGAATTATTAATACGGGATCTCCTTCTTCGATAACTAATCTACTACCCATTTTTTTCCAATTATTTCCTAATTCTTGAAGTGAATTTCCTAGAAACCAAGCTCTTGAAATTGCATTGAAATCGTGTGAGTAATTTTTATCAAATATATAAGTTGAAGTAATAGCATTTGATAATGAAAATGCTTTGATTAAAGCTTGATTATCAAATATTCTTAAATCCTTTCTATGCCAAAAAAGTATTCTAGGTTTATTCATAATTTATCTAAAAATTGTTTAGCTCTAAACCAAGCCGTAACGGTTTTTGCGTCAAGAATTTCATCCCCACTAGAAATAAGATTATCTATTTCGTCTGGATCTAAAATTAATACTTCTATATCTTCATCTAAATCTCCTTTAACCTCGGAATTGAGTTTGTTTAAATCACGAGCTAAAAATAAATAAATTTCTTCATCTGCATAACCAGGAGCAGGGACAAGAGTTCCTAGTTCATCCCATTTGTTTGCACTGAATCCAGTCTCTTCTTGTATTTCTCTTTGAATTGAATTAATAGGTGTTTCACCTATTTCTAATGTGCCTGCTGGAAATTCTAATAAATACCTTGAGACAGCAAATCTATATTGCCTAAGAACGATAACTTTATTGTCTTTTGTAATAGGTACGGCTAATGCTGCCCCTGGATGCTTAATGTATCCATATTCACCTTCATGTCCATTTGGAAGCTCAATTCTATTTATTTCGAAACTAAATTTTTTTGACTTTAACTCAGATATTTTTTCTTTAAAAATTGATTTTCTTATAAGGTTTTTATTGCTCATAATTTTTAAATAAAAATAGCCTAACAGTTATTTTTTGGTTTTGTAAATCATTTATATAGACCATTTTGGGTTATCAAACTTTGTGATTTTTTGGCTTCTACTTAAGATTTCAGATAGTGGCGTAATAACAAAATTACGATTCATGAATCTAGGATGAGGTAATGTTAGTTCTTCGTCAAAAGTGTGAAAATCTTCCCACCAAAGAATATCTAAATCGAGACATCTTGATAGCCATTTCTTACCCTTTGGCGTCTCTTTTCGTCCGAAAAATCTCTCTAACTTTTTTAGCTCTTTTAAGAGTAATTTAGCTTTTTTATTTGATGGTTTTGGAAAAGAATTACTTTTTATAAGTAATAGAGTATTTAAATAATTTGGCTGTTCATTATCAACACCATGGGGTAATGTCTCATAAATTGAAGACCAAAAAAAGTTTGCATGAAATTTGCTTTTCTCTTCTTTTTTTTTGTTAAAACTATCTCCCCACTCATTGATTATTTCCTCTATTTTTGGTTTGCAAATTAATAGTGAATTAAAAGGGCTTCCGAATTTACTATCAATATTTGCTCCGAGGGATATACATAGTCCATTTTTGATATTAAAATTTGATAATTCCACTACAAAAAAAAAGTTATTGGATAAATTCTATATCAGGCATTTTTAAAGTGATTTTGAACCCCGATTTAAAAGAAAAAGAAGAAATAAAAGATTTAATGAAGTCAAAGGATTCTTTTAGAGCTTTCCCTTTGGCCGCAATTACAGGTCATAGCTTATTGAAATTATCATTACTTTTGGCAGCAGTTGATCCCAGTTTAGGAGGAGTGATTATTGCTGGAGGAAGAGGCACTGGTAAGTCAGTATTAGCAAGGGGTTTACATACTTTACTTCCTCCTATTGAGGTATTAGATAATGAATCAATACTGGAAAAGCTAACTGAGACAAATAGTGGAACTTCATTAAGACCTATTGGTAGGAACCTAGATCCAGATAAACCAGAGGAATGGGATATTAGTACTAATAAATTGTTGGATGAGGTAATTGGAAGTGATTATTTGAATCAAATTGAAGAAATTCCAAAAAAAGTAAGAGAGGCTCCATTTATTCAAGTTCCCATTGGTATAACTGAAGACAGGCTAGTTGGATCAATTGACGTCGCTGCATCATTGAGTACGGGAGAACAAGTTTTTCAACCTGGAATTTTAGCGGAGGCTCATAGAGGTGTTCTTTATGTAGACGATATAAATTTATTGGATGATGGCATTGTAAATTTAATTCTTGAAGCCACAGGAAGAGAGAAAAATAATATTGAAAGAGATGGTTTAAGCCTTTCTCATCCTTGTAAGTCACTTTTAATAGCAACTTATAATCCTGAAGAAGGTGCTCTAAGAGATCATGTTTTAGATCGTTTTGCCATCGTGCTTTCCGCAGATCAATCTATTGATAATGCTCAAAGAGTTGAAATTACAAAATCTGTTTTATCGCACGCAGAAAATAATATTAAATTTTCAGAAAAATGGTCTGAAGAATCTGATAATTTATCTACTCAATTAATTTTGGCAAGGCAATGGCTAAAGGATGTAAAGATAACAAAAGAGCAAATAACCTATTTAGTGAATGAAGCTCTTAGAGGAGGAGTAGAAGGGCATAGGTCAGAATTATTTGCAGTAAAAGTAGCAAAGGCTAATGCAGCTCTTCGAGGCGATGAGAATGTAAATTCTGAAGACCTAAAAGTAGCAGTTAAGTTAGTTATTCTCCCACGAGCAATGCAAATTCCTCCAGAAGATGATGATATTCAACCGCCACCCCCAGAGGATCAGAGCCCTCCTCCCCCACCACAGTCAAATAATGAAGACTCTGAACCTGAGTCTAATGAAAATGATGATAATCAAGAGCAAGAACAAGAAGAAGATAATTCCGATGGAGAAGAAGAATCAACCCCTGAAATCCCTGAAGAATTTATATTAGATCCTGAGGCATGTATGGTTGATCCTGATTTATTACTTTTTTCATCAGCTAAAGCAAAAGCAGGAAATAGTGGAAGTAGATCAGTCATATTTAGCGATAGTAGAGGAAGATATGTAAAACCAATAATTCCAAGAGGTAAAGTAAAAAGAATTGCTGTGGATGCAACTCTTCGAGCTGCTGCGCCTTATCAAAAATCAAGGAGATTAAGGAATCCCAATAAATCAATAGTTATCGAAGAAAATGATTTTAGGGCAAAGCTTCTTCAAAAAAAAGCGGGTGCTTTAGTTATTTTTCTCGTTGATGCTAGTGGCTCTATGGCTCTAAATAGAATGCAAAGTGCCAAGGGCGCAGTTATAAGACTTTTAACAGAGGCATATGAGAATAGAGATGAAGTAGCACTCATACCTTTTAGAGGTAATCAGGCAGAAGTTCTTTTGCCTCCAACAAGATCAATAACCGCCGCAAAAAGAAGGTTGGAAACAATGCCTTGTGGCGGAGGATCCCCTTTGGCACACGGACTAACTCAATCAGCAAAAGTAGCTAAAAATGCCCTTTCAACAGGAGATATAGGTCAAGTTATTGTTGTGGGTATTACTGATGGCCGAGGGAATGTACCATTAGGATTATCTCTAGGACAAAATGAGGTTGAGGGAAAAGATAACAATAATGAAAATGTCAATTTAAAACAGGAGGTTCTAGATATCGCTTCAAAATATCCCATGCTTGGGATAAAACTCTTAGTAATTGATACAGAGAGAAAATTTATAGCAAGTGGATTTGGTAAAGAATTAGCAGAGGCTGCTCAGGGGAAATACGTCCAATTGCCTAAAGCTACAGATAAAGCAATCGCAGCTATGGCATTAAATGCTATCAATGAATTCTAAATATCTCTTATGGATAAATTTCGTTAAGGAACTTTGAAAGTCCAATCGTTAAATCTCTTATAGATTTAGTTAATTCTTTATCTTGTGTTAATTTTTCAAAATCATCGCTCATATCATCTATTTTGGTTGAGATAGACCTAGTAGCATTAATCGTCAATTTAATGTCATTAAGGGTTTCTTTGTCATCAATAGTAGATAAAATGTTATTTAAATGATTAGCAGCAATTGTAATTTCTTTTATCAGAGGTTCAACTCTTTTTAGTTCTTGTTTCGATAAATAAATTAATTCATCAAGATTTTCTTGTGTTCTGTCAAATTGGTCAATTGAGTTAACGATGTTTTCAATCAAGTTTTCTTGATTGGTGTCTTTTAAAAGTTGACTAATTTTATTAGTTATATTTGATAGGCTTGATAACTGTTTACCTGTAATAGTGTCTCCCTGACAAATAATTAATTTGGTATCGCATTTTTCGGATATAGGTTTTGCAATGTTTTTAGGAATTGTCTTGTCACTAGTTTCTAAAGCAACTTGTACATCTCCTCCAAGGAAAGAATTTGTAACTACCCTTGCAAATGCTGGCCTTGGAAGAATTATTTCAGGATTGTTTAAAACTATTTTTGCTTTTATTGATTCGTTTGTGAACAAGATATCCTCTATTGATCCAACTAAGATTCCTCTGTAAGTAACTGGAGATTTTTTTGATAAACCGCTTGCGTTATTGAATTCAGCAAAGAGGAACCAATTTTTTGAAGATAATCTCACTCCTCTTAGCCAAAATGAAAAAAATGTGAATATTAAAATTCCTCCTAACAAGGAAAAACCAACTATTGAATCTCGTAGGCTTCTACGCATAATTTCTAAATGTCTTTGGGTTGCATTGGGCCCTCAAGTTTTCCATTCCTAAATTGAAATACATAGGGATCTTTACTTTTTTTAAATTCATCAATTGAGCCTGCCCATCTAAATTTGCCTCCATAAAGCATTAAAACTTTATCAGAAGTCCTTTCTATAGTACTAAGAACGTGGCTAACTACAATAGATGATCCGCTAGCTTTATCATTTGTCTTATTAATTAAATCTTCAATTCTTGATGAGGCAATTGGATCAAGGCCAGCCGTTGGTTCGTCAAAAAGTAATAAAGGTTTAGACTTTGTATTAAGAGTTTGATCAGTAATTAATGCTCTAGCAAAACTTACTCTTTTTTGCATGCCCCCGCTTAATTCATTTGGAAGTTTATTCTCAACATTAAATAATCCTACCTCAGCTAAGCATTCACATACAATTTCATGAATTAACTTTTTAGAGAGGTTTTTATTTCTTTTAAGGAGAAAACCAACATTTTCTTCAATAGTTAAAGATCCTAATAAAGCAGGGTTCTGAAAAACTAATCTTACATCAGGAGGATTATTTTGATCTAATCTCAAATATGTTTGCTTCTCACCAAATATTCTTAATTCTCCCTCGGTAGGTAAAATGAGTCCTGCTAATATTTTTAATATGGTTGATTTACCAGAACCTGAGGGGCCAACAATAGCTAATTTCTCCCCATCATTAAGTTCAAAATTTATTTGATTAAGCACATTAACTTCGCCCCAGCTTATTGAGAGGTTTTTTGTTTCAACTGCATACTTTGATTTTTTCAAACTTATATAAAACATCTATATATTTCATTTTGCCAATTTTTAGAAATAAAAAAAGGATGTATGAATTTGATTTATAATGATTTTATATAGTCTAGAAATTTGAGAAAAATATTTAAGAGGTTTTTTAATGAATAAACGTAAAAAAAGGGTAAAAAGGTACTATAAAAACTTTAAAAAGACAAATTTTGTCTTGTTAAACAAAATCTTGAGAATTTTGAGTTGGCTTTTACCAGGATTGGTAATAAAAAGATGGATGCTTACATCCGCGATAGGATTTTTGACTACATTATTAGGCTTGGTAATTTGGACAAATCTAAGACCACTTTATTGGCTTATTGAAATCTTTTTTGGGGTAATGACAGGATTAACGAGTATTTTGCCAGTCTCATTAATGGGCCCATTGATTTTTGTTATTGGACTATTATTAATCGGGATTGGACAAAATAGAAGTATTAATTCTATTCAAAAAGCGCTTGTTCCAGAAAAAGATACATATTTAGTTGATGCATTAAGAGTTAAAAGTAAATTAAACAGAGGTCCAAATATTGTTGCAATTGGGGGTGGTACAGGTTTATCTACCTTACTTAAAGGCTTAAAAAATTATAGTAGCAATATTACAGCAATCGTAACTGTATCTGATGACGGTGGAAGTAGTGGAATTCTCAGAAAACAATTAGGTGTGCAACCTCCAGGAGATATTAGAAATTGTTTGGCAGCTTTATCAAACGAGGAACCTACTTTAACTAGATTATTTCAGTACAGATTTTCAGGGGGAAGTGATCTGGAAGGCCATAGTTTTGGAAATCTCTTCTTGTCAGCTTTAACAACAATAACGGGTAGTTTAGAAAAAGCAGTTCAAGCCTCTAGTAAGGTCTTGGCGGTACAAGGTCAAGTTTTACCTGCAACAAATATTGATGTTATGTTATGGGCTGAATTAGAAGATGGTGAAAAAATTTTTGGTGAAAGCAATATCAGCAAATCTAAGAAATTAATTTCGAGGATTGGTTATTTTCCAGAAAATCCTTCAGCTCTTCCGAGTGCTCTTGAATCTATAAAAGAAGCTGATGTAATCGTTCTTGGTCCAGGCAGTCTATACACCTCTTTACTACCTAACCTTTTAGTACCAGAGTTAGTAGATGCCTTGTTGGAAAGTAATGCTCCCAAAATTTATATAAGTAATTTGATGACTCAGCCAGGAGAAACAGATGGCCTAGATGTTTATCAACATGTAAAAGCAATAGAAAAACAATTATCAAATTTTGGAGTTAATACTCGAATTTTTAACTCAGTCTTATCTCAGATTCAATTTGAAAAGTCTCCACTTGTAGAATATTACGAAAGTAGAGGAGCAGAGCCTGTCCGATGTGATAAAGAAAAATTATTATCTGAAGGTTATTATGTTTTGCAAGCACCATTATATTCAAAGAGAATAACTCCAACTCTAAGACATGATCCAAGAAGGCTAGCAAGAGCAGTTATGTTTATTTATCGCAAATTAAAGAAATTAAATTAATAAGCATCTTGAAGTTCATAGAAATCTGGCTGAATATAATCTTTTCGCAATGGCCATCCTCTCCAATCTTCAGGCATTAATAATCTTTTCGGATTGGGATGATCAATAAAATTTATTCCATACATATCAAAAGTTTCTCTTTCTTGCCAATCACTTCCTTTAAAAATTTCATACAAACTAGGGATTGATAAATCAGAATCTCTTTTTAAGAAAACTTTTAATCTGACTTCTTTAATTTTTTCGATTTTTTGTAAATCATCAACAGTTATAAAATGGTAAAAACTAACAAGATTCTTGCCTGGTCCCTCATCATATCCTCCTTGACATTGGAGATAGTTGAAACCGTAATTTCTTAAGGCAGATACTGCTTCATATAATTTGTTAGGTTCCACAGAAATGTTTTCAATTCCTATGTGATCATCAGGTAAAGATTGATTTGAAATTCCATCTTTAGACAAAGATTGACTTATAAAGCCTTCTTTTTCTATAGAAGTATCTGAGGATTTAGCTAAACCGTCTTTTTCCATTAATTTTCTACAGTATCAATAATTTCAGCTTTGTCTGCGTTTTCAGGTAATTCAGTTATTTTTTCTTTTTGGGAGGGGGTGATGACGTTATCTGAAGTTTTGTTTAGATATTCACCTGTATTTTCTGAGAAAACGAGATTCATTTCATGATCAGATGTTATGTACCTGTGAGTTTGTTTTGTTTTTGTGCGTTCTAAAATTGATTCATTACCAACTTTTTTTCTTAATTTAATTACAGCATCAAAAATTGCTTCTGGTCTTGGTGGACATCCTGGGAGGTATAAATCAACTGGTATCAATTTATCAACGCCTCTCACAGCAGTTGTAGAATCTGCACTGAACATACCCCCAGTGATTGTGCAAGCACCCATAGCGATGACATACTTTGGTTCAGGCATCTGCTCATAAAGTCTTACAAGCGCGGGTGCCATCTTCATTGTTACTGTCCCTGCAACTATTAGTAAATCTGCTTGCCGTGGCGAGCTTCTAGGTACTAATCCAAATCTATCAAAATCAAATCTTGATCCAATTAAGGCAGCAAATTCTATAAAACAACAAGCTGTTCCATAAAGGAGGGGCCATAGGCTACTTAACCTAGCCCAATTATGAAGATCGTCTAAACTTGTCAATATAATATTTTCGCTTAAATCTGTAGTAACTTGAGGTGCACCAAGAGGATTGCAAGTTCCTTCTCGGATTTCCCTTATTGATTTTGGTGATAATTGTGGATTCAATTTTTTAACTCCATTCTAAAGCTCCTTTCCTCCATGCGTATGCCAGAGCGATAACAAGTATTGCAATGAAAATCAAAGCCTCAATAAAAGCTAACAAGCCTAATCTATTGAAGGCAACAGCCCAAGGATAAAGGAATACTGTCTCAACATCAAATATAACGAAAACCAAAGCAAACATGTAATAACGAATATTAAATTGAATCCATGCACCTCCTATAGGCTCCATTCCAGATTCATATGTAAGTTTTCTTTCTCCTGTTCTGCCCTTTGGGGCAACGATGAGATTAGTAACTAGAGCTAATACTGGTACAGCTGCGGCAATTAAAAGGAAACCTAAAAAATATTCATAGCCAGTTAATAAAAACATCTTAAAAAATTAATTTTGAATAAAAGTCGCTTAATTAAGCAAAATCTTTTAAAGTTCTTAAAGAACAATAATAAACCGTGAGTGAAAACATTCAACCATCCTCTGAGGAAAACAAAATAGTTGAAGACTTTGATAAAGAAAAACCTTCTGAAAATCCTTCAGGAGTAAAAGTTGAACAAATTGTACCTAATTTAGAACAAAATAGATTCGAATGTAGAAGTTGTGGATACATTTATGATCCGTCTGAAGGAAATAAAAAATTAAACATACCTAAAAATACACCTTTTTCAGAGTTGGATGGGAATACTTTTGCTTGCCCAGTTTGTCGAGCTGGTAAAAATTTTTATAAGGATATAGGTCCTAAATCTAAACCTAGTGGTTTTGAAGAGAATTTAGTCTATGGATTTGGATTTAATAGTTTACCTCCTGGACAAAAAAATATATTAATTTTTGGTGGTTTGGCATTTGCTGCGGCTATGTTCCTTTCTTTGTACTCTTTGCATTAATATATACAAATGAAAAAAATTATTACTAGTATTCCCAATCTTCTTTTATCAGTTCTTATCTGTTTTGTGTTGAGCAGTTGTTCATCTACAGGAGTAAAGATGAGTGATAGCAGCCCTTGGAAAACAATTCAGTTTGAGGACCAGGCCAATGCTTTAGATGTTGATTTTATAGATGATAAAAATGGATTTTTAGTAGGTTCTAATAGACTTATTATGGAATCCAATGATGGAGGAGAAACTTGGGAGAAAAGAAATTTAGATTTACCAAGTGAAGAGAACTTTCGTCTGCTAGATATTGACTTTAAAGGAGAAGAGGGATGGTTAATAGGTCAGCCATCACTAGTTATGCATACACTTGATGCTGGAAAAAATTGGACTCGTTTATCTCTAGGCAACAAATTACCAGGTCAACCCTTTCTAATAACGACTGTAGATGCTGGGGTTGCAGAGTTGGCTACCACTGCAGGTGCAATATATGAAACATCAGATAGTGGTGAATCATGGAATGCAAAAGTTGTAGATGCATCTGGTTCTGGAGGAGTAAGAGATTTAAGAAGAACTAATACAGGAGATTATGTCAGTGTAAGTAGTCTAGGTAATTTCTTTTCTACTTTGGAAAAGGATAGTGATGCATGGATAGCTCATCAAAGAGCCAGTAGCAAAAGAGTTCAAAGTATTGGTTTTAATCCAGAAGGAAGTTTGTGGATGCTTTCTAGAGGAGCAGAAATTAGATTTAATGAAGATACTAATGACCTAGAAAATTGGACAAAGCCTATGATACCTATTCTTAATGGATACAATTATTTAGACATGGGTTGGGATCCAAATGGTGATATATGGGCTGGCGGGGGTAATGGCACTTTAATAGTGAGTAAAGATCAAGGTAAAACTTGGAATAAAGATCCTATTGCATCTGAATTGCCAACAAACTACATTAAAATAGTTTTTCTTGATAAGGAGGCTTTAGATAATCAAAAAGGATTTGTACTTGGAGAACGTGGCTATATCCTTAAATGGAATAGCTAACTTTGAATAACTTGCGTTAATAGTAAAAAAAAAATTAATTTTTGAAAGATTTAACAACTGTCTGTAACCAACCTGTTAATTTCTTCGCGAACTTATGATTTTACACTGTAAGATCATAGAGTAAACATTTGTGATTATGGCCGCAGGTTCAACGGGTGAACGCCCATTCTTTGAAATAATCACCAGTATTAGGTACTGGATTATTCATGCAGTAACATTACCAGCTATCTTTATAGCAGGCTTCTTATTCGTATATACAGGCTTAGCCTACGATGCTTTCGGAACTCCTCGTCCGGACAGTTATTTCCAATCATCTGAATCTAAAGCGCCTGTCGTAACACAAAGATATGAAGCTAAATCTCAATTAGATTTAAGAACAAAATAAAAATGACTAATTCTCAAGCTCCAATGCAGGCTGCGGAAGTCCGCGTTTATCCTATATTTACTGTTCGTTGGCTAGCGGTTCACGCTTTAGCTATTCCATCAGTATTCTTTTTAGGTTCTATTGCTGCTATGCAATTCGTAGCCCGATAAATTTAACTATCATGCAAGTAAACGAAAATCCTAACAAAGTTCCAGTTGAACTTAATCGTACAAGCCTTTATTTAGGCTTATTATCAGTCTTTGTATTGGGAATTTTATTTTCCAGTTACTTTTTCAATTAAATTAAAATTATGAGTAAATTAAAAGGACCTGATGGAAGAATTCCAGATAGACTTCCCGACGGTAGACCAGCAGTTGCTTGGGAAAGAAGATGGACTGAAGGAACACTTCCTCTATGGCTTGTTGCTACAGCAGGTGGAATTGCAGTTATCTTCGTTTTAGGAATATTCTTCTATGGCTCTTACCAAGGCGTTGGAGGTGGCGGCTAAAGAATCCTTCCATTGACCTGACAATCACTTATATCTAATAAGTCTAATAAGAATCAGTAAATATCCTTAGCTTTTCTTTTGCGGAGCTTGGGATATTTTCTTTTTGGGTTATCAATCCATCTTTTAATGAAAAATGAGACTTACTTTTTGGTCTTTCTTTTTCAATTAATTTAGCTACTTCAAATATTATTTTATTAGCCACTTCAGTATTTGATCTAAGATTATCCATAACCATCTCTACAGAAACTTCTTGATGAGTTTGATGCCAGCAATCATAATCAGTAACCATAGATAATGAGGAGTAAGCTATTTCAGCTTCTTTAGCTAACCTTGCTTCTGTGTGGTTCGTCATTCCAATTATTGAACATCCCCAACTCCTATATAAATTAGATTCTGCTCTAGTTGAGAAAGCTGGACCTTCCATTGCTAGATAAGTACCCCCTCTATGTAATTGTCTACCGCCAGGAATATTTTTTTCTCCGATTTCACTTACTATACGTGATAAATTTGTGCAGAAGGGATCTCCCATAGTTACGTGAGCAACAGCTCCCTCGTTAAAAAAGGTTGCAGGTCTATTTTTTGTCCGGTCTATAAATTGATCTGGAACAACTATGTCAAGCGGCCTTATCTGTTCTTGTAAAGAACCAACTGCTGATGGAGCAATAATCCATCTTACTCCTATTGATCTTAGAGCCCAAATATTAGCTCTGTAAGGAATTTCAGAAGGATTTAAACTATGTGTTCTGCCATGTCTAGGAATAAATGCTATCTCTAGGTTTCCAAGATTATATACTTTTATTGAATCAGAAGGTTTACCATAGGGAGTATTGATTTCTAGTTCTCTTAAGTACTCTATTTGATCCATTGAATAAAATCCACTTCCACCAATCACTCCTAATCTTGATTTCTCAATTGGTAATAAATGTTCTTTATCCATAGTGATTTAAATGACTTTTAATCATCTGGTACTAATTGGAGGAGGACACGCAAATGTTTCTTTATTGAAGAAATGGTTAATGTTTCCGAAATTAATGCCAGAAATTCCTGTTTCAATTATATCTAGAGATTCTCATTTGGTTTATTCGGCGATGTTCCCATCGGTGATTGCAAAATCAATCACTCTAAAAGAAAGTTTAATTGATATAAAATCTTTAGCAAAAAATGCAAAAGTCTCTTTTATAGAAGAAGAAGTAAAGGATATTGATTTCAATTTAAAGAAAATTGTCTTATGTAATAGACCTTCAATTAATTATTCGAAGTTGGTGCTTAATTTTGGAAGTCAAACAATAATTCCAAAAGAATTTGAATCACTAGTTAAAAATCGAAATGCTTTTTCAATTAAACCTTTTTTAAGGGCTTATGACTCAATACTAAAAGAGGACATTTTTGATTCATTTAATGAACTTCCATTTGTAATTGTTGGGAGTGGCCTTGCTGCAATTGAAGTATCATATGCTTTGCGAAAAAGATGGGGAGATAGACCTTTAAAACTATTATGTGATTCAAGAAAAATTAATAATACAATTCTAAAAAGTTTAAGGAATTCCAATATTGAAATAGTTGAAAAACTTAATTTTGATTATGGCAAGATTCTTTTATGTACTGGAAATACATCTCCGTTATGGGCACAAAAAAAATTATTAGATTCGGATTCTTATGGCAGGATAATTACAAATCAGAATTTACAGATAAAAAGTTTCTCTGGAATCTTTGCTGTCGGTGATTGCGCAGTTTTAGGTTCAGCAAAAAGACCAGCATCGGGAGTTTTTGCAGTAAAAGTTGTAAATACATTAGTAAAAAATCTTAAAAAAGATATAGAAGGGAGATCATTAAAAAAGTGGTTTCCTCAAAAGATCGGATTGCAAATAGTAAATATATTTCCAAGCCATCATCCAAAGGCTTTTGCTATTTATCGCAATTTTGTTTTCGGCCCTTCTTTTATTTTTTGGATTTTAAAGCATAAAATTGATCTCAACTTTATTAAAAAGTTCAGATTAAAAAGGCTAATGATGAAGAGTAGTGAAAAAAATATTTCATTCAATGATTGCAGAGGATGTGCAGCTAAAATTCCTCAGTTAGTTTTGAATAAATCATTAATAAATTCCAATTTAAATTCTTTTGCCTCATCGCCTGAAGATTCAGTTGAGATTTATCAAAATGGTCAAGATATTATCTTGCAAAGTGTAGATGGATTTCCTGCTTTAGTAAGTGATCCTTGGTTTAATGCAAAAATTACTACTTTGCATGCTTGCTCAGATTTGTGGGCATGTGGAGCAAAACTTTCATCTGCGCAGGCTTTAATTTCCTTACCAAAAGTTGAAAGGCAATTTCAGAGTTACCTCTTTTCTCAATCACTTCAAGGTATTAAATCAACAGTTGAGGATCATGGAGGTGAATTACTTGGAGGCCATACTTTCGAGGCGAGAAGTTTAGTAAATAAACCTTATTCATTAGGAATAGATATTTCTTTAACAGTTCAAGGTATTTTAAAAAATGGAGCAAAACCATGGCTTAAATCTGGAATGAAAATTGGAGATATTCTCATGATGTCTAGACCTCTGGGCGTTGGGATTTACTTTGCCGGTCAAATGCAAAATATTAATATGCTAGGTAGTTCTGAAGTAATTAATAATTTAGTAAAGAGTCAGCAATATTTGATTGATGAAATATATCTTTTCCAAAATCAATTTAAAGAATCATTAGTCAACGCTGCGACTGACATTACTGGATATGGATTTATTGGACATCTTAAAGAAATGGTTGAATCATCTAATTTATATAGGCAAAGCAATAATCTTGAGCCACTAAAAGTTTTATTAGATTTATTTGCATTTAAAGCTTATCCTGGAGTATTTGATTTAATAAGAAAAGATGTTAAAAGTACTTTCTTTGAATCTAATAAAGAAATTTTTGACAAAATTTATAAAGTAAATAAGCAAAAAAGAATAATTAATTTTTTAAACGAAATTTCATTAGATCAAGAGACTTTTAACGAGAGAATATCATTACTATTAGATCCTCAAACATGTGGACCCTTGTTGATTAGTTGCAATCGTAAATATGAAAATGTTCTAAAGGATAAATGGTACAAGGTTGGAGAAGTTGTAAAAATGTAATTAATTTCTATTTAATTTGTCAATTTCCAAATATCTTAATCTTTTGATTTCCTTTCCCATCTCCTTCCCTGGGTCCCATCCTTCTTTTTTTAATGTTTTTCCATCTTTTGTTGATTTTATGAATTTGTAAATAAATAACCACTTAAACAATTTACGCCAGTATGGTCCTCCATCACAAATTAATAATTTAACTGTTTCATCATTAAGGTTTCTGTCCTCAATAAATTCTGTCCAACTTGATGGAGAAAAATGATTGAAAGTTTTTTGGTTTGTATTTAATATCTTTTTGATATTTATATAATCTTCTAATATTTTTATCTCACTATTATTTACCAAAAATCTTTGACATGCTTTTTCTAAATCTTCTGAATCTTTTAATAAGTAAAGCATATGATTTCCCTTTAACTTCTTAATCCAATTTAGTCCTCTTAAAAATCTTTTATCGACTTTAATATTTTCATTTAAGATTGAGATAATTTCCCATTTATAAATTATCGAAATCACATTAGTCAAATTATCATGTTTGCATATTTCAGTTAGTTCCATCCTTATTCGTATGCCTAGTGCAGGAGGGTAGATCATTTTCTGGTGAGTTTCTAAACTTTTCCATGGCCACTGTCTAACTGTTTCTTGAGATTGTTTAAGGGAATTATTTGAAATATTGAAATCTAACCTTGAAGCATATTTTGCACATCTAATTAATCTACTTGGATCATCTGAAATACTATTACTGTGAAGTAAGTTCAATCTTTTACTTTTTATATCAGAAATTCCTCCATAAAGATCATAGATTTTCCTTGTCGAGACCTCAAAGGCTATTGTATTTATAGTGAAATCTCTCCTCTTTAGATCCTCCTCAATAGTACTTTTATTTACTGTGGGATTTAAGCCTGGAGCAGAATAAATTTCTTTTCTTGCAGAAGCAATATCAATCTTATAGTCATTAATATTTATTTCTACAGTGTTGTATAAATTGAATTCCTTGATTAAACATAAATCTACATTTACAATATTTTTTTTTATAAATTTTGCAAGAGAAATAGAGGATCCTTCAATAACAAGATCAATATCTATAGGTTTAGAAAACGATTTTTTGTGGAATTTACTAATTAATAAATCTCTTAAATAACCGCCAACAAAAGCTACTTTAGTATTGTTATTAGATTCTATGTATTTAGCAATTATGTTATAAAGATTAAATGGAGTTTTGAGTAATTCTTCTTGGATGTAATCAGAGATATCGTTCATGAGTTTTAACTTACATAACGAATTGGAGCTAATCTTGGATCTAGAATTTTACTTCCTTTATCGCCAAATTTTACTGCTAAAGATATTTTTTCCCCACTCCCAAAAATATGTATGATTTCACCTTTCCCAAACTTTGAGTGAATTAGCATATCTCCCACTATCCAGCTTTTCCCTTTACTGGGACCTGAATACAATTTCCTTACTGCATTTATTGGTTTGTTAACAAATTCATTTGGGTTGTTTCGATCAACTCTAGTTAAACGATCAAGATGCCAATCTCTCCTAATTGAAGCACCACCAGTTTGTGGTAATTCGCCATCCATTAAATCTTCAGGTATTTCCGAAAGAAATATTGAGGGAATTGTTGCCTCACGCATTCCACCCCATAATCTTCTTTCTCTGGCATGACTTAAGAAAACTCTTTCTTTAGCTCTAGTAATACCTACATAGCATAATCTTCTTTCCTCTTCAAGAAGTGAGGGAGTATCTATTGATCTATGGCTAGGGAAGAGACCTTGTTCTAGGCCAGTGATAAAAACATTTTGAAATTCTAAACCTTTACTATTATGCAGAGTCATAAGAGTTACTGAGTTAGGATTATTTTTCTTCGTATCATTATCAGTTGTTAAGGCTGCTGTAGAAAGAAATCCCTCTACATCTCCACTTTCTGTTTCTTCTTCATATTGAGTAGCTGCATTAATTAGTTCTTGTAAGTTATTTCTTCTATCTTCAGATTCTTCAGTCCCACTAGAGAGCAAGTCACTTAAATACCCACTTTTTTCTAATATAAGTTGTATTAGCTGAGCGGGGCCTGAATTCTCTAGATAACACAGTAGATCATTCATAATTTCAGTAAATTTATTAATTCCTTTTGATGATCGCCCTATTGTTTCTTCAAGACTTTGCTTATCATTTAGAACCTCCCATAATGGGATATTTAACCTATTAGATAGTTCATTAAGTTTTTGAATAGTAGTCTTACCAATCCCTCTTCTAGGAACATTTATAATTCGTAAAAGACTAACATTATCTGAAGAATTAACCAGAACTTTCAAATATGCTATTGCATCTTTAATTTCTCTTCTATCATAAAAACGCAATCCTCCAAAAATTGTATAAGGAATGCGCCACCTTACAAGAGATTCTTCTAATACTCTCGACTGAGCTCTAGTTCGATATAAAATTGCAAAATTTTTCCAAATTGGATTTTGATTATAGTTATTGAGTGATTTTATTTTATTGGTAATTGCTTCTGCCTCGGAAATTTCATCATCACAGCTGAGTAACGTTAAAAGTTCCCCTTTTTCTTTAGTAGCCTTTAAAACTTTGTCAATTCTTTCAGAGTTGTTTTCAATTAGTGAGTTTGCAGCATCAAGGATATTGGAAGATGATCTATAATTTTCTTCTAATTTAATTAAAGATGATTTTGTATCGTCGTTGATTGAGGTTTTAAAATCTTCTTGAAAACCAATTAAAATTCTGAAGTCAGCTGCTCTGAAACTATAAATACTTTGATCAGCATCCCCAACTACAAAAATTGACCGATCTTCCCAATTGAAGAATTGTTTTGGTTCAGTATTTCCAGCTGTAATTAATTTTATAAGTTCATATTGTGTTCTATTTGTATCTTGATATTCGTCAACTAAAATATGTTTAAATCTTTTGTGCCAGTAATCTCTTACTATATCATTTTGCCTCAATAAGAAAACAGGCAAAAGCAGAAGATCATCAAAGTCTAAAGAATTATTTTTTGAGAGCGAAAATCTATATCTCTTGTAGGCTTCTGCAACTGTTTTATCAAAATTATTATCTGCTTTTTCTAAAAGATCATTAGAAGTTAAGCATTGATTTTTAGCATTACTTATTAATCTTTTAATCTTTTTGGGATCATATCTTTTTGGGTCAAGATTCATATCTTGACTGATAATTTCTTTTACTAATGTTTGAGAATCTGTTTCATCGTAAATTGAAAATTGCCTTGTCCATTTTAGGCCTTCTGGATCAGTATATTTTTCAATATCGTATCTCAGAAGTCTTGAAAATAAAGAATGGAAGGTACCGATCCAAAGGTTCTGAAGCCTCTCTTGGTGAACGTTTGTTCTTAATTGATTTTGATCAATTTCTTTAAGAGTTGTCCAAGGCTGACCAAATTGATTAAAAGCTAATTCTTGGGCTAGAAGAACCTCTAATCTTGCTTTCATTTCTTTGGCAGCTTTGTTAGTGAAAGTGACTGCGAGAATGTTATAGGGATCTATAGAGTTACCCTCAATAAGGTTTGCAATTCTGTGAGTAAGAGCCTTAGTTTTTCCGCTGCCTGCACCAGCTACAACTAATAGTGGTCCATAAACATGTTTTACTGCTTGAAGTTGTTGATTGTTTAGGGAATTAAAAAGGAAATTGTTAGTTTGAGGCACTTTTGGAAGGGTTTTTCAAAAATCAGACTTTATTATGTGATTCAGATTCCATTTCTAGATCTTCTAAAGTTTTTTTTAAATTGATAAGTTCATTATTGTTACTAATTATTTCTTCAAATTTATTTTGAGGCATCTTTAATTTCATACTTCTGTCTAGAATTTCTTTTTCCAATCTCTTTTTGTATGAGGAAATAAGTTTCTTTGATATTTTTAAATCCTGTTGATCCAAAACTCTATTAGAAAATTAATTATATTTTAGCGGAAAAAAATTTTTTATTTGAATTATTTCAACTATCACTTTGGAATGAAGTTATTAATTAAGAACCATTGCGTTAAGTTTGAAATTGTATTGTTTTTACTAGCTTTGTATTATTCTTAAGATCGGTCTTTAATTTTTTACTACAGGAATGCCAGTTTCAAAGGAAAATCAACTATTCTCAGCCGATAAGAAATTAAATGATTTAAGCAATATAAAAGAATTTATTAATACTGCAAACTCAAGATTAGATGCAATAACCTCAATAACCAATAATTCACATGCAATCGCAGCAGACGCTGTAACTGCAATGATTTGCGAAAATCAAGATTCACTTAATTCAAAAATATCTTTAAATACAACTAACAAGATGTCCGTTTGTTTAAGAGATGGAGAAATAATCCTAAGGATTGTTGCTTATCTTTTAATTTCTAATGACGAATCAGTTTTAGAAAAAAGTTGTTTGAAGGATCTTAAAAATACTTATCTTGCTCTTGGGGTACCTTTAAGAAATGCAAGAAGGGTTTTTGAATTAATGCGAGATGCAACTATTTCTGATTTGAATTCAACAGTTAATAATATGCGTGGAAACAAAGGCTTTCTTCCTAAATTAATATCTGAAACAGAGTTTCAATTTGAAAGGATAATTAATCTTTTAAACTAGCTAAATTCCTTATCTCTGAAGTATGTGACGTCTGTATAACTGAGTTATTTTCAAGGTTTCTAATAGTAGAAAATCTGGATCTTACATGAGTGGATAAAAAGGAAATTCTTTCTTCGGAAACTGTTGATTTATAAATAGTTTTAATGTGTAAATTATTTTGTTCATCAACAAAATAATTGGATGATGAAATAAAGGATTCTGTATATCCTTTATTTCTTAAAACAATTCCTGAGTTTTCATCTTTGGGTAAAAAAATCATAATAGTTTCATCTCCCTCACGGATATCATTATTGTCCCAATCACTAATAGCTTGCCAGTTTATAGAAATGGCTATGTTCTCTAGGTTTAAACTAAATTTATAATTTTTAAAAATTTCAACGACTTTTTTATTTTTATTGTTGATGTGTTTTATATATATTTTACTAGTTGAGTTTTCAAATTCCTGAAAAGTTAAAGTGTGAGTACTTCTAATAGATTTCCACTCTCCTATACTTTTATCAATGAATTGATTAATTATTGTTAGATTCTTCTTCAAGTTTATCTTCTACGGAATGATTTTCTGCTTTTTGTATCATTCTTACCATTGAATCCACCATTAATCTCTTTGCAGAAGTTACTTTTAATCCAGAAGGAGTAGTTGATATTTGTTCCCCAGGGCGATCATATGAAGTTGGTCTAAATGGAGTCATCTAATGTCTTTAGAAAAATTAATCGATTTCTATTCTTGCATGAATCATTATTTATATAGTTATTGTTTGCGAAAATGTCATATCTTTCTACTTTGATTACAGAATTATCAACTATTTTTGTTATCTAGGCATTTTATTTTTTGCCAATCCTGAAATAGTCGCTAAAGCAAACATTCCCAATAGAGCAATCCCAAGAAATAATCCTGCTCCCTGACTAACTCCAGCTCCTACTGCGACAAGTATAGAGTCACTGATTAGAAGACTTATTAATAATGCAGGAGTAAAAATTTTCCAGCGAGTTCCTCCAATACCAATTGCATAGCTTAGGAAATCAAAAAGGCCAGTCATTAGAAGACCTGTCATAAGAAAGAAATTTTCTTCTAGCTGGTTTTGATTAAAACTTTCAATCTTTTTCATTGCTTTCGGGCCTACTAAATTACGTACAGGAACCCGACCATAATTTCTTGCAATAAAGAAAGCAGCTTGGCAAAAAACAATATCAGAAAAGATTATTGTCATGTAACCTTTTTCAAATCCTAGTAATGAACCAGCTAGAAGAGAATAAGCTGAACTTGGAAGAGCGGGCAAAATAATACTTACTCCTCTAAGTATGAATATTCCAAAAGGTGCCCAAATTCCCATACTTTTTATTTTGTTTCTAAGAGGTTCAATCCCATAATTTTGGATTAAGTAAATCAATACAACGAATATTGCTATAAAAAAAACTACTGAGAGAAATTTTTGTATTTTATTCATTATCTTTCTAATTAACTTATTGGAAGTAAGGTTTGAATTTAATATTTGATTGTATCTATAATAGAAATACTTATCAATAAAAATTTTTACAAATTTTTAATCTTATATTTACTCTAGATAAAAGATTTTTGTATTTAACAAGTATTCATGGTTGATTCTAAGAATAAAGTTAGTTCCATATTTATTAGAAATAGCATTGGTTTAGTTTTTTCAATAATAGTTTCCATTTGTATGTTTATAAAACAAGCAAATGCTTTGCCTCATGAATGGGTTGGAGTCCCTAAAAGTGAATATGGAGAACAGTTGTGGGATAGGCAAAGTATTAAAAGGAATGAGGATGGTTCTGTGAGAGTATTGAGTAAATATATTCCCAAAACAAAAAGTGAAATTACTAAGGATATTCTCTATACAATGGATATAAATTGTTTTGAAAAATCCTTTAGAGACGTTGATGTTTCTATAGAGGAAGTAAATAGTAATTTTAATGATTTAGCTGATTGGCAAGATCCAAATGGAGATGAATTGATTTTGGGTGTTATTGGTCAAGTCTGCAGAGTAGAAAACTAACAAATCTTAATTTCTAGAAACAAAATAAAAGTAAGTTTCTACTTTTTTAGAAAATATAAAACCCCTTCATAGAAGAGGTTTTAAAGGTGCCAGGACCCAGATTTGAACTGGGGACACGGCGATTTTCAGTCGCCTGCTCTACCAACTGAGCTATCCCGGCTCTAACTTATATACTTTAAATTAAGATGTGTAGTTTGTGAAACCCTTTTAATTAAAAATTTTATATCTTCATCAAATATCTAAAAAAACTTTTATTTTGAGTTCATCGCTAACAAGGCTGTACCAAATGAAGTAGTTTTTTTACATGAAACTATTGGGATATTGATAATATTTTCTCTTATTTTTCTCCACTGAGGGTTTTTTGAACCTCCACCAATAGTAATAATTTTTTTTGGAAGTGAACCTGTTAGTTCGCTTAGCATTTCCCATCCTTTCAATTCGATCTTAGCTAGGCCCTCGAATAATGCATGTAAATAAAGTGAGTCGCTTACTGGCCTTGGACCAAGTATCGGCTTTAAATTAGAATCATTAACAGGGAATCTTTCTCCTTTACTATTAAGAGGTAAAAGATTAAAAGAAGTGTTTTTTGATGGATTTATTTGTCGACTGAGCTCTTTTATTTCTGAATCAGAGAAAAACTGAGATAATATACCACAGCCTGCGTTTGATGCTCCTCCACATATCCAATTGCCGTTTACTCTATGATTTGTAATTCCTTGTTTTTTTATAGGATTATCAATAATTTTCTTAACTACAATAGTTGTTCCTAAAACTGTGAGACCATCCTTTTTGCCTAAACCTGTAGCTATTACACTTGCATTAGAGTCAGTAGTGCCTGAGATTAATATTAATTTCTTATTCAAGTTAAATCTCTCTGCTAAATCAAAATTCACTTGTCCAATAATTTTCCCACTTTTAATTATTTGAGGCAGGCATTTTCCCCATGAAGTATTTAGATAACTTTTTGGCCATGATTCTTTTTTTAGATCCCAACCAAGTTTTAGATTATTTCCTTCTTCTCCATAAGTCCAATCCTTTAAAAACCAACCAGTGATCCAATCAGATTGATGTCGTAAAAGTATATTTGTCCCATATTTATCTATTAGTTTTAATGCTTTAGCAAGACTACTGTATGGTGTTCGCAGATGATCTTCTCCAGGAGTTAATGATTCAAGAAGCATCTTATGTTCATTACATGCTTGGTCATAAGATATTGCTTCTCCTATTGGCTCTCCTCGTAAATTTGATGCTGTTAAAGTTCCTGATGTGCCAGATATAGCTAATTTTTGAAGGTTACTTTTTACCTCAATAGGTAAACAACCTAAGAGTTTTTCACAAGAATTGATCCAAGAATTTGGATTTTTAAAGCCACATAAATAAGGAACTGAATTTGAATATATCAATTCTTTATGAAAATTTATTATGGATATTCTTGCGCCACTAGTTCCAAAATCTAATCCCCCGTAAAAATTATCAGGCATAGAATAAATATTTTTATAAAAATACTTTGGCAGCCTCCGCTAATTGGGCTGCTTTTTCTTCTACTTTTTCCCAAGGGAGATCTAGATCTCTTCTGCCAAAATGTCCATAGGATGCAGTTTTTCTGAAAAATGTACCACCCATTTTTTGGGGTAGATTTCTTAGATCAAATTCTTTTATAATTGCTGCTGGTCTTAAATCAAAGTAATTATTAATGAGCTCAGTCAAATTAGCTTGTGCAATAACGCCAGTATCAAAAGTTTCAACAAGAATGGAAATCGGTTTTGCAACTCCAATTGCATAACTTAATTGTACTTCTGCCTTTTTTGCTAATTTTGCCTTAACTATACTTTTAGCTACATAACGTGCTGCATAAGCAGCTGATCTATCAACTTTTGTGGGATCCTTACCCGAAAATGCCCCTCCTCCGTGTCTTGCGTAGCCACCATAAGTATCTACTATAATTTTTCTTCCGGTAAGTCCGGCATCACCTTGAGGACCCCCTACGACAAATTTGCCAGTGGGATTTACTAGAAATCTTGTTGTATGAATGTTTGGTTTGATTTCTAAATCTTCAGTAGCAGGAATTACAACATTCTTCCATAAATCTTCTTTTATTCTTTGACGTATTTCTTCTTCATTTGTAATACCATCTATCTCAGGATTATGTTGAGTTGAAATTAAAATGGTATTAATCGATAGTGGTACTCCATTTTTATAATCAATACTTACTTGAGTTTTACCATCAGGGAGTAGATAATTAAGCACGTTTTCGTGCCTTACCTTAGAAAGTTGAATGGCTAACCTATGAGCCAAGCTAATAGGTAAAGGCATTAATTCAGGCGTCTCATCGCATGCATAGCCGAACATTATACCTTGGTCGCCTGCACCGGTATTATCTTCCAAATCATCGTTAATATCATCTGCTTCGTTTACTCCTTGAGAAATATCTGGTGATTGCTCGTCAAGTGCTACTAAAACTGCACAACTATTTGCGTCAAAACCACCTGCTCTATAGCCCTCATATCCAATTTCTTTAATTACATTTCTAACAAGTTTTATATAATCAACCTTTGCTTTTGAAGTTATTTCTCCAGTAAGTAAACAAAGACCCGTATTTACAACAGTTTCACATGCAACTCTGCTTTCTGGATCTTCTGTCAATAATGCGTCTAAAACAGCGTCACTTATTTGATCACATATTTTGTCAGGATGACCTTCAGTTACGGATTCTGAAGTGAAAATGAAATCACTCATTTACGAATTTTTTGGAATTAGGAAATATCCTAAATTAGATTATCGTTACAAATCAATTATTGTTAATTAAAAATACTTGTATAAAAATAATAAGGCTTAAGTTTTGATATTCGTGCACAGAATAAATAAGTGAAGTTATACTGTTTCAGTTGAAGCTTTGGGGAGCTCTTCGTTCACGTCAGTTTGTTCAAATAACATTTGTTTATATTTAGCAGCCATTTCTTCAGCTTTACTAAAAACTTTTTGAGGGTCAGTTAGCATATCTCCTGGTTCAGGTTCAAGTGCTTTAGTAGATAATGAAATTCGTCCTCTTTCTGAATCAAGGTCAATTATCATAACTTTCATTTGGTCACTCACATTTAAAACATTATGAGGAGTCTCAATATGTTCATGACTAATTTCAGAAATGTGCAATAATCCACTAACTCCACCAATATCAATAAAGGCTCCATAAGGTTTAATACCTTTTACAGAACCAACAACTACTTCTCCTACCTCAAGTCGGTTCATTTTTTTCTCAACCAAAGCTCTCCTATGACTTAGTACTAATCTATTTCTCTCTTCATCAACTTCAAGGAATTTTAAAGGTAAATATTCACCTTCTAAGTCATCTTTAATTTTTCGAGCACTTATATGAGAGCCCGGAATAAAACCTCTCAAGCCTTCTACCCTAACAAGAGCTCCCCCTCTGTTTGTTGCAAAAACTTCAGAATATATAGTTGCATCTTCTTTTTGAAGTTGTCTAACCCTTTCCCATGCTCTCTGATACTCAATTCTTCGAATGGAGAGGGCTAATTGGCCATCTTCATTTTCTTCGCTCATTATGAAAAATTCTCTACTTTCTGAAGGTTGCAAAACATCATTAAGTCCTTCAACTCTATTTATTGAAACCTCCTGAACAGGCATAAAAGCAGCTGTTTTTGCCCCTATATCTATCATGGCCCCTTTTGGCTCTAGAGCAAAAACGGTACCTTTAACTAGATCGCCAGGCTTAAAATTATAGTCATACTTTCCCAAAAGTGATGCAAATTCTTCTTGTGTGAATCCTGCATTGTCAAAATCGGTATTTGTTCTGCTAGAGGAAGAATCAGCTGAAGGGATATCGCTCTTCTCGAATGATAAATCTTCCTCATTTTGGGATGCTGAATCATTTCCTAATTCAGGAGAATTTTTAGTTTCTTGATCTTCAGAAAGTTCTTTAATGGTTTGGGAAGAATTTTCGTTCATTTGTTGTATCGCAGACTACCTAAGGTAGTTAGAAAGGAATGCTACTAGCCTGCAAACCAATAGCAAAAACATTTGTGTTATGTATTCTACACTTTAAGATGCTGTATTTTATGAAATTGAAGCTAATTGGTTTTTTGAACTTCCTTTTAGAGATTCAAGAGTAGAAATAAAATCTTTTACCCCATTAAATTTTCTGTAAACTGAGGCGTATCTTATATAGGCGACTTCGTTTTCTTTTCTAAGATTTTTAAGTATTAATTCTCCGATTTGTGAAGATTTAATATCTTTATTTGAGTCTTGAACGATTTGTGATTCAATTCCATCTACGAAATTAATAATTGCTTCACTACTGAAGTTAGTCTTTTCGCATGCCCTTGATATACCAGTAAATAATTTTTGTTTATCAAATAATTCTCTGCCACCGTCTTTCTTTATGACTGAAACTGGCATTGTTTCCACTCTTTCATAAGTTGTGAATCTAAAACTACAATTTAAGCACTCTCTTCTTCTTCGAACACTTTTACCACTATCAGCAGATCTTGATTCCAAAACTCTGCTATCCGTGTTTTGACAGGTTGGACACTGCATGTGGTGAAAAAGTGTACTTCAACCCTAATAGTAGGGTAATTTTCTTATTATGAAAAGTAAAAAACCTCTCGTTAAAGAGGTTTTTTACTTAGTTCATTTTCTATCAAATTTAGGTGGGTCTCTAAACGCGACAGCAAAGAACAAGGTTACAACTGCGAGAGTTAGAATAAGAACGTAAGCGAAAGCTTCCATAAGATTAAGTGATAAAGTTTAATTTAAACCCTTCCAGGGATTCTTCTTGTGGTTTCGTCTCCAAGTTTTTTGAATAAACCAAATTCAACTTGGTCGCCAATCTCAGCATCAATACCAGCAAAGGAATTTCTGTAAAGAGTTCTTGAAGCATGCCACCAGTGGCCAAACAAAAATAGCAATCCGAAACATAAATGTGCATATGTAAACCATGCTCTTGGAGAACTTCGGAATACACCGTCAGATTTATATGTCTCTCTGTCAAACTTGAATGCTTCTCCAAGTTGAGCCTTTCTTGCTAATCTTTTCACTACTGCAGGATCTGTAAATGTTTGTCCATCTAGGTCTCCTCCATAGATAGTTGCAGTGATACCAGTTTGCTCAAATGAGTACTTTGCTTCAGCTCTTCTAAATGGGATATCTGCCCTTACATTACCTTCTTTGTCTTCAAGAATGACAGGGAAGTTTTCAAAGAAATTAGGAATTCTTCTAACTTCTAATTCGTTACCCTCCTTATCTTGGAAAGCAATGTGACCTTGCCAACCAGTTGGTAAACCATCACCGTTAACAAGAGCTCCAACTCTAAATAGTCCTCCTTTAGCTGGACTATTACCTACATAATCGTAGAAGGCTAATTTTTCTGGAATCGATGCATATGCCTCTGATTTAGTTGCACCATCATCGATAGCAGCTTGTACTCTTCTGTTGATTTCAGTTTTGAAATAGCCTGAATCCCATTGATATCTTGTAGGACCAAAAAGCTCTATTGGGGTGGTTGCTGAACCGTACCACATTGTTCCGGAAACAACGAAAGAAACAAATAGTACTGCAGCTAAAGCACTAGCAAGAACTCCTTCGAGACTTCCAAGTTTTAATGCTCTGTAAAGTCTTTCTCCAGGTCTGTTGGTAATGTGAAAAATACCTCCAATAATACCCATAAGTCCTGCTGCAATATGGTTAGCTACAATCCCTCCTGGATTAAAAGGATTAAATCCTTCAACTCCCCAGGAAGGTGCTACAGGTTCTACATGACCACTTAAACCATAGGGATCAGAAACCCAAATCCCCACGTTTGCGCAATGAAAAGCTCCAAAACCAAAACACGTAAGTCCTGCTAAAAGAAGGTGGATTCCAAAAATTCTTGGTAAATCAAGAGCAGGCTCACCAGTTCTTGAATCTTCCCATAAATCTAGATCCCAATATGTCCAGTGCCAAATAGATGCCAACATCAAAAGGCCACTAAATACTATGTGCGCTGCGGCAACCCCTTCGAAACTCCAGAATCCAGGATCAACTCCAGTAGCACCCGTAATATCCCATCCATTCCAACTACTTGTGATACCTAGTCTTGCCATGAAAGGCATAACGTACATCCCCTGTCTCCACATTGGATTGAGAACAGCATCAGAAGGATCAAAAATGGCTAATTCATAAAGAGCCATTGAACCGGCCCAGCCGGCTAATAATGCAGTATGCATAAGATGCACAGCAAGTAGTCGACCTGGGTCATTAATAACTACTGTGTGAACTCGATACCAAGGCAATCCCATCGGTTAATTTCTAGTAACTATGCTGTATAAACAGCTAAACATCACGATAGTAAGGGTTTTTTAGTCTTTGAGGGATTTTTGTAAATAAATTTATTTTCTTGCAAAAATTGGGCAAATCCATTGGCAGAAAATCGTTTACAAGAAATTTTTAGCTAAAAACTGTTAATATTTTGGTCACAATTCTCAAAGTTAAACGCCAAAATAAGAAAAATAACTAAAAAAATGGCAACTATCAGATTTATTCGTGAGGACTTCGAGGTTCAATGTAATCCTGGTGAAAATTTAAGAGAACTCGTAATGAAAGAGAATTTACAGCTTTATGGACTAAAAGGTATTTTGGGAAATTGTGGAGGCGCTGGACAATGCAGTACTTGCTTTATTTCAGTTGAAGGCGGAAACAAAAATTCTTTAAGCCCTCTTACATCAGTAGAAGAAGAAAAACTTAAAAATAGACCAGAAAATTGGCGACTAGCATGCCAAACATTGATAAAGTCATCTGCAGTAATCTTAACAAAACCACAATCCCCTCCCTCAAATTTGGAAGAACTAAAAAAAATTAGTGAAAATAAAAAATTACCACGCTAAATTGTTTAAGACTGTTAATCAGTTTATAAAATTTGTTTATTTTTCCACTTTATTTCTAGTTATATGTCTATAGTCTTAATACCTAATTATAGAACTACCAACTAAATGGAAACAACTAACTTTGGATTCGTAGCTAGTCTTTTATTTGTAGGGGTGCCAACAATATTCCTCATTGGTTTATTTATTTCTACTCAAGATGGAGAAAAATCAAGCTTCTACTCTGACTCTAGTAAAGGTAGACTTGGACCAAAACGCTGATGCTTTAATAAATGCTTTGCATTTCTGTAAAGGAATTTTTATTGTGGAAAAAAAAGCAACTTTCAAAAGGTGGTGATCAACAATCTTTTGAAGTTTTACTTGATTGTATAGGCGATATTTCGACTAGGGATTTAAACTTGAAAATTTTAAATCCTAATGGGGAATTAAAATTTAAAAAAAACTTAGAATTTTTAGAGTCTGTTTGGGATGATCATTTAATAAGATCTTGCCCAATTCAATACCTTTGCGGGATAACTTATTGGAGAGACTTAAAATTAAAAGTAACAAATAAAGTACTTATTCCCAGACCAGAGACAGAGCTGATAGTAGATATTGTCTTCAATTTATTTAGAAGGAAGTCAGAGAAATTATTTTTTGCTGAATTAGGAACTGGATCAGGCGCTATAAGTATTGCGTTGGCATTGGCTTATCCATTTAGCGAAGGAGTGGCAACTGATATAGATCAAGACGCATTAGAAATAGCTACTAAAAATTATATAAATTCTACCAAACAATCAAATTTGAAATTTTATTGTGGAAATTGGTGGTCACCTCTTGAAAATTTTAAAGGAAAATTAGACCTTGCTATTTCAAACCCGCCATATATTCCTAAAGATACTTATGAAAAATTATCCAAAGAAGTAAAAAATTTCGAACCTAAAGTTGCTTTATTAGGCGGCGAAGATGGTTTAAAACACATTAGGGAAATAATACAAAAAGCACCAATATTTTTAAAAGAGAAGGGCTGGCTAATTTTAGAGAATCATTTTGATCAAGGAGAAAAAGTAAAACAACTTTTTATTAAAAATAAATTTACATCAATAAAAATCGTGAATGATCTTTCAGGTATTGGTAGGTTTACCATTGGAAGATATAAATAAATTATTACAAGTTCATAATCTAAATGAATTTAGTAGACTGCAAATCCGCTTTGAAGACTCTTAAAAGTGGTTTACCTATAATCTTCCCAACTGACACATTACCTGCGATTGGATGCTTGCCGAAATTTTCAAATATTATTTATGAGTTTAAAAAAAGGGATAGAGATAAACCCTTAATTCTTATGGGGTCAGAACATAAACAATTAATTGATTATGTTCACGAATCAGCTAAAGAAGATTACGAAAATATTGCTTCAAAATATTGGCCTGGAGCTCTGACAATAGTTATTCCTGCTTCAGAAAAGCAGACTACAATCCTCACAAGCAATGATCTTACTCTTGGGTTGAGGGTTCCAAATTCATATATGGCTCAATCTCTCATGAGAGAAACAGGTCCATTGTTAACTTCAAGTGCAAATATTTCAGGTTTTAAAGGATCTGTTACAGTTGAAGGTATTGCTCTAGACTTCCCTTCAGTAAAAATTTTGGGTCCTACCCCCTGGGGAAAAAGAAGTGGAAAAGCAAGCACTATTATATTTTGGAAGAAAAGTGGAGATTGGAGACTGATTAGAGAAGGAGAAGTATTAGTAAAGGAATTATATTAATGTTTTTATTATTATTTTTTGTGTTATTGATTCAATTTTTTACTTATTGGATATTTGAACCCCTTGCATCTTTTTTAGAGTATGTTCTCGAAATAAGATTGATTCCTATTATTGCTCTGATAGGTTTAGTCTTTTTATTTTCAGCTAAGAATATTGAACAGAATTAAATAAATCAAAATGCCGGCTAACAGATTTGAACTGATGACCTTCGCTTTACAAAAGCGCTGCTCTACCGCTGAGCTAAGCCGGCAATCTCTCCATCTTACAATCAGGGAGGGTCAATTATCAGTATTTTTTTAGCTTTTTTTAAATTTATTACTTTTTGATATCTTTATTAGCTTTATCAGTTTTTTTGAATTTTATTTCTCCTGAAATAGTTCTTTTGATTGGTAAATTGGCAACTAATGCAGTCATTCTATCCTCAGTCTCTAAACTTACGGCCACCTCATCAAAATCAATTTCAACATATTTAGCAACAACATCAAGAATCTCTTTCCTCATTTTATCTAAAAGATCAGTTGTTAAAGAACTCATATCAACTCTGTCATGAGCAAGTACAAGTTGTAATCTTTCTCTTGCTGTATTAGCACTAGACGTTTCTCTGCCTAGTAATTTATTTATAAGATCTCTGAGAGTCATCATTTTAAAAAACCTTTGTTTGCATTAATCTCATGAATTTATCTTTAAGACTTTTGCCTTCTTTTTTGGGATCGATAATTGGTACATCTTTATTCGTAAGTCTTTGAGAAACATTCAAATAACATTTTTTTGCAGGAGATCTACCATCTGAAAGTGTCAGTGGCTCTCCTCTATTTGTACTTATTATTACCTGTTCATCTTCTAAAACAATACCTAATAAAGGCAAAGAAAGGATCCCTTGAACATCTTCAATGGATAACATTTCTTGACTAGCCATCATGTTAGGACGAACTCTATTGATTACAAGTTGAATAGGCTCAATATCAGAAGTATTAAGAATCCCTATTACTCTATCTGCATCCCTTACTGCGGATAATTCTGGGTTAGTAACAACAATAGCTTCTTTACAGGCTGCAAGGGCATTTTTAAAGCCATCTTCTACACCAGCAGGACAATCAACTAAGACAAAATCAAAGTTCTCACTAAGTAGCTCACTAATTTTTTTCATATCTTCGGGCTTCATCCAATCCAACATCCTTGGATCTCCAGCAGGTAGAAGAGCAAGGTTAGGCTCCTTTTTATGTCTAACCAATGCTTGGTCGAGACGACAGTTCTTGTCTAGAACATCTTGAGCAGTATAAATGATGCGATTTTCTAATCCTAGAAGAAGATCTAAATTTCTTAAGCCAAAATCAGCATCTAATACAGCAGTTGTTGCTCCGCTATTAGCAAGTGCTATTCCCAGGTTTGCAGTTAAAGTTGTTTTACCAACCCCTCCCTTGCCTGAACAGATTAATATTGTGCGAGTATTCTTCCCCACGATTTTTAAGATTTTACAAATAATAAAGCCACTTGCAGAAAGTTAAATATTTTAAAGATTAAGTAATTCTTAAATTTATCTAGTTTGAATTTATTTATTGCAAATTATTGATTAATTTTTATTTTCGATTATGTGTGGTTTGATGATTATTGTTTGTTTATCTATTACTGCAATTTCTGGATAGCAATTTTTGGGCTTTTCCTTTGGTCCAATTGCTATTACATCTGCAATTCTTAACTGTAAAGGGTTTAAATAAAGTGATGCAATAGAGGCATTTTTATTTCCACTTTTCCCTGCGAATGCGATCCCTAGTAATTTGCCCCAAACGTAAATATTTTTCTTAGCGGAAACTATTGCTCCTGGATTAACGTCTCCAATAATACATAGGTTTCCATTTGAAGATATTCTTTCACCAGATCGTATTGTTCCTTTGTGAAGAATATCGTCTTTCTTTTTTGAATTGAATAATAGTAACTGATTTTTAAGCTCTCGCTCTCTTATATATGTTGAATCTATTTTTAAGGACTTACCACTTATTATTGTATCTCTATTATTTGAGTAAATGTATAAGGAACAAATATTAATTTTGTCAAAATGATTTTTTAATTTTAATAGTTGATGAGAACTTATTGACTCATTGACTGCGAAAATTTTTGCTTCTAAAGGTTCCTTGATGGATGAAAATCTTTTGAAAGTTTCATGAAGATTATCTAAAACTAACAAAGAAAAAATTTCTAAATATTTACTTTTACTGTTTTTTAAAACGATTTCCACTGAATTAAATCTAGGAATTGTTTTTTATTAATGAAATTTCATTTTTAATTTCATTTTTTATCATATCTGGATAAATAATAAAAGAGCTTTCATCGGATCTCATTAAAGTTTTTATTAATGCGGAATTATTTTCTAATGCGCTTTGATAAGTGCCATCCCATATTTTTAGAGCATTATTAGATTCAAAACCTTTGAAAGACCTTTCCCTAATCCCACAAAATATTTCCGAATCGTAACCATTCTTTTCACATAATTTTGTGGCAAATGCAAGGATTTTTAATCTATTAATCTTACTTAAAAAACTTATGTCTGATGCCTTTAATAAATTCCTGTCAATAAACATTTTGCATAGTGTAGAAAGTGGTTCAAAAGATTCATCTTTCCATCTAATCAAATGATAATAAAAGGTTATATCATCATTTTTTATAAAATCATCAAAATCAACCTTTGATGGTGAAAAAATCAATTTATGTAGAGAATTATCTAACCAAATATTCTTTTCATAATTATGTTTTATTGTGTGTATTATTTTTACCAGAATCCATGTTGATATTTCGTTTATCTTGTGATTGTAGATTGTTCTATACATCAAGTTTCTAAGTACAAGGAAATGCTCAATAGCGATCACTCCTTTTGGTTTGATTCCGATATTTCCATCAGGTAAAAAGGTAAGAGCTGAAATTATTCTCTCTAAATCTACTAAGCCATAATTAGTCCCTGTGTTGTAACTATCGCGTAAAAGATAATCAAGACGATCGCAATCGATCTCGCTACTTATCAATGTTCTTAGAGGTTTTGAAAATAGTTGTTTTGATTGAAATAATTCACCAATTTTTCTGGGTAATTCGTTGTCATACTTTTTGAGGATTGAATTTATTGGAGAATAATTTGTCACTAAGTTTTCAGACCATTTTTCGTGATCATGCATGAATATTGTTTCACTTGTATGGCTTAAAGGTCCATGACCTAAGTCATGAAGTAAAGCTGCTCCATAAAGAACAAATTTATTTTCACTAAAAGAAGATTTACTTTCAATTAATCTCTTATAAATTTTTCTAGCTATACAAAAAACACCAATTGAGTGAGTAAATCTACTCGATTCTGCACCATGAAAAAGTAATGATGCCGCTCCAAGTTGTTTTATTCTTCTTAGTCTTTGGAAAGCTACTGTATCAATTAATTCCATGATCATTAATTCTTCTGGCTTACCTGCATCAAACACTATTCCTTTATGAATTGGGTCATGAAAAATTCTTTGAATACTCATATTTTTAAGATTTTTATTTTCAATCTTTAGCCATTTAAAGATTTAATTTCTTCATTGTTTAATTCAATTGTTTGAACTGGAACTTCTTCTTTTTCTAGAAGCGACCCTACAAATAATTCCGCATTCCTCACCCATTTATCGTCAGTACTTCCAAATTCACTTGTATCCGGTAGATCAAGTAATTTGTCAGGTGTTATACCTTGGCCTTGAATATTATTACCATCTGGTGTCAAGTAACTAGCCACTGTTATAGCAATACCACTATCTTCTCCTAAACTTTTTAGGGATTGAATTAAACCTTTACCATAAGTTTGTTCTCCCATAAGAATTGACCTCTCATTATCTTGTAAAGAACCAGCAAGTATTTCACTGGCACTTGCAGTGCCTTTATTTACTAAAGTCACCATTGGGCCATCAAAAGATGTCTCTTTTTGAGAAATAATTGCATCTTTGATTCCATTTCTATCTTTTGTCTCGACTACGGGTTTCTCACTCAATAATGAGTCTGCAACTGCAATACCTGAGCTTACTAGTCCCCCTGAATTATTTCTAAGATCCAAGATTAAGCCCTCAACCTCTTTCTCTTTTAACTCTTGAAGAGCCTCTTCAACTTTTTTGGGTACGCTTTCGCTAAATTGAGTTATCCTTAAATATCCTATTGTGTGAGAATCGTCTCTTAATCTTTTTGTCCTAACTGGTCTGAGATCCACTGATCTCCTCTCTAAATCGACTTCCCTAATTTCTCCTGATTCCGTAGATAATTCAACTAGAACTTTTGTCCCTGATTCACCTCTTAACTTAGAGGCGGTACTTGCAAGCCCTAATTTTTCTGATGAGATTCCATCCACTGTCTCGATGATGTCCCCGCTTACTATCCCAGCTTCTTCAGCTGGCGACCCCCCAAGAGTAGAAATTACTTTAACTTTATTGTTATCGTCTTCACCTAATTGAAGCCCAACACCATTAATTTCACTCCCAAAATTACTTGATTTCAGTAGCTCATAATCTTTGGGGCGTAAAACTCTCGTGTAGGGATCGTCTAGAGGCCTTAACATGTCTTCAATTGCGGAATAAGCCTCTTCACTTGTTTCAATTTGTTTCTGTAACGTTTTTTGTCTAATTCTTTTCCATTGGATTTCATCAAACTTTTCTGGATCATAAAAACCTTCGTTTACCAAGGTCCAGGCATCAAGTACTAATTGCCTGCTATCACTGAGAGCATCCACTCTTTCAATCAACAAAAGATTGATAGAAAAAACGATGATCATTGATGCAGTGATCAAAGTTTTGAATGTTAAAAGTTTGTTAAAAGATGAATTCATTGGGTTAAGCGTTAACACCAAGTATAAGAATTTTAAGTAAGCTCTTTATATCAAAGCTAATTTTTTTTTGGATGGCGAATTCTTCATCTGTTTATGACTGGTTTCAAGAAAGACTTGAAATCCAAGACATAACTGACGACGTAACTTCCAAGTACGTACCCCCTCACGTAAATATTTTTTATTGTTTAGGAGGCATAACCTTAGTATGCTTCCTAATTCAATTTGCAACAGGTTTTGCAATGACTTTTTACTATAAGCCAACAGTTACACAAGCTTATAGTTCAGTCAGTTATTTAATGACCGATGTAAGTTTTGGATGGTTAATAAGATCTGTGCATAGATGGAGTGCATCAATGATGGTATTGATGTTAATCCTTCATGTCTTTAGGGTTTATCTTACTGGCGGTTTTAAAAGGCCAAGAGAATTAACTTGGGTTACAGGTGTTGTAATGGCAGTTATAACCGTCGCTTTTGGAGTGACTGGATACTCCCTACCTTGGGATCAGGTTGGTTATTGGGCAGTTAAGATTGTTTCAGGTGTTCCTGCTGCAATACCAGTTATAGGTGACTTTATGGTTGAACTACTTAGAGGTGGAGAAAGTGTTGGTCAATCCACCTTAACCAGATTTTATAGTCTTCACACTTTTGTATTGCCATGGTCATTAGCAGTCTTCATGTTGATGCACTTTTTAATGATTCGTAAACAGGGTATTTCAGGTCCTTTATAAACTCTTATACTTAAACCATTATTAGTTCTCCATATGTCTACTTTAAAAAAACCAGATCTAACTGATCCTAAATTGAGAGCAAAGTTAGCTAAAGGTATGGGCCATAACTATTATGGTGAACCAGCTTGGCCAAATGATTTACTATATATTTTCCCGGTAGTCATCTTAGGAACTATTGCTTGTGTAGTTGGATTAGCAGTTCTTGACCCTGCAATGTTGGGAGACAAAGCTAATCCCTTCGCAACACCTCTTGAAATACTTCCTGAATGGTACCTTTACCCAGTTTTTCAAATACTTAGAGTTGTTCCTAATAAACTTTTGGGTATTGCACTTCAAACATTAATACCACTTGGGTTAATGATTTTACCCTTTATCGAAAACGTAAATAAATTTTCTAACCCATTTAGAAGACCAATAGCAATGTCTGTTTTCTTATTCGGAACTTTTCTAACAATATACCTAGGTATTGGGGCATGTTTGCCAATTGATAAATCACTAACCCTAGGACTATTTTAGACTCAAATTTTAAACATATCTAGATCGTTATACTCATTCCTTAAAAAATGATTCATTAATAAAAATCCAACAATTGTCCATGTTTGATATGTTCTTGATTGTTGTCCAACCCAAGTACCTGTAGGACCATCAAAATATTCTGCCCATTCTTGCTTAGGCAATTGATTAAGTTGACACCAATATGATTCCTCTATTAGAGATTTCATTTCTTCCATGAGGATCACATCGTCTGATCCATAATGTTTTTGATGTAATAGGACAGCTGTACCAAAAAACCAAAGTAAGCTTGGCCAATGACCCCCGTTATGGTAACTCCAAGGCCAATTCTTTGGATCGGATCCAGTTTTATTTTGCCATTCCTCGACATCCATATGAGGATGACAAATTCTCATAGGCATTTGAGCCATCAAATGCTGTCTATTATGTAAAACTAATCTAAATAAAGCTCTTTGTTCTTCAGGAGGCAGAACGCCGAACATACATGCCAGAGAATTACCTAAACTGTAAAATCGAAAGTCAGGCCTTCCTGTCCTAATATTTCCTATTAAGTAACCACCTCTATTCTCTAACCAATCTTGAAGCCATGATGGAACTACTTGGGGTTGAACGTTAAATTCATTGAAGTGTTGATCATCACCATACTGCTCAGTTGGCCTTCTTCTTAAAATTTGCATTGTTTGGCTGGTAACCCAATAATGCTTTAAAAGAAAACTTCCTAAATCTTTAACCCATTGATTTGTAAGAATAAGTCTTTGGTCTAAAAGTCTACTAACATGATCTGCTCTACTTAATTCCATTAAGTTAATGCAACTTTTTAAACATCCATGAAGTAAAACTTCAACTTCTAGTGGTGCTCCCCATACATCCATAGGTCTATCAATCATAAATGCGCAATCTGGAACAAAAAGTACTGGAGTTCCCTCAAATGTTGGATGTAGAACTAGATCTAGTAGAAGTTGAATACCTCTTTGAACGCTTTGACTTTTCCCAAAGGCATAATCACCGCTTTTATTGACATAATACCAACATAAAATGGGCCACCATAAACTTGCATCAGCTGAAGTAATCCTCCCTATTGATCTCTGACCATAATCTCCAATGAGCTGTCCATTTTCTTCAACAAAACTAGTAGGAAATACACCACGAGTCTGGTAATTAGAGCTTTGTAGCTCAAGGCATACACTTAGGAATTTTTTGACAATTTCGTAACGTTTTTGGGTAATGAGGTAAATCATTACAGGAACATTGTCTCTTAAAAATATTTCTCCATAATTTAATTTTTTATTTTTTGTTGGGTGTTCTAGTGCAGCGACGCTTCCCACTAACTCGCCTGATATCTCAACTAAAGTCTTCTCGAAGTGTTTTTTTGCATTTGTTACAATTTTCTCCTCATCAGAACTTGGTCTTACTCTTAAATTTTTTTGACTAAATCTTTCTGCCATTTCATTTATATCCCTTTATTTAAGCCTAGTTGTTTAATGAGACTTTGATCAAATAAAAAATTAATAAAAAATTTTTGTATAAAAGGTTGCACAATTACAGTCGGATGGTTTAGTATTTTCTTCTGGGCAGAAATATACTTTTTTGCATTATTCAGGAAATTATCTTAAATCTAATTTTTGGTAAATGAATGAATTTTTTGGAGATTTGATTTCGATCATTATTTCCAGCCAGAAGAGGGTTTTTACCTTCGAAATGAGTTGATCACTTGTTGTTTAACTCTGCACCTAGAAAATTTAAAAACTTAGGAACTGATGCTTTTATTGCGTCAAGATCAATTAAATTTTTTTAGTTGTTTCGAGATGTACATGCAATAAAGGTGTGAGGTCCCGTCAAAAATATATAAAAATGTCATCAATTGCTAACTTTTAGCTTTGATGCAAACGGATCTGAGATCTTGGAAAGTCACTTTAAAATATTTTTAATGTGCACTCAATGTAATCCTTAAAATTTAAGGAGGCTGAAACTAAATTCAAAAACTGAAGTTTTTATTTGGATAAAGCAATTCAATTTGAGTAGATTTATCTACAAAAGGATTTGAACACAACGGAGAGTTTGATCCTGGCTCAGGATGAACGCTGGCGGCGTGCTTAACACATGCAAGTCGAACGAACCTTCGGGTTAGTGGCGGACGGGTGAGTAACGCGTGAGAATCTGCCCTCAGGAGGGGGATAACGGTTGGAAACGACCGCTAATACCCCATATGCCTACTGGTGAAATGAATTTCGCCTGAGGATGAGCTCGCGTCTGATTAGCTAGTTGGTGAGGTAATGGCTCACCAAGGCTTCGATCAGTAGCTGGTCTGAGAGGATGATCAGCCACACTGGGACTGAGACACGGCCCAGACTCCTACGGGAGGCAGCAGTGGGGAATTTTCCGCAATGGGCGAAAGCCTGACGGAGCAACGCCGCGTGAGGGACGAAGGCCTCTGGGCTGTAAACCTCTTTTCTCAAGGAAGAAGATATGACGGTACTTGAGGAATAAGCCACGGCTAATTCCGTGCCAGCAGCCGCGGTAATACGGGAGTGGCAAGCGTTATCCGGAATTATTGGGCGTAAAGCGTCCGCAGGCGGCTTTTCAAGTCTGCTGTTAAAGCGTGGAGCTTAACTCCATCATGGCAGTGGAAACTGAAAGGCTTGAGTATGGTAGGGGCAGAGGGAATTCCCGGTGTAGCGGTGAAATGCGTAGATATCGGGAAGAACACCAGTGGCGAAGGCGCTCTGCTGGGCCATTACTGACGCTCATGGACGAAAGCCAGGGGAGCGAAAGGGATTAGATACCCCTGTAGTCCTGGCCGTAAACGATGAACACTAGGTGTCGGGGGAATCGACCCCTTCGGTGTCGTAGCTAACGCGTTAAGTGTTCCGCCTGGGGAGTACGCACGCAAGTGTGAAACTCAAAGGAATTGACGGGGGCCCGCACAAGCGGTGGAGTATGTGGTTTAATTCGATGCAACGCGAAGAACCTTACCAGGGTTTGACATCCTGCGAACCTCTTAGAAATTTGAGGGTGCCTTCGGGAATGCAGTGACAGGTGGTGCATGGCTGTCGTCAGCTCGTGTCGTGAGATGTTGGGTTAAGTCCCGCAACGAGCGCAACCCACGTTTTTAGTTGCCAGCATTTAGTTGGGCACTCTAGAAAGACCGCCGGTGATAAACCGGAGGAAGGTGTGGATGACGTCAAGTCATCATGCCCCTTACACCCTGGGCTACACACGTACTACAATGCTACGGACAAAGGGCAGCAAACTCGCGAGAGCTAGCAAATCCCATAAACCGTGGCTCAGTTCAGATCGTAGGCTGCAACTCGCCTACGTGAAGTAGGAATCGCTAGTAATCGCAGGTCAGCATACTGCGGTGAATACGTTCCCGGGCCTTGTACACACCGCCCGTCACACCATGGAAGTTGGCCATGCCCGAAGTCGTTACTCCAACCCTTGTGGAGGAGGACGCCGAAGGTGGGGCTAATGACTGGGGTGAAGTCGTAACAAGGTAGCCGTACCGGAAGGTGCGGCTGGATCACCTCCTAACAGGGAGACAACAAAATGTTTAATATTATTATTTTGTCACCTTAGGTCGATCGGTATCTCACATTCTTATTTGTTAAGAATTTCATTTCCTAAGTTTTTCTAGGTCACACCCATTATTTTTCCTGGGCCATTAGCTCAGGTGGTTAGAGCGCACCCCTGATAAGGGTGAGGTCCCTGGTTCAAGTCCAGGATGGCCCATATCTCTATGTTGGGGGTATAGCTCAGTTGGTAGAGCGCCTGCTTTGCAAGCAGGATGTCAGCGGTTCGAGTCCGCTTACCTCCACTGATTACCACCTCTTCCATAACCGGTAGAAAGGAAATGTTTTGAGTTGTGATCATTATTCTGAACGAATCTAGCTTCCTAATGAAATCATTAAGATGCTGGACTCATTGAATTAATTTCATTGTTTTCAGAGAACCTTGACAACTGCATAGATTATTTTTAAAGACAATAAGCATCTTTAATGATGCAGATTTATTATTTGTGCGAATGCATTAATAACAATTCTATTAAGCTGATGCTTCAATTTTTGAAGTTATTGGTCAAGCTACAAAGGGCTCACGGAGGATACCTAGGCACACAGAGGCGATGAAGGACGTGGTTACCTGCGATAAGTCTCGGGGAGTTGGAAGCACACTTTGATCCGGGAATTTCCGAATGGGGCAACCCCATGTACGGCCAACTGAATATATAGGTTGGTGCGAGCTAACCCAGCGAACTGAAACATCTTAGTAGCTGGAGGAAGAGAAAGTAAATAACGACTCCCTCAGTAGCGGCGAGCGAACGGGGAATAGCCCAAACCGATAGTCTTGACTATCGGGGTTGTGGGACAGCAATATGGATCAACAAGTCTAGAAGAAACGTTTGAATGGCGTGCCACAGAGGGTGAAAGCCCCGTAATCGAAAGATAAGTTGACCTAGCTGTATCCCGAGTAGCACGGAGCACGTGGAATTCCGTGTGAATCTGCGAGGACCACCTCGTAAGGCTAAGTACTACTGTGTGACCGATAGTGAAACAGTACCGCGAGGGAAAGGTGAAAAGAACCCCGGGAGGGGAGTGAAATAGAACATGAAACCGTGAGCTTACAAGCAATGGGAGCCCGACTAATCGGGTGACCGTGTGCCTGTTGAAGAATGAGCCGGCGACTTATAGGCACTGGCGGGTTAAACCGGAAATGGTGGAGCCACAGCGAAAGCGAGTCTTAATAGGGCGTTTGTCAGTGTTTATAGACCCGAACCCTGGTGATCTAACCATGGCCAGGATGAAGCTTGGGTGATACCAAGTGGAGGTCCGAACCGACTGAAGTTGAAAATTCAGCGGATGAGCTGTGGTTAGGGGTGAAATGCCAATCGAACCAGGAGCTAGCTGGTTCTCCCCGAAATACGTTGAGGCGTAGCGTCTAGTGCTCCAGCAGGGGGGTAAAGCAACCATTTCGGTGCGGGCTGCGAAAGCGGTACCAAATCGATATGAACTCTGAATACCCTGTGTGTAACTAGGCAGTCAGACTGTGGGGGATAAGCTCCATAGTCAAGAGGGAAACAGCCCAGACCGCCAGCTAAGGTCCCAAAATTAACGCTAAGTGATAAAGGAGGTGGGATTGCCCAGACAACCAGGAGGTTTGCCTAGAAGCAGCCATCCTCAAAGGAGTGCGTAATAGCTCACTGGTCGAGCGATCCTGCGCCGAAAATGAACGGGGCTAAGCGTTATACCGAAGCTGCGGATAAATTTATTTATGGTAGGGGAGCGTTCTATGTAGGGTGAAGCGTTAGCGTAAGCGGACGTGGACAGCATAGAAGTGAGAATGTCGGCTTGAGTAGCGAAAACATGGGTGAGAATCCCATGCCCCGAAACCCTAAGGGTTCCTCCGGCAGGCTCGTCCGCGGAGGGTTAGTCTGGACCTAAGGCGAGGCCGAAAGGCGTAGTCGATGGACAACAGGTCAATATTCCTGTACCAGATGTGTTTTGAGAAGGGGGACGGAGAAGGCTAACCAGGCCAGATGTTGGTTACTGGTTCAAGCGTTCGAGGCTTTGAGAGATGGAGAAAACATCTTGAGCTAAGGCGTGAGTACGAGCTGCTACGGCAGCGAAGTTGGTGATGTCATGCTTCCAAGAAAAGCCCTATACTCGTTAAGACACAAATGCCAGTACCCGAAACCGACACAGGTGGGGTGGTAGAGAATACCGAGGGGCGCGAGATAACTCTCTCTAAGGAACTCGGCAAAATGGCCCCGTAACTTCGGGAGAAGGGGTGCCAGCGAGAGCTGGTCGCAGTGAAGAGGCGCAAGCGACTGTTTACCAAAAACACAGGTCTCCGCTAAGTCGCAAGACGATGTATGGGGGCTGACACCTGCCCAGTGCCGGAAGGTTAAGGAAGCTGGTTAGCTTTTAGTGAAGCTGGCGACTGAAGCCCCGGTGAACGGCGGCCGTAACTATAACGGTCCTAAGGTAGCGAAATTCCTTGTCGGGTAAGTTCCGACCCGCACGAAAGGTGTAACGATTTGCGCGCTGTCTCGGAGAGAGGCTCGGCGAAATAGAATTGTCTGTGAAGATGCGGACTACATACACCCGGACAGAAAGACCCTATGAAGCTTTACTGTAGTTTGATATTGTGCTCGGGCTCTGAATGCGCAGAATAGGTGGGAGACGTTGAAATAGTGCTTGTGGGTACTATTGAGTCATCGGTGAGATACCACTCTTTCAGAGCTAGGGTTCTAACGCTTACCCGTTATCCGGGAAGCGGACAGTATCTGATGGGCAGTTTGACTGGGGCGGTCGCCTCCTAAAAGGTAACGGAGGCGCACAAAGGTTCCCTCAGGCTGGTTGGAAATCAGTCGTTGAGTGCAAAAGCAGAAGGGAGCTTGACTGTGAGACCTACAAGTCGAACAGGGACGAAAGTCGGTTTTAGTGATCCGACGGTTCTGCGTGGAAGGGCCGTCGCTCAACGGATAAAAGTTACTCTAGGGATAACAGGCTGATCTCCCCCAAGAGTTCACATCGACGGGGAGGTTTGGCACCTCGATGTCGGCTCATCGCAACCTGGGGCTGAAGTCGGTCCCAAGGGTTGGGCTGTTCGCCCATTAAAGCGGTACGCGAGCTGGGTTCAGAACGTCGTGAGACAGTTCGGTCCATATCCGGTGTATGCGCAGGAATATTGAGAGGATTTCTCCCTAGTACGAGAGGACCGGGAGGAACGCACCTCTGGTGTGCCAGTTATCGTGCCAACGGTAAACGCTGGGTAGCCATGTGCGGAGTGGATAACCGCTGAAAGCATCTAAGTGGGAAGCCCACCTCAAGATGAGTATTGCCATGGCTTAAGCCAGTAAGGTCACGGGAAGAACACCCGTTGATAGGCTCTACGTGGAAGCTTGGTAACAAGTGCAGCGGAGGAGTACTAATAGACCGAGGGCTTGACCAAATAAACTTAATTTATTGTTTTTAAATATATAATTTTCTATGCAGTTCTCAAGGTTCACACTATCCTGGTGTTCATGGCGATGTGGAACCACTCCGATCCATCTCGAACTCGGTTGTGAAACGCATCAGCGGCGAAAATATTTAGGGGGTAGCCCCTTGAGAAAATAGCTCAATGCCAGGTAAAATATTTAAAAGGGGTTACTCATGAAGAGTAACCCCTTTTTTATATTTGGCATTTAGGACACCAATGTGTACTTCTCCCAGTAATTTTTTGTCTTTCAATTAAATTTCCACACTTACGACATTCTTTTCCAGTTCTCCTATATACATTTGTCTGTAAACCAAAATTTCCATTCTCTCCTTCCAAGTCCCTAAAGTCACTAAATGTAGTCCCCCCAGAACCAATACTTTTTTTTAATACAGTTACAATAGATTCTTTTAGCTTGATTAATTCATTTTTCTTTATTGTTCGAGCTTCTCTAAAAGGTGAGATGCCAGCAGAGTATAAACTTTCATCAGCATAAATATTACCTATACCTGCCACTATTGTTTGATCTAATAAAATAGCTTTTATAGATTTTGATCTTTTTGAAATAACTTTCTTAAGATAATTTGCATCAAAGTCTTTAGAAAATGGTTCTGGTCCTAATGAACCTAATCCTTTAATTATTTTGTTAGGCGATAGACCTTTATTAATCCACCACATTTGCCCAAAACTTCTTACGTCAATATACCTAAGCTCATTATTATTTTTATCGAAAAATCTTATTCTTGTATGTTTACAAGGATGACTTGAGTTTTCAATAAATTTAAAATATCCAGTCATTCTTAGATGAACTACAAGAAATCCGTTATTTTTTGAATTTTCTACAAGAAATTGGGCATTCTCATTTTGAACTTCTTTTAATTGAGCTATTAAATATTTTCCTCTTCTATCCCATTTATAAATAAGTGAGTTCAGAAGTCCTTTAATGAATTCTTCTTTGTTGATTGGGAATGCAACAGTTGAATCCCTACAGACTTCTACTTTTTTAATAATAAAGTTATTAAGTTTTTGCTCTAAACCTCTGCGAACTGTCTCTACTTCTGGTAATTCAGGCAATTATTTAAGCTTTCTCTAATTCACTTTCAGCGAAATTATTTGTATTTGCTCCACCATCAGTTCCGCTTATACCAGAGTAATTTACTTTTTCGAATCTGACTACACAGTTATATTTAATGCCTGAGGTATCAACTGAAGCAACTTTACCAATTTCATTATACCAATATGATTCTGGTCTTTTTACTCTTACGAGATCTCCTCTTGAAATAGCCATTACTATTAATTTAACTTTTTGTAGAATAACTCATCATTAATATTCTTAGACAAATTATTCACACATATTAATTAAAGTTTTAACAAAAATCATTTATTAAATTATTTTCGAATTCTTCTTTAGCAGGCTTACTTCCCATCCATTTCCTGCCAGGTATTCTTACATCTAATTCATTTTTATCACAATTAATTGAAATAATCAGTTTTTTATTTTCTTGATTTAGAACGTTTAAAACTTTTCTACCTTTAATATCTTTATATGTTTTACTTTGGATAATTATAGGACCATAAATTTTTTTATCTAACTCAATTAAGTCATTATTTTTTTTATTTTCAGTTGTTTCATATTTTTCTGAATTAATTATGTTCTTTTTTCTTATTGTGAGCTTTTGACCAATTTTTATTGAATCAGCATTATTGATATTATTAATCTCTATCAGTTCTTTTACTTTTAAATTATATTTGTTTGATATTTCAGTAAGATTTTCACCAATTTGAACAATATGATAATTTTTAAATAAATCTGATTGTTTTGTAATATTTTCAGAAGATTCGGAGATAATAAGATTTTGACCAACAAAGATATAATTTTCATCTTTTAATTTATTCAATTTAATGATTAAATCTTTATTAATTGAATAGAATTTTGAAATACTTGATATTGTATCTCCACTTTTTACAATATGAATTTTTTTTATTTCAGTTTTTTCTTCAGTAATTGATTCTTTTCTAGCAATATTCTCAATTGTGTTTTTTGATGAAAATATTTTTTCTTCTGATTTTATCAATGAGTGATTAAAAAAATTAATAAATATGGCAATTACTAAAAATGCAAATTTCATAAAACTCACTATTTATTTAAAGATAATCTTTAAATTTAAAATCGCTAGGTTTTTGAAAACAATTTAAGTAATTTAAACCTGAAAAATAAACTTTAAATATTTCTTTACTCTTTCATAGGGGGGATACCGCAGATTTGAATCAAATAAAAAACCTTTAAAAGTAATAGATTTTTGATTTGAAAAATTTCGAAAACCTTCTTCTCCATGAAATTTACCAATACCACTTTGCCCAACGCCTCCAAAGGGTAAATTTGGAATAAGGACTGGCAACATCACATCATTTATACAAATTGTTCCAGAGCTGGTTACTTTTGAAATATGATTATGGATTTTTTTATTGCCTCCAAATAAGTAGATTGCTAAGGGTTTTGATGTTTGACTAATCTGTTTTAAAGCTGATTCTTTATCATTAATTCCAACTACAGGAAGTAGTGAACTGAATAATTCTTTCTGCAAAATATCTGTTTCATTTAATTTAGCTCTCAAAATTGTAGGAGATATTTTCAACTTTTTTTTACTAAAAGTCCCCCCAAATAAAATTCTTTTTTCTTTTTCATATTGTTTGAGAATTTCTACCGTTGATGTAAATTGTTTTTTCTCCAATTTTGATAGGTTTTCGGAAATAATTGGATTATCTCCGTAAAAACTTACTATGTATTTTTTTAATTTTTCTATAAAAATATTTTCAATTTTTTTATCTACAAAGATATGATTCGGAGCCATGCAGGATTGACCAGAATTAAAAAATTTACCCCAAACAATTCTTTTTGCAGCCACTTCTAAATTTGCATTCTTGAAAACAATTACAGGATTTGTTCCGCTTAACTCAAGAGTTAATGGAGTTAAGTTTTTTGAAGCTAATTTCATTATAGATTTTCCAGTTTCAGTACTTCCTGTAAAAAAAATGTGGTCAAAACTTTGTTCAATTAATTTTATGGATTGTTTATTATCACCCTCTACTGTCATTAGGACATCTTTATGGAAATATTTGGAAGTAAGCTTTTTAATAAGTTTTGAGGTCGCAGGACATTTCTCTGATGGTTTTATAACTGCAGTATTTCCTGCTGAGAAAATATTTACCAATGGCTTTAAAATATAAAGTAATGGATAATTATAAGGACCAAGAATTAAGACACACCCAAGAGGTTCATAAATAACTTTGGAGGATGATGGAAAAAGATAAAAAGGTGTATCAATCTTTTTTGGTCGCATCCAAGAATTGAGTTTCTTTTTTATAAGTGAAATTTCTTCTTTCACTAAAAGTATTTCTGAAAGACCTTCAATTTCAGATTTACCGAGATCAACAAAAAGTGATTTAATTATCTCTTTTTTATTTTCATCCAAAAGTTTAGAAACTATATTGATATGATGGATCCGCCATTTTATATCTTCAGTTTTACCAGTGAGAACTGTATTTTTTAATTTATAGATGTCTTCTAAATGAAATTTATCAGAAATTTTCATTTTTTACCTTTGAATAGTATTAAATATATCAGAGGATAAATTGTAAATAACTAAGTTTTTCAGGCAGTTCAATCAAAGCGAATGATTTATGAGAAATAATCAAATTTATTAATATTGCTATTAAAAATTCAAATTTTTCTTGGTTAGTATATTTCTATGAGGGAAAATTTTTCAATTAGATTGATATCTATAAATGAAATACCAGAAGTCACAAATTGGGCAAGGTTAGAAGGATTTTCTCCTGGAATGGATGATTTATCAATTTATAGAAATACAGATAAACAAGGGGTATGGGTAGCTTGTCTAGACAATAATCCTATAGGCTCTATTGCGTGTATAAAATATAATTCCTCTTATAGTTTTATAGGTTTATTTATCGTTAAAAAAGAATTCCGGAATAATGGATATGGAGTGAGATTATGGAAACATGCCCTCGAATATTTGAAAAATGTTGATTGTATTGGTCTTGAGGCTGCCCCAGATAGATTAAATGATTACGCAAAGTGGGGGTTTAGAAAATCTTCCATTACAAATCGATGGAAATTAAATGGTTTTCAAGATTTGCCATTGAGAAATTTCTATAATGATCAATTTCATTCTTTTAAAGTTGTCCCGGGTAATAAAATTTCTTCTGAAGCAGTCTTAATTTATGATGATCAAAGAGAACCTAGTCCCAGACCACATTTTCTAAATGACTGGTTGAAAAATTCTCATGGTAATGTCAGTGCAATTGTCGATAATAATGGGATGTGCCATGGATTTGGCAGGATAAGACCTTGTGTATTGGAGGATAATGAGCAAGGCTGGAGAATTGGCCCTCTTTTAGCGGATACTCCACCACTTGCTGAATTATTAATAAGGGAGTTAGTTGGTGATTTAGATGCTCAAATCTTATTGGATTGTTCTAATCTGAATCCTTATGCAAATTATCTTTTATCAAGTTTGGGATTTGAGGAAATATCAAAAACTTACAGAATGTATAAAGGTATTCAACCTCCCTGCCCTATGAATCAAGTATATGGCCTTGCATGCTTGGAACTGGGATGATTTCCTTTAAACGTTCATTTCCCCTTTTGTTTCTGTAATACTGAAAGAAGTTTATTTGATTAAGATTAACTTCCAGAAGGTTTCAAAATTTTTTCTACAATATCGGCGTTGATTATAGTGATCTCTCCATTGTCAATATTGGCAACTTGAAACAAGGTCCATGAATTTGGATTTCTAGCTCCTCCAATACAGTCGATAACTTGACCGACCCAATAATTTTCATTCTTTTCCTTAGTATCTTCGCAATTTTCTTTTTTAATTGCGACATAATCACCAGGCCTAACGAAAAGAAACTCAGGAGTTGCTGAGCTCACAATAAATAACTAATAGTATATACGTACTATAGTAAGTTATTAGTTTTGTTGCTGAACTTTGAATTATTTAGCAAACTAGGGGTAATTCAAAAATAAAATGGAATCAACTGAAATTGCTATATTTTCAACATTATTGGGGTTAATTTTAGCTTTAACTGACGCTTATATAGAACGAAATATTCCTGGATAATAAATAATTCTAATTCATTTCTTAAATTAAATAAGATTTAAGCTGGTCTAATATGTCGGCACGGTTGGAAACTAGTTTTGTAAAAACTAAATATATCAACCCTCCCATTGCGAGCCTTCCGTTAATTTTCTCTAACTGTTTAAGTTTTCTCAACAAATTAATCTTGTGGTTAAACAAAATTTAAAGGGTATAGAAAATAAAAAAGTATTGATTACTTCAAAATTAAAAAAAAATTATAGAAATATTATTTCAAACACGAATTAAATTTAAAGCCAAGCTTCTTTCATCTCAAGATAAAGTCTCTCGCTCTCAGCAGAGTTAATTTTGCTGTCTGAATAGGATTGTTGCTGTTGTTGCTGCTGCTGCTGAGTTGAGTTAGTATTAGGATTTTGAACTTCGCTCATTAGAGGGACTGGATATTTGTGTTTATTCTCTCATATATAGAGCTTTTTTTGTCAACTTAAATTCTTAAATTTTATTTAAATTTTCTATGCTTTTAATTTTCCTGTTTTGAGTGAATTTATTTCGCTACAGTAGTTTTGGTATATAGGAATTTGACTTCCCAATATACAACTCCTAGGAAGATAGCACTTGCAATAATAATTTCAGAAATGGCTAACATTTTATTTTTCAATACTAATTTAATTTTGGTATCAATTAACACAGAATGCAATAGGTACTAATTACATTTTAGATTTTAAAAAATCTTATTTAATAAAAAAACGCGTCGAAATAATATAAAATTTTAAGTTAGATACATATTTTTTCCTTGGGAAATTTCATAAATTCAACAACTCTTATACCTTTAATACCTTTAGTAACCTCTTTTTTTATTCTTATTTTATTGGCAAGTTTTAACAGAACACTTAACAGGTTAACAAAACCAGTTACTGCACTGGTTGCATTATCTTTATTAAGTTCTGCTTTTATAAGCTTATTTGACTATTTTAAGAAAATAGAAGAAGAATTAGTTTTATCTGAATTTCTCAAATTTTTTGAAGAAAAAAATTTAGTTATACATCTCAATTTAGTAAATGAAAAAATTATAATTTTTTTCTCATTAATAATGATATTAATTATTGGAATATCTTTTTATAAATTGCCTAGAAAAAAAGGTTACGTCTCATTAATGATCAGCCTAGGATTAATTTCTTCTTCGGTGATAATCTCAATATTGCTAATAGATTTCTCAGCACTAATCTAAACTGTTGTAAGCATTGACAAAGCTTCGTTAAGTTCTTGGACATGATTTAATTCATCTTGAGCAATTTCTTTTATTTTTTGATCATTTGGATTATCTATTAAATATTTGGAATAAGTTTCAAATGCATGTTCTTCGATTTTTATGTTGACATCATAAGCATTAGCTGGAGAGAGGAAATAATAAAAAACCATGATCCAGTAATACACAAGAACAAGGTGTCTCGCAAAAAATCTATCAATCCAGAACCTATCTCCTCCTCTTTTCTCCATTTCTTTAAGATGCTCAGTTTCGTTAATAGCTTGATAAAAATGTTCTTTCATTAAAATCATTGTTTTCTCATTTTTAATTCCTAGAGATTCTTTAAAATGAAGAACTGAAAGAAATGCAAAATAAGGTGATCTAGCTATAACTTCTAAAACCCAAAATCTTTGTAAAGATCTACCAGAGTATATGAAGTCTAAGAAGTTAACTGTGCTATTCAAAATCAAAGAATTTAATTTCTTCATAGATTTAGTTTTTCTTTAAGTATAATTACTCAGCCGCTCGAGGACTATGATGTATTGAAGTAATTAACCAAAAATTAATATTTATAGTCTAAAAATTGTTACTTCCATTGAAATATTTTTTTTTCATGCATTAATTGGGTAGATAAAAATTTTATATGACAACTACTGAAAAAATTGCAAATGCCAAAAAAAGGATTGATGAATTAGAAAGACTTATAAAATTATGGAATGATTCAGACTATGATGAGGCAAAAATAGTAAATTTTTCAAAGAACATTGAAAATAAAGTTGCTTAGATTGTGAAGATTAAGGCTAATTAAGTTTATCTACTTAAAGTGATTTCATATTTTTGAGGTTTCGAATATTGTTTAATTTATAAATAGAGCAATTAAACCTATTTTCAAAAACTGTAAGGAAGAAATAATCTAAAAGAAAAATAAATATGAAAACTTTTTCAAAAAAATATTTAGTTCCGATTAAATTTATACCATGGTTTTTTTGGGTATTTATATCTTTTATGAGTTTATATTTGTGTAAGATAGCTTGGGTAAATTGAATAATTAATGGATCTAGCTTCTCCTTAGCCAACCAGGAGCACCGCCAAACCAATCCGATATATCATCTTCATTAGGGTTGAAATGATTTTCTTTATCTAGTCCATCTATCCCAAATGATTGTAAGAGGTTATCAATCCCCCCATCATTTTTCGTACCATTCCTTCTAAAACTGTTAGCTTTTTTCAGCCAAAGAGAAATTGTAGAGTTATGGTGTGCAAATTTCTCCACATATATTCTTTCTTCTAATGTAATTGATTTATCTTGAGCAATTCTTTTAATTATTCCTAGAATTTTTAGTCTTTTTGAATTACTAAGAAGCATTTTGCAATTAATTCATTATTCTTTTTATAGGAAGGATTAATAAATATATCTTGTCAATGTTAATTTCAACAAATTAACCATTTTAAAAGGTTTTTAAGCAATAAAAGTCTTAAGAAACTAAAAAAAGGGATCAATAAGTTACTTATGATACTTTTATTCATTTATCAAACTTATAATTCCCACAAATTAGATAAAAAAAATCAATCCATTATCAAAGACATTTTAAAATTTAAGAAAAAGTCGACTCAGTTGTTGCATAATAGTAAATCTGTACTATTATTAGTACAGATGTATTGTTATGACATGAAAGTGATTTCATCTTCTCCTTATGCCCCTTTTAATTCAAAAGAGTGGAATTCTCTAATAAGCAAAAATGTAAAGTTTGAAAATACTCCAATAAAGATTCAAAAAAAATTTTATAGAACTTTTACTCTAAAAAAGACTGAAAAAGATAAACTTTTGCAAGAGAAGAATGCATTGCACCAACAAATGCAACTCGTATTCGGATAGAAAAATATCAACTAACAATCTTTTTATTGAATATTATTTTACGAGATCCAATTTTTTGTTAGATTAGTAGAAATACAAGAAGGATTTAATTTGGCTGTTGATCGAGAACTTTTAAAAGAAGTTACCCAAGAACTTTGGAATACCGTAAAAAAACTAAGACCTGAAATAGATCGGCAAACTCGACTTCAATTAGTTTTAAAGGCCTTATTAACTATTGGAGATTTACCAGATCAAATGCAAGCTGCCATGGTAGTAGGTGTTTGCGCAGAAATGGATAAAAGTGATGTTGATAATGTTGAATCTAATTCACAAACTAAAGATTCAAGCGGAGTTGATACTTCTACAGGCAGAAAAGTAGTTAGAAGAAGTTCAGCTAAATAAACTTTAAACAATCATCCTTTAATTTTCTTTGATTCGTTTTTGTTAAGTCTATTGAATAGGTAATATGAAATTACAAGTAAGAGAGGAACGAATATTGAATGCAAAGTCATCATTAATTCTGTTTGGCCCATTCCTATAAGATTTGACTCGTTTGGAAGTTGTTCTGACCAAGTGCCAACTAAATGCCAGGCTTGAGGAATTGATAAGAAAAACATATAAGAGCTATAAGTTAAGTTTATGTTCAGATAAAGACTATCATTATTGAACGTTTTTGCTTTCTTTATTCTTATTTCTTAACTAAGTATTTGTTGAGTTATAAAAAATAACTTAATTCATAAATTTATTTTCTTAAGAAGAGTTTTAAACTCTTTTTTACCAATAATTTTTTCAGCTGCGTAAGCGCCACTTGCTGAAACAGCAGGAATTCCAATACCTGGAAATGTACTTGCGCCGCAAGTAAATAAATTTTTCACTGGAGTTTTGCAGCCTGGGAAAAGACCTTTTGCTGCAGATAATGCAGGGCCGTAACTACCGCAATAGGTATTGGTGAATTTTTTATGAGTGATTGGGGTTCCTAGCATCTTTAAATCAATCCTTTCATATATATCAGGGATGAATTTTCGCACTGCATTAAGGAATATTGAACATCTTTCTTCTTTCAAATTTCTATATTCTAATCCCTTTGGATTTAGGTTTTCCCAAATTTCCCAAGGTTCATTTGCGGGAGTATATCCATGAAGAACATGTTTTCCTTCAGGGGCCATATTTTTATCTAAAACAGATGGTATTGAAAATACGGCTATATTTCTTTCTGCGGTTATACCTTTTTCCCACTCATCAACATGTATTGCATGTATTGGCAAATTTTCAATACCATCAGCATCAAAACCTAGATGTATATGAAGGAAAGAATCACATTTATTAGGGTTCAAAACTTTTGTATTCCATTTTTTTGAAATTTCATTTGGGATTAACTTTTTTAAATTCCAAACATCAGTATTCGTGACAACAGATTCACAACTATAACTAGAACCATTATTCAGAGTTACACCTGTGGCTAAATTTTTATTAAAGTTAATTGTCTTTACTCTCGAAGAAAGAATTAATTCTCCTCCATTTTTTTTAAATCCATTAATTAAAGCTTTTACGATAGATTCACTACCTCCTTTGGGGTATTCAAGGTATGAATTTGGTTCAAACCATTCGTTAAATAAAGTAGCCATCGCAGCTGTATTTGTATCATGCATTGACATGCCACTTATCAAAAAGCTTAATAAATCAACCCAATTCCTGAGAAAAGGATCCTCTAGATGATTATTTACTAAATTCCCAAAGCCTTTATTAATTTTTGGTATTTGATTGATATTAGGTAAAAATTTTGAGGTTAAATTTATTAAATCTAAGAAATTTATTGATTCGGGAGAAAATGAGAGTAAAGGTATTTCATTTATTATTTGGCTAAGAGGTTTTATTCCGGAAATAAATGATTCCCATTCTTTAACAGATTTCTCACCTCTTAAAGTTTTAATAGTATGTTTAAAAGGCTCTTCCCCCACATCAAGATTAAAATTGCCTTCTGGGACAATTACTTGCCAACCTTTGTATTGAAATAGTTCAACTTCTTCATCAAGTAATTTAAGAATTTGCCCTAAGGGATTAGTTGTCGGCCATTTACCTATTCCACTCCACAATGAAGGACCTGATTCGAAGGTGTAACCATTTCTTCTGAAACTGTGGGCAACGCCTCCTGGCTGACTATGAGCTTCACATATAAGTACTTTTTTGCCTGTTAAAGCGAGAATCGAACCGCAACATAGTCCTCCTATTCCACTACCTACTATTACAACATCGTACGTTTCCATTAAATATTTATTTTACTCTTCTCGCAAAACTAATTAGTTTTAGACAAAAGTATTAGTTGAAGTTGTAATACTCAGTACAACAGCTAGGAAAAATATGTAAGGGACTGCTTTAAGAGGGATGTATCCTTGACTTTTAGAAATAAAATCCATTGATTTAGTTACTTTATGTAAATATAATAACGAGATATTGTTCCTTATGTGTGCCATAAAATTATTTTTTTGGAAATATTTTGAAATAAAGAAATCTTTTTGGAGATATTTTAACTAAGAACATTTTTTATAGAGTTATCTTAGTATTTGATTCTTAGATTAAAATCTATTATGAAACAATTTCCTGATATTAATGAGATAAAACTTTTAGAAAAAAATTCTCAAAAAAACGGTAGCGGAATTTTATATGAGGAATTGTTAGGAATATGGAAGTTTAAGTATGTATGGGGAAAGGAGTCAGATGAAATCAAAAATATACCCAGTTCTATTCTCCAAGTATTGTCGGCGAGACTCGAATTAAAAAGTAAAAATAAAGAGGATCAAATAAATTATGAAATAAAAAATTCAATTAATTTCGGATTATTAAATATTACTTTTATAGGCAGTGCAGAATTAAAAGGGCTTAGACCTTTATTGGCTTTTTATTTTGAAAAATTGAAAATTAGTATTAGTAGTTTTCCAGTATTTAATAAGGAATTAAAAAAACCAGAAGAAAAAAAAATGCCTTTTTTCTCTCTTGTAGGAATTAGCACTAAAGATAATTGGTTATGTGCTCGAGGAAGGGGCGGAGGGCTTGCAATATGGGTTAAGTCTTAATTTAGTGATATTCTCCTGGATGATCTACCTTCCTTACGGTAACTTTATCAACTTTTTGTCCATTAAATCTTAAGAGATCATCTCCGGAAAAGTCATAACCTAAGCGTTGACCAATTAGGGCTACATCATCAGCTGTAGAGGATGATGTAACCTGCTTTTTTAAGTCTTCATCAGATTGCATCTTGATTAAAAATTTTCTTATTTCAGAAAAACTCATTATTAGAATTTGATTGATTGATGTAAAAGAAATTTATAAAATCTTTTTCTTAGTAAGAACAAGATAAATAGATAATCATTATACTAATTTTATGACTTACTTATTCCTCTATTTAGTTAGCATAATTTTAATATGGTGGATATATCGTGTTGGTTGGCTTGAGGCGCTCAAAACAATAGTTAAAGTTATAGTCCCCTCAGCGCTTATTATTTTATTTAACATAAAAGCAGGAAGATTACTTTTTAAAAGTCCTGTAGTCGGATTATTAAGCGCTTTGCCTACCTCTATTTTTATTTTTAGAGGTTCATTGCCTTTAGTTAGTTATATAAATAACTGGATTGAAAATAAAATAAATAAGTATGATGATTCGGAAGTTATAGATACTGATTCTGTGCCTTTAGATGATTAATTTAATTTAATTCAATCAAAGCCAAGAAATAATTCTTTGTGTACAACAAGGACATCAAATAAAGTTGTTCCATGAATAGGACTTAATGGGATTTTGTCTATATTTAATGCTTCTGCACAAATTAAATGAGCATCCCATTTTGTATTGTGATCACTCATTTCAATTGACCACTCAATTACTTTTTTGAAATGATCTGGCATCTCCGAACCAATTTTTCTGCAAATTTCACATAGAACTGACAAAAGAGGAGGCTTTGATGGCCTTTTTAAATCTTTAATAAGACTTGGCTGTGTAAAAACGCTTGTGTAGCGAATGTAGTCTATTAATTCATATTCTTCTTTAGTAAGAGCTGCTTTATCTAATGCTCTTTCAAATTCTTCTATCGGGGTTATGGGCCTATCCAAGATATTAGTTGTTGCTATTTTCTTTATTTGAAAAATTCTTGTTTTCTGAATCTATTTTTTCTTGATTAATTTCATTGATTTGATTGCCTTCTATAGATTTAGGAGATTCATCTTTATCTTCTTCGTTCATAACTTGATCGATTTCATTTTGGAATTCATTCGACGCTTTTTTAAGACTTTTCAAAGTTTTACCAAGCTGTTTGCCTAATTCTGGAAGCTTTTTTGGACCAAAAATTAAAAGTGCTAAGATAAGTATTACAGTAACTTCAGGCAAACCCACACCAAAAATATTCATAGTTGATAACTATTTAACTAATTAGTAAATCTACTATTAAATATAGTCAAATCATGTGAAAATTTCATTCTCGGAACAGCTTTATTAATATTAAAAAATTTTGAAAAATATTATTGTTATTAATACTCCCTTAAAGAAAACTAACCAAAGTAATTGATAATCACTCAATTTGAATTTTTTCTGATACCAATTTATAAGAGTTTTATGTTTATCTATTAATTTTTTTATTTTCACCGAGATTATTTATTACTATCACTTATTTTATCTTAATTTCTTTTATTATTATTTTGTGAGACATCCCAGATTCAACTCATATTAAACATTCTATTAAATTTTAATCTTTTACTAAATTAATTTTGTTTCTAAATTGTTTAAACTAATCGCTAAATTTCTGTTAAAAAATGAAGTTCTTTTTTGTTGTTTTCTACCTAAGTTTTCTAATTTATCCAGCTGAGGCCGTTACCACAAAAATGTTTAAAGTATTGGACACTTGCGCAAGATATAGACTGGGTGAGATTGATGCTAATGAGACCATAGAAAAACTAAAATTAAAATTAACAAACTCTTCTAACAATCAGTCAAAGGATTTAGTGAGAAAATATTGCTCAGTATTTACACCAAATGAAAAAATTGAATTTTAATCTTATCAATAAATATTTAATTATTCTTTTTTGAATAATTTTTAGCTTTATTACGTATTTCTTTAACTTTTTTGAAATTAGTTATTTTTAAATTGAAAATAACTCCCATAAAAAGAATAAGAAATAAAAAAATATAAATTATTAATTCCATAATATTGAATTAATAAATTTACTCTAGTTAATTTAAATAATTTTTTAGTATCTTCTAAAACAAAAAAACTGACTTTAATATTAGTTATTTACTTTGAAGGCCACAAAAAAAACATATTAACCTCTAATATGGAACTTTATAACAATTATTGTGCAGATTGGAGATAAAGTTCCAGAATTCTCACTACTGGATCAAAATGGAGTAAAAAGAACAAATAAGGATTTAAAAAATCCTCTTGTTTTGTTTTTTTATCCAAAAGATGATACGCCAGGTTGCACTATAGAAGTTTGCGGATTTAGAGATAAATATGACTTATTTAAAGTATTAGGTGCGCAAGTTTGGGGAGTAAGCAATGGAAGTACCTCAAGTCATTTGGCATTTGCCAATAAAAATAAATTACAATATCCACTACTTTGCGATACGAATGATTCTCTTAGGAAAACTTTTAAAGTTCCTAAAGTATTAGGTTTTATGGACGGTAGAGTAACTTATGTTATCGATCGAAAAGGGACTGTTAGGCATATCTTTAGAGATTTATTGAATGGTCCTGAACACATTAAAGAGGCTATTAGAGTACTTAAGGAAATTCAAAATCAATAAATTATTTTTCAAAGAATTCTAGATTTATAAGTTTTTGTTTTATTATATTCTCAGCTTTTGTATGATATATGAAAAAGAATGGAATGCAGGCTGTTGATCTTGCTATCCAAAATGGTGTGGATCTTGACGGAACTCCAATACCTCCAAAAATGCTTGATCTATATAACAGAATTATGCATGAGGAGAATAAAAGACAAAGGAGCGGTGTTAAAAAATCAATGAGAAATAGATGCGTTAAAACGGGTTCTAAGCATTTTGATAAAGAAACATTGAATCAATTATTAATTGACTCAGGATGGGAAGGTCTTAAAGAAAAGGAAATTTTATTTTTTTATAGCTAAAAAATTTTTAATTATCTTAAAAATAATATATATGACAATTTTTACTTAAATTAAAAAATGAGAGCACATAAAATATTTTTTAGATCTAATTTTTTGAATTATTTAAGCCATCCTTTTTTGTTAGAGGACATTATTTTCTCTTTTTCAGCTTTTGTTTTATTACTTGCTTTTTTGAAAGCCAAGTTAGCTTCTATAACTGTAACTATTGATATGAAAAAAAGACCAGAAATGCCAATTATTTGTTCATTTTGAGAAGGTTCTGAATCTCTTTGTAAAAAAATACCTAAAGCGAACCATGCAGTACTAGCAGTAATGGTAAAAAAATAGGGTTTCCATCTTCTTTGATATAAGTAGCCCGATCCTAAACCAGGAAGAAAATTTAAAAAAGATGCTACCCATCCTTTTGAAGATGAAAGTATTTCGTCTCTTGAGGTATAAGACATTTATGTTAGGTATTTATTAAATGAGAATTTATATAAGCAAAAGATATTGCTGCACAAATTACCCAACTAAAGGGTAAGAACATTCTTATTTTTTCTTTGATATTATTCATTTTTTAATTATGGAAAATATTTTTAAAATCTGTGGATTTAATATATCCCTTAAAACTAAAAGAATTAAAAAAAGACGGTTTTTAACCGTCTTTGAAAAAAGTAATTTCTCTAAAAATAAATTATTTATCTTTTGAGGCTGAGAGTACTTTAAGTTCTTTTTTTACTTCTTTTTCTCTCTCTTCAAGATGTTTTAGTTGAGCTTTAAAAGCATCTTCAAGTCTTACTTTTTGTGTTGTAATTTCATCAAGCTCTTCTTGATGTTGGTTTTTCTTTAATTCCTTCATTTCACTATCGGAAATAACATATACAGGGCGATATGAAGGTGTTTCAAAAAGAAGATCAAACATTGAATACATAAGTGACCTTTGAATTAGTACAAATTCAATATCTGATAATTCTTTGGGATATGAAAGGATAAATACCGAAGATACTGATACGGCAAATACACCGAACTTCGGTTTACCTAACATAACCGCCCAGTATTTACCGATCTAATTTTAAGGTATATTTTAAAGTATCAAGGAGATGATTCTAAAAACCTAAATCAAGAAAGAACTAAAAATGGATTTAAAAATTACTAAAACATTAGTAATCCCATCTAGCGAAATTAAGTGGCGATTTTCCAGATCCTCCGGTCCTGGAGGACAAAATGTAAATAAAATTGAAAGCAGAGTAGAGATTATTTTTGATTTAGAAGATTCCAAAGTATTAAATGATTATCAGAAAGAAATTCTTAAGAGAAACTTGAAAAACAAATTAATAAATAATAGCTTACGTTTAGCGGTTCAAGAACACAGAAATCAATTATTAAATAGGCAGCTAGCTTTAATGAAATTTAGTTCAATAATAAAAAATGCTTTAAATAAACCTTTTAGATTAAGAAAATCTACACAACCTACTCAAGCATCACAAAAGAAAAGAGTTGAGGTTAAGAAAAAACGTGGCGAATTGAAAAAAAGTAGACAAAAAGAAAAAATATTTCAATTATGAATAAACTAAATAAATATTTCCCTCTCAAATTGTAATGAAAGCATATTATTAATTAAATTTCATTTTGGCTTTTTGAATATAACTAATGATTTCTGGTTAATTGACTCAAATTTTGTAGGGGTGATTCGTTTCTATAAAGATAGAGATAATTCTGATAAATCTATTGATTATATGTTTATTGAAGAAGGAATTATTATGGGAATTCATGGAGAAAATCCTCCATTAATGAAAACTAGAAAAAAAATTGTTATTGAAGAAGCAAGATTATTATGGCAAAAATTGTTAAATGAAGGTTGGCAAAAAACTAATAAAAAATGGTGAGTAAATTCTACAAAAACTTTTTTTAATTTCAGACAATAAATGAACCTTTAGGGTATAGCCTGGAAATTTTTTTCTGCTGTAAATATTTCTTTTTTTTGATGTCGTTTTCATATCTTCTCAACATTATTAAATAGTTTGTAAATCCAAAAATTATTAAAAACAAAATAAACCTTATTCCTGCCTCAAAGTTCATATGAATATTAATCTTTATTTTAATATGACAATTACTAATCAAAAATCAATCCGTATTTATATCTAATTAAAACGTCTAGTAAAAATCTTTTTTGATTTTACTGTATAAAAAATACATAATAAAAGTAATATTAAAATTGCACTAAAGCTTCCGATTGGGTTCGGAACATTTTGTGTAAAAGGGCCTGCTAAAAAAGAAGGTGTATTTTCTTTGAATTCTATTAATCCATTATTTAATAAAAACCAAATGCCCACAAGTCCTCCATGAATCCCTATACAACTCCATAAAGAACCTTTATCTATAATTTTTACTAATGATAGAAATATCCCAAGTAAAATAAATCCCAAACGTAATCCTGCTATGTTCCAAAAGATCTCATTTGATAAATTATGAACGAAACTAAAAATTATAGCTTGCAAAGCTATTGATATTTTTGTGCCATTTTCAAATTTTAATTCTTCTAATAACCAGCCTCTAAAAATTATTTCCTCTGCGAATCCAACACCTAATCCCAGTACAATAGAATTTAACAATATTATTGGCGAGAATTCACCTATCCAAGAAATATAATTTTTTTGTAATAGTGGTACCAGAATTATAATTATTAAAACTAAAGCAAATAAAATACCTTGAGAAAAATTGACAAAGTTTTTTAAAAATTTGTCTTTTGTTATCCCAATAAGTATCCAAGCACTTGATTTGTTTCGTTTGATGTAAAACCAATATGGAAGTAAAAGGATAAAAAGTAAGAAAGTAATAATAGTACCAATTAAGGATAAATTTTCTTTTTCAAAATTAAATAATAAAAGTGGCTGAGATAAAGCCCAGCCAATGCCATAAAGAATAGGAATAAAAAATATAGTGGATAAAAATCTTGGTCTTAAAAGAAAAAAACTTTTTATTAATATCATTACATTTTTCATTTTAGTTTGAATATTAATTAACCCCAACCTTTGCCTTTTATTATTCTAGCCACTTGTTCAAAAAGTTTTAGCTTTTTCTTTTTACTATAGTTTATGTTTTTTGAAAGAATAGATAAATCTTTATAAAATTGCCGAGTTATTTTATCTTCTTTATCGCTAGGCCATAGTAAATCTGAGCCCTCTTCATATTCTTCTCTATACCTCTCTTTAATCAATTGTTTTTTAATCTCGTAATAATATAAATTTTACTTATTGCAAATTCTTGAAAGTGATGTTTATTAAATTTGTATATTTAAAATTTATGCTGATTAATCTTTCAACTTTAATTTTTACATTATTATCTCCATTGCTTATTTTTGCAGTAATAGTATCTGTTTACTTATTTCATTAGGAAGTATTTATCAAATAAACTTAATTAATTTAAGGGTGTATTATGCCTACTTTTTCTAATACAAATGACAAAACTGCAATTGCCGCCATTAGTGTTAAGATCTTGTTCTTTTTGATGAAATCCATAATCAATATTAATAATCTATTTATAAATTCTTATGTAGAATAATAAATAATTTAAAATCATTATATCAATTACGATGGAGCCAATATATTTAGGAGATTTAATTCCCTCAATAGCTTCTTCTAAAAAGATTAATAAAAAATATGATAAAGGGTTAAAAGAGGTGGAATTTTATGAAGAACCTACTGGCCTTGATTTTAATTACCCTAATTGGTAAATATGCTTACTACAAAAATAACTTTTGCCTTGTCAGATTGGATTAGAGAGTGGCGTAAGTGCCGGGATAAGAATCCTTCTATTGATGAGTGTGTAAAATTTGTTGAGTGGAAATTGGAAGATTATAAACTTTCTGAAAGTGATAAAAGAATAATTGAATCTATTTTGCTCTATGAATCTGAATAATTAAGGATTATAGACTTTAAATTTTTATATTTATCTAAAAAACAAAGGATCATTAAAATCCTCTTACAAATTAAGAAAAAAGTAAATCAGCATATTTACGGATTTACTCAAAATATAAAAAGGAGTAATTTATACATGTTGAGTTCGGAGGCAATCTAAATGATTGATAGTCCGCCTGAAATTTAGCAAATTCCAAAATATAGGAAGCGTATTCCTGAGAATGGGATTATTCGAAAATTAAAGTTCAATCAATTAGTCTGATAAGACTTCGCTTTATAATTACTAGCGACAGTAGGGACTTAAATTATCGAGAGAAATCCCCGAATTCACGTATTCTAGGTTTATGAGTAAATAGACTTTAAAATATGTAATTTTATATCCTGTAAGAAGGAAATCAAATATTAAAAAGGACTGTATAAGCAGTCCTTTTTTTGTTTAATAAAATACTTCTAAACTAGACTTATTTTTGGATAATATGGATAAATAAAGTGATTAAAATATTTCAAAATGAAAGATCAAGTCTTGTTTCCGAAAATTGAAGTACGTGAAAAGGGTTTTTTACAAGTAAGTGATATTCATACTATTTTTTGGGAAAGATCTGGTAATCCAAAAGGCAAAAAAATTCTTGTTATTCATGGAGGTCCAGGAGGAGGAAGTCAACCAAGATATAGAAGATACTTTGACCCAGATAAATTCGATATTATTCAATTTGACCAAAGAGGTTGCGGTTCTTCAACTCCTTTCTCCGAATTAAAAGAAAATACGACCAATCATTTAGTTGATGATATTGAGAAGTTAAGGATTCTTTTAAAAATAGATACTTGGCATTTGTTTGGTGGATCTTGGGGCTCAACACTTTCACTTATATATGCGATTAAAAATCCATCAAGAGTTATCAGCTTAACTTTGCGAGGAATATTTTTATGTAGAAAGTTTGAATTATTGTGGTTCTATCAATATGGTGCAAGTGAGATATTCCCCGATGAATTTGAAGAATATATTTCTGTAATACCAAAAGAAGAAAGAAATGATTTAATAAGTTCTTTTTATAAATATCTAACATCATCAGATGCAAATCTTAGATCAAAAGCAGCAGCAGCTTGGACAAAATGGGAACTCTCAACAAGTCATTTAATAAATAAAAAATTTGATTTTGATAACTCTGAAGTTAATTCTTTTTCAGATGCCTTTGCAAGGATCGAATGTCATTATTTTATTAATAATATTTTCTTAGAGGATGATTTTATTTTGAAAAATATAAAAACAATAGAATCGATTCCAACAAAAATAATTCAGGGTAGGTATGACGTAGTATGTCCTGTTAGGAGTGCTTGGGATCTAAATAAAAAATTAAAGAATTCTGAATTAATTATTGTTGATGATGCTGGTCATTCAATGAGTGAAAAAGGTATTACTATCGAACTAATAAAAGCTGTAAAAGGAATTCAAAATCTCTAAAAGAGAGAATATTCCTTTAAAAATTAAAGGCCATTATCTTCAATATTTTGTGCAATACTCCTAAGAAGTTCGATGATATCCGAATCTTCGCATTGAGTATCTTCTTTGAGCAAAATGCACTCGTCTCTAATACTTACATTAGTACTCCACCATATACCTGAACTATTGGTATCGTCCCATTCAAATCTTTCAGACATAATTAATCAAATCTAATAAATACATTAAAGCTTGCATTAGTTCATCGTGGATTTATATATTTAATTTCAAAAATTAAAAAGCTTTCCTAGGCACTAAAAGGAATCTAGAAATTTCTGACAATAAAATTTAGAAATCTAATTTCAGTTCGTATTGTTTTTCCTTTTCCTTAGAAACAGTTTTTATATTATTTATATTTTTTCTAAGTCTTTTTCTAGAGCCATGCTTTAAATAAATTTCTTTTGAGATATCCCAATATCCATCCTTTTTAATGATTTCCTGGATTTTCTTCTTTGCAGTTTTAGTGCTATTTGGGATGTCAATTATTGGTCTTATGTAATTAATTTGTTCATATTCTTCTTGATTAAATCTAGATAATAGCCATGGTTCATGAATAAAATTAAGTGATATATCCTTTAATTCTGGTATCCATTTTTTTATAAATTTTCCTTGAGGATCATGATCTTTTCCCTGCTTAATAGGATTATAAATTCTATTGGTATTTATAGAAGTAGTTCCAGATTGCATTTGGCATTGGTTCCAATGTATTCCAGGCTCATAATCTACAAATTTATTTGCTAATTCAGAACCTGAATCTTGCCATGGTAGCCATAAATTATAGCTAGCAAAAGACATTAACATCGCTCGCATCCTGAAGTTAATCCATCCATTGAAATTTAATGAACGCATACATGCATCTACAAAAGGAAAGCCCGTATTACCTGAACTCCATGAATAAAGTAATTCATTATTTTTTTCTCTAATATTTTTAAAAAAAGGATGGTATTCCCTAAACTCTAGTTCTGGTTCACTTTCAAGTTTCTGAATAAAATGACAATGCCAAGTTAATCTGCTTTTTAACATCCTTGAATTATTGTTTTTTGATATATTTGCCTTTTTAAAAATTTCTTTTAATGAAATGCATCCCCAACAAATGTATGGAGATAGTCTTGTACAACTATCAAATGATTTTTCTGGGCTAGATATATCTTTTGAATAAGAATCAAATTTATTACTGAAGAAGTATTGCATTCTCTCTAAACCTTTCTTTCTTCCACCTTGCATTCTTCCAAGACAAGTTTCTTTTTTAAAGGTAAAAATTTCATCTGAGGGTATTTCTCCAATATTAAAGTTAATGGAATTAATTCTTAATGGAGCTTTGAGTAAGTTTTTTTCGGAATTTTCTTGCCACTTTTTAGACCAATTATTCCTATCTAAATTTCCTCTAAAAACTGAAAATTGTAGAAATTCCTTCCAAATAATATTTTTGCTTAAAGCCCATTCTCTTACTTTTTGATCTCTTTTATAAGTAAGCCAATCTCCGGTTTCTTGATGGCTATATATACCTTTGATTTTAAATTTTGTACTAATTTCATCAAAAATATTAATAACATTTCCAGTCCTAATAATTAATGGTTGTCCAATCTCAGCAAGTGCATTTCTTAAATCTATTAAACTTTCTTTGCAAAATTGCCATTGTCTATCTGAATGAGTATTTTGACTCCAAATATCTAACTCAATAATATAAATAGGTAAGATATCATTATCTTTTATAGCCTCACAGAGAGCCTCGTTATCAAAAATTCTTAAATCTTTCTTAAACCATAATATATTTATTTCTTTCATAATTTTTTATTTTAATCCTAGAAAACTAAGATTAAGTTTGTAGGTAAAAAATATAAAAAATTTTAGAATAACTAAAAATCAAAAAAATGAAAATAACAAAAAAACTTTGGGAGGATAATTATGAGATTGCTTTACTAAGTTTAAATACAAAATTTGTTCAAGGTTTAAAGAGTGGAAGTCTCCCTAAAAATATATTTCAAGAATATTTAGCTCAAGATTATTTCTTTTTGGAGACTTTTGCTAAGGCTTATGGTCTTGCTGTTTCCAAATCAAAAGATAAGTATTCAATAAGGAAGTTAAGTGAACTGTTAATGGGTGTTTCAGAGGAGTTAATACTTCATGAAACGTATGCAAAAGAATGGGATATTGATTTGTCTAATAACTATATTAAAAAAGCCACTAGAAATTATACAGATTTTCTTGATGATACTTCCAAAAGACTTAGCTCCGTTGAAATAATGTTTGCAATGACTCCATGTATGAGACTTTATTCTTGGATAGGAAAAAGTTTGTATGAGGAGGATTTTGACATCAAATATAAAGAATGGATAATTACTTATTCTGATGAGAGCTTTGAAAAGCTAGCAGATTCACTTGAAAATCTTATTGATGCTAATAAAGAAACATATGATATTAGTCAGGCCAAATATTTATATAGGAGAGCTATGGAATTGGAGTTAGATTTTTTTAATGCATATTCAGATTTCTGATTTAAATTAAAATTTATTTATAGTACTTTTAAAAATGAGTTAATAAATTATGTATTCTAAAATTGCACTTTCAATAGGCGGTAGTGACTCCGGGGGTGGAGCAGGAATACAGGCTGACTTGAGAACTTTCATGGCCCTTAAAGTACATGGATGTTCTGTTATTACATGTATTACCGCACAAAATAGTATAGAGGTTACATGCGTTCAACCAGTAGAGAAGAATACTTTATTAAATCAATTAGATACCTTATTTGCTGATTTTGGTATTGATGCCTTAAAAACTGGAATGTTATTAAATGAAAGGATAATTAATGATACTGCTTCAAAATTAAATACATACAAAATAACCAAAATTATTGACCCAGTAATGGTTACAAGAACTGGTTCTAAATTACTGGAAGATTCTGCTATAAATGCTTATAAAAAACTCTTATTACCAATTGCTGATTTGGTAACTCCAAATATTTATGAAGCGAATCTACTTTCTGGTTTAGAAATAATGAGTAAAGAAGATATCGAAAATTCAGCAAGAAAAATTATTGGTCTTGGAGCTAAAGCGGTACTTATAAAGGGTGGCGGTTTAAAAGATATGAAAGGGAAGGATTTTTTCCTTGACTTAAATGGTAGAAAAGAGTGGCTACTTAATAATTTTATAAATACAAAAAATACCCATGGTAGCGGCTGTACTTTGAGTGCTGCTATTTGTGGTTACAAGGCTTTAGGTTTTGATCTATTCGATTCCATACAAAAAGCCAAGTTATTTGTTGAGAAATCTTTAGACAATTCTTATAAAATAGGATCTGGCCCTGGTCCCTTAGGCCATCATTAATTATTTATAGAATTGGAGCTAGAACCACCATTTTCTGTAAGGCTTTTTTAAAAATAAGATTTCTTCAGTCTCCCATCCTCCCTCTAACCATTCAAGATGCTCAAGTAATAGAGACTCACTTTCCCTTTTGCTTAATTTCCCAATTCTATTAGCAATACCATCGAACCTTACTTTCATCAATTCCTCAATCTTGATATTATTCATAGGTTAAATAATAAATTTTTTCTACTCTTACTTGTATACATTTTCTTGTCAACGATTTAATTTTATTTATTTACTAGCAGTTCTTAAATATGTATTCAATACAACTTTTTGAAATAGATAGTAATTAAGACTTATTCACATAGATTTAATTAAAGACTAATTTATATAAAAATACTCTAACTATGAATAAAGAAGAAACATCAAAGCAAAAAACTATTTTAAATGTAGGCTATTGTGAAACGACCTCTGAATGGCTCAACAGAATCATTACTGAACTGGCAGATGAAAATAAAAATTTTGTAGATTTGTCAGTTATTTGTGCTTAATTTTTTAGAAAATATAGTTTATTTTGATTTATTTTCATTTAGCTTTTAAGTATAAAAGAAATTTAAAAGATATTTTTGTGATGTGAATCCTAATAAAAAAAACATAGAAATAATTAAACAATTCAATTTATCTCCTCATCCTGAGGGTGGATGGTTTAGAGAGATAGTAAGGAGTGAGAATTCTCTAATAAGGGAAGATGGCCAAAGTAGAAACTTTATTACGGGAATTTATTATCTTTTGGAGAGAGATGCAAAAAGTGCTTGGCACAGAGTAAAAAATGCTGATGAAATTTGGATTTATTTAAGGGGCGATCCTTTGAATTTATGGTGCCTAGATAATGATAATAAGTTAATAAGAAATTTAATTTTAGATTCCAATAATCCAGTAGAAATGATCCCATCTGGATATTGGCAAGCTGCAAAAAGTACAGGCGAATTTACTTTAGTGAGTTGTTGTGTTGGCCCTGGCTTTGATTTTAAGGATTTTGAATTACTCAGAAATACAAATCATACTTCTAGATTGGATAAAGCAATTAATGATCTTATTTGAGACATTTTTTTGTTTATATTTTTGAAATTATCCTCTAGATTTATAAGGCTACTCAATTAATCTATATTTAATGAATCAAAATTCTGTCAAAACAATTGGTATTAATGATGAACCAAGAAAAGATTCATACTTAGTATATGTAAATCAGGCTGATGGATTAAAAGGCATCCTGAATAGGGATTTTGATGAATGGTCGAATTTTGATAGTTGGGAAAGTATTTCAGTTGAGCAATGGATTTTTTCTAGAGCTTTAGAGGTTTTCAGAGGTAAGAAAATTGATATTAAATGCGACTGTTGTGAATATAATGATTTAATCCCAAATGATTTTGAGAGTATTAAAAAAGAAAAATGTTTTGGTAAAAAAAGTGCTTACATGATTGAAAAAGTTGTAGATGAAATCGTATTAGCTAAGGCAAGAAGAGAAAGTGATGGAACATATTCTGCGTAAGATTCATAAATATCTACGAAGTGAAAAATCTTTTATTTACCAGTGAAAATTATCTGAAGAACCAATCGTTAAATTTCTAGTAGACATCTTATGGAACTTAAAGTGTACCGAATCACTGAACTCCTTTTCATCTGAGTAATTCACAAGATCCACTGGGTCGATGTTTTCATCGAACCATGCATCATATTCAATATGGTTTGGTTCAGCAAAATAACTCATATCAAATTAATAGCTTTCAAAAAACGTATAAACGGTACATGCTATACCAAATTAAAATTCTTAATTTTTAGATAATCTATATTTTTAACTTGTTTATCAAGATTAGTTGCTAAAAAGATAGGAGAAATATCTATAAATTCATGTCTCTCGATACATCCATGGTTTCTATCCATCCCCACTTCACAATCAAGGATGGGAAGATGGACCAGTGCATAGCTCTTTTAGAAGAAATTTTGGCACTAACAAAAGCTAATGAACCAGACTGCCTTTTTTTTAATATCACTACATGCGGGTCAGATAAGGCTTATGTAAGAGAGGCATATAAAGATGGTGCCGCTGCTTTATTTCATCTCAAAAATATGGGACATATGATTCCTAAGCTTTTTGAAGTGTCAGATATTACTGTGCAGGTCCAAGGCCCTGCCAAGGAGATTGAACCCTTGAAGGAAATACTGCCTCAAGCTGATTTCTATGAAGCAATATCTGGATTTTGATTTAGATTATATATATTGACAGTCGATCGCTGGGGGCTTTTAGCCCCCTTTTTTTATTTAGGAATTCAAAATAAATTAATCTTCCCTATACTTTTATAAAGTAACTTTATTATCAGCTTAAATATTATTTTTATGGCATCAACTTTTTATATTGTTCATCATGAATTTAAGGCAGGAAAAGCTGAAAAATGGTGGGAAACAGCTTATGCCGCAATGTCACCAGGTGGTGGATGGGATGATGCGGTAGCAGCTAATAAAGAAAAAGGATTTTTTAACCATTCGGCAAATGCCGTAACTAAAACTGGTCCTGTGTATTGTTTTTGGGAAGTAAAAGAGGGTATCTCTGCTGAAGATTTTCAGGAGTTTATAGATGGACCCTCTGGTCCAGGGTTCGGACAAGATGCTCTGATGAATATCTGTAAACCAATTGATACATCATTAATGAATGGACAAACACCTTATCCACCAGTTTTTTCTTGATTATTGACAGTCGATCTAAAATAAATAGCAATTAGTTTTTTTTATGACTATTGAAACTACTGTTTTCACCTTTAAACTTTCAAATACATTTGAGGAATGGGTAGAAATGTTTGATAGCCCAGAGATAGATGCATTTCATAAAACGGTAGGACTTACTCCTCTATATCGTGGCAAAAGTTTAATTGATCCAAAAGAAGTTATTGTTATTCATCAAGCTGAAGAAGGTGTGGCTAAGCATGTTTTTTCAGATCCTGAAACCATTAAGAATATAGAATCTGGAGGACATATTTATAGCACAACGAAAATCACAAGTTGGGTTTCTGATTAGTCGAAAAAGTAACTATGCAAACTTATACATGTTTAATTCGGAACAGGAGTTCTATATCAGATCTTTAAAAACTAAATTAGGATATAACTGAGTTTAAGGATTAAGAGTATTAACTCATTAGTTCGACTAAATTATTAATAAGAATCTGAGTGCAAGCGGTAACCACAGGCATAGAAGAAGCATTAGTAAAAGAGTAATAGCATGGATATTTGGAATGTAATGCTCTTTTAAAATTTGTGTTTTCATAATTTATCTCGCCTTCTTAAGTTTGATTTCTCTTCTGATAAGCAACGCTATTACCACAACACACATGTTCATTAGAAATACGTCTAATGGCATTTTTTAAAAAAGTCTCTATTTAATTAATAGCAAGATTATTGATCTACGAATCAATAAATGATTACAAATGTTTATTGGCTTAATAAAAGGAATTTAAAAATTAAATTTATGCTTAAATATCTCAGTTCTCATAACTATTAAATGGCTTATTCAGAAACAAGAATAGTAATAGGTGGACTGGCCCATGTACCTGTTCTTATCTTTATAGCCAATTTTATAAAAAGTAAGTTTGGAATTAAAACTGAAGAGACAAAAGATACTGTAGTTAAAGAAGAGCCTGTTAAAATTATTGAGCTAAAAAATACCGTAGTTAAAGAAGGAAAAGCAGAAACTTTAAAAGAACTTTCAAATAAGCTTGATAATATTGAACAGAAGGCTGATGAGGTTTATGAAAAGGTAAAGAAGAAAAAGAAAGATAAGAAGAAGAAGAAAAAAAAATAACTAAATTGAGACTCTATCAAGCATCAATATATCTTGAGCTTGGATTGTATCTCTCTTATCTTCGTCTGCGGGATCTCTATAAGATTCAATTTCAGCTTGAATTTTTCTCTTATAAACTCCTTTGATATAGTCCATTTCTCTTTTGTCTTTGTCTAGAATTGAGAATGGTGATCTTTTAAAATTCGTAACTTTCTCCTAAATAAATAAAATTTAATCAGCTCCAGTTTTTATCAGATTCAACAAAGCTATCCAATGTTTGCTGATTCCTGATTTCTTCCTCAAGAAGTTCTTCTTCTGATCTTTCTTCAATCTCAGATTTATATTCTTCTTTTAGTGTGGATTTGGTAGACATTTGCTCATGACGACTACATCTATGTTCTAACTAGTTAGAGAGGTCATTCGACTAATAAATATGTACGGTTTGAGGTACTCTCATATACGGATAAAGGATCAACAATTGAATATGTATATGGGTAAGATGTAGAAAATTTTAGATCAATTTTTACTTTTTAAAATCATAAGTAAAGGCAGACCAATAAGCATCAAACTCCCATCAATTAATAAAAAAGTATTCAGGTTCATTTATCAATTCCTTCAGAAGTGTCCCAATTGAGAGAAATTCCTTTTTTAATTGGTTGTTTTTTCATATCATCCACCTCTTTTCTGATTTTGTTGTAGTAGGCCAACTCTTCTGGATCATCAGAACCCAGACCATAATTCATGGTCGCTGCAAGATAAATTCTATGCATTCGGTATGACGATAGTGGCATTACTAAAGACAAACTATATTAAACATATATGAATTCTAGTTAAAATGCTGATCTACGAAATTTCAGTTATATTAATCAATTGCTCAAGTGCCCTCGTCGGGACTTGAACCCGAGGCCTCTCCCTTACCAAGGGAAATTTTTATATACTAAAGCTATTGGTATGACTGATGTTAATTGGTATATATTACTAAGTATTAACTATTTAGTGCGATAACTAGTGCGAAGAGAATTAAAGATAAATAAATTGGCGAGGTACTAGTTCTATTAATAGTTCTACAAAAATCTTTGATTATATTCAGGCTAACTAAAATAATAATTAAGATTAGGGTAAGCTAAGCCATAACCCCTTGTTAGAACTAAATTTATTCTACAAATCTATAATATTTAATGCTATAAATACAGTAGTTACACCTACTTTATGTCTTTTTTTGAGCAAGAGCTAGATGCAAAGATGGGCAAATCAAATAGTAATGCCTAAAAGAGCAACTAAACAGGAAACTGAATTAAGGGTTGCACATGCTGCTGAATTAGTTGCTGAAGGACAAGCCTATTCATCTATTACTTCCCTTGTTGCCGCAAAATATGGAATCACAAGAAGAAGAGCCAGGCAGATCACTTCGAATGCTTATCTTTTATTGAAAAATGATATTGAGGAAGGGGACTTAAATCGCCCTGAAATGACAGCGAAATTAGTATGTACATTAGAAAATGCAATGCATAGAGCAATGAGAGAAAAACAATATTCTGCAGTTGCAAGTAATGCAAAAGTCCTTATGAAATTAATAGGTTTAGAAGCAAAAACACAAATTAGATAATTACTTTTTATTAAAAATATAACTTGCAAAAATCCCTTTCTTTTTGTTTCTTTTTTTTTCTTTTAAACAATTCATAACTTGCTTATAACTTTAAAATGTGATTCTAATAATGCATTCAATTCTTCTAAAGCGAAGCAGTGGTCTTGGATGCAATTTTTTATAGTATGCAAAAAGTAAACTAATCATTTTTTTAAATTAAAATAATATTTTATTTTTTCTTATTCGTATCTTATTTAATTCTTAAAGAAGAGTTCATTTAATCTTTTAAGCTATAGGTAGATTCTATATTATCCTCACACGAAATAGAGAAGCTTTTTCTTTTTGAAATAAATTTGGTATGACTTATTTTGCAGAGCCAAATTACATAGAATATGACCTGTGGTTTGATTCAAATATTAATGCAGTTGATTTAATTAACTATTCAGATGAAAATGAATTTTGTAATTTTACGCATAAAAAATTCCATAAGATATCAAGTTTAAATTTAGTTATTGGTTCCTCAAAATATAAACAAATGATGATTTTTTCTTTTTTATAATTACCTTGCAGAGTTAATGCATTCCTTTATTGTTTTATCTCTCTGATTCTGGCATAGCAAAAGTAAATTTTTTGATATAAATTTTTAAGGCATTAAGCACTAAAGTTTAATTATCAAAGAGCTAAATCGCAATAATTTCCAGCACTCATATTTACTGAATTTTGTGAAGTAATTCTTTCTAAGTTTTTATTTAAATTATTAGCTTGATTAGAAGCCGAATAAAATCCAACTGTTAAAAAAACAAGTGTGATAGAAGTTACGATTGTGCTGAACTGGATAACTCCATCTGCCAGAATAGCTGGAGTTTTTAGAGATAAAATAGCTTTTTTTCTCTTTGCTTTTGATTTTGCCATAATGTTAACCTTTACTTAAATTTTTCTTAAGTTATTTTTAATAATAAGTAAAAAAAATAATTTGTCAGTTAGTAAATTTACTCATTTTGATGAGTCGTTCGAATCGAGAAATCTTAATATTTTCAACTATTAATTTATATTGACCTTAAAATTAATAGCTTCTTTAAATTTTTAAGCGTCTTGACTTTCTTTAAACAAATTTATTTTTAAATTAATTACCTCTTAATTTTCGTTACTTACTTTAAATTTATCGACTAAATATTGACGCCTTATTTAGCTGATTTCATATGAACAAATTAAATATTTATAAAACAAAAACAATAAACTTTTTAAGAAAATATTCATTAAATATTTTTATGGCTATTGTAGCTATCAATTCATATTCTATTTCAAGTACTCTTAAAGAAAATAGAAATATTTTAAATGAAAATGTAAAGTTACTAAGATATAAAGAGATTTGCGCGAGATATTATACTTTTTATTCTTCTGGAACTGATGAGCAGGCAGAAAGTAGAGAGGAATTGACAGCTTCTTTGTTAGATGTTCCATTGGAGCTTGTTGATACTTTTTGCCAAAGGATGATATAGATATTTTTCTCTTAATAAATTGAGAATTTTTAAAATGTTTTTTGCACCGTATTGAAAATGAAATGTAGTATTTTAAATTTTTGCAGATAGTTATGATTTAATTAAACGTTTATAATTTTATTATCGTATTTTTTAAAATTAAATTTAAAAATGGTTTAATTATCAAAATATATGATGTAATTTTAAGTAAATTTAAAAAAATTATATATTTTTAAAATGTCAATTAAGGGTCTAATTCTATTCGATATAGATGGAGTTATTAGAGATGTTTCGAATAGCTATAGAATGTCAATTATAAAAACAGTAAAGCATTATTGTTTTTGGGAACCAAGTATTTTCGAAATTGATGAAATAAAAAATGAAGGGATTTGGAACAATGACTGGGATTTAAGTTTAGAACTAATAAAAAGACACATAGTAAGCAATAGATTAACTATTACACCTCCAACAAGGAAAGAATTAGTTTGCCATTTTGAAAATTTATATTTTGGTTTGAAATCACCTCTAGAATCAGAAATTTGGACAGGATTTATAAAAAACGAAAAAATTCTTATCGAGAAAAATATTTTTAGCGAACTAACTAAAAATAGTATTTTGTGGGGTTTTGTAAGTGGAGCAGAAAGGGCATCAGCTGAATATATATTAAAGAATAAATTAAAACTTCTGAATCCTCCGCTAGTCGCGATGGGAGAAGCTCCAGATAAACCTGATCCTAAAGGTTTCATTTATTTATCTAAAAAATTACTTAATCAAGAGCTTGGAAGATCAGCTCCTCCCATAGCATATATTGGAGATACGGTAGCAGATGTTAAAACAATTATTAATTCAAGAAAAATAATTCCAGAGCAGAAATTTATAAGTCTTGCTGTCGCTCCACCACATTTGCATTTAAAAAACAGTTTAAAAGCGAGAGAAATATATGAATCCAAACTAAAGATTGCAGGAGCAGATTTCATACTGAATTCAGTAAATGATATAAAAAATATTTTTAAAAATTTATTTTTTTAAAATAAATTAGTATTTAGATTAAATCATAAACTTTAAAAAAAAAGGCTATCGTAGCTGAATCTTTTATTACTCCAGAGTAAATTAAATCTCTGATTTTCTCTTTACTAAAAAATAAAACTTCGATTTCCTCATCATCATCTTTATCTAATAAATTAGCCTCTTTAAAAATATTGTTAGCTAAAAACAAATGTATTCTTTCATTAGAATAAGATGGCGACTCAAAGATTTCTCCAAAATATTTGAAACTTTTTGAAGAATAGCCAGTCTCTTCTATGAGTTCTCTTCTTATAGTCGATATTGGCTTTTCATTATTTTTAATAGTACCTGATGGGAATTCTAAAATATATTCTTCAACTGGAAATCTATATTGATTTAAAACAATTATCTTTTCTTGTTCATTCTTAGCTATCACCATTGTTGATCCATTATGGTCAATAGAACCATATCTCCCTATGGAGGAATTATTTAGCTTTAAATGTTCGATTTTTAAATTTACATTTTTAGTGGTTTCAAAAATTTCTCTCTTAAAAAAAATATGATTTTTTCTGGATTCAGAATCTGATTTCATTATTTCATATTATATAAATTATTAACCTTTATTTTAATAAGATATATTTTAAGGAAATGGCACATCTTAATTTGATGAAAAATATAAATTTAAAGGATAAAAAAGAATTCTTTAGAATGATTAATTATTTATTTTCTCAGAAAGGTAACGAACAATATGCAGGTGAGGAAATAACAGTCTCAGATCATATGCTTCAATCCGCTACTCATGCGGTAAATAACGGTTTATCAGATGAAATCATTATCGCATCCCTTTTTCACGATGTAGGTCATTTACTTCTTGATCAAGATATCTATTCTAAATATAATGATCATGAAAAAATAGGTGCAGAATTTATTAAGGACTTTTTCTCAGATAAAATTTTTAATTGCGTAAGAATGCATGTTGATGCCAAAAGATACCTATGTACAAAAGATTCTTCTTATTTTGCAAAACTTTCATCAGCTTCAGTAGCATCATTAAGGTTCAGGGAGGTGAAATGAATAAGGAAGAAATAAAAAGTTTTGAAAAAAATCAGTTTTTTAATGAAATTTTATTGGTTAGAGAATTAGATGAAAAGGCAAAAGATACTAATTTTAAAAACCTAGAATTGGAATTTTTTATTACAAAAATTGAAAGTATTTTTTTAAGCTAAAAATTTAGATATTCTTCAGCTATTTCTTCTGCGAGTCCAAATGATTGGGTCATTCCAGCACCGCCCAAACAATTGACTATTAGGATTGAATCATCAACTTCTTTTATTAACTCAGTTCCTCCTATTAACTTAGGATATATTCCGTTCCATCTTGAGGCTATCTCAATTGAAGGAAGACTTATAAAACTCTTAACTTGATCGACAATAAATTTATTTATTTCTTCATTATTAAAAGGATCAAAAGTTAATCCATACTCATGAGAATCTCCCAAAATAATTTCACCTAATCCATTTTGAGAAATCATAATATGTATTCCGTTTTCAATTGCAAAAGGGAACTCTTTTTTATATCTATCTTTTAAAGAATTAATTGATGAACATTCAGCAAAAGAATCATAATGCGTTAATGTAAAACCTGAACAAAGTGCAGGTCCTAACTTAAAGTTTTTAGGTTGACTAATTGTTCTTAACATTTGAAGCTTGCTTTTGGTTGTATGAAATTTCTTATATTCTTGAGGAAATAATGATTCAAAATCGGCTCCTGAACAAATTATACTTTTTTTTGTATTAATCTTATTACCATCACTTGTAACTACTAAATTTGGCTCAACACTTGAAACTGTTGTACCAAAATTAAATTCAACTCCATATTTATTCTTTAATAAAATTGTAATCTTTTTAATTGCCTCTCTAGGATCAACAATCATTTCAGTAGGACTCCACAATCCTCCAATTAATCCTTTACTTAAAACATAAGGGCTAAGATTAAAGATTTGATTTATTGAAAGTAATTCTGCACTTGAATTTTTAAACTTAGACAAATCACAATATTCTTTCATAACCTGATATTCATCTTCTTTATATGCCAAAATAATTGAACCAACTTGATCTAAAAAAAAGTCGCTGCTTTGGGCTGTCTCAATCCATATTTTTCTAGAATTAAGAGCTCTACTATATAGCTTTCCAAAAGGTTGACCAATTGGCCATATCATTCCAAAGTTTCTTATTGAAGCTCCAATAGCTTTTTCTTCTCTCTCAAAAACTTTTACACTAAAACCTCTTTTTGCAGCTGACAATGCATGAGCAAGACCTACAATACCTGCTCCAATAATAGCTATATCAGTTTTACAATTTTTAGACATCAATAAATTGATTTAAGTAAGATGAAAATTCATTTAAGGAAGAAAAAAGTCCATCATTTTTATAAGCCTCAAGCTGTTCTTTTGAATGAGTTCCATTTGTGACTGCAAAAGATTTTAAACAGCCTGCACTTACTCCTGATTTCAAATCAGATGGGGTATCACCTATAACAACTACTGATTTAGGATCATCAATTCCTAAAACATACATTGCCTTTTGAATCATATATGGAGAAGGACGGCCTTCGTTATTATAAATTTCTGAAGGGGTTACTGATACATCAATAATTGAAGATGAGCCTCCCACATAATTATCATTAAGTCCTAAATCCCATCCAAGATTTTTAAGTATTATGTTTGTTACTTTTCTATAAAAACCTGTGTTTAATCCAATAAAAATATTTTTTGTTTTTAAGGATCTAAATAACTCAAGACAGCCTTCTGTTGGTTCAATATCAGTAGATAAATAGTGACTTTCTAAGATATCCTTAAAAGTTTCAAAAGATTTATTCACATAAGTTTCAAATTTATTACTACCTTTACCAATTCTCTCTTCCCATAATAATTGAAAGACCTTCTTTTTTGGAATGCCATGTAATCGATCAACTTCATTATTATTAGTATTTAAACCTGTTCTTGAGGCGGCCTCTAAAAAACATCCAGTAACTTCATTTTTATCCTTCACAGTAGTGCCAGCCATATCAAAAATAACAAGTTTTATTTTCATATTTTTTTTCTTCATAATATTGATTTTATTCATTTAAGTTTAAGTAGTGTTTAAGTTTCTAATGGATTAATCCAAACAGAAGATTTTTTCGAAACATTCCTAGAAGTAAATTCATAAATTAACCTTACGAATAGACTTGTTAAAACGATAAGAGTAGACATTGCAGCCGCTGATGCTGTATCTCCTGCATCATCCATGTTTACAATTGAAACAGATGAAACTGGTATTTTTGCTGGGTAGAGAAAAATAATAGCTGATACAGTTATCATTGAATTAACAAAATAATAACTTCCTATCTCTAAGATTGTTGGGAGTGATAATGGTATCGTTATTCTTAAAAAGGTTTTATAAAAAGGAACTTTTAAAGACTCTGATACCTCTTCAAATTCCTTATCAATTTGTTTTAAAGTTGTTGTTGCTGATATAAAACACACTGTGAAAAAATGTATGATATTAGCTAATACAAGGATTCCCATTGTTCCATAAAGTAATGAGAAAGGATTAAATATTTGAAAATCTAAAAAGGGTACAGAGAAAGAAGGTTTATTAAAAAAAAGAATATAGGATAAGCCAAGTACTAAGCCAGGAATTGCAATTGGTAATGTTGAAAAAAAGTATATTAGCATTCTTATTTTTTTTAATGGTTTAAATTTTTCTACTAAATAAGCTGTAAAAAATACAAATATAGTCCCAAATATTGCAGTATAAATTGACATGAAAACAGTATTAAAATAAGGTTCATAACCATTTCCAGCAACATTAGAAAATCTAAAGTTTTGTAATGATAGAGAAATATCGTATGGCCATATTTTTATTAGCGAGGCTAATACTATAGATGAAAAGACCCCAATTACTAAAATCAAAATTAAACTGCAAAAAATAAACATTATTGAATCAACTATCAGATTCTTCCTTGGTTTAAACGGTATAGATTTTCCCGAAATTAGAGATGCTTCATTCTTTTGGAAATTTTTATCAATTAGAAAAGCCAAAATTGAGGGTACTAAAAGATAGATGCTAATAGTTGCTCCCATGGCAAAGTTTTGTTGACCAACAACTTGTTTATAAATATCTGTAGCAAGTACATTAAAGTTCCCCCCAACAACTTTAGGAACTCCAAAATCCGTAAAAGATAAAATAAAACATATAAAAAATGAATTCATCAGTCCATATTTGATATTGGGTAAAGTAATAGTTAAGAATTTTCTAAGTGGAGATGCTTTCAGAGATTCTGCTGCTTCATATAATCTTTGATCACTAAGATTTAATGCTGACACAAGAATAATTAGAGCTTGAGGAAAGCAGTAAAAAATTTCACCTATAATTATTCCATTAAAACCATATAGATTTATATCAAATCCAGGAATAGTCCCAAAAAATCCTTGAGTAATTAAACCTTGTTTTCCAAAAATATAAATTAAACCTATGGCAACAGCCAGGGGTGGAATATATAAAGAAAATAAGCTAAAAGTATTGAAAAATTTTTTTAATGGTAATCTTGTCCTCGTGAGAGCATAAGCATAAATAAATCCAATTAATACAGAAAAAAAAGTCGTAGTAATTGCCACCTTTAAGCTATTTATAAAGGATTGCGTTAAGGATGGATTTTGAATATAGTTTATAAAATTTTCTAATCCTATAAAATTATTTTTGTTATCACTAAAGCTTTTTAAGAATAATGGAAGTAAAGGAATTATGATAAAAAAGCTAACTAATATAAATACAAAAATAATTAAAATTCTTAATAATAAGATGTTAAAACTTTTGTTAAAATTTTTTTTAAAATACATTGACTTATAAATTACTTTCAAATAATTTAATTTTTTCTTTTTTTAATTTAATATCTATAAAATCTCCAATTTTTAAATTATTAGAGATCACTTGATTAGAAATAACGTCTACAAAAATATTTTCTTCTAGCTTAGATTCTAAAACTACTGTTAATCTAAAAATTGTTCCTAAATAAGTAATTTCTTTTATTTTTACTCTAAGAATATTTTCTTCCTTTTCTATATTTTTTCTGAACTTAATAATTTCAATATCTTCAGGTCTAATACCAAGCAAGCAGTTTTCTAAAAATGAATATTCTGTATTCTGTGAAATTAAAAATCTATTATTAAGATAATAAAAAACACAATTTTTCTTATCATATTTACCTTTTAACAAATTCATCTTCCCTATGAAATCAGCAACAAACGGTGTAATTGGATTTTCATACAATTCAAAAGGTGTTCCAATTTGAGCAATATGACCTCTTTCCATGACTACAACTCTATCTGCCATAGATAAAGCTTCAGTTTGATCATGGGTAACCATGATAGTAGTTAAATTAAGTTTCTTTTGTATTAGTTTAATTTCATTTCTTAATTTTGATCTAACTTGAGCATCTAGGGCTGAAAGAGGTTCATCTAATAAAAGTAAACCAGGAGATAATGCCATGGCTCTCGCCAAAGCCACTCTTTGTTGTTGACCTCCAGATAATTGAGATGGAAATTGGTCAGAATATTTTTCTAATCCAACCAAACGAAGTAAATTATTAGTTCTTTTTTCAATTTCTTTTTTATTTATTTTTTTATTTTCAAGACCATAAGCTATATTTTGTTTTGCATTAAGGTTTGGAAATAATGCATATGACTGAAAAACAATTCCAAAGTCTCTTTTCTCAGTGGGGGAATTAGAAATTAAAAGCCCATCTTGAACAATATCGCCATTTGTTTGTCTCTCTAAGCCAGAAATTATTCTTAGCAGAGTTGTTTTTCCACAACCACTTGGTCCTAATAAACATAAAAATTCTCCCTTAAAAACATCCAAGTGAATATTTTTCAAAACGAATGTTTCCCCAAAGTTTTTACTGATATTTTTGATTTCTAAATATTTAAAACTTCCTTCTTTTTTAATCATTAAATTTAAAATAATTATTCATCTAGATGATAAATTCCATGAATTGCTAATTCATGGAATTTATTTATATGCTTTTAATTTTTACTTAGGAGCAGATTTGCCATCATAGCGTTTTGCCCACTCTGCTAGTATTCTCTCCCTATTTACAGCAGCCCATTGTAAGTCATTTTTTGCGAGCTGTTTCTCTGGATTAGAAGGGAAACCTTTAGGAAGCGGAACATCAGTTTCAACAGCTGTTATTGCAAAACTTTTTGCATATTCTCTTGAGACTTCAGGAGAAATTGCCCAATCAAGAAAAGTCTTAGCAGCAGGTTTTATTTTATCTTTTTTGATAAGGGCATTAGCTTCTACATCCCATCCAGAACCTTCCTTAGGAAAAACAGCCTCAATTGGTTGCCCCATATTTACCTGTTTTACAGCTCTGTAACCAAATGAAACCCCTATTGGATACTCTCCTTTACCTGCAGCCTTACAAGGCTTAGATCCAGAATGCATATACTGAGCAATATTTTCATGAAGTGCATCAAGGTAATTCCAACCATCCTCTTCAGAAGGTAAATTTTGTAATCTTGAAGCTACTGACAAATAACCTGTTCCAGAGGAAGCAGGGTTAGACATAACTATGTGACCTTTGTATTCTGGTTTTGTTAAATCTGCCCAAGATTTAGGTATTGATAGCCCGTTTTTTTGAGCCTCAATTTTATTAACACAAAAAGCAGAAATCCAAGAATCAATTCCAACCCATGAAGGTTTTTTTGCAGGATCCCTAAAGCTTGGTTTAACATTCGAAAGGCCTTTTGGAGCATAACCTTGAATCAAACCTCTATCATTAGCTACTAATAAACTTGAAGCAGCTAAACCCCAAACCACATCTGCCTGTGGGTTTTCAGCCTCAGCCAATAATTTCGCAGTAACTATACCTGTTGAGTCCCTAACAATATTAACTTCTATATTAGGGTAATCTCTCTCAAAGGATTTTAGATAATTTGGTATTTGGTCATCTTCTAGAGCAGTATAAACAGTAATTGAAGCCTTTTCAGAACCTTTTTTACCCCACCACCATGCATTTGCTGAAGGTGCAAGTGCTGTTCCTATAACAGCTGCCCCCATTACAAAAGAAAATAACTTTTTCATTTAGTTTGTATTACTAATTTCAATATGCAAAATTGTATGATTTTTGTTTTAAAGAAAAATATAAATTCTATATAAGGTTTGGTTAAGTAATTTCTAATCTTGTTAAATTTCATTTAAGCAGTAAGCACAAATAGATTGATTAATAAAACTTTTTTCAGATTTAATTGCATATTTTTTAGTTTAAAAAAACCGTTTATATTTTTTGTTTATCTATCAATAAGAAGGCCCGCTTAATTTATCAAGTAATTCATATTTATCTCTTTTTTCATACCAATCATTTAAATCTTTTTCACTTACTTGTTCTGAATAAAAATAACGATATCTTCTCCAGGTAATCAGCAATATAAATTCTTGAAATTGGATTAAAACAAATAAAAACAACAAAAATTGAACCTAACAAAAGTATTGTTTTTAATAAGCGTCCCCTCAAATTTCCCTCAAATTTTCTAGTTAAGCAGCATCTAGATTTAATTCTTCTTGTTCAAAATTTGCTTTATTTTCCTTAATTTCTTGATTAGCCCATTGCAATAATCTTATAGATAATATTAAGTCTCCATCTAACCATGCTCTAATAGCCATAGCTCTTCTAGGATCATAAAATTTTTTCTTTCTATACCAATCAAAAACATTCTCATCTGATTTGTCTCCATTGCATGAAAGACAAGCTGGAACACAATTTTCTGTTAAGTTTAAACCTCCTTTACTTCGTGGCAATATATGATCAATAGATTCTGAAGGTTTTCCGCAATATATGCATCTTTTGCTCGTAAATGTATGAATAGACTTTCGCCAGAATCTTAATTTGAGCTTAGGGCATAAATCCTCTAAAAACACTGCATCATCAATATGCATTAAGATTATTCAATTATCTATATTTATGTCATATGAAATTTAAAAATAATTTAAGAAAACGTTATCTTTAAGAAATTAAATTATTTTCAAAAACCAATCACAAAATAATTAATTTCAAATAAATTTTTAATTAATTTTCTCATCACTTTTTCTACTTTTTAGTTTGAGCTTTTCCTCTTCAGAATTTGTTATGGGATTAACAATATACATTTAACTTTATAACTCACCTTTTCTTTATGTGGAGTCTAGTTATTTAGTTGAATATAATAAGCTAAGAATTTCAAAAAAAATGTCTGATAAAAAGAAAGATACAAAAAAAGATTTTAAAAAGAATAAAGCTATGCTTGCTTACGGAGTGATACAACTAGGATCAGCAGTTGTATCAGCTGTTGCCTTAGTAGCTATTGCACTAAGCTTTTGCTCATTAAAAAAAGAATCAAAGTTCTTTAATGAATGTGTTGAAGAAATGAAAGCGACTGGTTCGCCAACAGCTGATGCGGTTCGTTTCTGTACTGGTGGTTAGCATTAGGTAAATTAAGTGTTCCGATATTTTTATAAATAATATTTAATTTGTCTTAGTTCATATTAACCATAAATTAATTTTTTCTTATTTTCCCCTTAGTAAAACTAATAAATAAACTAACTAAAATTTAAGTGGTTATAAATTTAGGAAAATTTTATGAGTGGAGATTATGAGACATTAGAAATCAATCAACCTAAGATTTCTTATTTTAAAAAGAGATCAGAAGATAATACTTTATGGCTAGAGGAAATGATTAAAGAGATTGAAAAGATTGAAGATACGAATAACAATATATCTGATGCTGCTTAATCTACGATGGTTTGTGATTAATGATATTTATTGAGTAATCGATTATAAATTACCAACAATAATATTATTCCACCTATACCAAGAATTGCATGGTATGGGTCATTATGATTCTGCCAAAGCTCCTTTAAAAATTCCATTAATTTAGTCTTTGGGTCGAGTTAATATCAAGCGTTTCATTTATTTGTTTTATTGGAAGAATTACCTAAGGAAAAAATATTAGAAGAATTAGCAAATTTATTAGATGGATTTAAAATCCTTTATATAACTTTAAATAATAAATAATTTCTGATAAATCATTAATTTTTTGAATCTTTTCTTGGTTAAATTCATTTATTAATTTATTTAGTATTTCAATATCTTTTGAAAAAAACATTAAATTACATTCCGCTTTAAGTCCTGAGATAGATCCTGCATATGAGTCTTCTATAACCCATGATTTCCTTGGATCTACATCCAATATTTTTAATGCTCTCAAATAAGGATCAGGCGAAGGCTTGCCATCAGAAATGAATTTATCATCTCCAAGAACCTTTGTATTGAATAAATTTAACCAGGGATTTGCAGAGCTTTTTATTTTAAAACTTTCACTACTACTACTTGTTACTAGTGCAATAGGTAATTTTGTATTTATACAAAATTTGATTAATTCTATTGCTCCTTTAAAAGGTTTTGCTTTAGTAAGTACTTTATCTACTTTTAACTTTTGAGTAATGAGTAATTCTTCTATTGTGATTTCTTCATTTATCCATTTGAAAACTTTTTTTGCGCAATCTATTCTTCTTCTTCCTTTTAATTCTAGTAATTTATCGTTTGATAAATAGTAATTATATTCTTTTGCGGTTTCATACCAGGCATTAGCTAGTAATGGTTCTGTATCTAGTAATACCCCATCTAAATCAAAAAGAATTGCTTCTGGTAATTCCATCTTTATAGAAATATTTTTTTATTTGCTTTTAAAATTTGGAATATCTTTTTAAAGATAGCTAATTAAAAGGGGATAATTGCCCCTTATTTTAGATCGACTGTCAATCAATCAAAAGTTAATACTATGTTTACGCAATGCAGTTATTTTAGGGGCTTTGGTGCAGCCTACTCCTCTTTTTTTATCTATTTCTTTCAATTATTCGAAAATTCATATCTAAAGCTCCTTTTCTTAATGGAATTAATTCTTGATATGGTCCTTCATAACAATCAATTGCTGCTTTTTTACTAGGGAATTGTGAAAGTACAGAGAAAGGCCCGTCATATCCCTCTCTAACATCAGTCTCGAAATCAACTGATAATGTCTTTGCTCCGCAACCTTTAACAACGACATCATTTACTTTTGAAAAGTATTTACCTGCTTGTTCTGGATTTGTAACCCTGCCAGAAATCATTACATAACCAACATTCTTGTCTTTTGGAACTTTATAACCAATTGCAAGCCCTGCAATGCCAGCAATTAAACCAATTAAAATAGTTTTTTGCATTAAAGATTTTGATTTTTACAAATGGTATACGATTCTTTCTAAATTGGCTCTCAATTATTAACTATTAGCGGTGCAAGTAGTAAGCGTTTCATTTAAAAACCATAAGTGACTTAATCGCATTTTTTCTTTCGATATATTTTCTTCATTTCTTTTTGTTCTGATAAATAATCTTCTTTTGCTTGTTTATTAATTTGATCATATTTGGCTTTAAATTCTTCTATAAGAGCTTGAGCATTTTGTCTTCTTTCTTCGGTCATAAAATCAAAATCTTCATCACTATAATTTCCAGTTTTTAAGATAGTTTCAAACAAATAACATTCACTAGATAAATCAATATCAAATTCTTTTATTAAGAAATATTCATTACATAAACTTTCTATTTCATAAGGACTATCAAAAAGATCCTCCCATTTTGTCTCTATTGCATATATTTTGGTAATTTTATCATTAGCAAATTCTTTGCTTTGTTTTGCAAATGATATTTTTTGCTGATAATCATTTTTTGATTTATTTATTGCAAATTTAAGGTCTTCGCATAATCTTGCTTTATCGTTTCCAAAACCAAATATAAGTGGGAAAACAATAAATAAAGCTAAGCGTTTCATTTAATCGTTGACTTTTTGGTCTAATAATTCTTTTAATTCCTTTGGTAAGTTTAAAAAAGAATCTCTTAAATTTTCATTCTTTTCTCCTACATGTAGTATCCACTCTCTAAATTCTTCTGCTATTGCATAACTGTCTTCATATCTTTCTAAATTATCCATAACAGAAATTCTTTTAGTAGCCCAACAAGTAGATATATCAATTCTTTTTTTTTGTTTAGTATTTACTGCCAAAATTCATCTAATGCATCAAACACTCTGTTGAGATAATCGTTTGCTCCTATACATTCCCATTTTCCCTTTTCACCAATCGCACATTTGTAGTGCAGTTCTCTCTTGAGTTGCATTAGTTTATTGGTCATAGCAACCTTGTCTAGTCTTCCGTTCATAGTAATTCCCTAGCTTCTGTCAATATTTGATTCTTTAAAAAAACAAGAGCGTCAAGTTTTTCTTCTTTTTCTTCATAATTTTCAAATTTCATTTCTGCAATTTCAACAATTGCTTTATCAACCTTTTTAAGCTGTTTCTTAATAACTCCCTTTTTAAGTTGTTTTTTAATAATCCTTTTTGGGATTTTGGTTGATTCCATTGGAATTACCTTTTTTCTTTATATTCTCTTTCTTTTCTTCAAAATGCGAGTCCATCACTTTAAATTCTGGTTAAATTCTCAACATAATATCGTTAAGAATATAGTTACCGCTCTTTCAATTTAATTTAATCAATCATTGGGGTTTTCATTCTTTCTGATCAATTGGTCTAAAGTTTTTTGATCTGAGACGACAATAAAATCATCAAAATGGATAGATTGATCGGGGTATTCAATTCCAATTTGTTTTCCCGAGTGTCTATAAACACCTATTCTTACATTAGTACCAGTGTATTTTCCTTTCCAGTCAGATGTTATACCTTTGTAATCAAATATTAATTTCTTATCTTTGAAGACTTTTACAAAACCATCATCATCCTTTGTATTATAAATTCCAATTTTATACGTGCTCCATTCACCTAATTGAGTCACACTAAATGTTTTGTTCGGTGTGAGTTTAAAATTATTTTTTATTTTTTTTTCACCTCTAGTTTTTTCATTACGCACAAACCAATTTGAATCATTTTTTTTATATTTTATATCAATGCGATGCTTAATATTATCTTCTTTATTCCTTCTATTGAAACCAGTACCGGCAGTATTACCTGCTATTTTTAATGTTTTTCCAGTGTCATCAAAACTTATTCTTACAAGAGGATGCGTTCTCATATATACATGTCGATTTTTAAATTCAAAAAACGTTACTCTGCCATCTGTATGTTTAAAATCTTTAGGAAGTCTTGTTTTAAAACCAATCCATATTTCTTTATTTAAAGTGCTTCTTTGCTTTGTCTCAAATATTGCTCTTTCTGTTTCTTTTCCTGAACCTTCTTTAAGAGGATCATTATTCCATCCATGCTTCACTGTAACTTCAAGATACTTATTGCCATCAAGATCTTTTTTAATTCTAAATGGTTTTAAACCTGCTCCCTTATCGTAGATTCGAAATATTTGGTTGAATGATTTTTCTGTACCCCCACCAGAAGGAGAATTTGAGGATGAAGGGTTAGGGTTGGCAACTTTTAATTTTCCTTCTTCTTGATTTTCAAAGTCTTCAGAAAAATTCCAAGGAGATTTTGT
>JFLT01000016.1 GCA_000634195.1 Prochlorococcus sp. scB243_495D8
CCCATGAGTATGAATTACCAGTGGTAAAAGACATCAATACTAGAAAAATGTATAATAATTTTTTCACAAAAAGAGAGGGTTTTATCTCTCCAATTTTATATCGACTTTCAATCACCGTACCTAGTCTATTGGCCATAACAAATACATTTACCCCCTTTCCAGTTTGAACATTTTTTCTTTTTGCATTTCTTTTTCTTTTTCTTATCAGCCATCCCAAAAACGTTTACTTTTATTTAAATCTTTTTTTAATTATCTAATTTTTTATGTCATAAATCCTTTCAGCATTCAAGTAAGCAATCTTTTTAGAAACTTCTTCAGGTAATTGATTTAAAATATCACGATATAACTTCACTGTTTTTGAATATTTTTTCCAACGGTGCTTTTTATGCGCATCAGTGGCAAATAACAATTTATTTTGATACTCGATTAAGATTTTTTTCCATTCATCTTTTAATTGCTTTTTATCATTTAAAAATCCAGATCCAAATTTAGATTGTTTAATAGGATCAGAGATGTTTCCTTTATCTCTACTTTTTTTCGATATTGTCATATATACATTGTCATGAGTTGAAAGGATTAATCTAACCTGTTTTGGACTCCCAAAACCCATATGAGGTATTATGAATTTTTGATTTGGGAAATCAAGGAAAAGTTTAGAAAATTTAGGCCAATCTCTTTCCCAATCATAAAACTCCCAATGTGTCATAACAGGAATATTCTTTGAAGAAAACTTCACTAAAAAGTCAGTAAACCCTTTTCCTGATGGGTCTAAATATGTTTCTCCTGATTCATGCTGTCTACCATGAGTCTTATCTGCATGAGTGAATAAGATTTCTCCTACAAAAGAATATTTATATTTATCAATATTTTTCAAAGTTCGCTTTGTGAAGGATTTACCAATGTCATTTTCATGCAAAAAATACTTTGGTGCACCAAGCACTATTAAATCTTTGTTGTCTCTATGCAAATTGAGTAATGCTTTTTCATTTTCACCTAAGTATTTTCTACTTCTAGCAAAAAGAGCAATCTTATAAATTCCAGCATCTCTCACTCTAGAAATGGATTTTTCAAATCCTGGTCTTTCATCTAATTGGGCCATTGCATCAAAAAGCGGGCCGTCATAACAATAGACTTCAAAGGTGGATAAAAGGGCAGTAAATATCCCAATTTTGAATAACCTTTTAAGGTTTGAAAAAGTATTGATATACAATTGCTTTAGTATCCGAATGAAGCAAAAAAATCATCCTCTTCATATGGAGTTGTATCAATCCATTCTGGAGGATAATCCCCAAGTTTAACGTATTGATAAAGCTTATCTAAATCTGGATCATAATAAGTGTCATTAATTCTTGGATCAGTTATTACTTTGCTTGGATGCATAATAAAAATTACTTTTACTATGTCCTCTAGGAAATTAAGTTTAACTTATATTTAAAATCCATTTAAAATTTCCTAACAAATAAAAAAAATATAAATTTTTTTTATTTCAAAAGCCAGCCTTTATTTAGAATTTAATTTTTGTTGTTACTCTGTTTTTATTTTGAGATTTGAATTCAAAAATTCCTGTATCAGTAAATATGGTCAATTCATCTCCAGATGTTTCTTCAATTGCAATTCCCTCAGACTCTAAATTTTTTACATATACATTACCTAAAAGTTTTAGAGATTTATCATCCTTGTCAAAAGAAAGCTTGTCAGAATAAGCCTCAAAATTACCACTATTGCTCTTAATAACTACATTTCCAATAGCCTCTAAATCACCTTCTAAAGTATTTACTTGAGAATCAGATGTAATTGTGTAATTAGTTAATTGCTCAGCAAAAGAAAATTCAGCTAATAAAAATAAAAACGAAGCAAAAAATAAGCTTTTCATTTACTCCCAACCCTTTTCTGCATTTTGAATAATCCATTGTGCAAGAACCTTATCCTCTCCATCCTTCAATTTATTTTTATAACCCTTCATAAAACCAATCCCATCATTAGCAATTATTGTTATTGAATTTACATCTGCAATTCCTCTTTTTTCAAGGTCGGAAAGTTTCAATGATTTGGATCCTCTAAGAACTACTGATCCACCTTTTACATGGCAGCCTGCACAAACATTTCTAAAAATTGTTTCTCCATCTCTAATATCAGAAGCCATTAGATATCTATTTTGCAGAGAGGTTTGAAAAATAATTATTAAAGTTATTACAGGAATTACAAATGGAAATTTAAATATTTTCATTTTATCTAGTTGACCTAAGACTAATTTAACTTGTAATTAGTCTTGATTGTTTTAATTACCGATTTTTTAGGATCTTTATTTGGATAACAATTAACAATTCTATATTTACCACCTTTTCTATCTGTCTCAACGAGAGTAAATTGAACAAATTTTTCTTTTTCAACATTTGAAAAATCTTTGACTTCTATTTTGATGATTTCTTCATTTTCACTTTCAATTATTCTGGATTTACCTCCACAAAGACGAACAGCAGTTTCTTTAGTTACATAAAATAATTTTTTTTCATCTTTAATTGATGATTTACCTTTCGTGATCGAAATTTCATCTTTTGTAATGGATAAATCATCTTGGGTAATGGATAATTCATCTTTTGTACTGCAAGAAGTAATAATAAGGATAAATAAAACCAGTAGCTTTTTCATGATTTTTTAGATGATAAATTCACTTGTAATTGCTTTTAATTGTTTTTTATTTAGTTGGGTAAGATAGCTATGAATTTCATTTCTAAATAATCTGTCTTCAACTCTTTTACTTTCAAGAATTGAAAATGTAATGAAGTTAATAAGTTGATTTTTGTTCATGTTTATCTCCTAGGTCTCTATTGTTAAATTTTAATTAAATTCTTATTAAATAAACTTTTGACTAATAGAAAAAATATTTAATTTAAAAATTTAGAAATTTTTTAAACAAATTTATTTTTTACTTAATAACTTCTTAATCCAATAATCTTAGGTTAAATTAGTCTTCTATATTTTTACGCCTTGAATATTGAAGACAATCATATAAAAAAAATAATAAATGATTATAAAAAATTCACCTTCTCCCAAAAACTCAAATCAAGCCCAAGAAATAGGGCATATCAAATATTCTTATAAAGAAAGTTTTAAAAGAGAAAATAAATCTATTTTGGATGATTCGGAATTTATTGAAAATTACAATAACGCCCTTAAATCACCTCAATCAAGGAGACTATACAAAACATTAGAGAATGAAAATTATCATGACACAAGCATTGTCCAAAATATTTTACCTCTAGATAAAATTTCTATTTAAAATTTTATTAAAAACTACTTTTAAAGATTTTTTAAATATATCTTAAATCCGACCTTCTTTTTTTAATGTTAGCTTACTTCTACGTTCATCCAATTTATTTGGACGCATGAAATGAGAATAGGGAACGGGATTCTTATTAACTGCATAAGATCATGAATGAGCTCTCTCAAATAAGAGAAAAAATTACAAGAGCCAAGAGGCTTTATGAAGCCCAAATCTTGGCAACTAAAAATGGAGAAGTTACTCCATATAGAAGATCAGTCTTTGAAGAAAGAATTAGGGAAGCACAAAAAGAAATGAGAACGCAAGACACCAAAAAATAAATTCTTTTGTAAAAATCTATTTTGTATCAGCTACATTCTTGAAGAAATCACAGTAAGCCATTAATTCTGATTCGGTTTTAATTTTTAGATTTAAATCATTAATTGCTTTATTGGTATCAATTCTGTAGCCATACCAATCTAGACAAACTTCTCTCTGCTTTTGGGTTTCAGAAACCTTTTGAGTACCTATTTTGTTTGGGTTACTAGTACAACTCGCAAGGAAAATAGTTGAGAGAGCTAGTAGTGGGAATAGTAGTCTTTTCATTTGTTAATCACAACAATTCTCCGTTGTTGCTGAAAAAGTCCAAGATGATTCTTCCATTGTTGATAAGTCAACTCTATGAGTTGCCATCCAGTCACCATTAGCTTCTACAAACTTTTGAACATTACCTTCTGGAGCTTGATGAATAACAATAACTTTTTGAGGATCTTTCTTACTTACTCCTCTAAAAAGTGGCTTAATATCAAATTCTGAATGCCTTTTATCTGCTTCTGCACTATCAAATATTGCTGCCCATTCATCGAAAGTGCTTTCAATTCTAAAAGTAAAAACAGATGTTATAGAACAAGACATAATAAAGATATTGTTTATATATATAAAATAAATCTATTTTATTAAGGCTTGGTTAATTATCTTTAAACGGAATTAAAATACCTTTTTTTTCAAATTTGAGCCAACCTTTTTTTTCTAGTATTTTTAAATTTCTTGTTACGGTTACTCTTGTTGAAGAAATTGAATTACCAATAATTTTATGGGTAAAATTAAATTCTTTTAAATTTAGATAAATATGTTTATCTTTTTTTAAGCCAATAATTGAAGATAAGTATAAAAGAAATTCTTTTAGTTTTTCTTCTGATTTTTTTATATTACTTATTAATAAAAGTTTTTCCAATTGATCAATTCTTTTTAGACTTTTTGTTAATAAGTCTGTAGATGAAAAAAATAGCCCTCTTTTAATTGTTTTAATTTCGCAATTTGTCAACGCAATTAATTTAATATTTTCGTAGTTACATAATTCCAAATTTATTACAACATTTTCATTTATTATCCCAACAATATTTTTCTTATTCTTGATTTTTGATTGCATTATTAATATTCCTGATTTGACTTCTAGAATTGTATTTTCTTTAAATTCTATATTTTGCTTTTCAGGAATTATCATATTTATTTCTTAAAATGCTTTCACCCTAAATTTATAAAGTTAAAAATAAATTAAAAATTATTTAATTCCCTAATAAATCTGATTAAAAATTTACTAACTCAAAATAAAACAATTAATCAGAATTTAAACTCTTTTTGGGAAAAAGTTAATCTCTTTAGAGCAAGTTAAATATGGAGAATAAATTCAACACTAATGAAAAATTTATTAAAGATAGTCTTAGGTCTATCAATAATCAGTACAAGTATTTCAAGTTGTGGAAACAAATCAAATGATTTAATTGGAGATTTAGATTTATCTGATTGCAATCCAAATAATACTGTTGACAGCAAATATTGTGATCGAGATGGAGATTTTCTCGCAGATCTACCCCTTTCCGAAGATGAATGGATAGATCCTGAAACCATTGTGTTCTCATATACACCTGTTGAAGACCCCTCCGTTTATGCAAAAGTTTGGGAAGATTTTGTAATACATATGTCTAAGGTGACTGGTAAAAAAGTCACTTTCTTACCAGTTCAATCTTATGCTGCTCAAGTTGAGGCAATGAGATCTGGACGTCTTCATGTAGCAGGAATTAATACTGGAAGCAATACAGTGGCAGCAGCATGTGCAGGAGCAGTTCCATTTGGAATGATGGCTAAAAAAGATTTATCTTACGGTTATGAAATGGAAATTATTGTTCCTTCTGATAGTCCAATTAATTCTCCTGCAGATTTAAAAGGTAAAAAAGTTACATTTACATCTAAGACATCTAATTCAGGATTTAAAGCACCATCGGCCATTCTTAAAGGAGAATTTGGTCTTGAGGCAAATAAAGATTTCACTCCAGTCTTTTCTGGCAAGCATCAAAATTCAATAATGGGTGTTGCAAACAAAGATTATGAAGTAGCACCAATTGCTAACTCAGTTCTTACAAGAATGGATGCAAGAGGTGTTGTTGATTCTTCTAAAATAAGAACTATTTATAAATCCCAAACCTTCCCAACGACAGGTTATGCTCATGCTCATAATCTACATCCAGCTGTAGTTGCAAAAGTAAAGCAAGCTTTTTACACCTATAACTGGGATAATTCAACATTAGATAAAGAATTTAAAAAGGCTGATAGATTCATTTCAATAAGTCACAAGCACGATTGGGATGTTATTAGAAAAATAGATAAGGCTAATGGTGTTGTTTATGATTGCAAATAAAAATTATTAATCATAAATAAAATCAGACTTAATGCTTAAAACAATAAACCTCAAAAAGGTTTATCCAAATGGAGAAGAGGCGCTTAAAGGAATAAACCTAGAAATTCCTAATGGGCAAGTAGTTGCTCTTATCGGTCCTTCAGGTGCTGGTAAAAGTACTTTTATTAGAACAATAAATAGATTAGTTGAGCCCACTTCAGGGAAAGTTTATTTCGCTAATGAAAAAAATGACATTATTTCTTTAAATAAATCTAAATTAAGAAAAATAAGAAGACAAATTGGAATGATTTTCCAGGAATTTGCTTTGGTAGAAAGATTAAGTGTAATGGAAAATGTCCTTTCCGGCAGATTAGGTTACGTAGGATTTTGGAATAGTTTTTTCAGGAAATTTCCTCAAAAAGATATTGAAGAAGCATTCCGTCTGCTTCAAAGAATTGGACTAGAGCATATGCTTGATAAAAGAGCCGATGAATTGTCAGGAGGGCAGAGGCAAAGAGTAGGAATTGCTAGAGCTTTGATACAAAATCCAATGTTACTTTTAGTAGATGAACCTACAGCTAGTTTAGATCCCAAAAATTCCAGGCAAATTATGCGATTAATATGCGAGTTATGTAAGGAAAGAAATCTTGCTGCGATTATAAATATTCATGATGTTTTTCTTGCTCAGAATTTTGCAGAAAGAATAATAGGTTTAAAAGCTGGAGAAATTGTTTACGATGGCAAGCCAAGTGGCTTATCAGAGACAATACTTACAAAAATATATGGAGAAGAAGACTGGTCTAAAACTGTAGCAAATTAGGAATATATTAAATGAATGATAAGAAAGTAATTTGGAAAAGAAAACCGTTAATAAAAAATAGGTTATTAAGAATTGGATTAATTTTGCTAATTAGTACTTACTTATTATCTGTTTTCCTAACTACCGAAATTGATTGGCAAAGAATTCTTGAAGGGATCCCAAGGGGTAAAAATTTTATATTTGCTTTTTTCCCTCCAGATTTTATAACTAGATCTGATGAGATTTTGGCAGGCATTTTTGAAAGTCTATGGATGACTATTGTTGCAACTATTGTGGGGATACTTATTTCTATACCTGTATCCTTAGGGGCGGCTAAAAACATAGCTCCTAAATTTATTTATTTCTTATCAAGAGGAGTTATCACATTGTCGAGGAGTTTTCAGGAAGTTATCCTAGCAATATTTTTTGTCAAGTTAATGGGTTTTGGACCTTTTGCTGGGATGGTAACTCTGAGTTTATCGACAATAGGGTTTTTCGCTAAATTATTATCTGAAGATATTGAAGACATAAATAAATCCCAAGCTGAAGCAATCAAATCTACTGGCAGCAGTTGGTTTCAATGGGTTAATTATGGTGTCCAGCCTCAAGTTATGCCAAGATTTATTGGATTATCTTTATACAGATTGGATATTAATTTTAGAGAGTCTGCGGTGATTGGAATTGTTGGGGGAGGAGGTATTGGTTCTACCTTAAATACAGCTTTTGATAGATATGAATTTGAGACTGCAGCGGCTGTTCTTATCGTAATTATTTCTATCGTGATGATTGTTGAATATACATCTAGTCATCTCAGGAAATTAATAAAGTAATGCCAATAATAAAACAAAAGGATTACAAAACCTGGAAAAAATTTGATCGAAAAAGAGATTTACAAAACTGGCTTTGTTGGTTCTTAGGTACTTTAATTTTTAGCTTTTGTTTCGGTCTGATTAGTAGTAAAACAATCTGGTTTTATGTATTTGATTCACATAATGAGGCTTTAGATCTTTTAGGTAGGATGTTTCCTCCAGAAACTAATTATTTCTTAACTTTAATAAAACCTATTTGGGATACTTTAAATATCGCGACTATTGGTACAACGATTGGAACTTTAATTGCAATACCATTAGCTTTTTTATCCGCAAACAATACTACCCCAAGTAAAAAGTTTTTAAGACCTTTAGCCTTATTTTGCATAGTTTCAAGCAGATCAATTAATTCAGTAATCTGGGCATTACTTCTTGTTGCAGTTGTCGGTCCGGGAGTCTTGGCTGGCATAATTGCTATCGGATTAAGATCGATTGGATTTTGTGGAAAATTACTTTATGAAGCTATAGAGGAAATTGATGAAAACCAAATTGAAGCTATTGAGGCAACAGGGGCAAATAAAGCACAAATTATGACCTTTGGCATAGTGCCTCAAATTCTCCCAGCATTTACGAGTATTTCTATTTATAGGTGGGATATAAATATAAGAGAAGCAACTGTTGTTGGCTTAGTTGGAGCAGGAGGTATAGGGATAGAATTAGATGCTCAAATAGGAGACTTAGCTTGGGCTAAGGTATCAGTTATTTTATTAACAATAGTAGTGGCAGTAGTTTTTAGTGAATGGATTACAGCAAAAATAAGAAAGGCTATTATTTAGACTAAATTAAATACTAGTATGAATAGTTAAGTAAAGATAAATTAAATGCAATTTTCTGATAGATATCTAAGTATTTGGGTTTTCTTAGCAATGTGTATTGGATCTTTATCCGGTTATTTATTTCCTAATTTATCTCAATTTATAGGCGGATTAGAACTCTCAAGAATAAATCTTCCAATAGCAATTCTTATCTGGGGAATGATTTTCCCAATGATGTTATCAATAGATTTCAAGTCAATAATAAATTTGAAATATAAGATTAAAGGATTTTCTATTGTCCTTTTTATTAATTGGTTAATAAAACCAGTTTCAATGGCAATCATTGCAGCCTCTTTTTTATATTTTTTATATGGTAATTTGATAGATCCTGTACTTGCTAAAGAATATGTTTCTGGAATGATTCTATTAGGAATAGCGCCATGTACAGCAATGGTTTTTGTCTGGAGTAATCTTGCTAAAGGCGATCCTTTATTTACTTTAATACAAGTAGCTATTAATGATCTAATATTAATTTTAGCCTTTCCATTATTGTCAAAAATTCTTTTAGGATTTAACAGTATAGATATCCCGTTAGATACTGTTTTCGGTTCTGTAATAATCTTTATTTTGGTACCACTTTTTCTAGCAATATTTTTAAAAAATAAAATCTATAGCGAAAAAAAAATAAAAAGTATTTTGAATAAAAGTAAAAGTTATTCGTTATTTTTTTTAATTCTTACAGTCTTTTTATTATTCTTTGTTCAATCAAAATCTATATTACAAAATCCTATTCATATAATCTTAATTTCAATTCCATTAATAATACAGACTCTTTTTATTTTTTATTTAACTGCTTTTTCAATGAAGTTTTTTAGGCAAAAGTATTCTATTTCCTGTCCAGGCTCGATGATAGCCGCTTCAAACTTTTTTGAACTTGCAGTAGCTGTATCGATAACTCTTTTTGGTATTAATTCAGGAGCTGCTTTGGCTACCATAGTTGGGGTACTAGTAGAAGTTCCTTTGATGCTTTATTTAGTAAATATTTCGAAGTCTTCCAAAATATTATTTATAAATTAATATTTTCTTCTTCAAGTTTTTTCTTTAGTTCTAGTGGCATATAAGCAATATCTTTTTTAACTGCATCTATCGCATCTTTATACTTTTGAGGATTAGATAAAAGCGTTTTTATCAAGTTGTATTGACTTTCTATTTCCTGAGAGGAAAATTTACTCATTATTAAAAACTTATTACTTTTTTTATTTTAGATTGACTGTCAATTTAATCTGTCTTTAAATATCAACTCCTAAAATCAATTTAATTTTTAAATTATTTTGGGTTACTTAAAAAAAAATTTTATTAAATCACTTAAAATTAGAGGGTCCATATTTTTAATTGTGTTAATTATTGGATTTATTTACTCAAGTCCAAAATCAAAAGTAATTATTGCAAATTCTTTGACTTCTTCCGCTAAATTTTTAAACGAAACTTTAGAAACAACAGATAAAGATAGTTGGTTTTCTGAACCTGATTTCATTTTTAGTCTTAGGTTAAAATTACGAGAATTATTGAGAGGAACTCAAAGAGGTTGAGAAGGAGCTAAATGCTAATTATGGTAGATCGACTGTCAATCGTGATATCCAACTTTAGAAACAATATTTCCTGAAACAGGGTCAGTAACTCCAAGTTCTGGAGACAACTCTTCCATAAATCCTCTAACCTCATCAAGGTGAGCAATCATAGCTGGTCTTTGAGCTGAAATAGCTTCTGCACTTTTCCAGATCCCAACAAAACAGTAATCATAATCTCCAGTTTTAGCGATATATCTTTGAGTCATCCCCTCAAAACTTGTTTTATCTATTACTTTGAAATACTTATCTACACAATCAGACTTTAATTTAAATCGAACAACATTCATGAAATTTTGAGCAGTCATAAAAAAAGAGGGTTTTTATACCCTCCAATTTTAGATCGACTGTCAATCAATAAGCAGTTCCTCCTAATTTCTCAAGTAATTCATACTTATCTCTTTTCTCATACCACTTATTTAAATCTTCTTCACTTACTGTTTTAAATAAAAATAAGGATATCTTTTCTAAATAATCAGCAATATAAATTCTTGAAATTGGGTTTAGAGAAACATAAATTATGGTAATTAAAACTAATAAAAGCTCAACTAGGAGTATGCGTTTCATTCAGAAATTTAAATTGAAGTTCCTTTTTTGAGCTTTGACGAGGAATCATTTTCTGGAAAAATCTGTTTTATATTTTCTGGAAAGAAAAACTCTAATTGCCTCCTTAAATCACCTTCATATAAATAGTCTTTTGTTGAGACTTTAAAAGTATCTCTTACTAATCGAACATTTATTTTTTCCTTTTTACCTGCCTCATTAATTCTTGATAAAACTAATTTAATTGGCTTATCTTTTGGTCCTTTTATGAGAGAAACAGCTTCATTTATACCCATTCCTTTAGTTGATTTGCCATCTATTTTTATGATTACATCATTTGGTTTAATGTCAGCTGAAGCAGCAGGTGAATCATTTATTACAGATTGAATAGTTAATTCAGCAGTGTCACTATTGAGAAAAAGCCTTATTCCAATCCCTGATATTTCCTTATCTTTTTTATGAGATAGTTTTTTATTAGTTTTCACACATCCTGCATAATCTCGTGCTTCTAAACATTTTTTATGTAATTCATCAGATATTTCAGCATTAACAGCAGTTGGTAAAGCGAGGGCAGCTAGTAATGGGAGTAGTAAGCGTTTCATTTATTTATTCAACAATAATTGAGCCTCCCATCCCAAAAGGTGCATGAGGAGAACAAACATAATAGTATTTCCCAGCTGATACACCCGTTGTGTTCCATGATAGTTTTCCATCTTGAGTTCCAGGGGTACCTGATAATGTCCCTTTGGTTACTTGATCACCGCCTCCACGAGAAAATTCAGTCTTTATATAAAACGGATGACTAAACGCATCAACATTAAAAACAATAGTATCTCCTTTATTAACAGTAACTGTAGGATCATTCCCACTTACAGATCCATTTTTATCTTTACCACTAAGAATATAGTTTTCTATACTTTCTGCTGAAACATCAATAAAGTAAGTCTCTGACTTTGCATTCGCTGGAAATGAAAAACCTAAAAGCAAAGGCAATAATAAAAGTGAACGCATAAACTTAAGGAATTTATATAAACATATTAAAAAAAAAAGGAGCTAATTGCCCCTTATTTTAGATTAATTGTCAATAATGCACTAGTTATCGCACTATTTTGCTTCTGAAAGATCAGAAGTAAATTCATATCAAAGGATTAAAGAGATTAACCACTCCCTATATGAGGGATTTAGCCCCAATGTGGGTCGTCATCATCTCCTCCTGTATCCCATGCTGAACCTACTGTTAGCTCATCATCAATTATGGAGGGTTGGAGGGTTTGGAGGGTTTGTTTCTTTTCTTTCTCTATATATATGATTATTTTTAATTTTTTTAGAGTTTTTAGAGTTTGAACCTTCCATACCTTCCATAGATTTTGCATTTGCATCTCCAGAAAAAGGATTTGAAGCTAGTAGTGGTCGGGCTTTTTAAGGATGCCCTCGATGGAACTTGAATCCATGACCTCTCCCTTACCAAGGGAGTGCTCTACCGCTGAGCTACAAGGGCAATTTTAAGTGGGCCGGGTTGGATTTGAACCAACGTAGGCAGAGCCAGCGGATTTACAGTCCGCCCCCTTTAACCACTCGGGCACCGACCCCCACTATTTGAACTTATCAGTTAATGGACACTTTGTGTGAAATTGTTTTGGTTTTTTTGTTTCTTTCTAGATAGCATTTGTAAAGAAAAAACATTATTGATGATGAATATTTTATTGATAAATGGACCAAATCTAAATCTTTTGGGCACTAGAGAACCTGAAATATACGGTAATAAAACATTAAGTGAAATAGAAAAAGATTTAATTAAAGTTGCTAAAGAAAAAAGTATTAATCTTGAATGTTTTCAAAGTAATCACGAAGGAGAAATAGTAGATAAAATTCAGGAGTCTGTAAAAAGTATCCAAGGAATACTTATAAATGCTGGTGCTTTTACTCATACCTCGATTTCTATTCGTGATGCTTTAATTGGATCAAAAATTCCGTTTGTAGAGTTACATATTTCAAATATTTTCAGTAGAGAAGATTTTCGTAAAGAATCTTTTCTTACAGATAAAGCAATAGGAATTATTAGTGGATTCGGCATATCAAGTTATTCCTTAGCTCTTGAAGGAATCATTGGATATTTGAGTATTAAAGATTAAATGCTAGTCGATTTTAAAAGGCCTAATTCTAATATTAAATATTTATCGTCATTTACCTCAGATGAGTGGATTAAACTCGCATTATCTAATCCAATAGATATTCTTATTGACCATGCTCATTGTGAAAGAAAAGCAGCGGGAGTAGCTATTCAATTGATGTTTAGATATCCATCAGAACCAAATCTGGCAGAAGTTTTAAGTCCAATAGCGAGAGAGGAATTAGAGCATTTTGAAAAAATACTTTATTTTTTAAAGGATCTTGGACATTCTCTTGAGTCCTTAAAACCGCCTCCATATGGAGCTGAATTGTCCAAGCATATAAGAAAGGAAGAGCCCAATAGAATGCTTGATAGTTTTTTAATAGCAGGACTTATTGAAGCAAGAAGTCATGAAAGATTAAGCTTGCTTGCGCTGAATTATGAAGATAAATCGTTTAAATCCCTTTATGAGTCTCTGCTAGAGAGTGAGGCAAGACATTTTGGAGTTTACTGGAAACTAGCGCAAACTAAATTCTCTAAAAATCGAACTTTCAAAAGGTTAGAGGAATTATCTGAAATTGAGTCATCAATATTGGCTGAAACTTTTGTATTGCCAAGGGTACATAGCTAAAGTTAATAAAATAAAAATGATAATAAAAAAGTTCTTAAGTTTACTTAATCCTTATAAAACTGATTTACCAACATTCACCATCGTTGGTGTAGGCCCTGGAGATCCATCGCTTTTAACAATTGCTGCTGTGGATGCAATAAAAAAAGCGACAGTTATAGTTTTCCCAATATCAGATGATAATAAAAAGAGTTTTGCTGCGGAAATAGTCAAGAAATACACCAAATTTAAAAAAAATATCCCTATCATCTTCCCAATGGCTAGGAAGGATTTTGATCCAGATGAAATATGGTCTAATGCTGTAGAAAAAATTGTGAAATTTATAAAAAATGGCGAATCAGTTGTTTTACTTTGTCTTGGAGATACTTCACTATTTGCAAGTTCTTCTAATATTTTGAGGTTAATAAAAAATAATCATGCTGAAATTATTACCAAAACAATACCTGGTATTTCCTCTATTTCAGCGGCAGCGGCTTTGAATGATTTTGATTTGGTAAAAAAAGGCGAGACATTAATCATCAAAGAATGCCCTTCTTCAGAATCTGAACTAACAACCCTAATTAGGGAAAGTAAGGCAAATAAAACGGTATTAGCCATTATGAAAGTTGGCAAAAGATGGAATTTAGTTAGGGAAATTTTAAAAAAAGAGGATATCATCAATACAACATTAATAGCTTTGAGTGTTGGGATGCCTGATCAAATTATTCAATATGCATCACAATATAATAAGGAATTTATGCCTTATTTTTCTTTGATTTTGATAAGGTTCGATTAATGTATAAAAAAGAAAAATTAGTTGAAAATAAATTTACATGGCCAATATGTAAGGATCTATTATTTCTTGTTCTCGAAGATAGGGTTAGTGATGTTTTTGTTTGTGAATTGGTTTGGGAAAGACTTTTTTATGCTAAAGAACTCTCTATAAATGATTGGGCCTTTAGCGCATTAACTCCTTCTTATTGGTCAGAAAAATTTGAAAAAGCTCCTCAAATCATTTCAGAGAGACCAGCCTCAATACATTTGACTCGATCAATTCCAAAAGAATATAAACAGGGATTGAAAAATGTTCTCAATTTTAAAGGTTATAAGATTAATGAACTCTATCCAAGAAGAACTAGAAGAGCGACGGCAGTAAATTGGTTGATTTATTGGGCGATTGAAAATGATTGTTTTTCAAAAGATAGTGGATTAATGCCAAGTCCTAGTTCACCCCCTGTTAATCCAGTTAAAGGACATTTTGGCGATCCAGAAATTAAATAAGTTTTTTTGAAAAAGGTAAATGATTCTATTAAAGGTATAGTTGTAATGGATACTACTTTCTTTGGAGAGAAGAATTGATTCTTCCTACAATAGCAATTATCGGAAGACCTAACGTTGGGAAATCTACCTTAGTTAATCGTCTTTGCCAAAGTAATGATGCAATAGTATTTGATAAGCCAGGTGTTACAAGAGATAGAACTTATCAAAATGCTTCATGGGGAGGTAAGGAATTTCAAATAGTTGATACTGGAGGTTTAGTTTTTGATGATGATAGTGAATTTCTCCCAGAAATAAGGACACAAGTTTTCTTAGCTCTAGAAGAGGCTTCACTCGCGTTACTGGTGGTAGATGGGAATCAAGGCGTTACTGATGGTGATTTATCAATAGCAAAATGGTTAAGAAACTCAAGCTGTAAAACAATTGTTGCTGTTAATAAATGTGAATCGACTACTCTAGGAATATCCCTAGCTTCAGAGTTCTGGAAATTAGGATTGGGCGAACCTAACCCTGTTTCAGCTATTCATGGTTCAGGTACTGGAGATCTTTTAGATCTCGTTATTGGCGAACTTCCTGAAAATAATATCCAGGATGATGAAGAAAAGATAATGATGTCTATTATTGGTAGACCTAATGTTGGTAAATCTAGTTTGTTAAATTCAATCTGTGGAGAAAAAAGAGCAATAGTTAGTGATATTAGTGGTACGACAACTGATTCAATAGATACTCTCATTAAAAAAGGTGATAATCATTGGAAAATTATTGATACTGCAGGGATTAGAAGGAAGAAAAATGTTAAATATGGCACTGAATTTTTTGGTATTAATAGGGCTTTTAAATCTATAGATAGAAGTGATGTTTGTGTTTTAGTTATAGATGCTATTGATGGAGTAACTGATCAAGACCAGAAGCTGGCTGGGCGCATAGAAGAACAAGGCAGAGCTTGCATAATTGTTGTTAATAAATGGGATCTTGTAGAAAAAAATAGTTCAACAATTTATCAAGTAGAAAAAGAACTTAGATCTAAACTTTATTTTTTACACTGGTCAAAAATGATTTTTATATCTGCCCTAACTGGTCAAAGGGTTGATAACATTTTTGAGCATGCTCTTAATGCTGTAAATCAACATAGAAGAAGAGTTACAACATCTGTAGTTAATGAAGTACTTAAAGAATCAATCAGTTGGAAAAGTCCTCCAACGAAGAGAAGCGGAAAGCAAGGTAGGCTTTATTACGGTACTCAAGTAAAGAACAAACCTCCCACTTTTACTCTTTTTGTAAATGACCCTAAATTATTCGGAATAACTTATAGAAGATATATTGAAAAACAAATTAGAGTAAATTTAGGCTTTGAAGGCACACCCCTCATTTTACTTTGGAGAGGGAAACAGCAAAGAGCTTTAAATAAAGAAGTCGAAAGAGAAAATATTGAGTTAATTCAAAAAGATTAATGAATTTACTAACCAAATTTTCTGTTGGTCAATACGTTCATGGTAATAGAAGTTGGCTAAGAATTATAGATAGTAGATTAAAAATAATTATCGTAATGATATTTTTAATCACTCCAATCTGGGCAGGTCCAATATGGAGATTGAGTTTAGTTGGTTTTTTACTATTAATTACTTTTTTAAGTTTATTGCCATCTAGAGTATGGTGGCGATCATTATTTTTTCTCTCATGCTTGTCACTTTTAATTGGATGTATATCAATTCTTGCTTCTTCTGATATTCAATCTCTTGATGGCTACTTGAGAAATCCCAATGAGTTGCAAGTAGTACTGGAAAGCCAAAAAGAATGGAATATTTTGCAAATTCCTTCGAAGAAGATATGGTTTATTAATTTTGGTCCCTATAACTTATCAAGAAAAGCGTTTGAACTAGGAATAAAAACCTCCACTTTGATATTTACCGTTATTCATAGTGTGAATTTGATGCTTTTAACCACATTGCAGGAAGACATTGTATGGGGATTAAGTTGGTTTATGTATCCATTAAGAAAGATTGGATTGCCAACTAATAAGTGGCTGTTTCAGTTGTTAATTGCATTACGTTTTATTCCTCTAGTGCAGGAAGAACTTCAAAATATCATTAAATCAGTATCAGTTAGATCAATAAATTTTCGAAATTTAGGATTAAAGAAATCTTTTAATGTTTTGTTAATCTTAGTGGAGAGGTTATTTCAAAATATTTTTCTGAGAATTGATCATGGAGCAGAATCATTACTTTCAAAAAAAAATATTATTATTCAAACCAACAGATTTAGAACTCTTTATCCTTCAAAATCACTCAATGTAATTGTTAATACATTATCGATTTGTTTTATTTGCATAGCAATTTTTCTTAGAAAACTGTATGGTGCATTATAAATAACATAATAATTAGGTTTGAGTTCTGAGCGTTATTTAAACCATCCAACATTTGGTATGTTGTACCAAGTCTCTCCTGGAAATGATGGAAGAGATATTTATGCGACTTTATATGCTCAAAAAATGTTTTTTTTGGTAGAAGTTAGACAGAGAGAAGTTTTTTTTGAAGTTATACCTTACTTAGATGCTCGTAATCAGGCGGAATTAAACCTTCAAAAAGCTAGAAGAGAAGGATCTGAAGAACTATCTAAATGGGAGAATTTATTTACGCAAACTTTCTTATAAAATGTGAACCCTGCGAATTATTTAGAAATAAAAAATAAAATTCCATCAAATGTAAATATTCTTGCGGTAAGTAAAGGATTTAAAAGTCAAGAAATCAAGACTATTCAAAATATAGGTCAGAACGATTTTGGTGAAAGTAAGGTTCAAGAGGCGCTTGAAAAACAACTAATCTTAAAAGATCATAAACATATAAATTGGCACTTTATTGGAAGAATACAAAGTAATAAAATAAGAAAAATAGTTCAAAATTTTAAATACATTCATTCAGTAGATTCATTTGAAAAGTTGCAAAAGATTTCTAATATTTCACGTGAAGAGAAGAAAAATCCATTAATAATGTTGCAGGTTAAGTTGAGTGATGACCCTACTAAAGGAGGCTTTAATCCTGAATTTTTAATAATGAATTGGAGAGAAATTCAAGAGTTGAAAAATATTTCATTAACCGGTTTAATGACTATCAATCCTAAAGGACTTAGCTCTAAAGAAAATTCAGGGTTGTTCAAAAATTGTCGTGCTCTCGCTGATTCACTGCAACTGCCAGATTGTTCAATGGGGATGTCTGGTGATTGGGAGGAAGCTATTGACGCTGGATCTACTTGGTTAAGATTAGGATCATTGATTTTTGGAGGTAGATCCTAATTAGTTATTTTTTTATAAAAATCTTATCTATAAACTTGCAGTTAAGTTCAACTAACGTTATTTAAGTATAGGTAGTTTATTCATTTAAAAAATGAATCTATTACTTAAGGTTCTTAAACCTTAGTAATCAATTTCAAGAGGATTTAAAAGGTGTCACTTATTTCTAGATTAAAGGCAGTAGTTGCAGGTGATGAGTATCTCGATGATGATTTTGATGAGTTGGATTATGCTTCAGAGGATGAATTAAATGATATTAATAATTTCAAACAAAATCCAAAGAATGCAAATGCCCTTGCAAATTCCAATCCATTCGATTTTATGAATAACAACAGATCATCAAAAGTAGTTGGGATGCCTGGAATCACAAATTCATCCTCAGAAGTAAGCTTAATGGAACCAAGAAGTTTTGATGAGATGCCTCAAGCGATACAAGCATTAAGAGAAAGAAAAACTGTAATACTCAATTTAACTATGATGGATCCTGATCAAGCTCAAAGAGCGGTTGATTTTATTGCTGGGGGCACATATGCAATTGATGGACATCAAGAGAGAGTCGGTGAAAGTATTTTCCTTTTTGCTCCAAGTTGTGTAAATGTAACTAGTTCTTCCCCAGAAGAAGCTTCTCCTTCTTCTGTATCTACAGAAAACACACCACAATATAGTTTGGGCAAAAATACTACTCCTGAACCAGCATGGGGTAATTCTAAATTAAGTGCTTATTCATGATTAATCTGTGACAGATAAAATTGCGATAATTGGTTTTGGAAATATTGCAAGTGCTATAGTTACTCCTCTATTAGATAACAAATTAATTCAGCCAGAGAATGTTTTTTGTGTTGTAAATACAGAAAAAAGTTTAGAAAAAATAAAAAATAATTATAAACATAATATAAACGTTTATAAATCAGGTTCTAAAGAGTCAAAAATAATTTGGGATTGTCAATATAAACTTCTTTCGATAAAACCCCAACAATTAAATGACATAAGTGAGGTCCATCATATAAAAAATAAGGACAATTTAATAGTTTCTATTCTTGCAGGAGTTTCAATAAATAGACTTGCTCAAAAGTTTCCTAATCATAAATGTGCGAGAGTGGTTACAAATATTCCAATAACTATTGGAAAAGGTTTAACAGGGATTTCTTGGGGAGAAGAAATTACAGAAGATCAGAAGCAATTCACAAAAAAATTATTTGAAAAAACTAGTAAAATTTATGAATTTACTGAAGATTACCTTGATATATTTTTAGCTTTAACTTCATCAGGTCCTGCAATTATTGCTTTAATTATAGAAGCATTAAGTGATGGAGGATTAAGCGGGGGATTACCAAAAATAATTTCAGAGGAACTTGTTATGGAAATGATACTAGGGACTATTTTTCTAATAAAGGAAAATAAACTTACTACTTCTGAGCTTAAAAATTTAGTAACCTCTCCAGGTGGAACAACTATTTCTGCTTTAAGGGTTTTAGAAAAAAAGAGTCTAAGGTCAGCATTAATTGAATCAATAGTTTCAGCTAGTAATAGAAGTAAGGAGTTTCGTTAGGTTTTTGAATTATCTTTTAAGTTCATATAAACTTTTTCAAGTGAATTTATATTTTTAGTAATTGTGTATCTCTGAAGTATACGTTCTCTAGCTTTCTCTCCAAGATCTTTTGTAAATGAAGGGTGTTCTACAAGAATTGGGATTATAGTTCTTAATTGTGCAGCCACATTATCAGTTGAAATTACTATTCCTGCTCCGTTATCTAAAACTTCACCGTCAGCTCCGGCATCTGTAGCTACACAAGCAGTACCAGTAGACATTGCCTCTAAAAGTGATAATGATAAACCTTCTACTAAGCTTGGTAAGAAAAAAACTTCTGCTATTTGCATTATTGCTATCCTAGTTTCTAAATCTAATTCGGCACCCCACCAAATTAATTTCTCATTACCAAGGTTAGAAAAACTATTTTCAAGAGTTGGCTTCATTGGTCCATCCCCAACAATAACTAATTTGCAATTTTGAGTTTTTGTTTGGCGCCAAGAACGTAAAAGTGCCTCGATATTTTTCTCATTTGCAATCCTTCCCATATATAAAAAGATTCTTTCATTTCCAAGTTTGTTTTTTACCTGATCATATTTTTTACTTTTTTCGCAAAAAGGTTTCCAAATATTTTCATCAACGCCGTTTGGAATAACTATTTGTTTTTTTGTAGGTACTCCTAATTTATCAAGAACATTTTTTTGAGGTTCAGAAAAAATAATTATTTTATCGAACTTTGCTAAAGATGGAGCATAAAGTTGATAGGTTAATTGTTGAGTGCTCGCAGTTAGATTTCTATTTTTTGCATCAAATGGTGGATGAAATGTTCCTATAAGAGGAACATTAATTTCATTACACAGCTCTGGAAGTCTAAAGTCTAAAGGAGATAAAGTTAGGCTTGCATGTACTATGTCAGGTTTTAATCTTTCCAATGATAGTCTTAGCTCTTTTTCTGCCCTTGGTGAGGGTATTGTATAAACTTGAGATTTAATTAAATATGGGAGACTTACATCAGGATCATTTGCAAGAAATAATGGTTTTGATGAATTTGAACTAGAGGGATTGTCGAAATGAATAAAACTAATTTTATGCCCTCTGGCCTTCAATTCCTTAGTAGTTGAATTGCCATAAGTTACATTACCGCAAAAAGGGGATTTTTTACCCAACCAGGCAATATGAACCACATTAATTGATTTAGCTATTTATAAAGTTAACAGTAAGAGCCGCTATGATCATAATTTTTAAATTTTTTTATGATTTATGAAAATCTTAACTATATATTTCTTTCAACATTTTTAGTGAAGATAATTCTTTCTCTAGCTGAGCAGAGATCCAAGTCTCAATAATAAATAATATTTTAAGCCAGACTTTTTTAGGTCCCAATAACTCCCCATTAGATTTTATTGGTAATTCGGGAAAAAGAAGTCTTTGTAATAGAGCAACTTCAGATGCATTTATTTTTAGATTACTTTGAGGATCTTCAATTGACGAAAACCCTTCACTTGGTAAATAATAACAACTCCATTCCCAATTTCCTAAAGGCGGAATAATAGGTTCTCCAGTTTTACAGCAATGATGAATTGGTAAATTTATTCCTCCAATGGCTAATAGATGGATTAAAGATTGAATACTCATTGAGAGCATCTTAATATCTTCTTCTTTAGATTCTTCATACAAATGAATCCTATCTAGATGTGCAAGAACACAAGATAAATAGTTTTGTTGCTTATCATTATTACCTACTAATAAAAAAGTTAATTCAGTTATTGCTTGCGCGGCTGCAAGACATTCAATATTTTTCCCTAGACCAGAATAGCTTTTTAATATTTTAATTTGACGTACGGATTTAAGATTTCTTTTCCCAAAAATTTGCAGACTTAAATATGTTAATGGAGTAGCTGCGGCAAGACTACTTTTTGGACGTCTAGCACCAGGTACCGCTAATCGAACAATCCCCTGCTCATCAGTAAGAATAGTTATTAATCTATCATTTTCGCCTAATGGAGAAGCTTTAATACAGAGACCCTCTAGTCTGCACTCACCAGAACCAGACATTTAAAAATTTACTTCTTGGAAAATCTCACAAAAATTAGAAGTTCCAACGCAACTAATTCCGTTATCAAACAAATTAATAACTTGTGTCAGTTTTTTTATACCACCTACAACTTTTATTTGATTTTGAGAGCCTGTTATTTTTAGTATTTCGGGGACATCATTAGATGTAAAAGGAGATCCAAAACCGTCCCCGAATTGAAAATTTTTTATTCCTAATTCCAAACATATTTCTATCGCATTAATAAAAACTTCTTCTTGTAGTTTTGATTTATTTATGATTATTGAAACTGGTAATCCAGATAATTTAACCTGCTCAATTTCAGCAGCGAAAGTTTCTAAATTTCTTTTTGATAAATTAATAAAGTTTGGGATATATTCAATTCCTTTTGCCCCCTTATCTTTTGCAAAACAAACTAATTCTTCAATAAATGAAACTGGTAAATCTGCTAAAGGGTAAGAAATAAGCGCGTTTATATCCGCACTGTAATTACCTAAACAGTTTTTAAGATCAGTTAAATAATTTAGTGAAGTAGAAATATTTTTAATATTGTATTTTCTTACTAAATCGCAATTCACACAGAAATCTTCCCATGATAAATAAGGGTTAATAATAATCGCATGGATTTTCTCGTTTAATTCATATTCAATATTGGGCATTTAAAACTTATTTAGATTGAATCAGTCCATAACCTCCATGATTCCTTTTATATATAACTTGAAGTTCATTATTTTTCTTGTTTCGAAAAACATAAAAATCATGATCAATTAGATCTAATTGTTTTCTTGCTTCGTCTGATGAAATTGGAGTCATTTCAAAGTATTTATTTTTTATAGATGGCTCAGGCAGACTTGCTTCAGTTCCTTCTTTAAATAAAGCTTTATCTAAAAAATTTGATTCCATACTTTCAATTGGTAAAGAATCTTTATTCTTAAATTGTTTATTATGGATTGTTTTATTGTTTCTTTCTTTATATTTGCGTAATTTTCTACAAAGTTTATTTGAAACTAAATCAATGCTTGAGTATAGATTCTCAGTTTTTTCTTCTGCTCTAATTACGGTACCATTTGCAAAAATAGTAACTTCTGCAGTTTGGAACGAGACTCTTGGATTCTTTTCAATTGAAAGGTGTATGTCAGCTTCTTTAACAATATCCTTATAGTGATGTGTTGCTTTTTCTATCTTTGCCTCAGTATATTCTTTTAATGCTCCAGTGAGCTCAAGATTCTTTCCATGGATTAAAATTTTCATAACAAATCTAAAAATATTTACTTACTTTCTAAATCTACTTAAATATGAAGAATAGAACAGCAATAATTAAACAACCTGATAATATTTCTTCTTTTAATGATGTTTATAAATTACAAAAAGAATATCAGGAGTCATTAATCTTAGATAATTCTAACCCTGATTTTATTTGGATAGGGGAGCATCAACTCTGTTATACATTGGGGAGAGGATCTAATTACGATAATTTACTATTTTCTCTGAATGATGCTAAATATGATGTTTTTAAGATTGATAGAGGTGGTGAGGTAACTTGTCATATGCCAGGACAATTAGTAACGTATTTGGTTTTAGATTTGAAAAATTTTTATAAAGATTTAAATTGGTACTTAAGAAAAATTGAAGAAATTATTATAAAAATCCTTGGAGCTTTTAATATAGATTGCCACTCTAGAAAAGGGTTTACTGGTGTTTGGATAGGAAATAAGAAAATCGCATCAATTGGAATTGGGTGTAAAAGATGGATTACGATAAATGGATTTTCAATCAATATTGACTGCGAATTAGAAAACTTTAATAAGATTGTTCCTTGCGGAATAGAAAATTGTCTTATGGCAAATATGATTGATTACAACAAAAATTTAAATATTCAAGAAGTCAAGAGAATTGTTAAAAAAACCATCGAGGAAGAATTTAATTTTGATTTTATATCAAAATAGAAATTAAAATTTCAAAATCAATTTAATATGGGTGATTTAGCGTATTGGCCTTCAACCAAACCTCTTTATAAAAAAAATAAATTTTTCAAAAATAGAGATTTTATTAAGAACCTTGATCATATAGATCAAATTTGGGAAAAATTAAAATTTAAATGTGGTGATGCTTTAGCTGTTTGCGATTTAAGAGGGAAATACAAAGAAAAATTTTCTTATTCTGAGCTGGCTGATTTAATAACAAAAGTCTCTTGTGCTTTTGAAAATTATGGTTTAAAAAAGGGGGATGTAGTTACTGTAATATCTGAAAATTCTCCAAGATGGTTAGCAGTAGATCAAGGCTTAATGCGTTTAGGAGCTATAAATGCAGTGAGAGGCATTAATTCTCCTTCAGTAGAATTAGACTATATTATTGGACACTCTAATTCAGTTGGACTAGTAGTTCAATCTAAGGAAATTTGGCTAAAGTTAAACAACAAAGAAGAATTAAAAAAAAGACTGAAATTTATAATCAATTTAGAAGATGAAGAATTTGAAAGTTTAATAAGTTGGAGTACATTCATAAGTTCAGTAGAAAAAGAAAATTCACAAAATAATAATCTTGAAAAATTTAATCCAGAAATTGATGACGTCGCTACTATTCTTTACACTTCTGGGACGACAGGAAAACCTAAAGGTGTCCCTTTGACTCATGCAAATTTTTTACATCAAATAATCAATTTAGCCTATATCGCTGATCCAGAACCAGGGACTTCTGTATTAAGCGTTTTGCCTATCTGGCATTCTTATGAGAGAAGTGCTGAATACTTCTTTTTTTCATGCGGTTGTTCTCAATACTATACAATTCCAAAATTTCTTAAAGATGATATTACACAAATAAAACCTGTTGTAATGGCTACTGTACCGAGACTATGGGAAGCAATACATGATGGTTTTTTTCAGGCTTTGAAAAAAATGCCTTCCAAAAAGCAAAAACTTATTAAGTTTTTGATAAGTAATAGTTCGGTTTTCAAAAGAAGTCTTAGAAAGATAAGAAATATAGATATAAATCAAATAACTTTTAAATCAAAAATCCCATTACTGGGTTCAGTTATTAGCCGATATCCTTTACATAAATTGTCTACTATTTTTTTATGGCCGAATATTCTTAGACAACTTTGCGGAGAAAAACTGAAATTTCCCATTAACGGAGGAGGTGCATTGCCAGAACATGTAGATCTTTTTTTTGAATCTTTAGGTGTAGATGTTTTGGTGGGATATGGACTCACAGAAACTTGTCCAGTATTAACTTGTAGGAAAAGAGAATTAAATGTTAGAGGATCATCTGGTCAGCCTCTAGCATTTACTGAAATCAAAATAGTGAATGATGATAAAAAAAAGATTCTGAAGTTCAGAGAAGTCGGAAAAATTCTTGCAAGGGGGCCCCAAGTAATGCAAGGTTATCTTAATAATGAAATAGCTACAAAAGATGTTTTATCCAATGATGGTTGGTTTGATACTGGTGATTTAGGTTTTCTAATACCAAATGGTTCTCTCTTTATAACAGGAAGAGCCAAGGATACAATAGTGCTATCAAGTGGTGAAAATATAGAACCGAATCCGCTAGAGACTGAAATCCTTAGTTCTGAATTTATTAATCAGATTCAACTAGTAGGACAAGATAAAAAATGTTTAACAGCCCTTGTAGTTCCTAATGTCGAATTGGTTAAAAGCAAGTTTTTGGAAGAAGACCTTTCAAAATTAAACCTGAATAAGTATATTGTTACATTTTTTAAATCACAAATTAATAATTTGCTTAAAAGTCGATTAGGAGCAAGATCAGAAGAACAAATATTAGATTGTTATTTTGTTGATGCCTTTACTCTAGAAAATGGGTTGTTAACACAAACTCTTAAACAAAAAAGAAAAGAAATAGAAAAAAAGTATTCATTACAAATAGAAAATATGTATGAAAACAAATTTAGTAAGAAAATTTGATTTGTTCTATCTATATTGAAAAGGTAATTTAATTTTTTATGGAAACAAAAAACTCAATATCTATAAAACGCTCAATAGCTATTAAAGCTGTAGTTACACCAACTTGGAAGGAAGATGCTGAAAAAGAATTAAGTAAAGCAATTTCAAACATTGACCAGCAATTATCTCAACTTGAGCAAGAGGGGCAGCAAATAGTAAATAATATTAGATCCCAATCGGTTAATCCTCTTGATCCAAGAGTTCAAGAACAGGTTAGTAAGGTGCAACAACAAGTTGCAGTAAAACGAAATGAAATTGAAGAACAAAAAAGAAATCTACTTCAACAACAGAGTCAAGTTCGCGAATTAAAAATGGACGAAATTGTTGATCAAGGACAAGTGGATAGTTTTTGTGATGTCACTGTGGGAGACAATCTTATTGAAAAAATGCAAGTCTCAATTACTGTAAAAGATGGAGTTATTCAATCTATAGATAATAATTAAAGAGAAGATTTAGTATTTTTGATAAATATATGTAAATCTTCATCGAAAAGTTTTAAATTCTAATTGATCTAAATTATTACTTTCTTAAGTTTTCAGAGTTCCCACTGTGAACATGATTTCGTATAATTAAAACAAGAGTTTAAAGGATTCTTAATCATAAAAACTTTAGGAAGTTTGGTAGGAATCCCTTGAAACTTATGCAATAACAATTTTCTTATGTCTCACGAAATATTCATGCCTGCCTTGAGTTCTACTATGACGGAGGGCAAGATTGTGGAATGGTTGAAAAATCCAGGAGATAAAGTTGAGAGAGGTGAATCTGTCTTGGTTGTTGAATCTGACAAGGCAGATATGGATGTTGAATCTTTTCAAGATGGATATCTTGCGGCTGTTTTAATGCCTGCTGGCAGCACTGCACCAGTAGGAGAGACTATTGGACTTATTGTAGAAAATGAGGATGAGATAGCTTCTGTTCAAGAACAAAATAAAGGGAATCAACCCGAAGTTTCTAGTTCGGATCAACTTGAATTGGTAAGCAATAAAACTGAAGAAAAACCTGTGGTTCAAAGTGAAATTGTTGAAAAACAAGAAAAAGAAGTCGTATTAATGAGTGAAAAGGCAGCCCCATCTTTTAATACCGATCAAATTAATGCCGCTACAAGTAATGTTTCTTCGAGAATAATTGCATCTCCAAGAGCTAAAAAACTTGCCTCTCAAATGGGTGTTGATTTAGCAAAGGTTCATGGATCTGGCCCTCACGGAAGGATTCAAGCCGATGATATTTTAAAAGCTAATGGCCAACCTGTCTCAATACCATGGATAGGGGAAGGTGATTCTCCTGCAAGTATTCCTAGTGCAAATTTGGGAGTTCAAAATAAACCAGAAACTTCAGGAAATAGTTTTGGTAATCCTGGAGAAACAGTTCAATTTAATACTCTTCAAAAAGCGGTTAATAAGAATATGGAATCTAGTTTAGATGTGCCATGTTTTAGGGTAGGGTACTCTATCAATACAGATAATTTAGATAATTTCTACAAACAGGTAAAACAGAATGGAGTGACTATGACTGCTTTACTTGTAAAGGCAGTTGCAAAGACACTAAAGAAACATCCTCAAGTTAACTCAAGCTTTTCAGAAAATGGAATTTCTTATCCAGAAAGTATAAATATTGCTGTTGCTGTTGCGATGGAAGATGGGGGACTAATAACTCCAGTTTTAAAAGAACCATGCAATACTGATTTATTTGAATTATCTAGGAAATGGAAAGAGCTCGTAAAAAGATCGAGATCAAAACAATTAGAACCAGATGAATACTCAACGGGAACATTTACGTTATCTAACCTTGGAATGTTTGGAGTTGATAGATTTGACGCAATTCTTCCTCCAGGGACCGGTGCGATCTTAGCGATAGCATCATCGAAACCAACTGTTGTAGCTAATAGTGATGGTTCAATATCTGTTAAAAAAATAATGCAAGTAAATCTAACAGCTGATCATAGAGTGATCTATGGAGCTGATGGAGCTTCATTCTTAAAAGACTTGGCTTCCCTAATTGAAGATGAGACAGAGACTCTTGTCTCCTAAATTTAATTGATTTCTCAAATTAATAATGAAAAAAGAGATTATAAGCTTGAAGCTTATGATTATTTACTTGATCCTTCATTAATTGCTGGAAAACCTTCTGCAATTAGGCATGAATCAAGATTGATGATAGTTAGAAATAGTGTTTTAGAAGAAGACTGCTTAACTAATAAATTTACCAAGGATCTTTTAGATGAATTTAGAGCAGGGGATCTTGTAGTTGTAAATAATACTAAAGTTATGAAAGCTAGGTTAAAGGTTGAATTAGAAAATAAGACATTAGTCGAATTATTAGTTTTAGAAAGATCCCATGATTGTGTTTGGTTATGTTTGGCAAAGCCAGCGAAAAAGTTAAAAATAAATAGAAAATTAAAATTAAAATCTCCTTTAGCACAAGATATTAATTTGATTGTTGATGGAGTTGATGAAGAAACTGGAGGGAGATTTATTAAATTTCCGGAAAATATAATTTGTCTCAATTCAATGAATGAACTTCTTGATAAATTCGGGGAAATCCCACTCCCTCCTTATATAAAAAATTCCGAAGAAGAATCTTTTCATGAGAAAAGTTATCAAACTGAGTATGCAACTAATCCGGGTGCAGTTGCTGCACCAACAGCTGGTTTACACTTAAGCAAAAGTCTTATTTCCAATTTAAAAAAAAAAGGAGTAATAATCTTACCGATAACTTTGCACGTGGGTTATGGAACATTCAAACCAATTGATCAAGAAGATTTAAGTAACTTAAAACTTCATAAAGAATGGGTAAGTGTTAATAAGGAAGTAGTGGAGGAAATAAAAAGAATAAAGAAAACAGATAGAAAAATAATTGCTATTGGGACAACTAGCGTAAGAGCTCTTGAAAGTTGTTATTCTCACGAAATTAATGACTTTATTCCCATAGCTAAATACGTAGATTTAGTAATTAAGCCAGGTTATAGATTTAAGGTAATTGATGGATTATTAACTAATTTTCATCTCCCTAAAAGTTCATTATTACTTTTAGTAAGTGCAATGATTGGTAGAGAAAGATTATTAGATTTGTACAAGAAAGCCATAAAAGAAAAATTTAGATTCTTCTCTTATGGCGATGCGATGTATATTTCACCAGATTCACTACTGGAGAAAAAATAGATTTAGGCTTTGACTGGTTCTTGAATGATTCCGCTTGGAACTTCAGTAAACATAATTGACGATAAATACCTCTCTGCTAAATCAGGAAGTACAACTACAATTGTCTTCCCAGCATATTCATCTTGTTCAGCTAATCTAACAGCAGCAGCAGCGGCAGCCCCACAAGATATTCCTACTAATAGACCTTCCTCTTTAGCTAACCTAAGAGCCATCTCAATTGATTCGTCATTTGTTACTTGTTCGACCTTATCAACAATTGATAAGTCAAGGTTCTTAGGAATAAATCCTGCTCCAATTCCTTGGATTTTATGTGGTCCGGATTTAACCTCTTCTCCATTCATTGTCTGTGTAATAACAGGACTGTGTGATGGTTCTACAGCTACAGAAGTAATATTCTTGCCCTTCTCTTGCTTAATGTATCTTGAAACTCCTGTAATTGTTCCGCCAGTTCCAACCCCTGCAACTAGGACATCAATTTCGCCATCGCAATCATCCCAGATTTCTGGTCCAGTAGTTTTGAAATGAATTTCAGGGTTTGCTGGATTATCAAATTGACCTGGCATGAAATATTGAGAAGGATTACTTTCTGCAATTTCTTTAGCCTTAGCTATTGCTCCAGGCATACCTTTAGATGCCTCTGTTAAAACAATTTCAGCACCCAGCACTGCCATAACCCTTCTTCTTTCAATTGACATGGATTCTGGCATTGTAAGGATCAGTTTATAACCTCTTGCTGAAGCAGTAAAAGCTAGAGCAATTCCTGTATTTCCAGAAGTTGGCTCAACAATAGTTTTGTCTTTTGTAAGTTTCCCGCTTTTCTCGGCATCCCAGATCATGTTTGCGCCGATCCTACATTTGACACTATAAGCGGGGTTTCTACCTTCAATTTTTGCAAGTACTGTAGCTTTCGCGTTTTTAGTAACTGATTTTAATTTTACTAATGGAGTGTTTCCAATAGCAAAACTGTTGTCCTCATAAATTTTTGCCATTTATATGTTGAGAAAATATATATTAATACTAACTATTATTCAGAAAAAGAGTATATAAGTTTCTATACGGTAAATACTAGGAATTTAGAAATTATTTAGTGCTTCAGAAAAGGTTTTCCATAATTGATCTTGGTCTTCTAATCCAACTGATACTCTAATAAGGTGCGAGGGTATACCAAAACTTTCAGCCCAATCCAACTCGTCATAATGAGCTAGTAAAACATAAGGACAAACTAGAGTAAATTTTGTACCTAAACTAGGTCCTTTAGATACTTTTAGAGAATCATAAAATTTTTTAGCTTTGTTCAATCCTCCATTTAATTCAAACGATAATAAGCAGCCGTATCCCCCATTAGAAGTAAGTAAAGAATTAAAATTTGGACAATTTTCAGGATGGAAAATATTTTTAATCTCGCTATGAGTCTCTAATCTTTTTTTTAATTCTAAACATGCTTGATTTTGTTCAAAAACTCTTTGATTTACATCTCTACTAACTTTCTCTAGATAAATTATATCTCCATCGGAAAGTATTGGAATATTAATCTCGTTTAATGCATTTCTAAACTGATCAATCCATTTGCTTTTTGGATTTAGTATTAATGATCCAGCAAGAATATCACCACTACCTGAAAAAATTTTTGTAAGTGAAGTAAAAACTATATCTGCATGTTCTATGGAATTTATATTTAAATTCGAACCAATTGTATCGTCAACAATTAAGGGAATATTTAGCTTTTTTGCAATTTTTGAAATTTTTCTAATGTTTACACATTTGAGCATTGGATTACTTGGAAGTTCAATAATTAATGCTGATGGATTTATTCTTTTGATTTCTAATTCAATATCCGCGCAATTTTCTTCTGTAATTAACTTTGCTCCGTGAAAGATTTTCATTGGTAACTTAAGTACATCTACATATGGAAAACCAACTTGGAGCGTTGGTTTAGCTGGAAATAATTTATATATGATCTCTAATGATGTATGCAATGCAGACATTCCAGATGAAGTTAAGTGAATATCATTAGAGTCAATTTTTGTAGATTTAGAAATTCTATTTTTTATTCTTTGAGAACATTCATTTACGTAAGATTTTGGAGGGCAATCTTCAAAACCTAGTTCTATAGCGGCAGCTCTTGAAGATAGACCAAGACCAGTATGTTGCCAAAAATATTTTGCATAAATACTTCCCTCTTTTTCAGTTATTAAGAAAGCTAAATTATTTCTTTTTTCTATTAACGAGAATTGTTCAGAAGTATTTCTATCAATGTATTTTTTAGCTTTAAAAGCTATTCTTTCATTCGGATATGGCCAGATACTTTTATTGTTGTAGTAATTTTGTTTTTTTACTTTTTCGCATAATCTTTTCACTATGGGGTTTAGCCCGAATCGTGGGTAAATGGACTTCAATGAATTCATGCATTCTTGATCTTTTTCCTCGTAATTTATTACATCATTCCAAGTTGGTAATGCTACAGAAACGGCATGAATACTATCAGGAATTGCATATCCTAACTCTAAATTTTTCCATATAGGTTTTTTAAGTAAATCTCTCAATTTTCAGAATTTGTTTAGAGCAAATAAAATGTCCGAGATTAAATCGTTTGTATCTTCACATCCAATTGATAATCTTACAAGAGCATCATCTATCCCTAGTAGATTTTTTGTTTTGTCATCAACAGAAGCATGAGTCATCGTTGCAGGGTGACAAATTAAACTTTCAACCCCTCCAAGGCTTTCTGCTAGAGAGAAATATTTGAGAGATTTGCAAAATTTAAAAGTATCCTTTTTATTTAAATTTAATTTTAGGGTGATCATTGAACCTCCAGATTTCATTTGCGATTTTGCTAAATTAAATTGAGGATGTTCTTGATTAAAAGGATAAATTACTTTACTAATAATTTTATGATTACCTAATTCTTCAGAAATAAATTCTGCACTTTTAGTTTGTTGTTCGATTCTTAATGGAAGAGTTTTTACTCCTCTCGTAATGAGCCAACTATCAAAAGGAGATGGTTGAAGCCCGAGAGCTTTTTGAGAGAAAAGCATCTTACTATTCCATTCCTCATTATTTGTAAGTACTGCTCCGCCAAGTGCGTCACAATGTCCATTAATAAATTTTGTGGTGCTTACAACCGATAGTGTTGCACCAAGGTCCAATGGTTTTTGAATAAGCGCTGTAGAAAATGTGTTGTCTACAACTACTGGTATTTCGAGTTTATTCGCTTCATCACAAATCGCCTTAATATCAAGTACCTTCAAAAGTGGATTAGTTGGACTTTCTAGCCATATCAAGGTTGGCTCGAAGTATGAAATCTTTTTGATATTATTTTCGTTTGTAAAATCTGTGTATAAAACTTCTAGCCCAAATTTCTTGAAAACTTTTTCGAACATCCTCACTGTACAACCATATAGATTTGACTCGCAGAGTATCTTGTCACCTGATTTTAGTGTTGATGAAATTGCAGTTACCGCGCTAATTCCAGATCCAAAAACTGTACAGTATTTAGAATCTTCTATTGATTTAAGGACGCTTTCTAGAATTCTAAAGTTTGGATTGCCTGATCTGGTGTAGTCGAAATTATCTTTATTTCCATGTTTAAAAGTGGATGTAGAAAAAATAGGAGGCATAACGCATCCAGTTTCTTCTGCAAATGTTTCCCCATGGTGAATAGATAGGGTCTTAAAACCTGGCTTTTTGATATTATTTTCCTTATTTCCCATTATTTTTAAAAATAAGAATTAAATTAAATCTCTCATTTTTTTTAATGAGAGATTTAATAATCCAAAGAAAAGTAGTATTAAACTTTTCTTGAATAATATTCAACAACTAGTAGTTCGTTTATTTCAAGAGCCACCCACTCTCTATCGCATTTTCCATTTATTTTTCCCGTTAATTTAGGTTTGTCTAAATCAAGATGAGGTGGAACATTTGCTAATCCAGGGAATTCTATATTACCTTCAACAAGTTTTTTGCTTGCTTTGTTTTCTTTAATTCCGATTACATCGCCTGATTTGCATTGATAACCAGCAATATCAAGAACCTTTCCATTAACGGTTACATGGCCATGATTTACTAATTGTCTTGAGCCTGGAATGGTACCTCCAAAACCTAATCTAAAACAAACATTATCAAGTCTGTTTTCCAAAAGTCTTAGTAGGTTAGTTCCTGTGGATCCTTCTTGAGCTCTAGCTTTTTTTACATAACGAACTAGTTGTTTTTCAGAAACTCCATAATTAAACCTAAGTTTCTGCTTTTCTTCTAGACGAATTGCATATTCTGATCGCTTGCGACGGGCTTGGCCGTGCTGACCTGGAGGATTAGACTTCTTTGAAGCTTTCCTGGTGAGACCTGGTAGTTCTCCCAAGCGACGCGTAACCCTTAATCTGGGGCCGCGGTATCTTGACATAATTTTAAATTAAATAAAAATTTGCAATAAATTGGATAATTGATTAAATTCAATTAAACTAATTACTACTGGAAATATTATTTTACATCATTAAAGTGTTCAAAACTATTAATAAATCAATTACTTCTATACTTCTTTTTATGATTTCGTTTTATCAAAAGTGGTTTTCTCCTTTTTTTGGACCAAGATGCAGATTTATTCCAAGTTGTAGCTCTTATGGATATGAGGCAATTACTAGACATGGTCCTTGGAAGGGAGGGTGGTTAACTTTAAAAAGATTAAGCAAATGTCATCCTTTAACTCCCTGTGGATGTGACCCTGTGCCTGACTAAATGAATGAAAATATTTATTTTTGTTAGGCAGGGATGTTGCCTTTGTGATTCTTTAAAAAATAAATTGGCAAAAATAAATCTTAATGAGTTATTCCCTAATCTAGAAGAGCTTAAAGAAATTGATATAGATAGGATCGATTTACATAAAGATAAATATAAAAAATATGATTATGAAGTACCTGTTATCGCTATTGAAAGAATTAGGTCTGAGGAGATCATAGAATTGCCTCGCATTTCTCCAAGATTAAAAGATGATCAATTAAAGAATTGGTTTCAAAAAAATATTAGTACCATTCTGGAGAAATAATTTTTTTATATGAGATCTATAAAATTACATAAACTTTTAGATTTAGTAGGAATTATTCCTTCATTAGATTTAATCGATCATGAAATCAATAATATTTCTTTTAACTCTAAAGAAGTACAAAAAGGAACTTTATTTTTAGGAATGCCTGGTTTAAATGTTGATGGAGGAAAATTTTGTATTGAGGCAATTGAAAATGGCGCGGAGGCTGCCATTATTGGGTCTGCTGCAAAAGAGAGAATTGGATCTATTGATCGAGAAAGGATTTTGGTTATTGAGGATAATTTAGATTATATTTTTGGTCAAATTGTCGCTGAGTTTTGGAATAGGCCTTCAAGAAAACTTAAACTTATTGGTGTTACTGGTACTAATGGAAAAACGACAATTACTTTCTTATTGGAATATCTTTTAAAAAAATTAGGTAAAAAGACTGCATTATTTGGGACCTTGTTTAATAGATGGCCTGGCTTCTCAGAAGTGGCTTCTCATACAACTGATTTCGCCGATAAACTTCAAAAGAAATTAAATTCTGCTGTTGAGGCAGAATCTGAATTCGCGATATTAGAGGTAAGTTCTCATTCTATTGCTCAAAAGAGGATATCAGGATGCGAATTTGAGGCGGCTATTTTTACTAATTTAACTCAAGATCATCTTGATTATCACTCAGATATGGAATCTTATTTTCAAACAAAAAGAAAATTGTTTTTCCCACCTTACCTAAAAGAAAAAGATGGAATTTCTGTATTAAATCACGATGACCATTGGATATCTAAATTATCGTCTGATCTTGAAAAAAGATCTTCATTAGTGTCTACAAAGATTACTGAAAGTGAATTTGAAAATGATGATTTTTTTTTCGTAACAGATAAAAAATTTACTGAAAGTGGTTCCACTTGTATTTTTCATACACCTAGGGAAAAAATTCAAATTTTTGTTCCACTTGTTGGTGAATTTAATTTAATGAATGCGATTCAAGCAATAACAATTTTGTATAAACTGAATTTTTCTTTAAAAGATTTATCAAATTTAATACAATCTTTCCCTGGTGCTCCTGGGAGAATGGAGAAAATACAAATTGATGATAATGACGTTTCAAGATCTCTTCCAACAATAATTGTTGATTATGCCCACACTCCTGATGGATTAAAAAAAGTTTTGCAATCAATTAAAAAACTTTGTGAAGGGAAACTAATAACTGTTTTTGGCTGTGGCGGAGATCGTGATCGTAGTAAAAGGCCTTTGATGGGATCAATAGCTGAAGAGTTGTCTGATCAACTTTTTATAACTTCAGATAATCCAAGATCAGAAGAACCCCAAAAGATAGTAAATGATATTTTGATGGGTATAAAAAAAAGAGAAAAAATAACAATTGAAATTGATAGATTTAAAGCAATAAATGAATCTATTAAATTTGCCAATAAAAAAGATATTGTTTTAATTGCAGGAAAAGGACATGAAGACTACCAAATTCTCAATGATAAAGTTATTAATTTTGATGATAGAAAAATAGCTTATAAATTATTAAAAGAAAAAAATAAATCTCAATAAAATTTCCTAATCAAATAAGAAAGATTTTACGCAAATCATAAGAAAAGTTTCTTAGAATCAATGGAGTTATTTTTAAAAAAAATGAAAGGCTTAGCCTTAGTTGTAGGCGCAGGTGGAATTGGAACACAACTAGCTAAAGATCTTAATGAAAGTGAAAAAGATTTAGATGTTGTTTTGTGTGGAAGAAAAAGTGAATTTAATCCTTTTTGGGAACTAGATATAGAGGATTCTCAATCCCTTTTGCAGTTGAAAAATAAAATATCAAATCATCCTTCAAAATTAAGGCTAGTTGTTAATGCTACAGGTAGACTTCATAGTGATTCTCTTCAACCGGAAAAAAGATTACAACATCTTGATAAAAAAAATATGATGGAAAGTTTTTCAATAAATGCCTTTTCTCCTATTTTATTAGCTAAAGTGATTGAAGAATTTATACCAAAAGATTTTGATTTTAATTTTGCAAGTATAAGTGCAAGAGTTGGTAGCATTGGAGATAATCAAACTGGAGGTTGGTATTCATATAGAGCTGCAAAATCTGCGCAAAATCAGTTTTTTAAATCTTTAAGTATTGAATGGGCTAGACGTTTCCCAAAGGCTGCTATCACATTGCTTCATCCAGGAACAGTAGATACTGAATTATCTAGACCTTTTCATAAATTTGTTCCAGATCATAAATTATTTAGTAAAGAAAAATCCTCCCAATTTCTGATCAATATTATTAAAAATCAATCACCAGAATCTACAGGAAAATTTATTGCATGGGACAATTCGGAGATACCTTGGTAAACTAAATTTTTTTTATATCAATTGATCTTTAAGTCAATATTTTTTTTATTTCTTTAGCAAGTAAATCAATCTCAGCTTCAGTAGTTATTTTATGTATGCATGCTCTAAACCATTTTGGATCTTCTAAAACTCTAATCCAAATTTTCTTTTCTCCAAGTTTCTTCACAAATTCATCCTTATCTTCAATATTTTCGATATTAAAACTAACAATCCCATTTAAATATTTTTTTTCTAAAACTAATTCAACACCCTTTAATTGATTTAATTCATCCCAAAGTTTTCCACTTAATTTTTTGATATTTTTGTTTTTTTCTTTTTCATGGCAGTCTTTATCCAAAAGATCTAAAGAATTCCGAAGCCCAGCAAGTAAAGGAATACAAGAGGTAGCTATTTCAAATTTCCTTGCATCATCATGAAAAAGATTATCTGAAGGCTCATAAATGCCTTGTTCTTTTTTTAATGATTTCCAACCAATTATTGTTGGATCTGTTTCATGAATAAATCTATCTGAGACATAAATGGCTCCAAGTCCTTCTGGTCCACATGCCCATTTATGAGAAGTTATTGAATATAAATCAGAATAAAAAACTTCTTTTTCAATATTTATGTGCCCAAAGGTTTGAGCACCATCAACGAGTAAATAAGAATCTTCTCGATTATTTTTTAATTCGATAGAAATTTGTTTTAAAGGAATTTTATATCCAAAGTTCCATAAGATATGAGAAATAATTAGGATCTTAGTCTTACGATTTAGATTTTTCAAAATCTCTAAAATTATATTTTCGTCGTTTAGATTTTTAATTTTTTGGATTGGCAAAATTTTGAATATTAATTTATTTCTTCTGCAAAATTCTCGACTTGCAGCTACTACTCCAGGATGTTCACAGTCACTTATTAATAACTCTTCTCCCTCTTCTACTTTTATTCCCCAAAAAGGCAAAATCATACCGGAAGAAATGTTTTCGGTTAAAGCTATATTCTTTGAATTGACACCTAATTTTTGAGCAATTATTCTTTTTGTGGTCAATATTTCTTTGTAAATAAAAGGCCACATATCATTGGTAAATGGACCTAAATCTTGGATAATTTCCCAAGTTTTAACTATTGCTTCTAGAGAAGATTTTGGTAATGGTCCTTGACCCCCATAGTTGAAATAATACTTATTTTTTAATGCGGGTATTTGATCTCTTGGATTATTTCGCATAGAAATTTATAGCAAATTTTCAACTCTTGAATTTTTTTAAATATTGCCCACTAAAGTTACTGTCCTAAATTCAATATCCTCAATTACTTTCCAAGGTTCAGAACTCCTTTCTGCAAATTTTAAATTTTTAAATCCTAGTTCTTTAAAATCACTTATAAACTCTGGCTCATACCATGCTCCACTAATACATCCTGTCCATAGATCATGATCATTTTGCAATCTTAAAGGTACTTTTTTGTTAGAGACGATATCGCTAATTGCAATTCTTCCATTATCGTTTAAAACTCTTTTTATGTTATTTAGAAGGTTATTCCTAGATTCTGGACTTACCAAGTTTAAAACGCAATTACTTAAAATAATATCTACTGATTTATCTGCGATTAATGGATTTAAATCTTTATCTAATTCATCAAGTTTTTCAATTGAACCTTCTAGAAATTCTGTATTGTTGAAACCTATATTTTTTGTAACTTCTTTAGAGGCTGATCTAGATAAGGAAAGCATGTCAGGATTCTGATCAACTCCAATAACTTTTCCTTCTTCCCCAACAATTTGGGCACAAATGAAAGCATTTTTGCCGCTACCACTTCCAAGATCTAAGACAATATCATTTTTTTGAACATATTTTGTTGGATCACCACATCCATAGTCTCTTTCTATAACCTCTTGAGGAATTGCTTCAAGTAAAACGGGATCAAACCCAACTGGTGTACAAAGACAACTTTCTTTTTCTTGTGCGGCTGAGCCATATCTTTCTTGAATCGCATCTTTATGATCGAATTGATTAGGTGCTTTATTCGATGTGTTTGTATTACAGCAATTTTCAGACATATTTTTAAAGGACTCTTGATAAATATAGCCAAAAAAAAAGCCCCTGAAAAAGGGGCTTTTAATTTGTTTAATTAAATTATTTAGTGTAATTAACACCTCTGTAATTTAATTCTGCTTTTTCATTACTTGAAGAAGCGTCATCCATTCTGTTGGTGTATACGTTTCTTCTGTAGGTAAGTTCAACAAGTTGCTTTTTAGCAGCTTCTTTGTTTTGAACGTAGTTTTTACCTCTGTAAGTTAAAGTAGTCATGTTTCGATGTGACAACACGGCCATCCCCCGTTCCATGGTATGACTCGAACTGCGCCCTCAAATAAGGGTGAACGAAAAAGTAGCGATTGCTACAAAATAATTATAATCATATTTTTGACTGCATGTCTAGCTTTTACAAATAGAAACGAAGATTTAATATTTTTTTAATTATTATCTTAGGTAAATTTTTTTATAAATAGTCTCTAAAAAGGTTTATGTTTATATTTGGTTTAATCTTCATGTAACTATTTATTTATGACAGGTTTTTTATATTTCTTGGGAAATACTTTAAGGTGGCCAGTGTTAAAGCCAAAAGAATTTTTTTCACTACATGCTTATTTTTCAATTATTTATTTGATAACTTTTACTTTGAGTAAATATGATGTTAGCCAATCAAATTTAGTTTTTACTTTAGGGATTCTTGCACCTCTTTTAATCGCTATTGGTCAAGGACTTCCAATTGATTGCCTTGATATGGAATCATCTTTGTTGAAGGAATTAAAAACTAAATAATATATACTTTAGTTAAAAATTTTATAAAACCTGGACAACTTCGCTTATTTCAGGAATCATTTCTTTTAACTTTCTTTCAATACCCATTTTGAGAGTCATAGTGCTACTTGGGCAACTACCACATGCTCCTTGAAGTCTGACTTTGACAATTGGACCATCTATTTCTGCAATCTCCACATTACCTCCATCAGAAATTAAAAAAGGTCTTAGCTCGTCAAGGACTTTTTCTACATTTTCGTTTGTCAGCGAGAGTGTTTCAGTACTCATAATTTTGTATTAACTTTATAATAAGCCTAGAAAGAAATCTGATTAATTGCAAAAAAGATAATTTTCTGTTGTGACTTCATTTAAAAATCCCACTAATGACAATAGTTACTATGATGCAGTCTTAGTAGGAGCAGGGATAATGAGTAGTACTTTAGCCCTCCTAATTTCAGAAATTTTACCAGATATAAAATTTCTTATTATAGAAAAATTAAATGCTCCAGGAAGTGAAAGTACTGGCGCTTTTAATAATGCAGGTACAGGACATGCCGCTAATTGCGAATTAAACTATACCTCTTTAGATGAAAAAGGAAATCTAAAAATAGATAAAGCACTCTCAATAAATCGTTCTTTTGAAACATCCATGTCTTTATGGGCCTCATTGTATGAAGCAGGGAAAATTGATATTAAGAAGTTTCTAAAATTTATTCCTCATATTAGCTTTGTGTCTGGTCAGGATAATATTTCTTTTTTAAAAAAAAGATTTCAGAAAATGACCGATAATCCTGAATTTATCGATATGGAATTTTCTACATCTTTTGATGAAATTTCATCATGGGCTCCTCTAATAACAAAAGATAGAAATCAATCTACTCAAATTGCTGCTACCAGAATAGGTAGAGGAACTGATATTAATTTTGAGGCTTTAACTAAAGAGTATTTGTCATTAGTTTCCTTAAACAAAAATGTTGAAATTAGATACAAAACAGAATTATTAGATTTAAAGAAAATTGATAAAAAACAATGGGAACTAGAAATCAGTTCTGAAGGTAGAAAAACTTCAATTAGAACTGGTTACGTTTTTCTTGGTGCTGGTGGAAAAACAATTAATTATTTACAAAAATCAAAAATTCCAGAAGCAAAAAGTTATGGTGGATTTCCTGTTAGTGGGAAATGGCTTATTTGCGAGAAAAAAGATCTTACAGAAAAACATAACTCAAAAGTTTATGGTAAAGCTGATATTGGATCGCCACCAATGTCTGTGCCTCATTTAGACACCAGATGGATTGGTGATAAAAAACTTCTTTTATATGGACCTTTTGCTGGATTTACAACGAAATTTCTAAAACAAAGCTCATACTTTGACTTATTTAGTTCAATTAAAAAGAATAATATTTTTTCTATGTTAGACGTTGGTTTCAAGAACAACGATTTAATTAATTACCTAATATCACAATCATTAAAGAACCATAACTCAAGAGTTGAGAATTTAAAGAATATGATGCCATCAGCTAATCCTTCTGATTGGTATTTAAAGAATGCTGGTCAAAGAGTCCAAATAATTAAAAAAACTGAAGGTGGTGGTTCTTTGAAATTTGGAACTGAGATTGTAAATTCATCTGATGGATCATTATCTGCTTTGTTGGGAGCCTCTCCGGGAGCAAGTACTGCGGTTTCAATTATGGTTGAGGTTCTTGAAAAATCTGCTTTATTTTTAAACGATAAGTATAATCTTAAGAAAAAAATAAATGACTTAATTTATCCTGAACTGTCAGTCTCTGAAAATTACAGTACCTTCATAAAAGAAATCAAAAAAAGAAATAATTCCATTTTTGGTTTCCATCCATAATTCTAATTAGCTAATATTAATCAAGATGTAATAAGAGGAGAATTTTTCTTTATATATGACTGATATATCGGTTTCAAAAATTAGAAATTTCTGCATAATCGCTCATATTGATCATGGTAAATCTACCCTTGCAGATAGGTTGCTTCAAGATACTGGTACTGTGCAGCAAAGGGATATGCAAGAACAATTTTTGGACAGTATGGATCTTGAAAGAGAGAGAGGAATTACTATCAAGTTACAGGCCGCAAGGATGAAATATAAAGCTGACGATTCCCAAGAATATGTTTTGAACTTAATAGATACTCCAGGGCATGTTGATTTCTCTTATGAGGTTAGTAGATCTCTTCAAGCTTGTGAAGGCGCCTTACTTGTTGTTGATGCAAGTCAAGGAGTAGAAGCTCAAACCTTAGCTAATGTTTATCTTGCCTTAGAAAATAATCTTGAAATAATTCCTGTTTTAAATAAAGTTGATTTACCAGGGGCTGATGCTGAAAAAATAAAACAAGAAATAGAGGAAATTATTGGACTTGATACATCTAATGCAATAAATTGTTCAGCAAAAACTGGAGTTGGTATTAAAGATATTTTGGAAGCAATCGTGAGAAGAGTACCTCCTCCTCAAGATGAAATTAAACTTCCTACAAAGGCACTGATTTTTGATTCTTATTATGATCCGTACAGGGGAGTTATTGTTTATTTCAGGGTGATATCTGGGTCTCTAAATAAGAGAGAAAAAATATTATTAATGGCAAGTAAGAAAAATTATGAACTAGATGAGATAGGAATAATGGCACCTGATCAGCAGCAAGTTGATGAATTACATGCAGGAGAAGTTGGTTATTTAGCTGCTTCTATAAAATCAGTTGCTGATGCGAGAGTAGGAGATACGATTACTCTTTTAAATTCACCTGCCAATGATCCTTTGCCTGGATATAAGACAGCAAATCCTATGGTTTTTTGTGGCTTATTCCCGACTGATGCTGATCAATTCCCAGATTTAAGAGTATCACTAGAAAAATTACAATTATCTGATGCAGCTTTAAAATATGAGCCCGAAACCAGTAGCGCAATGGGCTTCGGATTTAGATGCGGATTCCTAGGACTTCTTCATATGGAGATTGTTCAAGAAAGATTAGAAAGAGAATATGACTTGGATCTAATCGTAACGGCACCATCAGTTATTTATAAAGTTAATTTAAATCAGCAGGAACATATCTTTATTGATAATCCTTCTACAATTCCTGATCCACAACTTAGAGAATCAATAGAAGAGCCTTACGTGAAAATGGAAATTTATGCTCCCAATGAATTTAATGGAACATTAATGGGTTTATGTCAGGAAAGAAGGGGTGTATTTATAGATATGAAATACATAACAACAGATCGAGTTACCTTGATTTATGAAATTCCATTAGCAGAAGTTGTTACAGATTTCTTTGATCAAATGAAAAGTAGAACCCAAGGGTATGCATCAATGGAATATCATTTGATTGGCTATAGAAAAAATGACCTTGTTAGATTAGATGTTCTAATAAATTCAGAAAGAGCAGATCCATTAACTTCTATTGTTCATAAAGATAAGGCTTATGGAATTGGCAGAAGTTTAGTTGAGAAATTAAAAGAACTTATTCCAAAACAACAATTTAAAATACCTATTCAAGCATCAATCGGTAGCAGGATTATTGCAAGTGAAAGCATAAGTGCTTTGCGAAAAGATGTTTTATCTAAATGTTATGGCGGGGATATTTCTAGGAAAAAGAAACTTTTAAAGAAACAAGCCAAAGGTAAAAAGAGGATGAAGGCAATGGGTAAAGTTGAAGTCCCTCAAGAAGCTTTTATGGCAGTCTTGAAATTAAACCAGTAATTTCTTTTAATTTAAAATTTATAGCTATTTATTTTTAAAAGAATTGGGTATATTTCATTTATATCTTTAAAAAAAGACTTTGGATATTAACTCATTTAATCGTGTCGGCGCAAATATCAGAAAAGCTGGATTTTTAATTGTACTTTTTTATCTTCTTGTTGTTTTAATAATGAAATTTTTAGAGGCCAATAATTTTTTTGGCTATTCATTTTCAATGTTAAGCAATGATATCTTTGCCCCTCCTTCTCTTAATCATTTTTGTGGCACAGATAGATTAGGAAGAGATGTTTGCTTAAGAACTTTGCAAGGATCATCATTAGCGATAGAAGTTGTATTCTTAGCTATTTTTTTTTCATTAAGTTTGGGGTTGCCATTGGGATTATTAAGTGGATATTTTGGTGGTTTTTTTGATAAATGCTTATCACTAATAATGGATACTATTTTTTCAATACCTGTAATTTTACTTTCAGTTGTTGTGGCTTTTGTATTGGGTAAGGGTATCCTTAACGCGGCTTTGGCATTATGTATTGTTTACTCTCCTCAATATTTTAGATTAATCAGAAATCAGACAATATTGGTTAAATCCGAAACTTATGTGGAGGCAGCTCAAGTTGCAGGAGCTGATGTTAAAAAAATTATTTTTAAATATATTCTCCCAAATGTAATAACACCATTGCCTATTCTGATTACCCTAAATGCTGCAGATGCTGTTTTGGTATTAGGAAGTTTAGGATTTTTAGGCCTTGGCATTCCTGCGGATGTCCCAGAGTGGGGAAGTGATTTAAATCTGGCTCTTGCCGCTTTACCTACAGGTATCTGGTGGACGGCTTTGTTCCCAGGTTTGGCAATGTTTTTTTTAGTTTTAGGTCTTTCTTTTATCGGAGAGGACCTTGAAGAAATTTTTGATAGTCAAAATTCTGAATAAATTTAGTTATCCCTAACAGGATCAAGTTCTCCTTGATCATTCAACTTTGGATATTCTTTAGCTGATTTTTTATACACCGCAGCTAATTCTGGGTAACACCATTCAAAAAGTGTTTTTTGATATTCATCCATATTTAACCCTTCTCCATTAGCGGGCAATATACCTTTATTTTTTCTTTGGCGAACAGCTTCAAATAATAATATAGAAGCAGCAACTGAAACATTCAGAGATTGAACCATACCTCTCATAGGTATAAAAATTGATTGATCAACCATTGATATAAGTTCATTACTTAGTCCCCATTTTTCTGCTCCTAAAACAAAACATGTATTTTGAGAATAATCAAAATTTCTATAATCTACTGATTCACTATTAAGAGTCGTTCCATATAATTTAAAGCCCTTATTCTTTAAATCAGATATTGCAGTGATAGTGTTTTCATGATTATTCAGTTTTACCCATTTTTGACTTCCTTGAGCTGTACTATTAAAAGTCTTAACGGCATTCGTTTTGCTAATAAAATTTGCTTCGAAAACTCCTGCCGCATCACATGTCCTTAATATCGCCGATAAATTATGTGGTTTATTAACATCCTCAACTAAAACAGTCAAGTTTTTCATTCTGCAATCTAAAACATTTTTGATTCGTTCAAATCTTCTCGGCAAAATTGACATTTATAATTTTTTTCACACTTTTAAATTATATTCAAAAAATATTGATTACCTATTAAATCTCTTGGTTTATAATATTTTGGTAGTTTAAATTAACTCAATGGCATACATAGAATGGGACTATACATTAATAACAAGCATGGTAGAAAAACAAGGGTGGGATTTACCTGATCGTGAATCGGAAGAATGGAATAAATTTAACGATGAATTAGGAGAAACAATGCGAGGTGTTGGACTTATTTTTGAAAAATATTGTAAATTTACTCCTGACGTAGGAGAAGGAGTCCATCTTCTAGATGACTGATCATAAATAGTTTTAAACCATTGATGTATCCCTTAATCAATGGTTTATTAATTAATAAGATAATATAATTTCACTAAATTAGAACTGGCAATTATTAAGGCTTTATAAAGCTTGTACTCTAAAAAAATTTTTTTATTCCACAAAAAAGTTATTTAATTTCTATATTTGAATAAAAATATGAAAAATAAATTAACCTTTTTATTCGATGGTGGCTGTCCACTTTGTTTGAGGGAAAAAAATTTTCTTAAAAAAAGAGATACCTTAAATCAAATTGCATTTATAGATATTAATAGTAAGGATTATGATCAAAGTCTTTTTAATGACATCTCATATTCAGAAGCTATGTCAAACCTGCATGGGATTATTGAAAATGGTGAAATTATTAGGGGACTAGATGTACTTGCATATTCTTATGAATTAGTTGGTTTAGGTTGGGTTTATTATCCCTTGAAGATTAAGCTCTTATCTCCATTATTGAGATTGGTTTACAGATATTGGGCAAAATATAGACTTCAAATTACAGGTAGATCCGATATTGAAAAACTTTGTACCTCACAATGTGAACAATAAATATGGAAAGTATCGATATAGACAGAATAATAGAAATGTGTTGGGAAGATAGAACACCCTTTGAAGCTATCGAGTATCAATTTGGTTTAAAAGAGGAAGATGCGATAAAAATTATGCGTCAAAATCTTAAACCCAAATCTTTCAAAGTCTGGAGAAAGAGAGTTTCGGGAAGAAATACAAAACATATGGCCCTTAAAGATTCAACTAGATTTAAATCTACTCATAAAAGAAAATTATAAATTTTGAAAAATCTTTCTACTAAAACTTGTCCTGTTTGCAATAGGCCATTTGAGTGGCGTAAAAAATGGAAAAACTGTTGGGATGATGTTATCTACTGTTCAAAAAGATGCAGTAACAGGAAGTCGCAAAGATGAAACAAATATCAATTATTTTTCCCAATCAACTTTTTAGAGGAAGCCCAATCTTAAAAATAAATTGTGAAGTTTTGATTTTGGAAGACTCATTATTTTTTGGAAATGATAAATTTCATAAATTAATTAACCATAAAAATAAGTTAGTTTTTCATAGAGCATCTATGCTCGCTTATAAAAATTATTTAGAAATATCTGGCTTTAAAGTTTTATATATCGAAAACAAGAATAATGTTTCTACAGTTGATCACTTATCGGAACTTATTAAAAATAAATATCAGAAAATAAATCTCATTGACCCTCATGATTTTTTAATAATGAAGAGGATTAATAATTTTGTTGAAAGTAATAATTTAGCTTTAAATATTTTGCCTTCTCCTATGTTTATGAGCAGTGAAGATTTAAAAGATTTATTTGCATCAAATACAAAAAAACCTCTTATGGGGAGATTTTATGAGAATCAAAGAAAGAGCCAAAAGATATTAGTTAATCCTGATGATACACCTGAAGGTGGTAAATGGAGTTTTGATGAAATGAACAGAAAAAAATTACCAAAAAAAATAAATATACCCGATATACCTAAATTACAAAAAAATAAATTTGTAGTTAATGCAGAAAGGTCATTAGCCAATTTTGATATTGAGTTTATTGGAGAAAGTAATAACTTTTTATATCCAACTAATTTTGAAGAGGCAGATGCATGGTTAAATGATTTTTTTAAACATAGACTTTTCTTATTTGGAGATTATGAGGATGCTATTTCTAAAGAAAATTCTTTTTTATGGCACAGTTTACTTTCTCCTCTTTTAAATAGCGGCTTATTAACCCCAGATGTAGTAGTAAATAAAGCATTACTTTTTGCAAAAAATAATAATGTTCCTATTAACTCTCTAGAGGGGTTTTTACGTCAAATTATTGGATGGAGAGAATTTATTTCCCTCGTCTATAAAAAGTACGGAACAAAGATGCGAAATAGTAATTTTTGGAATTTTGAAGATAAGCCAATTTCAAAATCTTTTTATCAAGGAAATACAGGAATTGAACCAGTAGACGTTGTTATAAAAAATATTATTAAATTTGGTTATTGTCATCATATTGAGAGGCTAATGATTGTTGGCAACTTTATGCTTCTATGTAGAATTCACCCCAACCAAGTTTATAAATGGTTTATGGAAATGTTTATTGATTCCTATGATTGGGTTATGGTCCCAAATGTTTACGGAATGAGTCAGTTTAGTGATGGAGGTATCTTCTCAACAAAGCCATATATATCAAGCTCTAATTATGTAAAGAAAATGTCTAATTTCAAAAGTGGCCCATGGTGTGAAATATGGGATGGCTTATTTTGGAAATTTATTAAAGATAATGAAAGCTTTTTTAGAAAGCAATATCGTCTGGCAATGTTAACGAGAAATCTCGATAAAATGTCAGAGGAAAAATTAAATAATCACTTAAAAACGGCCGATAAATTTTTAAGAGATATTCAATAAATTAAGAGTAATAACCTAAAGTTGTCTTTGAAAAATTAAAAGAATATTATGTTATGAAGAAATATTAAGTACGGATGTTAATTTAAAAAATATTAGATTTATCTAATGGAAATTGGAACACTTTTTTTAAAAAGTAATTCGACGGGAATCATCACTTTTTCTGAATTAGATTGGATAACTACCCATCAATCTAATTTCACTAGGCTGGAGGAATCCATAGCAATTAAATTAGGCAGAATGCTTGATGCAGGATCTATCAATATTGGTTGCCGTTTGAAATCCTGAATAAGTTTTTATTTTAATAATGAAGTATCAAAAAGAGAAAAAAATATTTTTTCGAGAAAGAATCCATTCTTTAAATATCTTTCTTTTTTTAGGATTTAATCTTTCACTTATTTCAATCTTAGGTTTTATTTGGTTTAATTCTGCAATTGAAAAAGTAGTTTAAGTTTTTTTGAATTTTTTGTATATTAAAGTTATATTTAAAAAATTAATTATATTTTGAGCATAGGATATTTACAAAGAAAGGCAGCTTGGGAAATTTTATTAAAAGTTAGTTCTGGTTATTTTTCTGATCATGCTCTTGAAAAGGTTTTAAAAAATTATCAATTTAATCCTCTTGATATAGCTTTTATTACGGAATTATCTTTTGGATGCATAAGGTATAGAAAATTTCTTGATCTTTGGACGGATCATACATCAAAAATTACTCATAAAAAGCAGCCTCCAAAGTTAAGATGGCTTCTACATATAGGTTTGTATCAACTATTGAAAATGGATAAAATTCCATTTCCTGCTGCTATTTCTACCACTGTAGAAGTAGCTAAAAAAACAGATTTAAATGGTTTAGCGGGAACTGTTAATGCGATATTGAGAAATGCATCAAGAAAACTAGATCAAAAAATCTTTCCGGAATTATCTTCTGATAGAAAAGAAAGAATTTCATATCTTGAATCATTTCCATTATGGCTTGTTAAGGATCTTTATAGATGGGTCGGCAATAGCGAGGGTGAAAATATCATTAAGGCATTTAATAAAAAACCATCAATTGATTTGAGAATTAACCAATTAAAAACTAATTTAGATAACTTTTTGAAAGTACTTCATGAAAATAATATTGATGCTGAAATTATTAATGATTTACATAATGGAATTACTTTAAAATCTAATCCAAGATCTATAAAAAATTTACCAGGGTATAGTGATGGACTTTGGACAATTCAAGATAGATCTTCTCAGTGGATAGCACCTCTTTTAAATCCAAAAGAAGGTGAAAAGATTTTAGATGCTTGTGCAGCTCCAGGAAGTAAGTCTACCCACCTTGCAGAATTAACAAATGATAGTGCTGAAATAATTGCCGTAGATAGATCAGCAAAAAGATTGAAAATACTGCAATCAAATTTAGAAAGGTTAAATTTGAAATCTGTTAATACCCTTAAGGCTGATGCTACGAGTTTGATTGAATTAAATCCTAAGTTTATATCTTATTTTGATAAGATTTTATTAGACGCTCCATGTTCGAGCATTGGAACCCTTTCAAGGAATCCAGATTCTAGATGGTCTTTAAGTAAAGAAAAAATAAAATCTTTAACTTTATTACAGGAAAAACTTTTAGAGAATATTTTCCCTCTTTTGAAAAAAGATGGCACTTTAGTTTATTCAACTTGTACTATTTGTCCCGATGAAAATAATCTATTAATTGATAGATTTATTGAAAAAAACAAAACTTTAAAATTGGTTAGCCAAAAGCAAATTTTACCTAGTTTGGATTATCCTGGTGATGGATTTTATTCTGCAATAATTTCTTATAAATCTTGAAAATATTATTTATTTTTTAGTAGGAATTTTATAAATTTCAGATATGAACTTCTTCCATAAATATGCTGCATTCCCACTAGATAATTCAGATTCCTTGTTGTCGTCGTAACCTAGCCAGATCCCTGTTGTAAGGTTATCAATGGAACCAATAAACCAGAGATCTTTATTTCCATCAGATGTTCCTGTTTTCCCATAAATTTTCTTTCCTTTTATAGAGGCTGCTTTTGAAGTGCCTTCTTTTACAGATTTTTCAAGAAGTATATTTATTTTCTTGTTTATTTTTAAATCTACTATTTTCTTGGAAATAGATTTATTTTCCCAAATAGGTTGTTTTTTAAATGATTCTATTTTTTCTATAATTTCAGGGCTTTGAATCTTCCCATTATTGTTTATTGCAGAATATGCATTTGTGATGTTTAAAAGATTATCTCCGTAGGCCCCAATAGCTAATGATGGGAATTCCTCAAACTCTTGCTCGTAACCTAGTCCAAATGAATTCGCTAAATTAATAATATTTTTTAAGCCGATTTTTTTTGTTATTGATATTGGAACGATATTTGATGAGCTTTTAAATGATTCAATCAAAGATATTGAACCTCTATAGTCTTCTGAAAAATTTTTTGGGCAATAACTTTCCCAGCATTTTGGTAAGTCTTCAAATTTATCGGTTAATTTTATTCCTTCTATTAATGCAGCAGCATAAGGGATTATTTTAAAAGTAGAACCTAAAGGTCTTACAGATGAAATCACTCTATCGTATTCATTAATTGATGGATTTTTGCTGTTTATCATTGTCCTGATTAGTCCTGTGTTTGATTCGATAGATAACAGACCAAATTCAAGTTCTTGAGGCCCTGCGTATCTTGATATTTTTTGACCTTTTTCTTGCCAATCTTTGTTGATAGAAGATTTAATTCTTAAAAACTTATAATCATTTTTACTCCCAATTTTTTTATCTGTTTCCTGAAGAATAAAATTTATTAGTAATTTATCATCAAAAAAATTATCAGCTGATTGATAATTTAACTTTACTTTTTCTTTAATAGCCTTATTCTTATTTGCAAGAGAAATATATCCATCAACATACAATGATTCAAGAACTTTATTTCTATTTTTAATAGCTAGTTCTAAATTTTGATAAGGTGAATAAATTGATGGAGCTGGAGCTAATCCTGCAATTAATGCGATCTCTGATAATGTCAGTTCTTCTATAAATTTTCCAAAATAAACCTGGGCAGCCTCGTCTACCCCATATGCTCCTGATCCTAGATAAATATTATTTAAATATAATTTTAAAATTTGATTTTTGTCATATCTTAATTCAAGTATTAATGATATAAATATTTCTTTGATTTTTCTTTGAAAACTTAAATCATTATTTAGAAAAAGTAATCTAGCAACTTGTTGTGTAATAGTACTTCCTCCTTCTTTAACATAACCACTTCTAATGTTTTGAATAATGGCACGAGAAATACTTTTTAAATCTATTCCATTATGTTTATAAAATCTTTTATCCTCAGAAGATATAAAAGAATGTTTAAGAAAAAATGGAATTTTATGAAAACTATTATCTATTTCAAATTTGCGGCTTAATTTGCTTAGTATTTTATTATCAGAAGATGATATTACATAAGAATATTTGGTTTCCCGAAACTTTTTATTTTTAGATACGTCAAATTTAAACGTTCTAAATATTAGAGTAAATAAATAAAAAGATATTCCAGAAAAAATTAATATTGGAATTATTAAAACAAAAGATTTGAATTTAATCTTTTGCACCTTAAGCAACTAAAAAACTATGTCCTATCGCTAGAGCTGTAACTAACATTCCAGTTATAAGAAACGGTTGGGCACTTGCTTGATATTTAACATCAAACTTTAGAGGATCTCTTAGTAACCACATATCTTGAAATGTAATTTGTGGAATTACCAATAAAACCAAAATTACAGAGGCTAAATGTTGACCGATAATTACTAATACTACAACCATTGCTAATTGAAAAATATCAATCAGTCCTGCACTTATTCTACTTGCATTTTTAATTCCAAATACTACTGGTAGAGAATTTAAGCCTAGCTTTGAGTCTCCTTCAACACTTTTGAAATCATTAATAACAGCAATTCCAAGTCCTGATAGGCTATAAGCAAGTGTTAGTATCGCCGTCACGATTGTTAATTTCCCAAACAAGGCTTGTCCTGCCCACCAAGGTAAAGCTATATAAGATGCTCCTAATGCATAATTTCCAAGCCAACCATTCTGTTTTAATTTGAGTGGTGGAGCAGAATATATGTAACTAATAAAGGAACCTCCTAATGCCAAAAGTAAGACGGAGGGAAAGCTGTGCTTAGCATATATATCCAATAAAAAAGCAACTATTAAACCCGCTATAAGTAATACCAAGATTTGTATTTTTACATCTTTAATTGAAATTTTCCCAGAAGGGATTGGTCTATTTGGTTCATTAATTGCATCAATTTCTTTATCAAAAAAATCATTTATGGTTTGGGTATAACCAGCCAGAAGCGGTCCACTCATCAACATACATGCTAATGAAGCTAGAACATTACTAAATGTCCATTCAAAATTCCCACTTGCTGCTGCTCCACAAATAACCCCCCATATCAAGGGTATCCATGTAATTGGCTTCATTAACTGTATACGAAGTTTCCATATACTTGAAGTCTCAGATGCACCCTTAATTCCTAACAGTTGTTTTGGATCAT
>JFLT01000017.1 GCA_000634195.1 Prochlorococcus sp. scB243_495D8
TAACAGTTGTTTTGGATCATTCACTTTACTTTTTAACCCTTCTCAATTTCTTCTGGGAAAAACCAGTTTTGCTCACCATTCTGAAATTTTGCGGTGATTCCAATACTCCTGCCATCTGTCATCTTATAGCCTGTAATTACGGCTTTAGGATTAGAGGATATTTGATCGATTAATTTTGCTGGTAGTCTATCTTTTACTTTGTTAATGTTAATTTTGATTTTACTACCGATTTTGGGTAATAATTTTGTTTCAGCCATAAGAGGTAAAATGGAAACTATTATGCAAGATTACCAGCATTTGGACAATTTTTACTAAAATGGTTGCTCTTCGTTTAATTCCTTGTTTAGATGTCGCCAATGGCAGAGTCGTTAAAGGTGTAAATTTTGTTAACTTGAGAGATTCAGGTGATCCTGTTGAATTGGCTTGTAGATATTCTGATGAAGGCGCAGATGAATTAGTATTTTTAGATATAAGGGCAAGTGTGGAAAATAGGAATACATTAGTTGACCTTGTTTCTAGGACCGCAAAATCAGTAAAAATCCCTTTTACAGTAGGTGGAGGTATAGATTCTGTTTCTTCTATTAATGACCTTTTAAGAGCAGGAGCCGATAAAGTGAGTTTGAACTCGTCAGCGGTAAGAAATCCCGATTTAATTTCTGAAAGTTCTAGAGAATTTGGTACTCAATGCATTGTTATAGCAATTGATGCTCGAAGAAAAGTTGATAAGACTGACGAATGGGAGGTATATGTGAAAGGAGGGAGAGAAAATACTGGTATAGATGTATTAAGTTGGGCAAAGAAAGTTGAGGAGTTAGGCGCAGGGGAAATATTGCTTACTTCAATGGATGGTGATGGAACACAGAATGGATATGATTTAAATTTGACAGAATCTGTTGCAAATATTGTTGATATCCCAGTAATTGCTTCTGGAGGGGCAGGTTGTTTAGAAGATATCTATGATGTTTTCAATGAAGGCAGGGCATCTGCCGCACTTTTAGCATCATTACTTCATGATAAGAAACTTACTCTACAAGAAATAAAAACTTTCCTTCTCGAAAAAAATCTTCAAATTAGACCATATGAATAAAAATTTAATTTAATAACAAAAAATAAGTTAAAAATTTAAAAATGAAATTCACAAAAACTATCGAAGTCAAAAATATATTTAATAAAATTTCTTATAAATATGACTTTTTAAATAATCTATTAAGTTTTGGGCTGCACAGATTATGGAAAAGGAAATTAGTTAATTTATTGGAACCTTTAAATGGCGAAGATTGGGCTGATTTATGCTGTGGAACTGGAGATTTAGCATTCTTAATTTCTGAGAGAGTTAGTCCAAGGGGTTCAATTACTGGGATTGACAGTGCAGAGGATATCTTAAATATTGCAAAAAAAAAATCAGCGCTAAAAAAAAATAAATTTATTAAGTGGGAAATTAAAGATGTATTAGAAATTAATGAGTATTCAAAAAATTTTGATGGTATTTGCATGTCATATGGACTTAGAAACTTAAATAATGTTGAAGGAGGAATAAAAACAGTTTTTGATCTTTTGAAGGATAAGGGAAGGGCAGGATTTTTGGATTTTAATCACGCAACAAGAAATTCTTTATCCAATATTTTTCAGAAAATTTATTTGAGATTAATTGTAGTAACCATTTCGCGTCTTTTTAATTTAGGCCCAGAGTACGCATATATTGAAAAAAGTATAAGTAATTTTCCAGAGAAAAATGAGCTTATAAATATTGCTAAGGAAGTTGGATTTAAAAAAGCTGAATATAGGACTATTTTGTGGGGACAAATGGGAATACTAATTTTAGTTAAATAAAGAATTTAGTTTTTTATTTTTCTCCAACAAAAAGAACACTTTCCCCATCTTTTGATTTCGCCCTCAGGAGTAGGGGAATTACAAAGAGTACAAATGCACATATTATTTTGATTGATTCTGCTTGGATGCTTTGCCCAAACTATCTTTGCATTAGTAGCTTTGATATTTTTATTTTTAATTTCATAATTTTGTATTATTCTTATTTCATTCAAAGTTATTCCAATTTTCTCGATTCTCTCTTTCAATTTATGCTTGTTATAGATTAGAGCTTGGCGCCACTGTGGATGATTTACTGCAATAGTAAGTATTTTTTTTTCAATATTTAATGGTTTACATTCTTGAAATAGTTCTAATCCGATTAAGTTCTTCCAGTTTTCGTTGATTTTAGAGAGTTTATCTAAGTCTCCGAAGGATTTTTTGAAATTATCAAGACAATTTTTTAATGGATGTGGATTTCTTCTATTCACTATTGGCAAATACTTTTTATCCAATTTGTAAAATTCACTTATTAAGACTAAAGTTAATCTAATCTTCAAAAAGATGCTCGTTTTTTTAATAAAGAACTTGTGAAAGTTATTGGATCTGCATCTAAGACAGTTTTTTACTTAAAAAAAATCCAGGGTCAATACCCAACCTGGAGACTCCTTTACAAAATAAAATGTAAAAGTACCGAAAATGAGCTAACAAACTTGCTTAGATATTCTGAAATAAAGAAAAATCAGCCAGTAGCGATAATAGCAAGAGAACAGTTTTCAGGGTTTGGCCAAAACTCAAAAACTTGGATTTCTCCCAAAGGCGGGATTTGGTTAAGTGCAGCTTACCCAATATTTTCAAAGGAATTTGAATGTCAAATATTTAATTTGTCTTTAGGTATTAAGTTATGTGAAATGCTTAGACAAGAGAACATAAATGTTTGTTTGAAATGGCCAAATGATATTTTTTTTGGTTCAAAAAAGTTGATTGGATTTTTACCAAGGGTGATAACAAGAGGTAAAGAAATTATCTATGTAAGAGTAGGACTTGGCATGAATGTTTTAAATTACACTCCATTAGAAGGTATTTCATTATCAAAAGTACTTCAAACTAAAAATATTAATCATCATTATTGGACAGCCAAAGTTCTTAAAGCTTTTAATGATGCAATTGAATGTAATAAGAAAAAAGAATATGTGATTAAATCTGCAAATAATTTTCTTACTAAAAGTTATTTACCTAGTGGTTATTGTCCTCATTCATGGAAAATTAGAGATATTGATTCGAATGGGAATTTAAGAATAGAAAATGAAACTCAACTGAAGGTAATTAGAAGGTTTTGAATTTAATTAACTTTTAATTCAACTATTCTTCCATCCTTAAATCTGGCTATTTTTTTTGCGCGATTTGCTACTTCATCTTCATGCGTAACTAAAACTATAGTTATTCCAGATTCATGTAGTTTGTCAAAAAGATCTAATACATCTTCAGTGGTTTTTGAATCTAGTGCTCCAGTAGGTTCGTCTGCTAACAAAATTGCAGGGTTATTGATAATAGCCCTCGCTATAGCAACTCGTTGTTGTTGACCACCGGATAATTGGTTTGGGCGATTATTCATTCTTTCTGAAAGTCCAACTTTTTCTAAGGCATTCTTACCTCGCTCTAATCTTTGTTCTGGATCAACGCCAGCATAAATCATAGGCAAAGTTACGTTTTCAAGCGCAGTTGCGTCTGAAAGAAGATGAAATTGTTGAAAAACGAAGCCTAATTTTTGGTTACGTATTTCCGCGAGCTCATCATCAGATAAATTCTCAACAGGAATTCCATTTAATTTATAAATACCTTCAGATGGTCTATCTAGACATCCAATAATATTCATAGCTGTACTTTTGCCTGAGCCACTAGCTCCCATTACAGCTAAATAATCACCTTTATAAATTTCTAAATTTATGGTGTCTAAGGCTCTAACAGTTAGATCCTCTTTCCCATATGTTTTAGATATATTTTCTAAACTCGCGACTTTCTTAGACATTTATTGGAGAATTCTTCTAGGAAATATTGTTTGCTGTAGCAATAATATCTTGTAAGAAAGGAGTTTCTGAAACTGCTGTATTAGCTAACTTAAAAAGAGGATTAGACAGGATTCCTCCAAGAGCAGTTACTGCTACGCAAGTATAGAGTGCAATTCTCAAGGGAGGTAACCCTACAATTCCCCAATTAATTTCAGGATATGATTTGACTATTTCAGAAGCTTCCTGTGGTTCTTTAACTACCATCATTTTTATCACTGAAATGTAGTAATAAATAGATATAACTGAAGTTACTAATCCAACTATTACTAATAGATATTGATGATTTGCCCAACCTGCAAAGAACAAGTATATCTTTCCAAAAAATCCTAACATTGGAGGTAAACCTCCAAGAGATAGAAGACAAAGGCTTAAGCCTAATGTGATGAGAGGATCTTTTTGGTATAGTCCTGAGTAATCAAGAATTCTGTCAGAACCAGTTCTTAGTGAGAAAAGTATTACACAAGAAAATGCACCCAAATTCATAAACAAATATGCAGCCAAATATAAAACAGCTGCTGACAAGCCATCTTGTGTTCCAGATACTATTCCAATCATTACAAATCCGGCTTGTCCTATAGAACTGTAAGCAAGCATTCTTTTCATTGAGGTTTGAGCTAGAGCAACAACATTTCCTAGAACCATGCTCAATATGGCCAAAATAGTGAATAAAAGTTTCCATTCTTCGTCAAAAGAAGAGAAAGTTGTGCTTAATATTCTTATTGCAAATGCAAAGCCTGCTGTTTTTGAACCAACAGATAAAAAAGCTACTACAGGTGTAGGTGAACCCTCATATACATCAGGAGTCCATTGATGAAAAGGAACTGCAGCAATTTTAAATGCAACTGTTGATAAGACAAATACAAGAGCTAGTGAAGTAATAAAGGATGGCTTATTGATAATCTCTAAACCTATGGTCGCTAGGTTTGTTGAACCACTTAATCCATAAAGAAAAGAGGATCCATACAAATAGACAGCAGCAGCAGCTGATCCAACAAGGAGATATTTTAAGGCCGCTTCAGAACTTCTTGGATCTCTTTTGAGGTAACCAGAAAGTAGGTAGCTTGCTACAGATAAAGTTTCCAGAGATATAAATACACTAATAAGGTCAGTAGATCCACACAAAAGCATTGCTCCAAGGGTGGCCGAAAGAACTATCGCAGCAAATTCGCCAATAGGGCTACCACTTTGTTCTGTATAACGCCAACTTATAAGTAAAGATACTAAGGTTGATAAAGAAATTATTGCTCTAAATGCGATTGCCAAATTATCTGAATTAAAGGACCCAAGGAATGCGCTTTCTACCGGATTACTCCATTGCAAAGCCAAACTAACAAGAGAGCTTCCAATTGATAAATAGCAAATTATTGGTGCCCATTTTGATGCTGTTTTTTCTCCAGCTAAATCTACAAGAAGTGTTCCAACAATACCTAGTAAAATAAAAGCCTCTGGAATAATGGCTTGAGCATTTAAATTAATTGTAAAGATTTCGTTGGGCACTTTATTAAATTGGATTAAATTAGATGTTTGATTGTAAGGATCAAAGAGTTAATCTTAACTTGATTATAATTTGTGGGTATGATTTTTGAAATTTTCAGAAGAAATTACTTGAAAAAGCTTCAAATAATCATAATATGCCTTAACTGAACAAAAACACCAATTTTTGAAATAAACCTTGGATCACACACTTGTTATTGTTGAAAGTCCCACCAAAGCAAAAACTATAAGAAAGTTTTTGCCTTCTAACTATGAAGTTCTCGCTTCAATGGGACACGTAAGAGATCTTCCAAAAGGAGCTGCCGAAATACCTGCTGCGGTTAAAAAGGAAAAATGGTCGAGGATAGGAGTTAATACAACAGAAGATTTTGAACCACTTTATATAGTTCCAAAAGATAAGAAAAAGGTTGTTAAAGAGTTGAAAGATGCATTGAAAGGTGCGACCCAGCTATTACTTGCAACTGATGAAGATAGAGAGGGAGAGAGTATTAGCTGGCATCTCATGCAAATACTCAAGCCTAAAATACCAACTAAGAGAATGGTTTTTCATGAAATTACAAAAAAGGCAATTAATAAAGCTTTAGACCAAACAAGAGAAATTGATATGGAACTTGTTCAGGCTCAAGAAACAAGAAGAATCTTGGACAGGCTTTTTGGATATGAATTATCTCCTTTGCTTTGGAAGAAGGTAGCACCCAGACTATCTGCTGGTCGTGTTCAATCAGTTTCTGTAAGACTTCTTGTTAGGAGAGAGAGAGAAAGAAGATCTTTTAAAAAAGCTAGTTACTGGGGGATTAAAGCTTCCCTAGTAAAAGATAATATTACTTTCGAAACTAAATTATTCAGTTTAAACGGTCAAAGAATTTCTAACGGTTCCGATTTCGACGAACAAACCGGTAAATTAAAAGAAGGAAACAAATCTTTAATAATTGGAGAAGGACAAGTTAATGATTTATTGAAGACTTTTTCCTCAGAGGAATGGTTAGTCTCAAAAATCGAAAAAAAGCCATCCACTCGTAAGCCAGTTCCTCCATTTACAACTAGCACATTGCAACAAGAAGCTAATAGGAAGCTTCGTTTGTCTGCAAGAGAAACCATGAGATGTGCACAAGGGCTTTATGAGAGAGGTTTCATAACATATATGAGAACTGACTCAGTTCATCTCTCGGAACAAGCCACAAGAGCTGCTAGAGAATGTGTTAGTTATATGTATGGAAAAGAATATTTATCTAACTCACCAAGACAATTTAATTCAACTGCTAGAAATGCTCAAGAAGCACACGAAGCTATTAGGCCTGCAGGTGAGGTATTTAAAACACCAAAGGAAACAAATTTAACTGGTAGAGACTTATCGCTTTACGATTTAATTTGGAAAAGAACTGTAGCTAGTCAAATGGCGGAAGCTAGGCTAACAATGATTAATGCTGAATTTAGCGTGGGGGATGGATTATTTAAATCGAGCGGGAAAAGTATTGATTTCGCAGGATTCTTCAGAGCTTATGTCGAGGGCAGTGATGATCCAA
>JFLT01000018.1 GCA_000634195.1 Prochlorococcus sp. scB243_495D8
CGAGGGCAGTGATGATCCAAGTTCATCCCTTGAACAACAAGAAATTATTCTCCCAAACTTAACAACTGGAACATGTCTTGAAGTTACTAATAAGGAATCTACTTTTCATGAAACTAAACCTCCTGCAAGATATACAGAGGCTGCATTAGTTAAAGTTCTTGAAAAAGAAGGGATTGGAAGACCTTCTACCTATGCCAGCATTATTGGGACCATAGTTGATAGAGGTTATGCGAATATATCTTCCAATACTTTGGCTCCAACGTTTACAGCTTTTGCTGTTACTGCTTTATTAGAAGAACATTTCCCTGATCTAGTTGATACTACTTTTACTGCAAAAATGGAATCTTCATTGGATGAAATATCTTCAGGCAATCTTGAGTGGCTACCATATCTAGAAACTTTCTATAAAGGTAAAAATGGTTTGGAGGTAAAGGTTCAAAAAACAGAGGGTGATATTGATGGTAAAGCTTATAGACAAGTTGATTTCGAAGACCTTCCTTGCGTAGTCAGAATAGGATCCAACGGACCTTGGCTAGAGGGTACAAAAATTGATGAATCTGGTAATGAAATTCAGGCAAAAGGTAATCTTCCAATGGATATTACTCCGGGTGATTTAGACATAAAGCAAGTTGATCAAATCTTAAGTGGCCCATCGGATCTTGGAACTGATCCAAAAACTGGGGAAAAAGTCTTTTTAAGATTTGGCCCTTATGGACCTTACGTACAATTGGGAAATAATGATCAAGATAAAGCTAAACCAAGAAGAGCTTCATTACCAAAAGAGCTGAAAACTGATGATCTAACTCTAGATGAGGCTCTTGTACTTTTAAGTTTGCCTAGATTGTTAGGAGTTCATCCTGAAGGAGGAGTTGTTGAGGCTGATAGAGGAAGATTTGGCCCATATATTAAATGGATTAAAAATGAAAATGAATCTGAAAACAGATCCTTAAAGAAAGAGGATGATGTTTTTACAGTTGATATAGAACGAGCATTAGAAATCCTTGCGATGCCAAAAATGGGTAGAGGTGGTCAAGAGGTACTAAAAGACTTTGGAAAACCGAAAGAATTTAAAGAAAAAATTCAAATATTAAATGGAAGATATGGGGTCTATTTAAAATGTGGTAAAACTAATGTTTCGATTGCCAAAGATACTGATATAGAAAAAATTTCTATAGATGACGCAGTATCTCTTTTAGAAGAAAAACTAAAAGAAAAAAAAGGCTCTATTTTAAAAAAAACAAAGATTAGTAATAAAAAAACTACAAGGAAAAAGAAAAGTTAGAAAAAATATGATTTTAAAAAAAAAAGAATTTTTTTTATTAATTTTTTTAATTTTATTGCAATCATGCTCTGGAGGTAGGATTGGAAATTTTCTTGAAAGTAGTTTTAATGATTTAGAAAAAACAAGTAAATATGAAGATTTACAGAATAACTTATTAAATAAAAATGATGTAAATTTAGAAAAAGAAAAC
>JFLT01000019.1 GCA_000634195.1 Prochlorococcus sp. scB243_495D8
AAAAAAAATAAAAAAATTAAGAATCTTTCAAAAAAAAGAAAAATTGAGCTTCAATCTTACAAAATAATATTTATTTTAAAAGATGTAGATCCAAAAGATCCTACTGAAAAGTTAAGTTCCATATTGAGTAATTCTGAGGTAAATTTTGAAATAGAAAAGATTGAACGCATCTTAGATTCAAAAAATAAAAGTATGAATAAAAACTAATTAAAAATATTTAACAAAAAATGAAAATAAAAACAAAAAATGAAGCATTAAATATTGTTGAGACCTCTTATTTAGCATCTCTTTCCTCTTTATTATGGGTTGCATTATATTATTTGCCAATTGGGGGAGCTTTATTAAGGTTGATCTTACCCCTCCCAATGATCTTATTGCACTTGAGAAGAGGAACTCAAATTGCATTGGAAGGACTTTTAATACAATTTCTACTTTTATTCATAATTATGGGCCCTGTCAGAGGAACTTTATTTTTATTTCCTTATGGGATCTTGGCTTTTTGGTTAGGTTGGTGTTGGCTAAAAGAAAAAAGTTGGAAACTTAGTTTAACTGGGGGAGTTGTTATTGGAACCCTTGGCTTCTTACTAAGAGTAATAGCATTATCTACGTTGGTTGGTGATAATCTTTGGGTGTTAATTACTAGAGCTAGTTATGGTCTAATAGAAAAGTTCATTGGATTATTTAATTTACCTTTATATCCCTCAATCTTGAGTATACAATTAGGTGCAATTTTATTAATAATTTTTCAAGAAATAGTTTATGTTTTAACTGTGCATGTAGTTGCCTATTCTCTGTTCCCTAGATTTAAATTAACCATCCCAGATCCTCCAAGATTATTAAACAGCTTAGTTGATTTTAATAATTAAATAAAGTAAGAATGTACATTACAAAATTAGGGATAAAATTTTTTGGTAATGAATCCAATAAAAAAAGACAACTTAAAAAAATAGAAATGCTGAAAAAGAATATTAAAAATTTAAAAATATTGCTTATAATCGCAGGCACTAATACATCTCAAATTCCAGGAATTTCCGCAGCAGGTATTAATGCAAAATCAAGGAGAACAACTGCGCTCGCAGATGCCGAATTTTTGCTTGAAGGTGCTTCAAAAGATCATAAATATAAATTGCCTCTTCTTAATGCAGGAGTAACTCCTGCTCTAATCAGTCATGTTTGTTCAAAGCTTATAAATATTTATCCAGTTATTGTTCCTCTAGGAATAGGAGCAAAGCCATATTTTAATCATTTAGTTGTAGAAGATAGAAATTTGGGCCCATCAAATTGTATTACTACTGGTAAATCGATGACTAAAGAAAGAGTTTTAAACCTCTATGAAAAAGGTCTTGCGATAGGAAAATCTTTAAAACAATCAGTTTTAATTTCTGAATCTGTACCGGGGGGCACCACAACTGCTCAGGCAGTAATGGAAGCTTTTGGTTTGCAGGTATCTAATTTAGTAGGGAGTAGTTTATATAAAGCTCCTAGAGAATTAAGAAGACAAGTAGTTGAAAGAGGACTTTTAAATGCAAATTTCAAGGCTGATTTCGATTCTTTTGATGTTGTTGCGGCGGTAGGTGATCCTTTCCAAGCTTTCTCAATGGGTCTTCTAATTGGTGCAAGGTTAGCAAAACAACCTGTAATTTTGTCTGGAGGAAGTCAGATGTTAGCGGTCATTTTGCTTGTATTAGAATTTTTAGATGAAAAAAATAAAGATGAATTTATTGAAAATGTTTTTATTGTGACAACTGGGTGGCTTGTTAAAGATAATTCTCTAAATGATTTAGTAAATCTAATTAATAAAAAATATGATGTCAAATTATTAGGGTTAGCAAGTCCTTTAAATTTCAAATCTTCAAAATACAAAGAATTGAAGGATTATGAATTAGGTCATGTAAAAGAAGGTGTAGGTGCTGGTGGAATATCGTTGCTTGCTTTCTTAGATGGATTTAAAAATGAAGAAATAGTTTCATTGTGTCAACAAAATCTGGAAATGATGAAGCGCCTAGGTCAAATTTCTTTAGAGAAGGATTGCTGAATGTTTTCAAAATTTGCAACCAGAAGAAAATTTTTAAATTTTGGTAAGCTTTCGCTTTTATTTTTCTTAAACTCTTGCAGTAATCTACCTAAAAAAGTAAAAATTGCATTACAAAATTCTTTTTATCCAGAATCTTTTAAAGATACGATTCCAAAAGATTGGAAGCAGGAAAAAATTAATTTTGAAAATATTCGGCTACAAAAAAATAGAAACACAATTTTCAATTCTGACTTTACTTTAATAAATGATGGATGGATTTCTAATATAGATTTTTCAGAATTTGAAAAAATAAATGAATTTGTACTGTTCGAAAATTTGGATAAGAGATCAATAGATTTTTTGGGAAGCTTTAATCAAACTCAGAGGAGTAAATTATTTCCTATTGGCGTAGTACCCTATACAATTATCATTAAAAATAATAAAGAATTAATAAATTCAGCAAGAACATCTTGGGATTTTCTTCTTTCTAAAAAATTAACTGGAAAAATTATTTTTCCGCAAAGTCCCCGAATAATATTGTCAATTGCTCAAAAAATTAATTCATCTAATTCTTTAAAAAAACTCAAAAGTCAAGCCATGTTATTTGATGATAAAAATATGCTTAATTGGTTGATTAATTCTGATGCTATGGTCGCAATAGTTCCTTATAGTATTTGTTCAAAATATTTAAAAATAGATCCAAGGCTTTCTTTAGTTTTCCCAAGCCAAGGTGTACCTTTGATGTGGCATTTTCTACTTAGTCGATCAAATCTAAATAATGCAATATTAATTAAATGGATTAAATCTTTAGAAAAAAAATCAATAGTAGATAAATTAGTAAGACAGGGTTGGTATCTTCCATTCAACAGTGATTATTTGCAAAGTAAATATAAAACTGAAATGCTCCCCATCTCAGGACCTTCTGAGAAATGTTGGGAAAATAGTTGGTCTTTCCCTGTCTTAACAAACAAACAAAAAATTAATCTTAAAAATATCTGGAATGAGTCCTTATCCCCATAATCTTTTTGTGGGATTTTCAATTAATAAGTTATGAGTTTCCTTTAATAAATTTGGTATATCTAATTTACTAGGACATTTAGGAACACATTCATTACATTCTTGACAAAATAAGGAATTTTTTTCTTCCCACCAGTGGCCAGCTTTTCCTATTAAATTGTATCTTTCTTTTGAAAACTCTAATTGGCCATAACCAACAGATATGTTTCTTAAACGAAGTATTTCTGGAATAGGTACTTCATTTGGACATGGAAGACAAGATCTACATTGTTCACATTTGGTTGAGTTTAATCTTTCATTAGAAACTTCCTCAATTTTATCAAGGGCGCTTTTTTCAAGTTTTGTAAGCTTCTCGAATGAGTTTCTAAGTTTATGCGCAAATTCAAAATCTTTTTTGTTTGTCGCCCCCAAGGATAAAGTTGTAATGCCTTTTGCCAGAAGAAATCGATACGCTAATTCTAATGGATGAAAAGGCTTAGAGGCCTCTATCAAAATATCACTTGGAGAATACAATCTACCGCCTTTATCTGCAGGTGATATTGCTAAAACTCCCATACCTTTTTTTATAGCTTCCTCTGCTAAAGCAATCTTAGATTGATCTAAATAATGTAAATGAAGACTACAAAAAGTAAAAACTTCACAGTTAATTGCATCTTTAATTAGTGAATAACTTCCGTGTGAACTAAAACCGACTTGATCAACTAGTCCCTTCTCAAGTATCCAAGATATGAATTTCTTACCCTCTCCAGCAAGAACCCAATCTAGATGTTGTTTTAAGTTGAGTCCGTGAATTGCAAGATTATTAATTTTCTCGCGATTTAAATTTTTAAGAGACTTTTTAAAATTATTTTTTAAAAAGTCAAAATCACCCTTTGGTAAAACTTTGGAAGTAATCACCCAATTTTTTTCTTTTATATTCTCTTCTATTGCTAATTTTTTTAATGAATTTCCAATAAGTGATTCAGCATCACCATAAGAGGGTGCTGTTTCTATGTGGTTAATTCCTACATAATATGCATTTTTTATTATGCTATACATCTTTTCGAGACTTTCAGTTGCCCGCATTGTCCCTAAAGTGAATAAGCTCACTTTCGCCCCTCTACCGAATGATCTTTTTTGTGAATTAATAATCATCTAAATATGATCAATTTCTTTTTATTTACTCTTTAATTTATTTATAGTTGAAAATCATTTAAAGTAAATTAAAGTAAATACAAAATTTTGCAAAAATATTTTTCTTAAATCTATGTTTACAGGAATAATTCAATCAGTTGGAAAACTAAGACAAGAAAAAAATATTTTAGAAATTGAAATTCTAGATAATTTATTTGATATGGCAATCGGTGACAGCATAGCTGTTGATGGAATTTGTTTGACAGTTAAAGAGATTTTTCAAAATAAATTTACTGTTGATGTTAGTGAGGAGACATTAGAAAAAACAACTTTAGGAATAAAGTCGAACCTAAATCAGATTGTTAATTTGGAGCCCGCTCTTAGGGTGTCTGACCGTCTAGGAGGGCATATAGTCAGCGGACATGTTGATGGCCTTGGAACAGTTGAGAATATAGAAAAATTGGAGAAATCTTGGCTCTTATCAATAAAGTGGAAAAATAATAATTTTTCAAAATATGTAGTTAATAAAGGGAGTATTTGTGTAAATGGTATAAGTCTTACGATTGCAAAATATGAGCGGGAAGGAGAAATATTTACTATTGCGATAATTCCTCATACTTGGCATAACACAAATCTGAATAAATTAAATATAGGTGACAGCGTAAACCTTGAGGCAGATGCACTAATTAAATATGTAGAGAAATTACTTTTATTTAATAAAAATAGTAATCAAGATTTTTCTTCTAATAATATTTCTTCCCAGTGGCTTAAAGAAAACGGTTGGTAAAAAATATTTTTCAATTTAATGGAATCAGATAAATTGTTTTTGACTCTTTTTTGAGATCGATTTTAAATTCCTGACCAGGTTCTAGACCTAATTTTCTAGTGTAGGCATGACCAATTAATAGGTTCCCATTGCCATGAACTTTAGTTTTGAATTCGGTCTGTCTGCCTCTTGAAGCTCTATTACCATTTTTTCCAAGACGACCATTTCCTATTTTGTAACCCTTAGCTTCGATAAGCGCCCTATAAAAACTTTTTCTTAAGATTCTTCCGCTAGGACCTACGTAACCACAACCTTTAGCTATCTCATCTTCAGATTTTTTACTTAACAATTTTGCTTTTTCAAGAAGTTCTTTTCCTTCAAGCATTATCTGACAAATTTCTAATTATATATTCTTGCTAAAAAGGAGAACTGTGGCAATATAAATTAATAAAAAATATATTTAATTTTTTAAATTTAGTTTTTTATAAAAGATACAAGATAATAAATAAAATAACCCATATTCCATCTACAAAATGCCAGTACAATTCAACAGCTTCCAATGGGAACATATTTTGACTATTTAATCTTCCACCATTGATTCTCGATTGCCAAGCAATAATTAAAATCATTAAGGTGCCTAAAGTGACATGTAATCCATGAAAACCAGTAAGAGCATAAAAAGTACTTGCGAATAAATGATCGGTCAATCCAAAAGGTAAATGAAAATATTCAAATAATTGACATATTAAAAATATAATTCCAAGAAAAGCAGTAATTAATAACCATTTTTGGGAATCAGAGTTTTTATCTTTTAAAAGTGCTTTTCCTGCTTTATGGAAAGTTGCACTACTAACAAGTAATAAAATTGTATTGAGTGTAGGTATTGGTAGCTCTAATTCATAAATAGCACCATCAGGTAATGGATTAACTGCTTTATAAGTTAAATAAGCAGCAAAGAATCCAGCAAAAGTCATTCCGTCCGCAATTAGGAAAGTTACAAGACCAAACATTCTGAAGTCTTCATGTGTTTCATTAACATCAGAATTATTTTTTTGAATTTCTTTTGAGCTATCTAGTGTTGTCATATGTTTTTATTTTTGTTCAGAAATTTCTTTACCATAACCATATGGTTCTTCAACTAATGGAGCTTCTCCTTCCCAATTCTCAACTGGAGGTGGAGAGGATGTTAACCATTCAGGAGTAAGAGCATTCCAAGGGTTATCTCCAGCATTTTTTCCATTTCTCACACTAAGGAATACGTTAATTAAAAAAGGAATTGTACTTATAGCCATTAAAAGAGCCCCAAGGCTACTAATTTGATTAACGAACTGGAATTGAGGATCATATTCTGCAACTCTTCTTGGCATTCCATTTAAACCAAGCCAATGTTGAGGAGCAAAGCACAAGTTAAATCCAATAAAAGTAATGATAAAGTGTAAAATTCCTAATTTTTCATTGAGCATTTTTCCAGTTACTTTGGGGAACCAATGATAAATTGAAGAGAAAATAATAAAAACAGTCCCTCCATAAACTATGTAATGAAAATGTGCTACGACGAAATAGGTATCATGTACGTGAATATCGAAAGGTACCTGTGCCAAAGCAACTCCAGTAATACCTCCAAAAACAAAATTTATAATAAATCCGCAAGAGAATAACATTGCACTATTGATGGAAATTTTACCTCCCCATAATGTTGCAACCCAATTGAAAAATTTTATACCAGTCGGAACAGCAATAAATGCTGTGGCGATAGTAAAAAATAATCTCATCCAAGGGGGCGTTCCACTCGTAAACATATGATGCGCCCAAACAACTAAACCTAAAACTACTATCCCCATTATTGAAAAAACCATTGTTGTATATCCAAAAAGTGGTTTTCTAGCATGTACAGGAAGAATTTCGCTAACTAAACCAAATGCAGGAAGGACCATAATGTATACAGCTGGATGAGAATAAAACCAAAATAAATGCTGATAAACTACGACATTGCCACCTAAAACAGGATTGAAAAACCCTGTATTAGCGATGATATCGAAGCTAAGTAGAATTAAAGTGCCTGCTAAAACAGGAGTTGACAAAACAACTAAAAGACTTGTTCCAAGCATAGCCCAACAATACATTGGCAGTTGCATAAGTTTTAATCCTGGCCTTCTTAGTTTGATAATGGTCGCGATAAAGTTTATTCCACCAAATATAGAACTGCCTCCAAGTAATAGAACGCTCAGAATCCAAATAATTTGACCCGATTGAGGAGTAGTTATGCTCAGAGGAGGATAAGCCGTCCATCCAGCCTGAGCAGCACCCTCAACAAAATAGCTTGCAACCAGCATCAAACCTGAAGGAGGAATTAACCAAAAAGCTACTGCATTTAATCTTGGGAATGCCATATCTCTTGCACCTACATAAAATGGAATTAAATAATTTCCAAAAGCACCGTTAACTACAGGAACTATCCAAAGGAATATCATTATTGTTCCGTGTAAAGTTAAAACTTGGTTATAAACATCTCTTGGCATAAAATCAGACATTGGACTAGCTAGTTCAATTCTTATAGCGCTCGCTAAGGTTCCTCCTATTAAATAAAAAAGAAAACCGCAGACTAAGTATTGTATCCCAATTACTTTATGATCAAGGCTAAAACTAAAGTATCTAAGCCAGCCTTTAGGTTGAAGGCTTTCATTATTAGTTTTTTGTGGATCAATTGATATTGTCATAAATTTACCTCTGATTTTTTATTTTTGTTGAACCATTCGTTGTAATCAGATTCTTCTTCAACAATGATGGAGGCTCTCATCCCTCCATGATATGGGCCACATAATTCTGCACAAATTATCGGATATTTACCTACTTTTGTAGGAGTGAAATTCAGAATAGTAGGTTGCCCAGGAATAATATCCTGTTTAATTCTGAACTCTGGCACCCAAAAAGCATGAATTACATCTTTGGATTCCATTTTCATTGATACTTTTTGATCAACAGGAACGTGTAGTTCTCCTGATATGAAATTGCCCTTGGGATAATTGAATAGAAATGCAAATTGCATAGCTGAAACTTCAATTGATAAATTATTTATTGCTATTTCATTATCAGAAGTTTGACTTATTCCAGCCCATATTTTTTCAGTGTTAGAACTCATCATTTCGTGGTTATGATTTAGTTCTTTCATCCCTCCCATTCGATCGTAGATGTTGTAGCTATATAAACCTATTAATAAAACAATTATTGAAGGGATAATTGTCCATACAATTTCTAAGCTTAAATTTCCCTCTAAAGCTATGCCATCACCTATCTGATCATTTCTTTTCCTAAATTTAAATAAGCTATAAATAACTGCTATTGTCATTCCTATAAAAATAATTAATCCAATGATGAAAAGAATTTTAAAAAGTTCATCATAAATTGGTGCATTAATACTTGCTTCCTCTGGGAGCAAATTTACATTAAAACCAATCCAAAAAGATATAGCAAAAACGAGTGAAATAATTAATATTAAATAAAAGTTTTTATTTAACAATTGTTTTCTGAAAATTTGTAGTTATATCCTCAAGATATTCAATTTTTTTAATCCTGCATCCTTTGTTAAAAGAAAATCATTTAAATTCACAACTTCTTAATATTTATGAAATAAAAGGAGTATTATAAATAACTTTTTAGAGTTAATTGTCAGGGAAAAAAGATTAAATTAGTAAATTATTTTTTAAATTAAACATATTAATTTTTAATTAATGTTTGGTTTTTGAATCTAATTTATTATGCAAAATAATAGGTTTTATCCATTTGATTAATAACCAATTATATAAATCAAAATATCTGACAATTTTTAAAAGGTTGGGAAGTCATAGTGTATTTGCACTAATAGCACTAATTGTAATTGGAGGTGCTACTAGAGTCATGGAGGCGGGGCTTGCCTGTCCAGATTGGCCATTATGTTATGGATCATTTTTGCCTTTTAATCATATGAACCTAAGAGTTTTTCTAGAGTGGTTTCATCGTCTAGATGCTTTTCTGGTTGGAATATTAATTCTTTTTAAATTCACCCTTTCAATTATTTGGAAAAATGAAATTCCAAATTGGTTGCCTAAGACTTATTCATTACTACTTTTTCTTGTTATTGTCCAAGGATCTTTTGGAGCTTTAACAGTAATAAACCTGCTCGATTCATATACTGTTACGGGCCATCTTTTAATAGCTTTTCTACTTCTGATTACAACAATTTCAATAAATCAAAATTTAGAAAACGACGAAATAGAAGAGCCATTAATTTGGTGGAGATCATTATTGTTTTTCCCTCTTTTACTTACTTTGATTCAATCTTTTATTGGAGTAAGGCTTTCATCAACCTGGTCAGCTCATATTTGCTTATCTTTTAATAAACAATGCCTAATTCTAAATACTCATAAATTATTTGCTTTTCCAATTACTTTTTCAATTCTATTTATTATTGCTACAGCAATTTATAAGAGAAGTTTACTTACTGAAAATTGGAAGTATCTCTCAGCACTTATTTTTCTCTTGTTTTCCCAAATTGTTTTGGGTTTTTTAAGTCTTAAAACAAATTTGAATGAACCTATTTTTATTATCGGTCATCAACTTAACGCTTCTTTATTTATTGCGATATTAACAACATTAATTTTTAAAAATCCTTTTACCAAAAAAGGTATAAACCACTCCCTAAATTCTCAAATGGTTGGTATGAATTCATGAACAGTAGTAAATTAGAAAATTTGAACTATAACTCTTCAATTAGAGATGAAGTTGTACCTTCAAGAAAAAGATTAAATTTGCCGCCTTGGCTTGAAGTAGCAAAACCTAGATTAATCCCACTTTTACTGGCAACAACTTTGGGAGGAATGGCTTTAACAGATGAATGGCCTTTGTCTTCACCGAAACTTATCTGTACTCTAGGAGGCGGCGCTTTAGCAGCAGCAGCAGCAGGAGCTCTTAATTGCTTGTGGGAAATGGAATTAGATAAAAGGATGACAAGAACCAGCAAAAGAGCTTTGCCAGCAGGTAAGTTGTCATCTGAGACTGTATTTTTAGCTGCCGTGTCATGTACTTTGGCAGCTTCGATGCTTTTAGTAAGTGGTGTAAATTATTTGGCTGCGGGATTAACTCTTCTTGGTTTATTTAGCTACGTAATTTTATATACAGTTATTTTGAAGCCTCGTACAACAAAAAATATTGTTTTCGGAGGAGTTGCTGGAGCGATACCACCTTTAGTAGGAGCATCTGCAGCCACAGGGCATGTAGGTCTTAGTGGTTGGTGGTTGTTTGGCTTAGTAATGTTATGGACTCCAGCTCATTTTTGGGCACTGGCAATTTTGTTGAAGGACGATTACGCATCTGTTGGTATTCCTATGCTCCCTTCTGTTAAAGGAGCCGTTTTTACTGCTAATGCGATTTCCCGTTATGGATGGGCAACAGTTTTAATGAGCATAATGGGGGTCTTTGCTTTACCTGAAGGGGGTTTATTATACGGAATTATGTTATTGCCATTTAATGGAAGACTTTTGCAATTAATAAATGAATTAAAGAAATCTCCTGATGATCTTTCAAGAGCAAAGTCTCTTTTTAGGTGGTCGATTTTATATATGTTTGGTATTTGTCTTTTGTTATTAATTTCCAGAACCCAACTATCCGTAGAATTTGAGCAGCAATCTATGCAAATATTATTATCTATATTATCCCTGTTTAGTAATTAAATTAGATGTAAAATGTTTTTTAAATAAAAAGTAAGTTTGATGAATTATATAAAAGTTAAAGGGCTCTCAAAATCTTATTCAGATATCAATGCATTAAAAAATTTATCGATGGAAATTGAAGCTGGCACATTATTCGGAATACTAGGTCCAAATGGTGCTGGTAAATCAACACTAATAAAAATACTCGCTACTTTAATAGAGCCTGATAGTGGAGAAGTTTTTATAAATAATATTAATCTGATAAAAAATTCAAGGAAAATTAGAGAATTAATTGGTTATGTTGCCCAAGAAATTGCACTTGATAAAATATTAACTGGGCGAGAGCTTTTGGATTTTCAATCAGATTTATATCACATCAATAAAAATAAAAAATTTGAAAGGATAAAGAAATTAATAGATCAATTAGAAATGAATGATTGGATTGATCGTAAGTGCGGAACTTATTCAGGGGGAATGAAAAGAAGAATAGATCTGGCAGCTGGACTTTTACATTTGCCCCAAGTATTAATTTTGGATGAACCTACAGTTGGTTTAGATATTGAAAGTAGAAATATTATATGGCAACTTTTGAAAGATTTGAGAAATAATGGAATGACCATTATTTTAAGTAGTCACTATCTTGATGAAATAGATAAATTAGCAGACAGATTAGTGATAATTGATAATGGAAGAGTTATAGCAAAAGGAACTCCTGCAGAGCTCAAAAATAAATTAGGAGGAGATAGAGTAACTTTGAAAGTAAGAGAATTTAGTAATCAGGAAGAAGCAAAAAATATATGTAAAATTTTATCTTCAATAGATGGAATTAGTCAGATTATCATAAATGAAGCTCAAGGTTTCTCGATAAATTTCGTAGCAGATAAACAAAAAGATTTACTTACTAAGCTAAAAGTGGAATTGGCTTTCTCAAAGTTTGAAATTTTTTCTCTTACGCAAAGTCAGCCAAGCTTGGATGATGTATATCTTCAGGCAACAGGGAAAACATTATTGGATGCTGAAATTTCTATGGCAGGGAAAAGAGACCTAAAAAAAGAATCAAAGCAATCCATGCGATAAAAAAAACTTTTGGTTAACTAACTATAATGAATACTAATTACTGCTAATTATGGAATTACAACAGTATAATTTATTTTTTTTATATCAAGAAACATTTGCCTTAACAAAGAGATTATTTATTCAATTAAAAAGAAGACCATCAACTCTTTTAGCAGGAATATTACAACCAATAATTTGGCTTTTTTTATTTGGTGCATTATTCTCTAAAGCTCCTGAAGGTTTTTTACCAGGAGTTGATTCTTATGGAAATTTTTTAGGAGCAGGACTTATTGTTTTTACTGCTTTTAGCGGAGCCCTAAACTCTGGTCTTCCTTTAATGTTTGATAGAGAGTTTGGATTTCTTAATAGATTACTTGTGGCTCCTTTAACCAGTAGATTATCCATAGTTTTATCTTCTTTTTTTTACATAACAATCTTGAGCTTTGTTCAGAGTATTGTAATAATGATCGTTTCATACATTTTGGGTTATGGATGGCCCAACTTATATGGTTTAGGAATTGTATTTACAACACTAATTTTATTAGTTCTTTTTGTGACATCAATAAGTTTATGTTTAGCGTTCGTTTTGCCGGGACATATTGAATTAATAGCTCTTATATTCGTAATAAATTTACCTCTTCTATTTGCGAGTACTGCTTTAGCTCCAATCTCTTTTATGCCAAATTGGCTGGGATGGTTAGCTTCATTAAATCCATTAACTTTTGCTATTGAACCTATTAGGACTGCCTATACACAAACTATGGATTTAGAATTAGTGGCTTTACATGCCCCATATGGTGATTTAACTTGTAAGAGTTGTATCTCAATTTTATTTTCTTTAACAGTTTTTTCCTTGATTATTATAAGACCTCTGTTAAATAGAAAGTTAAATTAGAAATTTTATGCTTTTAAAAAATCATTTAATAGAAGTTTTTAAAAAAGCCTCTTTAGAAAATAATTTTTTGCTTAAAGAAAATGTTGTTCTTAAGTGGGTCCATAGATTTGGAGTTGATTCATTGAATGATTTATTAATCCATAGTTCACCACAAAAAGAAAATCAGCTTGAAGAAGAAAATCAAGAACAGATCTCTTTAATTGATGAAGTACATGAAGAAAATCAAGAACAGATCTCTTTAATTGATGAAGTGCATGAAGAAAATCAAGAACAAATTAAGCTTGAAATATCAAAAGCTTTTGAAAATATTGAAGAAACAAAATGGGAATCAAATGGCGCCGAAACTGCTAGCAGGAATGAAATATCTAGCAAAAATCAAAATTCTAACAAAATCAATCAGTTTACTGAAACCCCAAAATTACCACTCCCTTACATTAAAAATTTAAGAAAGTGGATTAACAACGATAAAAAAGCTAGTTAGCTTTTACATCATACCCGGCATTCCCATGCCACCCATTCCCGGCATTCCCATGCCACCCATTCCCGGCATTCCCATTCCACCCATTCCCGGCATTCCCATGCCACCCATTCCCGGCATTCCCATGCCACCCATTCCTCCCATTGGATCCCCACCTGGTCCTCCAGGGGCTGCGGTTTCAGGCTCAGGAATGTCAGCCATTGCAACTTCTGTTGTTAGGAGCATAGCTGCAATAGATACTGAATCTTGAAGAGCTAATCTTATTACTTTGGTTGGATCTAATATTCCTGAATCTTTTAAATCCTCATATTGTCCTGAATTAGCATTAAAACCTTTATTAAGCCTTTGAATTTCAGCGACAACTACATCACCATTAAAACCAGCATTTTTTGCTATTTGTTTTGTAGGTTCCAAAAGGGCTTCCTTAACAATATTTATCCCTGTTCTTAAATCATCTGAAGATGTTTCACTTAAGTTTAAAAGGTCATCAGATATTTCGATTAAAGTTTGTCCTCCTCCAGAAACAACACCCTCTTCAATAGCAGCTTTCGTAGCATTAAGGGAATCTTCGATTCTTAACTTTTTATACTTCATCTCTGTTTCTGTAGCAGCTCCTACTTTGATAAGAGCTACTCCTCCGGCTAGTTTAGCTATCCTTTCATTTATTTTATCCTGATCATACTCAGATTCAGTTATATTGACTTCTCTCTTTAATTTCTCTACTCGCGCTTTAACTAAATCTTTTGTGTCTTCGAATGCAACAATTGTAGTTTTATCCTTTGTGATAGTTATTTTTTTTGCCTTGCCTAAATCATTAATCGATACTTTATCAAGTGTCATCGATTGATCTTCGCTAATTAACTTAGCCCCTGTAAGAATTGCAATATCTTCAAGGGCAGCTTTTCTTCTCTCACCAAATAAAGGAGCTCTTACGGAAGCAACATTTAAAACCCCACTATTCTTATTCAAAACCAGAGTGGTTAAAGCCTCTCCTTCGATATCTTCAGCAAGAATTAGAAAAGGAGAGCCTAACTTCTGAATTTCTTCTAGTATTGGAACTAGATCTACTAAAGTTGAGATTTTTTGATCAGTTATTAATATTTTAGGATTTTCAAGTTCACAAACTTGTCTTTCTTGGTCTGTTACGAAATATGGAGAACTATAACCTCTATCAAAAGACATTCCTTCAGTTATATCTAATTCTGTTTCTAGTGATTGAGATTCTTCAACAGTTATTACTCCATCTGAAGTGACAATATCCATTGCTTTCGAAATTATAGATCCAATTTCTTCATCACCTCCAGCACTAACTGTTGCAACTTTTTGAATATCAGAGCCAGTTAATGAAATACTTTTGGAATTTAATTTTTCTAAGACAAAAGCTAGGCCTGCTTCCATACCTTTTTTTAACTCGATAGGGTTTGCTCCAGAAGCAATATTTTTTAATCCCTCATGAACCATCTTCTGAGTCAAAATGGTTGCTGTTGTTGTTCCATCACCAGCACTTTCTTTTGTCTTGGATGCAACTTGTTCTATTAATTTCGCACCTAAATTAGAAATAGGGTTTTCAATCTCGATCTCTTTAGCAACTGTAGATCCATCTCTTACTATATCTGGCGAACCAAATTTCTTTTCTATTACAACGTTTTTTGCTTTTGGCCCAATAGTAACCTTTACTGCATTAGCTACGAAATTAACACCTTTTTCTAGCGCTTCTCTTGATTCATTAGAAAAACTTAACTGTTTAGCCATGTTTACTCAATCTTTAGTCTTATTCTAATCTCCCATAGAATCATTTTTAAGGGATATTTAATTAAGTGGGGAAAGCCGAATTTCTTTTAAAGAGACATACAAATTAACTCAAATAAGAGTATCTTTAAGTTATGGAAGAAACAAATAATCTTATTTTTACTCTTACCGCAATCCTCGCGATTGCTATGACATTAATATACTTTCCTTTAAGATTTTTCCTGACATTAACTGCCAGAAGTCGAAGACTTAAACTGCTACAGAAAATTAGAAGGTTAAGAGATGAACTCGGCCAGCCTTATGAAAGTACATAATTAAATACTCATACCTCCGTCTATACTTATTGTTTGCCCTGTAATGTAACTTCCAGCATTACTTGAAACTAAGAATGACACTAAGTTTGCAATTTGAGTACAACTTCCTAATTTCCCTAAAGGGATAACTTTAAGTATCTCTTCAGTATTAAGTTTTTCAGTCATTTCTGTTTCTATAAAGCCTGGAGCTATTGCATTTACGTTTATACCTCTTGAAGCAAATTCCTTAGCACAAGTTTTGGTGAATCCAATAACTCCAGCTTTAGCTGCAGAATAATTTGCTTGACCGGGATTACCAATTATTCCAACAACAGATGAAATATTTACGATACTACCACTTCTTTTTTTCATCATAAATTTTGAAGCATATTTTGTACAAAGAAAAACCCCTTTTAAGTTTGTATTTAATACATCATCCCATTGTTCCGATTTCATTCTCATCAATAGTCCATCTCTAGTAATACCAGCATTGTTAATAAGAATATCGATGGAGCCATTAATTTTTATGATTTCTTCAAAAGCTGAACTGACAGAATCCTCTCTTGATACATCAAATTTTAATTTATGAGCTTTACCTCCCGAATTTTTTATTGAATTTACAACTTCTTCTGCTTTCTCATCAGAAGAAGAGTAATTAATAAAAACTTCTGCTCCTAAGCGGCTTAGTTCTAAAGCAATTTCTTTACCAATTCCTCTGCTAGCTCCAGTGATTAAAGCAACTTTGCCTGATAATGAATCTGTATTAGACATTATGAAATTTTATAATTTTCAATCGTAGTACTATTTGTGTAAAGATATTGCTTTTATTTATAATTATCTAGAAAATATTAAGTCCTTCTATTGTGCACTTTTTAATACCAGCTGCTGGGAGTGGTAGCAGAATGAAAGCTGGAAAAAATAAATTACTTATTGATCTAGAGGGAGAGTCTTTGATTTATTGGACACTTAAATCTGTATTTTCTGCAAGCTCAACAAATTGGGTTGGAATAATTGGGCAACCAAAAGATAAAAATTTATTATTAAATTCAGCAAAGGATTTTGCCCAAAAAGTTCATTGGATTAATGGTGGTGACACCAGACAACAGTCAGTTTTTAATGGTTTAAAAGCGCTACCAAAAGATGCTAAAAAAGTTTTAATACATGATGGTGCTAGATGTCTAATTAATCCTGAATTGATAGACCTTTGCGCTAAGCAATTAGATGAAAGTGAAGCTGTAATTTTGGCTACTAAGGTAACTGACACAATAAAGATTGTTGATAATGAAGGTTTTATTAAAGAAACACCAGATAGAAATTATTTATGGGCAGCGCAAACTCCTCAGGGCTTTTTAGTAGATAGATTAAAAAAAGCTCATAAGATGGCAATTGATAAAAACTGGAAAGTCACAGATGATGCCTCACTATTCGAAATGCTCAATTGGAAAGTGAAGATTATTGAAGGAACTTATTCGAATATAAAAATCACGTCCCCTATAGATTTGAAAACAGCAAAACTTTTTTTGAAGAACCCCTAGTTAAAAAGGTGTATCGATACTAAGAATGCCATCATCACCATTTAAGGTGGCTTCGTATCCTAAAGGAATGCAAGCATTTCCCGATATGTGGCCTATTGGGAGGTCAAAAAGAATAGGAAAATTAAACTCTTGGAGTCTTTCAATAATGCAGTTTTTTAGTAAATCTTTCCATTCAAGGTCGCAGGAATCATTAGAAAAACTTCCGAATCCAATACCAGTAATTTCAGTGAGTGTTTTAGTCATTCTGAGGTAAGTCAACATGCGATCAATTTTATAAATATCTTCATTAATATCTTCAAAAATTATTATTTTCCCTTTGCAGTCTGGGAAGTGATTAGTACCAATTAAAAAAGTAGCAATAGTTAAGTTAGAAACAATAATTTCTCCTTTAGCTTTCCCACCTCTTAAAGGAATTCCTCTTATGTCCTCAACATATCCTTCAAAAAGTAAATTTCTTAATCTCTCAAGACTCCACTCTGGCTCTTTGAAAAGGCTAGTAACCATGGGCCCATGAATAGAACCCATAAATCCTTGAGAATATTTAGATAGTAATAAAGAACATGTATCTGAGAATCCAAGCATTAAACCATGCTGCCAAGAAGGTTCTTTTTCTAATATTCTTGCTGAACCCCAGCCTCCTTTTGCAAAAATGATTAGCTTACTATTTTTTGCTTTTTCCAGTTCTTCAAATCTAGTTAGATCATTACCTGCAAAATAACCAAATTTTTTGGATAGAGAATTATTTTCATTAATTTCCAAGCCCCAGTTTTTTAAGATTTCTATGCCTTTTTGAAAATTTTCGTCTTCATCAATAAAGGAGCCTGGAGCTAAAATATCTATTAGATCGCCTTTTTTTAATCTAAAAACCATATTTAGAATCTATGAGGCAATAATAATTCCTAATAAAAAGACTCCTCCATAAATTGATTGATTTTTGAAGTGATTCCCAATATTTTTTATTGATTGCTTTTCCTCAGGAAATACTTTTAGTATATCTCTCTGCATTAAGATCGACGTTGTAAGCCAAATTGGCCAAAAAATAAAATCCATTTGATTCATATATCCGCATAATGCGAGAAAAATAGAAGTTAAAAAATAACAAATTTGAATAGTTATTCTTGTATTGTTCTGGAGGTTAACAGCGGAACTATTTATTCCAATTTTTATATCATATTTTTTATCTGCTAAAGCATAAATCGTGTCAAAGCCAAAAGTCCAAAAAATGGTAGCTAGCCAGCAAAACAATAAAACAATGCTATTTAAATTGCCTTCATTTGCCGCCCAGGGAATTAAGACAGCAAAACCCCAGCATATGGATAAGATTAATTGAGGATATTTAAACCATCTTTTGGCAGAAGGATAAATTAGAATAATAGGTAAAGCTAAAAAAGCAAGTGAAATGGAAAGGGTTCTTCCAGCTTGAGGTAGTGACAAAGTTAAAAAGAAGCTACATAAAATTAAAAAGAAAAGAATTGAATAAGCCGTTTTAAGACTGATTTTATTTGCAGCTAGAGGCCTATCTTTTGTCCTAAAAACTCTTTGATCAATTTTTTGGTCCCAAATATCATTAACCACGCAGCCTAATCCACTTACTAGTAGACCTCCCAGGATTATTCTTAGCAACATTAAAAATGTTGGATTAGGATCTGGGGTTAAATATAAACTCCATCCAGCAGGAATAAGTAAGATCATTCTTCCAGTCGGCTTATTCCACCTTAATAATTCAAAAAAATTGCTTAATTTAATTTGTCGATTTTTATTTTGCATATGACCTATTGTATATTTCATAACTTTAAATAATCTTACTAGGATTAAATGATTTCTATAATTTAATAATCAATCTTGGGTATATTTATTAATGGATCAAAGATATCTGCATCTTATAAAAAGAAATGATACAGAAAAAAGATTTTAGATATTTTCAAGAAAAGCAAATTTTAGTAGCTTCTATAGATATTGGAACTAACTCTACACATCTCTTGTTAGCAGAAATTAACCTAGAATTAAAATCATTTTCAATAAAATTCACTGATAAATCAACCACTCGTCTTGGAGAAAGAGATGAGGAGGGTAATCTTACTGAAGAATCAATCCAAAGAGCATTAAATACTCTTAAGCGATTTAAGGAATATTGTAAAAGTAATGGAGTAAAACAAATAGTAACAGCGGCAACAAGTGCAGTTAGAGAAGCTCCAAACGGTCAGGATTTTATTAAAAGAGTGCTTGATGAAACTGATATTCAAATAGAAATGATAAGTGGTTCTGAGGAAGCCAGATTAATTTACCTTGGTGTCCTTTCTGGTATGGCTTTTGAAGATGAGTCTTTTGTAATCATAGATATTGGAGGAGGATCTACAGAATTAATACTTGCAGATAAAAAAGATGCTATAGCTCTTACCAGTTCGAGAATTGGTGCGGTAAGACTTAAAAATGATTTTTTTAATAAAGAGTCTATAAATTCAGAAAGATCGAGTTTTCTAACAACTTTTATTAAAGGATCTTTAGAACCATCTGTTCGAAAAATAAAGAGTAGATCTATGGGAGATAAGCCTTTATCTTTGATTGCAACCAGTGGCACTGCAATCTCATTAGGAAATTTGATATCAGATAATTTGGGAGAATCTAAACAAAAGTTGCATGGTTATAAATTTAAAAGGGAAAATTTACAAAATGTATTGGAAAAACTAATTAAATTGCCAGTTTCGGAAATCAAGAAAATACCTTCATTAAGTGAGAGAAGAGCAGAAATAATTATTCCAGGTGCATTGATATTAAACACTGCAATGAAGATGTTGAACTTTGATGAATTAATAATAAGTGAGAGGGCACTTCGAGAGGGTTTGGTTGTGGATTGGATGCTTCGTAAAGGGATAATTAAAAACGAGTTAAATGTTCAAGGCAATATTAGAAAAACAACTATAGTTCATCAGGCCAGAAAGTTTGGAGTAGATAATACAAGAGCTGAGAAAGTTATTGATATTGCCTTTCAAATCTATGATCAGACTAAAAATATCTTTCATAGCGATAATGACCCTAAAGCTAAAGAACTTCTTTGGGCAGCTTCTAATCTTTATAATTGTGGGAAATACGTAAATGTTGGTTCATATCACAAACACTCTTGGTACTTAATAAAAAATTGTGAGTTGTTGGGATATTCTGAAGCAGAAACAAATATTATTGCTTCAATTGCTAGATACCATAGAAAGAGTCTACCTAAGAAAAGACATGAGTCTTGGCAAAATTTAATATCCAAAGAAGATAAAACATTAGTGCTTGAAATGTCATTAATCCTGAGACTAGCAGCAGCTCTTGATCAAAGACCTGACAAGGTGATCTCCTCAGTTCAAATAAAATTGCAGGAAAATAATCTTACATTTCAAATTTTACCTTTAGATAGAAACCATAATCTTCTTCTTGAAAAATGGAACTTAGGATTATGCCGTAATGTAATAAAAGAACTAAAGAATTTGGAATTAAAAGTTATTTAGTTTTTTTAAAAAGTTCTTGTTTTGGAGTTGGATTCTGAGAAGAATCTGAAAATAAATTGAAAATTAGGGACGAGGCGATTAGTCCGAGAAAGCCTGAAATTAAAATAAATATTAGGAATCCTAGTGGATTAAAATTCTTAGATTGCCTAGATTTATTATTTTTTTTGGAAACTTCTTCAACTATTTCTTCAATTTTCACTTCTTTCCTCTCTGTCTTGAATTCATCCATTAAAAATTCTGTATCAAGTTTTAGCTTCTGTGAAATCCGTCTAATCATTGCTTTGATAAATACTTTTTCAGGTAGTTTTTCTTCATTCCCTTCCTCTATGGCTTCAAGTTGATGAGCTCCAATTTTTAAATCAGAAGCCAATTCTTCAATTGATTGATTTTTACTTAACCTAGCCTCTTTAATGAAATTTCCTATTCTCTTTAAAGAGGAATCTCCTCCTTTATTGTTGATTCCCGAAACAGATTTTATTTCTTTCAAAACAAATAAATTTTTACTAATTATAGTAATTAATATTTTTCTATCAACTTTAAGATTATTAATTCCTAAAGAGATGCTTATAAGAAGGATTATAAAGATTAGATCTTTTTTGAGAATTACTAATTGCTGGGCTAATTATGTATATGGTTGTTCTAATTAGTTTTTTCTCAATAGAAAATTTTTCCATATCTTTTAATTCTATTAATGATGTCCAACCATCGTCCCAAGATACTCTAAATCCAACAATCACTTTAGTCTCTGGAGGGTAAAACTCTAGTAAAGTTTCTTGAGACCTTTTCACATGCCTAGCACTTAGATATAGACATATAGAGGAATTATGTTTCGCAAGATCTTTCAGAGATTCTTTTTCGGGCATCCCTGTGCGCCCTCCTGCTCTAGTTAAAATTATTGTTTGCGTTACGTCAGGGATGGTTAACTCAGCTTCATGATATGCTGCAGCAACTTGAAAAGCACTTACTCCAGGAACAACCTCGATTTCAATTTTTTCGTTTTTTAAAATTTCGATTTGCTCTCTAATTGCGCCAAAAAGGCAAGGGTCTCCATCATGCAACCTTACAACAGTTTTCCCTGCGTGGAATTTTTCTATCATAATTGAGGTTATTTGCTCCAAGTTAAGTGAACTCGTTTTTATTTTTTCAGAGCCTTCTTTAGCAGAATCTAAAATCTTTTCAGGGATTAGAGAATCAGTCCAAATAATGACATCTGCAATTTTTATTTTTTTTAATGCTTTTAAAGTTAATAATTCTGGATCGCCTGGACCAACACCAATAAAGGATATTTTGTTATCCATTCTTTCTATTTTCCCCACTATATGTTCTCAATCTTAAAAAAAATATTCCAATTAATCCAGAAGAAAATAGAAAAATACTTATAAATTGAGCCATTCTTATACCGCCATCACAGAAAGGTGGAAGTCCACCAATGCATAGTGGGTCAGTTCTTAAACCTTCAATCCAGAATCTTCCAAAGCTATAACTTATTAAATAAAGACAGCTAATAAAGCCAGGCCTGAAAAAATCTGTTTTATTTTGTTTATTAAAGGTAATAATAAGGACGATGAAAATTAAAAAATTCCAGAATGACTCATAGAGAAATGTAGGATGAAAAAATTCATAATTAATAAATTCTAAAGGCCTATTTTGGATAGGTATAAATAATTTCCAAGGCAAATTTGTAGGAATTCCAAAGGCTTCATTATTGAAAAAATTTCCCCACCTTCCTATTGATTGTCCAAGAATAATCGAGGGTATTAATATATCTATAAAAGTTTTTAAATTAATTTTTTTCGACTTACAGAAATAAATAATAGATATTAATCCTCCAATTAGACCTCCATGGATTGCTATGCCTCCTTCCCAAACTGCAAGAAAAGAAGGTATTTGAATGATTTTATTGTATATTTCAAAAGAAGTAAAAAAGTTCTCTCCGCTATATTGCCTCCACTCAAAAATTACGTAATAAGCTCTAGCTCCAATTATTGAAGAGATTATTAATGATGGAAGTATTTCACTAATGTACTCTGGGTTAATATTTCTTGCCTTTGCTAGTTTTTTAGAGATAAATAGGCCTATTAAAACTGAAAACGAAATAAGAAGTCCGTACCATCTAATACTTATAAATCCTAAATTTAAAAAAGTTTCTCCTGGAGATTGTATAAAAGCTTGAAGTATAAGCATTTAGAGAAAGTTAGATACCCTCTGCTGCTTGCACTTTTTCTACTTGTTTTTTCTTTAATACTAAAAGTATTTGTGTTAAGCCTACACCGATGAAGAATGCAATCAATCCAATAACTCTATAAGGGCTCTGAAGTACAACCTCAGCATCTAATTGCCCAAAGCCACCAACGTTTGGATCATTAGTAAGAGGGTCACCTACATTAATTTTGTCTTGAGCTTTTACGATAAGTTGAGGACCAACAGGCACTGCTTCAGTAGTTATTTCTCCATTATCGTTTTCTATATTGACTTGATAGCTACCATCTTCAATTGTTTCTATTGAATTAATAATTCCTGCGGTGGAAGAAGTGAATACTACATTATTGCTCTTGTCTCCAGTTGGATATACCTGACCTCTACCTCTATTGCCTCCAATATGTAACGAGTATTTCCCATAGTGATATTCTTTATTAGTGGATGGGTCAGGGGAAAGTACAGGGAAGACTATTTCTTTATTGGTATCGCCAGGTAAAGGTCCGACAATAATGATATTGTCTTTCTCTTCACTGTAATTAGTGAAGTAAACCCCTTCTGTCTCCTCTTTTATTTCTTCGGTCCATCTTTCTTGTGGAGCAAGTTTAAAGCCATCAGGCAGCATCACAACAGCACCAACTTGTAATGGGACTTCCGAACCATCAGCCCCTATCTCTTTTAAATCATTTTTGTAAGGTATTTTAACTACAGCTTTGAAAACACTGTCTGCTCCAACAGATTGTGGAACCTCTGCAATTGTAGGCATCTGAGCTAGATGACAATTTGCACAGACTATCTTACCTGTGGCTTCTCTTGGGGATTCGTAGTTTTGCTGAGCCCAAAATGGATAAGCAAAACTGATCTTTGGATAAAATACAATGCTTGAAATGAAAAGCATTGTACAGATAAATAAACTTGTTTTTTTCATGATTTGATTTTTAAGACTTTTCATTTTTTTATGTCCACCATGGATTTTCATTAGTTCTAAAGTCAGTTTCTGACCATTGTTTGACGAGTACAGCATCATCTTCAATATCGACATGAGCTAGAGCCAAAGATAAAGGCGCAGGCCCTCTTACTACCTTTCCGTTAGTATCGTACTGACTTCCATGACAAGGACATATAAATTTATTAGCACCACTATCCCATGGGACAACGCAACCTAAATGAGTACAAATTGCATTTAAACCAAATTCTCCTATTTCCCCACCCTCATTAACTATTAAATAAGTTGGATCTCCTTTTAGACCCTGAACTAGACTTCTGTCACCTGCTTGATGGGTAGCTAACCAACCTGTCTTAGTTATTGGATTTCCTAATTCATCTTTAGCAGAAGTTCCACCTCCACCTCCGCCTGCTCTTAAAGGCATGAAATAATTCGCTACAGGGTAAAGGGCTCCTAAAGCTACACCAGTAGCAGTACCAAATGTAAGAAGATTCATAAATTGCCTTCGACCCATTGAAGGGACATCATTGGAACTTAATTGAGTCATTCGCTACTTGGTTCTGTTATTTATTAGTTATTATGGAGCAAATTGTTCAATTTCTGTTGCAAATAGATAGGACTTTTAATAATTTAAAGTAAAAGTTTAGGAAGTCTTAATTAATTGATTTAAATGAACCCATTACTAGTAGATGAAGTTATACATTATTTGATTCATCGCTGGGGGAAAAAATATGATTTTAGACTCTTTAGAAGAGGAAAATTCGTATATTTTCAAATGATGTGGGGATTTCTTGGACAGGAATCATTCCCTTTAAGTGAAGATGAATATAAAAAATCGATAGCTGAAAAAATTGAGATTTTAAATAGATGTGGATATTCAGAAGATGTAAGGGAATGGCTAAAGAAAGTCAATGCTAAGCCAAGGTTAGGTAGAGCTGTCAGCTTGCAATTAGATCTTAATGAGAAGATGAAAGAGTTTTTGACCTAAGATTTTCTGATAAGTAAGTTAATCCAGTACCCACAAAAAACAAAAACACAATCGATATAGATAGCAATGACATAGTCAATGGGTCAGTTGAAGGGGTAATCACTGCAGATAATATTGCAGAGGAAATTACAACTATCTTCCAATTCGAAATCATTTTTTCTGTTGTGATTATTCCAAGAGAACCAAGAATAAATTGTAATACGGGCAATTGAAAAGCTATTGCAGTGCTAGACATTAATAAGAGAACAAAATCAAAATATCTTTCTATAGACCAAGTTGGTTCAACAATATCAGCACCGAAACTAATGAAGAAATTTATTGCTGCAGGGACTAATATCCACCATGAAAAAATTAATCCTAAAAAAAACAGAAGGCCTGAACCAAAAACTGCAGGCAAGATAAGGCTTTTTTCTTGTTTTGTTAAACCAGGAGAAATGAATAATATTATTTGATAAAAAATATAAGGCATGGAAACTATCAATCCGCTGTAACCTGCAACTTTAATAGCTACAAATAAAAACTCTCCTGGAGCAAGTTGTAGTAAATGAATATCACCAGCTGGAATTTCTAAAAAAGATATTAATGGCTTTATGATGATAAAACTAAAGAATATTGAAATAAGT
>JFLT01000020.1 GCA_000634195.1 Prochlorococcus sp. scB243_495D8
GATGGATGTCGAAAATGCTTACTTAGCTATCAAAAGACTTCATGATGTGGGTTGTGAAATAGTAAGGTTAACTGTCCCTTCCTTAGCACATGCCAAAGCAGTAGGAGATATAAAGGTAAAATTACTAGAAAATAATATCAATACCCCCTTGGTGGCTGATGTTCACCATAATGGTATGAAAATTGCAATGGAAGTTGCAAAACATGTTGATAAAGTAAGAATTAATCCTGGATTGTTTGTTTTTGAAAAATCAGACCCTACAAGAACTGAATATACAGATGAGGAATTTGAAACTATTAAGCAAACA
>JFLT01000021.1 GCA_000634195.1 Prochlorococcus sp. scB243_495D8
AAATTGATTAAAAAAAAATATATATTTCTATTTGCGACATCCTTTTCTGGGTTGTTTTTAAATAATTTTGCAGAGGCAACAGTTTTAAATAAGAGTTATAAAGAAGTAATTGATCATGTCTGGCAAATTGTATATAGAGATTTTCTTGATTCAAACGGCAAATTTCAAAAGTCCAATTGGATTAATCTAAGAAAAGAAGTTTTATCAAAAACATATTCAGACAGCAATGAA
>JFLT01000022.1 GCA_000634195.1 Prochlorococcus sp. scB243_495D8
TGCTTTCTAATTTAGATGATGCTTATACAAGATTTTTAGAACCTAAGGAATTTAATCAAATGAGAATTGATACCTCTGGCGAATTAACTGGAGTTGGTATCCAACTAGTTAAAGATAAAGAATCTGATGATTTAATAATTATTTCTCCCATAGAGGGCACCCCTGCATTTGATGCTGGAATTAAAGCTAGAGATAAAATATTATCTATAGATGATATTTCTACTGAAGGTATGAATATTGAGGATGCCGTGAAATTAATAAGAGGACAAAGAGGTACTAAAGTAAAGCTTC
>JFLT01000023.1 GCA_000634195.1 Prochlorococcus sp. scB243_495D8
AAACCAAATATTGTTTTATTTGTTGGCGATATTTCTGATGGAAGTGTCAAAATAATTAAAAAAATCAATGAGATCAAAATTCCCACTTTTGTGATTTTAGGAAATCATGATAGAGGGAAGGATTCTACAGGAGAAACTCTCTCAAAGCAGATACGTGTTCTTGGTGAAAAATATTGTGCATGGGATTTGAAAGTTTTTAATAATCAAATAAATTTATTATCTGCTAGACCATGTAGTTCTGGCGGCGGCTATTATCTTTCAAAAGAAGTTAAAGGCATTTATGGACCTATAACCGAACAAGATTCAATAAATAAAATTATCAAATGTTCAGAAGAGACTATTGAAGAAATACCTCTAATAATTATGTCTCATGCTGG
>JFLT01000024.1 GCA_000634195.1 Prochlorococcus sp. scB243_495D8
GGGCAGATGCAAAACCTGCTACTAAACCTCCAAGAATCGATGTACATAAAGTCCATACATATTGCTCTTTGGGTAGGCCAGGGACAACTTGGCATCCTCCTCTTTCGAGACAAATCTTTACTGAATCAATTGCATCTAATACTGCACCATCCTCACCGTGATCTTTAACATAGTATTGGTTGCCAAATCTTGTTTGAAGTTCAACCCAAAATAACCTTGGCATAAAATTAAAATAAGCCTC
>JFLT01000025.1 GCA_000634195.1 Prochlorococcus sp. scB243_495D8
TATGGTAGAAAAACAAAAAAATAAATTGGAAGAATTTTTGAATTTAGGTATTGATATTTTATGGAAAGGTTTGGATGAAGTAGAGGAAAATAATATAAATGGAATAGTTATAGCAAATGAGGTTTTGGATGCTTTGCCAGTAGAGAGAATAACCTTCTCAAAAGGAAAATTACTTCGACAAGCAGTGTCTGTGGACAAAAA
>JFLT01000026.1 GCA_000634195.1 Prochlorococcus sp. scB243_495D8
GAAGAAGCTCTTGAAGGATGGACGACAGAATGGCATGTAGATAACTCAAAATGGTTAGAAGCTATTTATGGGAAAATCAATAATGGTATTTTATTGATAATTGATTACGCTAAAGAAGCCAAAAAATACTACACATCTAAGAATTCAGATGGGACGATAGTTTCTTATAAAAATCAAAAAATGACGAATAATGTCCTAGATTCTCCCGGAAAGTGCGATTTAACATCTCATGTGTGCATAG
>JFLT01000027.1 GCA_000634195.1 Prochlorococcus sp. scB243_495D8
GGCAGAGAGACTTTATGGGATTCAGAAAGAAATTAAAAAGGATTTATCAAATGCACTTCTAAGAAGAGAGGCATTACTTAGACTCGTTGATCCTGTTTGTTTAGGTGATTTTAAGTGGTTTGTTTTTAAAAAGTTTAATGAGAAGAAAATGAATATAAATTCAACCTGTTTGCGTTAAGAAAAAAACTTTAAAAATAATGAATCTTCTACGTCATCATATATATCAACAGCACCAATTTCTTTCGGTAATATAAATCTTATTTTGCCATCACGAACTTTTTTATCGCCCATAAGTATTGTTAAAACATCTTCTTTATTTATTTTGGGGATCCGGGTAGGAAGATCATAACTCTTCAAAAGATTCTTCTGTCTCTCTAATTCTTCGTTAGACCATAACCCTTTCTCAATTGCTATTTCCCCCGCAATATTCATACCAATTGATATTGCCTCACCATGTAGAAATTTGCCATATCCACATAAATTTTCAATAACGTGACCAAAAGAATGACCATAATTCAATATCGCCCTGACACCATTTTCATGTTCGTCTTGAGAAACAATATGAGACTTTGTTTTAATTGAACTATTAATTATTTTAATTAGATAGTCATTCTTGAGATTTCTAA
>JFLT01000028.1 GCA_000634195.1 Prochlorococcus sp. scB243_495D8
GTCATAGAAGCAGATCCTTTAAAGATAAAAGGCAATAAATCATTAATTAATGAGTGTGAAAAAATTATTTTTGAAAATGAATGGATAAAAATTGATAAATTAAATTTAATTGACAATAACGATATTTTTGTTCCAAGCCTTAATGCAATTAAGCCATTAGTAGATAGGTTTTCTCAAAAAAAATTAATAGATAGAATGAATATTCCCTGCCCAAAATGGATAAGTATTGAAGATTTTAAAAATCTCTCGGATGAGGAAATCAATAATTGGACTTTTCCTCTAATGGCAAAATCAAATAAAGGTGGATATGACGGCAAAGGGAACAGAAAAATAAAGACAAAAGAAGATTTAGATTCTTTTTTAACAGAGAATAATTCTGATGAATGGTTAATAGAAGAATGGATAGAGTATGAAAAAGAACTGGCTCTTGTTGGCTCGAGAGATAGGACCGGTAAGATAAGATTCTTTCCAATAGTTGAGACATTCCAATCAAACCATGTTTGTGATTGGGTTCTTGCACCTGGAACAAATGAATATGATTTGAACCTATTTG
>JFLT01000029.1 GCA_000634195.1 Prochlorococcus sp. scB243_495D8
GTCAGTTTGATCAATATGTTTGCATTTCTTCTGGGATAATGCCACCTGAAATTAAAATGAACTGTGAAGGGGCAATTATGATAAATCTGCTGGGATTAAGAAAGAATTTTCCAATCTCAATGGAAACCAGAATTAAAATGTTATCTGAAATTGAGGGTTCTAATATTCATTGTTACGGCAAATCTCGAGAAATTCTGGGAAGAAAAATGGCTCACA
>JFLT01000030.1 GCA_000634195.1 Prochlorococcus sp. scB243_495D8
TTAAGTTACTGGATCTTTGGTTAAGTTCTTCTTTATGTGCTCTGATCTGACTTTCTTTCGACGTGAGGAGACTGTCGTGATGCGGTAGTAAACCGATCTTGTAATCGGAAACGAAAGCCCACTTTGAATCCTCTTCTGGCTTTTCCAGGTCGATGCAGCAGAGAACTGACGGGGATCCGGTTTTACCTATCAAAAAGACTACTATAACAGGCTTTTGGTAGGTATTTAATTTTTTAGGAATTACTGAGCTGTTTATATTCTTTATCAGTGTGAATAATTTATTTGCCAAAATACTTGACGATCCATTTCTAATGTATCTATATTTGTAGTACATATGTATTGCTAATTAATGACTTTAGGAGGAGCTAATGTTTGGACTAATTTTTCTTACGGTTATCGTAATGAGTCCCCAAGTGGTTGGTTGCTTAGCCCAGACCGCAGCAGATTAATTTTATTTACAAGGAATAAAAAATCTCCAAGAAATAGTATGAGAATTTTTGCTCATACTTATTATGCAAATGATCTT
>JFLT01000031.1 GCA_000634195.1 Prochlorococcus sp. scB243_495D8
TATCAAAAGCAGATAGAAAGATATCTATACAAGACCCATCAAAATTATTAGCAGAATTTTTTAATGGTGTTGTCATTGAACTTGATGAAAAATATAAATATGACTCATAAAGAATTGATAGATCAAGTTTCCTCAAATTTATTTAAGCAAAGTGGAAAGTTAGAAAGTAGAAGATCTTGGTTGGCAATGAGAAATTATCTTGAACAATTAGACAGCGAACAACTTAAATCCATGCTTAATGACCACAAATGATTTAAAAGCTTTATTTAGTTTTTATTTTTTTCTTAATTCTCAGAAAGCCGTAAGTTGCAAAGCCGACCAAAAACATATCCAAG
>JFLT01000032.1 GCA_000634195.1 Prochlorococcus sp. scB243_495D8
TCTGTTGGATATTACTAAAAAGCTTACCTTCTAGCCATTGTTTTCTAAATACTGCAACCTGGCTCGTAAAGTTGCATGAAATATCCTGAGGGATGGTGAAGCCAAGCTTTGAAAGACTCTGTTTGGACTCATATTGGTTAAGTGTTGAATTAAGTATTTGAAATGCGCAGAAGCTAAGACTTTCAGTAAATCCTTCTTTAGCTCTTAGAAATCCAGAAGCTATTCTCTGGGAGATATTTGGACTTTGGTTGGGTGTGTATAATTCACCTCTAACTTGAAGAACTCCTCTTAAAGGGAGATTATTGGGAATGTCTTGGACTTTAATAAGTTTACTAGTAACGTCTGTCCCTTTTCTTGAAATTGCTTTCTCCAAGGTGCCATCCCTATATTGCAAAGCAACAGCACAACCATCAATTTTCGGTTCAATTAATAATCTGGTATCTGCTAATAAACCTTTCAAAAATTCATCTATTGAATCCTTTTCTAATGAAGGTAAAACTAGTTTATTTTTTTTTTGGAAGTAATCACAATTAGGATTTGTTCTTAATAAATTATTTTCAAGTTGGTCGAACTGCTTATCAGAAATTAAAGCATTACCATTTCTGTAATTATCGTCATACCATTCAATTCGTTCTTCTAAATAAGTTTTCATTTAATAAGATGGCTTAAGTTTTTGACTAGGTATCCAACTTGGTTTATCTATGATCCATTTTTCTCTATCTTCATATTTAACAGTCCACAAAAGAAATGAAGAAATTTGTTTTATAGTTATGCCAACCAAATATCTTGTTTTTGGACTTATTGATATAAATCCAAATAATAAAATAAGTTTTAACATGCC
>JFLT01000033.1 GCA_000634195.1 Prochlorococcus sp. scB243_495D8
AAATAAGTTTTAACATGCCTTTAATCATTTAAAAACTCAGCGTAATTTTTGCGAACTTTTTAATTAATGCAATTCTTATAACCTTCAATCTTTGCTAATTCATCAACGTTCAAACCTGTTTCCTCCAGTAAAGTTTCTCCTATATCGTCCTTATTAAATTTAGTTAAAGCTCCTTTAGTAGAGTACTTAATACATAGGTTTTTGTATTTTGCTTCTTTGACAACAGGAGATAAATAATAACCAAACAAGATTATAAAAGCTCCATAGGTTACAACTTTTCTATGGTTTTTCCACCATTCATAAAATTTATTGGACACGAAAAATAAATAATTAATTTCTATTTTAAATTGATTGTCAACAAATTAATTTAGTAATTGAAGGATTGCTTAATTTATCGTTTTTTCATTAATCGATTTAATCCAAGAATAATATCTTGATTTTCTAATTCTTTGCTCTTTCGAGACTAATCTATCCGCAGATTCTAGAGGTGATTCTCCTTTCTCAACTTTTGTTGTAATAGATATACCAAAACCTTTTGCTTC
>JFLT01000034.1 GCA_000634195.1 Prochlorococcus sp. scB243_495D8
AAAAAAAATAAAAAAGACCAACCTTTATTCCATCCTAAATAGAAGGGATTTCGATACATTGCATTTTCCCGAATATACTCTTTGATGTTATTTTCCTTTTCAAGATGTTACTTGTATACACTATTACCAAATAAGAAGTTTACGGCAGATTATTTCTGGGAAGTAATTTTCGTATTTAAATAATTTTTTGGGTGAACACTTGACGACCATGAATAGTACATTTATATTAATAGTACAACTGTATTATCTTAATGACATCAGGAGTAGCTAATGTTCGGACTAATTTTTATAATGACAGCCTTATTGACCCCCCAACTGGCTGGTTGTTTAACAAAAAAAGTGGTTTATTAATTCTTTTTGAGAGTTATAAGAAATCTCTATCTAATAATGTAAAAGTTTATACTCACCTTTTCTATGCAAATGAATTAGGTGAACCAGCCCAACTTAAAAATTCAAGACTACATTCTATTGAGTGTGCTTGCGAAACATGAGATGAATTAGTTTCAGGAGGTTGGCAAATTGTTACTAGTAAATTTCACTAATCATGTTTAAGGTAAATCCTTCAAAATGGGAATATCTAAAAGAATCTATCCTAAAACGGAAACGTACAAAGATTTGTATTACTTGCAATCACTTTCGTTACAGCACTACAGAAACTTTTGCTACTGTCTTGATATGTCCAAGATACG
>JFLT01000035.1 GCA_000634195.1 Prochlorococcus sp. scB243_495D8
ACTTTTTCTAGGTACAGATATTTAATTATGTAAACAAAGCATTATTTTATACAACTTAAAAAAATCTTTTTAAGTAATTTCAGAATTATGATTCAATTTTACTTTTCAATATTTCTATTAGTTGTGCTTACATTTTTTGCACTTTTATTAGATGCACCAGAATTGGCTACTTTAATTCAAACATTTTAGAAAATAATAAATCAGCATTTTTACTGATTTACTTTCTTTATAAGTAAGACTTAAGTTTAACTTGTTGAGTAGGAGGGATCTAATGATTGACAGTCCACCAGAGGAGTTAGATTATAAAGTTTAAATCTAGATAA
>JFLT01000036.1 GCA_000634195.1 Prochlorococcus sp. scB243_495D8
TGTTCTTTAGCCTCAAATTTTGCTGAACTTATAACTTTTTATTGGGGAGTTTTTTCTTCGGTTCTGGCTTCATATTAAACAGGATTTTAGAAATTTTAGAAGTTATTTTTTTTTGCATTAGGTATTATTTTTTACAGTTTTCTGGTTAATAATATTTGTTTACATAGACAAATTAATCTTTATTTTTTGGGAGCCTTAACCATCCAGAAGTCCATTCTGATTTTAGTTTTGTCCACAGGATCCTTTTAATATCTTTTTTATTTTT
>JFLT01000037.1 GCA_000634195.1 Prochlorococcus sp. scB243_495D8
CTCCACGTTAACCTAATAATCTCTTCTATAAATTCTTGATTGAAAATTTCCATACATTAAATTTTGATGATAAAAATATCTTTACTTTCTTTTATAAATTATTTTAAAATTTATAACCTATCATAACCTTAAAAAATCTAATAAGGAATTTTATAAATTTTTTCTTTTTCTAGTTCGTTTTCTTTTATATTTAGATTTAGATTAATTTTTTATTTTTAGTTTCGAGATGT
>JFLT01000038.1 GCA_000634195.1 Prochlorococcus sp. scB243_495D8
AGGCAAATTCATAAGAGGGGAGATAATGTAATTGCAACGTGTAGGAAAGCTTCAAAAGAACTTAGAGATTTAGGAGTGAGAATTGAAGAGAATATAGAAATTTCTTCTTATGAGTCGATAACAAATTTGTGTAAAAAACTATCTGGAGTTAATTTAGATTGCTTAATTCATAATGCAGGAATTTATGAATTTAATTCTTTCGAAAACTTGGATAAAAAAA
>JFLT01000039.1 GCA_000634195.1 Prochlorococcus sp. scB243_495D8
ATCACTTAAACATTTTTTAAAAAGATCTTCTAAAGTTGCTTTTATCACAAGTAGAATGGGATCTATTGAAGATAATACGTCTGGTAGTTCTTATGGTTACAGGATGTCTAAAGTCGCTTTGTCCATGGCAGCAAAATCACTTCTATAGATTTATCAAGAGAAGGTATTTATGTAGCTATTTTGCATCCTGGGTTAGTGAGTACAAGAATGACTGGCTTTATAAGAAATGGAATTAGTCCTGAAGAATCAGCAAATGGCCTTTTAAAACGTATAGATTCTTTAAATAAAAATAACTCGGGTACTTTTTGGCATGCCAACGGAG
>JFLT01000040.1 GCA_000634195.1 Prochlorococcus sp. scB243_495D8
AAAGGAGGTGATTCATTGTCGTATCTACCGAAAAATGCGGTTATCAAAGGGACCGTGAATTCAGTATCTACATCCCATTCATCGGTCTCTTTTTCTTTAATTAAGAAAAAAGGTTTCATCATTAATAGATTTATATAAATCAATCACTTAATAATCAAAAGCTCTGTATCTCAAGTAGTTGCAGAGCTTTTTTTTATCAATTTAAATAGTCTTTCAAACTTTAATCTATCTTTTTTGGCCAAAGTAAATTAAGGCTAAAAAAGATAAAGTGCTTACCAAAGCGATTAAGGACCACCCAGTTGAGGAGTTGCTAGTTATTTCTGACATTTATTTTGATTTATCGGAGGAATTGATTATTTGAGTGAAAATCACAATTGACATCATTAAAAAAACTAAAAGGATGTAA
>JFLT01000041.1 GCA_000634195.1 Prochlorococcus sp. scB243_495D8
AAGAACTACCGTAACAATTGCACCATCAACTAGTAAGTCTTTCCATGTATAGCTTTTAAGCATCCTTTTTTTATCTTCCTCATTCATAAGGTTTTTTAACCACGTCCAATCTAAAAGCTGTGTCAATGCAACACCAAAAATTAAATGACCAATCAAAATACCAATTAGATCAATTCTAGAAATATCTTTAGTGAGACTTGTAATAATAAAAAAGTCCACTAGCTTTTTTCTTTATTGGATAAAGCTCCACCTTCTTCTTTGTATTTTTCCCAAGCTTCGCTTATTTTTTCTTTAGAGAAGTTTTGTTTCCCCTCAGAGAATTTATTTTTGAGATTATTAAAACTATTTTTCAGCCCTGTTTTTGTTGGTTCATCAAGAAAGTTTGATGTTAATTTCCATAAATACCAGCTACTAGCTAGAAGAAGAATTAATCCGAGTAATTGCATATAGGTTTTTTACCATCCGTC
>JFLT01000042.1 GCA_000634195.1 Prochlorococcus sp. scB243_495D8
TGGAAAAATATTCTATCCAGCAGCCATATAGTTAGACCCCCTTCCAGGAAAGCTAACCAATACATCCCATAATCAGAAAATCCCATTTGTTCCTTAACTGTTTTAATTAATTTTTTGTGAGCTTGAATGAGATCTTTCATGAAAAATCAAATTTTTTTAAACCTGCTGAATTTCTTTAATTAAAAAACCCTTCCCATAGCAAGATAGACATGTTTTAGTCTCATCTAATGAAATTTTTAGAAAACCTGCTCCATTACATCTAAAGCAATTTACTTTAGTGTTTGAATAGATTTTTGATTTAATTTTAGCAGCACGATTTAAGTAAGAAACAGTTTCTTTACGACCGTTTGCTTTTGCGGCTTTGTTTAGAAGCTTTTTGTAGTTGACTTTAAGTTCTTGGATATTCATCTTTTATAGAAAATATGATGCGAAAACAGGAAAAACTAAATTTTTAAATAATTTTTAAGAATTACACCTGTCTATATTTCTAATCTGATCTCTTACTGAGATTTAAATAAT
>JFLT01000043.1 GCA_000634195.1 Prochlorococcus sp. scB243_495D8
TCAGGTTTTTAACTAAAAAATCATTTTCATTAGTAAGAATTTCGAGCTTGGATTTTCCCAACTCTTTTTTGATTTCGGGATTTAAATCCTTTTTTGTATAATTTGGATTCATAGGATTTGGGCTTGAAATTTTTAAAATTCAGTAGAAATCATAATGTTCCCAAAAAAATTTGTGGATAGTTTTTTCTTAAAAGAAGATAATATCTTATTTTGCACATAGAAATTCAAATTTAATCAACATATTGTGGAAAACCCTGTTGAAAAACACTTAAAAAGTGGATAACTCTTCGGGAGCATTATCAAAACAAGCTTTTTTGGTAAAATTTTAAGTACTAATACTTCATTAAAAAAAAATTAAATATAGTTTAAAAAGTATCATAATCTCTTGTTATAACTGTGGGATCATTACTTT
>JFLT01000044.1 GCA_000634195.1 Prochlorococcus sp. scB243_495D8
TTGAAAATTAAAGTGAAGAAAAATCAATCTAAACTTGAAATTTTTAATTTTTGGCTTAATTGGTCAAAAAATGTTTAATTCGGTTTTCTCTATGCAAATATTTCTCAAACCAAAACTTAATCAAATAAATTTAAATGAGTTAATTATTCAAAATGACAGAAGAAAAAAAGGATTCAAAAAAATGTTCTGGAAAGAAAAACATTATGTTTGCCTATGGTTTTATTCAACTGGGTTCTAGTTTCGTATCTGCAATAGCTTTAGCTGCAATC
>JFLT01000045.1 GCA_000634195.1 Prochlorococcus sp. scB243_495D8
TTGGCATTGTGGCCCTATTTAAGAGAGAGGAAAACTTTGTAACTTACAGTTCTAATGTCGAAACTGAGGCAAATAAAATTGCTTTGGATATAACTAAAGAAGAGAATGAATACCTCAAAATAAAAGAGAGACAGCTTTTCTTGTTTTATTCATAATCTAGGATTTAGTTCTTGATTTAATAGGATGGCTCAAGGTTAAAGGCCGGCTCCATAATATTGTTTTCGCTAATTAATTCGTAGGTCAACTCCTTATTTAGGGCATTTATATAGGATGTATAAAGTTTTCCCCAAACAAATTCAAATTCATCTTTACTTAAATTCTTGAAAAGAATTTCTCCTTTGAAGTAAATGTGATAAGAATCATTCATCATGGAAAATTAATCTTATCCTTTTTAACGCAGTGAAATATGCATGTAGTATTAGGTGCTACTAAAAAGAAATTTATTTAGAAGTTAGAAATACTTTTAGACTATCCGTGTATTCATTTTTTGTTTTTTGAATAAACCGACTGTCTCATCAAGGTCCATACACGGCTGAATACTTATATCC
>JFLT01000046.1 GCA_000634195.1 Prochlorococcus sp. scB243_495D8
AAAATCATGATCTGTTCGTATAGCTCCAGTTAACAGATAAAATTTGATACTTTTTAAAATACCCTTAATTAGTTACTATATTTGTACGGTATAAATACCAATGATAAATAAAAAGGACAGTAGTGACCCAATTAATAATTTAGAGTATGAAAGAGTTCTAGAAGAAGAAATAATTAATTCATACGAAAGTAAATTTCAGAAAGATGTTGAAGAAGATAGTAAAAAGATTAAATTCTACAGACTTAAAAGAACTCC
>JFLT01000047.1 GCA_000634195.1 Prochlorococcus sp. scB243_495D8
ACAAGAAAAAAGAGGATAAAAAAATGAGTCTAATATCGGTTGGAATTATTGTTGAAATATTTTTGTTTGTAGGAGTTTTTTTATGGGTTAGGAAACTAACTAGAAAAAAAGGTAGGCAACCGTCTCTATCAAAAAAAACAATTAAAAATCTCAAATTTTAGAATTTTGATCACAAAATAAGGAATCTTTATAATATAAATCAAATTTAAAGGAAAATCCTTTACTTTTTTCCTCTCACTTTGTGTATGAAATCGTTTAGAACATCTATATCGTTTTTAAAAATATGGTTTCCTCCATTCAAGGTCTTGCTCCTATAACTAATCCATTGAATAGTGTCTTAATAGAAAAGAAACTAATAAATGTTGATCAAAAGTTCATTCAACTTGTCTCTCTAGCAGAAGGATTACCTCGTACAGAAGTCATCG
>JFLT01000048.1 GCA_000634195.1 Prochlorococcus sp. scB243_495D8
GTTTGTAGAAGCTTGATTTTTAGATTTCCAGATGACATTGAAATTTTAAAGCTTGATGTAAGAAGTTATGTAGACAGATCAAAAGGAATCATTCAAATAAGATCTGCAGCAAGATTAGGTCAATCAGATTTAGGCGTTAATCTAAGAAGAGTGGAATACTCGTTTAATCAATTAGAGAAATTTTAATTAATCTGTTTTTTATAAATTTAAGGCTCTTTTTACTAAATAGTTGTGCTTTAATTCATAAGAATATTTGAACTGCCATGGTAAAGATAATCTTAGTTGGAATAATTGTAGCTCTTGTATATTCTCAACCTGACCTTCGTCTTACAGTAGCTGATTGGTTAAGAGCAGCTTCTGATTTTCTTATTGAATCAGTACAAGTAAAACCTTGAATAAATTTTAATGAAAAATTAAAAAAGACCTGAGACGGTAATCATTTGTTTAATGCATACGGCTACGAAAATAAATATTATTATCCTGCTTAATATATATTTCACTTAATCAAATAAATAGTTTTAGGAACATAATAGAAAATTTTTTTGAAATTTTTGAATAGTTAACGATAATAAGGGATATGAAGCTTAGATTATTTGAGTTCTATTTTATTAAAGACTATTTAAGGCCTTGGTTTGGTCTTATTTATTCTTTATTCTTTCTGTTTTTTTTAGGTGCAATTGGCTATCGAATAACAGAGGGATGGGAATGGAGTGATTGCTTATGGATGGTTCTGATCACAATAACCACTATTGGTTTTGGAGAAGTTCAACCTTTAAGTCCTGAAGGCAGGATGGTAACTGTTTTAGTAATCGTAGG
>JFLT01000049.1 GCA_000634195.1 Prochlorococcus sp. scB243_495D8
TTTAGAAGTTCTTTGTGCTGATGCAACGCTTGATGAGACGTTAAAACTGGCAGGACTAGAAAAATGCAAAAGTTTGGTCGTTACCTTACCTAATGATGCTGCTAATTTATATGTCGTATTAAGCGCTAAAGGAATAAGAAGTTCTATAAGAGTAATTGCAAGAGCTGGAACCGAAGAAGCTGCAAGTAAGTTGAGATTAGCTGGTGCAAGTATAGTTGTAAGCCCTTATATTGCAGCAGGAAGAGCAATGGCATCAATGGCTTTAAGACCTATTGCTATTGACTTTCTTGATCTGCTTGCAGGAAGTGAATGTGAGATTGAAGAATTTGAATTAAGTAATGATATTAGTCTTTTTGAAACTGCAGAGAAAAGATCACTTTCTGAACTTGGAATAGGAAAAAAAAGTGGAGCAAAAATATTAGCCATTAAAGAAAATGAAAAGTTGTTTACTAATCCTGGAGGTAATTTTATACTTCAACCAGGCCAGGTATTAATAGCTTTTGGTAGTAAAGAACAGCTTAATATTTTGAACGGTTTATTA
>JFLT01000050.1 GCA_000634195.1 Prochlorococcus sp. scB243_495D8
ATCTTGTTGTGGCAGTAGAGCTATTAAAGTAGATATATCAAAATAATTTGATATTTAATTCTTTCAATTTTTAAATTTCCCAATAAATGTCAAATTATCATGACTTTCATATACCTTTAACCCCTCTTAAAGTCTTTTACAATATTTATTAGTAGATTTAAATAAATATACTTTTTTAATGGAAGAGAAATTAATTCTTTTCAAGAATCGTAAAAGATTCGGGATTGAAAAAAATATAGATATCATTTTTAAAAATACAACCCTAGTTTTGTCTAGTCTTGTAGCAG
>JFLT01000051.1 GCA_000634195.1 Prochlorococcus sp. scB243_495D8
TGGAACCCAGTAAAAGATGAATATGGAGCTTTTACTGCAATATATGGGACATTAGTTACTTCTCTTCCTTCATTATTGATTACTATCCCTTTAGGCGTTGGAACTGCGATATTTATAACAGAGGATTTTGTTCCGAAATTTGTCAGAGAAATAGTTGGTTCATTTGTTGAATTACTAGCAGCCATACCATCTGTTGTATTGGGATTATGGGCAATTTTTGTTATGGAACCTTTCTTTAGAGACTTTTTTGCCTTTTTACATAATTTCTTTGGTTGGATTCCTTTATTCAGTTCGGAGCCTGCAGGGCGGAATTCACTTCTAGCGATAATAATTTTAGTGGTTATGCTGTTGCCAATTGTGACTTCGATAACTAGAGATTCTCTTAATCAAGTTCCTAAAAAGCTTAGGAATGCAGCCTATGGAATTGGTGCAAGTAGATGGAAAACTATATTTTCGGTAATTTTGCCTGCAGCATTATCAGGGATTATGGCAGGTGTTCTATTAGCTCTAGGCAGAGCTATGGGAGAGACTATGGCTGTCACAATGATTATTGGCAATTCTAATGCATTTAGTTGGTCACTATTATCGCCTGGATATACCATCTCCTCTATGCTTGCAAACCAGTTTGGTGAAGCTGATGGAAG
>JFLT01000052.1 GCA_000634195.1 Prochlorococcus sp. scB243_495D8
TAATTATGGATTCTCTTTATTACCAGAAAAAACTATCAAGAAATGTAGGAGATAAATTTTTTACCTCTTTATCAGTTTTTTGTACATTCATTGCTATACTTCCTTTGATTTTTGTGGTTACATATATTCTTATTAAAGGAGGTGCTCAGATAAATTCTGATCTATTTACTTTAGAACCAAATCCTCCTGGAGATGATTTAGATGCAGGAGGAATTAATCCTGCATTAATTGGGACACTAATAATTACAACTATTGCTTCAATTATCGCTATACCTGTAGGTGTAGGGGGAGGTATTTATCTGGCTGAATATTCAAAAGGTGGGCCTTTTTCAAAATTTATTCGATTCGGAGTAAATGTTTTAGCGGGTGTTCCTTCAATCATTGCAGGTGTATTTATTTATGCCTTAATCGTTTCAACAAAGATCTTATTTGGAAGTATGTATAGCGGCTTGGCTGGAGGTATGGCTCTTTCAATATTGATGTTGCCTACAGTTATAAAAACTACTGATGAAGGTTTAA
>JFLT01000053.1 GCA_000634195.1 Prochlorococcus sp. scB243_495D8
TTCTTACTACTACATAGTAGGTTTTGAAGATTTGTTTTACGAGATGGGGTCTTTAGCAGTTCTTATTTATAATTTTGCCCTTGAACCATATGATGCTCAAAATAAACTAGCCTGGGCAGCTTCTTTTATTCTTGTTATATCAATACTATCAGTAAATATATTTTCGTGGATATTAGCCGCTTTTACTGAGAAAACTAAGAGGGTATGAAATGATTAAAAATACTAAAAAATTGCAAAAAAATAATATTTTATCTCTTGAGGATGTTTCTATTAGTTATGGCACTTTTGAAGCAGTAAAAAAATGTTTTTTGTAATTTTAAAAGGGGAGATATAACTTCACTC
>JFLT01000054.1 GCA_000634195.1 Prochlorococcus sp. scB243_495D8
AACTTCACTCATTGGCCCTTCTGGTTGTGGAAAATCAACCGTTCTTAGGGCTTTGAATAGAATGAACGATTTAATCCCTAATTGTTCACTTAAAGGAACTGTTCTCTTTGATGGGACTAATATTTATGACAAAAGAGTAGATCCAGTTGAAGTTAGAAGAAGAATTGGGATGGTTTTTCAGCAACCAAATCCTTTCCCAAAATCCATCTACGAAAATATTGCATTTGGGGCAAGAATTAATGGCTTTACTGGGAATATGGACGAGCTGGTTGAAAGTTCGCTCAGAAAAGCTGCTGTATGGAGTGAATGTAAAGATAAATTAAATGATAGTGGTTATTCCTTATCCGGAGGACAACAACAAAGATTATGTATTGCTCGAACCATCGCAATTGAACCTGAAATAATTCTAATGGATGAGCCATGTTCAGCTTTAGATCCAATCTCTACTTTGAAAATAGAAGAAACGATGCATGAACTTAAGAAGAATTACACAATAATAATCGTCACTCATAATATGCAGCAGGCTTTAAGAGTCAGTGATATGACTGCTTTCTTTAATGCGGTTGAATACGAAGATGGCGATGGAGGTAAAGTTGGTTATCTTGCAGAATTCGACTCAACAAAGAAAATTTTTAACTCTCCAAAAGAAAAAACCACTCAGGAATATATTTCTGGCAAATTTGGTTAATTTACACTTTAAAAAGAAAGATTTTTACTCTCAAGAAAGCTTAGGGGTAGACAAACAGTATAAATACCTATATAGTTATTTCGAATTAGTAAGTTTATCTTTGAAAAACTATCCTTTTCTACCTTTCTTGATTTTCGCAGGAGCTCTCATAACAACTGCAACAATTGGATTGCCTGTATTTACTTCATAATTTAAGTGAATTCTTATTTCAGGTAATCTTATGATTTCAATAATAAAAAAAGAATTAATTG
>JFLT01000055.1 GCA_000634195.1 Prochlorococcus sp. scB243_495D8
AATAAAAAAAGAATTAATTGGAAGTCCACATAAAACATTAATAAGCGGAAATTTATTTGACTTTATCAAAAAAAGAGTGAATATGAATTTGTGTGGGAGTGAAAAATCTGTATTAAACCATTGTTAAAGGTGGTTAATTTCTAATTTATTTATCATGGATAAAACAAAAGAACAGTTAGAAAAATTGAGAGGAGTAGCTGAAGCATCTCTTACAAAAACGGATGAACTGCAAAAAGTTCTTGCTCAAATCGAAGCCTTAATGTCTAGAGAAGAATCACAAACATTATCAAAGAAGAAATAATTATTTAAAAGATAATATTAGTTTTTGTACTTTTAACTACACCTCTATAATTCCATTGTAGTTATTAATTGGGTATGCAGAACCCGTTCCAAAGTTTTCTGTTAGGTCTCGAGGTCTTACCTTCTTTAAGTAAAAGATCCCTTTAATTTGTTTGTTTTTATTATATTTTTTATAACCTGCTTAATTAGTTGATGACTTTATAAATTTCTTTCAAGCAGA
>JFLT01000056.1 GCA_000634195.1 Prochlorococcus sp. scB243_495D8
TCTTTCAAGCAGACATTTACATCGAAAAATTCAGTATTTATAACTTCTAATCCTGTTTTTTCTGTAACTTCAACAGTGGCATTGCATTCGTCTTGTTTAAGAGCCATGTAACTTGGCTTTTTATCTTCTAGGTCTAATTCAGCACTTGATTCAGTATCTTCCTTATATTGCTCCATTACTAGTGTAAGTGCTTCTATCTCAACAGAAAAATTATCATTTGCTTTTACTTCAAATGGGACGAGGAGAAATGGAAATAAAATCAAGGCTATTAATCTTTTCATTTCTATAAAATGTGTTTATTTTTTTTATAACGTGGATTGTTTGCTAAAGAAAGGGTCATTAGCTGTAAAAATATTTTTTCTTTTTCTACTAGTAGAAAATTGATTGATAGTCGTAAAATAATTGATAAA
>JFLT01000057.1 GCA_000634195.1 Prochlorococcus sp. scB243_495D8
ACTTTTAAGTATAAATTGGTATATCTAAATAAAAAATTTAAATCACTTCACTTGGATTTTTCTTGAGATTTAATTTCGATAATTTCTTTTTCCGAAACAATTGCCCATTTTTTAAATGACTTTTTGCAAGGATATCCGCCTGTTAAGTCTCCAAAAGCAGGTAAAAATAAAGTATTTTTATTCTTATCCAATGCAAAGCACCTGAAAGATAATTTATCTCCTTTGTTTTTTAAATAGATTTTTGGATGATAATGTCCACAAATATTCAATGATTTATCATCGCCTAAATCAACTGGTTCATAGCTAAAAGTAATATTTTTATTTTTTCTAATATCAAAAATTTTTATGTTTTTAATATCACAACCTACATCGTGATTTCCGAGGACTAGTTCAACGTTAGTTTTTAATAGTTCAGGAAGATCCTCAACTTTTTTTTGAAGAGTTTTATCTATAGAATATTTACTGTGGAATAAATCTCCCAATATTATTAACTTTTCAGGACTATATTTTTTTACTAATTTTTTTATTCTTGCGAAATTGTTTTTATCTGAATTATTAGTAAGAGGTATACCATTTTGCTGAAAATACTCGGCTTTCCCAAGATGAATATCGCATATTAACAACTCTTTTGTTATTGGTAGAAATAATGCTCTTGAAGGAAGCATCTCTAACAATGTATCTTCCCAACAAAATTTAAAAGAACTTTTTTTTCATTTAATTACTATATTTTTTTATAAGTTTTTCTATTCTTTTTTCTATTGGCTCATTGCTTAAAGTATTTTTAAGTCTTTCAACTAGTAAAGGGAAAGCAAAAGGAGTTGGAGTTCTTATCTCGTTTAGTAGCATTTTTAAATTTTTTAATCTT
>JFLT01000058.1 GCA_000634195.1 Prochlorococcus sp. scB243_495D8
TTAAACTTTTTAATCTTTCTAATGATCTGGATATTCTTTTATTTTCTAATTGATATTCTTTAACTTCTTGATGCGATTGTTTTATCAAAAGATGGCCTTCTTCATATTTAGTAAAGACATCGTAGAAAAGACTTGAACTTATTTGAAGTTGAGAGGAGGTTTTTGTTTTGGTTGGATTATTTTGATTTACAAGCCCACTTATTTGGGCAATATTTTTAAATCTACGTTTTGTTAATTCTGAAAAATTAATTGCATTTTCTAGATCTTCCTCTAATTTTTTGCTATCCAAGAAATAATCAGCTTCTTTTTTAATTATGGAAAAATCATAATCTTCTGCGGTTGTTAAGCTGAATCCAAAATCATTAGCAGTAATACTAAATGTAGATTGTTTTAATTTTGCTAATCTCAAAGCCCATAAAAATGCAATTCCTTCATTTATAAATTTGCCATCAAGTGTAAAAACAAAAAGATTTGATA
>JFLT01000059.1 GCA_000634195.1 Prochlorococcus sp. scB243_495D8
TTCTTTGGAATATTTGAAAGAACTTTTTGTTTCTTCAATATTGGTCGTAATGAATTGAGTTCAGGATTTAAGTAATCATAATTTTCTAGTTCGTTGCATATATCTATTTCATTTCTCAAACTCTCACAAAGTAGATCAGAAATTGCCATTTGACCTCCAACCCATGCAGGAATTAGAGAACTTTTTTTTGTTGATTTTTTAACGTATAAGACCATATCTCTTATTCTTACAAATTGAAGCATTTTGCCAGCAAAGTAAAATGTATCTCCAGGATTTAATTTTGAAGCAAAATTCTCCTCTAAATTACCTAAAGATTTACCTTTTATATATTTGACATTCACAAATTTATCACTTGTAATTGTCCCAATATTGAACTTATGCATTCTTATTAAAGATTTGTCTTTTACAAAATATTTAAAGTTTTCATTATTATTTTGTGATTCTTCTTTATCTATCTTTTTATATTTTGGGTATGCTTTAAGACATTTTCCTCCATATTCTAAAAAGTCAAGACACCAATTCCAATCTTGATCTTTTAAGTTTCTATAACTCCAGCAATTTTTAATTCTTTCTTTCTCAATTTTCGGATCAAAGCCATTTCCGCATGCCAGACTTATTAGATGTTGTAGAAGCACATCGTAAGATAATTCGGGAAGTCTAATTTCCTCAGATATACCACTTTTTATTATTCTTCTCATTGCACTAATCTCTAATAACTCTAAAGAATTAGTAGGCATAAAAATTATTTTTGATTTTCCGCCTGGTCTATGAGCACTTCTTCCCGCTCTTTGTATGAGTCTAGCTAAATTCTTTGCACTACCAATTTGAACTATTTGATCTACAGGTTGGAAGTCAACTCCTAAATCTAACGAGCTGGTGCAGACTACCCATTTTATTAAGCCGTCTTTAACACCTTCTTCAACTCTTTTTCTATCTTCTTTATCGAGGGAGCCA
>JFLT01000060.1 GCA_000634195.1 Prochlorococcus sp. scB243_495D8
GGTCTTCCATCTCTGGGAGAAAAAATTTAAGACATTGATACCATCTTTCAGATTGGTTTCTTGTATTGGTGAATAATAAGGTGCTTTTATTTTTATCTAGGATTTTTAAAAGTGAAGAATGACTTCTGATTCCTAGATGGCCGCTCCATGGAAAGGTCGTTTCCTCCTCAGGCAAAACGCTTATAATTTCTATCTCTTTTTGAATATTTGTACTTATAATTTTGGGTTTAATTGCGTTCATACCAACAATTGCTCTTGCTGCTTCTTCAATATTTCCAATAGTTGCAGACATTGCCCAAATTTGTAAATTTTTTATATTAC
>JFLT01000061.1 GCA_000634195.1 Prochlorococcus sp. scB243_495D8
CAAAGGGGTTATTAATAATATATTCACACTTTTATTAATTTTGGGATCTTCTATCTTTGATAGAGGTCCCATTAATGCAGCATAAGTTTTACCGCATCCAGTAGGGACTTGTATTATTCCACTATCTCCATTTAAAAATGCTTCCCAAGATTCGATCTGATAGGGTAGTGGCTCCCATCCATTTGTGGAGAAAAACTCTTTAATTTTAGAAATTAAATTATCTTGCTTATTATTTTTCGTAATATTTTTCAAGATATTTTTTTCATCAGTTCATAAGCATTCTCTATGCTATCTGCATCATTGATTTTTTTATCTTTTCTCCATTTGGTTATTCTTGGAAATCTTACTGCTATGCCAGACTTATGACGTTTTGAAATTTGAATTTTCTCAAAAGATATTTCGAATACCATTTCTGGTTTTAACGATCGAACAGGACCAAATTTTTCTATTGTATTTTTCCTTATCCATTTATCTAACTCTTTAATCTCAATATTCGTTAAACCAGAATATGCACTTGCAAATTTA
>JFLT01000062.1 GCA_000634195.1 Prochlorococcus sp. scB243_495D8
TGTATTAAATCGGTCGAATTTATATTACTTAAAGCATCTAATGCTGATAGAAGGCTTTCTTTGGCTTCAATTAAATGTCTACATTCTTTACTGCCTGCTTCGTATGACATAGTATTTTATAAAGAAAATCATTATCTCAAATATATTAAAAATTCTTCAGTATTGCTTGATACTCTTATTAAATGAACGCTTATTATTGTAATTTTCAATACAGAATAA
>JFLT01000063.1 GCA_000634195.1 Prochlorococcus sp. scB243_495D8
ACAGAGAAAAGATGAATTATTAAAATTGCAAAAACAGAAAATAAACCTTATCGGAGATCAAAAAAACATCAAGATAGATCTATTTAATTCAAAACTAAGGAGTCCAATCGATGGTTTTATTGTTGGAATAAACACTAGAGTTGGTGAAAGACCAAAAAATGAAGGGATTTTGGATATTGGTTCTAGTCAAAAAATGGAAGCTTTGATAGAGGTTTATGAATCTGACATCAATAGGGTCTTTATCTCTCAGAATGTT
>JFLT01000064.1 GCA_000634195.1 Prochlorococcus sp. scB243_495D8
TTATTAACTAGGCAACCATTAAGGTTAGCAGTTGCCATAGCTGGAATCAGTTTTGCAGGGATTTTGATGTTTATGCAGTTAGGTTTTAGAGATGGTTTATTTGACACGAGTGTAACTATTCATAAACTTCTAGATGCCGATCTTGTATTGATTAGTCCCAGATCACAAAGTTCTATAAGCATGAGTGGATTTCCAAAAAGAAGATTAATTCAAACTCTCGCAGTAGATGATGTTGAAAAAACTGCTCCCGTTAATCTAAATTATTTACTTTGGAGAAATCCCGAAAATCTTAAAACTAGATCAATACTTGCATTAGGTTTTAATCCCTCTGATTCACTTCTTTTAGATGATGGATTCTCAAAGAAAGC
>JFLT01000065.1 GCA_000634195.1 Prochlorococcus sp. scB243_495D8
TAAATATTGATAAAGGAGAGTTGGTTCTTTTGAAAGGACCTTCTGGATGTGGTAAAACGACTCTTTTAACCTTAATTGGTGCCATGAGAACCTGTCAAAGTGGAGATTTAACCGTATTAAATAATCAGTTAAATGGAGCATCAAGGAAAACACGTCAAATTCTTAGAAGAAGTATTGGAATGATTTTTCAAGGTCATAATCTTCTGAGATGTTTAACAGCAGAACAAAATGTCCAGATGGGCGCCGATTTAATAAAAGGTTTAACATATTTGCAAAGACGTGAAATAGCACGGAATTGGTTGTCAGCAGTAGGATTAGAAGAACATCATAAAAAGTTGCCAAATGACTTATCTGGTGGGCAGAAACAGAGAGTAGCAATTGCTCGAGCTTTATCTGCTAACCCAAAACTTTTATTAGCTGATGAGCCCACTTCTGCTTTAGATAGCGTCACAGGAAGAGAAATAGTAACCCTCTTAAGAA
>JFLT01000066.1 GCA_000634195.1 Prochlorococcus sp. scB243_495D8
CAGCTGATTAGGGAATTTTTTATATTTTTATCTTTTGGAGTTCAATATATTATGCATAATTAAGACATAATCATGAATGTAAGTATTGTTATACCGACTTACAATAGATTACCTATTTTAGAGAAATGTCTCTTTGCGCTTGAGAATCAAAAATTAAATACAAATATCAGTAATTATGAAGTAATAGTAGTTGATGATGGATCAACTGATGGGACAACCTCATGGATAAATAAAAACAAAACTAATCTCCCACACGTTATTCTATTTCAGCAAGAACATGGAGGACCTGCACTTGGAAGAAATCTGGGAGTAATTAAATCAAAATATGAAATTATTATATTCATTGATAGTGATCTTATTGTTTTAGAAAATTTTATAAATTGCCACGTAGAAAAATTACTTACCTCTTGGAGAAAAAATGATAAAAAATGTTTTACCTATGGCTCGGTAGTCAATACATCTAATTTTCTAAATCCTCAGAGTGAAACACATAAAATAATGGACACTTCTTTCGCATACTTTGCTACTGGGAATGTAGCGATATCGAAAGAATTGATTTTAAGTGTGGGATTATTTGATACTTCGTTTAGTCTTTACGGTTGGGAGGATTTAGAACTTGGAGAAAGATTAAAAAAAATTGGGACAAAATTAATTAGATGTCCAAGCGCAGTAGGT
>JFLT01000067.1 GCA_000634195.1 Prochlorococcus sp. scB243_495D8
TTAATTAGATGCCCAAGCGCAGTAGGTTTTCATTGGCATCCGCCATTTAATTGCGAACAAATAGATTCATTAATAGCTCAAGAAAAAGAAAGAGCAAAAATGGCTTTAGTGTTTTATAAGAAACACCCAAATTTAAGGGTTAGATTTATGATTCAATTAACTCCTCTCCATAATTTACTTTGGCAAATTCTATGCTTGGGAGGACTAATCAGTGTTGACAGAATCCTCCCTTTATTAAGATTCCTAGTAAATATAAGAAGAAATAGACTGGCACTTGAAATACTTAGGATCCCTCTAAATATGATTTACATTAAACAGTTAACCAAAACAAGATAAAAAACTTTTCGAAATACACATCACTTGCTAGAATATTTTAAATAAATTTCACACATCTGACAGTTTCGGGTGAATTATTAATATTAATTCCCCGTCA
>JFLT01000068.1 GCA_000634195.1 Prochlorococcus sp. scB243_495D8
CAGATGGAGGCTAACCCGAAACCCTTTTTAAATTATGGCTGTTGTATCCCTATCAGAAATGATGGAAGCTGGTGCTCATTTTGGGCATCAAACTAGACGTTGGAATCCCAAGATGTCTAAGTATATATATTGCGCGAGAAATGGAGTTCATATTATTGATCTTGTAAAAACAGCATTGTGTATGAACAATGCATATAAATGGACGAGAAACGCTGCAAAAAGTGGTAAACGCTTCCTATTTGTCGGTACAAAAAAACAAGCATCAGATGTAGTTGCTCAGGAAGCTGCACGCTGTGGAGCTGCATATGTAAATCAAAGATGGCTTGGAGGGATGTTGACTAATTGGACAACAATGAAAGCTAGGATTGAAAGATTAAAAGATCTAGAAAGAATGGAAAGCAGTGGTTCAATAGCAATGAGGCCTAAAAAAGAAGCTGCAGTATTAAGAAGAGAACTTGAAAGATTACAAAAATACTTAGGTGGACTTAAGGGTATGAGAAGATTACCAGATGTAGTTGTATTGGTTGATCAGAGAAGAGAATCTAATGCAGTATTAGAAGCTAGAAAATTAGATATCTCATTAGTATCAATGTTGGATACAAATTGCGATCCCGATTTGTGTGAAGTTCCAATTCCTTGTAACGATGATGCCGTTAGGTCTGTGCAACTTATTTTAGGAAGACTTGCAGATGCCATAAATGAGGGTAGAAAGGGATCTAATGCAGAAAGAAAAAATTAAATTCCAATTTAAAACTTACTATTCACTATTTTTTATTACTTCAAATGGGAAACATTACAGCAAAACTTGTAAAAGATCTTAGAGACAAAACTGGCGCAGGAATGATGGACTGCAAAAAAGCACTTAACGAAACTGAAGGAAATCTAGATAAAGCTTTGGAGTGGTTAAGAAAAAAAGGCATAGCTAGTGCTGAAAAGAAATCGGGAAGAGTAGCGGCCGAAGGCTCAATTGGTAGTTATATACATACTGGATCAAGAGTGGGAGTTTTACTAGAGTTAAATTGTGAGACTGATTTCGTTGCTAGAGGCGATATATTCCAATCTCTGTTGAAGGATGTCTCAATGCAAGTAGCAGCATGCCCAAATGTTGAGTATGTATCAATTGACGAAATACCTGAGGATGTTGTGGAAAAAGAAAAGCAGATTGAAATGGGTAGGGATGATTTATCTGGAAAACCAGAACAAATTAAAGAAAAAATAGTAGAAGGGAGAATAGCAAAAAGACTTAATGAGCTTGTTTTGCTCTCACAACCCTACATTAAAGATAGTTCTCTTACAGTTGAGGATCTTGTTAAACAAGCAGCTGCAAAAATTGGGGAAAATATCAAAGTAAGACGCTTTACACGATATACATTGGGTGAAGGTATAGAAAAAAATCAGATGGATTTTGCTGAAGAGGTCGCATCAATGCAAACAAATTAATCACTTGAATAATTTGAATAATTTCAATAATTACATAGATACTGATAAAGTTAATTCTCAATTAGAAAGAGCAGAAATACAAAAAAGAATATTAACTAGAAAAATCTATAGGGAATATGAACTTTATCTTAATCTAGTAAGAGATCTACTTCTCATATCTGTAGAAAAAGGTCTTAATCAAATATATAGTTATCCAACAATTAATGATAAATTTTTTAATGGAAATGAATTCTATAATCTTTTTGAAAAAAAAATAAGAAATTTAATATTTACGAATTTGCCCTTTTTAACAGTAGAACAATTAAAGATTAATGAAATTGAAAAAAATATAAATAAGGAAATTATTAATCTTACTATTTTTAATAGTTCCACAAAAATAAAGGATGATCAAAAAGAAAAATTTCAATATGAAGATGGTTTTCAATTAAAAGAACCCATTCAGTTCGAGGTTACTGAAGACTTATCAAATACTTCTGAATATTATCAAGCTCATAATTATGAGAGATTCGTGTCACTTGATTTAGATAATAACCAATATAATAATTATTTATCTAAAATCAATATTTTTGAAAATTTAGAAATTGAAAAACAATTTATTTCCTCTTTAGTTGAATTAATAGGAGAAGAAAAGGTAGAAAAACCAAGATATCAAGAAAAAGAAAATATCAATCAATTGGATAATTTACCAAAAAATCAGATTTTTAATGATTTTGATTTAATAGACAAGTCATTGGAAAATTTACTATTCAATCTTTCATATAATATTAATCAAGAATTATTCAAGGCAAATCTAATAAAAAAGATGATATCTAAAGATACCTTTAATTACTTAGTAGGCAAAAATTTTATGACAAAACATCCATATCCTTTTGTTATTAATTTTGAATTAAACTTAAATCGGTCATCATTAATCGGCAATAATTTTCCAAGCATTATTTTCTTCAACATATCTACTGTTGAGTTAGAGTTTAAAAATTTAAATCTTTCTATTCAAAGGAACAAAATAAATGAGCTAAAAAATAAATTTCAGCGTTTGATTAAAAAAGAGACATATTGGAGGCAAAAAGAAATATCTTTGAATAAGATACGTTGAAAAAATAACTCTTTTTTCAAATGTGACTATTAGAGAGAATAATAAATTAATTAAAGATTGGATAAGACCTCTTCAAAAATCTCTTACTATTGAAACTGAAAATAAATTTATTAATACTTTAGGAAGAGAAAAATACTTTAATGATTATTTGCAGGAATCATTAAAAAAACTAGATAATCTAAATCTCTCAGATGAATATTTTAGGATTTTCTATGAATTTTCTAAAAAATATAATGAATATAATAAATTAGATGAAAATCAAAGAAAAAGGTTAATTATAGATACAAGAAAAAATCTTTATAAACTAGGTAAAACTTTAGAAATAGAAAGTTCTAATAATAATAATAATGTTTTTCTGAATAATGCTGATTCAAGTTTGTCTTTTGATTCAGATATTTCATTAATAAAAAATGTAGGAAAAGTTTATAAAAATAAGCTTAATGAATTAGGGATATTTCATATAAAAGATTTAATTAATTACTTCCCACGTACATATCTAGACTATACGAATAGAGTCAAGATAATAAATTTAAAACCAGATAATTTATACACTTGCATCGCAAACGTTAAAAGATTTTATCTTCATAAGAGTAAAAAAAATAGTAATTTATCAATAATGAATATTGTTGTTTCTGATGAAACATCTTCAATAAAGATTACAAAATTTTTTTTAGGAAGAAGATTTAGATCTTACTCCTTCTTCACATCTCAAAAATCTTTGTATATTCCTGGAACTAAATTAGCAATTTCAGGTAAGGTTAAATTGACAGAGTATGGCAAAACTTTTGTAGATCCTCAGATTGAAATTCTTAAGGATAACAATGATAATTTTAATTTCTCAGGAAAAATATTACCCTTGTATTCATTAGGTGAAGCTCTATCAAATATGAGTTTTATAAAACTTATGAAAAAGGTACTAATTTATGCAAAGCAATATCCAGAAATTTTAAATAAAAAGCAACTTGATTCATTATCTTTATTATCAAAAGGTGAGTCTTTGATTAATATTCATTTCCCACCAACTCAACACGCACTTATTGAGTCAAAAAAACGTTTGGTTTTTGATGAGTTATTCCTACTTCAAATAAAGTTCCTACTTAGAAAAAGAAAGACGAATAAAAATGTAACTTCCCAACAATTACCTCAAAAGAAATCTTTATTAAAAGAATTTTTAAATACTTTTCCTTTTGAATTAACAAAATCTCAAGAAAATGTTTTAAATGAAATTAAGAAAGATTTATCTAATCCCGTACCAATGTCTAGATTGCTTCAGGGAGATGTGGGAAGCGGTAAAACTATAATTGCAATTGCGTCTCTTTTACTTGTCATTGAAAAAAATCTGCAAGGTGCATTTATGGTCCCAACTGAGGTATTGGCAGAACAGCATTATAAAAATTTATTAAAATATCTGAATCCTCTTTTAGTTTCTGTTGAACTACTTACTGGGAATACTCCTCAAAAAAAGAGAAAAGAAATTTTCTCTAATTTGAACAATGGATTAGTTGATATCCTCGTAGGTACTCATGCATTATTTGAGGATAAAGTCATCTTTAATGCATTAGGCATGGTTGTAATTGATGAACAACATAGATTTGGAGTTACTCAAAGAAATAGATTACTAAATAAAGGAGAAAATACTAACTTGTTATCAATGACAGCAACGCCAATTCCAAGAACTCTTGCGCTTTCTATTTATGGTGATTTAGATGTAAGTCAAATTACAGAACTCCCTCCTGGGAGAGTTCCCATAACAACAAAAATAATTTCAGAAGATGATTTAACTAACTTGTTTAAGATTGTTGAAGATGAGATCAATAAGGGAAAGCAAGCTTATGTGATTTTGCCAGTTATAGAAGACTCAGAAAAAATGAATTTAAGCTCCGCAAAGAAAACATTCAAACATTTATCAGAAGAGGTCTTTTTTAAAAAAAAAGTTGGATTATTACATGGTAAATTAAGTTCACAAGAAAAGAATGAAGTAATTAATTCTTTTTCAAAGAATGAAATTAATATATTGGTTTCAACCACAGTAATTGAGGTTGGCATTGATGTACCTAACGCCACAATTATGATTATTTATAATTCGGACAGATTTGGATTGTCCCAGCTACATCAATTAAGGGGGAGAGTTGGTAGAGGATCAACAAAATCTTTTTGTTATCTGGTAACCCCCGATAAAAAAGGATTAGAAAATAAACGACTTTGTGTTTTACAAAAATCTAATGATGGCTTTTATATTGCTGAAAAAGACTTGGAGCTTAGAGGACCAGGCCAGATTTTAGGATATAGACAATCTGGATTGCCTGATTTTGTACTGGACAATTTACCTAACAATAAATACCTTATTGATAAGGCTCGTGAAGAGGCTATTAAGATTGTTAGTGATGATCCTGATTTAAAAGAAAATATTGTTTTAAGGAATATACTTATTGATAATTCTGATAATAAATTCATTCATGATTTCTTAAATTGAAAACTATCATTGTAATTTTTGATATTTATGTCACCATAAATCAATTGCAAATTTCAATTGAAAATTTGGAATAAAATACCAATTAAAGATAATGGAGATAAATTAATTGCTATACCAAGCTGCCTAAAGTTTTTAGATCCCCACCCTTACTTTCATTTAGGAGCACCTTACAAAGATAAAACTAATATTTGGAAATTAAGAGAGGAGGTTGTAAATAGATTAGTAAAAGTAAATGATTATTTGATATCAAAGTGTAGTTTTAACCTTTTAATTTATGACAGTTGGCGACCATTAGAAGTCCAGGAATTTATGTTTAAAAGAGCATTTTTATTAGAGTGTAAAAAATCTGATATTGATATTCCTTTTGAAAATATAAAATCCTATCCATCCATTTTAAAAAAAGTTGAAAAATTTTGGGCATATCCATCTCATAACACTAAGTGTCCTCCCCCGCATTCAACTGGAGGTGCATTGGATGTCTGTTTATCAGATAAAGACGGAAATCTTGTTGAAATGGGAAGCATGGTTGATCAAATGGATGAGACCTCAAATCCTTATTTTTATTCAAACATTAAGAATGGAGGAGCAATTATTTGGAATAGTAGAAGAAATTTATTAAGGGAAAGTATGACTAAATTCGGATTCGCTCAACATCCTAATGAATGGTGGCATTTTAGTTATGGTGATCAATTATGGGCTTGGAAAAATAAAAAAGCAAATGCCCTCTATGGAAAAATTTAAATTCTATTGATTTTCATTTAGTAAATTTAATATATAATTTTCATCCTGAGTAGTTATAAAATCTCCGAAATCTAAATCCAAATTACTCTTCCAATTATCAAATAATGGTTGAAGAGTTTTTTCTAAATCGTTAAGTTCCATTCTTTGTAAAAAAGGTTTAGCGAGCCTTTGTAGATTTTTACTTCCCCCCAACCATAATTGGTATTTGTTTTGCCCACTTCCGACAAGGGCTAATTCGGCCATGTAAGGCCTGGTACATCCATTCGGACATCCTGTCATTCTGAATAATATTGTCTTTTGTATTTTTAGATCTAATAGTAAATTTTCAATCCTTTTAAGTACATCAGGTAATATTCTCTCAGCTTCAGTCATTGCAAGACCACAAAGTGGTAAGGCAGGACAAGCTAAAGCGTGTCTTTGTATTTCATTAATGTTTTCTAAATTTTCGTATCCAATTTTTGATAATGATTTTTGAATTTCACCTTTGTTTTTATTGGGGATATTACAAAGTAAAATATCTTGATTAGGTGTTAGTCTTAAATCTAAATTATATTTTTTAACCATACTTGTGATGGTATTCTTCTTTTCTCCAGATAATCTTCCTGATAATAATGGTAAACCTACGAAAAAGGAGGATTTATTTTGTTTATGCCAACCTAGGTAATCAATAAGAACCTTATCAGGTTCTTTTCTAATTTTTTTAATTTCTTTTTTGAAATACTTATCAGAAAGTATCTTTTTGAACCATTTAATACCTTTTCTATGAAGAAGATATTTCATTCTCGAATTTTTTCTTGATTTTCTATCACCATAATCTCTTTGTATAGCCACAATGCTTTGTATTAATTCATAAACATCAGGTTCTTCAACATATCCAAGTGGATCTGCAATTCTGGCAAAGGTCTCCTCATTATTATGTGTGCGACCCATACCACCTCCAACATAGAAGTTGCATCCTTCTAAGTTTCCATCTTTAGAAGTAAAAGCAACTATTCCTATGTCATTGGTAAGAAGGTCAACAGAATTGTCCCCAGGAACTGTCACGGCACATTTGAATTTTCTCGGTAAATAAGTTGAACCATAAAGAGGCTCATCTTTTATTCCACTAAAAACATTATCTTTAAATTGGAGTTTTCTAATTGCTTCAATATCTTCATCAGGCTTTATGGTGTACTCTAAATCTCCATCAGCCCAAAGTTCTAAAAAAGTGCCTTGGCCAGCCATTGGGGTGAGAAGATCTGCAACTTTTTTTGCCAATGCTCTTGCAATAATATAGTCTGGCGAATCAAATGGAGCAGCAGGGGCCATAACATTTCTATTAATGTCTCCACATGCAGCTAATGTGGAGCCCATGGAATTTACTATTGTTTGAATAACTTCCTTTAGGTTCTCCTTCCTGATTCCATGCATTTGAAAGGCTTGTCTTGTAGTGGCCCTAAGTGTTCCATTACCTAGTTTGTCAGATAATTCATCTAATGCTAAAAATAATTTCCCAGGGACTTCACCTCCCGGATTTCTTAACCTAAGCATCATTTGCCAATCTTTACTTTTGCCCGGCCTTCTATTTTCCCTGTTATCTTGTTGATAACTACCGTGAAATTTTAATAACTGAACTGCATCATTAGTAAAATGATCACTTTCATTGACTAATTCTGTAGCAAGTGGTTCCTTAAGAAATTGGCTACTTTTTTTAAAATTTTCAAATTTAGAGACTTCTAGTCCATTTGCTAAACAAACAGTCTCTTCCTTTGCAGAATCTTTTTTCTTTTTTACTTTCTCAACCTTGATCAAAGGACCAAAACATATCTCTTTTTATACATTAGCGAAAAGCTTATTTAACTGGTAGTAAATTATAGTAAGTGTAGTCATATTTTTTTCTTGTCTAAATATTTACTTGAGATAGGAACAGAAGAGTTGCCCGCAAAATTTTCTCATTCTGTTCTAGAGCAATTTAAATCTCTAATAGAATTTGAATTGGATAAAAAGTTAATCAAATTCGAACAAATAGTTGTTACCTCCACTCCAAGGAGGATAATTCTACTTCTCGAAGGTTTAGTTGATTATGCAGAAGATAAGATAATAGAAAGAAAAGGGCCTAAAGCAAATTTAGCTTATTTAAATGGATGTCCTACTAATGCTGCTTTAGGATTTGCTAATAGCTTAGATATAGATGTAGGTGAGCTAGAAATAAAAAACACTGAAAAGGGTGATTTTATATTTGGAAAGAAAATTGAGAAAGGACTATCAACAAAAATTTCTTTGTCTTCGATTATCCCAAAATTAGTAAAGAGTCTTCAAGGTCCTCGATTTATGAAATGGGGGGGTGGGAACATAAAATTTTCAAGACCTATTAGGTGGATTGCCTCTATTTACAATGATGAAATTCTTGATTTTGAATTTGATGAATGTGATCCAAAAATCAAAATAAGTAATAAAACAAAAAGTCATAGGCTTATCAATGAAGTTTTAGAAGTTCAGAATCCTGACAATTTTTTTGAATTATTGAAACGAAATAGAGTAATAGCTATTCGAAAAGAAAGAAAAGAAAAAATTGAAAGTTTAATATATCAGGCATCTAAATCTTTAAATCTTAAACCTGACCTTTCAGAAGGATTACTAAATGAACTAACTGATTTAGTTGAATGGCCAGACTTAATTATTGGTAAATTTAGTAATGAATTTCTTGATCTTCCGGTTGAAGTTCTCTCAACAGTCATGAAAATTCATCAGAGATACGTTCCTCTTTTATTTAAAAACGAAAGTTTTTCGAAACTAGATTTAAGCTCTGAAAAAAATATTAGTACAACTTTCTGCGTTATTTCAAATGGTCTTGAAGAATCAAATAATAATATTGCCAAAGGTAATGAGAAAGTATTAAGGGCAAGATTTTCAGATGCAAAGTTTTTCGTAGAAAGTGACAAAAAAATTGCTTCAATCGAAAGAAATAAAAAGCTTAAATCTGTTTCGTATTTAAAAGGACTTGGAAATATATTTCAGAGGGTAGAAAGGATAGAGGAAGTTACTAAAAAAATTCTTAAGTTTATAAATGATAAGTCTTTAGAAGAAAAAAAAGTAATAGAAGCTGCTAAGTACTGTAAAAACGACTTATGTAGCGAAATTGTTTTCGAATTCCCTGAGTTACAAGGAATAATGGGTGGTAAATATCTTAAATATGAGGGATTTAGTGAGGATGTTTGCTTGGCTGTCGCCGAACATTATTTACCTTCTTTTTATAAAGATGCTTTGCCCTCCACAAAATATGGTGCAATAGTTTCCATAGCGGATAAGGTAGAAACTTTAATAAGTATATTTATTTCTGGTAAACGTCCTAGTGGATCATCTGATCCTTATGCTTTAAGAAGAAATTTAAATGGAGTGATTAAAATAATTTGGGATTATGAACTTGATTTACCTTTAGATAAATTATTCAGCGAACTTATTGATTTTTGGAAAATCGTATTTCCGAATTTAAACTTCTCAAGAGAAGCAGTATTTAATGATTTAAATGAATTTTTAGTTCAAAGAATTGTTAGTCATCTAGAAGAAATATCACTAAGTAAAGAATTAATAAAGGCCGTTTACTCTTCTGATGAATTATCTCAAAAAAGAGTATTGAATATTGTTGATCTTAAAAATAGGATTAATTCTTTAATCAATTTTAACGAAAAGGATAATTTTGTTGAAATCCAGAAGGTAATTACTAGGGTAAGCAAATTAGCAAATAAAAGTGATATTTCAAGAGACATTCTCTCAACAAGAGATTATGTAAACACTAAACTTTTTGAAAAAGATTGTGAATTCAAAGTTTTTGAATTTGTTGGAGAATTAGAAAAACTTTTTTCAGAAGGTTATTGCAATTATTTGGAGCTTCTAAATTTGTTTGAGATTAATGCAAACACTATCGAGGATTTATTTGACAATGAAAAGGGAGTCCTAATAATGTCAGAGGATTTAAAAATAAGAAATAATAGACTAAATTTGTTGAGCTTAATTAGAAATTATTCTCTCAAAATTGCCGACTTTACACTTTTGAACTCTTAACTTTAATTCCACCCTTTATTGAATAATTTTCTAGCATTTTTTCTACTTCTTTATTTTCCCTAACAGCACTATCAACGGGTTTATATTTTAAAGGTGCTAGGGCTTTCCCTCTTAAAATCGAACCTAGTGTAAGCATTGTAATTTTAAGTTGCTGTAATGGTTTCATAGAGACAACCTTTTTGTATAAGTAACTATCAAAAGTAAGTCTTTGAACATCCATGTCATCACACATCTCAACAAATGCTTCTCTAGCAGAATCATTTCTGTAGAAAATATTTTGAAGGATTTCTAGCACCTTATAAGTTGTGCCATATTTTTTATCCCATTTTTTAAGATAATTTTTTAAATCTTTTTCTGATGGGATTACTTGACCATTTTTTGATGCTTCAACAATTTCTTCAGCACACATTCTTCCGCTTTTTGCAGCAAAATAAATACCCTCTCCAGAACTTTTTGTAACATAACCAGCTGCATCACCAACCAATGCCATTCTCCCAACTACCCTTCTTGGCCTTGGATGCTCTGGAATAGGGTGAGCCTCTACCTTTATTACTTCACCATTAACAAGTCTTTTCTTTGCCCTGTTTCTTACACCCTCTTGAAGTCCTTTAATTAATGACTGATTCTTTTGCATGGTTCCTGTGCCCACAGCAACATGATCATATTTAGGAAATACCCACCCATAAAAATCAGGAGAAACATCAGTTCCAACATACATTTCAGCTAGATCTTCGTAGTAACTCATTTCTTCTTTAGGCAATTTAATTCTTTCTTGAAATGCTATAGCAACTTTGTAATCACCTGCATTCATTGCTTTTGCGACTCTGCTATTGGCACCATCAGCTCCTATCAAAAGGTCAACAGTAAGCTCTTTTAGTTCCCCTTTTTTGTCTCCATTCGTAAAATCTGAGTAGGAAAGCTTATATGGCCCTTGATTATTATCGCCAGTATCAATAGAAGTAACTAATCCATTTATTAATGAAGCACCAAGATCTGATGCTCTGTTGCGCATAAAGGCATCCATAACTTCTCTTCTACACATCCCAATAAACTCATTATCACTTTTCCCATAAACTCTATCTAAACTTATATCTACCTCTCTATTTGATGGAGATATCATTCTCATATGCCTTACTTTTCTATCAATAATTGACTCAGGTAAATCAAATTCTTCGACCATGCAAAGTGGAATTGCTCCTCCACATGGTTTCGCATTATCTAATTTTCTCTCGAAGAGCCAAGTTTTTATTCCAGCTTTAGCAAGTATTTCTGCCGCACATGAACCACTTGGACCTCCACCAATAACAGCTACCCTCAACATATGAAAAAAAATAATACTGTATATAAAAACTACATCTTTTTTGCATATAAAAGTGCATTTCTTAAAATAATAGTTAATATCGAAATATCTTTTCCAAATTCACTTCTAAATATTGGAACTAAACAAAGATATCGATCAATTTGATATACCACTCGCCAAAAGAACTTACCTAAATAATCCAAATTCAACATTATTTAAAAAACTATTAATATTTTCTCCATTTCTTTTCTTTATCTTTTCTGTCGCTGCATTGCGATTAATTAAAAATATAGAAATAGGATCTCTTGATAATCTCAATTTTCAGGCTCAGATAAATCATGACCATAGAATTTTAGGTCATTTACCCTATGCGGAAATTTCTAAGGAGAAACTAGTTTTAATTGAGCCTAATATTGAAGTTCATATAGATATGCGCGATTCTCTATTAAAGATGAGAGAAGAAGCCAAAAAGGATGGGATATATTTAGTCTTCTTGAGTGGTTATAGATCAATAAATTTGCAAAACGATATCTTTTATTCTTTAAAATCTATTAGAAATCAAGAAGCGGCAGAAAGAGCTAGAGTTTCAGCACCTCCAGGGTATTCTGAACATAGTACAGGTTTCGCAATCGATATTGGTGATGCTACTCAAAGAGAGACAGACTTTGAAACCGACTTCGAAAATACTGACGCCTTTAGATGGCTTATAAAAAATGCAGCTAGGTTTCACTTTAAGTTATCCTTCAACAAAGATAATAAAAATATAGATTATGAACCCTGGCATTGGAGATATGAGGGTTCAATTGAAGCATTAAAAGTTTTTGAAAGCTCAAATAGAAAATTACAAATCTAATTGATTAATTTAATTATTCCATTAGATTATATTTTTCAAAGTCATAAAGAGAAAATTCTCATAATTTGCATACTTTGAGTTAGCCTTAATAGAGTCAATCTAATATTTATATAAATTCTATAAATGTCATCTTCGATAAAAGAAATTAGAAATGTTGCAATTATTGCTCACGTAGATCATGGGAAAACAACTCTTGTAGACGCATTGTTATCTCAATCAGGAATATTTAGGGACAATGAAGTTATCCCTACATGTGTAATGGATTCAAATGATCTTGAAAGAGAAAGGGGGATAACAATTCTCTCAAAAAATACTGCAGTTAACTATAAAGATACCAGAATAAATATTATAGATACTCCTGGACATGCCGATTTTGGAGGAGAAGTTGAGAGGGTTTTGGGAATGGTTGATGGTTGTCTGCTTATTGTTGATGCAAATGAGGGACCTATGCCTCAAACAAGATTTGTTTTAAAAAAAGCATTAGAAAAAGGACTTAGGCCTATAGTCTTTGTAAATAAAATTGATAGACCGAGAGTAGTACCAGAAATAGCAATTGATAAGGTCCTTGATTTGTTTTTGGAATTAGGAGCTGATGATGATCAATGTGATTTCCCTTATCTTTTTGGGAGTGGCTTATCTGGTTTCGCAAAAGAAGAGATGGAATCTAATAGTGACAATATGATGCCTCTTTTTGAAGCTATTATCAGACACGTTCCTCCTCCAGTAGGTGACTCTAATAAGCCTTTACAGCTACAAATTACTACTTTGGACTATTCTGATTTCTTGGGAAGAATAGTAATTGGAAAGATCCATAATGGAACAATAAAAAATGGCCAACAGGCTAGTTTAATTAAAGAAAACGGAAAAACTATTAAAGGTAAGGTTAGTAAGCTTTTAGGATTTGAAGGATTACAAAGAATTGATATAAATGAAGCATTTGCAGGTGATATCGTTGCCGTTTCTGGTTTCGATGACGTCAATATTGGAGAGACCATAGCATGTCCCGATTCTCCTCATCCTCTTCCATTAATCAAAGTTGATGAACCTACCTTAAATATGACTTTTGTTGTCAATGATTCACCATTTGCGGGAAAGGAAGGAAAATTTGTTACTAGTAGACAATTAAAAAATAGATTGGAGAGGGAACTTTTAACAAATGTTGCCCTGAGAGTAGAAGAAACTGATTCACCTGACAGGTTTTCAGTTTCAGGGAGAGGGGAATTACATCTTGGGATATTGATTGAAACTATGAGAAGAGAGGGTTTTGAGTTTCAAATCTCACAACCTCAAGTAATTTTCAGGGAAATTGATAATGTTGAATGTGAGCCTATAGAGACTTTGGTTTTAGATGTACCTGAAGTATCTGTTGGTTCTTGTATCGAAAAGCTAGGATCTAGAAAGGCAGAGATGAAAAACATGCAGACAAGTTCAGATGGGAGAACTCAATTAGAGTTTCTTGTCCCATCAAGAGGACTTATTGGATTTCGTGGTGAATTTGTTCGAATAACAAGAGGTGAGGGTATCATGAGTCATTCATTTTATGAATATAAACCTAAAACAGGAGATTTTGAAACTAGAAGAAATGGAGTCCTTATAGCTTTTGAGGAGGGTGTGGCCACATTTTATGCATTAAAGAATGCTGAAGATAGGGGAGTCTATTTCATTAAACCTGGAATTAAAGTTTACAAAGGAATGATAATTGGAGAGAATAATCGACCTCAAGATCTTGAATTAAATATATGTAAAACTAAGCAGTTGACTAATATGAGGTCTGCAGGGGCAGAAGAGCTTGATACTTTGCAGTCACCTGTTGATATTACTCTTGAAAGAGCACTCGAATATATTGGTCCAGATGAAATGCTAGAGGTTACACCCGATTCAATAAGAATGAGAAAAATAAATAAAAAGAAAAGAAATTAATTATTTGTTTCATGAATGAAGAAAGTACAAAAAGTTTTAAAGATTCTCTTTTTACTGCTTTAAATCTTTTTAACAATCATGAATGGTATGAGGCACATGATGCTTTTGAAGAAATATGGAATTCTGTTGATGGTGACGAAAGACAAGTTATCCAGGGGATTTTACAAGTATCTGTTTCTCAGTTTCACTTAAGTAAAGGTAATTTAAATGGAGCTACTATCCTGCTTGGAGAGGGTTTAGGTAGAATAAAAACTAGAACTAAGATTAATTTAGGAATTGATCTCGAATCATTCTGCCAATGTTTAGAAGATTTATTGAGGAAATTACAATATAAAGAGCTATTAAGTGAAAACGATAAGCCTTTTTTGAAACCTCTTTGATAAATATGAATATATCTTTATCTTAAATGAAATTATTATTTTCTATCCCATTTTTTTTTTCAAGAAAATAAGAAAACTAATCGATCTCAAGAAAAATGAACCTAAAGATTCATAATGTATCTCTTACAATTAAAGGAAGATTAATCGTAAATGATGTTTCCATAACTGTTAATCCAGGGGAAGTTGTAGGTTTGATGGGGCCAAATGGTGCAGGGAAAACTACAACTTTTAATCTTGCAGTTGGGAACATAAAACCAGATAGAGGTGTAATTTTAATGAATGGGAAAAATATAACCAATCTTCCTCTACCAATCAGATCAAGACTTGGGTTAGGGTACTTAACTCAGGAAGCGAGTATATTTAGAGACCTCACTGTTAAGGATAATATAGATTTGGCCTTACAAAATTCATCTTATAGTAGAGCAGCGATAAGAAATAGAAGAGAACAATTAATTAATGAATTTAATTTGAATAACTTTGTAGATAATTATGGTTATCAACTTTCAGGAGGAGAGAGGAGGAGGTGCGAGATAGCTAGGGCGCTCACTGTGGGCAGAAAAGGACCTAAATATTTGTTATTAGACGAACCTTTTGCTGGGATTGATCCTTTAGCTGTTAATGATCTAAAGAAACTCATTCTTAAATTAAGTAGCGATGGGGTGGGGATTCTCATTACAGACCATAATGTGAGGGAAACCCTTCTAATTACTAACAAATCATATGTATTAAGTGAAGGGAAAATTTTAGCTAACGGTTCGTCAAGTGAATTGGCTGATAATCCAATAGTCAAGAAGTATTATCTAGGAGATAATTTCAAACTTTGAAATGCTTTTTTAAAATAAATTAAAACTTTATTATTAAAGATTTACTCATATAAGAATGATTTAAATTATTATTTATTTGTCATTGAATATTAAAACTTGAGAAATTTCTAGATATGATACTAGATAATTTTTTTAAAAATTTAATATATGAACCGGTCTCAATTTTAGGTCTTTTAGTTTTTTATTTTTTATTAATTAACTTACCTATTTCTTTGGGTGCAGTTTTTAAAAAAAAGTCTTCTTCTGCTGTAAGACTCATTACGATTTTAGTTAACTTATTAATAACATTACAATTACTTTTTAGGTGGTCAATTTCTGGGCATTTTCCTATTAGCAATTTGTATGAATCTCTTTATTTTCTTACTTGGGGTATTACATTAGGTCAACTATTAATTGAAAGAGAATACCAAGCTCCAATAATTCCTTCAATAGCTATACCTATTGAGTTACTGACTGTTGCATTTGCTTGTTTTGTTTTACCGGAGGATTTGAAATTATCATCCAACTTAGTTCCAGCTTTGAGGTCTAGTTGGTTAGTTATGCATGTTAGCGTCGTAATGCTTAGTTATGCAGCATTAATAATAGGTTCTTTACTTTCAATGTCCGTTTTGTTTATTAATAAAAATAAGCCGCTTCAAATTAGAAGTAGTTCTACAGGTATAGGAGGATTTAAACTTTCAAATAGCTATCTTGCAAATAATTTAGCTGGACCTATTGAATTTTCTCATTCAGAAGAATTAGATACATTAAGTTATCGTTCTATATTAGTAGGTTTTGTTCTGTTGACTCTCGGTTTAATTTCAGGTGCAGTTTGGGCTAATGAGGCTTGGGGAACATGGTGGAGTTGGGATCCAAAAGAAACATGGGCATTTATCTCTTGGTTGTTTTATGCGGCTTATCTGCATATGAGAATCAGCAAGGGTTGGCAAGGACGCAAACCAGCATTATTAGCATCTACAGGCTTTTTAGTTGTTTTAGTATGTTATTTAGGAGTTAATTTTTTAGGAATAGGGTTGCATAGTTATGGATGGATATTTGGGTGATTTCCTAATAATTTAGAAATATTTATTGAGGTTCTGAAAGAACATACCCCTTCTGTGCTTCTTGTGCAACTTTTCTCAAATCATCACATCCCTCTTTTAATGTTGGGTAAGCAAACATTCCACTACCTGCGATAAAACAATTGGCACCAGCTTCGGCACATTGTGAAATAGTCCAATTCGCTTTTATCCCCCCATCAACTTCAATGTCTACATCTAAGTTTTTTTCGATAATAAAGTTTCTTATTTCTCTTATTTTATTAAGCATTGTTGGTATATAAGCTTGTCCTCCAAATCCTGGATTAACTGTCATAACCAAAACATGATCAACCATATCCATTATGTTTTTAATCATTTCAAAAGGAGTATGAGGGTTTAATGCTACAGAAGGAGATCCTCCTAAATCTCTTATCCTTCCAAGAACTCTATGCAAATGAATATTTGCTTCTGCATGAGCTATTACTACTCCTGGTTCGCCATTGGCCCCTTTTGTAGCTTTTACATAAGATTCAAGCATTGTCTCACAGTTGTATTGGCTCACCATTAATTGAGTTTCAAAAGGGACATTGCAATATTTCCTGCATGCAGCAATCATTTCAGGACCGAATGTAAGATTTGGTACAAAATTTCCATCCATTACATCAAATTGAATTCTATCTACCCCAGCTTCTTCGAGCTCTTTCACACATGCCCCCATATTTGCCCAATCTGCTGGTAAAACTGAAGGAATTATTTGAATTGGTCTATTAACACCAGCTGAATTTGTTTGATTTGACTCAGTCATTTAATTTTTAAAATATTTAATAAAGATACTATATTTAGTTGTTTATTCCTAATTTCAAGTCACGGCCTGATAAAGTATCAGCTGTAAAGAGTTAAAAAAAGCTTACTAGCATAATAATTCTTATAAAAAATGACATTTTTTATGAGATCATACTCAAAACCTTTAAGAAAATCCTCAAAATTTAATTGTGAATCAAACTTTAATTCAAGAAATTCTCGAAGTTGTCGAGCAAGCAGCTATTGCCTCAGCAAAACTAACAGGACTTGGTCAAAAAGATGAAGCTGATGCTGCAGCTGTAGAAGCAATGAGATTGCGAATGGGCAAAATTGAAATGAAAGGTAAAATTGTTATCGGAGAAGGTGAAAGAGATGAAGCACCCATGCTTTATATAGGTGAAGAGGTTGGTAGTGGTAGTGGGCCAGGGGTTGACTTTGCAGTAGATCCTTGTGAAGGTACTAATCTTTGCGCTAATAATCAAAGAGGTTCTATGGCGGTTTTAGCTGCCTCTGATACGGGTGGCCTTTTCAATGCACCTGATTTTTACATGAACAAATTAGCGGCGCCTCCTGCGGCCAAAGGTAAAGTAGATATAAGAAATTCAGCAACTGAAAACTTGAATATACTAAGTGATTGCTTAGGCCTTTCTATTGATGAGCTTACTGTTGTTGTAATGGATAGAACTAGACATAAAGATTTAATTAAAGAGATTCGAGGATGTGGTGCAAAAGTACAACCGATTTCTGATGGTGATGTTCAAGCTGCGATTGCATGTGGCTTTGCAGGTACCGGAACACATTGCTTGATGGGTATAGGTGCAGCTCCAGAGGGTGTTATTTCAGCTGCTGCAATGAGAGCTCTAGGCGGACACTTTCAAGGACAACTAGTTTATGATCCGGCAATCGCTCAAACTTCTGAATGGGCTGATTATACAAAAGAAGGAAATATTAAACGTCTTAATGAAATGGGCATAACCGATATAGATAAAATCTATGAAGCGAATGAATTGGCATCGGGAGAAAATGTTGTTTTCGCAGGGAGTGGAATAACTGATGGATTACTATTTGACGGAGTTAAATTTGAAAGGGATTGTGTTAGAACAAGTAGTCTAGTTATTAGTACATTAGATAGTTCTGCAAGATTCACGAATACTGTCCATATAAAAGATGGTGCTAAGAGTATCAGCCTTTAAAAATTCACTTTTGATTTTATGCATATTGTTGTCGTCGGACTGAGTCATCGCACGGCACCTGTCGAAGTGCGTGAGAAGTTAAGTATTCCTGACCAATCCATAACAGAATCATTGAAAGCATTAAAAGCTTTCTCTGATGTATTAGAAGTGTCAATCTTAAGTACTTGTAATAGGCTGGAAATATATGCTCTAGTAAAGGATAAAAATACTGGAATTTCATCTATTAAAGAATACTTATCACAATATTCTGGAATTATTTTTGAAGATTTAAATCCACATCTTTTTTGCTTTAGACAGGAAGAAGCAGTTTTGCATTTGATGAAAGTCTCGGCAGGACTCGATAGCCTCGTTTTAGGGGAAGGACAAATCCTTTCGCAGGTGAAAAAAATGTTGAGATTAGGTCAAGAGAATCAATCTACTGGACCAATTCTTAATAGATTATTAACTCAATCAGTTAGTACAGGTAAAAAAGTAAGATCTGAAACAAATTTAGGTACTGGAGCGGTATCAATTAGCTCAGCAGCGGTAGAACTTGCCCAATTAAAAATTGGACAAGAAAAGGGTTTTGATACTCTTGTAAGTTTGGAATCAGAAAACGTTCTTGTTGTTGGCGCCGGACGAATGAGTAGGCTTTTGATAACTCATTTAAAATCAAAAGGATGTCATAAACTTATTCTTTTAAATAGAAATATTGATAGAGCATTAAATCTTGCTCTAGACTTTCCTGATCTAGAGATTGTCTGCAGAGGATTAAATGAATTAGAAGAAAATATATCAATATCTTCCATTGTCTTCACCAGTACTGCTTCTGAAGAGCCAATTATTGATCTCGCTAAAATTGAAAAATTAAATTTGAATAATAGACTTAAATTTATTGATATTGGTGTACCGAGAAATATATCTAATGATGTAAAACAACATGAATTTGTAAAGTCATTTGATGTAGATGACTTACAAGAGGTCGTTTCAAGAAATCAAGAATTTAGACAGAAAATAGCAAAGGAAGCGGAATCTTTAGTAGAAGAAGAAAGGATCATTTTTCTAGAATGGTGGGCAAGTCTAGAGGCGGTTCCAGTAATTAATAAACTTAGATCAGATTTGGAGTTAATTAGAAAAGAGGAATTGCAAAAAGCACTTAGTAGGATGGGACCAGATTTTTCGGCTCGAGAAAGAAAAGTTGTTGAAGCGCTGACTAAAGGAATTATCAATAAAATACTTCACACGCCAGTTACCAAGTTGAGAAGTCCTCAATCAAGAGAAGAAAGACAAGTTTCTTTGAAAATTGTTGAAAAATTGTTTTCTTTGGTAGAAGAGGACAAAAACAACTAATTTTCTCATTTATATTAAGTTTTTCCAGTGATTTATCGAAATACCTTTGTAAACTGACCATTAGTATTTCTAAATATGCCCATAATCAGTTACTTTAAATAGTTGTATATCTACCTCCATTAGATTTAATGAAGCGTGTGTTGGCCATAATCCTCGGAGGAGGAAAAGGTTCTAGACTTTACCCTTTAACAAAAATGAGGGCTAAACCTGCTGTCCCTTTGGCAGGTAAGTATCGATTAATAGATATCCCAATTAGTAACTGTATAAATTCAGGCATTGAAAAAATGTACGTATTGACCCAGTTCAATAGTGCATCTCTAAATAGACATATTGGAAGAACCTATAATTTAAATGGTCCTTTCGGCCAAGGATTTGTGGAAGTTTTAGCCGCACAGCAGACTCCTGATAGTCCTAAGTGGTTTGAAGGTACTGCTGATGCTGTAAGAAAATACCAGTGGTTATTTCAAGAGTGGGATGTTGATGAATATTTAATATTGTCGGGAGATCAGCTGTACAGAATGGACTACAGTTTATTTATTCAACATCATAGAGATAATGGTGCTGATTTGACTGTTGCAGCTTTGCCTGTTGATGAAGCTCAAGCAGAGGGTTTTGGCCTCATGAGAACAGATGATGTAGGAAATATAAAAGAATTTAGTGAAAAGCCCACTGGAGAGAAGTTGAAGGCAATGGCAGTAGATACTTCAAAATTTGGATTAAGTAAAGAGTCAGCTGCCGAAAAACCTTATCTAGCCTCTATGGGTATATACGTTTTTAGCAGAAATACTCTTTTCGATCTTTTAAATAAATTTCCTAATTATACGGATTTTGGTAAGGACATAATACCTGAAGCCCTAAATAGGGGCGATACTCTCAAAAGTTATGTATTTGATGATTATTGGGAAGATATCGGTACTATTGGGGCATTCTTTGAGTCAAACCTTGCCTTGACTGAGCAACCAAAACCTCCATTTAGTTTTTATGATGAAAAATTTCCAATTTATACAAGACCAAGATTTCTTCCCCCTTCTAAATTAGTAGATGCTCAAATTACTGATTCAATAGTTTGTGAAGGTACAATCTTGAAGTCATGTAGTATATTGCATTGTGTTTTAGGTGTAAGAAGTAGGATTGAAAGTGATTCCGTTCTTGAAGACACTCTTGTTATGGGTGCCGATTTCTTTGAATCGCCTGAAGAGAGGATTGAATTAAGAAAAGGAGGCGGAACACCGCTTGGAGTAGGTGAAGGCACTACTGTAAAACGAGCAATTCTCGATAAGAATACAAGGATTGGTGATAATGTCGTAATCATTAATAAAGATCGAGTAGAAGAAGCAGATAAGCCAGAATTAGGTTTCTATATAAGAAATGGAATTGTTGTAGTAGTTAAAAATGCAACTATTGCAAACGGAACTGTTATTTAAATCTTTTCGATCATTTTTCGCTGACATAAGTATTTTTTTTGAGCAATTTTGTTGAGATGTAGGCACACTGTATTTATTGAGTTTTTAATTTTTTATGTCCAAGGCACATTTTGGTTTAATAGGTCTTGGTGTTATGGGCGAAAATTTAGTTCTTAACGCAGAGAGAAATGGATTTTCTAGTGTTGTTTTTAACAGAACTTACTCAAAAACTGAAGAATTTTTACAAGGTCGTGGTCTTGGTAAGAATATAGAGGGAGCTGAAACTCTTCAAGAATTTGTTAATAAGTTAGAGAGACCTAGAAGAATTCTAATGATGGTAAAAGCTGGTCCTGCGACAGATGCTGTTATAGACAATATTTCTGGTTATCTAGAGGAAGGAGATTTATTAATAGATGGTGGTAATTCTCAATTTAAAGATACTGAAAGAAGGGTGAATACTCTTGAAAGTAAAAGTTTTGGATACATCGGAATGGGAGTTTCAGGTGGCGCCAAAGGAGCTCTAGAGGGTCCAAGTATGATGCCAGGCGGTACTAAGGCTTCATATGATGCAATAGAAAGTTTATTAACAAAAATGGCTGCCAAAGTTGAAGACGGACCGTGTGTTGCATATGTTGGACCAGGAGGCTCAGGACATTTTGTAAAAACTGTTCATAACGGAATCGAATATGGAATTGAACAAATACTCGCAGAAGCTTATGACCTTATGAAGAGAGTCAAAGGTATGAGTGGACAGCAGATGTCAGAGGTATTTGGTATTTGGAATAATACTGATGAATTAGCTTCTTATCTTGTTGAGATAACAGAGATTTGTCTAAATACAAAAGATGAGATAACTGGAGATGATGTCGTGGAAAAAATATTAGATAAAGCTGGTCAGAAAGGTACAGGGTTATGGACTGTTGTAAGTGCTCTAGAACTGGGGGTATCAGTCCCAACTATTTATGCATCATTAAATGCAAGAGTAATGAGTTCTTTAAAAGAGCAACGTAGTGAGATTGAAAAAACTATTCCATCTAAAGAGATAGAGGATTTTGATTTAGGAAATATATCAGATGGAATGAAACCTTTATTTGATGCTGTAGTCCTTGCCACAATTGCTAGCTATGCCCAAGGTATGGATATTTTAAGAGAAGCATCTGCAGTATATAACTATAGTTTAAATATGCCGTCAATTGCTCAAATATGGAAAGGTGGTTGCATAATTAGATCAAAATTATTAAGTAAAATTCAAGATGCTTATAACAAAGAACCTAATCTAAAAAATTTAATTTTTGATGATTGGTTCAATAATGAAATTGCGACAAGATTAGATAACTTGGCTAAAGTTGTTTCTTTATCCACAAAAGCTGGTATACCAGTCCCATGTTTATCCAGTACTTTAGATTATTTGAATAGTTATAGAACCAATAGACTTCCTCAGAATCTTGTTCAGGCAATGAGAGACTGTTTTGGCTCTCATACATATGAAAGAATTGATAGGGAAGGTAGTTTTCATACTGAATGGATGAAATGATTGAAAAGGTCAAAAATGGATACACCTTAAATATTTACAAAGACAAGTTAGAACTATCAACAGCGGTTTTTAAGTATATTCAAAGCCACATTATTCATACTTTAAAAAAGAAAGACAGATTCAAATTTTGTGTAAGTGGAGGTTCAACTCCGAAGTCTGTGTATCAACTTCTTTCTAATAGTGATCTTAGATGGGATATGGTCGATGTCTTTTTAGGAGATGAAAGATGTGTTGATCCAAATTCAGAATTAAGTAACTCGTTAATGTTGAAAAATTCATTGTTAACTAATTTTGGATCTAAAGCTTTTTTTTATGAAATTTTCAATGATTTAAAGGGTGATGATGAAGCTATAAAAAATCAATTTATTTCTAAATTATTTGAAAAATGCGGATCAAACCCTCCAACCTTTGATTTAACATTATTAGGCCTTGGAGACGATGGTCATACAGCTTCACTATTCCCTTATCAAAAAAATAATAATGTAGATGACTTTGTGATTTTTAATGAAGGTAAAGGATTAAAAAGAATTTCATTAACTCCAAAAGTTCTTTCAGCTTCTTCAATGATAGTATTTTTAGTTAGTGGAGCTTCTAAAAGAATTGCTCTTGAGAGGTTATTAGATGAAAAAGAGCCACCAGATAGAACACCATCAAAATTAATAAAATCTATTAATCAAATTTCAATATTTTGTGATCAGGAATCAGCAAAAGAATTAGAAATTTAGTTAAAGTCTATTAATAATTTAAATTATTTAATGAGTAAGAAAAAATTTTTATTCCAGAAAAAGGAGTTCGAAGGTTGGAAAACATTAAATGATACTGTTATGGGCGGATCAAGTTCAGCTTTTTGTGAAATTTCAAATTCGGGTTTGATATTAAAGGGAAATATTGTCGAGAAAGCAGGAGGATTTGTTAGTTGTAGATCGTCTATATATAAACCTTCCTTAAATGTATCTGAGTATTCATCCTTTGAATTAAATATTGATGGACAAGGAAGAACTTTTAAATTTGCTGTCGCTTGTGAAGATGATCTACTAGGACTAACCGAATTTATTCCGGGTGGACTTAGATGGATTAAATCATTCCCAACAAAAAAATTTGGGACAACAAATGTTCAAATTCCTTTTAGTGAGTTAAAACCTTCAGTAAGAGCTAATAAAGTACGTTTTCCATTTAAATTCAAGCCATCTAAAATTAAAAGATTGCAACTACTACACTCTAAGTTCGGTGATGATGGATTACTTAATAACGAGTTTAAACAGGGTTCAATAAAAGTTTTAATTAAATCAATAAGTGTTATTTGAAAATCCACCTAAAAATATAGAGGGCTTAATCGCTAAGTCAGCTGATTTAACAAATAAACCTTTTGTTCATTCTGTAGTAAAAATAAATGGTGAATATGAATTCGAAGATGAAGATATTGATTTAACAGTTAATATCTTATGTCGAGATAAAGAAGGCAAAAGATTAGAAATTTATGATCTTGAATTAGAACTTTTTAAATCAAATAAAGAGTTGGTTTTAGTAATCTCTAAGCTTAACTTTCCTGATGAACCAATATTATGGTGTGGAGTTAAAACATTATGGATGGATAGCAATAATGGAAAAAAATGCAACTCACCAAAATACAGCGCTAGATTGGAAAATTTAGCAAATAGGATAAAAAGTTTTATTGATTAAGAAAATAAAATTTGAGCTGATTTATAAATCAGTAACAGCTCCTAAACTTGATGTGCTTACGATTCTCGAATATTTTGAAAGTATTCCTCTTTTGTATTTTTGAATAGGTTTTACCCAATCTTTTTTTCTTTTTTCTAATTCTTCGTCTGATAAATCAACTTCAATTAGTTGTTTTACAGCATCTACTGTAATTAAATCACCTTGTTTTATTAAAGCAATATTTCCTCCTACAGCAGCCTCTGGAGCTATGTGACCCACAACAAGACCATAGGTACCCCCGCTAAATCTGCCATCGGTAATTAAAGCCACCTTCTCCCCTAGCCCTTGACCAACAATCGCAGATGTTGGAGCTAACATTTCTCTCATGCCTGGACCTCCAACAGGACCTTCGTTTCTAATAACAACAACATCACCAGCTTTGATATCATTATTTAATATCGATTTTAAACAATCCTCTTCACTTTCAAAAATCTTTGCTGGACCTGTTAATACAGGGTTTTTTACGCCGCTAATTTTGGCTACAGAACCTTCGCTCGCTAAGTTACCTTTTAATATCGCTAGATGTCCTTTTTTATAAAGAGGGTCATCTATGTCTCTTATGACATCTTGATTTGTTGGAGGCTTATCTGGAATATTCTGTAAGTATTCTGAGATGGTTTTGCCTTCAATGTTTTTGCAATCACCATGAATTAATCCTGCATTCAAAAGTATTTTCATTACTTGTGGAATCCCACCTGCCTTATGAAGATCTACCGTCACATATTTACCACTCGGTTTAAGGTCACAAATAACGGGTACTTTTTGTCTAATTCTCTCAAAATCATTAATGTTGATATCTATTCCTGCAGTATTTGCAATAGCTAGGATGTGCAATACCGCATTTGTTGATCCGCCAATTGCCATAATTACTGATATTGCGTTTTCAAATGCTTTCTTTGTCATTAGGTCTAGAGGTCTTATATCTTTTTCTATTGCAGAGACTAATATCTCAGCACTTTTATCAGCACTTAGTTCTTTTTCAAGATCTTCAGCAGCCATAGTGGAACTGTGAGGAAGACTTAACCCTAATACTTCAATAACCGCAGACATTGTATTAGCGGTAAACATTCCTCCACAGCTACCAGCACCAGGAATACAATTTTTCTCAACTTGGATTAGCCTTTCTTCATTAATTTTGCCTGATGTTAATTGTCCAACAGCTTCAAATGCACTAACAACAGTAAGATCTTCTCCATGCAATTTCCCAGGCTTTATTGTCCCTCCATAAATGAAAATTGAGGGAATATTCATTCTTGCAATCGCAATCATGGCACCCGGCATATTTTTATCACATCCACCTATAGCAAGTACTCCATCCATACTCTGAGCATTGCATGCTGTTTCAATTGAATCAGCAATAACTTCTCTTGAAACTAGGGAATATTTCATGCCCTCTGTTCCCATAGAAATCCCATCACTTACTGTTATAGTCCCAAACATCTGAGGCATCCCACCTGATCTTTTTATAGACTCTTCAGCTTTTAGAGCTAACTTATTTAAACCCATATTGCATGGTGTTATGGTGCTGTATCCATTCGCAACTCCAATAATAGGTTTATTAAAATCTTCATCATTAAATCCAACGGCTCTTAACATGGATCTGTTAGGTGATCTTTGCACACCTTGGGTTATTGCAGATGATCTGAGTTTATTCATATTATTTGAGAACCTTTTTTATTCTATTGCCCCAACTCTTCAAGTTGCTTCCTCACATCAGCAATTGCAGAATTAAGTTGCTCAACTTTCTTCTCCAGATTCTCTCCTTCAACTTCATTTATATTTTCATTTGAATCAATCGCTTCTGAGCCATCTTGAATTCTGGAGGAATACATCATTGCTTTTTGTTTTTTTTCCTCCTTTCTTTTGTCTGCTTCGGATATTAACCACCAAGCTAGACCTGCTGCTCCAATAAAAGCACCGCTTATTAATGATAAAAGATTATTTGAAGACGAATCTCTGTATTCAGACATTGGTAAAATATTTACTCCTATATTCTATATTAGTTCTTATCTTGAAATATAGTACTTAAACGCGATAGAGGATTCCCAATACCCGGTACTAATAATTGTGTTTTTTCGTCTTCCTCATCTATGCAAGAAGTGTAAATTACCTGATTAGGGAGTAATTTCGCAATTTCATTTAATCCTTTATTTGAGCAAATAGCAGTTATTAAAAGAATCCTATTTGAATCAACACCTAATTCCTTTAATTTAATTAAATTTTCTAATGTTGCTGATTTTGTTGTTATTTGTTCTGAATAAAATATAACTCCTTCATTTGATTCAATAGTTTTAGGAAGTTCTCCTAATGAGAGAGTTGAATTAGGAATTACTTCTTTAGATCCAAACCAAAGAGATAACCCTTCGGGTAACATTGCGAGCACTTTTATTGGATAATCATTATTAATAAAGAATCCATCTGTGTCTCCATTATCAGTATTTACTATTTCTTTTTTATATGGCAGCCAATTACGTAATGCTTCATATGTAAGCCATTTTCCTAATTGCTCATATCCAGTTGAGTACAAAATGTTTGGAGTATTTTTTTCTCGCAATATTGAAAGCCAATGTTTTATTAATGGATGAGGAGGAACAATAACCTTTAGTGACATTGCCATATATTTTCCTTTAAGATACTCTTACAAACTTTAAATACTTAAGTTCTAAAATACAGTCTTATTATGATTAAATCAATTGTTTCTCACTCACTAAAGAATGCACTAATTACTTTATTATTCGTTGGGATTTTATTTTTTAATTCTGTAAATTCTGCATGGGCTAAAAGACCTCCTGAGATTAGAAACCAGCAAGACCTTAATTTAGAGCCAGATATGCATGGTCAAGACTTAAGCGGTAACGAATACGTTAAGTTTGATTTGAATGGGTTTAATTTCAGTGAAAGTAATTTAGAGGGGGCGGTTTTCAATAATAGTAAATTGCAAGACTCAAAGTTTACTGGAGCCAATTTAAGAGATGCACTAGCTTACGCAACAGACTTTACAAATGCGGATCTTTCGGATGTTAACTTTACAAATGCTTTATTAATGGAGAGCAATTTTGAAGGAGCAAAAATAGATGGTGCAGATTTTACTGATGCTGTTCTTAGTCGTACACAACAAAAACAACTATGTGCGATTGCTAATGGCACAAATAGTTCTACAGGAGAGAGTACAGAATATAGCTTGGGTTGTTAATCATCAAAGATGAAAAAAAAAATACCAGTTATAGTTGTTTCGGGATTTCTTGGCTCAGGTAAAACAACTTTTCTAAGATATCTATTAAAAGAAAGTAATAAAAAATTTGGTTTAATAATTAATGAATTTGGTGATGTTGGAATTGACGGTGATTTGATTAAAAGTTGTGATAAATGTGATCAATCTGAAGAAGACTGCGTTATCGAATTAAATAATGGATGTTTATGTTGTACTGTTCAAGATGATTTTGTTCCATCAATAAAAGCTCTCCTAGAATTTAATCCTCCTATCGAATCAATAATTATCGAAACAAGTGGCTTGGCACTACCAATTCCCTTAATTCAAGCACTTAATTGGCCTGAGATTAGGTCTTCCATCTACCTTGATGTTGTTGTTGGCATCGTTAATGGAGAATCAATGCTTAATGGTTCACCAATTAATGATTTAAATAAAATAACAAAACAATATAATGAAACAGATAAAATTGATCACAACGCCACTATAGATGAACTTTTTGAGGAGCAACTAGAAGTTTCTGATATCGTTTTAGTCTCAAGATCAGATATCTTAAATGATGATCAGTTTAACGTTGTAAAAAATAAAATTCAAGGAAGTCTAAACTCATCTACACCAGTCCTTAAATCTAAGAACGGCAAAATTGATTTAAACTATCTATTCGACTTTAATTTAAAAAAAGAGACTTATAAAGAATTTTTAACTGAAGAACATGACCATAATCATGTTGAGCTTGTATCAGATTCATTTAAATTAAATTATTTCCTTGAAAAAAATGACTTTGAAAAGGAGATGACAAAAATCTTGGATGAACTAAACATTCTTCGAATAAAAGGACGTATTTGGATACCAAACAAATCATTACCTTTACAAATACAAATTGTCGGAAAGAAAATTAATACTTGGTTTGAAGAAGCTCCAGACAATTGTTGGAGACCAAATGATAATGCTGGGCTTGAATTAGTAATAATTTCTTTTGATGAAAAATCTATAAAAACTTTCAATAGAAAAATTAAAGAGAAATTTAAGATTTTAAGTGATCCAAAAATAGCAATTTGACTTTATAGTTAGCTGTCGGGATACTTACTACAGTAGACAGCCCAATATGGAAAATCCAAAAATTGCTTTAAAACAAATAATCTCTGACGACGTTACATCAATTGATAAAATAAAATGTTCAAAATGTGGAGGCGCAGGAAATTTCAAAACTCATGAAAATTCAAGAAGAACTTGCTTAGTTTGTTTTGGTAGAGGCTTCATAAACATTTAATTACTCAGAAAACCTTGAGGTAAAAATATTTGTTTATTAATCAATAGTACTTTTTATAAAAATTTAAACTAATCTTCTAGTAGAAATTAATTTTTAATTGGACCAATTTGCTGTAAAAGTTTTTGTAAGACTAAGACCCTCAGTTTTAGATCCAGCAGGAGAAGCTACCAAATCTGCTTCTATAAAACTTGGAGCCGAGGGAATTAAATCATTACGTATAGGAAAAATGATTGAGGTAAAAATAGAAGGTAATGGTGAAAATGAAGTAAGAGAAAAAATTGATTTATTGTGTGATAGGTTATTCGCAAATACTGTTATTGAAGATTATGAGTATTCACTAGAAAAATTATAAGATGGATAATTTTACTGTAGGAGTTGTTGTCTTCCCTGGTTCTAATTGTGATCGTGATGTTTCATGGGCATTGGAAGGTTGTTTAGACATAAGAACAAAATACTTGTGGCATGAGTCTTCAGATTTAAGTGATGTAGATGCAATAGTTTTACCCGGAGGATTTAGCTATGGTGATTATTTAAGATGCGGAGCAATTGCGAGATTCTCTCCATTAATAAATGCCTTGGATGAGTTTGTTAAAAGCGGTAAAAGAGTTTTAGGAATTTGTAATGGGTTTCAAATTTTGACAGAATCAGGGTTTTTGCCTGGTGCCCTTACTGCAAATAAAAATCTTAATTTCATCTGTGATGATGTTGAACTTGATATAGTTTCTTCAAAAGGAGGTTGGTTCAATAATGTAGATGAAAAACAAACAATTAAGTTGCCAATAGCGCATGGGGAAGGAAGATATCATTGTGATTCTGATACTTTAAAGAAACTTGTAGATAAAGAGTTGATCGCTTTAAGATATAAAAATAATCCCAATGGATCCTCATTCGATATCGCAGGCATAACTAATGAGAAGGGAAATGTTCTAGGTTTAATGCCTCATCCAGAGCGAGCATGCGACGAGACAATTGGTGGGACTGATGGTCTCTTTACATTAAAATCATTAATATTGAAATAAAAAAAAGACCTCCATAATTGGGGGTCTTTTTTTATTTAATTTTGGAAGAAATTAAACAGTAGCTTTTACTTTTGGATCCAAATCACCTTTTGCGTAAAGATCAGCAAAATAATTAGTGCTGTTTTGTTTGATCTTACTTGCTTGACCTTCGCACCAGAACTGCTTGTATCTATCAAGACAAACTTGCTTCATGTATTTTCTGGCAGGCTTGTTGAAATGTCTTGGGTCGAAGTTTGCCTTATCAGCAAATGCTGCCTCTCTAACCGCGGCAGTGAAAGCAAGTCTGTTATCAGTATCAATGTTGACTTTCCTAACTCCATTTCTTATTCCCTCTTGAATTTCTTCAACAGGAACACCATATGTTTGAGGGATTTCACCGCCATATTTGTTAATGATATCCAACCATTCTTGAGGAACTGAACTAGATCCATGCATTACAAGATGGGTATTTGGAAGTGCTTTATGAATTTCAGCAATTCTGCTTATTGCAAGAACTTCTCCTGTAGGTTTTCTTGTAAATTTATAAGCACCATGACTTGTTCCTATAGCAATAGCTAAAGCATCGACTTTTGTTTTGGCTACAAAATCTGCAGCTTCTTCAGGATCAGTCAAAAGCATATCTGTAGAAAGTTCACCTTCAAATCCATGACCATCTTCCGCTTCACCTTTTCCTGTCTCTAATGAACCTAAGCAACCCAACTCTCCTTCAACACTAACTCCAACTGAATGAGCAAAATCTACTACTTTTTTAGTAACTGCAACATTATATTCGTAACTAGCAGGTGTTTTTGCATCTGCCTCTAGAGAACCGTCCATCATTACTGATGTGAAACCATTTATTGCTGCTGAATAACATGTTGATGGCTCATTACCGTGGTCTTGGTGCATTACCACTGGAATATTAGGATATGTTTCTGTAGCAGCAAGGATTAGATGACGTAGGAAAATTTCTCCTGCATAATTTCTTGCCCCTCTTGAAGCTTGGAGGATTACAGGACTATCAGTTTCATATGCTGCTTCCATGATTGCTTGAACTTGCTCAAGATTATTAACATTGAAAGCTGGAATACCGTAACCATTCTCAGCAGCGTGATCTAAAAGTAGTCTTAGTGGAACGAGGGCCATAATTAAAATAAGTTAGATGCTATACAAAGCACTTGTTTCCGCGAGTTTAGTACAAAGAGGGATCAAATGTCACGTAATTAGATATACAAAATCTATATTTTTATATTTAACCCGCTCTTCGACGATTCTCTTATAGCTTCGCAAACTTTATGACTTGCAAGTCCCTCGCATAAGCCTGGGATTACAGGTGTTCCATTAATTATACTCTGAGCCCATAAATTTTGAATTCTCAAAACTGGAGCTATTCTTCCATCAGTCCATGTTTTTTCAAAATTAAAACTTAAATCTGCAGTTAGATTTTGTATTTTATTTTCGTTGTTTGAAAATTTCAAATTAAAACCATGTACATAATCTTTTTGGTTTTCGCTTTTAAGAATTAGTGAACCTTCGCTTCCATATATTTCTAAACTAAATCCTCTACCATTTTTAGAAATTGATGATAAAGATACCTGACATGGAACAAGATTTGAGCTGTAGTTTGATATTTCTATATTGGCTAAACATACATCTTCACTCGTAACATCATTTAAATCAGATGAATTAGGTAAAGGTCTTTTTTTTATTGATGTTGCTAACTTGCCAGACACGTTTATTGCTTCTCCAAAAAACCAATTCAACATATCGAATGCATGAGTACCTAAAGCGCCAATAACTCCTCCACCTTTTTCTTCCAATGAATACCAATTCCAGGATCTTTTGGGGTCGGATCTACTGCCCATTAACCAATCTAATTTGACTAGATATATATCTCCTAAGATATTTTCATCAATAAGTTTTTTTGTCTGAAGGAAAAGAGGTACTGCCCTATATTCAAAATCAACACATACGCTTAAATTATTAATCAAAGATATTCTCTGAAGCTCTTCAATTTCAAGGGAAGATATTGAAACAGGTTTTTCTAGTAGCAAATTTTTATTGTTCTCAAGTGCGCTTTTTGCTAATTTAAATCTTGATTCAGGAGGGGTAGCAATAATGATCCCATCAATTTCTGGAGATTTAATTAAGTCATTCCAATCATGAAAAAAATCTAAGCCCGTTTCTTTTTCTAATATCGATTTTTGTTTTTTCTCGTAATGATAAATTGCTACAGGAGTTAAGTAATCAGACTCTTTTAATGCCTCTAAATGAACATTTTTACCAAATCCTAGTCCAGCAATTGCTATTTTTAATTTTTTATTTTTAGAATTCATTCTTATCCATTAATAAACTCTGAACAACTATTTTCAATAACAACATCTATGAGTTCATCATTATTTGAAGTTTGCCATTTTGAATTGAATTGAGGTATTCCATTTATGGAAGTATCTTTAAACTTTTTTTCATCGCAATTAATTCTCATTACATAAAGTGATAACTCTCCATTATCATCAGAATTAGTTGGATTTTTGAAGAACTTTGTTAAGACACTGATTTCACCATTTGGAAAAGGCTTAATACTGCCTTTATCAAGCCATTCTTTCCCTTCACTATTCTCTTTTAGTAGCACCCAGTCAACATTTCCTATCCCATAAGAATATGGCGCAAAATTTAAAATAAAAAATAAAAGGCTTAAAGAAAAATAAAAGAAATTTGAAATTATACTCATTTTATATATTTGCTTCTGCAAGTTCTTTTACACCATGAATTTTTAAAATTTTAGTCAGAGTATCCTTGAGATCTTTTCGTTTCACAATTACATCAACAAAACCATGCTCAAGCAGATATTCAGCTGTTTGAAAATTATCGGGTAATTTTTCTCTTAATGTTTGCTCTATAACCCTTCTTCCAGCAAATCCAATAAGTGCTTTAGGTTCCGCCAAAATTAAATCACCTAACATCGCAAAGCTGGCTGTTACCCCTCCAGTAGTTGGATGAGTTAATAAGGGCATATATAGGAGATTTTTCTCTTTATGTTTTTTTAGTGCTCCAGATATTTTTGCCATTTGCATGAGACTTAACATACCTTCTTGCATCCTTGCTCCGCCTGATGCGCAAACAATAAGAATTGGAAAATTTTCCAAAGTTGCTCTCTCAATTATCCTTGTAATTTTTTCACCAACTACTGAACCCATGGATCCTCCCATAAATCTAAAATCCATAACAGCTAATGCTAAAGGCATTGAATTCACAGAACAGATACCTGTTACGACTCCATCTCTTAAACCTGTACCTGCTTGACTTTCTTTAATTCGATCAGCATACGCTCTTCTATCTTTAAAACCTAAAGGATCTGTAGGACTTAGTGAACTATCAAATTCTTTAAATGAATTTTTATCAGCAATTATATTTATCCTTTCATCGCTATTAATCCTATTGTGGTGTCCACAATTACTACAAACATTGAAATTTGAAATTAGGTCTTTTCTATAGGCTACTTGCGAACACTCAGAACATTTAACCCACAATCCATCTCCTTCGTCAGTATCTTGGGAAACTTTCCCAACAAATTGATCTTTGCGCCTTGCGGCAAACCAGTCGATTAATGACACAACGTTACCTGTTTTTTCTATTTAAATCTAAGTAAGGTACTTTTATCAAGAAAGATATATAAAAATTTGAGATCCTCTAGATTTAAAACTTCTCAAAATTAAAAAATAATGATTTACGTTGATAATCGAAAATTAATTATTATTTATTTTTCTCCTCAATCATTTTATGAATTATTGGAGTGAGAATTAGTTCCATTGCGAATCCCATTTTTCCTCCATTTACAACGATACTTGTTGGACTTGACATAAATGAATCATTAATCATTCCAAGCAAGTATTGAAAATCAATCCCCCATTTCTCTCTTGCCCCTTTTCTGAAATGTATGATCACAAAGCTCTCATCAGGAGTTGGGATATTCCTGCATATGAAAGGATTAGAAGTGTCAATTGTGGGAATTCTTTGGAAATTAATATCGGTTTTGCTGAATTGTGGGCATATATGATTTATATAATCAGGCATTCTTCTCAATATAGTATCTACAATAGTTTCCGCTGAGTAACCTCTTTCTGCGTTATCTCTATGGATTTTTTGAATCCACTCTAAATTTGTTATCGGAACAACTCCAACAAGTAGATCAGCATAAGAGGCAACATTGTATCCATCACCTTCTACCCCGCCATGCAAACCTTCATAAAAAAGTACATCTGTTCCCTCAGGAATATCTTCCCATGGAGTAAATTGTCCAGGTTCTAGGGATGTCCCAAGTCTTGTATTATGTTCTTCTGCTTCTTCAAGACTATGTAGATAATATCTTTTCTTTCCTCCTCCAGTTTCACCATAGATTTTAAAAAGTTCTTCTAGCTTGTCAAAAAGATTAGCCTCTGGACCAAAATGTGAGAAATTTTCACCTTTTGAAAGAGCGTCTGCCATAGCTTTTTTCATAGGCATTCTTTCAAATCTGTGGTAACTATCACCTTCAACAACTGCGGGAACAATATCTTCTCTGGCAAAAATATGCTCAAAGGCTCTTTTTACTGTACTTGTTCCTGCTCCTGAAGATCCTGTTACAGCAACTACTGGATGACGTTTTGACATTTTTAAAAAACAATATCTAATGATTCTGACAGGTCATATGCCAACTTTATGTTTTACTTAAAAATATTTTTTTATTTATTAATTTTTTTTTAAATTTCATCCATTATTTTATCTCCGATTTCACTGCAAGATAAAACTTCAGTAGACCCATCAGCTAAATCTGCTGTTCTAAATCCTTTTGATAAAACTTTATCAATGGCAGTTTCTAAATTTTCTGCAGCTTCTTCTTCATTTAATCCAATTTTTAACATCATGGAAGCAGATAAAAGCATTGCAATAGGATTAGCTATGTTTTTACCAGCTATATCAGGAGCCGAACCATGAACAGGTTCAAAAACGCCTGGGCCATTATTGTTTAAAGAAGCAGATGGAAGCATACCAATAGAACCAGTTAACATTGCGGCTAAATCGCTTAAAATATCTCCAAATAAATTACTAGTTAAAATCACATCAAATTGACTAGGATCTCTAACTAATTGCATTGCTGCATTATCAACATACATATTGCTTAGGGATATATTTTTATCTTTTGAGGTGATATTTAAAACTGTATCTCTCCACAATTGACTAACCTCAAGAACGTTTGATTTATCAACAGAACATATTTTTTTATTTCTTTGGTTAGCAATTTTTATTGCTATTTCGGTTATTCTTTCTATTTCAGTTGAATCATAGATCATCGTATTGAAAGCTTTTGGGATTTTTGTATTTGTTATGTGTCCTCTTGGTTTCCCAAAATAAATTCCTCCTATTAATTCTCTTACAACAATAAGATCTACATGCTCAACGATTTCTTTTTTTAATGTACTTGCATCTAATAGAGATTTTCTTATTTTGACAGGCCTGATATTTGCGAAAAGGTTTAGGGCAGATCTTAACTTTAGTAACCCACTTTCTGGCCTTAATTCTCTTGCAAGAGAATCATATTTAATATCTCCAACACATGCTAAAAGTACTGCGTCACTTTTTTTACATTGTTCTAGTGTCTCATCTGGAGCAGGAGTACCATATTTTTCATACGCTATCCCTCCAAATAATTTTTCAATAATCTCAATATCGAAATTATGATTTTTTGAAAGCTTTTTTAAAACTTTTTTTGAAACTTCTGAAATCTCTGGTCCAATTCCATCTCCTGACAATAAAACAATCTTATATTTCTTCATTTAAATTTTTGTTTAATAGAACAATAAATTATTGCTTGTCTAATTGTCTAAGTTTTTTTGCTAATTCTGGTAATTTTTTAAATATACTTGAACTCCTTAGCCATGATTTATTTTCCATCGCGGGGAAACCACTTATTACCTTGCCATCTTCAATGTCACAATGGATTCCGCATTTTGAACTCGCAATGACATTATTACCAACTTTTACTCTATTATTGACTCCTACTTGCCCTGCCAAAATAACACCATCTCCAATATTTGCGCCTCCAGCGATACCAACTTGAGCTGCAAATGCACAATTCTTTCCAATTTTTACGCCATGACCTATTTGTATTAAATTATCCAACTTTGTTCCCTCATCAATAAAAGTAAATCCAACTGCGGGTCTATCAATACAACAATTAGTTCCAATTTCTACAAAACTCATTATTTTTACACCACCTTTTTGCGGCATCTTTACCCATTTGCCATTTTCAGGAATAAAACCAAATCCCTCTGATCCAATAACAGAATTTGAATTAATTACACAATTATTTTTTAGAGTGGTATTTTCGTAAATAACACAATTTGGATGAATTATATTATTATTTCCTATTTGAACATTGCCTAAAATTGATGATCCAGGAAGAATATGATTATTGTCTCCAATTACGGTATTTTCCCCAATATAGACATTAGGTCCAATATGGCAATCTGCTCCAATTATTGCTGTTTTATCTATAACTGCTGAGTCATGAATTCCTGGTTTGAAATTGATAGTTTTATATAAATAATCCAATACTTCTGCAAATGCAATTCTTGGATTTTTAACGATTATGTTAGATATATTGAGTTTTTTTAGGGCACTAACGATTTCATCGTTGTTAGTAGTTATTATTGCTGATGCTTTAGTTTGATCTAATTTTTCTTTAAGTATATTATTTTCTTCTAAAAAAGATATTTGATGTTTAACTGCAGCATCTAATGAGGCAGCATCATCTATATTTAAATCTTCGAAAATATTGGCACTAATAAAATTTGAATTTCCTTTTTTTATTAGATCAACTAAATCACTTAAAAGCATTTTTCAGTTTTAATTTTTTCTAAGAGAGAGCAAGAACATCTCTATGAACGACAATTATCGAGGAGTTGTTATTTTCTTTATTATTTAAGATACTTCTTAATTTGTCGCTACTTATTGATACTAAACCTTTTGCAACTTCTTTATCATTTGTATTTACGATTTTAACTGCCTGATTAATCGTAAAGTTTCCTTCTACATTCTTAACACCAACCGCTAAAAGTGAGGCACCTTTTTTTTTAATTGCAAAAGAAGCGCCTTCATCTAAAGTAATTTTCCCTACTGTTTGAATTGCGTGTGAAAGCCAACTTTTTTTGTTTCCAATAGGTTTTTCTACTGGATAAAATAAAGTTCCAATTTTATTATCATTAAATATTTCAATTAAGTTTTTTTTATTAGTTCCATCAACTAGTTGGACTTCGACTCCTCCTTTTGTTGCAATTTCTGCAGAAATTAATTTTGTAGAAATTCCTCCTGTTCCCCACTCATTATTTGAGTTTAGAATATTTTTATCTTTAATTTCCTTTAATTCACTATTATGAACTTCTTTAATAGGTTGCGCATCTTTATTATTACGTGGATCTTTTGAGTATAGATTTTCAATATCGGTTAATAAAATAAGCTTGTTAGCATTTATAGCCAAGGCAACTAAAGCAGAGAGGGTATCATTATCTCCATATTTAAGCTCTTCATTTGCTACGGTATCATTTTCATTTACTATTGGAATAACATTCAAATCGATTAATCTTTTTAAAGTTTTAGAAGCGTTATTAAAGGATTCTCGTGAATTGAAATCAGCTTTAGTTATTAAAATTTGAGCAATATTAAGACCTAATTTATTAAATACTTTATCGTATAAGGACATTAAATTAACTTGACCTACTGCAGCAGTAGCTTGAAGTGTACTTAAATCATTTGGTCTTGTTTTAATATTTAACTTTTGGCAGCCTAATCCAACGGCTCCACTAGTTACTAAAATTAACTTGTTTCCTTTTGAAAGAAAACTTGTAAAGGATCTAGAAAGGTTTTCAATAACTTCTTCTGTAGATGTTTCCTCTGTTCCTCTTAAAATACTAGTACCAATTTTTATAACCCAAGTTTTCATTTTATAAAATGAGAAATTAATTTTTCTATTGTCAAAGTTAAATTAAATTTTATAGGCAGGCCATCTCTATTTAATCTCTTAACTAATATTGTTTTTATATTACATCTATTACCAACAATAATATCTGTAAAAATTCTGTCGCCAATAATGGCTATATTTTTTGGCTCTCTGCCAATTTCTTTGATAGCAGACAAAGTTACTTTTTTTCTAGGTTTTGATGCATTGTATTTATACCTTAAATTTAATTCTTTCGCTATTTTTTCGATTCTTTTTTTTGATGGATTATTACTTATTAGATATAAGGAGAAAAGTTTTTTAGATTCTATGATCCAATTTTTTACAGCTTTTGGGATCATATTTGATTTTCTATTTACTAGAGTCCCATCCACGTCTAGCAATAAAGAATTAATTCCTTTTTTTTGCAACTCAGATTGAGAAATATTATATATTGGTAAGTTTGAATCCCAATTGACATTTAGGATAGATCTCATTTAATTTAAGAACTACTTTTTTCAAGCTCAGTTTCAATCAAAGGTTGAATTTTATCGAACTCATCATCCTCAACTAATAAGGCACCATTGTCTTTTAATTTACCAACAATAAAAAAAGGATCTAGTGGTATATATAAGCCATATTCTTGGTCAAAAAGATTAAAGTTAACGAGCAATTCATAACTCTCACTATCATCATCGACGTAATCTTCTTCTAATTCATCGTAAATTGGTTCTTCAAGTTCTCCTGATACTGTTAATGTAACTGCTGACCTGATAAGTCTTAAATCATGTTCTTGAAGGACTGCTTCAGCATTTTTTAGTATTTGTTCATTTTTATCTATTTTCTCAATCAGTTCAGGTTCATCTTTTTCATTTATCTTAAAAAGACTTACTGGAGTATCAACTGGGGTTAATAAAGCATATTCTTGGCCTTCAACACTTACTAATTGTTCAAGATAACAAAATAGCTCGTTTCCATTTGAGTCATTTAATAAAAGAGTCTGTGCATCATAATTATCATTTGAATTGGCTTCTTTCATTTAAAAATTATCTATCCTTTTTAATACTAATATTTTATCTGACGTTTACCAGCTATTTCTTCTAATTCAGGACCTTCTTCGATCCATTGTTCAAGTATTATTTTTGCTGAAAAACTATCAATCAATCCGGATTTATCTTTTTTTATTCCAAATCTTTCTGAAGATTCCCAAGTTGAACTATGTTCGTTGACATAAGAAAATGGAAGCTTTAATTCATTTGAAAGTAATTTACCGTAATTTTTACAGTCAATAGCTTGAGTGGTCATTTGACCTTTCTCATCTAGCGGTATACCCACGATAAAACCAGTCAAATTAAATTCATTTATATAATTTCTAATGATTTTAATCTCTTGATTATTTGCAAATCGTTTCACTGCTGGAAGTATATTTGATGTTATGCAGAGGGGATCACAATAAGCTAATCCTATTCTTTTGGTACCTATATCCAAACTCAAAATTGACTTGGGTTTGGGTTTGCAAAATTTCACTTTGTTTTTAATGGAAAAGGAGATGGATATGGATTACCTTGAGGACTTAATTTTTCAAAGATTGATTCCAAAGATTGATTTATTATATTTACTTGTTTGGACTCATTCTTAATTATTGTGTTCCTAATAAGAATTATTTCTTGATTTTTTTCTTTGATATTACACTCTTCGAGAAAAACATTTAATTGAGAATTTTTTTTATAGGTTTTTAAATATGAAACAGGTGATTTTTCAAAAAATCTTTTTATAAATTCTTTTAAAATTGAATTGAATCTCTCATCCCAATATCTACTTATAGTTAAAGTATAAATTTCTTCTTTTTGATAATTAATATCTTTTAAAATTGTACATAAAACTGAATTTTCATATATTAAGGCACCACTCTTAGAGTTATTTCTTTTAAGAATATCCTCTTGATCAAAATCTAAAATATTTCTTATTAAGGGAGATTGATTTGATCTTATGAAATTAACTATTTTTAATATATTTTGTTTATTTATGTTTTGGAATTCATTAATTAATGTATAGGCATTTGTATTTTGATTGTTAGGTTTATTTAGATCAGATCCATCCCAAAGGATTATCTCTCCTAAAGGTTGAAAGCCTAATTCTCTTGAGTTTGATATGAGGTCAACATTATTTATATCTGAATTAATTATCCAACTTGAAGTTTTGGTTTCTTTTATTGAGATAGATTTTTTTATCAATCCTAAAGTTAATTGTTTATCGGTTAAAGAACACTTGCTATTTATCAACTTGGGCTTAGATATTTTTAAGCAAGTCTCTTTTTTGTTTAATGGGAAAATGTTCAAATAACCGATAATTTCGTTTCCATATATAGCAATTATGCATTTATTTTTATTTTTCTTAAGATTATTCAAGAAGATTTTTAAGTCATCAAAGGTATTGATAATTGCCATCTTTAAAAACCAATTATTCAATTCCTTATTTTTAATATCTATTAAAAGATTAATGTGCCGTATATGGAGTTCTTCAAAAGTTACTTCCATTCCTTTTTTAGATTGAAAAGAATAAGAGGTATCTTTTTTCATTTACTTTTTTTCTCTTATTAATACTATAGGGGTTTTTTCATCTCCATTGCCAGCTGGATTAGATAATAAGTTTCTTTTAAGTATTTTATTTACTTTTTTACTTGAACTTGCTAAGACTTTCACACCTCCAAGATCATTAACATCGACAACAGCAACATCTATATTTAGATAGTTCGAGACCTCCTTACAAAATAAATCCGAATTGAGAGGACCCATAACTATACTCTTGTCGTAAGGTGTAACTGTGCCGCTTATATCATCAATGAGGGATGATTCTGAACCAGTTAACCTATAAAACATACCTTTAATACCAAATAATTTGAAGAGAAATCCAATTAATAGTGCAAAGGTTATTCTTGTGACTCCGATTCTATTTATTAATAATTGCATTCCGCAAGCTGTTGCGAGACTGCTTGTAGGGTGAAAAAAATAACATAAAGCTTTCGAAAATAAACTATATTCTAAATTTTTAGGGGAAATATATCTATTTTGCATAATCGCTAGCGGACTCTCGCCGATTGTTAAAATATCATTTTTTTCTACAATTCCTTTACAGTATTCAATCACAGTACTTACTGGATTATCAAAGCAACCAAGTATATCAGTTTTAATAGCAAAAGCTTTATATTTATTATTTAAAGTAATTTCAGAAACTTCTTTCGGCCTTTGTTTTTGACTATCTAAATTAATTAAAAAACAATCCTCATTATTTGAAATACCAAAATGTCCATAGTTCTCCCAAAATACTTTTAACCATAAATATTTTATTTTTTTTCTAAAATTATTATTGCTAAATTTATATATGATTCTTACAAATAATTCTGAATTTGACTTGATAATTGTTGTTGGCCAGTAATTATTTAAATTCTTAATTTTATTATTTTCATATATATAAATATCTTCTTGATAATTAAAATTTTGGGAATATTCGTTACCTTTATTTTTAAAAAAATCTAATTCAAAATTTATATTAGATACCATCGTCTCTTTGGTTTTACTTTTATTAGTTATTTTTAAATCAATAATTAATTCGTTTAAACCATCTTTTTTTTTGATTTTATAATTTATAGGTACCAGATTTAATTTTGATTTGGGTGAGTTTTTAATATATAAATCTGAAAGAATTAAAAAAAATAAAAGAAATAAGAGGATATTTATTAATATCATTTTTTAATTAATTTTTGTTTTTATCTTTTTTTTCAGAAATGATACTGTTGTATTCATTAAAACTCTCTACAGAAAATGTCGTATCTTCTATATTAATTCCTTTTAGTTCTCCTATAACTTTGTTTAATTCATCGATATTAATCATTCCATTTTCATCAAATTTAACTTCACCATCGCTATTTAAAATCACGGTTTGTGGAATTAATCCGTTCCAATAATAATTAGGTTCATTTCTAAGATCAGACTTTTCTTTATCCTGTAATTCATCAGTAGTTAGAGCAATGATATCTATATTATTTCTCCATATCAAATCTAAACCAGATATTATCGGAGCCATAGCTTTACTATCTGAGCTATCGTCAAGATAAAAAAATAAAACTGCTACTCTTTTATTTTTTAATGATTCCTGAAGAGTTGTCTGGGGAGGAACTATTGCCCCATTTCCCGCGTATATAGGAAAGATGTTGCCATCGTAACTATCAGAATCTCTAGATGCATTTGCTTTATATGGACTTAAGAAAATTAATGCTATTAGGATCCATTGAATTATTTTCATTAAAGTTTAAAAACTTACTTTGAACTTGATCTTCCTAATCCTTGAAGGATTCCTTTCCCCACTAAACCAATAGCTTTGCCAACGACCTTTGTAAGGAAAGTTACAAAAAGATTACCGATATATTTTACAGCAACTTCTAACTGCGGTGCTACTGCATCTCTTATCTCAACTAACAATGTAACTTGTTTTTGTAGCCATTCTAGATTCTCTAATTCTTTCTCCCTATTTTCATTTTTAAAGTAACGGGTAAATTTTTTATCAATAATATCAATATATTCTCGTTTACTCTCATACAAATAGATAGGCATATAAATATAGTCATGCCAGCGATTGTAGTTATTAATATTATTTCTAAATCTTTCAAAATTTCTTGTCGATTGTAATTCGGGATTTATAAGTACAGTTCTTAATTCAGGCCAAGAAGAACAAATATTAAAGATTTCAGAGGCTAATAAATTACAGTTCCTTATTGTCCAATTTGAAATTATATTTTCGAGGATCAAAAACGATTCTGTTTCATATAGAGGGAGTAATTTCCCATCATAGTCAAGAGCTTCATTTTTAATAATTGGCTCAATAAACATTATTGATTCATGTGATTCTCTATCTATCTCTTCGCAACTTACCTCACTATAGATAAAATCATTTATTGAAATAGATTCGCCTCCTTTTTTTAATCGAAAATAACTGTCTGTGATATTTGAAATTGTATTAACTTTAAGTTCTTTTATAAGAGAATCTAAATCATCTTTAAAATCTTTCTCCTTATAGTTTTCCTTAATATTTTTTACTAAATTATCTAACTCATCTAACATTTTGCAAATTAGTCGCGAAATGAATTCTTTCTTTATTCCAGAGAGAATTAATGATGAATTATTAAATTCAACTTGTAAGTTAGTTGAGCTATACCTTTCTTTTAGTCTATCTAAAATCAAATTCCATATTTCTGCGGTGTTTTTATCTTTTATGAAAACAGTGTTCTTATTTTCAAGATTAATTTTATTTTCAGTGTAAACCGCCTCTGTATAAAGTTCTAGTGAATTACCCCATAAGAAAATTAGAAAAGATTTTGCAGTAATAAGTTCTCTTAATCTTCCTTTTAAAATGAATTTATAAAATTCTGGTGTTGAATCAGAGTTGACATATTTGAATATATGATTAATTTCAGAATCGATTTGTTTAAGACCTGAAGTTAGAATTTTTTGACTAAAAGAGAGAGGCTTATTTTTGTTTAATTGAACTCGGGAATTATTTTCAATATCAAATACCCTTCCTCCATTTAAAATGGTATCTATAGATTCAAGAACTTTTTCTGCACTGGGATTTAAAAGAAAACCTTCAGCATTTAACGATGGAGGGTTATTTGCTTCATAAACAAGTTCGCCAGAGAGAATTATAAGAAAATTTGACTCATCATATCTTTCTCTTAATTTTAAAAACTCTAACCTTACAAGATCTTCTGATTGGAAATTAAGAACATTCCATATAACTAAATCTGGAGTTTTATCACCTGTTCCATTATTAAAATTAATTTCTAAATTTTGGTCTAGTGATGTTAACTTAAGCGATAAAGATTCTGCTATTAAGCTTGGAGCAATAATCAATATTGATTTTTTTGAAATTAATTCCAAGACTAGATTTCTTATCTCTTATTCAAAATTAACTAACAATTCCTGCAAACACCAGCCTTAATAGAATTTTTATACTCTTTTAAGCGTAGTAATTTGTGTTTAAATCAAAGTCATTTAATCTCTCTGCTGACAATACATTATTCGCTTCGTTTATTGTGAATTTATTTTCATATAGAGCTTTACCTACTATTACTCCAAAGAGTCCAGAGTTTTCAAATTTTACTAACGATAATAAATCAGAAATTGAACCAACACCGCCTGAGGCTATTACTGGAATATCTGTAATTTCAAGTATGCTTTTTATGAATTCTTCATTTGTCCCTTCTAAAGTCCCATCTGTATTTATATCTGTAACAATAAAACTAGCAATTTTAAATGAAGAAAACTCCTTTACTAGATCTGTGGCCAAAATATTAGATTGCTCAAGCCAACCCCTTGTACTCACTTTTCCATCTTTTGCATCTATTCCAACAATTATCCTTCCAGGAAATTTATTTGATAAGTCTTTAACTAGTTCTTTATTTTCTATTGCAGAGGTTCCCATGATAACTTTCTCAATACCATAAGAAAATAATTGTTCTATCCTTTCTTGAGACCTTATCCCCCCACCTATTTGAATAGGTATGTTAACTGTTTTTGCAATCTTTTTTATTGATTTATCGTTTGTTGGGGATCCAGTTTTTGCAGCATCCAAATCAACTATATGTATATATTTTGCTCCTTCGCTTTCCCAAAATTTAGCTTGCTCATGAGGCTCTTTTGTGAAGTCTTTTCTTTTATTAAAGTCGCCTTTAAAAAGCCTTACACACTTACCATTCATTAAATCAATTGCTGGTATTAGGTCCATAGAATCATCCTTTTCATTAATTACTTATTAGTAGTACTATTCAATATGTAATTCTATTTAAGATTACTACTTCAGTTAAATATTTTTCGAATATGAAAATTCTTGTAATGGGTGGCACTAGATTTGTTGGTAAGTCTTTGGTTGGAAAGTTATTAAGTAAAAATTATGATATTGATATTTTTACAAGAGGTAATAAAAGTAATCCTGAAAAAACAAATTTAATTAAGGGTGATAGAAATAATTCAGAAGATATCTTCAAGCTAAGAAATGAAAAGTATGATGTTGTTTTTGATATTTCTGGACGAGAGTTAGAACAAACCAAACTTCTTATAGAGAATTTAGATAACTCTTTCCAGAGATATATATACGTAAGCTCTGCAGGTGTTTATAAAGATAATTGTGAATTACCCTTATCCGAAGTTGATCCAATTGATCCGGAAAGTAGGCATAAAGGAAAGTTTGAGACAGAAAATTGGTTAAAAAACCAAAAAATTCCTTTTACGAGTTTTAGACCTACTTACATTTATGGACCAGGAAATTATAATAAAATTGAAAATTGGTTTTTTGAAAGGTTATTTAATAAAAAATCTATACCAATTCCTGGGGACGGTTCTTTAATTACTCAGCTAGGCCATGTTTCGGATCTAACTGATGTAATGATTAGGTGCATAAATTTTGAAAATTCCAAAAATAATATTTACAATTGTTCAGGTGAAAAAGGAGTAACAATCAAGGGTTTAATTTATTTCTGTGCGAATGTTCTTGGATTAAACCAAAATGAGATTTCTTTAAGAACATTTGATTATCAAAAATTAGATCCTAAGTCTCGAAAGGGATTTCCAATTAGATTAAATCATTATCAGACTGATATCTCTAAGATAAAACGTGATTTAGAGTGGGCGCCAACTTTTGATTTACTTAATGGTCTGAAGGATAGTTTTGTGAATGATTTTAATAATAAAAAGAGTCAGGAGTTTGATGAAAATTCAGACAATATTCTTTTTAATTCTTAAATAGCCTAATAAAGTCACAAAAGTCAGGATGAATCCTAGCCAATAAAAAATTAAAGCCAAATTATCCAATAAGCTATTTTTTAATGGTGTAAAAAAGGTAATTACTGAAATAAAAAAGAAAAATGTTTTATATTTTCCTAACATTGATGCTGGTAAGCCGTCTTTTGTAGAGTTCCTTAGGCTAGAGATAATTAATTCTCTAAATAAAATTAATGACAATGACCAGAAGGGTATAAAATTATTTTTACAAAGGAAGGTCAGAGGAATTAAATAGAATACTTTATCGCTTAAAGGATCTAGGATAGCTCCTAATCTGGTTTTAAGATTAAATTTCCTTGCAATTAACCCGTCAAAATAATCAGTTAAACCGCCAATAATAATCAATATAAATACATAAATTGGTCTATTAATTTCTAAAAAAAGTATTAATGGAAATACAAGGAAAAGGCGAGATATTGATAATAAATTGGGAATATTCAATGCCAAATTTTTAAAATTTTTTTTTAATAACAAGTTAATTTTTGTATATAAAAATATATTACACTCTCAACAAACTTAAATTTTTAGTAGAAATTTTAAATAGTTTTTGATGCTAGATTTTAAAATTTAATTTAAATCTGATTCCTAAAGATTATAAACTCAACTTCTCATTATGGATGATGATGTTTTATATTACAAAACTATTCCTAATATCTAATATCTAATGCAGCCTCATAGCCTAAAGCTATCTCCAGAATCTGATTTGATAAATTCAATTAAAGAATATTCTTTATCGAATAATTTATATGGGTATGTTTCTGGAGTGGTTGGTAATCTTAGAACAGTTTGTATTCAATGCCCAGGTAATCAAGAGATAAATAAATTTGAGGGAAATCTAGAGATAGTTTCTTTAAACGGACATTTTAATAAAGGAGATGTTCATTTACATTTGAGTTTTGCAGATGAGGGATGTAATGTCTTTGGCGGTCATCTTGAGGAGGGTTGCATTGTAAAAAAAGGTACTGATATATTATTACTTTCTTTTGAACAGAAAATTATTAATATCTCAAGTAATGATTTATTAAAAAATGAATCACGTGTAAAAGCATATATTTTAAAGGATTGTCCTTGGTCTAAAAGAGCAATTAGGTTGCTTAATTCTTTATCTATCCCTCATGAAGTTACTTTAATAGAAAATGATGAGAGCTTTAAAAAAGTAATGGCTCAAAGTAGCCATAATACTTTCCCTCAAATATTTTTGGATAATAAATTTTTTGGAGGATATGATGAACTTTCAGAACAAGCAAAATTAGATAACTTAAGTTCATTTAAGTAATCTAATTTTTTTAACTATCTCGGTTAGTAAGTTTTTCAGCAACTAATTCTTCCTCTAACTGCTTTATTAATCTTGATACAAGACTTTGAAATTCTGGTTGACAGCCTTTAAATGCAGCTTTATGTCTTATTGGCTCATTTCTAGTTCTTAAATCAGTAAGCATTAATTGTAATGCGTCAATTTTGGGATTTATTTTCATAGTTTTAATTTATATATTTACATCTTTTAAATCATTTGCATAGCTTTTTTAAAAGATATCTTTTTATTATCATTCGAACTTGTAACTTCTATTAATTTATTTATGGATTCTTTGTTTTTTAAAGAATCTATACAACATTGCGCAACTAATCTTCTTGGGATTGATCCATTAATTTGAGTATCTTCTTTTGAATAATTTATATTTTCTGATTTAATATCTTCATTTTCCTTTAATCCTCCAGGTCTAATAATAGTCCAATCAAAATTTGAATTACGTAGAAAGTTTTCACCTAATTTCTTCCAAATAAGAATTAATCCAAATAAGTTTAATGGGTGAAATAATTTACCAGTACAAAGGGAACTAACTAAAATAACCCTTTTAATACCAACTCTTTTGCAACTCTCTAATTGCCTGTATACACCTAATGCATCAACCTTTGCAGGACCAGTTAAATCTAATGATGCTCTCGCTCCAGTAGCAATTATCAAGGCATCAATATCTTTAAATGCTTCATCAAGTCCCCCTTTATTGTCTAATGAAACCCTAATTGTTTCTAAACGCTCTAGTCCTGCTGAGACTTTTGAATTCTTTCTGATGATTTGCCTTACTTTATATCCTTTCTTAACTGCTTCTTCGGAAATTCTATAACCTGTTTTCCCCGATGCACCAGTAATTGCTATTTTCATGATTAAAAACTAATTTAAATATTTTATATATTTTTTAAGGCTTTTTACATATAAATTTCTTTTTTCTTTTGGGATAAAGAGTGCGACATAAATAACATTTTGTTCCATCACAGCCTCTTGCAGTACAGTATTCTCTGCCATAAAAGATTATTTGCAAATGTAAAGTATTCCAATCATTAATAGGAAATATTTTTTTTAGGTCTTTTTCTTGTTTGAACTACGCTATCGCCATTTGATAGGCCCCATCTTTGCGCCAACCTGTGTATATGAGTATCTACTGGGAATGAAGGTATTTTAAACACTTGAGACATTACAACTGATGCTGTTTTATGACCTACCCCTGGAAGAGATTCAAGCTTCTCAAAAGAATCTGGGACCGTAGCATTATGCTTCTCAATCAATAATTTAGATAAGTTATAGATGTTTTTTGATTTTTGATTAGATAGACCTAAAAATTTTATGTATTCGTAAATGCCATTAATACCTAGCTGCATCATCTTTTCTGGATTGTCTGCAACTTTAAATAAGTTTTTTGTTAATTCATTAACCTTTTTATCTGTTGATTGAGCACTTAAAACTACGGCGACTAGAAGAGTATATGCATTTGTATGATCAAGGGGTATTGGAGGCGATGGATATAGCTTTTTGAGTTCCTTGCGTATTATTTCTGCTCTTTCAGACTTTCTCATTAAATTTGAAAATTAAATGGTGTATAAAATTATACATGGAATATTTTAGGTGAATATTTTCTGCTAACTTAATATATTTGAATAAGAAGAACTTAGTGAAAAATGATGCGTTAATAATTGATGATTTGCATCATAAATACGATAAGCGAGAATGTTCAAATTGGATATTAAACGAAATTAATCTAAAAATTGAAAACGGCGAATTGTTAGGGTTGCTTGGACCTTCTGGTTGCGGAAAAACTACTCTTTTAAGATTAATCGCGGGGTTCGAATATCCTTCTAAAGGGAGGATTTCTCTAAATGATACGGAAATTTCAAATAGGAAAAAAATTCTTAGTCCTGAGAAAAGAAATATTGGTATGGTTTTTCAAGACTATGCACTTTTCCCTCACTTAACTGTTTTGGAAAATGTAATTTTTGGTTTGAAAAACAAAAAAGATAGATCTAGAGTTGATTATTTATTAAATGTTGTCGGTCTCGATAATTTTGTTGGAAGGTACCCACATGAATTGTCTGGAGGCCAAAAACAAAGACTCGCAATTGCGAGGGCTCTTGCTCCAGGTACAAACTTTATTTTATTAGATGAACCTTTTTGTAGTCTTGATATGCATGTCAAACTAAAATTGAGAAGTGAACTCCCTAATATTCTAAAAGGTTGTAATGCAAGCGGATTGATGGTTACACATGATCCGGAAGAAGCGATGTCAATTTGCGATAAAGTCGCTGTTATGAAGGATGGAAAAATTCATCAAATTGATACTCCAATTAACCTTCTAAATAATCCCAAGACCATATTTGTTAGTAGTTTTATTTTGGGCAATAATATTATTAATCTCAAAAAAAATGGTAATGCATATATGTCTTGTTTAGGTGAAATAAATAGTTCAGGAGTTTTACAATCTGCAAATATTAAAAGTATGTCAATTTCGCCTAAATTTATTTCAATTAAAAAATCAGAATCTGGAAATGCGAATGTGATATCTAAAGAATTTCTTGGAGAATTTCTTATATATAAAGTAACTATTAATGGAAACATATTGCGGGTTAGAACTGATATTAATAATCTCTTAAATAATGGTGATAAATGTTCTCTTTTTATAAATAAAAATAGTTATTATTTTTTATATCCTGGAGCACATAAGGTATATATATAGAATTTATTTATAGGCAATTACATTTCCCTCCCTTCCAATTAGAGCATTTTTTCTTTTTACATTTCTTTTTTTTATTTTTATATATTTTATTACTTAAAAGCAGTTCAGAAAAACTGTACTCTAAATTCATTTACAGTATTGCGAGTGATTTTCATTATCATATTATTTAATTTAATTTAAAGAATTTATTAATTACTAATTTATACAAAATGTTGTATTATTTTTTTAGATACTCATACGAAAATGAATGAAAATAACTTAAAAACAAAAAAATTAGTTAATTTTGGTCCATCTGGAAGAGCTGTTGCTCAACCGATAGACAAAAGTTTGTTGGATAACATTTTTGAACATCTAACAATGGAAAGATATGCCAATGTTCAATATTTTTCTATTTATCTATGGTTTCAAGAACGTGATTTAAATGGATTTGCCTCTCATTTTCTAAGTGAATCACAAGGGGAAATGGAACATGCTCAGAAATTTGCAGATTATTTAATCGCAAGAGGACAAAGCGTAAAATTAGATGAAATTCCTGCACCTGTTCAAACGTGGGATTCTATAGAGGAGCTTATTTCTTATTCTTTTAATATGGAGGCTGATTTAACTTCATCTCTACAACAACTTTATTCCATATCAGAAAGAATTTCAGATACAAGAACTAACGTATTCTTAGATCCAATTATAGAGGCTCAAACACAATCAGAAGATGAATTTGCCAACATCCTAGGAAAGGTAAAGTTTGCTTCAAATCAACCTTCGGCAATCTTATTAATAGATAGTGATTTAAAGAAAAAATAAATTACTTTCAAATTTATTTTCATTCAATGTCCTTTTAGTTATTTCAAAAAGTAAATTTGAAAAGTTGATTTTCTCTTTATTTTTATTTAAGAGTACAGCTATTTTATAAATCTCATTAACTCTTTTAAAAATATTTTTGTTTTCAGTAAATAACCTTTCCTTCAATGCTTTATTTTCTGTGGTTTTGTAGGATTGCTTGATATTTCTGAGTCTATTCGATAAAAAATAGACTTCCATTAATAAATTGTTTGTGAGTGATTGTGATTCCTTCATGTTTTTATAGCGGCGATGTTTCAATAAAAGAAGGGGCAACACTTACTGTTTGCATCCCGATAGGAGCTATTAATAACTCAGATGATCTTAATTTCGAAATTAATCTTGTTGATGTTACTCGTGTAGAACCGATTAATTCGCCAATCCTTTCATGAGTTAACCTAAAAGGTAACTCACACCATTGACCACATCTTCTACCTAGACGATTTACTAGTATTGAAAATAACGCTTGTAATCTCTGTTCTGCATTTCCTAAGTGCCTAATCCTAAGGAGTTGCAAAGTCCATTCATTTACTGCATCGAAACCAATATTCTCATCAATATTTACATTGCTATGAAAAGACAAATCTGTTAGTGCTTCAACGCAAACACCTTCGCTACATAAAAGGTCTGTTCTTAATTGATCACCTGATTGTAAAAATGCAAGTGTCATCCCTTCAGTTTCTTCACAAGGACAATAAACTCTTGCAATTCCACTTTCAACTTCCAGGCATGTACCTTTTGGTCTTGATGAAGGATCTATTAATACGGATTGCCCAGTTATTATCCTTACTGATTTTGAAGGGAATTCTCCATAACTATGGAAATTCATTTATTTAAATATGATAATGAGAATTATTATCAATTATGCACTAAAAAAATGCTTATTGCAATAGATTCTCATTATCATCACATAAATGAAGTTTTTCTTTACATAGTATTTATGAATATAATTAAGTTAGAAATACTAATTACTTTATTTTAGATGGGCGTAAATAGAGTTTGTTTTAATTGTGGAAGTTCTTCATTAGTCTCAGATCGATCTTTAGGAGGTAAGATTGTATGTTCTAAATGTGGATCAACTTCATTTAAAAATAAATCCTATTCTTTTTTAAAAAGTAAAAAATTAGTATTTATTGCTATTGCTATTGCTATTTTTATAATTGTTATTTAGTTAATCTGTTTATATTCCAAATTCCATTATTATTAGTTACCTCTGCTTGGATACAATATAACTTATTAAGATTTTCACTGTTTATAACCTTATTTGGATCTCCATCGGCGATTATTCTGCCATCTTTAAGCATTATTACCCGGTCATAAATTTTTGTAATAGTTGATATATCATGAGTGACACATAAAATTTTAGAATTTAATTTTGATAATTCATTAACCTTATCAATTACAAAAAACTTTGATTTATAATCTAGATTTGCAATTGGTTCATCTAGGATTAAGATTTCCGGTTTTCTGATTAATGCCCTTGCAATGAGAGAAATTTGTTTTTCTCCATCTGATAAATAGGAAAAATTCTTTTTAGATAAATTTGATATATTCATTTTTTTCATGATTTTTTCCACCCTATTTGAATCTCTTTCGGATTTATTTTGTACATAGCAATATCTTCCATATAGTCCACTTAAAACTAAATCAAAGACTTGTAAATTTGGATTTATTCTATTTTTTATGTCAGTATTTACAGTACTTATTTTTTTTCTTAGTTCCCATAAATTGATAAGTTCTTTATCAAATATCTTTAGTTTCGATTCATTAGCTTCTACTGGATATATGTTTCTATTAATTATTTCAATTAAGGTTGATTTACCTGAACCATTTGGTCCAATTAATATTACATTTTCTGAGTAGGCTATCTTTAAGTTTAAATCTTTAATTACTCTAAAGCCATTTTTAAAACAATTTATATTTTTTGCGTCAAACCAAAATTTATTAAACACTAAATCTTATTACTCCAAAATATAATCAATTGAATTGAGCTTAAAATAAAAATAAAAAGATAAAGCCAATTTAACCATGAAGGTCTATTTACTTTCTTCATAAATTATATTATCAACATAAAAAATATAAGCGGAGCTGCAAATCTTACAAATGTTTTCCTTATAATATCTACATTATTTGCAATTTCTAATTTCTTTATCTCAGGAGGATATTTCAATATAACTTTGTCATACACATCAAGATTTTGGGTTTTTTCATTATTTTTCCATGGTTCATCTTTATCTTCAGACTTTTTGTACCATTTCCAAAAATAATTTATTATTCTATCCTCTCCCAATAATTTTATTTCATCCTTACTTATAAATCCCATATCGTGATTATATGTTTGTGTTTTTAAAATCATATAATCTTCATCGAATATCTTATAAAAAATCTTTCTTTGATTCTCTTTAAACAATACAAGGCTATTAAGTAGTTTATTTTTTAAAAATTTCCTGTAGTGTCTCACTATTACTCTTGCTTTGTTATTTCCTAGTGGAATATGATCTAAAACTTGTAAATATCTTGCTGTAGAGGGATCACCTTTATAAATTAATATTCGTCCTGGTGGTATATATTTTATCCGGATAAATTCTTTTGTAGGTTCATTCTTGTAGTAATAAATACTTTCAATATATTGAGGTGTTACATTAATTTTCTGGTTAAAACTAACTAGAACGTTTTTATTAACATCTTTATCAGGGATTGTATCTCCATGAACCCAAAAAAGATGGAGGATATCTAAGTGATTTTCGATTATCCTTGACCAATCACATTTAAAGTCAACTAATACCTCTTCAAATACGTAATCCTTATATGTAAAACCATTTTCATATAATTCGTAATTACTTATTGGCGCATCTTCACTTATATTGTTTAAATCAGTGTCAGATTTTTTAGAAAAATGTACAAAAATATATCCATTCTTTTCTAACGCTTTGTATTGAGATAAGTGAATTCTTTTGGCATAGTTATCGTAGTTATTATCTACTATATGTCTGCAGGTTATTCTATCGAGATTTTGGCAGCTTCCACCAGATGAGAATTTAGCTCCATGATATGGACAGGTTATTACTCCATCTGATAATGATCCTTCAAAAAAAGAGGCTCCCCTATGTGGACAAATATTTTTAATGCACCTAACATTTTCATTTTCATCTCTGTAAAGAACAAGAGGCTCATCATATAGTGAAAAATAATATAGCTTATTTTTTTTTAGTTCTTTCGAAGGACAAATTGCATACCAACCAAATAAACCTATTTTTAATTCATTTTGATTTTCTCTAATATCTAACGAGTCAATTTTTACTACCGTTCCTTTTTTAAATGGCTTAAGAACGGTATTAAAGTCTTTTGATTTAAAAAAATTAATTTGTCTGTTTTCCATAAATTAATTTCTTTTTTAATTGACTGTTTATCTTTCGGAACTATAACCCAAGTAAATAATCAATTTCTTATAAAAAGAAAATTCTCTATTATTTGTAGCAATAATTATGTAGTTATTAAAAAATATTGATTCCCTCTTTTATTTATGTATCTTTATTTCATGTTTTTTGTATCTTTTGTGATTCTTTCAAATTTTTTATGTAATCAATAGCATCATCAATATTTTTGTGGAAATTACATTGGCCTAAATAACAACCTATAAACCTTAAGAATTTTCTCTTGCCACCACTAATCTCATATCTATGTATTGTTCCCCCATCTACAGGAGCGTATATAAGTTCTGGTAAAGCCATATTAATTTGTATTTAATACATAATTAAACAATAATTCATGTTCAAATACATTTCCATAGCTCAATTCATATATTTAATAATTAATTTACTTATTTTTGGATAATAATTTGTTGAATACCCAGGTATTATTTGTTAAATATTAATTATTGATAGGAATTTTTATTATGCCAAAAGCATTTAGGCGTTTTTTAAAAAAACTACCAAAAAAAATTCAAACTTTAAAGTACTCATTAAGAGATTTTTTATCTTCAAAAATATGAAATAACTTTTATGTTCAACAATTTTAATTTCTATATTTTTAATAAAACTTAGTCCGCAAAGTTAAATTCTAAACTATATTATTCCTGAAATTTTGAAATATTATGATCAAAAGAGTTTTTACGATATTCATTTTAACTTTGCTTCTTCTATTTAATAGTCCAGTTTACTCATTAGATAATTCCTCTAATACTCTTGAAAAGTATACTAAAAAGATTTCTAATAAGTTCACTAGAACTTATTGCAACACTACCAAATTCGGGATTTCTTATGATGGAGCTTTGGCATTTGCTATTGGAGAGACTAATAAGGAATTTAAAAATAATAAACTCAATAAGTTTATAGATTATTCTCTATTAAAAAATTCAATAGTTAATGATTTAGAAAATAATTGCCAAGTTTATGATTTTCCTTTTAGTAAATTAGAAAATTTAAAATTTAACTAGAAAAATGTAGATTGTAAAAGTTTTATTTTTTACCTATCCAATCATTGGGTTTCTCCATCATCCATTCGAAAACCCCCTTGGCATCGAGGTTTTTAGATGCATAAACAAATAAAACTGGAAATACTAAAATTACCGTGCTAATAACTGCTAACTCTATCTTGCCGATCCCCATCTCAGTTACTGTTAAAGCAAAATAATTAATCATTATCTTTATTGAATTAAAATTTATATCTACATAATTTACAAAAAATTTAAATTCTTTCACTTTTCTATGAGGAATCTTAATTTTTTATGGTGAAAGATATTTGTATAAAGTACCTATTTTATTGGTGTAGAATTTTTAATAATTTTAATAATATGCATCGTATTGATGGTTATGAATCATGAAATTATTATTTTCACACCTATTTTTGGAGTATTGATTGGATTTACAGTATTTAGAATTTTAAAGAAAAGAAAGAGATCAGCAAAAAGTATTTATAAATTGATTGATGATTTAGAAAAAAAATACATTTATTAATCTCTGTTATAGGAAAAATTAATCAAATTCTATACCAACTTCTTCTTTTAAATCTCTCTCCAAATCTGGAAGATGTGGTTCAACCCAATGATCTTTGTTATCAATTCCTGCTGCATTTACATAATTCATGATGTGTTGATCCACTTGCTTGTAAAGATCATGCAAATTTAAATCCATACGAATATCATGAGCAATTTCAGAGACTTGTTTTTCTGTTAAACAATGATCTGGATGAAGCAAATCACAACATGGGATTCTCTTCTCGATCAATTCATTTAGATTGATTTTTATTTCGTAATCTTGATGGACAGTCATTGAATTTATAGCTTTAATACTCTAATTCTAATTATGTTCAAGGTTTTGTATATCTTTAGTCAAGAAACAAAGTTCTTTGATATCTCTTTAATATCTATGCAGTAATTTTAAATAAATAGATCTTCCAAATCTTTATACAAATCATCATTCTCTTTTTGGTTTTCCATAAGGTCATGGTGATCTAGTGAAAGTTCTCTTTTTGAGGTATAGAAAAGATATCCAAGGGCTCCTAAGAGTAAGGTCGTTGGTAAAATCATTAGAATTTAATTGACTTATAATGAATATAGTGCAACACTTATTACAGTCAAGTGCTGAACTTTAATTAATTTTTAAATGCCTACCAAGAAAAAAAGAGTTGGTTTTATTCCTAGAGAGGATGTTATGAGAATAATTGAAAAGTTGAGCATAGAGAACAATATAAGTAATTCAAAAATAATAAGTATTTTGGTAGAAGAAGCACTTTCTATAAGAGGTATATTTAATAAAACAAATGGTAAAGTAACTCAATCATATCAATCAAATAAAGATAATGCACAAAACTTAATTGATAATTCTGGTGACTTTACTGATAATGCAAAACTCTCAATTGATACTAACTTAGGAAATCATTTTATTACTAGTAAATCAACGCATTTAAATGAAAAGAATCAGGAGGCTTTTGACTTGCAAACTTATAAAAAGTTTTTATCATTCCTAAAGTTTCAGGAAATGATGGATAGATATAACACCTAATAAGGTGTTGCAAAGTGATACACTGTGCGTTAAATTAAATTTGTATATAGGATATTCGTACATTAAGATTATTTTCATCATTTCAAAAACTAAATTCAATTAATCTTCAAAATATTTTTTCCAATGAATTCATCTCCCCCAGGTTTATCTGTAAATCTCCTCCCTCCAGACAAGTTATATTGTAATTTTAGTTATTGGAGTTCTTTGTTCTCTCAGGATATGCAAATTTTATGGGATAGAGCGCATGGACTACCTTTAGAAAAACTGCCAAAAGGTCTTTCTGATATGATTTTTCCGTATTTATTGCTTGCACTCTCAGACTATAAGACTTCACAAATAAATAAAATGAACGGAATAGGATTAGACAATCTATTAAGCCTTTGGTTTGATAAGTACTTATTAAATAAAAATGGTTACTTCGAGCTAATAAAAAAATAATATTTAAAATTAACTATTAATATCAAATTTGATTGATTAAAAAATTTTCGCTTTTAAAAATTTTTAAGTGATTCTTTACGAATTGGCACATCAATTGTCTTGCTATAAATATATTAAATGGTTTGATGATGAATTCTTTAAATTTCTTTTTAGCAAATATGTCTATTGTCTTTTTGATATTGCTAATCAAGAGAGATATAAAATTAAGAAAAGCAATATAAATGAAATTAAATTCAAAAAACCTAAGCTTGATATTAAATCTGTTATTTTGCTTGTTTATTTTTATTATTTAATTTTTAAGTCTTTATTCATTAATTAAAAAATTCAAAAATTAATATTCAAATTTGGTTGACTTTTGTTGTTAATGCGATGATAATGGCAAAAATAATTTTTTATTGTGAATCCTCTTTCAGAAACTTTTGATGATTTTGTTGATGATCTACTCTCATCAGATATTGATTTGTTGAAAGGGGAACTTGACTTTTTGGTTATGCAACATTTATTTAATTCTATAGATTTGAAGCGTATTAATAAGACTGCAATTATAGATAACCAATCATTAGCTGCTTAATTTTTTATGAAATTTTTTTATGAAAAGTTTTGGTTTCCAGTTTTTGGTTATATTTTATCTAAATTTGTTTTTTTAATAGAAGGTAAAAAGAAGGACTCTAAAAATAAAAAAATATAGATTAATTACTTTTTTTCTTCATTAAGTATTTTTAAATACATAATCTATGCGAATATATTTTGATAACAACAAAAGTAGTGCTTTAATTTTACGAACGTATGCATTGTTGAAATATGTATTAATTGCTTTATAGCAAATTAAAATGAACAAAAATAATATGTTGATGCCATATACAGTGCATTACCGTGATTTTCAAAATATAAGATTAGAAAATTGTTTTTATGCTTCTGACGCTTACGAGGCTAGAACACTAGCAATGGAATTTAATAAGTATATAAATGAACATCCAAACAGTATTGACCTAATAAGATGCGAAAAATGAATAAAAGTTTTTAGTAATCTAGAATAATTAATCTAAACACTTAAGAACTTATCTATAACTGCTTGACTCAACTCACTAGTATTTCCGCTAGCAACAATACCTCCTCGTTGCATCGCATAATATCTATTGGCTTGTCTTACAAAATGCAAGTGTTGTTCTACTAATAAAACACCAATTCCTGTATCTTTAATTATCTGATTTATTGCATTTTCTATGTCTAAAACTATATTTGGCTGAATACCTTCCGTTGGTTCGTCAAGTAATAGTAGTTTAGGTTTGCCCAACAATGCTCTTGCAATAGCTAGTTGCTGTTGTTGTCCTCCACTGAGATCTCCTCCTTTCCTTTGTAGAAAATCTTTTAGGACTGGGAAGAGTTCATAAATAAATGAATCTATTTTCTTGTTCTTAGATAATCCACCTGGCAGCGACTCCATTCCTAACATTAAATTCTCTTCAACTGATAGGTATGGAATAATTTCTCTCCCTTGAGGAACGTAAGCCATTCCTTTCCTCGCCCTCTGATGAGGTGCTTTTCTATTGATATTTTCGCCAATCAAATAAATATCGCCTTTTTTTTGTCTTAACAAACCAATAAGTGATTTCAATAAAGTTGTTTTGCCAACTCCATTTCTTCCAATCAAACAAACCATTTCTCCTGATTGAACATTTAAATCTACATCTCTGAGAATATGACTTTCGCCATAATATGTATTCAATGATTTGATTTCAAGTAAGTTTTCCATAACTAATCCTCTGGCCTTCCTAGATAAACATCAATAACTTTTTGGTCCTTTTGTATAGTTTCCATTGTCCCCTCGCATAATACTGTGCCTTGATTTAATACTGAAACATTACTATCAAGTCTTCTTATAAATTCCATATCGTGATCTATTACAACTACAGTATTTTCTCCTGATAATGATTTTAATAAATCAGCTGTAAGATCAGTTTCTTCATCAGTTAAACCAGCAACAGGTTCATCAACTAACATTAAATCTGGTTTCTGCCCTACTAACATGGCTATCTCGAGCCATTGTTTTTGGCCATGCGATAAAGAACCGGCTTTAGAATCAACTTTTTGAGCCAAATTGACAATCTTCATAAGACGTTCAATCTCATTAAGCTGCTCATCCTTAATACTTTTATTTATAAGGTTTAAGGGACTTTTTGGGGTTGACACTGATATTTCAAGATTCTCTTTAACTGTTAGATTTTCAAAGATTCTTGGACTTTGGAACTTTCTTCCCACTCCAAGTCGAGCAATCTTATGCTCCTTTCTACCTACTAAAGATTTTCCTTTGAAAATTACTTCACCTTTTGTTGGCTTAACCTTTCCAGTTATCACATCAAGAAATGTTGTTTTACCTGCCCCGTTGGGTCCTATTACAGCTCTTAATTCTCCATTCTTTAAATTTAAATTAAGTTTGTTGAGAGCTAAAAAACCCTCGAAACTAACAGTAATATCTATTAAGTTTAGAAGATCTTTATTATTCATTATTCCCCTCCTTATTGGTAACTTCTAAGCTTGGATAGGTTTCAATCTTCCTTTTCAAACCAAATCTTTGAAGAAGATTCCTAGGCCCATCTCCTTGAATCCAACCTAAAACTCCTTCTGGTAGAGCTGTTACAACTAAGATAAATAACCCTCCTTGAATAAACATCCAGCTAGCAGGTAAAGCTTCACTTACTAGACTTTTTGCATAGTTGATGAAAACTGCTCCTAGTATCGCTCCCAATAAAGTTCCTCTTCCTCCAACAGCCACCCATATAACCATTTCTATAGAAAAGGGAACCGTCATAAATTGAGGAGATACTATTCCAGACTGAACGGTATATAAAGCTCCTGAAATTCCGGCGAGACCTCCAGCAATAGAAAATATTATCGTCTTGAAAATAACTGGGTTGTATCCTGTAAACCTAACTCTTGGTTCATCATCTCTTATTCCTATAAGGATATTCCCAAATCTTCCTTTGACTACCCACTTTGCAAAAAACCATGCTGCTATTACTAGTATGGCCGTTATCCAAAAGAATATTCTTTGCATGGACTCTGAGCCTACCATCTGACCAAATAGTTGTGTTACATCTGTTTTTAATCCATTTGTTCCATTTATAAGCTTTTGTTGTCCATTAAAGAAGTTAAAGAATACAAGAAGAGAAGCTTGTGTAAGTATAGAAAAATAAACCCCTTTGATTCTATTCCTGAAAACAAGAAATCCAATTAAACCAGCAACCAATGCTGGAATTATCCAGATAGCGAAGAAGGTAAAAACAGGCGATCTAAAGGGTCCCCAGAAAAAAGGTAATTTTTCAACACCATATAAAGCAAAAAATTCAGGAATATTATTTGGGAATTCAGAAGAGCTGGTTATTTGCAAATACATTGCTGCACAATATCCACCTAGGGCAAAAAATATACCTTGTCCAAGACTTAGTAAACCTGTATATCCCCAGATAAGATCAACACCAAGTGCAACTATTGATAAGGATAAGTATCTACCTAGAAGGTTTAGTCTAAATACAGGGAGTAGAGTTGGTGCTGCAATAATTAATGCTATTAATATTATCCAAAATGATAATACTATTTTTTTATCAAATTTAATTTTACTTAAGGACATTAGTTTTCAACCATCCTTCCTTTTTGAGGAAATAAACCTGTAGGTTTAAATTGTAAGAATATAACAATTAGTGCAAATATCATTACTCTTGCCATACTTGTGGTCGCAAAAAAGTTAATTGTGTTTGTTAAAGGTAAAGGCATATCTGGCCATATTGATAAGAGCCTTCCAGCTCCAATTAAATCAGTCATTATTCCTATTCCAAATGAAGCAAGTACCGTTCCTAATAGATTTCCTACTCCTCCCAGCACTACAACCATAAAACAACCAACTATATAGTTTCCGCCAACATTTGGTCCTACAGAACCTAAAAGAGATACTGCTACACCAGCAACTCCTGCTAAGCCAGATCCAATTCCAAAAGTAATTATATCCACTTTTTCAGTAGATATACCAAGACAATCACTCATTTGTCGGTTCTGAGTAACTGCTCTTATACGCATCCCCCAAGCACTTTGATTAAGAAATAATGTTATTGCTATTACAGAGATTAGAGTGATGACGATTATCATTAATCTTGTTTTAGGAAATGCAGTGCCGATAATTTCAACTTGACCTCTCATCCATGAGGGTGCTGTTACATCAACATTTCGAGCACTTGCTCTACTAAGTTTGCTGACAGAGGAAGAGATTAAGCTACCTGTCAGGACCCCAGTTAAAGCAGCAAATATCCAAGAACTAAATTTAAAATATTTGAAATTTATTGATTCTTTTATTTTTGAAGGGAATGTGGTTGGTAAGAATAAACCAATTAACAGGCTTATAACAAGACCGGTCCCATATGCTAAAGGTACACTTCTTACAAATTGTTGAAGAATTAGGCTTACGCCCCAAGTTGCGAGAAGTGTTTCTAGTGGACTTCCATAAAGTTTTCTTATTATAGTTTTTTCTAGGAGAATGCCTACTACTCCACTAACAATAAAAGCAAGGAAAATAGAAACTATTATGTACGAATTGTAAAAAGGTTTTAATATAGGTAATTTGAAAATTAATTGTGTTACATATGTTGTGTAAGCCCCAAGCATCATAAGTTCTCCATGGGCAAGATTTATTACACCCATAAGACCAAAAACAATTGCTAGACCTAATGCAGCAACAAGTAGTACAGATCCGATTGCAACACCATTAAAAAGACTATCGAGAAGTAACTCCAATTTAGAAAAAGAAAATATTTGATTATATAAAATAAAAGGAGGCGTTAACCTCCTTTTATTTTGAAGTATAGGTTTTAATTAGATTAAAGCTTATACTTTTCTCCTTTTGAAGGATCTGTCCAGTCGCATGCAAATCCTTTTGAACTTGGATGCTTTTGGTTCCATGCTTGAGGAAGAACAACTCCTGTCTCTTCAAGGATTGTAAATCCACCCTCTGCATTAATCTCCCCAATTCTTACTGTTTGAGATAAGTGGTGATTAGGCATAACTTCAACAGGACCTTGTGGAGCATCAAACTTTTGTCCAACAAGGGCTTCCCTTACTGCGTTGTCGTCAAATGTTCCAGCATCTTCTACTGCCTGTTTCCATAAGTAGACCATGTTATAAGCAGATTCTTGAGGATCAGCTACAACTCGATCGGCTCCCCATCTTTTCTTGAAACTTGCAGCAAATTTCTTAGATGCAGGAGTATCAATTGACATCATGTAGTTCCAAGCGCCGTAGTGACCTTCAAGGAACTCAGGACCAATTGTACTAATTTCTTCTTCAGCAATTGAATAGTTCATTACGTAGTACCCACTTGAAGGTGTGATACCTGCGTCTTGAATCTGTTTGAAGAATGCAACGTTTTGGTCACCATTAAGAGTATTAATGATTATTCCACCGTCAGGCAAAGCTTTTTTGATTTTTGAGATAATTGGAGCAACTTCAGTATTTCCTAATGGAAGGTAATCTTCTCCAACAACTTTACCTCCTAACTGTTTTACCTGAGCTTTTGTGATTGTGTTTGAAGTTCTTGGGAAAACATAATCAGAACCTACAAGGAAGAAATCTCCACCAGCTGCAGGAGAACGCTTATACATGAAATCTGTAGCGGGTTCCGATTGTTGGTTTGGTGTTGCTCCTGTATAGAAAATGTTGTTAGAACATTCTTGAGCTTCATATTGAATTGGGTAGTAGAGGAACGCATCTTTTGATTCGTAGACAGGTAACATTGCCTTTCTACTTGCAGATGTCCATCCACCAAATACGACAGGAACTCCGTCTTGGTCTATAAGTTTCTTTGATTTTTCAGCAAAAGTTGGCCAGTCAGATGCGCCATCTTCAACTATGTATTCTATTTTGTAGCTTTTGCCGCCAACTTTAACACCACCAGCAGCATTTATCTCTTCAATAGCCATTTTTTCTGTATCAACAAGAGTTGATTCAGATATAGCCATTGTTCCGGATAACGAATGCAAAATACCAACGGTTACTGTGTCATCGAAACTTCCGGAGGTTCCGCCTCCACCACAGGAAGTTGCTGTGACAGCAAGTGAGGCAGTAGCTAAACCTGCCAAAATACGCCTTGAAATTCTCATGAATTAGGATAAATTAGGTAATTGACCCTCATTAGGGGGATAAGATAAAAGTTATTAACGAGTGAGGATTAGTTTTGTATCAACCGTAACTTTTTGTTGAATCCAATATATTATCAATAAAGATTTTTTTAGTTTCGATTGTTGGGTATATGTGATTCTAAAAATTGAATTATTTCTTCAACTCCTATGCCGCTACTTAGGTTGGTAAAAAACCAAGGTTTTCCTTTTCTCATAAATTCGGTATCACTTTTCATAATATTTAAATCTGCACCAACTTTATCTGCTAAGTCAATTTTGTTTATTAATAATAAATCCGACCTTGTTATCCCTGGCCCCCCTTTTCTAGGAATTTTGTCTCCGGCAGATACATCAATTACATATATTGATAAATCTACAAGTTCTGGACTAAAACTAGATGCTAAATTATCACCTCCACTTTCTACAAAAACAAAATCTAAAGGATTATATTTATTTTCTAAATCTAAAACTGCATTTTTATTTAATGAACAATCCTCTCTTATCGCGGTATGAGGACAACCTCCTGTTTCTACACCAATAATCCTTCCTTCCTCTAAAACCTTTTTATTTATTAGAAAG
>JFLT01000069.1 GCA_000634195.1 Prochlorococcus sp. scB243_495D8
TTGGTGTAGATATCATTTGTCACAACTGCTATCTCATAATTTTTTTTCATGCTCAAGCATAGAGTCTCTACTAATGCAGTTTTTCCTGAACCTACAGGCCAAGCTACCCCTACTCTCAATTTGCTGCTCATAAATTAATTTCTAAAAAGTTTTGTATAAAGGTCATTATGATTTTGTTGTGCCATAGCTAAACCTACATTGCCAAAATAGATGTCATCAATTTCTTTGTCCATAATTTCTTTAGAAACTTTTGAAATTATTGCTAATAAGTCTCTCTGAATTAATTGTGCTTTTGTTGACCCAATAGGAATAATTCTTAAAGCAGCACTAAGTTGGTTTGCACTCCACGCATAGAAAAAATTCTCAACCATTTCTAACTTGGTAATTTCAAAACAATAACAAGCCCAACTCCAAGCTAAAGCCCAAGAGCTTTTTTTATTATTTTCATATAGATATTTAAATCCAAATTCCTTGGTTAAATCAAAGAGAGATTTTGCCATTTGAATTTGTTGTTCTCTTATTTCGA
>JFLT01000070.1 GCA_000634195.1 Prochlorococcus sp. scB243_495D8
AGAGATTTTGCCATTTGAAGTTGTTGTTCTCTTATTTCGAGAGAGTCCTTTGATGAGAGGATCCATTTATCCAAACCCATTAGCTTTTGCAAATTACCTTTTAAATTTTTGCGATCGTTTATCTCATTGAAAATATCAAAAAAATCTAGTAGAACTCTTGCATCTAGTCTTATCTGACCAATTTCTAGTTCACTTTTGATTAATTCTTTTACCGTATTTGAATCTGTTAAATTTTTATTATGAAGAAAACTCTCCATTCCCTCCGAATAGCAAAATCCTCCAACTGGTAAGTTAGGACTAATT
>JFLT01000071.1 GCA_000634195.1 Prochlorococcus sp. scB243_495D8
ACTATGGGCACCTCTTTCCGGAAAAAACTTTTTTTTCGTATTTTTAACATCAACTCTAAAATTAAGAAGCATATTTTTAATAACATAATCACTTTTTGTTAGAAGAATACCTTCTTCGATTTCTATTTCTACGTGCCTATTTCCAAGATGAAAAGCAGTTTTAATAAGATCAATTTTAGAATTTGAACTTATTTCTATTAAATTTTCTACTTTGGCAATTATCTCTACATAAAAATTGGACTCATTAGTTGAAAGAATATCTCCATCTTTTAATTTGCCCTCTCTAGGTAATTGTAAAATTATTTCTTGATCACAATCAGTTAATCTTTTTCCTCGTAAGATTCTTCTTTCATCTGAACTTAGGGTAAGTTTTAAAAATGTACCTAATTTCGGTTTTTCCTTAGTCCAATCAGTTACAACAATTTGTTTATTCATTCTCATAATCAAAATTTTTGGTTACTTTAATTTAGTAATTAAAGAAAACAATTTATGATTAAAACTTCTTGGGAAGGTAATTGTTTCTTAAATTTTTTTAATAA
>JFLT01000072.1 GCA_000634195.1 Prochlorococcus sp. scB243_495D8
TTTACCTGTTCTTCATACTGCAGGGGGATTGGTTGGTGGCGATTTACTTGAGTTTGAGGTAAATCTTGAAAAAAACTCTAAGGCATTGTTGACTACTTCTTCAGCTCAGAAAGTATATGGATCAGTTGGGATATCTAAAATTAATCCAAAAGGAACTTATTCAAAGCAAAAAAATCTCATAAATATTTTTGATAATTCTCATTTGGAATTTCTCCCTCAAGAAACAATTATCTTTGCAAATGGTTTATATGAGCAAAATTTTAAAGTATCTATTTCAGAATCTTCAAGTCTTTTATTTACTGATTTAATAAGACTTGGAAGATCTTCTTCTGGAGAATCTATTGAGAGTGGAGTTTTTAGGTCAAAATTAGAAATTATGAGAAATAATGATTTATATGATGATTGGGAATATGTTGATCAAATTGAATTATCTAAGGCAAGTTATGAGGCAAAGTCAGGTATGGATTATATGCCTGTTTTTGGATCTTTAATTTGGATTTGCGAAAAAGATTTTTCTACGTCAAAAATAAATAATCTTGTGGGAAACATAAAAAAATTTTTCAATGAAAATGATAATAATTTATCTATTGGAATCCTTGAAAATGGAATCTCTGTAAGATTTCTGGGGAGTTCTTCTCAAGAAGCTAGGAGTTTTTTTTTGTATTTGGAAACAAATTAGGTCTGTTAGTGGATTTTGTGAGCCAAAATATCAAGGTGTATGGCCTTTACAAGATTCTATGAATTATTAATTATGTTCAGAAAGAACCTTTTTTAAGAATTTATAGATTAATTTTTTATTATGCATCTTTCACCTCAAGAAAAGGATAAATTATTGATTTTTTCTGCTGCGCTCTTAGCTGAAAGAAGGCTTAGTCGAGGTCTTAAGCTTAATTATCCTGAAACAATTGCTTATTTGAGTTTTCAAGTTCTTGAAGGTGCTCGAGATGGAAAAAGTGTAAGTCAATTAATGTCAGAGGGAACTACCTGGCTTTCAAAATCACAAGTTATGGAGGGCATTCCTGAAATGGTTGATGAAGTCCAAATAGAAGCTGTATTCCCAGATGGGACAAAGTTAGTTACTATCCACAATCCGATTAACTAGTTATGAGTAATTTAATTCCTGGCGAAATAATTCCTGAACAAGGTGATATCGAATTAAATCTTGGTAAGGAAGTTAAAACAGTAAAAGTTTCTAATTCTGGAGATAGACCTGTACAAATTGGATCTCATTATCATTTTTTTGAAGCTAACAAGGCTTTAATTTTTGATCGAGAATCAACACTTGGTACGCGTCTTGACATTCCTGCAGGAACAGCTATCAGGTTTGAGCCTGGAGATACAACTGTTGTCAAATTAGTTCCTTATTCAGGGTTAAGAATTGCCCATGGTTTCAATTCATTAGTTAACGGTTCTTTAGATACTTAAAATTATGTCCTATAAAATCGACAGAAATACTTATGCGCAAACTTACGGACCCACTACCGGAGATAGAGTAAGACTTGCTGATACCGGACTTTTTATTGAAGTAGAAAAGGATTTAACTACATACGGAGATGAAGTTAAATTCGGCGGAGGTAAAGTTATTAGAGATGGGATGGGACAGTCTCAAGTAAGAAGATCTGATGGAGCTGTAGATACCGTAATAACTAATGCTTTGATCGTAGATTGGGGGGGAATAATTAAGGCTGATGTTGGTATAAAAGATGGAATGATTTTTGAAATTGGTAAGGCTGGTAATCCTGATATCCAGGACAATGTTGATATTGTTATTGGAGCATCTACAGAAGTAATAGCTGGAGAGGGGCATTTCCTTACTGCAGGTTCAATAGATACCCACATTCACTTTATCTGTCCCCAACAAATTGAGACAGCACTAGCCTCAGGAATTACAACTATGTTGGGAGGAGGAACTGGTCCTGCAACTGGCACAAACGCTACTACTTGTACTCCAGGTTCTTTTCATATTTCAAGAATGCTTCAATCTGCAGAGGCATTTCCCATGAATTTAGGATTTTTTGGAAAAGGAAATTCAACAAATGAAAGTAATCTCATTGATCAGGTTGAAGCTGGTGCCTGTGGTTTGAAGCTTCATGAGGATTGGGGAACGACTCCTTCTACAATAAATTCTTGTCTTAATGTTGCAGATAAGTTTGACGTACAAGTATGTATTCATACTGATACTTTGAATGAGGCAGGCTTTGTTGAAGATACTATCAAAGCTATTGCGGGAAGGACTATTCATACTTTTCATACCGAAGGAGCAGGTGGAGGGCATGCCCCAGATATTATTAAAATTTGTGGAGAAAAAAATGTTCTTCCAAGTAGTACTAATCCAACAAGACCTTATACGAGTAATACATTAGAAGAACATCTAGATATGCTTATGGTTTGTCATCATTTAGATTCTAAAATACCAGAAGATATTGCATTTGCTGAATCAAGGATAAGAAGAGAGACTATTGCTGCAGAGGACATCCTTCATGATATAGGCGCCTTCTCAATTATTGCTAGTGACTCTCAAGCTATGGGAAGAGTTGGTGAAGTAATAACAAGAACTTTTCAAACTGCCCACAAAATGAAAGTACAAAGAGGACCTCTATCTCAGGATTCTGATAGGAACGATAATTACAGAGTAAAGCGATATATCTCTAAAGTTACAATTAATCCTGCAATAGCTCATGGTATTAATAAATATGTTGGATCTGTAGAAAAGGGAAAAATTGCAGACTTGGTTTTGTGGAAACCTTCATTTTTTGCAGTAAAGCCTGAATTAGTTGTTAAGGGAGGATCTATAGTTTGGTCCCAAATGGGTGATGCAAATGCATCAATTCCTACTCCAGGTCCTGTACATGGTCGACCTATGTTTGCAAGTTTCGGTCAATCTCTAATTAAGAGTTCTTTTACTTTTTTAAGTAAAAATTCAATTGATCAAAATATTGTAAATAAATTAGGTTTACAAAAGAAATGTATTGCCGTAGAAAATACAAGAAATATCAATAAATCACACTTAAAACTTAATAATAAACTACCAAATATTTCAGTTGATCCTCAAACTTATGAAGTTTTTTCTGATGGGGAACTTCTTACTTGTGAACCTCTTGATGAAGTACCAATGGCTCAGAGGTATTTTTTGCTTTAGAAGTTTTTAATTAATTCTTTTTCACTTGTCTTTATATCTTTTGACCCAGCAATAGCTAAATCTTCTTGCAGTTTGTTTTCACAAGAAAGAACTCTTGACCAACTTGGTAATTGCTGTGTCGTAGGGCATGCCAGATAATCTTCTGTAGCAGGTCGTAATAGTTTCGCAAACTTTTGAACTGATAACTCTTCTTCGTGCCTATCGTATGGAAGTTGATTAACTGCTGAATCTAATCCAAATTGTTTTACCCTATCTTCACCTACTCTTTTATAGAGAACTTCTAAAGTTGCTAATTGAGTGCTAGTTAAGGTCTCAGCTTGATGCTCCATGAGACCTCTTAAAACACTTGAAAGTATTTCTGTACACATTTTTTGCAATCCTTCTTTAGAGGAATCCCCAATATTCTTATGTTTATGATCAAATAAACCTAAGTCAACTTGGGCAATTTTGGAGGTTCTTACGTTTCTATAAACCTCTGATAATAAACCTATCTCTAACCCCCAGTCACAAGGTATTCTTAAATTCATGGCAAGGTCTTTAGTAAAAGCAAACTCACCTGCTAATGGGTATCTAAATGATTGAAGATATTGTAAAAACGGACCCTTACCAACTAACTGCTCAAGACTTGCTAATAAAGGACCGACGAATAATCTTGTTGCTCTACCTTGTAATTGATTTGTTTCTAAGGATAACCTGCTGTAAAAAGCCTTTACATATGATATTCCATATGATTCATCTAGAAGTGGAAGTATCATTCTTGAAGGATATAAGGGACTAAAAGTTCTATGTCAGCATCAAAAAGAGCAACAACTTCTGATTTCCTAGTCGC
>JFLT01000073.1 GCA_000634195.1 Prochlorococcus sp. scB243_495D8
ATATAAGGGACTAAAAGTTCTTATGTCAGCATCAAAAAGAGCAACAACTTCTGATTTCCTAGTCGCAACTCCTATGCCTTGCCATACAGCCCATCCTTTACCAGGAGTTCCTAAAAGTTCTAAGCCATTTTTTTCTTGGCTTTTTAACAGCTTTATTACAGAGGGAGAATTAGTCCATTGAACGTGAACTGGGAATGGCATTGAGTCAAAAAATGATTTTGCTGCTTTAACTTGCTCAACAGTTTTTGCAGATAGAGCAATAACTAATTCATTTAAGCCTGTAAGGCTTTTTAAAACTTCTCTTATATCTTTTAATGCCGGACGTTCAAACTCTTCATATAGGCAAGGTATTAAAATGCTAGTTGATCTTTTCTTAAGACTTTTGTTTAATTCTTTAAGTAAATCTCTTGTAACTCCATATTCATGTATTGTTGTGATTAACCCTTGTTGAAAGTCCATTTTCTAATTGATGTGCAGAATGGTATTAATACTTCGATGATTTTTTCAAAGTGAAGCAAATTGATTCAGAGAAAAAATTAGATAGATTAAAAATTAATAAATTGTTAAAAACAATTTATTCAAATAATACTACGGAAGAAATTAATTTTATTTCAAACCAATTATTACAGATTTTAGATGATTTCTCAGAGAAATCTGCTAATGAAGAAATAAGAGATAAGGAAAGGTGGGATGAATCTCATTCGGTTTTAATTACTTATGCAGATAGTATTTATAAAAATGGCGAGGCAACATTAATAACTCTTGGGGAATTGTTAAGTAAACATTTTGGAAGTCTTTCTAAAGTTGTTCATATTCTCCCTTTTCTGAGATCCACAAGCGATGGAGGTTTTGCAGTCCCAAGTTATGACTACTTAGAAGAAAAATTTGGTAGTTGGGATGATCTCAAAAGCATTTCTAAAAATCATGATTTGATGGCTGATTTGGTACTAAATCATGTTTCATCATCTCACCCATGGGTTCAACAATTTATCAAATCACAAGAACCAGGTATATCAAATGTTTTTTCACCGGAACAAAATCTTGACTGGTCAAATGTTGTTAGACCAAGAAGTTCCTCCTTGTTTTCTCAAATAAATACTGAAGATGGCCTTAAACATGTTTGGACAACTTTTGGTCCGGATCAAATTGATTTGAATTGGCATAATCCAAAAATGACTCTTGAGTTCTTAAATTTAATTATTAATTATTTATCTAATGGAATTAAATGGTTC
>JFLT01000074.1 GCA_000634195.1 Prochlorococcus sp. scB243_495D8
CTAATGGAATTAAATGGTTCAGGCTTGATGCTGTAGGTTTTATTTGGAAGGAATCAGGGACAACATGCCTACATTTGCCCAAGGCACATTCAATTGTGAAACTCCTAAGAGTTCTTTTAAATAATCTTCTTGAAGATGGAGTTTTAATAACAGAAACTAATGTTCCTCAGAAGGAAAATTTGTCTTATCTGATTCCTAATGATGAAGCCCATATGGCATATAATTTTCCATTGCCTCCTCTTCTCCTAGAGGCAATTATAACTTCAAGAGCTGATATCCTAAACTCTTGGATATTTGATTGGCCAATAATACCTGAGGATACTACGTTATTTAATTTCACTGCATCACATGATGGAGTTGGTTTAAGAGCTCTTGAGGGATTAATGAATGAGGAGAGAGTTAAAGATTTATTAATTAATTGTGAAAAAAGGGGGGGCTTAGTAAGTCATAGGCGTTTATCGAATGGTGAAGATAAACCCTATGAATTAAATATTAGTTGGTGGAGCGCAATGGAAGACTCCAGTAGAGACACTAATCGACTTCAGTTTGAGAGATTTATTTT
>JFLT01000075.1 GCA_000634195.1 Prochlorococcus sp. scB243_495D8
CACTAATCGATTTCAGTTTGAGAGATTTATTTTAACCCAGTTACTTGTGATGGCTCTGAAAGGGGTCCCTGCTTTCTATTTGCCAGCATTACTTGCTTCTGAAAATGATATCAAAAGTTTTTCTATGACAGGCCAAAGAAGAGACCTCAATAGAGAAAAATTTAAATTAGACAATCTTTTATCTGTTTTAAATAATTCTGAATCTAATGCCAATAAAAACCTAAAATATCTTAGTAATGCTATGGATGTCAGATCAGAATTAAAGCAATTTCACCCTTGTTCTGAAATGAAATGTTTGTCTAAAGGTAGAAGTGATATTGTTGTAATTAAAAGAAGTAAAGGTTCTAAATCAGTTTTTGCAATACATAACATGACTGAAAATAAAATTAATTATCAATTGAATGATAATGATCTACCAAAAATAATTGATAATGATTTCAATACTCAAGATTTTTTAACATCCAATAAATACAATTGGAAAAATATTAGTCTTGATCCTTTTCAAGTTATTTGGCTTAGTGCTTTATAGAAATGATAGAAAATTCCTCTATTTGGGTAGTTAGTGACGTAGATGGTACTTTAATGGATCACTCATATGATTTAACACCTGCTAAAGAAACTATAAAAACACTGCAAAATTTATCAATACCTGTAATTCTTTGTACAAGCAAGACGGCATCAGAGGTGAGAGTTATTAGGAATGAACTAAATTTAAAGGATCCCTACATTGTTGAAAATGGTGCAGCAATATATGGTGAATCTCTTAAAAAAGTTAATGGAGAAATTATTCTTGGAATAAAATACGAACTTCTGGAGGAAATCTTAAATTTTATTTCTAAAGAAATTGATTACAAGCTTACTCCTCTTAATAATCTCACTGATAAAGAAGCAACTAAGCTCACAGGTTTAGAAGGTAACTCATTGAACTTAATGCGTGATAGACACTGGAGTATGCCTTTTTTAAATCCGCCATGTTATTTAGAAGAGAAAATTGATATTTGTTGTAAAAAGTTCAATGTTGATATTTTTAAGGGCAATAGAATGAGTCATTTATTATCTACAAAATCTAATAAAGGTAAAGCAATAAATGCTCTTAAAGAATATTCAAATATTCAAAATATTGAAATTATAGGTTTAGGCGATTCTCCAAATGATTTGCCTCTACTTTTAAATTCTGATATTAAAATTGTTATTCCAGGAATAGATGGACCTAACTTAATTTTACTAGATCAATTAAAAGATTTAGAATTTACTTTAGCTTCTGAACCTAATGGATATGGTTGGAAAAATGAAATCAATAAATTGATAAATAAGCAAAAACTAACTTAGA
>JFLT01000076.1 GCA_000634195.1 Prochlorococcus sp. scB243_495D8
AACTTTAGAAAGATGGAAGATATAGATATTAATTTTCCTCTTGATAAATTTGAAAAATTAATTATTGATATTGGTTGGGAATCATTGGATGATTGGTTCAATTTTTGGAATAATCAAAGAAATATTCTTTCAATCGACCAATATTGGAATAATAAATTTAATGATGATTGGATTTGGGGTTTAGCTTTACCTCTTTTATCTCAAGCTTATAAATTTCAAAATAATTTTTCTGATA
>JFLT01000077.1 GCA_000634195.1 Prochlorococcus sp. scB243_495D8
TCGGCACTACCTGGTACAGGTAAAACGACACTAGGTAAGTGGCTCGAGGCTATATCTTTAAAATTAAACTTCAAAATTGCGGTTATTTCAATTGACGACTTTTATCTCCCATCAGATGAGATGAAGTTAGCAATTAAGAATAATCCTTGGAATGTTTCAAGAGGTTTTCCCGGTAGTCACTCAGTAAAATTAATGCATGAAAAATTATTAAATTGGAAGATAAATGGAGAATTAAATGTACCAGTTTTCGATAAATCTTTAAGGAATGGTTTAGGAGATAGATCTCATTGGAGATTAGATAACCCTGATTTATTAATTCTTGAGGGATGGTTTTTGGGAATAAAACCATTTTCTAATGACATAAATGATAGATCTATAAATACAACAAATTTGAGTCTTGATGAGTCATCTTACATATTAAAAATTCAAAATCACCTTAGCGAATATTTAGATATTTGGACTTTAATAGACAATATTTGGCACTTAAAGCCCCTGAAGTTTGAATATATGAATATATGGAAAACAAATCAAGAAAAAGAAATGTTTTTCAAAAAAGGTAACGCCCTTAAAGATGAAAAATTATCTAATTTCTTGAGAATGCTTAATGTCTCTATCCCTCATAAAAGTTTTGATTTTATAAATTCTTATGCGCTTTTATTAATTGATCAAAGAAGAAATTTAGTTGAGGCTCGATTAAATTTGTAGAATTCCTAATTTTCTTTTTTTTCAGTAATTTTTTATACATTTTTTATAGTTCTAAATGGTGTTTAATTAATTTAATTTTTCTGTTTTGAGATGGTTGAGTTTTCTTATAAAAATGAAGGCTGTAGGATGGTTGTTTTGAGATGTATTGGTCCATCGAATTTTTTTCTAGAGCGAGTTTTATTCCCAACTGACATTCTTACTTTTAAGGCTCCAAATGACTCAAGAGTTGAAATCTGGGGAAATGAATTGTATGGCCCTAAATTGGAAGAAAGAATAAGAATTTCGGCTGATAACGAAGATTCGACTTTAGTTGCTTAGGTCATATATTGTCTAATTGTCTTCGAGTCAAAATTTTTTACAAATACTCATTTTTTATTGATATTATCTAACTAGTTTTTAGTTTTATAAATGCACTATTTTTCTTCCTTTGCGATTGGAGGTTTTGTTCCTTCTGCAGCTATCGCTGGAGTTTTATTATTAGTTGGTTTAGGAGCCTTCTTTTATCTTGGTATTAAAGGGCCTACAGATTATTAAAGCTCAGTTTAATGAACAAATGCTTATTTAATTTTTGATAATCTTACTTAATTGATTAAAATTATGGATTTAACAACTACTTTATTTATATTGAGCTTGCCGTTCGTATTATTAACAGTTTACTTTGGTACAAAAAATGATTTTTACGAGAGTGAAAATTACAAAGGTGATGGCTGTGCTCACGATGTTAAAAGATAACTACATTTTTAATCACCCCTAAATACACATGTCCATGTACTATCAAACTGCCAAACAGGTTTGTATATCTCATTTGTAATTTTTAAGCCAGCCTTATTACATGTATCCATATTTTTCATGGGAATAGAATGTAGTGAGGGACTTGTGATTCCACTAACCTCTGGTCTTCTGCCTGGCCCTTGTCTATAAGTTCCAATTATCAACAAATAGTCATATTCAGCTTTTGCAGAACTAGAAAAGATTAATGAAAAAAGAAAAAATAGTACTAAAATAAATTTTTTTTTCATTCTTCTATTTTAGCTTTTAATAAATTAATGTAAATTGCTATTAATTAATTAGGTTTTTTAATAATTAATTGGAATATTTTAAATTTATTTTATATGGCTTAATCCAAGGGCTGACTGAATTCATTCCTGTAAGTAGTACAGCTCATTTAAAAGTTATATCTCTTTTTTTAGGTATTGATGACCCCGGCGCTTCCTTGTCCGCTACT
>JFLT01000078.1 GCA_000634195.1 Prochlorococcus sp. scB243_495D8
TGTCCGCTACTATTCAACTTGGAAGTGTTTTGGCTATAGCTTGGTATTTCAGGAGTGATATTTTTAATTTTAGAAGTCAATCTTCAAAAAATTTTCTGGAATATCTCCTACATGAAAGATTATTAAGATCTATTTTGATTGGGACTATACCAATCGTTTTGCTGGGTGGGGGTATAAAATTATTTGCTCCTTATTTTTTTGATAATGTTCTTCGTTCAAATTTATCAATAGCATTGGTCTCTTTCTTAATGGCTTTTTTTATGTACTTGGCAGATAGATCTAAAAGAGGTTCTATTAATATAAAAAACCATAATTATTCGAATAGTTTTTTGATAGGTTTCTTTCAAGCATTTGCAATTATTCCAGGTGTTTCAAGATCGGGGGTCACTATTTCCAGCGCTTTAATATCAGGATGGGAAAGAGGTGATGCTGCGAAATTTTCTTTTCTTTTAGGGATGCCGGCTATTTCTCTTGCTGCGATTGTTGAGTTTATTTCTTCTTTTAATAACTTTTTTTCATTGGGTTTTTCCCCTCTTTTTGTTGGTCTTATTACGACATTTTTGTCATCTTTATTAGCAATAGATTTCTTATTAAAGTATTTTTCTTCAAATGGGTTGAAAATATTTATAATTTATCGAGTAATTTTTGGAGTTGTAATTCTTTTGAATCTGTAATTCGTTTTGAAAAAAATTTTTTGCAATTGTGTTAAGGTTTTAAAAAAAATTCTTTCTAATGATCATTTTTATATCTTTCCAACTAGGTGAAGTTGAAGTTTCAAATCTTACTATATTGGTTTTAGCTTTTTTTTCTTCTTTTACTTTCATAGCAGTAGGCATAAGTTCATATAAACTGTACAAATCGCTTATAAATGAAGACGATAA
>JFLT01000079.1 GCA_000634195.1 Prochlorococcus sp. scB243_495D8
ATAAATGAAGACGATAAATAATCGGAACGGCGGGATTTGAACCCACGACCCCCACTACCCCAAAGTGGTGCGCTACCAAACTGCGCTACGCCCCGTTTCTTTACTATAAAGATTAGATTGATTTAAATGTTATTCTTTATAGGATTGTTATCGGATCTCAATACACATTTGTCAATTTCCCAATTAAAGTTTTCCCATATATGGTCTTCTAATTTATAGTTGCTTCTAGTAAAAACTCCTAACTTAACTTTTGTAGGAGATGCTGAACAATACTGCCTGCTTCCAGCTGATGCTAGATATTGTTGATGATATTGTTCCGCATAAAAATATGAATCAATCATTTTTATTTCCGTTTCAATTAAACCAAGATTTTTTTTGCTAAGTTCTGTTTGATATTGTTCCTTACTGGCTAATATTGTTTTAATATTATTTTCATTTTTGTAATATATTGCTGATCTATATTGTGTCCCCATGTCATTACCTTGTCTATTTTTTTGAGTAGGGTCGTGACATTCCCAAAACATTTTTAATAAATCACTTACGTCAATTTCCCTTTTATCCCAGATAACTCTTACAACTTCTGAATGACCAGTTAAGCCAGAACATACTTCATAATAAGTGGGATTGTTTTTTTCACCTCCAGCATAACCTACAGAAGTTGTGATAACTCCAGGAAGTTTCCAAAAACATTTTTCAGATCCCCAGAAACAACCACATCCAAAAAAAATTTCATCTTCATATACATCAGGATATTTTTGAATATCTGTTTTTAATATTCTGTGCAATGAATAAGCATCATTAGTTGAATTTACCTCCTCATTATTCATGATTCTTTTCAGGAATTAAAACATAATTTAAATCTATTTATTATAAGAAAAAAAATTACTTTTAGCTCTTAACAATTCTGGTAGCTAGTTCTCTCTCCCAAAGTTGTTTATATAGCCCGTTCACTCTTACTAAATCTTTATGAGCCCCTTCTTG
>JFLT01000080.1 GCA_000634195.1 Prochlorococcus sp. scB243_495D8
TGTACTATTTCTCCTTCATCCATTACTAAAACCCTATCGCATGTAGCTGCAACAGAAAGTTGGTGACTGATCATTATGATTGTTTTATTACTTCTATCTCTCATTTCATCTATTATTCTTGCGGCTGTTTTATTGTCTACGCTTGCTAAAGCATCATCAAGAACAACAATTGGAGAATTAACAAGTAATGCTCTTCCAAGTGCAGTTCTTTGCCTTTGTCCACCACTTAATGTAATACCCCTTTCC
>JFLT01000081.1 GCA_000634195.1 Prochlorococcus sp. scB243_495D8
TTAAAATTGAGACCATTTAATGAATTAAATTTTGATCCTGGATACTTTATTGTTAAATTTTTTGCTTCTAATAATCCTTTAATCTTTCTATTTAAATATTTAGTTTCTGCTCTATCTACAATAGTTGGATTGTTCTGTAAGATTTCTTCCACGCGATCTAAACTTACTTGACCAAGTTGAAAAGTATTCAAAGTAAAACCTAATAGAGCTGTAGGAAATACAAGTCTTTCTACATAGAGAATTAAAG
>JFLT01000082.1 GCA_000634195.1 Prochlorococcus sp. scB243_495D8
TTAAAGCTGATACTGTTAATGTTTTATTAATTGAAAACATTGAAGGGATAGTGAAAGAATAAGCTAATACAATGTTGCACAAGCTCAAAACAGTAAATCCTAAAAGTCTTCTTATGTTTTCAACATCGCTTGTTGCTCTACTTATAATGTCTCCACTACCTTTTTTTTGGATCCATTCTGGATCTTGAATAAGTAAATGTTCAAAAAGTTTTTGACGAAGGTTTACCTCTACTTTTCTACCTATTCCGAAGACTATTTGTCTTGAAAATAATCTTATTAAACCC
>JFLT01000083.1 GCA_000634195.1 Prochlorococcus sp. scB243_495D8
ATATTTACTATTAGGAGAGCTAAAGCTCCATAAAAAAATTCTTTTTTGTAAGGTCTTAGGTATTTAGTTATAACTTTTATCTTTAAATTTTTCATTTTATTTTGCCGATATGATTAAGATAGTGTTTCATTTTTGAATATGTGAGCTAATTTTATAAATGATTTAGTATTTATTTATGGGTAACGAGCAAACTCATCCATTACATGAAACCGACAAGAATATTATAGATTCTCTTAT
>JFLT01000084.1 GCA_000634195.1 Prochlorococcus sp. scB243_495D8
AAACGCTCAAATCCTAAATAATTTGTTAAAAGGAGAGAATCTTGATGATTTAACATCTAGATCCTTAATGCAAAGATGGCTTAATGATGAAATTTCTGATGTTGAAACAGGTGCTTTTTTGAGTGCTTTGAGAGCTAAAAGCTCCACAGGTATCGAACTAAGTTGTATGGCTGAGGAACTCTTAAATGTATGCGAATTGCCAGTAGCAAGACCAAATTTGTATTTAGTAGATACTTGTGGAACAGGAGGGGATGGAGCTAATACATTTAATATTTCAACTGCGGTAGCGTTTGTAGCTGCATCTTGTGG
>JFLT01000085.1 GCA_000634195.1 Prochlorococcus sp. scB243_495D8
CTGCGGTAGCGTTTGTAGCTGCATTTTGTGGGGTAAAAATTGCAAAACACGGGAATAAAAGTGCTAGTGGCAAAGTTGGCTCTGCTGATGTTTTGTTGAATCTTGGTTTAAATTTAAATTGTTCATTAGAAAAAATAATTACTGCTGTAAATGAAATTGGGATAACTTTTTTGTTCGCCCCTGTTTGGCACAAATCTTTAATAAAACTTGCACCTTTAAGAAAGACCCTT
>JFLT01000086.1 GCA_000634195.1 Prochlorococcus sp. scB243_495D8
ATTAATTCATATAAGAAAAACGCGAAATTAGTTTTAAGTAATGGGATTGTATTTCCTGGATTTTATTTTGGTGCTTATGGTACAGCTATTGGAGAAATAGTTTTTAATACTGGAATGACTGGTTATCAAGAAGTTATTACTGATCCTAGTTATTACGGGCAGATATTAACTTTTACTTATCCAGAGATTGGAAATACCGGCATTAATTATGAAGATTCAGAGTCTAATATTAATGTTAAAGGGATTATTGTTAGAAATTTTTCCTCTAATAATAGTAATTGGAGATCTAAAAAGAATTTTAATCAATGGTTAGTTGAAAAAAACATTATAGGTCTT
>JFLT01000087.1 GCA_000634195.1 Prochlorococcus sp. scB243_495D8
AAATAATAAGCCAATATTTAGTGTGCAATATCATCCGGAAGCAGGACCTGGCCCACATGATTCAGATTATTTATTTAAAAAATTTGTTTCTCTAATGTTAGAAAGATGTTGACATATTGTTTTCTTTTGATTTGATAATTACATTTGATATATTTATTTTTTTTGGAGGTATTAGATCATAGAAGATTTCCAGAAGTTAACGGTTTCTTTAAGAGGAAACCTTGAGGTAAAAACAAACATTATTGTTTTTACTTTTAAAGGCCAACTTGATGCTTTCTCAGAAAAACAATTTAAGACTTTTGTTACTAATAATTTAAAAAATGATTTTCCATTCATTATTGATCTTACAAAAATAGATTTTTTAGACTCCTCGGGTCTTGGTGCACTTGTTCAGACTGCAAAAGAATGCAAAAAGTCCAAACTTGGTTTCTCTGTGGTTGGCAATTCGAGAGTGGCCCAAACAATTAAACTTGTACGTTTAGGGGATTTTCTAAACTTGAATTCAAGTCTTGAAGATGCATTAAATTATTTAAAGAATTGAATTATTGGATTCAAAACTTGGTTCCTTATGGATCTCCCGAGGATATAGGTGTTATTCAACTTGCCTGGCTTGGAGATTCTGTATGGGAGCTTCACCAAAGATTAAGACATGTTCATTATCCTTTAAAATCAAAAGATCTCCATTTA
>JFLT01000088.1 GCA_000634195.1 Prochlorococcus sp. scB243_495D8
ATATCCCTATTTCACTTAACAAGTAAATAATTTTTATTGTTCTAATAACATTTTTTAAAGACCACTAAAATGTTGTTGTTTCAATACATTTATATAATTAATAAAAATTTATTGAATTTTAACTACAAAATTATATAGAATTTAACAAGAATTGATGGTGTTACAGACCAAAAAAATTGATTAGAAACTTTGGAAACAAACTCGGTTT
>JFLT01000089.1 GCA_000634195.1 Prochlorococcus sp. scB243_495D8
GAATTTGCAATGGGTAGTTCAACGGAAACTTCCGTTTTTGGAGTCACTTCAAATCCTTGGGATTTAAATAGAGTTCCGGGAGGCAGCTCAGGGGGAAGTGCTGCTTCTGTTGCCGCTGGATTCTGTGCAGCAGCTATAGGTTCTGATACAGGAGGATCAATTAGACAACCAGCTTCTTTTTGTGGTGTCGTAGGTCTTAAACCTACTTATGGCAGAGTTAGCAGATGGGGACTTGTAGCATTTGCCTGCTCTCTTGATCAAATTGGCCCAATTACTAATACCGTCTCAGATGCGGCCGAAATTCTTTATTCAATATCTGGTAAAGACCCCTTTGACTCAACATGTCTTGAAAAGCCAGTACCAAATTATTTGACTGACTTA
>JFLT01000090.1 GCA_000634195.1 Prochlorococcus sp. scB243_495D8
CAATTTAGCTAGATATGATGGGGTTAAGTATGGATACAGATCGAATGAAGGTTCAAATCTTATAGACATGACTTCAAAAAGTAGAGCTGAAGGTTTTGGAGATGAGGTACAAAGAAGAATTTTGATTGGTACTTATGCTTTGTCAGCTGGATACAGTGATGCCTACTACAAGAAGGCACAAAAAGTTAGGACACTTATAAGAAAAGATTTTGATTATGCTTTTAAGAAAGTTGATGTTTTATTGACTCCAACTTGCCCAACTACTGCTTTTTTAAAGGGAGATTTTGTCAATGATCCACTTTCAATGTATTTGTCTGATCT
>JFLT01000091.1 GCA_000634195.1 Prochlorococcus sp. scB243_495D8
AATGCCGCAAATATCTTTGAAATTGATGCTCAGGTAATTAAGAACAGACCTTTATTTTAAATTTGTATTAATAATTAATTTGTAATCACAAAGTATAGATCTTTTAGAAATTTTCTCTATCTTATATATATAAATTATTTGAATATGGCTTTCGTTCCGCTTCATAATCATAGTGACTACAGCTTGCTTGATGGCGCCAGTCAAATTTCAAAAATTGTTGATAGAGCTTGTGATCTTGGAATGGAGTCGATAGCTCTTACTGATCATGGAGTTATGTACGGTGTTCTTGATTTGGTCAAGAAGTGTAATGAGAAAGGTATAAAACCAATTATTGGTAATGAAATGTATGTGATTAATGGTTCTATTGATGATCCTCAACC
>JFLT01000092.1 GCA_000634195.1 Prochlorococcus sp. scB243_495D8
TCTATTGATGATCCTCAACCAAAAAAGAAAAAAGGTATCATTTGGTGGTGTTAGCAAAAAACTATACTGGATATAAGAATCTAGTGAAGTTAACAACAATTAGTCATCTAAATGGGATGAGAGGTCGAGGCATTTTTTCTAGACCATGTATTGATAAATCTATTTTAACCAAATATAGTGATGGCTTGATAGTTTCTACAGCTTGTCTTGGTGGTGAGATACCTCAGGCTATTTTAAAAGGTAGATTAGACGTAGCAGAAGAAATAGCTATTTGGTATAAAAAATTATTTGCAGATGACTTTTAACTAGAAA
>JFLT01000093.1 GCA_000634195.1 Prochlorococcus sp. scB243_495D8
ATCTAGAAATACAAGATCACGGCTCTATAGAGGATAGAATTGTTAACGTTGAATTAATAAAAATTGGGAAGAAGCATCAAATAAAAGTCATCGCGACCAACGATGCACACTACTTATCAAGTATGGATGTTGAAGCACATGACGCTTTACTTTGTGTCTTAACAGGAAAATTAATAACTGATGAAAAAAGATTGAGATATACCGGTACAGAATATATTAAATGCGAAAGTGAAATGCTTGAACTTTTTAAAGATCATATTGATGATGAATCAATTATTGAGGCAGTTAACAATACAGTAGAAATTTCTCAGAAAGTTGAAGAATTTGATTTGTTTGGTAATTATAGGATGCCAAAATTCCCTCTTAACGAAGATACAGATTCATTTTCATTCCTTACAGAATTATCTAATAACGGTCTTTTAAAAAGACTTAAAAAAAATGATCTTTCAGAAATTGATGAGAACTATAAAAAAAGACTATCTTCCGAATTAAAAATTATTAAAGATATGGGCTTCCCTGATTATTTTTTAGTTGTTTGGGACTATATCAAATTTGCTAGAGATAACTCTATCCCTGTAGGACCAGGTAGAGGCTCTGCAGCAGGCTCATTAGTAGCTTATGCTC
>JFLT01000094.1 GCA_000634195.1 Prochlorococcus sp. scB243_495D8
CATTAGTAGCTTATGCTCTTCAAATTACTAATATAGATCCTGTTGAGCATGGATTGTTGTTTGAGAGATTTTTAAATCCAGCAAGAAAGTCAATGCCAGATATTGATACCGACTTTTGTATTGATAGGAGAAATGAAGTTATAGATTATGTTACTAATCGTTATGGAGAGGATAAAGTTGCGCAAATAATTACTTTCAATAAGATGACCTCTAAGGCGGTTTTAAAAGATGTTGCAAGGGTTTTAGATATACCATATGGAGAGGCGGACAAATTGGCTAAGTTAATACCGGTTGTAAGAGGAAAAGCTTATAAATTAAATGAAATGATTGACAAGAATTCTCCAAGCCAAGAGTTTAGAGAAAAATATATAAATGATAATAGTGTGAAAAAATGGGTTGATTTGGCCTTGAGAATTGAAGGAACTAATAAAACATATGGAGTTCATGCTGCTGGAGTTGTTATCGCATCAGATCCTCTTGACGAACTTGTACCTCTTCAAAGAAATAATGAAGGGCAAATAATAACCCAATATTCTATGGACGATATCGAATCACTTGGATTATTGAAAATGGATTTCTTGGGTCTTAAGAATCTAACAATGATTGAAAAAACTGTTTCTCTAATTAATCAATCTACTGGAAGGAAAATAAATATTGATGAGTTACCAAAAAATGATGGTAAAACCTTTGATCTTATCGGGAGAGGAGATCTTGAAGGTATTTTCCAACTTGAATCTTCTGGTATGAAACAGGTCGTTAGGGATTTCAAACCTAGCTCTTTAGAGGATATTTCGTCCATATTGGCTCTTTATAGACCTGGTCCTCTTGATGCAGGCCTTATACCTAAATTCATAAATAGAAAAAATGGCAACGAAAAGGTGGATTTCCCTCATCCTTTTATTAAGTCAATCCTCACTGAAACCTATGGAATTATGGTTTACCAAGAACAAATCATGAAAATTGCTCAAGACCTAGCCGGTTATTCTCTGGGTGATGCTGATTTACTTAGAAGAGCAATGGGGAAAAAGAAAGTTTCTGAAATGGTAAAGCATAGGAATATTTTTGTAGACGGTTCCATGAAGAAAGGTGTAAATGAAAAATTAGCTAATGATCTTTTTGATCAAATGGTTTTATTTGCAGAATATTGTTTTAACAAAAGCCACTCAACTGCTTATGGTGCCGTAACTTATCAAACTGCATTTTTGAAAGCCCATTTTCCTGTTGCATATATGGCAGCCCTTTTAAGCGTTAATTCTGGCTCTAGCGACAAGATGCAAAGATATATTTCTAATTGTTATTCCATGGGAATAGATGTTATTTCACCGAGCATTAATTTTTCTGGTGTTGATTTCACTATTAAGAATAATCAGATTTTATTTGGGTTATCTGCAATTAAGAATTTAGGAGATTCTGCAATAAGAAATATAATTGAAAACCGAAATAGTTTTGGGCCCTTTAATTCATTATCAGATTTGTGCGACCGTTTGCCTTCTAATGTTCTTAACAAAAGAAGTCTTGAATCTCTAATTCATTGTGGAGCATTAGATGAGTTTTCAAATGATAATAATAGAGCTCAGTTATTGTCAGATCTTGAACATGTTATTGAGTGGGCCTCTTCAAGAAATCGTGATAGATTATCAGGGCAAGGAAATCTATTTGATTCTAAAGAAGAATTTTCTGATGTTGCTTTTTCAGATTCACAATTAGCTAAGGTAGATGATTATTCACTTATTGAGAAATTAAAGTTAGAAAAGCAGCTATTAGGCTTTTACTTATCTGACCATCCTCTAAAGCACTTAACTAAACCCGCAAAACTAGTATCACCTATAAGCATTTCGCAGTTAGAAGAAACAAAAGATAGAACTAAAGTCTCTTTAGTTGGAATGATCCCTGATTTAAAGCAAATTACTACGAGAAAAGGAGATAGGATGGCTATCGTTCATCTTGAAGATCTTTCCGGAAGTTGCGAAGCAATAGTTTTTCCAAAAACCTATGTCAGATTATCCGAATTTCTTTTGACTGATACTAGATTATTGCTCTGGGGAACAATAGATAAAAAAAGTGATAAGACTCAATTAATAATTGATGATTGCAGAGAAATAGACAACCTTAAATTGCTTATTATTAATCTTAAAAGTTCTCAAGCATCAGATGTAAGAGTACAAAATACTTTAAGAAATTGTTTAACTAAATTTAAACCAGACAAAAATAGATGTGGAATCAAGATTCCAGTTTTAGCTGCAGTAAGAAATGAGCATAGTGTTACTTACGTTAAATTTGGCGATCAATTCTGTATTGGTGATATACAAGGAGCATGCAAATTATTAGAAGAAAATTCATTCCAAGTTAACTTGAAATCTTTAGTT
>JFLT01000095.1 GCA_000634195.1 Prochlorococcus sp. scB243_495D8
CCTGAAATCTTTAGTTTCCTAGATTAACTTTTATCCTCAAAATTTTGTGTTGCAGGTTTGAAGGCTGCTTTTGCGCGTTGTATGTTCATTGGAATATTTTCAATACCAAAAAAAGATCCAGGTTCTTTATCCCAACTAGCGGATAATATTCCAAAACTCAATCCTGCTAGACCTAACAAAAAAAACAATGCTGAAATTGCAATTGTTGATGAAGGAGGTATTTCAGCAATATTTCTCGTTACTATAATGTAGCTAACTACGAAAACTGACATCCCTAATATTGTGGGAATTCCTGCTGTAAAAAATATTCTTCTTGCCATTCTATCAGCAACGTATTTTGGTATCCCAGTTGATGATCTTTTAGGGGTGGTTACAGTACTTGATACTTTTTCTAGATTAGCAAACGCAGTTTTCTCCGAAAAATTTTTTTTCTTTTTAAATTGGGTCTTTTTTTTTGATTGCTTTTTTTTCATTAATTGAAATCATCCTCTGATTCCAACTTTCTTTATTAGCTCTTGATATCTCTGAACGTTTTTGTCTTTTATGAATGAAAGTAATCTTTTCCTTTTACCAATCATTTTTAATAATCCTTGCCTTGAAGCGAAATCATGAATGTTTCCTTGGAGGTGGTCACTTAATTTCGATATTCTTTTTGAAAGTAGTGCTACTTGAACTTCGGCTGAACCTGTATCAGTTGGATGAACTTGATGACTCTCAATCAGCTTCTGTTTTTCAGCAGTATCTAATGACATAAATTTTTTTTTATTTACTCTATAATACTACGTCAGCCAGCTATATTACTACTTTCTTTATCTAGATAATTCATAGCTAATTTCAATAAATTTTCAAATGATAAATTATTTTCTTTTTTTTACAAGGCAATCTACTTTATTAATAATAATTGGCAAAATAGTCTTGATTTCTTTATTTTTGTAATTTAAAGATTGAAGACTTAACTGAAGATCTTCGATCATTTCATTAATTTCTGGATCCTTAATCTTAAATTTATCTTTTGCTTTTTCTTCTTCAAATTCTATTTCACTTTCAAATTTATTTTTTAGTTCTAAAATTAAACGATCACACATTTTTTGACCTATACCAGGTACAGAACAAATTAATTTTTTGTTTTGTGTCTTTATTGCATTGATAATTTCACCAATAGAGAATTTATTTAATATCCCCATACCGATTTGAGATCCAACACCTCGAATACTTAAAATTTCAATAAAGAATTGCTTTTGTTCCTTTGATGTAAAGCCAAATAATAAATCTGAATCTTCTTTTTTAATATGTTTTAACCAAAGAGTAA
>JFLT01000096.1 GCA_000634195.1 Prochlorococcus sp. scB243_495D8
ATCCTTGACAATTTATTAAAACAAAAAATTTTTGATTAGTTTGCCATGACTCAACTATTTCTCCATTTATCCAACTAATCAATTAACCACCATCCACCTGACAACCAATTAGTGCTCCTGCCGTTCCGCCAGCAGGTACTGCCCAAAATCTATCTTTCCCTCTAGAGGAAGATAGTGCTATTCCAGCACCAAGAAGTCCTCCTATAACAGAACCTTCACTACAGTCATTAACATCAATTTTTTCAGCTGTACTTTGACCTCCACAAGGTA
>JFLT01000097.1 GCA_000634195.1 Prochlorococcus sp. scB243_495D8
TATTCCAATCCAGCCAATAATTAAAGCAAAAATTATATTTCGAGTTATTTTTTCATCTATAAAGATGCCAGCAAATATAGATATAAAAATAGGGTAAGTGTACTGAATTACAGTAGATATACTAAGGGGCATGTTTCTTATCGCATAAAAAATGCAAACTAAAGCAAAAGTTCCTAAAACACCTCTTAAAATAAGTAATGGTCTATTGTTGCCCCAAGGATTTATATTTTTTAGATTAATTATGAATAATGTAATAA
>JFLT01000098.1 GCA_000634195.1 Prochlorococcus sp. scB243_495D8
AATAATGTAATAATTAAACTTAACAAGGATCTGAATAAAACTAATTCATAAATAGGTATTCTTTTATCAATATTTTTTACGCATAAAGTCATCAAACTAAAGAAGAATGAAGCAAATACCAAATTAAACTTATTTAATGAAGTAATTTTTTTTCTAATTCTGCGATACTTATCATTTAAAAAAATAGTTTTTTTGTGAAATTAAGTAGATTCTTATTTGATTTTGACCTATAACAAATTAATCATTATTTGTTTTCGATAAAAATCTCAATGGTTCATTCTATACACCCA
>JFLT01000099.1 GCA_000634195.1 Prochlorococcus sp. scB243_495D8
AGAACTATTCAAGAGGTTAAGGAAAAAGCAGATATCGTTGACGTTATATCTGAACATATTGTTCTTAAGAAGAAAGGCAAGGAATTTGTTGGAATTTGTCCTTTTCATGATGATACTAAGCCATCTATGACAGTATCACCAACGAAACAATTCTATTACTGTTTTTCTTGTGGTGCAGGTGGAAACTCTATTAAATTTTTAATGGAATTTACTCGTGCAAATTTTTCAGATGTTGTACTTACACTTGCAAAAAAAATAATATTAATGTTGAAAATCTTGAGGGTCCCCAAGTAGAA
>JFLT01000100.1 GCA_000634195.1 Prochlorococcus sp. scB243_495D8
CTCCTGAATCAGAGATATTTGAAAAGGGAAAAATGTTGTTTGCCTTCGAAAAAGCTTCTAGTGATATTAGAAAAAGAGATAAAGCTATTATTGTTGAAGGTTACTTTGATGTTATTTCTCTTCATTCAAAGGGTATAACTAAGGCTGTAGCTTCTCTCGGTACCGCATTAAATAAGTATCAAATTTCTCAACTATGTAGATGTACAGATAATAAAAATATAATTTTGAATTTTGATTCTGATAATGCAGGAGTTCGAGCTACAAAAAGAGTAATTAAAGAAGTTGAGACCCTATCCCTTCATGATCAAATTAATCTTAAGATACTTCAACTAAGTAATTTTAAAGATCCTGACGAATATTTGAATAGTCATAAACCTGAAGATTATTTTAATTTAATTGATAATTCATCCTTTTGGATTGATTGGGAGATTGATCAGATCTTTAAAGATCAAGATTCAACTAAGTCTGAAAA
>JFLT01000101.1 GCA_000634195.1 Prochlorococcus sp. scB243_495D8
CTATGGGACGCTATTTCAAAAATTGAACAAAATAATTTAGGTATAAATTACTTAATTGATTTAAAACAAACAAATAGTCAAATTCTTCAAAAAGATTTTTCTTCTATTAACTTAATTTCACTTTTGCCTGACTACTTAGCTCTCAATAATCCTGAATCATCAAATAAAATTAATATTTTTATTAATCCAGACGAGTTGTTTTTAACATTGCTGAGTAATC
>JFLT01000102.1 GCA_000634195.1 Prochlorococcus sp. scB243_495D8
CCCTAAGGACAATTTACTAGGGACATTATCACTTCTTGAGAAATATAATTCTCTAAAAAGATGTAGACACTTAATAGAATCTTGGGGATCTCAAAGATTAAAAACTTTAGAAAATTGTATTTCTATTTTAATTGATAATCCTTCTTCAAGTTCTTCAAATACAAATAAAGAGATAGATGATCTTTTTAAGGATTTAAACTCAGACGCCATTAAATTTCAGGAATTATATTAC
>JFLT01000103.1 GCA_000634195.1 Prochlorococcus sp. scB243_495D8
TCTTAATGCTTTCCTTATCGCCCTTTCTGTTTTGAAGTTATCTTTATTTGGTTGTTGATTCTTATTTCTAAAATTTGTTTTCCTTTTTGTATTTTCAGTACATATTATTATTTTATTTTCTTTAAAATTATGTAGCCCTTTTATTTCTTTGTTTAATAGACATTCAATTTTATTTTCTTCAACTATGTAGTTTGCTTTCATTAATAAGTTAAGAATCTCTTTATCTAATTTGC
>JFLT01000104.1 GCA_000634195.1 Prochlorococcus sp. scB243_495D8
CTTAACTATAGTTGGGATTTGTTCTATATCAGTTGTAGATGAGCGACTTAAGAAATTCTTATTCATCCTCCAACTTTGTGGATTTTTTGTAATGGCCCATGTAATTGCATTGTTATTGAATCTTTTATTTAATAAATCAATTGTTTTCATAAGATTTTTTTGATTTTTTTAAGACTTTCTGAGATTTATAATTGATAACTGATTGCTGTAAATATTCGCTATTTGTTAAATCCTGCATTAAAACACCAGCTTTTGAGAATTTATATTCGGGATTATAAATTTCTTTAGATAATTCAACTACTATTTTTA
>JFLT01000105.1 GCA_000634195.1 Prochlorococcus sp. scB243_495D8
AAAAACATATCCACGTTTCTCTGCTAATTAGGTAATTAATTGTGGCTGGAACATTATTATTTAATGCTTTGAAAGAGGCAATTGATGAAGAAATGGCAAATGATGTAAATGTTTGCGTTATGGGAGAAGATGTTGGTCAATATGGAGGATCTTATAAGGTAACCAAAGATTTATATGAAAAATATGGAGAGTTAAGAGTCTTAGATACTCCAATTGCAGAGAATAGTTTTACGGGTATGGCTGTGGGTGCAGCAATGACTGGATTAAGACCAATAGTAGAAGGAATGAATATGGGATTTTTGCTTTTAGCTTTTAATCAGATATCAAATAATATGGGTATGCTTCGATATACAAGTGGCGGAAATTATAAAATACCAGCAGTAGTTCGAGGACCTGGAGGAGTTGGTCGTCAACTTGGTGCTGAGCACAGTCAACGACTTGAAGCATATTTTCATGCTGTTCCCGGCATAAAGATTGTTGCATGTAGTACACCCACAAATGCTAAAGGTTTAATGAAAGCGGCTATAAGAGATGATAATCCGGTTTTATTTTTCGAACATGTTCTTTTATACAATTTGTCTGAAGAATTACCTGAGGGTGATTATACTTGCGCTTTAGACCAGGCTGACGTTGTAAAAGAAGGTAAAGATATTACTTTGCTGACTTATTCAAGAATGAGACATCACTGCCTTAAAGCTGTTGAAGAATTAGAAAAAAAAGGAATAGATGTTGAGTTAATAGATTTAATAAGTTTAAAACCATTTGATATGGAAACAATCTCAAAATCAATAAGAAAAACAAATAAAGTAATTATTGTTGAAGAATGTATGAAGACTGGAGGTATTGGTGCAGAATTAATTGCCTTGATAACAGAAGAGTGTTTTGATGATCTTGATGCCCGACCAATTAGATTATCTAGTCAAGATATTCCAACTCCTTATAATGGGAATCTTGAGAATTTGACAATAATCCAACCACATCAGATAGTTGAAAAAGTTGAACACTTAATTAGTGGGAGTATATAGAAAATGAAAAGAAGGCAAGGTTGGCTTTTTTTTATTATATTTCTACTTACTTTATCTGTTTATCTATTAATAAATTATCCCTTACAGTTGGGATTAGATTTACAAGGTGGTTCACAACTTACACTACAAATTATTAAAGAGGAAGGTAAGGTATCAAGGGATGAACTTGAAGCAGTTAATTCGGTTATAGATAAGCGCGTTAACAATTTAGGAGTTTCTGAGTCTAATTTGCAAACCCTCGGTGGTGATCAATTGATTTTAGAATTACCTGGTGAACAAAACCCTTTAGTTGCTTCAAGGGTATTAGGTAAAACTGCTTTATTAGAATTTAGAACCCAAAAAGAAGGAACATCTACAGATTTAAAAACCCTTCAACTACAGAGATTGACTATTAAAGAATTAATTGAACAATATTCCTTCGCAGAAAAAAGTCAAAATGATGATAATTTCTTAAAATTTATTCAAGATGATCTTGAAGATATAGAGCAAGAATTGAATTACTCATCTACTAGTAATGATTTATATGGGAAGTTAATTGAAATTAAAAAATATGTTGATAAAGAAATTACAAATTTATTTATTAAAACAGATTTATCTGGTAAGGATCTTATTAACGCAGGCAGGAGACAAGAACAAACAAATAGTAATTGGGAAGTTTTATTAACTTTTAGCAATTCAGGAGGTGAAAAGTTTGCAGAAATTACAAAGTCAATTGCTGGTACTAATCAACTATTGGCTATCATTCTAGATGGTGAATCAATAAGTGAAGCCAGTGTTGGTAATCAGTTTGCTAGTTCTGGGATTACAGGTGGATCAGCTACAATAAGCGGTAATTTTAGTGCTGAAAATGCTAGAGAATTAGAAGTTCAACTTAAGGGAGGCTCATTGCCATTGCCAATTGAAATAGTAGAAACTAACACAATAGGGGCTCTGTTGGGATCCAAAAATATTTTAAAAAGTTTTTATGCAGCTATTAGTGGGTTAATTTTTGTTGGGATTTTTATGATTTTTAATTATAGAATTCTAGGTTTTGTTTCAGTTCTTTCTCTAGTACTTTACGGTTTCTTTAATTTAGCATTATATTCTCTAATTCCTGTAACTTTGACTTTACCTGGAATATCTGGGCTTATACTTAGTATTGGTATGGCTGTTGATGCAAATATTCTAATATTTGAGAGAATTAGAGAAGAATTATATGATGGTAATACTCTTACAAGATCTATTGATAGCGGTTTTCAAAGAGCTAATTCGTCCATAGTTGATGGCCATATTACAACTCTTCTTAGTTGTTTTGTATTGTTTTTATTAGGAACAAATTTTGTTAAGGGTTTTGCGGCAACATTGGGTATTGGAGTCTTAATAAGCTTGTTTACCTCATTAAATTGTTCTAAAACTATTTTGCGGTTTTTTACAACATATCAATCTTTAAGGCAGAAAAATCTCTATCTGCCAAGGAATAATTTATCAAATTAAATTCTTTATTTCTAATTTCTCATGAAATACAATCTTGAACTAATAAAAAATAAAAAAAAGATAATTGGTTTTTCAACTGTTCTTATTTTGTTGAGTCTTTTAGGAATTTTATATTCTACTTTTAATACTTCTTACAAGAAACCTATAAATTTAGGGATGGATTTTGTTGGAGGAAATGAACTAAGAATAGAGAGAGTTTGTGAAGAGAAATGTTCTAATATTTCCCCTGACTCAGTTTTAGAAAATTTAAGAGAGATCTCGAAAAATAAAAACGTTTTAAATAATATTAAATTACAATTCCAAAATAATAATAAATTAATTTCAATAAGAACACCTTATTTAAGTATCGAAGAATCAAATAATCTTATTAAAAATCTTGATAATATTGTTGGACCTCTAAATTATGAGAGTAAGGATTCAAGATTAATAGGTCCAAAGCTTGGGAAAAGATTGCTTACTAATTGTGTTACTTCATTGTTAGTTTCTTTATTCGCAATATCTTTATATATAACAATTAGATTTGATAAAAAATATGCATTATTTGCACTACTAGCATTATTCCATGATTTAGTAATTGTTTTTGGTATATTTTCTTGGTTGGGTTTTATATTATCTGTCGAGGTAAATAGTTTATTTGCTGTGTCATTGTTAACTATTGCCGGTTATTCTGTAAACGATACTGTTGTTATATTTGATAGAATTCGCGAGAATTTAAAATCAAAGAAAGAAGGCTATAACGAAACTATTCAATTGTCAGTAAACGAATCATTTAGGAGAACAACGTTTACAAGTATTACAACCCTTTTCCCTTTATTAAGCATAATTTTGTTTGGATCTTACTCATTATTCTGGTTTTCTTTGGCTTTATCTTTAGGAATTATAGTAGGAAGTTATTCAAGTATTTTATTGGCTCCATCCTTGTTGCTTAGAGACTGATCTTTATTTTTTAATTTTATGAAATTAAATTACTATTTGTTAATTTTATTTTCTTTAGTTTTAATAGATATTTCTACTGAGTTAAGAATATTATTTGATCATTTTACTTTAAGTTCATTATATTTTGCTATTGGTAAACATCCCTTAGCAATCTTTATACTTTTTTCATATCCATATTTATATAAAAAAATAAATAAGTAGTTTTTATTTTTCTTTTAATGATTCTCTGATAATAACCTGAATTACTACAGCTAATGGAAGAGATAGAATTAAGCCTAATGGACCAAAAATAAAGGTGAATCCAAATTGTGAAATTAATGTTAGGCCAGGAAGTAAGTTTGCTTTTTTCTTCATTATAGATGGCATTATTATATAACTTTCAATATTTTGAATGATTACATATGCTCCTAATACCACCAGTGGCTTCCAAAAATTATCTAGTAGTGCAATTGAGATAGGAAATATACCACTAATAACTGGACCTATATTTGGGATTACATTAAGAACCATTGCTATTAAAGCATTTGAAACAACATATTTGACATCTAATATAGATAAAACTATTAATGATAATAAACCTACTGATAATGAGCTTATAGCCATAGAAAAGGTCCAATTTGCTAATGCAATATTGCATTTTTCCAGAATATTTCTAAATTTGTTACGATAATTTTTTGGTATTAATAGAAGTATATTTTCTTTGTATTGATTTGGTTCTATAGAAATCATCAAACTAACAGCTAAAACAAATATTAATTTCAAAAGACCTGAACCCAGATTTCCCGCTATATTTATTAAATTCTTAAAACTTTCTTGAATAGCTTTTGCAATAGTTGAGACATCTGGAATGGTAACTACATTATTTATAAGATTAAATATGTCTATAACGTTTTCTGATTTTTCACCATACAATAAAACATTAAATTTATTCAGATTTGTATTAATCAAAATATTTATTTTTGATAAACCATTTGGAATATCAACTAATATTTCATTGAATTCTTTAATAAACGGAGGCAATACAAGAATAAAAATAGTAAATACTATTACTGATATAACCGTTAAGACAAAAAGCAATGAAAGCGGTCGGGGAATTTTTAAACCCTTTTGTATTTGATTACATAAATTACATACAATATTTGAAATTACCAAGGAACAAATTATTAAGAGAAGAAAATCTCTTAGAGTCCATACTATTAACGAAGTTATTAAAATTACTACTAACTTGAAATATGAAGAACTACTCAATTTTCACAATATTCTACTTCTTTTCAGAATATCCTAATCCATTTGATTTGGCATAACTATTTGCAAATCTCATAAATCTATCAAAGTCAGATGTGTTCTTCCAAATATATACTGCTTCTAAAAATATTGGTTCTCCATCAACAAACTTTACCTTAACTTCCCTAGTTAATAATTCACCTTCTGAGTCAATCATACGCATACCAGTGATTTCACCATCCGTAATTGAAGATAATGCTTGAGGTTTTTCGAACAAAAATAAAGCTTGGCCGGTTGTGCCATCCTTACTTCTAGTGAGTCTTATTTCAGGCACTACAGGTTCATCAGTTCCTTCATAAAATTGTATTTTTGCAGTTTTATTTACTGTCATAATGTTAGTTTAATAATTTATTATCTTAGGAAATATTTTTCACATTCGTTTGTAGTTATTTAAAAATATTATTTACTAACTCTAGAATACTTTCATCATATTTTTTGTCAGTTAAATCTAATATCTTTATATTTGTTTTACCAACCTTTTCATATTCATAACATTTATCGTAATAATCTAGAACTGATTTGCAAACTAAATCCCATCTCTCATTATTAATTGATTCGAGAGCTATTTTTGTTCTTTGTGGTCCTAATCTTTTTTTAATCCTTAATACAGATTCTTGGAGTTCTTCTTTCTTAAAAACACTATATGTATCTATCAACTCGTCTAACCTGTTAGATTCGCTCCTTATAATTTCTATTCTTCTTGAATTTTTCATCTGATTGAAGAATTCATGGGGTATTTTGCATTTACCTATATTTGCACTTTCAGCTTCTACAAAAATATTATCAGAAATTTTAAAGGAATATAATTTGTCTGCAATTTTATTTTCAAATTGTTCATTTGAAGGTTGTTCTTTCATTCCTAAACCTCCAAATGTACTTCCTCTATGACAAGCAAATCCTTCAAGATCAATAGTTTGATATTTATATTTCTCAAGTAATGATAATAATCTTGTCTTCCCTGTTCCTGTTTTTCCTCCAATAACTATAATATTCAATTTTTTTGTGAAACTATCTAATACCCATCTTCTATATATTTTATAACCTCCCTTGAGTGTTATTGGATTTAATTTATATTTATCTAGTAACCAAGCAATGCTTTGTGAACGCATTCCACCTCTAGAGCAATATATTCTGATAAAAAATTCATTATTTTTATTAGGAATAGTTTTATAAGAGTCAATACTCATGAATAAATTATCAAGAAGTAATTCCATTTTTTTTTCAAAAAATTTTAATCCCTCTATGACAGCTTTTTTTCTTCCTTCTTTTTTATATATCGTGCCAATTATTGATCTCTCGTAGTTATCAAATAATGGAATGTTAATAGAATTAGGCATGTGTCCTTTATAATATTCACCTGGGCTTCTAACATCTATAAGTGGTCCATTAAAACTACTAAATTTCTCTAGTTCTTTTCTTTTGAAATACATGGATAGTTTTTATTTTTTTTGATTGATTTTTTAAAATGAATTACAAAGAACAAGATTACTATAATAATGCTACATTAGGTTTGATAAAAAAATTTGTAGATTCTAATCAAAGAAAAAGAATAAATTCATTAAATCAAATAGAATCTGAAGTCGAAAATATTTTTAATCTTGGCCCTTCACTTTTTGATATCTTTGATAATGATGGAGATGACTGGGCTGCAGGTTGGATATTGCAAGTTTTAAAAAAATTTAAGCCTGAATTCTTTGAAAACTCTAAATTCAATAATTGGTTTAATACATATTCAGATATAGATATTAATTATGAGGATTTGCAATTGATGTTGGTTGAACAACAATTTGAGGAGGCAGATAGATTAACAAGTTCCTACTTAAGGAAATTAGCTGGAAAATTAGCAGAGAAACGTGGATATGTTTTTTATAGTGAAGTTAAAAATATGTCAGGTAAAGACCTACAAACAATAGATAGATTATGGACTATTTATTCTACTGGTAGATTTGGATTCTCGATTCAAGCAAAGATATTAAAATCAGTTGGTAAAAAATATGAATTAATGTGGCCGAAAATAGGTTGGAAAAAAGAAGGCTTATGGACTAGATACCCTGGATCTTTTCGCTGGTCATTAGACGCTCCTGATGGACATATGCCTTTAATAAATCAACTAAGAGGAGTAAGACTTATGGACTCCATCCTGCGGCATCCTGCTATTGCAGAGAGACATAATAATATTCTTTAAATCGAGGTATTTAATAAGTTAAAATTATGACAGTATCAAAATATTATTATGTCCTTACTTCGGGGCAAAAATATTTTAAAAAAATTTTTTAAAAGACCGAATATTTACTGGTCAAACTTCGAATTCGAATCTTCATTACAGTTAAATGATTTTGTAGATCAATTATTAGAACCTATTGAAAATTCTGAATCAACCTATCTTATAAAACTTGGTTTACATGAAGCTTTAGTTAACGCAGTAAAGCATGGAAACAAATTAGATCCTAAAAAAAATATTAGAGTAAGAAGAATAATCACGCCTAATTGGTGTGTTTGGCAAATTCAAGACCAAGGTAATGGTCTAGAAATAAAAAAAAGAGACTATAAATTACCAAAAAAAATAAGTAGTGTAAGTGGACGTGGCCTTTACATTATTAATGAATGTTTTGATGACATTAGATGGAGTAGTAAAGGTAATAGGCTTCAGTTGGCTTTAAAAAGATGATTTTTACTAGGGCATGGTTGATCCACGTTAATTTCATTTAACCATTTAATACTTTCTTCTATATACTCAATAGTTTCCTTTTCATTGCAAGAAATAATTAAATGGCATAATCCTGCCGAAATTAGTTCTGCAGATCTTTTATATTTATTTCCTTTATCTTTATGCCAATTAGAATGATCAATTTTTAATTTTTCATTAAGACTTTGAACAAGCTTAATAGTATCTTTATCCCAATAGGTCATAGAACTTTTTATTTACTTTACAGCAGACCATACTTTGGTCATAAAAAAGGAATTTGATTTTACATCTTTAAACCCTATTTCTTCGATTTTAGAATTTAAATCCTCTTTAATGTAATCACAATAAAAAGGCTCATGAAAAGATTTATAGAAGTTTTCCATTACGGATGTAAAATCAGGTGAATCACTTATTTGAATTGAGTCAGCTAATACTAATATCCCCCCAGGCTCAAGAACTCTAAAAAATTCATTTAATACTTTTGCTCTAATGGTTCTAGGTAATTCATGAAATAAGTAAACACAAGAGATGCATTGAAAACTATCATTTTCAAAAGGTAATTCTTCAGCATTACCTTTTATTAATTGTATTAAATCTCCATCTAAATCTGAAATATATCTACTTGCCTCTTTTAAATATGAATCAGATAAATCAATTCCTGTAATTTTTTCTTTAGGAAATGCGGCTCTTATTTGTTTTAATGTTCTTCCTGATCCTGTAGCTACATCAAGTATTTTTATAGAGCTTTTTTTTCTATCACTAAACTTTTTAAGCCCTTCTTTTATTGGCTTAATTATTCTTCTCCTCATTGAGTCAGCACTTCCATTGAAAAGTATCTCTACTTGTAGGTCATAAATGCTAGCTGAAAAATCTGATAAATAACCATCTGTTTGATGATGAAAATTTCTCAAGTAATATTGAGGATAATTATCTTTGTCAATTGATTTTGGCAAATCCTCAAAGTTTTGTTTTCTGCGTCTATCCCAAGTATTTGGCATGTCGAGCCAAATTTTTGGATATTGAGTTAGATATCTAAGCCATGGCTCGTCAAATAATAATTTTTTTGGATATATATTTTTTTCTGCATCATTCCAATCTTCTTCTCTCAAAATATCCATTGAATTTTGGATTTGCATTAGTAGATCCTTATCTATATCAAAATTTTCAAGACTTGAGTCGGGAAGAATAAAATTCATTAGTCTTGAGCTAATCTGCTTGTGAGCGAAACCTGCAATGCTTTTACTTTGTTGTAGCGTTTTATATGCAATTTTTGAAATAGATTCCCTAGCCATTTTTTAATTTATATATATATATTCCAACAAAAAAAAAATCAATTTGAGAATATTTTGTGATATTTCTCAAATTGATTAATTTAAACTAATAAGTTTTTTAATTATGCATCGTAATACATGAAGAATTCATGTGGATGAGGCCTTTGTCTGAGTTGTTGTACCTCTTCGTATTTTATATCGATAAAATTATCAATAAAATCTTCAGTAAATACTCCTCCAGCTAATAAATAATCCTTATCTGCTTTTAGTGCATTAAGTGAGTCATTTAGAGATGAAGGAACTGTGTCTATTTTTGCAAGTTCTTCAGCTGGAAGTTCAAATAAATCTACATCTACTCCATCACCTGGATCAATTTGATTTTTAATTCCATCAATACCAGCAAGCATCATTACAGAAAATGCTAAGTATGGATTTGCAAGTGCGTCACCTGATCTGAATTCTAATCTTTTAGCTTTAGGGCTTGGACCTGTTAAAGGGATTCTTACTGCAGCTGATCTATTACCCTCAGAATAAACTAGATTTACAGGTGCTTCGAATCCTGGAACCAATCGTTTATAACTATTTGTGGTTGGGTTAGTGAATGCTAAGAATGATGGAGCATGCTTAAGTATGCCTCCGATATACCATCTTGCAGTTTGAGATAAATTTGCATATGCTCCTTCACCAAAAAATAGTGGCTGACTACTTTTCCATAAACTTTGGTGAACATGCATTCCAGTTCCATTATCGTTAAATACAGGCTTGGGCATAAACGTTGCAGTTTTCCCATATTTTTTAGCAACATTCCTGACAACGTATTTATAAGTCATTACGTTATCAGCAGAATTTATTAATGAATCGAATTTCATTCCAAGCTCGTGTTGACCGGCACCAGCAACTTCATGGTGATGCTTTTCAGTGGGTATGCCTAATTCACCCATTAAAAGTAGCATTTCAGATCTGATGTCTTGCGCAGTATCATTTGGAGAAACAGGGAAATAGCCTTCTTTGTATTGGATCTTGTATCCTAAATTTCCACCTTCTTCAATTCTTCCTGTGTTCCATGGAGCTTCAATTGTATCTACACTGTAAAAGCATGAACCTTCTTTTGAGTCGTATCTCACGTCATCAAATAAGAAGAATTCTGGTTCCGGTCCAAAAAATGCTGTATCAGCAATCCCAGTAGATTCTAAGTATTTTAAAGCCTTTTGTGCTAAAGATCTTGGGCATCTATCATAAGGCTCTCCACTTCTAGGCTCTTGGATAGAGCAAATCATACTTAAAGTTTTATGTTTGTAAAAAGGATCTATCCATGCAGTACTTGAATCGGGGACCATTGACATATCGGAGGCATTAATTGCTTTCCAACCTCTTATTGATGAACCATCAAATGCTAGACCTTCTGTAAATGAATCCTCTTCTATCATGTCTGATGTAAGAGTTAAATGTTGCCATTTACCATGGATGTCTGTGAATTTTAAATCGATGAGTTCAATTCCTTCATCTTTAATTTGACTTAAAACATCTTGTGGAGACTTAGACATAACTTTTGTAATACCTTCTATGAAATTAATAACTTGATGATTCTTATTATGTATCAGAAGTAACTTTTTTCAACACTTGATGACTTCTTTGAGTGTTTCAAGTCATAACTTTAATAATTATTTACTTAATTATTTAAATTGAATTAATTTCTATAAAAAAATATCGCTTAAGCGAGGATATTAGTCTAATTTAAAAGTAATTGAATGTAATTCTTTGACAGAAGCAAAACTTATTCCGGCTTTAAATAAAGTGAATTTATCTCATTTCTCAAAGACTTATGTTCCCTCAAGACTTTTATTAGGACCTGGGCCTTCAAACGCACATCCAGAAGTCCTAAGTGCTCTTTCTTTAAATCCTATTGGTCATTTAGATGAGGCATATATCTCATTGATGTCTGACGTTCAGCAACTTTTAAGATACACTTGGCAGTGCAATAATCGTCTCACACTACCAATGAGCGGCACTGGTAGTGCAGCGATGGAAGCTTCAATAGCTAATTTTATTGAAGAAGGCGAAAAAATTCTTATTGCTAAAAAAGGATATTTTGGAGATAGATTAGTTGATATGGCAACTAGATATAAAGCTCAAGTTTCCTTTATTGAAAAACCGTGGGGTGAAGCTTTTACTTATGATGAAATTAAGTATGAAATAGAGACCAAAAAACCCGCTATTTTTGCTATTGTCCATGCTGAAACATCAAGTGGAGTTTTACAACCTCTTGATGGTATAGGTGATATTTGTAGAAAAAATAATTGCTTGTTTTTAGTTGATGCTGTTACTTCACTTGGTGCTCTAGAATTATTGATAGACGAATGGAAAATTGATCTAGCATACAGTTGTAGTCAAAAGGGATTAAGTTGTCCCCCTGGATTAAGCCCTTTTACAATGAATAAAAGAGCTGAAGAAAAACTAGGCTCAAGAAAAACAAAAGTACCTAACTGGTATTTAGATTTATCTCTACTAAATAAGTATTGGGGTTCTGATCGTGTTTACCATCATACTGCTCCCGTAAATATGAATTTTGCCATTCGTGAAGGTTTACGATTAATTGCAAATGAGGGTTTAGAAAATGTTTGGAATAGACATAATACTAATGCAAAGAAATTGTGGAATGGTTTAGAAAGTCTTGGAATGGAATTACATGTATCAGAGGATTATAGATTGCCAACTTTAACCACAGTTAAAATACCTCCAGCAGTTGATGGGGATGGTTTTAGAAATCATCTCTTAAGAAACTTTGGAATTGAGATAGGAAATGGACTTGGAGAATTATCCGGAAAAGTTTGGCGTGTAGGGTTAATGGGTTTTAATTCATGCGAGGAGAATGTTGATAGATTATTAAACCTTTTTGATACCGAGCTAAAGAAATTTTCTATTTTTGAGTCCTCAACTTTTTGAACCAAATCTGTAAAATTTGACTGCATTCATCTTCTAGGATACCTCCAATTATTTCCATTTTGTGATGAGCACTTTCATGTTTTGACAGGTCAATTGAACCACCCAATCCACCCCTTTTCTTATCGTAAGCCCCGAAAATAACTTTACCCATTCGTGCTTGAATAAGTGCTGAGGAACACATAGTACAAGGTTCTAAATTTGTGATAATAGTACATTCATTAAATCTCCAATCATTTTTTATTAGAGATGCCTGCCTAAGTGCCATTATCTCAGCATGACCTAATGGGTCTTTATTTATGTTCCTTCTGTTAACCCCTCTCCCGATACATCTTCCTCTCTCATCTAAAATTATTGAACAGATTGGTAGCTCAATTTTCCCAATTTCTTTGGATCTTCTTAATATCGAATTCATCCACAAAGTGTATTTAGAATAATTTGATTTTTTTTGTTGTTCTTCATTACTATTTCCATTTTCAAAAATATATCTCATTTACCAAGATTGAGAATAGAATTATTAATAGATATCTTATCTGATGGCTGAAGATTTAATTAATAATAAAGATATATATTTCCCTTCAAATTTAGGGACTAATGACAAATTGATTACTCTTCTAAATAGAACAAGTCAAATTCTTTGTGACTGGTTCTCTAAAGCTGATAAAAATGGTCCTTTACCTTTTGATGAGAGTTTTAATTGTATTATGCCTTCTGAAGATGGTAACTCTGAGGAAGATTTGTTTTCTGAGATTGAATCTCTTCTGAATAATTCATTTAATCCCGTTCATCCTGGCTCATTAGCTCACCTTGATCCCCCACCTTTAATTTTCTCTATTTTGGGAGACTTAATTGCTGCTGGTTTAAATAATAATCTTCTTGCTTATGAGTTGTCACCAAGCGTAACCTTGCTTGAGGAATCATTATGCAAATGGTTTGCCAAGAAAATAGGTTTTAATGATTACTCAGGAGGTATAGCTGCTAGTGGAGGTACATTAAGTAATCTAAATGCACTTATTGCAGCTAGAAATAATGCTGGATTAGGTACTAATCCTAATTCTGTATTACTTGTTAGTGAAGATGCTCATTCTTCTTTCGTTAAATGTATAAAAGTAATGGGTCTTGAGACTAGGAATCTTGTAAGGATTAAAACTGATAATCAAGGTCGAATGGATATAAATGATCTGAGAAACTCATTAGATAAATGTTCAATTGAAAATAAAAAAATATTTGCTATTGTTGCCACCCTTGGAACAACTGTAAGAGGAGCTATTGATCCTATTAAAGAAATAAGTGAAATCTGTAAACAAAGAAACATATGGTTACATATTGATGGTTCAATTGGAGGGATTTTTGCTATAACTTCTATTCCAATAGAAGGTCTAAATAATATTAATCAAGCTAATTCGATAACGATAAATCCACAAAAAATTATTGGCATTACAAAGACTTCATCTTTGTTATTGGTTTCAAATATGAGTACTTTAGAAAATACTTTTAATACTGGACTACCATATATATCATCTAAAGAAAATATTATTAATAGAGGAGAAATAGGCATACAAGGTTCTAGACCTGCAGAGGTTATCAAACTATGGCTTGGGCTACGTTTTTTAGGTCTCAAAGGAATTGAAAATATATTAAAATCATCAATTAAAAGAAAAGATTTTTTTGTAAAAAATATTAGTAAAAATAAATTTGATATATATTCAGGTCCTCTTCATATTGTTTCATTCATACCAAATAAACTTGAGCCAAAAAACTCTGATGTATGGACTCAAACTAAAGTAAATGAACTAATTAACAATAATTTTATGCTTTCTAGACCAAAATTTAAAGGTAAATATTTTTTACGGGTTGTTATGGGAAATTACAATACAAAGGATTCTCATATTGAAGAACTTTTGAGACTTCTAGATGCTTAACTAAGGAATATGGAAAGACCAAAAATTATTGCAATAGTAACAGGGTTTATCTCTATAGCTATTTGCATTGCTTATTTACTATTAATAACTATCTTTGATTTCAGAACTTATCTAAATGATCAATTATCCAATATTAATTAGTAAATGGAGGCAAACTTTTATTTGATTTAAAATATTTTTTCATTTCAATTTTTGAAATAGCTTCTTTTACGAAATTATTTAAAATATCTTCTCTTTTACTTATTCTATAAATATTATCTACTACTTCTTGAATTCCTCCATCTCCCCAATCTTGACCATTTTTAAAATATTCAATCAAACTTAATCCTACTATTCTTATTAACCAGCCTGCTGTAACTGATTGTATAGATTTAGATAATACTATTTTAGTCAAGCTTGTAGCTAAAGCAGGAGAAAGAATTGCGAGACCCCCTTTTAGTATTCCTTGTTTAGCCAATGCGCTTAGCAATGAAGTCGCCAAATCTTTTGCATCTTTTTTTGTAAGCTTAATTTCATATATTTTTGATAACTCCATTATCATTTGAAGGTTTACGGAGGTAGTAGTAAGGAAATCAACAGCTGGTAGTGGATTAACTAGTATTACTCCTCCTGTTATCCACATATATTTATTAATAACTTTATTTGACATTAAATATCTTTGTTCTTGTACGAAATTTTTACTTTTAATACCTAGCTTATTTGAGCGAAAAAGAATATTATCCGCCAATAACTCTTCACCATTGTTATCGAGGGTTTCAATTATTTCTCTAAATAAACTTCCTACCTCTGGAACTAAATTTAAAGAATCTGATTTTGTATAAGGAGATTTTTGAGGGACTGCAATTGTTTGAACGACTGAAATTTTATTTTTTCTAGCTGATGTTATGGAAATTATATTTTCTTTGATAAGGTTATTTTCATCTCTAGACCTCAAATCACATTTATTTAGAACTATTATTATTTTTTTCCTTAACTTTAATAATTCTTTAATTAAATAGTTTTCGTATTTATTTATGTCCTGATCTAAAACAAAAAGAACTAAGTCAGAATTTGATGCTTGTATAATCGTTGCTTTTTCTCTTTCTTCTCCTAATTTAGATGGTTCGAATAAACCCGGAGTATCGACTATAGTAATGTTTCTTTTTAAAATTGGTATACGAATTTTATAGCTATTAATTTGCTTAGTTGTACCTATTTTTGCTGAGGTTTGTCCGACAATATTTTTCAATAAGGATCTTGCTATAGATGTTTTTCCTGAGGAACCTGCTCCAAAAAAGGTAACTTTATAATCTCCTGTTTTTAATTGGTACTCTAGTTTATTTTTTTGGTAAATTAATAATTCAGCTTTTACTTTATCGCTAATTTTTTTGTTAATTTTCTCGACTCCTTCCAAACTTATCTTGGCGGCACCATATGTATTTTTGAATGAAAGTGTATTTTTTTTATTTTTATATAGAACTTTAAAAACAATTTTTTTAAATAATTTTTTATCAATATTATAAAAAGTATAAATAATTATAATTAAAAATAAAATAGTATAAATATTTACTATTTTTACAAATATAGAAAATAAAATATAAAGAAATAATATCAATACTACATACTTAATATACTTTAATTTCAAGTAATTCATATTATCGATTATTTTTAAAAATGTTATACAGTAAAATAATGAAACCAATATTAATAGATATATCAGCAATATTAAATACTGGAAAATTTAAAATATTTAAATTTATAAAATCAATTACAAAACCTCTATATATCCTATCTATACCATTACCAATAGTTCCTCCAAGAATAAAGCTAAAAGAATATAGATCGAATGAGTTAAAAGTATTCTTCCTAAATATCAAATAAGTAAGTAATATAGAAAAAAAAATACTTATTAAAGATAAAAATACTCTACTACCACTTAATATGTTAAATGCTGCCCCATAATTTTTTACAAAGTCTAATTTGAATAAAAGAAAATCATTATTTAAAAAAATTTTTTGATTATAAAATATTAAATTTTTCGTAAACTGATCTATTAGAACAATAAAAATACTTAATGAAAAAAAATATAATTTTGTTTGTATTTTATTAATCATTATTTGTTATGTTTTAAACGTTCTATAGGTTTAATAAGTAATAAAAGTGGAAAAAGCATTAAAAAATGATATCCAATCTTACCTAATGAGTATTTCCCTAAATTATATATAAATAAATTAAATTGACTGTACAATATAGTTTGTATGAAGTTGTAAAATATTCCAGTTAAATGCAAAGCAACTATTGCTATTAATCCATTTTTTAAAAAAATACTAACGTTTATTTTATTTCTAGTGTTTAAATTATCAATTATTTTGATTAATGGATAATAACCTAATAAATAACCAAAATTTGGAGTGAGCAAATAACCTATTGAACCTCCTTGATGAAAGACAGGAAATATAAATAACCCCAAAATTATATATATATAAAATGCTCTTAAAACAACTTTTTTACGGAATATAAGTGTTAATAAAATTACGGTTGAGATTTGCCATGTGATAGGCAACTCATAGTTATTACTAGATTTATAGATAAAAGGTAGTGGAATATAAACAGGTATCATTGATGTTATTACAAGTGATTGAAGACTCACCAGTATCTCAATTAATTTATAAAAATTGAGCATTATTATAAATTCTATTTATAAACTTCTTAATGCAACAATTGGATCTAATTTAGAAGCTCTTTTTGCAGGTAAAACGCCAAAGATTAAACCTATTGATCCTGAAATGATCATGGTTGAAAAAGTAGTTGTAATTCCTACTGATGCAGGAAGTGGTGTTATCAGAGATAAAAGAAAAACACCTGATAATCCCGTTGTTGTTCCAATTAATCCTCCAATTGTAGATAAAATCAATGCCTCAATTAAAAATTGAATTAATATATCTGACTGTTTAGCTCCTATTGCTTTTCTAAGTCCAATCTCTTCAGTCCTTTCGCTTACAGAAACAAGCATAATATTCATAATTCCTATGCCTCCAACCACTAATGATACTGCCCCAATACCAGCCAATAAAAAAGTTAGTCCACTTGTTATGTTGGTTACTATATTCAGCGCATCTTCTTGTGATCTAACAGCAAAGTCATCATCTCTGATTATTTTATGTCTTTGCCTTAATAAGTTAGTAATCTGAAATTTAGCGGCACTAGTTGCATTTTTATTTATCGCTTCAACACTAATGAAGCTTAAACTTACTCCATATGTCGGGTCCTTCCCTGTAATCCTATTGACCATAGTAGTTAATGGAATATAAGCATTTTTGTCTTGATTACTTCCAAATACAGCACCTTTGGGTTTTAATATTCCGATAATTTCATAAGTATGGTCTTTAATTCTGATTTTTTTTCCAAGTGATGAAGATTTATCTTTGAAAAATTCGTCATTAAGATCAGGACCTATCACAACATAACTTCTTGCACTATTAACATCACTTTTTGATAAAAATCTACCCTTATCTACTTCAAAGCTTCTTACTTCAAGAAATTCAGGAGTAACTCCAGCAATTGATATATTTAAACTTTTAGAATTTGATTGCACTATTTCGTTAGCAGAGATTTGAGGAGCTACTTTTTTAACCGTTGGGACTTGGTTGCTTATTGCTATTGCATCTTCTAAAACTAGGTTTTTAGGAAATGAAATACCTCTTCTTCTTGTGTCATTATTTCCCGGAACAATGAATAAAACATTGGCTCCTAAATTACTTAATTGATTCTTTGCTAATGTCTGAGCACCTCTACCAAGTCCAACAAGTGTAATAACTGAGGCATTTCCTATAATTATCCCAAGCATTGTTAACGAACTTCTCAATTTGTTAGAAACTAATGTTTTTGTTGCCATGCCTAAGGCTTCTTTTATTGAAATATTCCTAGACATATTTATATTTATCTATTGCATCATCATCTTCAATTTGTCCCATGTATATAACACCTTCATTAAGCTGGAGTGTAATAAGATCGCCATTGCTGATTTGATGATTATCCATATTTTCTAAATTACAAATTGTAGAAATCTTTTTATTATTTTTGTTAAAAAAAGCATAAACATCATTTACATTTTGGTCCGTAACAATGCCAGCAATATTATTACTCAGTGGAATATCTTTCATTAATTCCTTAGGAACAAATAATATTTCTCCTGGGCAAATTAAGGATATATCAAGATTATTTTTAATTATTCTTGCTTTACCTGTAACACCGATTTCCCCTATTGAAATTCCTCTTGATACAATCTTTCTTACTAAACCTACTTTTATTAAATCTGTAGAGCCGCTAATTCCAGTTAATGTACCTGCAGTTTGAACTACTAAATCTCCTTGATTTAGGATCCCCATTTCTTGAGCAATTTGCATAGCCAAACTAAAAGTTTTTGCTGTTCTTTCATCATTTTTAACTACTATTGGAGTAACTCCCCAAACAAGTTGCAATCTTCTCGCTACACTTCTTTCAGTAGTAGTTGCCAAGATAGGTGTTGGTGGTCTGAACTTACTTACATTTCGAGCGGTAGAACCTGATTTAGTTAAAGGGATTATAGCTCCTGCATCAAGTTGTCTGGCTATATTACTGACTGCTGCGCTAATAGCATTTGGGATCGTACTTGGTAAGTGACTTTCAATAGCCTTAAGAGGATAATCCCTTTCAATTCTTCTTGCTATGGTTGCCATCGTCTCTACTGCTTCTACAGGATAATCGCCCACTGCAGTTTCATTTGAAAGCATTACAGCATCTGTACCATCCAGAATTGCATTCGCAACATCACTAACTTCGGCCCTAGTTGGTCTTGGGTTAGAAGCCATAGAATCAAGCATTTGAGTCGCTGTAATTATTGGGATACCTAATGTATTAGCTTTTCTTATTAACTCTTTCTGTAAAAGAGGAACTTCCTCAGCAGGCATTTCAACTCCCAAATCACCTCTTGCAACCATAACCCCATCACATAAGGGTAATAATGTATCAATTTGATCAATTGCTTCAAATTTTTCAATTTTTGCGACTACAGGAGTTGAATGCCCATTTTTGTTTATTAAATCTTTTATCTCATTTATATCGGATGGATTTCTTACGAAACTTAGTGCTATCCAATCAACTCCTTCAGATAAACCGAATTTTAAATCCTCTTTATCTTTTTCTGTTAGTGCTTTTACTGATAATTGAACATCTGGAAAATTAACACCTTTATTGTTTGAAAGAACCCCTCCAACAGTTACCATACAATTCAAATTATTAGCTTTTGTATCAACTTTTTCTACAATCATTTCTATTTTTCCATCATCTAAAAGTATTCTTTTCCCTTCGCTAACTTCTTGAGAAAGTTTGTCGTAGGTTACATTAGCAATAGTATTTGTACATTCGACTTCATTTGATGTCAGTATGAATTTATCGCCTTTTTTAACTTTTACTGGCCCATCTTTAAAGCGCCCTAATCGTATTTTTGGTCCTTGAAGATCTTGCAAGATACCAATATCTATATCCAACTTTTTTGATACTTCCCTTATGGTCTTTATTCTCTCAGCATGATCTTTATGATCTCCATGTGAGAAATTTAATCTGAATGTTGTTACTCCAGCCTTAATTAAATTTGTAATTATCTCTTCAGATTGTGTTGCAGGACCAATAGTTGCTACTATTTTTGTTCTTCTTTTTAAATCAATATTCGACATATATAGATAATATTGCTAGATATAAATAAATTTACCATACCCAAAGTTAGTTATTTAAGTCATGGATTTTAAAACTTATCAGAAAAAAGCAAGAGAAACAGCACAATATCCAGATTTAGGTTCAAATAATATTTATCCAACTCTCGGTTTAGTGGGAGAGGCTGGTGAGGTGGCAGAAAAAGTGAAAAAGGTTATAAGAGATAAAAATGGAATATTTGATAACGAATCAAAATTAGGTATCAAAAAAGAGTTAGGAGATGTTTTGTGGTACATATCAAATCTTTGTACAGAATTAAATTTTAATTTAGAGGATGTTGCATTACAAAATCTTGAAAAATTAAAATTAAGAGCTGCTAAAGGCAAGATAAGAGGTTCTGGAGATGATAGATAAATTCAGCTATAACCTAGGCTTGCATACTGGAGATTTGTAATTAAATTTTGAATAACATTTAAAAGTAAAAAAGCTAACAAAGATGAAATATCAAATCCACCTATTGGAGGGATAATACCTCTAAAAATGTTTAAATAAGGATCTGTGATAGAAGTTAATGCAGATAAAACGCCGTTACTCCAATCAATACCTGGAAACCATGTAAGTAAAATTCTTATTATCAATATGAAAGAATAAATTGATAAAGTTTGACCCAGAACTGCAAAAATCTCAGATAACATTATATTGTCCTATTTAATATATTCTAACATTTACTTATTATTGCTGCTTATTGATACCGCTTCCTATATTTGAGAGATATTCATTACTTACAGCAAAAGTTTGAAAAAACTTTTCTGATAATGATAGCCAATATGATCTACCATCTTTTTGCTTCCTTTTGACGATAAATTTCTTTTCTAATAATTCTTTAATATGATCATAAGCACCTGAACCTCGAAGAAGTATAAGATCCGATTGTAGGATCTTTTTTTTGATCGCAATAGTTGCCAATGTCCTTAATTCGGATGTTTTCAAATCAGAAGGAAGTAAATCATCGACGAATTCATTAAGACTAGATTTCAGTTCGAGAGAAAAACTGTTATTAACTGCATTTAATTCAATAGCTGAGTTTGGATTAGAGTATTTATTTTTTAGATCTTTAATTGCATCATTTATGGAGTTTATATCAGAATTAGTAATTTCTGAAAGATCCTTTTTTGTTATTGGTCTGCCTTTCAAATATAGAACAGCTTCAACTTTAGTAACTAGATCTATATCAGATATTGGCGTGGTATTTAGATCAGATTGATTGATTTTAATTACCGAAATCTTTCCTAATTTACCTTAAATTTAATCTGATGCACCAAGGAATAATCTATATGTATCGTTTTGAGTTTCATCCCAGAATTTATAGCCTAGAATTGTAACAAATTTATTCCACTCTAAAATATCATTTTTATCGATCAAAACTCCAATAACAATTTTCCCTACATCAGCTCCATAATTCCTGTAGTGAAAAACGCTTATAGACCAATTTGATTTCATATTATTTAAGAAGTTTATTAATGCGCCAGGCCTTTCAGGAAACTCAAATCTGTATAAAAGTTCAATAAAGTTTCTATATTCTTTCTCTTTAAAATTATTTGGTAATCTTCCACCTACCATATGTCTGAGATGATTTTTAGATAATTCATCATCACTTATGTCAATAAAAGAGTACTCAGAATTTCTAAATACATTTAAAAGGTTTTTTTTATCATTCAAACCGTAGACTTGAACCCCTACAAAGATCTGTGCATTCTTAGAATTAGACATCCTATAGCTAAATTCAGTTAAATTTCTATTATCAAGTAACTTACAAAAATCAATAAGACTACCAGCACGTTCAGGAATTTCAACAGCCATCATTACTTCTTTACACTCTCCAAGTTCTGCTCTTTCTGCTACAAATCTAAGCCTCTCAAAATTCATATTTGCACCACATGCAATCGCAACCATTTTTCTATTTGAATGATTCGAATTTAAAATATCTTTTTTCATTCCTGCTATTGATAAGGCACCTGCGGGCTCTAGTATTGATCTAGTATCCTCAAAAACATCTTTTATAGCAGCACAGATTTCGTCAGTGTTAACCCTAATCATCTTATCTATATATTTTCTACCAATATCAAAAGTATTTTTTCCAATTTTTTTAACCGCTACTCCATCTGCAAATTGACCTACAGAAGGTAGTTCCACAATTTTTTCTTCTTCTAATGATTTAGTCATAGCGTCAGCATCTTCTGGTTCTACTCCAATTATTTTTACTTCAGGCCATATTTTTTTAACGTATAAGGATATCCCTGATATCAATCCCCCACCACCTACAGCAATATAAATTGCATAAGGTTTTTCCTTAAGCTGCTGTTCAAGTTCTATAGCTATAGTTCCTTGTCCCGCTATTACTTCTGGATCATCAAAGGGATGAATAAAGCATAAATTTCTTTCTTGACTAATCCTTATTGCCTCTTTGTAAGTTTCATCATAGTTATCGCCAAATAATATAACTTTTGCTTTTAAATTTTTTACTGCATTAACTTTTACTAGAGGTGTGGTAATAGGCATTAATATGGTTGCTTGGCAATTTAACTTAAGGGCACTAAGTGCAACCCCTTGAGCATGATTACCAGCACTAGAAGTAATTACTCCCTGAGCAAGCTGCGAATTAGTTAGCTTACTCATTTTGTTATATGCTCCTCTTATTTTGAATGAAAATACATCTTGAAGATCTTCTCTTTTTAGAAAAACTTCATTATTAAGTGTATTACTTAAATTATGAGCTTTCTCTAGTGGTGTTTTTTTTGCAACTTCATAGACTTCAGCTTGAAGTATTTTTTCAAAATAATCATTCATATATATATTTTTAGCATTAATTATTAATCTAATAAAACATTACATGATCTATTTCAAAAAAAATACTCATTTTGCACCTCGGCGTTTTAGATTATATAGATACCAATTTTTGTTAAATGCTTTTAAGTGAGTTAAGTCATCCAAATCAACTTCATGGCTTAACAGTTTCACAATTAGAGGAAATTGCTTGTCAAATTAGAGAAAGACATCTTCAGGTAGTATCCACTAGTGGAGGACATCTTGGTCCTGGATTAGGTGTAGTTGAGTTGACATTAGCTTTATATCAAACTCTTGACCTCGATTTTGACAAAGTTGTTTGGGATGTAGGACATCAAGGTTACCCTCATAAATTAATTACAGGACGTTTCAGTCAATTTGATTCACTAAGGCAACAAAATGGAGTTGCTGGATATCTAAAAAGAAGTGAAAGTAAGTTTGATCATTTTGGTGCTGGACATGCAAGTACTTCTATTTCTGCTGCTTTAGGAATGGCAATAGCAAGAGATAGAAAAGGTGAGAATTATAAATGTGTCGCTGTTATTGGAGATGGAGCACTAACTGGAGGAATGGCATTAGAAGCTATAAATCATGCAGGTCACTTACCAAATACCCCTTTAGTTGTAGTATTGAACGATAATGACATGTCTATTTCACCTCCGGTTGGAGCTCTTTCATCATACTTAAATAAGGTAAGAGTAAGTCCACCATTGCAATTTTTGTCTGATAGTGTTCAAGAAAGTGTAAAAAATATTCCCTTAATTGGTAAGGATATCCCAGAAGAACTCAAAAATATTAAAGGAAGCGTAAGACGATTATCTGTACCTAAGGTTGGAGCTGTTTTTGAAGAACTTGGATTTACATATATGGGTCCAATTGATGGTCATGATATTGGTAATTTAGTTAAGACCTTTAACGCTGCCCATAAACTTAAAAGACCTGTACTTGTTCATGTTGTCACAACAAAAGGGAAAGGTTACCCGTATGCAGAAGCCGATCAGGTTGGATATCATGCACAGTCTGCATTTGATCTTACAACTGGGAAATCTATTCCATCAAAAAAACCTAAACCTGTTAGTTATAGTAAAATATTTGGTCAAACCTTATTAAAAATATGTGAGCAAGATAGCAAAGTTGTTGGTATAACGGCTGCAATGGCTACAGGGACTGGTTTAGATATATTGCAAAAAAATATTCCTGATCAATATATCGATGTAGGTATAGCAGAACAACATGCAGTTACTCTTGCGGCAGGTATGTCTTGCGATGGTCTTAAACCTGTGGTAGCTATTTATAGTACTTTTCTTCAACGTGCTTTCGACCAATTAATTCATGATGTAGGGATACAAAATTTACCCGTATCATTCGTACTTGATAGAGCTGGGATAGTTGGAGCTGACGGTCCTACTCACCAAGGTCAGTACGATATCAGTTATATGAGATCTATACCAAATTTTGTATTGATGGCTCCAAAGGATGAGTCTGAATTACAGAGAATGTTAATAACTTCAATAAATCATAATGGACCTACAGCATTAAGAATACCAAGAGGCTCTGGATTAGGAGTGGCTGTAATGGATGAGGGTTGGGAACCTTTGAATATAGGCGAAGCTGAAATACTTGAAGACGGAGAAGATATTTTAATTATTGCTTATGGTTCAATGGTCGCATCAGCAATCGAAACAGCAAAGATCTTAAAAAATATGAACATTAATGTATGCATTGTTAATGCAAGATTTGTTAAACCTCTAGATAAAAATCTTATTATGCCATTAGCAAGCAGGATTCAAAAAGTTGTAACCATGGAAGAAGGAACTTTAATAGGTGGATTTGGTTCCGCAATAGTTGAATTATTTAACGATAATGAAATAAACATTCCTGTATACAGAATAGGTATACCTGATGTATTAGTTGATCATGCTTCACCTGATCAGAGTAAAGAAAAACTAGGACTTTTGCCTGATCAGATGGCAGATAAAATTGTTAAGAAATTTAAGTTAGTTAATTAAAAATTTAATAAATAAATATTTATAAAACACCTCGTGAGGCTAATCCTAAGATTGCTCCAATTCCGAAAATATGACCTAGGCAATTAGCTCCTACAACTGATGCGTGACTTAAACCACCATAGAATTTTGAATTGGGTATTTCAAAACCTTCATTAGGTTTTCTTATTGTTGCTCTAGCAATTGCATAAGCAAAAACATTACATGCAATCATTACGACGGCACACTTTGGAGACCAAGAAAAAGTTGCTGGATCTGCAGCTGCAAATAATGTAGTAAACATAAAAAATCGTTATTTTTATATATTCTCTAATACTTTTACCTAAAAAACACAAAATTGTAAAAGGTCTTAAGAGTTGTTTACTTCTAAGCTATTTAACAATTTTATAAATCCAAACAAAATAACAAAATCACTTAGAGTTAGGAAGGATTCTGCAAAGCCATGCAAAAAGTCAACCTCAACAAGCGTTTTATCATAGTATTTAAGTGTGAAGATAGATACCAATATAGTTATAAATACGAATAAAACAGTTAAGGAAAATCCTGTTTTTACAAAATTATTAACATATTTGATTTTATATAAGTAAAACAAAAATATTGCATATGGAATTATTGATACTGCGAACAACAATGTGTTATCAATTGAACCTATTTTATCAATAAATTTAAAAAATAAATCATTCATAAGTCTCTTTTCCTTTAAAAATTATAATTGCAGCTAAGGCTAATGTTGAATTTCCTATAAGTGTAAATATTCCTTGAAGTGAAACTAGTCCGTAAAGATTTTCTTGGTTGTCATAGATATGCCAGGTGATCGCACACATAGCACCTATTAAGTTTGGGATCATAGCGAGGCTTAACCAAAAAAATAAATTATAATTTTTATATGTGGAAATTTTGTTTATGACTAATATGGCAAAAATCCATTCTATTACTGATGAGATATGTATTAACCAAGTTCCAAATGATAATTCGTGCAAAATTTTATATCTTTTTCTTTAAAACGTTGAGAACCTCATTAGCATGATTTAGAGGTAAAACACTTATCCATCTATAAGAAATTTCCCCTTCTGGAGAAATCAAAAAAGTATTTCTATCTGAAAATGGAGGAATCCAAGAACCATATTTGTCGCTAATAATCCCTTCGGGATCTGATAATAAAGTGTAGTTTATGGATTTTTCGCTGCAGAAACTTTCATGAGAATCTTGATTATCAGCGCTAATCCCAACAATTTCGGCATTATATGTTGAAAAATCGTTTTTTAATTCAGAAAAACCTTTAGCTTCAAGAGTGCAACCTGCTGTAAAGTCCTTTGGATAAAAATAGATAACAAGCCATTTACCGTGAAAATCATTTAATTCCCATATTTTTTTTGATTTTATGTTTTTATTAAAACCTTCTAATTGAAAGTTTGGAGCCATATCTCCAACTTCTGGAGCGAAATCGAAAGCTATTGCTGAATTAAAATTAATTAAAAAAATAAATGATATTAATATACTTACAACTAAATTTCTCATCAAATTTAGAATTTTTTTAAATCAACTCCATTTGATTTAGCAAATTTATCTAATCCAACTTTTTGTACAGATTTTAGTGCTTTGGTACTAATTTTTATATTCACCCATTTTTTCCCTTCTTCCCACCAAAGTCTCCTTTTTTGGAGATTAACTTGTTGCAATTTTTTTGTACGAATATGTGAGTGACTTACAGCCATCCCATTATTAGCTTTTGATCCAGTCAGCTCGCAAACTCTTGACATATTATTTGAGTTATATCTGTAAAAATTTTACCACACGACTCAATTTGTTGGATTAAGCAATTCTGAAATTAAATCGGCGTTATTATTTTGTAAATTAATAATCTGTTCTTGATCTAATCCACCAACAGAAAGTTTAGCCATATCATAAACATGAATTGCAATTTTAGATGCCAATGGATTTTCTATAGGGTCTTTTTTATCAATAATTATTTTATTGCCTGTAATTTTATTAAGACCAACAATAAGAGGATGTTCCTTGTTAATTAAAAGCACATGATATTCAGGTAACCCAGGCATCTTTTGTTCCATATAAGCACCCATATCATTAATTCTTCTCATTTGCTCTGGAAGCAAGATCATCGCTGGCGGCGCACCTTTACTTGAAAGTGACTGCACTTTAACTGTTACTTTTTCGTTGTTAAGTGCTTTTATAATCGTATCTCTAAGATTTTCTGTATTTGATTTGCCATCCTTATCTACAATTACTTTAGGATCTTTATCTTCAAGTTCATTTATTTCTGAATCAACTCTTTGAAATTGATAATCTTCGTTTTTACTTTCTAACCAAGGAAGAAATTGTGCATCAATTAGTGGATCTGATTTAATAACTTCTTTGTTATCAGATAAGCAGATATTTAATGCGCTTGACTGAGCAATCGAATCTGAACAGTAAATTATTTTTTTAGAATCAGTTAAATTATTTCGTTCTTTGTAATTTGCCAGAGTTGTGAAATATTTATCATTGGATTTGATAAGAGTTTTATTTTCAATATCTTTAGTGACGTCTTTCTCTGAATTTATTATTGTTTCAAAAATTATACTGTTATTTACTAACTCAGCAAACTTATCATCCTCGATCGCACCAATTTTGATAAAAGCAGAGATAGAATCCCAAATTTCTGCATAAAATTCTGGAGAATTTTTTATCAAATCCTTCAGTTTATTAGCGATTTTTTTTGAGATAAATGATGATATAGACCTTACTTTTCTATCTGTTTGTAATGCACTTCTACTTACATTTAGAGGTATATCTGTAGAGTCAATAACTCCTCTTAGAGGTAAAAGGTATTTTGGAACTATCTCTTTAATTGAATCGCTTACGAATACTTGATTGCAAAATAGTTTTATTTCTCCCTTTTCCCAATCAGCTCTACCTGACAGCTTTGGAAAATACAATATCCCTTGTATGTCATATGGATAATCTGTATTTAGATGAATCCATAAAAGTGGATCACCCTGAAATGGATAAAGGTATTTATATAACTCAATATAATCTTCATCTTTTAATTCACTAGGTTGTTTTCTCCATGGAGGATTTTTCTTATTAATAGTCTCTCCTTCTAATAAGACATCTATTGGCATAAAATCACAATATTTTTTTATTAGTGATTTAATCCTTTCAGGCTCGATAAACTCTTTTTCTTCTTCAAGTAGGTGAAGAATAACATCTGTACCAATTGTCTCTCTTTCTGATTCCTCTAACGTGAAATTTGGGGATCCATCACAAGACCACTTGAAAGCTTTTGATTCCCCTATGGCCGACTTAGTTAATATATCAACTCTATCTGCCACCATGAAACTTGAATAAAAACCTAGTCCAAAATGACCTATGAATTCATCATTATCTTTTTTGTATTTTGTTAGGAATTCTTCAGCACTAGAAAATGCAACTTGATTTATGTATTTCTTAATTTCTTCATCATTCATTCCAATTCCATTATCAGAAATTGTTAACGTATTCTTTTCACGATTAATTGTTATTTTTACCTGAGCTTCATCAGTATTCTCGCAATCACCTGCCATAGAGGCCATTCTTCTTTTACTAATTGCGTCAACACCATTACTAACAAGTTCTCTTAAAAAGATTTCATGGTCAGAATATACTGCCTTCTTGATAATTGGGAAAATATTTTCGGTATTAATACGAATTTCGCCTTTTTCCATTTTAAAAATCAAATATATTAAATCTTATTTCGTTAAAACTAGTTAATCAAGTTTAATTAGGAGTATTGTCCGAACAATATATGAATTTGCAGTTAAATAAATTTTTAAAAGGTTTTATTTAACCCACAAAATCTCACTACAATTATTTTCTTTCATAATTTGATTGGCTTTAGCCAAGTCATCACATGGATTCATATGTAAAACAGCAATATTTCCTTTTTTCTGTTGTACTTTTTGTTCATTCATACCTTTTTCTAACAAATAAGAATCTTTAAACATCAATAAAATCTTTTTTTTATCTGTCTTTTCTTCATTAATTAAATTTCTTAAAATGTCTACTGAAATTGTAAATCCAATCCCATTAAAAATTTTCTCATTAGGACTAAATGATCTTACTAACTCATCATATCTTCCACCTTTTGCGATGACGCTTTTATTTTTACCATTATCCCCTATTAATTGAAAAACTATTCCTTCATATAAATTCAAGTGAGGTTGAAAAGTGGGATCAAGTTGTAATTTAATACCATATTTATTTGATATTTTTGATAATGTTTTAAATAAAAAAGTTAAGTCATCTAATATTTTACTAGTACCATATATAGTTTTTAATTTTTTTAATATTGCAATTGGCTCTCCTCGTGTGAATAAAAGATCTTTAAGAATATATTTATCATCTTCATCTATTCCTAATTTTGATAAATTATCTTGATCAAAATTAACCAGACTTTTCTTAATTTCTTCAAAATTATTATTCTTATATTTGTTCAGTATCAAGTCCATTATTTTTGTGGTGCTTACCAGTAGAGATAAATTACAACCATCCTTCAAATTAATATTATCGATAGAATCAAACAAAATATTAATAACTTCAATTTCTGGGTATTTTGTATCATATCCAATTAATTCAATTCCACTTTGCAATTTTTCTTGTAACTTAAATGAATTTTTATTATTTTGTTTTTTATCAAAAACCATTCCATTGGTGAATAATCTTATAGGCCTTTTCTTATTTATTAATCTAGTTGATGACAATTTAACAATTGACGTTGTCATTTCTGGCCTAAGACATAATGAATTATTACTTACTATTCCTACAACTTGATTTTCGTCAATAATGCCACGGCCTTTTATGGTCTCTAAAGTATTTATAAATGAGGGTGAAACCTCTTCATATCCCCATAGTTTATAAATACTATTTAAATTATTTATGATGTTTGAGTTATTTTTTGCATCGACTAATTTAATTTCCTTTATATCGGTCATTTTAATATTTAACTAATTTTAGGTATAGAGATTTTTTTTAAATGGAGAGACTTTATCTAGTTCATTTTTTAATTCATTCTCAAGGCTGGGAGAACAAGCTAAAATTCTTCCTGAACTTAAATTAAATTCACCTGATGGATAATCAGAAATAATACCAC
>JFLT01000106.1 GCA_000634195.1 Prochlorococcus sp. scB243_495D8
ATTATCTTCTGTCTCAAATCTGTCATAAGAGAAACCAGTTACAAGAAGACTATCAGAAAGATTAGAGGGATTAGATACTTTAAGTTCAATATCATTGCAGAATGATCCTAAACCGATACACGCTGAATATAGTTCATTTAAATAAGGTACAGATATAGCCCCAATAATTGGCTTATTTTTTATAAACAAGACCAATAGAAG
>JFLT01000107.1 GCA_000634195.1 Prochlorococcus sp. scB243_495D8
CAAAGAAAGGATATCCATGAGAATAATTGGTTGTACCGTCTAATGGGTCTATACACCATGTTAAATCCGATGATTTGTTTAATTTACCAGATTCCTCTGCATTGATAGATATGTTTGGGGTCTCTTCTAATAAATATTCTTTTATTTTATTTTCTACTTCCAAATCTACATTTGTTACTAGATCACCTTTCCTACCCTTTGAGGTGATTTTCTGGATTTTATTGTAATTAGTTTTAAGGATTTCATTACCTATTTGAGCGGAATGCTTTGCTATTTCAAACAAAATTGATAAGTTTAGTTGATTTGCAAGTTCATCTATTTCTCCTGATTCAATCATGATAATTA
>JFLT01000108.1 GCA_000634195.1 Prochlorococcus sp. scB243_495D8
AGTCAATCATGATAATTAATCTTCCTCAAATTCCCAAGGTGGTGCAACTCTTGTATTTCCCCTACCAAAATATTGTCCAAATTGTAAATCGTAAACTTCATCTTCATATGTTGTTTCCACCTCAAGATCTGAAGTTGCTTTAGCGACACAAAGCAGTGCATAACCATTATCTTTTAAGGCTTGAGATACACCCATTGCTTCAGGTTGTTGCAAAGAACCAGATAATATTTTAACTGCGCAACTTGTACAGCAACCATTTCTACATGAAAATGCAAGTTTGAAACCTTTCTTTTCAAATTCTTTAAGTATATACTCATCATTATTAACCCGCTCTTGGTAGAGCTTTCCGGTTTCCTTATTTTTAATCGTGACTGTGAAAGTCTTTTTCAAATAAATCTCCTCAAAAATGGGATGATAAAGGGTTAAAATGTTTATCTTGGGAGAGGTGGCCGAGTGGTTGAAGGCGCAGCACTGGAAATGCTGTATAAGGGCAACTTTATCGAGGGTTC
>JFLT01000109.1 GCA_000634195.1 Prochlorococcus sp. scB243_495D8
TCGAATCCCTCTCTCTCCGTTTTATATTAGATTATATTGGTTAACTACATCAACATTTTCTATTTCTAATATTTTTTAAGAAAGATAGTAATCTTTTTAACAAGTTATAAATAATCTTATTTATTTAAATTAAGTTGAAAATATTTGATTTTTACTATTATATGTAAATATCCAAGATAAAAATTAATTAAATTATTAAATTTTGCTTTAATTTAGCGATCTAAAATCATGGGGCAAATAGTTGGAATTGATTTAGGTACTACTAACTCTGTTGTCGGAGTTATAGAAGCTGGTCGTCCAATTGTTATTGCAAATTCTGAAGGTTCTAGAACTACACCTTCAATAGTTGGATTTACAAAAGACAAGGAAATAGTAATAGGAGACCAAGCGAGAAGACAACTTGTCCTAAATCCTAAGAATACCTTTTATAACCTAAAAAGATTTATTGGTAGTGACTGGGATGAATTAGATGAGAATAGTATTTCTGTTCCTTACAACGTAAAAGCTAATACCAATGGAAGCGTTAGAGTTCTCAGTCCAAATACAGAAAGAGAGTATGCACCAGAAGAATTAGTGAGCTCATTGATTAGAAAATTAATAAATGATGCTGAAACATATCTTGGAGATACTGTTGACTCCGCAGTTATTACAGTCCCTGCTTACTTTAATGAATCTCAAAGACAAGCTACAAAAGATTCTGCAATATTAGCTGGTATTAAAGTTGATAGAATTCTAAATGAACCTACTGCTGCTGCTCTAGCTTATGGTTTTGAAAAAAGTTCTTCTAATAATGTTCTGGTTTTTGATTTAGGAGGAGGAACATTTGATGTATCATTATTAAAAATTTCTAACGGTGTATTTGATGTAAAAGCCACCTGCGGCGATACACAATTAGGAGGAAATAATTTTGATTCAAAAATAGTTGATTGGCTTGCAGAAAAATTTCTTGCTCAACATGATATTGATCTGAGAAGGGATAGACAAGCTTTACAGAGATTAACTGAAGCTGCTGAAAAAGCTAAATGTGAATTGTCAGGATTGCAAAAAACAAAAATATCTTTACCATTTATCACAACATCTAAGGAGGGACCGTTACATATTGAAGAAACCTTAGATAGAA
>JFLT01000110.1 GCA_000634195.1 Prochlorococcus sp. scB243_495D8
ATTGAAGAAACCTTAGATAGAAAAATATTTGAATCATTATCACAAGATTTACTGGATAGATTATTAGAACCCGTGCAAATAGCAATAGATGATTCTGGATGGAACGCAGATGATATTGATGAGGTAGTTCTTGTAGGTGGCAGCACAAGAATCCCAATGGTTCAACAATTAGTAAAGATACTTGTTCCAAATGATCCTTGTCAATCAGTTAATCCCGATGAAGTCGTAGCAGTTGGAGCTGCGATACAATCTGGGATTATTAATGGTGATTTACAAGATTTACTCCTAAATGACGTTACTCCCTTATCTTTAGGTTTAGAAACTATTGGTGGTCTTATGAAGGTACTAATTCCTCGTAATACACCAATACCAGTTAGACAATCTGATGTTTTTAGTACGTCAGAAGCTAATCAATCTTCGGTGGTTGTTCAAGTAAGGCAGGGTGAGAGGCCTTTAGCCTCTGAAAATAAATCACTAGGTAAATTCAGACTATCAGGAATACCTCCAGCTCCAAGAGGAATACCTCAAGTGCAGGTAGCATTTGATATTGATGCTAATGGTCTTTTAGAAGTAAGTGCAACTGATAGAACAACTGGAAGAAAGCAAACAGTTACAATATCAGGAGGTTCAAATTTAAATGAACAAGAAATAAATTCAATAATTGAAGAAGCTAAAGCAAAGGCTAATGATGATAGGAAGAGAAGATCTGTAATTGATAGAAAAAATAGTGCTTTAACTCTTATTGCGCAAGCTGAGAGAAGACTTAGAGATGCATCATTAGAATTTGGACCATATGGGGCCGAAAGGCAACAACGAGCTGTTGAATTAGCTATTCAAGATGTTGAAGAATATATAGATGACGATGATCCTCGAGAATTAGAAATTTCAGTAAGTGCTCTACAAGAAGCATTATTCGGCTTAAACAGAAAATTTTCGGCTGTAAAGAAAAATGATAATAATCCCTTACAGGGTATTAAAAATACATTTGGATCATTAAAGGATGAACTCTTTTCTGATGATTATTGGGATGATGATCCTTGGGATAATCAAATGAATAGAAATTATAGGAATTCGAGGTATGGTAATTCTAGGGACGATGATCCATGGGACAATGACTACTTCCTCTAAAAAAGACTATCTGTCAATTTTGGGTTTATCCCCCGAATTCGATGATAAAGAACTTAAAAAGGCCTTTCGAAGAGAAGCAAGAAAATGGCATCCAGATCTAAATAAAAACGATCTTAATGCAGAGGAAAGATTTAAATTAATTAACGAAGCATACGAATATCTACGTGATCCTAATGTAAGAAAAAATAATTTATTTGAAAAAAACGAGGATGATAAAGAAAATAATAATTTCGAGAAAGGTTTTCCTGACTTTCAAGATTATCTTGATTCATTATTTGGATATGAATATTCACCAAAGAATTACGAGGAATATGATGATGAATCATTTGATGATGAATCTATAAATACAAATAATGAAGCATTTAATAATCATGATTATCCTACTACCTCTCCAGATGAGCCACCTCCAGTTAAACTCCACCAAGATATCGAGACAATTATTGAATTAACTCCTGATGAGGCCTTAAATGGAGCTTCAATTTTGATTGAGCTTGAAGATGAAACTGTAGTAGAAGTTGATACACCCCCTTTCGCTGGAGATGGATGGCGACTAAGACTTGAAAATATTGCAAGAGGAGGTAAAGATCATTATCTACAGTTAAAAGTTCAAACGGAAAGTGGTCTAAGAATTGATGGTTTAAGAGTTCTATATAAATTAGAGTTATTTCCTCATGATGCTCTTCTTGGCTGTGCAGTAGAAGTTCCTACCCTTGATGGAAATGTCACACTTCAAGTACCACCAAAATCATCTACGGGAAGAATGTTACGTTTGAAAGGTAGGGGTTTAACTTTCGAAGATAATGTAGGTGATCAATATGTTGAAATCCTTGTAGTGATACCTGCTGATATTAATGATGAAGAGATTGCTTTATATACAAGATTACAAGAATTATCACTTTCTGATTCTTAATCAAATATTATATAAATAGTAAAAACTATAATTATGAACATATTTGTTCTTTTATATAATTCAGGAACAGATAAGGAAGGAATTCATTCAATCGAACTAAAAGGTAGGACCATTGTTCTTATGTTTGAAGATAAGGATGATGCAACAAGATATTGTGGTCTATTAGAAGCTCAAGATTTTCCACTGCCTACAGTTGAAATGATTAACATTGAGGAAATAAAAGATTTCTGCATTAAATTAGACTATGAATGCAAATTAGTAGAAAAAAATTTTGTACCCAAAACAGCAGAAGATAGGTTGTTAATTTCACCACCACAGAAAAACCTAGCAGTTGAAAGTTGGGAGGAAGACAAAAATAGTAAAAAAGATAACATTGATATAAATACCATTAAGGAAAACCTTGAAAAGTTGCTTTAGCTTCTAAAATATCAAAATAATTATTCAACCAATAAAACATGACAACTGCATTATTTGAAACTGAAGTAGGGAACATAAATATCGAATTTTTCTCTGACGACGCACCTAATACAGTTAAAAACTTCACGAGCCTAATTAGTGATGGTTTTTATGATGGTCTGGCATTTCATAGAGTTATTCCTGGATTTATGGCTCAGGGCGGATGTCCAAATACTCGTGATGGAGCTTCAGGCATGCCAGGAACTGGAGGCCCTGGATATAACATTAAATGTGAAATTAATTCCAATAAACATCTAAAAGGCTCATTGTCTATGGCTCATGCAGGAAAGGATACAGGTGGTAGTCAGTTTTTCATAGTTTATGAACCACAGCCCCATCTAGATGGAGTTCATACAGTTTTTGGTAGGACTGATGATATGGATGTAGTGCTAAAGCTTACTAATGGGTCAAAAATTTTAAAGGCAACTTTAAAGTAGTTTTTAAGCATCAAAAACAATACTAAATGTCTCTTTATCTAGATTAAATTTTCTTGTAGATGAATATAAAATTTCATTATTAATTGTAAATTTAGTATTGATTAATTTAATGCTGCTTTTTGGGTGTAAAGCTTGTTCAATGTTTCTTGAAACAATAATTCCAATCTTTGTACTATTTTCATAATTGGATAAAAACTGAATAAATAATTCTATATTCTTTATTTCTTCATCAGTAATGTTGGAATTGGTTCTATTCTGATCATGCAAAATTCTCCAAACTAATTTTGGTCTATTCCAAAAAGCCAATAACCTTGGAGTACTTTCTAGTTTAATATTAATTTTCATATCACTACAGAATTTAATAACTTTATTTTTTATTGGAACAAGATCAATAGATTTATATTTCCCATCAAGAAAAATTGATATAAATGGATCGATATTACTGGAATTAGGATTATCATCATCAATCATGTGGCCCAACTTCGTTTTTTTTACACTCAAATATTCTGCATTATTATCATTAGGACAAATTACTAATGGAACTCTCTCAATAACCTCTATTCCATAACCACCTAATCCAGCAATCTTTCTAGGATTGTTTGTAAGTAATTTCAGTTTTTTTATACCTAGATCGGTTAATATCTGTGCACCAACTCCATAATTTCTTAGATCAGCTGGAAAACCTAATCTTTCATTAGCTTCTACAGTATCTAATCCTCCATCCTGTAAACTATAAGCCTTTAATTTATTTATTAGACCAATACCTCTACCTTCTTGTCTCAAATAAACAACTACTCCTTCTTCCTCCTTTTCTATCCTTGATAAAGCAGCCTCTAACTGCGGCCTACAATCACAACGTAAAGATCCAAAAGCATCACCTGTTAAGCACTCTGAATGCATTCTTACTAGTACAGGTTCGCTTAATTTTGATAATTTTTGTTTAACTAATGCAACATGCTCTGACCCATCAAGTTCATTAACATATCCATAAGCTTTGAAATTACCAAAAATACTTGGAAGTACAGCATCGGATTTTCTAAATACAAATCTCTCAGTTTGAAAACGATAACTTATTAAATCAGCTATTGATATTAATTTCATTCCCCACTGTTTTGCATATTCTTTAAGTTGTGGAAGTCTTGACATAGAACCGTCAGGATTTTGTATTTCGCAAATCACCCCAGCAGGGTAAAGACCTGACATTGCCGCAATATCTACTGCTGCTTCGGTATGACCTGCCCTTTTTAATACTCCACCTTTTTTAGCTCTTAATGGGAAAATATGTCCTGGCCTCCTTAAATCATCAGGTTTTGTATTTGGGTTTATAGCAACTTGAATTGTCTTTGCCCTGTCTTCAGCTGAAATTCCGGTAGTAACATTGTTTTCAGGTCCAGCATCAATTGATATCGTAAAAGCTGTTTGATTTTCATCTGTATTTCTATCAACCATCAATGGTAAATCTAAAGAGTCAAGTTTTTCTCCTTGCATAGCTAGGCATATAAGACCACGTCCCTCAGTAGCCATAAAATTAAT
>JFLT01000111.1 GCA_000634195.1 Prochlorococcus sp. scB243_495D8
TATTCAAGCGGTAAATCTTTTAAATAAAAATAAAAAATACAAAATTTCATTTTTAGGTGGAAATAAAACATCTGGTTCAAAGTGGAATGATAATTTCCCTTTTATTTATTTAGAAAATGATCCTTATATAGAAGAGATTTCAGTAGATAACATTTCAAAAAATGCTGATGTTGCTTTGCTTTGCTTACCAAATGGCCTATCTTCAACATTAACGAGGAAATTATTAGATAGAGGAGTTAAAGTTATTGATTTATCTGCTGATTATAGATATAAGTCCTTAGATGAATGGGAAAAAGTATATTCCAAAGAAGCTGCTATTTATAAAAGGAATGATGATGATTTATGTAAAGAGGCGGTCTACGGACTTCCTGAAATAAATAAAGAAACTATTACAAATGGAAGATTAATTGCATGTCCAGGATGTTATCCAACATCTGCACTTATTCCATTAGTTCCTTATCTTTCGCAAGGAATTATTGAAAATGACGGTATAGTGATTGATTCTAAAAGTGGAACCTCTGGAGGTGGTCGAGAGCC
>JFLT01000112.1 GCA_000634195.1 Prochlorococcus sp. scB243_495D8
TCGAGAGCCGAACCAAAAACTACTCTTATCAGAATGTGGAGAGGGCCTATCAGCATATGGATTGATAAACCATAGACATACCTCAGAGATCGAGCAAGTAGCATCTTTAATTTCTGGAAATAAAATTGAACTGCTTTTTACACCTCATTTGGTCCCAATTTCAAGAGGTATGCATTCGACTATATATGGGAGATTAAGAGATCCAGGATTAACTTCTGATGACTGTAGAATTCTTCTAGATAATTATTATAGAAATTTTAAAAATATTAAAGTCTTACCTGTAGATACA
>JFLT01000113.1 GCA_000634195.1 Prochlorococcus sp. scB243_495D8
CTGTAGATACATTCCCATCAACAAAATGGGTTAAAAATACAAACCAAATTTTGCTTTCTGTTAAAGTTGATAATCGAAATGGAAGAATAATTATATTATCTGTAATTGATAATTTGTTAAAAGGTCAGACTGGGCAAGCAATTCAAAATTTAAATATTATGAGTGGATTTTCAATGGATGAAGGTCTTGATTTAACTAATAATTATCCATAAAATTACTTCTAATCAAAAAACCTGCAAGAGAGATTGAGTGAGGTAAAATTTTATGCTCAAGCATTTGTATTCTTTTGGAAAGTGATTCAATATCATCATCATTTCTAATTGACAATGCAGCTTGCATTATCAATGATCCACTATCTACTTCCTCTTCAACAAAATGTACGGAACAACCGGTTATTTTTGAACCATTTAATATAGAGTCCTTTATCGCAGAACCACCTTTATATGCTGGAAGTAATGAAGGGTGAATATTTATTATCTTATTCTTAAATTTATTAATAAAAAATGGAGTAACAATTTTCATCCAGCCAGCCATAACAACAAGTTCAACATCGTAATGAATTAAAGTATTTACAATTTCTAATTCGAATGCCTCTTTTTGCAGAAAGTCTTTGCCTCTTATAATTTTGTGAGGTATTTTTTTACTTTCAGCTCTCTTTATACAACCTGCATCATCTTTGTTAGTTATTAGAACTTTTATATCTATATCTAATTCTCCTTTTTCTGAGAGATTAATTAATTCCTGAAAGTTTGTTCCTTTCCCAGAAGCAAGTACACCTATTTTTAATTTTGGAGAAAATCTTCTAAATTCAGATAACTCAGGCGAAATTATGTAAT
>JFLT01000114.1 GCA_000634195.1 Prochlorococcus sp. scB243_495D8
GATTCAAATCTATGTACTATTCGTATAGATATAATTAAATAATAAATATAAAGAAACAAATATATAAAATGAATGGAGATTTAAACTCTTGGGATAAATTTTGTAATTATCTTTGGTTTGATAAAAAATTAAATATTTGGGTAGACATAAGCAAAATTAATTTCACAAGTAAAGATATAAAAAATTTAGAAGATAAATTTATAGATGTTTTTTCATCAATAAAAGAATTAGAAAATGGTGCAATCTCAAATATTGATGAAAATAGACAAGTTGGACATTATTGGCTTAGAAATCCATCAATTTCACCCTCTTCAAAAATAGGAGAGGAAATTAGAGCAGATATTAATGCAATCTCTGAATTTGGAAAACAAATTTTAAATGGAGATATTAAGAATAAAAATAATCAGCATTATACTGATGTTCTATGGATAGGAATTGGTGGAAGTGGTTTAGGACCATTACTCATTACAGAGTCACTGCAGAAGTGTTCAAGAGGCTTAAATTTTTCTTATATCGATAATGTTGATCCATTTTTAATTAGCGAAAAGTTAGAAGAGTTGTCTGAAAAATTATCAACAACATTATTTGTAGTAGTAAGCAAATCAGGTGGTACGCCTGAACCTAGAATTGCTATGGAAATTATTAAAAGTTACTGCGAAAACAATTCTCTTGAATGGAATTCTAATGCTATAGCTATAACTATGAAAGATAGTAAGTTATTTAAAAAAGCAACTTCTGAAAATTGGTTAAAAATATTTAATTTGCAAGATTGGGTTGGAGGAAGAACTAGTATTACGAGCTCTGTGGGATTACTTCCATTAGCTCTTATTAATGAAAATATACTTGAATTTATTAGAGGTGCATCATTAATGGATGAAGCCACACGTATAAGTGACTTTAAAAATAATCCAGCAGCACTATTATCGTCAGCATGGTATTTAACTGGGGATGGTATTGGAAAGAGAGATATGGTCGTATTACCTTATAGAGATAGGTTACAGGTATTTAGTAAATATCTCCAGCAATTAGTAATGGAATCATTAGGAAAGAAATATAATAGGAATGGTGAAGTAGTTAATCAAGGTATTTCTGTTTTTGGTAATAAAGGATCTACAGATCAACATGCTTATGTCCAGCAACTGAGAGATGGTATTGATAATTTCTTTTGTATTTTTATTGAATTATTAGATTCTCCATCTACTAATATTTTTGATGAAAAAGAGAATCCTAAAGAATATCTCTCTGGTTTTTTGCAAGGAACCAGATCTGCACTCTCTAGTGAAAACAGACAAAGTATCACTATTACGTTGGAAACGTTAAATTGTTTTTCACTAGGTGCCTTAATCGCTTTATTTGAGAGGTCTGTATCCTTCTACGCTGAATTAGTAAATATAAATGCATATGATCAACCTGGAGTTGAAGCTGGAAAGAAAGCTGCTGCAAATATTATTGAGTATCAACAAAAAGTAAGTAATTTATTAGATACTGGTGGAGAATATTCTATAAATGACATAACATCATTATTTGAAAATTCTGTTAGTGAACCTATATTTTTTATACTCCGTGAAATGTGTTTCGGTAATGATAATTATTTAGTTAAGGGAGATTGGTCAAATCCAAATTCATTAATTATTCAAAAAATAAATTCTTAAACAACAATATTCATTATTTTTCCTTTAACAATAATTATTTTTCTAATTTCCTTATTTTGAGTCCATTTTAATATGTTAGGTCTTTTAAAAGTCAATGCTTTAATTTGATCTTCATTCATATCATTATTAATATTTACTTTGTCTCTAACTTTTCCATTCACCTGTATTACTAGTTCATATGAATCTTCCTTTAGTGCTTCGGCATTAAATGAAGGCCAGTGTTCTAAATGCACAGATTTTTTAAATCCTATAAGATGCCATATTTCTTCTGCAATATGAGGTGCAAATGGAGCCAACAAAATACAAAAAGTTTTTAAAGCCTCAATTTTCAGATTATTGTTTACGTCATTAATGGAATTTGATAAAGAATTATAAAACTTCATTAATTCTGAAATCGCAGTATTAAATTGGTTGTTTAATATGTCATTCGAAATTTCTTTTATGGCTATATTCATTGACTTTATTAAACTTTTTTCTTTATCTGGATAGGAAATAGATTTACTATTTATATCTTTTGAACAATTTATATAAAGCTTCCAAATCCTGCTTAAAAATCTAAATTGACCTTCAACATCTGTATCTCCCCATTCCAAATCTTTTTCTGGGGGCGCTTTAAATAATATAAACATTCTTGCTGTATCTGCTCCATATTTTTTAATTACTGATTCAGGGTCTATTCCATTATATTTTGACTTAGACATCTTCTCGAAAAGAACTTCGAGTTTGGTATTGTCAATTGGATCTGTAGGATTTGTTAGGTCATTAATATCGGAAGGAGAAACATATTTACCCGTTTTATTATTTTTATAGGCTGCAGCCTGAACCATTCCTTGAGTTAATAGTTTTTTAAATGGTTCATCAACTTCAAATAGTTCATTATCTCGCAAGGCTTTAGTGAAAAATCTTGCATATAACAAATGCAATATTGCATGCTCTACTCCTCCAACATATTGATCTACAGGCAACCACTTATTAATTTCATTCTTATCAAATGGCTTAGTTGAACATTTTGAAGATGGATATCTTAAAAAATACCAAGATGAACACATGAAAGTGTCCATAGTATCAGTTTCTTTTCTTGCTGCTATTCCACATTTTGGACATGTTGTATTTATCCAATTATTATTATTACCTAAAGCATTAATCTTGTTAGCGGAGATTTCTATATCTTTTGGTAATGAAACAGGCAAATCCGATTGACTTAAAGGAACAGCTCCACATTTTTTGCAATTAACGATGGGTATCGGACATCCCCAATATCTTTGTCTAGATATTAACCAATCTCTTAAACAATATTGAATTTTATTTTCAGCCCATCCATTATTTACTCCCTTTTCTGCAATTTTTAATTTAGCAATAGTATTTGCTATACCATTGTATTCATTTGAATTAATTAGATATCCATTTTCTACATACGCATTATCAAGCTCCACACTTTGTTCAGTTTTATCCTTTACTATTACATGTTTAATATCTATATTGTTTTTCTTAGCAAACTCAAAATCCCTTAAATCATGAGCAGGTACACCCATAACAGCGCCTGTACCGTATTCATCAAGAACATAACTAGCCACCCAAATAGGTATAGGTTCAGAATTAACTGGATTTATTGCTATTAAGCTAGTTTTTATTCCAATTTTTTCAAGTTCATTATTTTT
>JFLT01000115.1 GCA_000634195.1 Prochlorococcus sp. scB243_495D8
AATTTTTTCAAGTTCATTATTTTTATTATTTTTCAAATATTGTTTAAGATTTTCTATTTCTTGTATTGTTTCTTGATCAGTAATTTTTTTAATTAATGAATGATTAACAGAAATTGCTAAATAAGTAACTCCAAATAAAGTATCTGGCCTTGTTGTAAATACAGTTATTTTCTTTTCTGGATTGGTATTGATATTGAAATTAATATTTGCACCAATTGACTTTCCAATCCAATTATCTTGCATTATTTTTACTCTTTCTGGCCAGTTATCTAATTTTTCTAAATCCTTCAATAACTCATCCGCGTAATTAGTAATTCTTAAAAACCATTGCTTTAATAATTTTTTTTCAACTACTGCCCCAGATCTCCAAGATTTACCCTCTGAGTCAACTTGTTCATTCGCTAGGACTGTATTATCTATAGGATCCCAATTAACTTCTGATTCCTTTTGATATACAAGACCTGCCTTGTATAACTCTAAAAATAGATATTGAGTCCAAATATAATAATTTTCATCACATGTTGCAAATTCCCTATCCCAATCAACTGATAGTCCCAAAAGCATTAATTGTGACTTCATATGAGAAATATTTTTTTTAGTCCAGACACTAGGACTAATTCCTCTTTCAATCGCAGCATTTTCAGCAGGCAAACCAAAAGCGTCCCAACCCATTGGATGTAAGACGGATTTACCCTTAAACCTTTGGAATCGAGCTATTAAGTCTGTA
>JFLT01000116.1 GCA_000634195.1 Prochlorococcus sp. scB243_495D8
TCTATTTCAGATGGATTATATAAATTGGTATCAGCCTCATATTGTTTATCGGGAGAAATCACTTAATTTTTATTTGTTAAATTATTATTTTAATATCCATTGTATAAAATAGAAATAGATTGTTAAAAGGAATAATTTATAATTAAAATTTAAGATATATGAATTACAAATGAAAAATATAACTTTTGAAAAATATCAAGGTAACGGAAATGATTTCGTAATAATAGATTCTAGAGGAAATCAACTATATAATAATTACAAGACAAATAAAATATTTGATATAAAAAAAATTTGCAACAGGCAATTTGGTGTTGGAGCAGATGGTGTGATTTTTATAGAAGAACCTA
>JFLT01000117.1 GCA_000634195.1 Prochlorococcus sp. scB243_495D8
TAATAAAAATATAGAATACAAAATTGAGACTAAAGCAGGTTTAAAAATTGCAAAATATATAAATGATGAAATTACAGTAAAAATGGGAGTTCCAATTTTAGAATGTCAATATATTCCAACAACAATTGAAAAAAAATAAATTCAATTCCTTCACACGAATTTATTGAGAAAGATTTTGGTAATATGGGTTATGCCGTAGGAATGGGAAATCCTCATTTAATATTCTTTATAAAAGACATAGATTCAATTGTTCTTTCAAGACTTGGTCCTATATTTGAAAAAAATGAATTATTTCCTGAAAAAACTAATGTGCATTTTTGTCAAATTTTAAATAGAGATAATATCAAAGTAAAAGTATGGGAAAGGGGTGCAGGACCAACCTTAGCTTGTGGAACAGGTGCCTGTGCTATCCATGTGGCAGCT
>JFLT01000118.1 GCA_000634195.1 Prochlorococcus sp. scB243_495D8
ATCCACAACTCCGTTATCTGAAAATGTTTTAAATATAATTAATTCAACTTATAAGAATTATTGGCATAACCCTTCATCTACATATGAGCTAGGGATAAAATGCTCTACATATCTTGAAAAAATTAGATCTAAAATTGCTTATATATTTGAAGCAGATCCAGAGGATATAATTTTTACATCTGGTTCTTCGGAATCGACAAATATTGTACTTAATAATATTTATGAAAAATTTAAAAATGGTAGGGTTGTTATTTCAAATGTTGAACATCAAGCAACAACTATTTGTGCTAATAAACTAAGAAAACAAAATTGGGATATTTACGAATGGACAGTAAATAATGATG
>JFLT01000119.1 GCA_000634195.1 Prochlorococcus sp. scB243_495D8
TAGATGGAACTCAAATATTAAGTAATGGAATATTCAGTTGGAAAGATCTTAAATGTGATTTTTTAAGTTTATCCGCTCATAAATTTGGAGGTCCAAAAGGGATCGGTATTCTTTTAACAAAAGAAAAGTCTAGACAAATTTTAAAAAATAATGACATATCACTTACTCAGGAATTTTCAATTAGGCAAGGTACACAAGCTTTGCCATTAATCGCTGGAATGTATGAATCATTAAAGAATATTGAAGGAAAAATAAAATTATATGATTACATAACTGAATTTCCTTCAAATA
>JFLT01000120.1 GCA_000634195.1 Prochlorococcus sp. scB243_495D8
TTTTCAAAAAATTAAAGATAATAATCATATAAAGATTACAGGTAGTATTAACCATAGACTTCCCAGTCATATTTCTTTTCTACTATTAAATAAACTATTTGAGCCTATAAGGGCCTATAAGATTGTTAATTTCATGTCAGAAAATAAAATAGCCATAAGTAGTGGAAGTGCTTGTTCAAGCTTATCTGGGAAACCTAGCTCAACACTTAAAAATATTGGTTTAAAAGATGATGAACTATATTCAAATATTCGTGTTACTTTAGGTTCAATAAACAATAAGTCAGAAATAGATAAATTTTTAGAACTTATTCAAATATGTATTGACAAATTTTAATGGAAACCAATTACAGACTACCTAAAGATTTAAATGAATC
>JFLT01000121.1 GCA_000634195.1 Prochlorococcus sp. scB243_495D8
TTTAACAGAATTGGAATAACTATCTACAAGATATTGTCTAAAAATAATAATGTATTCATAACATTTGCTGATCAAGGTGCTGTGGCTTTGGCTCAAAGAGACTATCCAGATATCAAAGATAAATTCTTTACTTTTAAATCATTTAATGAATCAAATAATATAAATAATATTGATAGTGCAATGATATCGATACTACCTCAGCCATATGATTTCGATTCATTTGAACCAATGTCTAATAATTATCAAGGTACGCATTATTCATTAAATCCAAAATTTGAAGATGCCAATATTGGTATAGGAAGTGTTATTAGAGAGCGACGTAAAAACTTTGTCAAAACATGGAATAATATTTATTTTCTTCAGCCTTTAAATAAAGCTGCTCTTATGCATATTTATCCAAATAACTGGTTGCTTTTCAAAGAAGAAAATAAAAGATATTTTTTTAAAAAAGAATTTGAAATTAAACCCGACAATGAATCTATTTTTGTAAATTTATAGATTGAATGTGATAAAAAAAATATATTCATATTTCCTTATTGTTCTTGTATTAGTAACATCTCCTTTCATAATAAGATATTTACTAGCAAAA
>JFLT01000122.1 GCA_000634195.1 Prochlorococcus sp. scB243_495D8
CCAAGGTTGCCAGCATCTAACCAAAAATTATTCTCATCAGCTTATGTTTTAAGTAAATATAAATTAAATAATAATTTAAAAACTTCCTTATTTAAAAATAAAAACGAATATTATTTACACGGTCAAGGTGATCCAGATCTTAATTATGAAAATATAATCGAACTAATTTCAAATGTTAAAGAAAATAAAATTATTAATTTCAAAATTGTAGAAATTGATTCAAAATTATATTGGCCTAATGGTTGGACAAATACTGATAAACTTTACGAATATGGATCTCCAATTACATCTCTTGCAATAGAAAGTAATCATAATAAATACGATGATATTTATGCATTAAAAAATTTTATTAACAATTATTTAAAAAATAAATTTCCAAATTCAATAATAAATATAGAATTTTTTGATTCAGA
>JFLT01000123.1 GCA_000634195.1 Prochlorococcus sp. scB243_495D8
CGCAACTAATGCATACTTTGCAGATGCTAGTGGATTGTCACGAAAAAATAAAATTACATCAAAGTTAGTTGTATTGTTTTTAGATAAAATGAGATATTTTAATGATTTTAAAGCTTATCAATCTACACTTTCAATTACGGGAGTGAGAGGAACATTAGCTAAAAGATTTGTAAATAGTGAATTGTCTGGGAAGTTTTTTGGCAAAACTGGGACTCTTTCAAATGTCTTTGCATTATCTGGCTTTTTATATAAAAATGACAA
>JFLT01000124.1 GCA_000634195.1 Prochlorococcus sp. scB243_495D8
CAGAGGGGGGTACCATGTGATTAATTTCACCACCAAATTTTGCAACTTCTTTTACTAAAGAACTACTAAGAAAACTATAATTTGTATTTGTCGATAAAAATATAGTTTCAATATCATTATTAAGAGATTTATTTGTATGAGCAATCTGAAGTTCATACTCAAAATCACTCATTGCTCTTAAGCCTCTAAGAATAAGATTAGCTTTTAGATCATTGGCACAATCAACAGTTAGACCAGAATAAGAAATAACTTCAATATTAGGTAAATGAGAAAGTGAATTTTTTATTTGTATTATTCTTCTTTCAAGATTAAATGTTGGTGTTTTAGAGGTATTTTCTAAAACAGCAACTACTAGATTGCCAAATATTTTTTCAGCCCTTTCTATTAAATCAAGATGCCCATTTGTTAAAGGATCAAATGTACCTGGATAAAGAATTTTCATAAATTTATTATGATCGAATAAGAAATTTAGTTAAAATAAGATTATTAGTTAAATCAATTATGACATTAAGTCT
>JFLT01000125.1 GCA_000634195.1 Prochlorococcus sp. scB243_495D8
ATCAAAAGGATCTAGCAGCTGTTTTCTTTAAACCTCAAAAAGCATTAGTACGTAGATTTGAATCTGTTGAATTTAATTTAGGTGAGCTTGGATTGCCTATTTTAGTTGATAGTGTTGGTGGTGTTGAATGTAATGTTGTTGGAAGTGTTATGCATGGAGACCATACTGTTTTTGTAGGAGAGGTTCAATCTGCTTATCTGAATAATGATGTTGACTCACTAAATTTATCTTCAACTGGCT
>JFLT01000126.1 GCA_000634195.1 Prochlorococcus sp. scB243_495D8
TCGAAAAAATAAATAACAAATATAATTTTAAAATTGAATATAAATTAATTAATAATAAGGAGTTATTAAAATCAAGATTATCCGAAATTCCAAAGTCATCTGGTGGTTATCTTTTTAAGGATATTGATAATAACTTACTTTATATTGGTAAATCTAAAAAACTACGCAGTAGAGTAAGTAGTTATTTCAATAATTATTCAGATTTAACTCCCCGATTAAGTTTGATGGTTCGTCAAATAACTGAAATAGAAATAATAGTCACAGATAGCGAATATGAAGCATTAAATTTAGAGTCAAATTTAATTAAAACAAACAAACCATATTTTAATATTCTTTTAAAGGATGATAAGAAGTATCCATATCTTTGTATAACTTGGAGTGAAACATATCATCGA
>JFLT01000127.1 GCA_000634195.1 Prochlorococcus sp. scB243_495D8
TGATGTCGGATTATTAAGGAGAACATTATTTACGATAAAAAAAATATTTCCTCTTAGACAAAGACCAAGGCCAGTCTATAAAGATAGAACTTGTTTGAATTATTCAATAGGAAGATGTCCAGGTGTTTGTCAAGAAGTTATATCATCTGACGATTATAAAAAAATAATGAAACAAGTATCTATGATATTTCAGGGAAGAAATGATGACTTAGAAATATTTTTACAAAAAAAAATGCTGCAATTTTCAAATGATTTAGATTATGAGAATGCAGCAAAAATAAGGGACCAAATTTCAGGTTTAAAATTATT
>JFLT01000128.1 GCA_000634195.1 Prochlorococcus sp. scB243_495D8
TTATTAACTGAATCACAAAAAATATCAATACCAGATTCTTCAATTAATAGAGATATCTTTGGAATAGTTTCAGAAAAAAATGTAGCTAGTATACAAATTTTTCAAATGAGATCTGGTAAGCTCATTGGGAGAATTGGCCATAGTCAAAAATTAAATAATGAAGATGAAAATCTTATTTTACAAAAGATATTAGAAGAGCATTATATGAATGTTGAACCTGTAGAAATACCATCCGAA
>JFLT01000129.1 GCA_000634195.1 Prochlorococcus sp. scB243_495D8
CTTATTCAATATAACCTTCCAAAACAAGCAACCATAGAGGAGTGGTTAACAGAGCTAAGAAAAAAGAAAGTAAAAATCCTTATCCCAAAAAGAAATAAAAAACTGAAACTGTAGAAATGGTTTTAAAAAATGCGAAATTGGAATTAGACAGAATATTAAATGGGATACAAGATAATGAATCCTCAATTGAGGATCTTGCCCAAATACTTGAATTAAGCGAACAACCTAAAAGAATTGAAGGTTATGATATAAGCCATATTCAAGGTAGTGACCCTGTAGCATCACAAGTCGTTTTTATTGATGGGATTCCTTCTAAACAGCATTATAGAAAATATAAAATTAAAGATCCAAACGTTTTTATAGGACATAGTGATGATTTTGCTTCGATATATGAAGTAATACATAGAAGGTTCAAAAAATGGTCAAGATTCAAAAAAAGCGGAGGGGATTTTTCAATATTAAATGATAAAACGAATAGTAAATTAGACAATGAACTTCTATCAGATTGGCCTGATTTAATAATGATTGATGGAGGAAAAGGACAGTTAAGTGCAGCTATTAAAGCATTAAAAGAATTAAATCTTGAGGAAGAAGTAACTATATGTTCATTGGCAAAAAAAAATGAAGAAATATTTATTCCAGGATTTACTAAGTCTCTTGATACAGATGAAAATCAAAAAGGAGTTCTTCTATTAAGAAGGGTAAGAGATGAAGCACATAGATTTGCATTATCTTTTCATAGAGACAAAAGATCTAAAAGAATGAATAGATCTCAATTGT
>JFLT01000130.1 GCA_000634195.1 Prochlorococcus sp. scB243_495D8
AAAGAATGAATAGATCTCAATTGTCCCAAATCAGTGGATTAGGACCATCAAGAATAAGAGAATTGCTTGAGCATTTTAAATCAATAGACGCGATAAGAATAGCTAGTAAAGAGGATTTATCAAAAGTTAAAGGACTTGGAAAAAATTCAGTAAATGATATATATGAATATTTTAACGAGTTATAAATATTAATTAATTTTTGAAAAATAGATTTCTTGATATTGTTAAATATAACTATATTAAAAATATATATTTTTAAATTAAGCTAGTAATTTGGCAGCTGAAGCGTATCTCTGGTTTAAATCACTTCACATTATTGGTGTAATCGTTTGGTTTGCAGGACTTTTTTATTTAGTAAGACTTTTTATATATCATGAAGAATCTAAAAATATGGATAATGAATTAAAAATTGCCTTTAATAAACAATACACCTTGATGGAAAAAAGGCTGGCGAATATAATCACAACACCTGGGATGATATTAGCTTTAAGTATGGCTATTTGCATGGTTATTATACAACCAAGTTGGTTAAGTGAGAAGTGGTTACAAATTAAAATTTCTTTTGTTTTGGGATTAGTAATTTATCATTCTTTTTGTTACAAAATAATGTATTCATTACAAAATGGTACTTCAACCATTTCAGCAAAAAACCTTAGATTATTAAATGAATTGCCTACTTTATTATTATTTATAATTGTACTTTTAGTTATTTTTAAAAATAATTTTCCAACTAGTGTTGCTACATGGAGCATAGTTGGACTAATTATTTTCATGTTGGCTTCAATACAATTATATGCAAAGATTAGAAAGAAAAATGAGAATTCATTAAGTAATGAATAGGGAAGACTTAGTAAAATTAACTTCCAATATTAATAAAAATAGTTGTCCTAAAAATATTAATTTTCACTGTCATACAAAATTTAGTGATGGAAGTTTAGAGCCATATGAACTTTTAGAACAAGCTTATAAAAATAACTTGAAATTTTTATCAATAACCGATCATCATACAATTAAAGCTCATGAATATATAAAAAAAAATAATATACTCAAAAATTATCCTAAAGATTCTTTTACATTAATTTCGGGAATAGAAATTAATTGTTTGATTTTAGGATGTTTAGTACATGTAATTGGATTGGGAATAGATATAAAAAGTAAATACCTAAATCCCTACATCCTTGGAGAGTCTCCAATAGGTAATGATTTAAATATTAAATCAGTTATAAAAGCAATAAATTTAGCTGGTGGTTTATCATTTCTTGCTCATCCAGCGAGATACAGGATTCCCTTTTATAAATTAATTCCAGAGGCCAAAATACAAGGTATTGATGGAATAGAGGTTTGGTACGATTATGAACTTAATGAAGTATGGAATCCTAGTTTATTTGTATGTTCAGAAATAGATAAATTAGCAGATAAATATTCAATGCTAAAAACATGCGGAACAGATAGTCACGGACTTTCGCTATTAGGTAGATAATTCAGAATTCGTTTTTTTCAATTATTGAATCAGTATTAATAATTATGTTCCTTAAATTTTCAATAACATCTGATGAACAATTATTCCACATTTTTCTATTGACAAATTCAAGAAATCTTTGTGCAATATCTCTTAAAGCCCATGGATTATTCTCTAGAAAGAAATTCCTAAGATCATGATCACAAAACCATGATTTATAAACTTCCTCATAACACCAATTTGAGACTACTTCAGTAGAAGCATCAAAAGCATATAAGTAATCTAGAGTAGCTGAAAATTCAAACGCTCCTTTATAACCATTATCCTTCATTCCATTTATCCATTTAGGGTTAAGTATTCTTGATATAACAACTTTATTAATTTCATCTTGTAATTTTGAAATATTAGATAATCCAAATTTTGATAAATCACCATGATACATTTCAGGTAATTTACCGCTCAATTTTTTTACTGCTGAAGATAATCCACCCTGAAACTGATAATAATCATCAGAATCTAAAATATCATGTTCCTTATTATCTTGATTATGAACAACTAACTGCACATTTTTAAGAGCATTTTCTAATGATTTTTTATCCTCTATAGGTTCAAGATTATCACTATAAATCCACTTACTCCAATTAAGAAAAGATTCTCCAAAATCATCAATATTTTCCCAATTAGAATTTGAAATTAGTTCTTGCAGGCCCGCTCCATATGAACCTGGCGCTGACCCAAATATACGATTAATTGAATCACCAGCCCTTGATGCCCCAGCAAGAGGATTGAATTTATAATCCTCATTAAGATTAGAAACAAGATTTATTGCTTTAGAAGTTAATTTAACTAACTGTGGGAATGCATCTCTAAACATTCCTGAAATCCTTAAGGTGACATCAACCCTTGGTCTTTCGAGAACAGATAAAGGAATGATTTCTAGATCTACTACTCTTCTTGAAGGGCCATCCCAAATAGGTTGTACTCCTAATAAATATAGTATTTGACAAATGTCTTCACCACCATTTCTCATTGTAGATGTAGCCCATACAGATATTGCTATATTTTTTAAATCTTCTCCATTATCTTGTTTGTATAAATCAAGTATTTGTGAAGCGGATTGACAACCAACAGTCCATGCTGATTCAGTTGGTAGTCCTCTCGAATCAACTGAAAAGAAATTTTTACCAGTGGGTAAAGCTTGAGTTTTGCCTCTCGTAGGGGCTCCAGATGGACCACTTTTTACATATTGTCCATTTAATGAATTAATAAATGATAATTTCTCATTATATGAAGAAT
>JFLT01000131.1 GCA_000634195.1 Prochlorococcus sp. scB243_495D8
CTCTTCCGATCTTATAGAATCTCTTTTTTTAATAATAAAAAATACTTATTATGTTTTTTTTCATTAAAGGAATAATCTATTATTTTCTGATTTTTATATTTTTCTAGATTTTTTATATTGGTATTCTCTTTGTAAAAAAACAAGTATATTAAATACCTTGCTTGTTGTTCCAAAAAATCAATAGCCATTCTAAATTTTAAAATTTTTTTGTTGGAAAAAGTTAATAATATTTTTTTATCCTTTTCACTTAATATTTGATCATATTGATTTGTCCAAGGATCCAAATCTAGTTTTAAATGCTTTGCTATATATTGAATAACACCAATACGGTTAGCATTTGGGACTCTAGCAATACACAAGAATAAATTTATTTCATTAATGTCATTCTGCCTATTGCCAAAAATATGCAAACCTGTCCTAATTTGAGATTCTTTAATTTTGCAAAGATAGGAATCAATTTCTTCTATTTGATTATTTTTATTCTTTAAAGTAATTTCGCTAAAATCTTTTTTAATTAATTCAAAAATGGAATTTTCTATTATTTCAATCCGATTAGAATTTAATAATTTTGCTTCAAAATATTCGTCTAAATAATTTTCTAATATTGAATATTTTCCATATAATTCTGACCTATCCAAAGGAGGGGTTAAAT
>JFLT01000132.1 GCA_000634195.1 Prochlorococcus sp. scB243_495D8
AGAATGAATATCTCTATCAGTGAAGGCATCATAACCTCGTTGAGGTTGAATCAATAATGTTATTTTTCCAAATCTAATAGCATTTATTGAGAAACCTTTATTATCTAAATCGATCGCATCAGATGGCTTACCCCAACGACTAACAATAATATTTTTGGGATCAATTTCTAAATAATTCCAATATTTTAAATATTCACTAAGTGGTAAGTAATCTAATGGTTTATTATTTTGAGATTCAATATCATTAGTTCTAGTTTTTATAAGCATTGACATTAATTCCGAAGAATCATGGGGATAATTACAAGATCCAAGGTCATAACCTTCTTCTTTTAACCAATTAAGAATATTTATTATTGAAGATGGTGTATTTAGACCAACGCCATTACCGATTCTTCCGTTCTTTACTGGATAATTACTTATTACTAAACAAATTCTTTTATCAAAATTATTAAGATTCTGAAGTTTCACATAATTTGTTGCAAATTTTGAAATCCATTGAATACCTACTTGATCAGCTTTGTAATTAGTTATTTCACTATATAGTGTATTTTTCTTAGAAATTATTTCTTTAAATGCTGAAGGGCAGGTAGTAATTCTTCCATCAAATTCAGGAATAATTATTTGCATTAATAAATCAGATGAATTCATTCCAATAGATGAATTTAACCACTTTTTTCTTGATCTATTAGAAGAAAGAAGCTGTAAAATTGGAATTTTAAGAGAAGTAAAAATATTTGTTGAATTTTCGATTAATTCATTATTTTTGATTTGAGATGA
>JFLT01000133.1 GCA_000634195.1 Prochlorococcus sp. scB243_495D8
TTTACTTCAATTTCATTAGCCAAAAAAAGAGATTTATAGGATATTATCCCTATCTTTTCGCCACTTTCATTTTTCCAATCATATAAATAGGGATCAGCATAAAAAGTAATATTCAAAAAATCATCGGGAATTAATTTTTCATCTACAACTAAATAATTTAAACAATTAAGAAACTTTCTATAATTTTCCAGTCCTCCAGATCTTAGTAATCTAGAAATATTAAATGCAATATTTTTATCTATACTACTTAATTCACATAAGAAAATTTCCTGGTCAATGGTACCTGATAGGATTACTAACTTCCCT
>JFLT01000134.1 GCA_000634195.1 Prochlorococcus sp. scB243_495D8
AGGATTACTAACTTCCTTTTTTTATTAACTGCTTGCCAATTTAAAAGTTGTTCAATTCCATAGTTCCATGTACCTTTATCTCCAAATATTCTAAGTACGACTACTTTTGCATAATTTATTGTTTTTAATAAATAATTATCTATTTGAGCAGAGGAATTTAAATTAGAAATTTCTAAAGCTCTTATATTATTTTTTAATGAAGCAAATTCTTTTTCTAACAATAAGTTTGATATAAGATTTAAATCAGCCTTGACACTTGTTATAAAAATAAAATCTGCAGCTGGTTGCTCAATTAAATCATCCTTATTCTTTTCATTTCCTGCTATATTTAATATCCTGTGCATTTTTATATATAAATAAGGTTTAGAATACGTAAGTAGGATAAAACAAGTTTACCTTAATTAAATAAATTAAATATGCATGAATTTCTTCAATACGCCTGGTTCGAAGGTAAATGTATTCCATTTAAAGAAGCAAAAATATCAATAGCTACACATGCACTACATTACGGTACTGCTGCATTTGGAGGAATGCGAGCGATACCTAACCCAACTAACAAAGAAGAATTCCTTTTGTTTAGAACTGATAAACAT
>JFLT01000135.1 GCA_000634195.1 Prochlorococcus sp. scB243_495D8
TTGTTTAGAACTGATAAACATATAAAAAGATTATCTCAAAGTGCAAAATTACTCTTAAATGAAATTTCTGAAGAATATATTTTTAAAGCCTTAGAAGAAGTTATAAAAAGAAACAAACCAGAAAAACCTATTTATATAAGACCATTTGTATATACAAGCGATTTAGGTATAGCGCCAAGGTTACACAATATTGAAACAAATTTCTTTATTTATTGTATTGAACTAGGAGATTATCTATCCCCAGATGGTGTTTCTTGTAGAATGAGTAGTTGGACAAGACAAGAAGATAGATCTCTCCCCTTAAGAGGAAAAATAAGTGGAGCATATATTACTAGTTCATTAGCCAAAACAGAAGCTAGTTTATCGGGTTTTGATGAAGCCCTGCTATTAAATTCACGTGGTAAGGTAAGCGAAGCTAGTGGTATGAATTTATTTATTGTAAGGAATGGAGACTTAATCACTCCTGGTGTTGATCAAGATATCCTTGAAGGTATTACTAGAGCTAGTGTAATTGAATTAGCAAAATCATTTGAAATAAATGTAATTGAAAGGCCTGTTGATAAAACAGAATTATTAATAGCAGATGAAGTTTTTCTAACTGGTACAGCAGCAAAAATTACACCAGTTAAAAAAATTGAATCAAC
>JFLT01000136.1 GCA_000634195.1 Prochlorococcus sp. scB243_495D8
CCAGTTAAAAAAATTGAATCAACTGAATTAAATGTTGAAAGACCAATAATGAATAAATTAAAAAGTAAGCTTATAGAAATAACAGAAGGTCGTTCTCAAGACTATGATAATTGGGTAACAAGAATATCACTAAAATAAATTATTTTTTAACTAAAAATGGAATCTTTCAGAACCTATTTAAATAGAGATGAAAAACCATTAATTATTTTTGACGGAGGTACTGGAACATCTTTTCAGAACTTAAATCTTACTGCAGATGACTTTGGAGGAAAAGAATTAGAGGGATGTAATGAAAACCTTGTTTTATCATCGCCAGAGGTAGTTGAGAAGGTTCATAATTCATTTTTAGAAGCAGGTTGTCATGTTATAGAAACTAATACATTTGGTGCCTCATCAATAGTTCTTGATGAATATGATATTGCAGATAAGGCTTAT
>JFLT01000137.1 GCA_000634195.1 Prochlorococcus sp. scB243_495D8
TATTGCAGATAAGGCTTATGAGATAAATAAAAATGCAGCATTTATAGCAAAAAAAGCTGCTGCCAAATACTCATCAGTTGTTAAACCAAGGTTTGTAGCAGGTTCAATTGGGCCAACAACTAAATTACCCACCTTAGGACATATAGATTTTGATGAATTAAAGCAATCATATAAAGAACAAATTTATGGTCTTATAGATGGAGGAGTTGATCTTCTTTTGATTGAAACTTGTCAGGATGTTTTACAAATTAAATCTGCCTTATTAGCTTCTAAAGAAGTACTTGATAGTAAAAATATAGATATACCTATAATGGTATCTATAACAATGGAAACAACAGGTACTATGCTTGTTGGATCTGACATTGCCTCTGCATTAACAATATTAGAGCCGTTTAACATAGATATCCTTGGACTAAATTGTGCTACTGGTCCAGAACAAATGAAAGAACATATTAAATATTTGTCTGAAAATTCTCCCTTCGCCATAAGCTGTATTCCCAACGCAGGACTTCCTGAAAATATTGGTGGTGTAGCTCACTACAGATTAAAGCCAATAGAATTAAAGATCCAGTTAATGAATTTTATATATGACTTTAATGTTCAATTAATAGGTGGATGTTGTGGGACAACACCTGAACATATAAAATACCTATCTCCAATAATCGATGAAATTATTGATATTGAAAGGAACTACAACAATGGTAAGAAAAATTCAAGTGGTTTTATTCCATCTGCCTCATCAATATATAACTCTGTGCCATATAAACAAGACAATTCAATTTTAATAGTAGGAGAAAGATTAAATGCAAGTGGATCGAAAAAGGTAAGGGAGTTATTAAATAACGACGATTGGGATGGTTTAGTTGCAATTGCCAAACAACAACAAAAAGAAAATGCTCACGTTCTTGATGTAAATGTTGATTATGTAGGGAGAGACGGAGTGAACGATATGAAAGAAATAACATCAAGACTAGTTACCAATATAAATTTGCCATTAATGATTGACTCTACAGATGCTGACAAAATGGAAAGTGGATTAAAGTCAGCTGGTGGTAAATGTATTATAAATTCAACCAATTACGAAGACGGTAATGAAAGGTTTGATCAAGTTCTAAATTTAGCCTTAGGATATGGTTCAGGTCTTGTTGTAGGAACTATTGATGAAGATGGAATGGCAAGGAATGCAGATAAAAAATATGACATTGCTAAACGAGCAATTAATAGAACCAGGGAATGCGGTTTGTCTGATTATGAGCTCTTTTTTGATCCATTAGCTCTTCCAATATCTACTGGGATAGAAGAAGATAGATTAAATGCTAAAGAAACAATTACTGCTATATCAAAAATTCGTGAAAATTTTCCTGAGATTCACATCATACTTGGGATATCAAACATTAGTTTTGGTCTTTCACCATTATCCAGAATTAATCTAAATTCAATATTTTTAGATGAATGCATTAAAGCAGGATTGGATTCTGCTATCATCGCACCAAATAAAATTTTGCCATTATCAAAAATTTCTGAAGAAACCAAAAAGCTTTGCTTAGATTTGATATATGACAAAAGAAAATTTGAAGATGATATTTGTATTTATGATCCATTAGTAGAATTAACAAAAGCTTTTCAAGATTTATCTATTCAAGATTTCAAAAAAGCATCTTCAGAAAATAAAAACCTAACTCTTGAAGAAAGTCTGAAAAAACATATTATAGATGGAGAAAAAATAGGATTAGAGGATCAATTAAATAAAGCGTTAAAAAAATATAAACCTCTTGAAATAATTAATACCTTTTTACTAGATGGGATGAAAATTGTAGGAGATTTATTTGGCTCAGGTCAGATGCAATTGCCATTTGTACTCCAATCCGCCGAAACAATGAAATTTGCTGTTTCAATTTTAGAACCATACATGGAAACTGTAGATGAAAATATATCAAATGGAAAACTCTTAATTGCAACTGTCAAAGGCGATGTACATGATATTGGAAAAAATTTGGTAGATATAATACTTACAAATAATGGTTATGACGTAATAAATCTAGGAATAAAGCAAGATGTTTCAGCAATTATAGATGCACAAAAAAAATACAATGCAGATTGCATCGCAATGAGCGGATTACTTGTTAAATCAACTGCTTTTATGAAAGATAATTTAGAGGCTTTTAACAATGAAAATATTAGTGTCCCAGTAATATTAGGAGGCGCAGCCTTAACCCCAAAATTTGTAAATGAGGACTGCAGCAAAATATATAAAGGGAAAATATTGTACGGAAAAGATGCGTTCACTGATCTTAAATTCATGAATGAATATATGGATAATAAGAAAAAGGGTAATTGGTCAAATACAGAGGGTTTCATTAATAATGAGGGTATAAATATTAATTTAGCCTCATCAAAATCAAACTCTCAAGCTGTTAAAAAATCAATATCCATAATTACCGAGACTTCCAAATTAAATTTAAAAGAAAATTTTATAAGATCTAAATTTATAAATGAAGAAGATCCAATTCAAGCCCCTTTCTTGGGAACGAAAGTCTTGAACGATGTTGATATAGATCTAAATAAGTTAATATTTTATTTAGATACAAAAGCTTTATTTAGCGGGCAATGGCAAATAAAAAAAGGAAAAAACCAAAGCGTAGATGAATACAATAATTATTTGGATTCATATGCTAAACCATTGTTAGATAAATGGTTAGAGATAATTATAGAGAAAAAACTTATATCACCCAAAGCAGTTTATGGATATTTCAGATGCGGGAGAAAAGATAATAGTATTTTCTTATTTGATGAGAAATCATTAAATAAGATTTCCCAATTTAATTTTCCACGACAAAAATCTGGTAATAATTTATGTATAGCTGATTTTTATTGTGATTTAAAAAATCATAAACCAATAGATATATTTCCTATGCAGGCAGTAACCATGGGCGATATTGCTAGCGAATATTCTCAAAAGTTATTTAAAGAAGATAAATATAGCGATTATTTGTTATTCCATGGACTTACAGTGCAATTAGCAGAAGCTCTAGCTGAGTATGTCCATGCATTAATTCGTATTGAATGTGGTTTTAGGTCTGAAGAACCAGACAAAAACAGAGAAATACTAGCTCAAAAATATAGAGGAGCTAGATATTCATTTGGTTATCCTGCATGTCCAAAAGTATCTGATTCAAACATACAATTATCATTGTTGGATGCCAAAAGAATAAATTTGACCATGGATGAATCTGAACAACTTCATCCAGAACAAAGTACTACAGCTATTATTTCGCTACACTCAAAAGCTAAATATTTCAGCGCTTAAGCTAAATTTTTAGTTATTTTCTAAATATTCAATAATTTCTTCCTGTAGTTCTTCCATCGTTTCATTATCACCTAGATCAAGTCCCTCACCCGCGGCATCCTGTGTTAACTCAAGATAATATGAAGCACCATCACTAGATAAAAATTCTAATGCGGAAGTTTCATCACTATCTTTAAAAGCTTCATAAAGAGCTTTAAATGCAATGTTTTCAGTAAAGTCCCAATCCATAATGAAAAAAACCTTATTAGAATTATTACCTCCTTACCCCCCATACTCGTCAACCTTTTTTAAAGAAATGTTGGTGTTTTATTATTATTAAAAAAACTATGACCATAAATAACCAAAATCAGTTAAATGTCCTTGGAGAAGAAATTGAGATTTGTAGTTGCGCACCTATGACAGGGTGGTTCAGGGATGGATTTTGCAACTATGACAAAAATGATGGAGGGAATCATTCCATATGTTGTGTCATGGATGATAATTTCCTGAAATATAGTAAATCACAAGGTAATGATTTAATAACTCCCATGCCTATTTATTCCTTCCCAGGACTAAAGGATGGTGATCATTGGTGTATTTGTCTTGATAGGTGGAAACAAGCATTATTAGACGGTCTTGCACCAAAAGTCATATTAGAATCAACTAATATTGTCGTCTTAGAATCAGTACCTCTGGAAAAATTGAAAGAATATCAATTTAATAAAAAGTAATTACAAGTTTATATTTTTTTTTAAAATGATAATGATAAATTTTTTTAAATGAGTTTAGAAATATATTGGAAAAAAGCATTAGAACAAACTCAATTATCAATTGATGATGAATCATTATATCCTCTCAAAACTGATATTATTACTAGAGATTTATATGAAAAAGACGACTTCATAATTAGGAAACTCGATACTTCAAAATTTAATAAAAAAAAAATTTATGGTCCTAAGCAAAATCCATTTTGTCCTTGGGAAAAGATACTAGAAATTGATAAAATTGGTGATAATCATCAACTAATATTAAATAAGTACCCTGTACAAAAAGGTCATATTTTACTTATTACAAATGAATGGAAACCTCAAAATGGATGGTTAGATATTAAAGATTGGAGAGCGATCCAACAAGTTAATAAAGATACTAGTGGATTATGGTTTTTCAATAGTTCTCCAGTTGCTGGAGCGAGTCAACCTCACAGGCATTTTCAACTTCTGCGTAGATCTAAAGGTGAGATATCATGCCCTAGAGAAAAGTGGTTTTTAGAGATGAACTCATATCAAGATATAGATAGTAAGCTTAAAAAAAATATTGTTGTATCCAAATTTAATTTTTTAGAAAATCCATCATGTCTTTTTGAATTTTACTTGGAATTATGCAAGAAATTAGGACTTGGGAACCCTATTAGTGATAAGAAACCGATATATCCTTATAATATTTTAATAACTAATAAATGGATCGCTATTATTAAAAGAAAAAATGATCATATCCATGGTTTCAGTATTAACGGTTTAGGATTTGCAGGATACTTATTAGTAACTGAAAATTCAAATATTAATTATTTAAAGAAATTAGGCCCTGAAAAACTTCTAGAAAATTTTGTTTGAATACTAGTTAGTTACTTCAACTTCCTTATCCCTGCTTATTTGACTTTCTAGAACTTCTATAGATGCTGTTACTGAGGCAATTTTACGTTCAAGTGAATCCTTAATATAATTGAGCATTTCTAATTTCTTATGTTGATAAAAACTCTTTTTTTCTTTAGATGACTTGAAATAACAATTAAACATTTTTATTTTTATTATAAAAAGACACTTAATTGACTTGTGACATAAAAATAAATTGGTTTTAATTTAAAAACAATATTTCGTATGGACTTTAAATTTTTTTTGAATAAAATTAAATAAATTACATACTATTCAAGAAAATATTATTGAATATTCCTGAAAATTCAAATACAAAAAGAATTTCAATTGATTTACCTGAGGAACTAATTTCCAGGTTTGATCAATTACGAAAAGAGTGGGGATTTAGAGCAAGAGGGCCTGTAATAGAAAAGATACTTAAAGAACTTCTTCAAGAAGATGATTTACTACCTAAGAACCAACAGCAAGAAATAGACTTTAACGAGAATAATAATAAAGAAAATTTAAATATTGATGAAGATACTGCATTGGTATTAATTAAATCAGACGTAAAAAAAGAGGTTAATGAGATATCCTTGAATAAAAGATTTAAAAATAACAATCAATCTAAAGAAAAAGCCAACTTAAACATAAGCCTTCCCAATTTTGTTGAAAAAAAAGTAAGAAATCTAAGAAGAAGTATTAATAGTGAAAAATTAAAGGAGAATATTAATGATATTCAAATTAATACAATTAAAGAAACTGAATTAATAAAATGTCGAATTGAGTTAATTAGTCATTGGAAAACCTTATATGGATCAGTTCCTAATGATTATGTAGTAGAAGCTTCGATGGATTGGTTTGAAAGGGATATATGGCCAAATCTTGATGGAACTGAAAATCTACCCTTTACGTGGAGTGCAGCCAATAAATTAATGTCAGAATTATGCCCATTTTGGATAAAGAAAAATCCCTCCCTTGAAATTGTTTTATTAATGATTGGGGTTTTAGAAGACCCTTTTGCTACATCAGACCTGATCAATAGAATACCAACACTTATGAGAAGGTTTATAAGTAGATTTAAGCGAAATAATAGATCAAATTCATTTGAAACTTTGGACTCAACAATGACAGTTCATGGAGCACTTAAATTATTGAATTTATCAACATCCGCAGGATCCGCTCATACGTTCCGTAAAATTAGGGAGGCCTATAAATCAATAGCCTTAGAGACGCATCCAGATGCTGGAGGATCAACAGATCAAATGAGAAAATTAAATGAAGCGTATCAATTGCTAAAAAATCTATATAGAAAATAGTATACTAATTCTCATATAAGACTAATTTTAAGTCTATTTAATAGTCTCATATAAGATATCCGCTAATTCGAAAATTTCTAATTTTAGTCAATTATTATATTCGAATATATGGAAACAATAATTATGTATAAATGAAATAAAAATAGAATATACTTTTAAAAAATATCTTCTATAGCACTTCTTATATGAGACTTATTATAAGTCTATTATATAGTCTCAAAAAAGATAAGTAAGATAAAACAATTTATCAATTTGGATGATTCATACCTAAACTGTTTATAGCCTGGGAAAAAATAAAAATTAAAAATAAATCAACAAATTATGTCCTTTCAATGTCCAAGGAATTAATAACGCTTAAAAAGTCTTGATATCAAAGGTTTTTATGTTTTCACGTACTGCCTTAAAGACAGTACTACTTACTTTGAAGCTTTTGCATAGCAGTTTGCTTATCAATACTAGGGATATCGCTTAAACCGTTTGCGTCAAACCAAGGAGCACTTGCCCAATCAAATCCCTCACCAAAAGTATTGTCAGGTGCAGTTATGTACCAGTGACACGAGGTGTCAGGAACATCTACAGCACATTTTGACCAATCATCGGACCATTGAGGCACCTGTACCCACAGCACTGAAGATATTAATAGAGAAAGTAAATTTAGCATGATCTTATCATTATACCTCCTATACTACAACATTAAATATTTTTATAGGATTATTACTTATCTTATATAAGAACTATTTATAGACTAGTTTATAGACTTATATAAGATTAATGATACAATTAATTTCTCAGATTAGTATTAAAACATTTTTCAACATTAGAAATGATATTTGAATGTATTGATGTAATGTCCGAGTCCAGTAATGTTTTTTCTTTATCTCTATAAGATAATCTAAATGTATAACTTATATGATCATCTCCAAATTTAGCATCTTCAAAAACATCAATTAAACTTACATCCTCTAAGAGATTTTTTCCTGTTTTTCTTATCTGTGATGTTATTTCGCTAATTAAATATTTCTTACTGAAAACAAAATTTATATCCCTTTCCATTTTCGGAACAATTGGGTATTGCTTATATATTGGAATCCATTTATTTTTTCTTGTACTAGCTCCCAAAAGGTTAGAAATATTTAAGCTAAATAAATAAATTTTTTTTAATGACTTCTTTTCTAATATTAGTTTGGGATGTATTTCACCAAAATAACCTGCATCTTTCCCTTCAATAATTAATTTTGCTGATCTTCCTGGATGAAGAAAATTAATTGAATCAGTTGGTTTATCCTCAATTTTTATATTCAATGATGATAATGCCTCCTTTAACTTTCCTCTGGCTTGGTAATAATTAAGATCGTTATCCTTGTCCGAATTTATCCATTTTCCAAATTTTCTATTTCCATAAATGGCACCATTCAGAACTTCTTCTTGAATGAACTCTTTTTTATTTTGAAAAACATTTCCAATTTCAAATACATAACAACTTGCCTGTCCAGCTTTTATATTACGGTTTACTATCCCCAAATGTTCTTTCCAGATATTGTTTCTTAGGCAACTAGTTTCTAATAACAAAGGATTAGAAATCTTTATAAGTTTTTCGTTATCTTCTGGAACAAGAGAGTAGCTTAATACCTCGTTAAAACCATTCTCTGTGAAACCATTTTTTACTTTTCTCAATGCCAACTGTTCTGATGACAATTTTCCAGGCTTAATTGGATTAGGAAGGTTTAAGTCGAATCTGTCATACCCTATTAATCTCGCAATTTCTTCAATTAAATCTATTTCTCTTATTAAATCAAGTGATCTATTTGGAATTACTGCTACATCCCATCCATATTCTTTATTCTTTAAAGTACAACCTATGAGTGTTAATTTATCAACTATTTCATTATCAGATAAATTTCTTTTTTCAAATTGATTGTTAATTATTAATGGACCAAGAATTTTATGTATTCGATTTCTCCGTAGTTTAATAAATATATCCTCACTTTTATTTAAATTCGAAGTATTGATGATTGGTGAATTAATAGAAAAATATTCTTCTAAAAGATTAATTGCTCTTGTTACTGCATTTATTGTATTTTTTGACGAAATCCCTTTTTCATACCTACTGCTAGATTCTGTTCTTATGCCAACCGCCTTTGAAGATTTTCTTATAGTAACTGGATTGAAAACTGCGCCTTCAAGGTAAATAGAAGACGTAGTATTGCTTACAGAAGTCTCTAAACCACCTATCACCCCAGCAATAGCAACAGGTTTATCGCAACAAGTAACTACTGTAATATTTTTATTTAATTCATATTTTTTACCATCTAAACAAACAAGGCTTTCGTTATCCTTGGCTTTTCGTACAGAAAAGTCTTCTGGAGAAACTTCTTTTCCAAATAAGTTAGATAGTTTTTCTTTGTCAAACGCATGTAAGGGTTGGCCTTGTTCTAAAAGAATATAGTTTGTCAAATCAACAAGAAGATTAATCGACTTTATACCTGATTTTTCTATACGATCTTTAAGCCATTTTGGAGATAATTTATCTCCATTTACTCCATCAATACAGCTTATTGTATATATGCAATTAGAATCTATAGCGTCTGGACAAAGTTTAATTCCCTTAAGTAAATGAATATTGTATTTATGGTTTAATTCTGGAAAATTTAGTGTGGATTCTAAAAGGGCAGAAATTTCTCGTGCTATACCAATAACAGACATTCCGTCAGGTCTATTAGCTGTAATGGCTAAATCATATATAAAATCATTTAATTGAAGCAAGTCGGACCCCGGAGTGCCCAATTCATGTTTTAGGGCTAAATCTTCATCAATGATCTCTATCCCCTCGCTAGAGTCTTCTAATCCAAGCTCCTGCAGAGAGCATATCATTCCTTCACTTATAACACCTCTAATTTCACTTTTTTTAATAGTTAAATCAACTGCATTTAATTTCGCGCCGACAGTGGCAACATAAACATAAATATTTGGTTTAATATTGCTTGCACCACAGATAATTTGTAAATTCTTTGAAATACCAATATCAACTTGGCAGATTGAAAGTTTGTCAGATCCTTCATGTTTTAAAACAGATAATACCTTACCTAAAACGACACCATTTACATTTTTTGAACAATCTTCTAATGATTCAACCTCAAATCCACCAATAGACAATTTCTCAGAGAGATCTTCAGGAGTAGAAGTAATTTCTACTAAATTTTTCAACCAATTTTGAGAAACTTTCATATATATTTTTTAATCAATGATGATAAAAGAAATG
>JFLT01000138.1 GCA_000634195.1 Prochlorococcus sp. scB243_495D8
AATCAATGATGATAAAAGAAATGAGTATATCTTCAAAAAAGTTTGTTGAAGATGTACAATAGAAAATTATCCAATAAAGTATTAATTAAAATGGCCAAAAAAGGGACAAGAGTTGTAGTGACCCTGGAATGTACTGAAGCTAGGACAAGCACAGATCCTAAGAGATCAAATGGTGTCTCAAGATATACTACTGAAAAGAATCGTAGAAATACAACTGAAAGATTAGAACTAAAAAAGTTTAATCCTCATTTAAACAGAATGACAATTCACAAAGAAATAAAGTAACCAAATTAAATCAAATCATGGCAAATTCAATTTTTAAAAAACAATTATCTCCTATCAAACCTGGAGATCCAATTGACTATAAGGATGTAGAACTACTAAAAAAATTCATAACTGAGAGGGGTAAAATCCTACCAAGAAGGATGACAGGTTTAACCTCTAAGCAACAAAGAGACCTTACATTAGCTGTAAAAAGAGCCAGAATTGTAGCTCTTTTACCTTTCGTAAATCCTGAAGGATAATTTCATATTGAATATAGTTAGCACTATAATTAATATTTCAAATATTTGAAAGATTTAACTAATTTAAAAACATATATTATTGACTCTGATGATCCACATGAGGTAGATGACGCTATTTCATTAGAAATAAAAGAAGGAAATAAAAAAAGTTTATGGATACATATTAGTAATCCATGCAAACTCTTTTTGCACGACTCTAATGTTGATTTAGACGCACGAAAGAGAAATAGCAGTTTATATTTAATTGATCAATATGTCCCAATGCTACCTAAAGATATTCTTGAA
>JFLT01000139.1 GCA_000634195.1 Prochlorococcus sp. scB243_495D8
TACCTAAAGATATTCTTGAAAAGGCAAATCTAGCTCAAAATAAAATTTCAGAAACTATTAGTGCAGCAATAGAATTCAATGACGATGGATCAATAAATAGTTATGAAATAACTGAAGCAATAATAAAACCAAAATATCAATTAACATATGAAGATGCAAATGAAACATTAGAATTAGAACCTAAAGAAGAAACAGAATTAATTGAAATTAAAAATTTATTAGAAAAAAGTATTACATTCAGAAAGAAACAAGGAGCAATCATTTTTGAAAGTCCTAATAGTAAAATTAAATTAAATAAAGATAAGGTTGTACTAAATAAATTAGAGAAAACAATATCACAAATCATAGTTGCAGAATCAATGATATTGATGGGTTATGTAACAAGTTTATTTCTAGAAAAATATAATTTAGCGGCAGCATTTAGAACTCAAAAATTAAATTGTAATCCTTCTGAAATACTTCATAGATACAATGATAGCGATATTAAATATATTATATTAAAGCAATACATGGGAAGAAGTTATATAACAACAAAGCCAGGAATTCATGAATCATTAGGTCTTAAAATGTATGTACAAAGTACTTCACCATTAAGAAGATATCTTGATTTAATTATACAAAGACAAGTATATAATAAAATTAATAATTACGAACCTCTAAGTAAAGATTCAGTCTCTAAGATTATTGATTATTCAAAGAATAGACAAACAGAGAATAATAATATTTTTAAAGATGATAAACTAAAGCATTTAACATTTTTTTTTAAAAA
>JFLT01000140.1 GCA_000634195.1 Prochlorococcus sp. scB243_495D8
TTAAGTGGATTAATCATAAAAAAAATATTGCTTTAGTTTATTTTCCAGATTATTCACTAGAAATACTTATTACTCTATTTATCGCAATAGAAATATATAGTAATAAAATATATAAAGTTAAATATATTATTAATGATAATAATCTTTTAGAGTTTATTTATTAATAAGATGATAAAAATAATAGGTTGTTATTAGTTTAAAAAATATCTGTTAGTATTAATAAAAAAGCTTTATGACTTTTGTCATTACTAC
>JFLT01000141.1 GCA_000634195.1 Prochlorococcus sp. scB243_495D8
AAATATATTATTAATGATAATAATCTTTTAGAGTTTATTTATTAATAAGATGATAAAAATAATAGGTTGTTATTAGTTTAAAAAATATCTGTTAGTATTAATAAAAAAGCTTTATGACTTTTGTCATTACTACCCCTTTATACTATGTTAATGATAAACCTCATTTAGGAAGTGTATATACAACAATAATTTGTGACTCAATAGCTAGATATAAAAGGCTTGTAGGTGAAGATGTTATTTTCATCACTGGTGTTGATGAACATGGTTTAAAAATACAAAGAACAGCTATCGAGAAGGGTATTGAGCCAAAGTCACATTGTGATGAAATCTCAAAAGTCTTTAATAATAATTGGGAAAATTGGAATATATCCTTTGATAAATTTATAAGAACAAGCTCAAAAAATCACGAACTTGTTGTTAATGAATTTTATGAAAGAGTAAAAGCTTCAGATGATATCTATATGGGAGTTCAAAAAGGTTGGTATTGTGTCGGTTGTGAAGAATTTAAAGATAATCCAGAAAACTCATCAACATACAAGTGTCCAATACATCAAAAAAATCTAGAATGGAAAAATGAAGAGAATCTTTTTTTTAGGCTTTCAAAATATCAAAAAGAAATAGAGAAAATAATCAACGAACCTTCTTTTATAGAGCCAATAGAAAGAAAGAATGAAATTATAAATTTTGTATCTAAAGGACTAAAGGATTTTTCAATTTCAAGAACAAATGTCACGTGGGGAATTCCTGTCCCTGGTTACGATAACCATACCTTTTATGTATGGTTTGATGCTTTACTTGGATATGTAAGCGCCATTAGTTCTGATGCGACAGAACTTTCATTGGAAAAATCAATTAATGGAGGATGGCCAGCTGATGTTCATTTTATTGGTAAAGATATTCTGAGATTCCATGCTGTATATTGGCCCGCAATGCTCATTTCTGCCAATATGAAAGTTCCTAAAAAGGTTTTTGGGCATGGTTTTCTTACAAGAGAGGGGCAAAAAATGGGTAAAAGCTTGGGTAATGTACTTGACCCTGATTTATTGCTTACAAAATATGGAAATGATCCTGTAAGGTGGTACCTCATTAAAGACATATCACTAGGAAATGATGGGGATTTTCAAGATAAAAGATTTGTTGACATTATCAATAATGACTTAGCTAATACAATTGGCAATTTATTAAATAGAACATCATCTATGTCTAGAAAATGGTTTGATAATAAAGTGCCAAATCATGAAAAAGTTTTAAGTGAAAATAAATTAGAGAATTATGCCAAAATTGCAGTTAAAAACTATATTTATAACTTTGATAACTACAAATTAGATCTAGCAGCTAATGAGGTACTTAGCCTAGCAATTAATACAAATTTATATTTGAATGATAATCAGCCATGGCTGTTAATAAAAGAGAAAGATAATCTTCCTAAAGTTAAACAAATTATTTATAACGTTTTAGAAAGTACCAGAATAATAGGATTGCTATTAATACCTTTATTGCCCGAATTATCTACAAAAATCAATGATCAACTTGGATCTATATACAGAGAAGAAATTCCTTGGAAACTGCAATTAAGTTGGGGATTATTAGCAAGCAATTCAAGCCTTCCTAAACCTACTCCAATCATAAATAAACTAGAGTATGAACAACATTTATAGATTAATAATTTTCCTTCCATTATTTATGCTTGGTTGCGCCCCAAATGTAATTGATAAAAATAAAGTTATACAAAAAATAGACAGTTTAGATATGACTATTTTCTCTAAAAGTGGAGATAAAGTATATTCAATTACGAGTCTAAATTCAAGTTATAACAATATTGAACTAAAGTTCGAACTAAAAAAACCTATCATTAATATTCTCAATGGGGAAGAAACTAAATATATTATTAGTTCAGAAGAATCTTCATTATCAGACAATAATAAACTCCTGCAATTGAAAGGGAATGTTAAATTAAAAACTCCTAAAAAAGATGGGGATATTTTATATGCTGATAATTTTGTTTGGAATATAGAAAATGCTAACTATCTTTTAGAGGGTAATATAAAATTTGAGAATCAAAATATCATCTTAAATTCATGGAAAGCCATATTGGATTCAGATAACATAATTGAATTTTTCAATCCAGTAAAATATATAATAAAGGATGAAAATAACGAAAATAAATATGAAATATATTCAGAAAATGCTTACTATAATCTGAATACTGAATCAGTAAGTTTTAAAGCAAAAGATAAAAGAGTTAAATCAATAATTTATTTTTAAATTTTATTTTTTGTAAAAATATTATTAATTTTTTTGGACCAGTTATTAATCCATTTTTCGTCAGACTTGGTAAAACACTTAGCACTCCAGCCTCCTATCAATATAAAAGCCTTATTATTTATAGGTACAACTAAGATAGATGGAATATCTGTACAAAAATTAAAAAATTCATCTCTTCCAGGATAAAACTTAGTGTTCGCTAATGATATTAATTTCATATCTTTTATAGATCTCAGACAAGTTTCCCCAGGTTTAAAGTCATTACTAGAAGTCATTCCCCTTCTCAATATATTAACGCCATCATTGTGGATTAATATTGCTGCTGCTGCTGTAGAAGTTAATATCGCTTCAGAACCCCATGCAAGTTCATCAATAACTTCATCCGGCATGTTTCTATCGAAGAGAAACTTATTTTCTCCTTTTAAAGCAACTTTCTCACCAGTCAATGGTTCAAATTGTTTAAATAAAAAACCTATTAAAATAATAATTAATGAGGCTATTGCTGCTAACACTTGTGCTCTTTCAAGCTCAGGAGTGATTGTTTCTATTGAAATGAAATTTGCTATCTGAAAAATAAAGAGTACTGCACCGATTAATATTAATGATTTCCCATTGAATCCCATATTTTAAATATGTTATTTCTAATTAAATTATGCAAATATTATATTGTTTAGTACATTTAAAATTACTCAAACATATGGTTTTTAATATATAATTAATCAAAACCTTTTAAAATGAACCTAAACATCAATAAATATATACTCTCTTTTATCTTTACTGGCTTAATTTTTATTCTTACCCCCTCGACTACTTACGCAAATGAAATTAATAGTATAAATAAATATTTTGGTATTACTCCACAGAAGACAGTTATAAATTACGAAAAAAGTCAGCCTTCATCTATTGACAACCCTGTAGTGGATCCAAATTTCAACACTATGAGATCAAAAGATACTGAGAGTTCAACTGCTACTTATATAGTTATAGGTTTGTTAATTGCTGCCACAATTATTCCTTTAGCAACTTGGTGGTATTTCTCTAAATAATAGAGAATTTATGAATGCTAAGGAATTAAGTATTAGTGAATATTCATCTCATATAGTTTTTATCACAGGGGGGACAAAGAGTGGCAAAAGTGAATTTGCGGAACATCTTGCAAAGAAGGTAAAAAACTTATCATATGTTGCCTTATCAGAAAACAATTTGGATGATAAAGAATGGCAAGATAAGATTAATTTACATCGAAAAAGAAGGCCAAAAGATTGGAAATTAATAGAAACGACAGATCTATTAAATACATTAAGGAAAGAAGAAGGTCCATTATTAATAGATTCTATTGGCGGATTCGTTATGAAAAGTATTGAAAAAGAACAAAATGAATGGTCAACAAAATTGTATTCACTTATAAGCCTCTTAATGAAAAGAAAAAGCATAACAATTATTGTTGGAGAACAAGTAGGTTGGAGTCTCGTCTCTGAATATAAAATTGGTAATACTTATATTGAAAGAATCGGCGAACTTCAAAAGAGAATAACCAAAATATCAAAAGATAATTGGCTGGCTATAAACGGTAAAGCAATCAAAATAGATGAAATAAGTATTGAAATACCCACTTAAAATTGGAAGTCGCTCTTTTTGAACCTAGAATCCCTCAAAATACTGGTAATATTGCCAGATCATGTGCTGCATTTAATATACCTTTAAATCTCATAGAGCCCTTAGGTTTTAATCTAGAAGATAAATATTTAAAAAGAGCAGGATTAGACTATTGGCCTTTAGTTACTGTTAATCAGTATAAGAATTTTGATAAATTTTTAGCATCAAAATCAAAAAAAAGAATAATTTCTTTTAGTAAAAAAAATGGATTATATTTGAATGATTTTAAATTTAAGCAAGATGATATTTTGCTATTTGGGAGAGAAGATTCTGGATTGCCCGATTCCATTATTGATAAAAGCGACTTTTTAATATCTATATTTATGCCGAATATTCATACTGGAAACAATGATCAAAAAGGTGTTAGAAGTCTAAACCTTTCTGTAGCTTGCGGAATTGCTATATATGAGGCCCACAAACAAATAAATTTTCAAAATGGTAATTAAGTACAACCAATGCCTTACAATATTCCCATGTCTCGGTAGCTCAGCTGGTTAGAGCGGCGGATTCATAGCCCGCAGGTCGCGTGTTCAAGTCACGCTCGAGACATTTTCAATACTTTTCAATTGAAGAACATAGGTGAAATTTTAATTTAATTAAACTATTAATGACAATTATGGTTAATTTACTCGGCATAGTCTTAGATCCAAAAAAATTTAAAGCAAATTATCCAGAAGCGAGAGTTATAGTTCTTGATGACAGTTTTAATACTTTTCAGCATGTCGCAAATTGTCTTCTAACAATAATCCCAAGCATAAGTGAACAAATGGCATGGGATTTAACCATCAAAGTTGACAAGGCAGGATCTGCAGAGGTGTGGAGAGGTAATCTTGAACAGGCAGAGCTATATCATGAGCAACTATTCAGCAAAGGATTAACAATGGCTCCAATCGAGAAAATATAAAATAAGTAAGATTGACAGAAGATTTTTGGCTTATAAATTCGAATCGTTCCGGGGTTAAAAGGTTTTCAAAGAATAATAAAAATAAAGATAAATTTTTTGAATATATGTTTATTGACTCTGGAAGAATTATTGGCGTTTTAGGGAAAGAACCACCTCTTATGACAACCAGAGAAGAACTTAAAGTTGATATAGCTAGAGATGAATGGAGAAAGTTAATCGCTCAAGGTTGGCGGAGAACCAAACCAGTTTGGGAAGACTGTTAGTATCCAATTTTGTTACTAGGATTAGTTATATAAATTATGAGATTTAGGACATAGTTAGCAGGTAAATTTAATGGCTTCAAAAGCAACAAAGCCATTCCTTGAGTCACATTAAATTCTTTATTTTTCATAAAAAAATAAATGTCTCATTTAATTATAAAAAGACTGTCAAATACAAACAAAAAATACTGAAAAAAAGATATATAAGCATTTTTTATTAAAGATGTTCAAGATATCTAATATCTAAAACTTATTTTAAAAAATTATAGATTTAGGGTTACTTGTTTTTTTTAACAAAAAGTTCAACGTTATAATTTAATAATCCCTACTACTTAATACTTATAAATACCCAATGAAGTATCTCATCTCAAGCAAAAGATCAAGAGCTTTATTTGGTATCGGAATAGTTGCTATAAGTATTGGATTAATATCAAAAAAAGTAATTAACTATCCAGCTGGAGAATGTATAAAAGGTACTCAAGAAATAACCTTTAATATCTAGCATATATCATCTTACATTTACCTAATTCTTAAATCCAGTCAACTTTGATAACTCTTTTAGTGAAAGTACACCTAAAATTAGTTTTCCATTTATTTCCCATGTGGGAAACCCTTTAATTTTTTTATCAATGCATAATTGAGTTTGACTGTTTATGCCATCTCTTGCACATTCAACTACATTAAGTTGTCTATAAGCTTGCTTACCAAATAATTCACTTTGATTAAGGCAATTAGGACACCAATATGCTGAATATTTAACTACACCATTATTTTTAAGGTATTTTGCCAACTCGATTGATTCTCTAGTGCTTTCTGAGGTGACTATAAGTTCTCTCTGATTATTTAAGTGGGAGCTATCTAAAACACTTGGTAAAGTAAGCAAAAAAAATAGTGGAATTAATATGCGTTTCATTTATTTACTACTTTTCCTCCATATTTTCTAACTATCTTATCAAGCAAAATTCGTATATCTTTATTTTTAAGTTTCTCTATTTGCTGAAGATTTTCAAGAAGATCACATATTTGATCCTGTGTATCTTTATTTAATTCACTTACTGCCATTTATATTTAGAGTTTTTATATTCCAATTTTAATTAAAAAGTAAATTCGCATACTTATTGTATTTATATTTTTTTATTGCTATTTTTTTATAGCGGGCTAAGGTTCATATCTCCACGAGGATTTAGTCCGCTGGATTTTTAAAGATTCAATTTA
>JFLT01000142.1 GCA_000634195.1 Prochlorococcus sp. scB243_495D8
CACGAGGATTTAGTCCGCTGGATTTTTAAAGATTCAATTTATTTTGGATTCCTCGTTAAGAAGTTGATTAGAAATATTCAAAAATATTGATCCTTGCTTAATTTCTAAATTCCGTTGAAAAGCATTCTCATATAAACATTAATAGTGTGACACTATTTATTCAATAATGTTGTTATTTCGCTTCATAACTTTCTTAAAATACTTAAACTCAATAAATTCATGCATCATTTTGATATCATCAGATAATAATTTTTTATTAACTGCATATTCGTCCACATTAAGAGGAGATTTATTATTTTCAGAAAATGTTTCGTGATCAAAAGAAAAGTTATTAAAATCTTTTTTGAAATTATGATTTTGACCATAAGATTCATTTAAAACGCCTCGAGACCTCAAGGCTTCCTCAACCAATAAACCTGTGACTTTTGACTGACTAAACTCATTAGCTGTGCACAATTTTTCAATAATTTCATGCACTTCTTCACTTGGCAAAAAACCAATTCTTTTCCTCGGAGAGGGCATAATTAAAAAAAGTTTAGTGTCACACTTGCACATTATAAGTGTTGCACTATATTTGATTTAAGTCAACTAATTTTGCTATGCATATTTTATTATTTCCTGTCGGATTTATTCTTTGGTATCTAGCTTATGAAGCAAAACCTATAATTAATGATGAAGTAACACTTAATTGGGAAGAAAAAAATACAATTAAAAGAAATAAACTTTTAAATATAATCAACGAAAGCTTTTAAAATTTATCGTTAATCGATTCTGACCATTCCTTGTGCTTATTATCTAGATCTGAGATTAACTGTTTTTGATAAGTAAATTTGAGTTGATTTTCGTTAAGTGATTTTTTTGTGATTATCATCTCTTTAGAGAAAAAATAAGGAGTGTTAGAACTACTAATCTTTTTTTTGACTTCCATATTATGAATTCATCTATTTTTTTTATATGACTTAAAAGGTTATAGTCTCAATATTTTTATATTCTTTTTATATTTCCTTCATATGTGTTTTTAGTAAGTTTGTAAAAAATATTAGGTTATTAAATAAAAAAGGCTATATTTAAACAAACTATATGTTTAATCATGAATTTAAAGGAGAGAGGGATTACTGTTGGAGATTTACTAATAATACTAATAATTATAATCACTTCTACAATATTAATTAAATCATTTAAGAAGGATAAGAAAACAACACTTAATTATAGTCATCAAGAACAAGTTTCTTATAAGAAAA
>JFLT01000143.1 GCA_000634195.1 Prochlorococcus sp. scB243_495D8
TTACTATCAAAAATTTATTTGAATAGCTTATATAGATTATTTATAAAACTTTTAATTAATTCAATTGACAATTTAGTATATCGTATGTAAATTTCAAGATTTAATAATTATCAAATAATGAGTTTATGTATTTTAAATTTTTTGATGAAATGATTTCGAAGTTTCCCATTTCAAGTTGTCCTTTAAATCATTGATATCATTTGATATTGAAACTAAATTCACCATTTGAATAATTTGATATTTATTTAGCCTATCAATAACAATAATTTTATTAAGCATTTCTAAAACAGATTTATCATTAATATTCATTGTTTGTATAAAAAACTATGATCCTTCAATTCATTTACTTTATCTTATATTTTTAAATTTATCT
>JFLT01000144.1 GCA_000634195.1 Prochlorococcus sp. scB243_495D8
TTATCTTAAAATTTTATTATATATTTTATGTCAAGTATAAAAAATATTTATAAATTTATCAAAAATAAAACTCTTACTTATAAGAAAATATCTTAAGCTCACTTTCTTATAAATTCGTTTATTGTAAAAATAAAAAAAATGAAAAAAAATTCCAAGAAAGAATACCTTAATAGAGATGAAGTTAATGAAATGATTGAATCAGCTTTAAGGAGACATAATAGAAGATCTACAATAATATCAAGCGTACTTGGCTGGATTCTAATAGGAGGTTATTCCTTTGGACTTTTTCAAGCCGTTCAAAATGTCTAATTAATATTTATTTAAATTAGAACTTGCTAGATGATAAATTAATAATAAGACTAAGTGTTTATTATGAGGGAATATATTGACGCAAATCTTACAGTAATAAGAAGATATTTAAAAAAACGAAAACAGTTTACATCAAAATTAAATAATGATTCGATAATGGAAGAATTCAAAGAATGGAGCAAAGATCCATTTCTTGAGACAGAATCAATTTGGACTTTACCTGACTTAACGAGAAATGAAAGACTAAAAAATTTTTGTCGATCAATTAAGAAGGAAATAAGATAAACTTTAACTACCTAGTTGTATATGATTTACCTTTAAGTAAAAATAACCCGCAAATCCAACTAAATTCAAAATTACAACGAAAATCCAAGCGCCAATTGGCTGGTTAGAATCAAATTTTTTTATTTTTACTTTTTCCTT
>JFLT01000145.1 GCA_000634195.1 Prochlorococcus sp. scB243_495D8
CATTTCATTAATTAAAAAAAAACTTGCTAATTTATTATTAATAAAATTATAATATTAATTACGGTCATTCAGACCATACATATTTAAATAAGGACAAATTTTTTCATGAGCTTAAGAGTTGGCCAAGAAGCACCAGACTTTAGTGCTACAGCAGTATATGATCAAGAGTTTAAGGAGATTACACTTTCAGGTCTAAGAGGTAAATGGGTTGTTCTATTCTTTTACCCACTAGATTTTACATTTGTATGTCCAACTGAAATCACAGCATTTAGTGATAGATACCAAGATTTCTCGGCACTTAATACGGAAATACTTGGTGTATCAGTTGATAGCAAGCACTGTCATTTGGCTTGGATACAAACCCCAAGAAATGAGGGTGGTATAGGTGATATTAACTATCCGTTAGTTTCTGACTTAAAAAGAGAAATTTGCCAGGCTTACAATGTTCTAAATGATGATGGGGAGGCTGATAGAGGTTTATTTCTTATCAATCCCGAAGGAGTAGTTATGCATACGACTGTTAACAAGGCTCCTGTAGGTAGAAATGTTGATGAAACGCTAAGGATTCTTCAAGGCTATCAATACGTTGCGGCAAACCCCGATGAAGTGTGTCCAGCAAACTGGACCCCCGGGGAGAAAACAATGTTAGAGGACCCAAAAGGTAGTAAAGAATATTTTTCTGCGCTATAGGAGAATTAGAAAAATTTAAGTAAGTAATGAGTAGTAAATAATTATAAATAAATAAAAAATAAATATATTCAAAAAGGGGATAACATCTCCTTTTTGAGGTTTGGGCACGATCCAATCACTCAAATTAGTTTTATATGATAAAAGGGACCACGTATAAAAAGAAATTTCTATTGCGACTAGGATAAAAAGATTAATTAAATTCAGGTCATTTAAACCAAAATATCTATAAATATGAAACTGATCATCAACACTAATATTAATAATTTGAAGATGCCAAAGAAAGAGAGAAATCAAAATAAAATTTACCAATATTATTTTTTTTAAAAGAAACCTAGATTTCTTAAAAATTAATAGGATAGAAATTAAAAATATGAAAAAACATAACTGTGGAATATCCGGTTTTGGGAAATTAATTCCTTCAAGAAATAAGTTAAGTATAAGATCAAAATTTATATATATGTAATCAGCTATTAAGAAAGAGAGAAATATTAAATTTATTGCTACTAAGAATAATAATCTTTTCCCTTTAATTATTTTTTTACTATGGATTTTATCCTTATTAAAACTATAATCTGTATAGTTTTTTAAAGAGTTTAAATACACCAAAGATGGACATATTGCTCCGCTCAAATAGTAAAGGATTAAATAAAAGGAAATATCATTAATATTGAGTGAATACAAATTAAACCATTGTTTTTGTACAAATGGAAGAATAAGTAAAAATGAAAGTGTAACTAATAACTTAGTTGTATTGTTTTTAATTATCAAGAAAATATTTTTTTTAATTTAAAGCAATTAAATCAAACTTTCAACAATTTAGAAGTTGTTAATTTAAAAACTTTTTTATCTATAGTTTCTTGATTTAAAAGTATATCAACTAATTTATCTAGTAAGACTCTATTTTTTTTCAATATTTTTATTGAATTATTTAATGAAATTTTAGAAATATTTATGATTTCATTATCAATTCTAGAACTGGTATTTTCTGCTATGAGAGGCTTTCTTCTAAATAATCCATCTCCTAAATACATTTCATTATTATCAGAATCCATTGAAATTGGACCAATAATTGAAAATCCATATTTTGTAACCATTTCCCTTACGATATTTGTCGCATAAGAGATATCATTCATGGAGCATTGTGTAATTTCACCTTCACCAAAAACTATCGTTTCTGCTGCTCTTCCAGCTAGAGCAATTTCAATTTTTGAAAATAATAATTTTTTTGAAATCAATCCACTAGAAATTACATCTTCGTCCGGGCATATTTTTGTATATCCTCCTATAGATCCAGATCTAGGTAAAATCGTAATTTTATCAACTGATTCAATTCCATTTCTCACTGCAGATACAATTGCTCTACCTACTTCGTTATAAGCAATAATTTTTTTCATATTAGGAGAAGTTATTAATGAGCTTCTCAGGCCAATCGTAATTTTATCAAGAGCATTTTCTATATGAAGATCATTGATTAATTTAGATTCGTCTCTTGCACAGTGAATAGCGCTCTCGTTCATCAAGTTTGCAAGATCTGCTCCCGAAAATCCGACTGTTCTAGAAGCCCAATATCCTAAGTCAACCTCGCTTGAAAGTGGTTTGGAAAGTGAGTGAACTGAAAGAATTTTTTTTCTTCCATCTAAATCTGGAAGCATTACTTCAATTTTCCTATCAAATCTACCTGGTCTTAATAAGGCTACATCCAAAATATCTGGTCTATTTGTTGCTGCTAAAACAATAATCCCAGAATTATCAGCAAAACCATCTAATTCAGTTAGAAGCTGATTAAGGGTTTGTTCTCTTTCATCATTTCCACCTCCGATCCCAGACCCTCTTTGCCTACCAATGGAATCAATTTCATCAATAAAAATTATACAAGGAGATTTTTCCTTAGCCTTAGAGAACAGATCACGAACTCGGCTTGCTCCAACACCAACAAAAAGTTCTACAAACTCTGAAGCCGATATTGAGAGAAAAGGTACTCCTGATTCACCAGCAATTGCTTTAGCTAATAATGTTTTTCCTGTCCCTGGTGGGCCTATTAGAAGAACTCCCTTAGGAACTTTCGCTCCAAGATTTTCAAATTTCTTTGGTTCTTTCAAAAATGTTATTACCTCTTATAATTCCTCTGCGGCTTCAGGGACGCCAGCTACATCATCGAATCTAGTTTCTACATCATCAATAGTTACAAATTTAGATTGATTTTTGGTAAAACCAAAAGCTCTGGAGGCCAATTTTGATGTACTCCTCAAGATTAAGACTATAGCTAATATGAAAATTAGGAAAAGACTTATTGAAGCGAATGAATTAGCAGCTGAGGCTTCTTTTCTACTATTGTTAATAGTTAGATCTACCTTATTTTCAGTAGCCTTTTCAAGGATTAATTGATCGTTGTAAAGGATAGGTATTTTAAATTTATCGCCATTTTTATACAGAACATCAATCTCTCTCTGCCTTGGATAGAAAAATATTGATTCTATTTGCCCCGTCTCTATATCTTCAAGAAGATCCGAATAACTTGATTTAGAATCTGAATATGAGAATTTTGATCTAAACACTAATCTTTATAAGTGATTAATAAAGCATATATGCTTATTTAAAAAATTGACGTATATAAACAAAATATACTCAAAAGTTTTGGAGATAACCAGTTAAAGGTTATATTATTATATGGAAATAAAGAAACAGAATGGCTGTACCAAAGAAGAAAAAATCAAAGAGCAAAAGGAACCAAAGGCACGCTGTTTGGAAAGGAAAAGCAGCAATAGCAGCTCAAAAAGCTATATCTTTAGGTAAATCAGTTTTAACTGGGAAAGCTCAAGGATTTGTTTATCCTATTGAAGAAGAAGAAGAAGAAGAAGAGTAGCTTTTAAGATCCTAATTTAAATGCTTCAAGTATAACGGCATAAATTGCACCAACTCTTAATTTATCAACTACTGTCCATAGATAATAAAACTTTGAACTTGCAGCAGGTTTAATTCTTATAATAATTTCAATAAAAATAATAATTATTGGTACCATTATTAACTCATTTTTACCTTCAGATATAAATTTTGTAATAAAATTTGCGAACAAAAAATAACCTGTCAAAACAGAAATTAGACCAATTGATTTTGTTCTCCAAGTATCACTTAGAAAACCAAAAAATAAATTATTTAATTGATAAGTAATTCTTGAAAAATTAGTTTTTTGCATTACTAAAAGAAACTAAAAAATCACTTAAAAAGTTATAGTCAACATATG
>JFLT01000146.1 GCA_000634195.1 Prochlorococcus sp. scB243_495D8
CATATGATTTTCTTAGTTTAGGGCCTTTAATTACATTTGCCACATTATTCTGATCACCAAGACTATTTAAAATACAATCTAATTTAATATTTTCCTCAAGAACAATTGGAATATTTGAAGGAACAAAAATTGTTGGCAAGTTAGCTGCCAAGGAAGATTTCAATCCTGGATTTGAGTCTTCAAAAACAATTGAATTGTTTTTGTTTATACCACTTAATTGGATTGCCTTTAAATATGGTAAAGGATTTGGTTTCTTTAATTCAACATCTTCACTTGAAATAATGAACTCAAAAGGGTTGAAGCC
>JFLT01000147.1 GCA_000634195.1 Prochlorococcus sp. scB243_495D8
GTTTTAAAACTAACGCAATTTTTTTTTATAATTTCTAAATAATGAAACTGCTTTGTTTCATGAATTTTGAGAATTAAATCATCTGAGAAATTATCATTATTAGATTTAGCGTAATAAGCAATCCTATTTTTGCCCCCATTTATCTTCAGAAGTTTTATATATGTATTAGTATCCCAATCCCAATCTATACCAAGGTCATTAAAAGCATTATTAAAAGCAGGTAAATGGGCCTCTAATTCAGTATTTGCGATGGTACCATCTAAATCCCAATAAACGCCCTCAAGATAAGTCACCAAAAATAATTTCTTTTATTTACGGTAAAATACAAGAGCAATTATTGCTGGTCCTGCCAACGCAACTACAGCTAAAGGAATAAGTGTTGCCATGATTAATGAATATGTTTTGTGATACTATTTTTACAAATAAATTACGAAACTGTACTGATACGTTACAAGATTGAATTAAATTATGAAATCATGGACATGTATAGAAAATTGTGGAGCTTGTTGTAAATTCGACTTGAACGAAAGAAGCGATTTGGCTAACAAACTTAACAAAGAAGATATAGCTTTGATAAATTCAATGACGGCTAAAGACGGTTGGTGTAAAAATCTGGACAGAGAAAATAAAAAATGCTTAATTTATGAATCCAGACCACATTTTTGCAGGGTAAGTGAATTTTCAACTTCATTT
>JFLT01000148.1 GCA_000634195.1 Prochlorococcus sp. scB243_495D8
CTTGAACGAAAGAAGCGATTTGGCTAACAAACTTAACAAAGAAGATATAGCTTTGATAAATTCGATGACAGCTAAAGACGGTTGGTGTAAAAACCTAAACAGAGAAAATAAAAAATGCTTAATTTATGAAACCAGACCACATTTTTGCCGTGTAAGTGAATTTTCAACTTCATTTAAAGGATATTTGAAATCTGGTGATAAATTTTTAATAGATTGCTGCAAACAACATATTTCATCAAACTATGGATACGAAAGTAAAGTGATGAAAACTTTTAGAATTGCAGTATCAGGAAAATGAATAGTAAATTAGAAAAAAAAGAAAACAATCTAGAAAAAAGTTTTTTTTCAATATTTATAACGACTTTTACAACAATTTTTATTGCTGAACTTGGCGATAAAACTCAGATAGCCACATTAATGCTTTCTGCTGAATCGGGCAGGCCAATAGTTGTTTTTCTTGGAAGTTCTCTAGCATTAATAAGCTCTAGCATAGTTGGAGTTCTTATTGGTAAATGGGTATCAAAAAAAATATCTCCTAGCAAATTTGCTTTATCTACTGGTACTTTAATGATATTGATAAGTATATTTTTAGCTTATGAAACATTCAAAAATTATTTATAAATGGTTTTAAGTTTATTACTATCAACATTTCTAACAGTTTTCATAGCTGAATTAGGTGACAAAACTCAACTAGCTACTTTAACTATAAGCGGCACTTCAAATAAACCATTAGCAGTTTTTCTAGGATCCTCTTCAGCACTTGTTTTTGCAAGTTTACTAGGAGCTTTAACAGGTGGTTCTATTTCAAGTTTTTTACCCGAAGTAGTTCTTAAGTCAATAGCATCCATTACATTTTTAATCATTGGTATAAGGCTTTTTATCAACTCTTTCACAATCAAACAAGAAGAAAAAGAAGAGAAAGAAAATAATTAGTTTTAGCTTGGATAATAAGGTGTAATAATGAAGTATATACCCCTAAATTGATTTATAGTTTCATTTAGATCATGTTCACATCATCTTCAATAATTGATAATCTTAATCAGTCAGATGGGTTAGAATATAAAAAATTATGCAGATTATTAAAAATAACAAAGAAATCTGATAAGGATAAACTAGATATTGCTTTAACAGCTCTAGAAACACTTGAAATAATTAATAAAAATGAAAATGATGAATATACTTGCATAAAGGATGATGATCATCTTGTCGCCAAAATAAGATGTAGTAGCAAAGGCTATTGCTTTGCTGTAAGAGGAAAAGACAAAGAAGATATCTATATTAAAGAAAATCTACTTAACCATGCATGGAACGGAGATAAAGTTCTTGTAAGGATAATAAAAGAGGGATATAGAAGAAGATCACCTGAAGGAATAGTTGATTGTATTCTTGAAAGATCAAATCAAATACTTCTTTCTAAAGTAGAAAAAATAAACAACGATGTATATGCAATCCCAATAGACGATAGGATCCTTTCTAAAATTAAACTTCCAAAAGAGAATGAAAAATACACTTTCAATCCAGACAATAAGAATATAGTAAAAGTTGAGATTGATAGATTCCCTATAGGTCAAGAAGTAGGACTAGGTCATGTGATAAAAGAACTAAAACTAAATAATAATGAAGACTATGATACAGACTTTGTTTTATCTAAAAGCAATATCGTTAAATCATACGATTTAAATCATATTGAATCAAAGAAAATAGAAAAAAGGGAGAGGATAGACCTTACAGATAAAAATTCATATTTATTCAAAAGTTGGAATTCTAATAATTCTCCAATGCTCCCAATGATTCAAATAGAGCAGGGAAAAAATAAAAATACTAAATTATGGATACATACAAATAATCTTGCAGAAATAGTAGATCTAAATAGCAAAAAATCTCTAGAAATATTATTCAAAGGTTTTGAATCATTACCCTTATTAAATGATTGGCAAAACTACCTTGGTGAAGCCATAAGAAATGATTCTGAATTTAAATTTGGTGAAAAGAATGAAGCAATAAGCCTCTGTGTCAATTTAAATAGTAATAATGAAATAATTGATTGGTCATTTCATCTTACTTTAGTAAAATGCGCTCTTATTGTTGGAAGTGATCATACTGACGCGCTTCTAACAAGAAAAAGCAAATCAAGAATAACCTCTCGGGTATTAAAACCTATCAAGGAATATGTCGAAGATTTAGATAAAATACTAGAAATTTCATGTTCATTCAGAAAAAACCATCTTTTGGAGGGAAAGGTGGAAATTCCTGCGGCACTGAATAAGATTGAAGCACTAGAAGAATTTTTTATTCACAATCCAGCTGAATATTCAAAAGGATATTTTGAATCATTAAATAAAGAAGATTGCCAAACTTACCTTTCACCAATTCTATATGAAGCTAATTTAATATGGTTCAAACATTCAAATCAATATGGCTTAAAAAGTGCAGGATACATTTCAAATGGAATAGATTACGTTAATGCTAATGAAATTATCAAATATTCAGAATTTATTGATAATGATGTAGAGCTTAATGAAGATGGCAATTTGACATTTAGTCAAGTAATTAAATTATGTGAAGACGATAATAAAAAAAGAATCTTACATAAACTTCTAATTAATGAATTAAAGGACAATGAAATAAGGTTGATATCTAAAGATCTTGATAATGATGAATCAGAAAAATTATTTATTTCTCCATGGACAATACCTGGATTTGACTTCACTAATCTTATAAACCAGTACTGTATTTTTAATATGATAATAAATGGTAAGAAATCAAAGAAAAATAATATTGATACAATCAATATATCGGAAAGTAATTCATTAGACCTAGTAAATTGGGATATATTTAATTCATCAATTTCAAAAAATCTAGAAATATTATTTAACAAGTTTGTGATGGATAAACTTAATGAATTCAAGTACAAAGTTAACCAATATAAATCTAATATGATAAATATCAAAAAAGTAAGAAAAGCAGAAAAATTACTAGGAAACATTTATAGTGGATTTATTCTATCAGTGCAAACATATGGTTTCTTTGTTGAGATATCAGAACTAAATGTAGAGGGTTTAGTTCACGTAAGCACACTTAATAACGATTGGTATGAATACAGGTCAAGGCAAAATCTATTGATTGGAAGAAAATCTAAAAAATCATATAAAGTTGGAGATGCGATAGAAGTAAAAATAATAAAAGTCGATATTCTTAAATATCAAATTGATTTAGAATTAACATAAATAAACTTTCACAAAACATATTATGGAAATATTAACCAAAAAATTTAAATAAATTTTTATTATTATGTTGAAGAAAAAATATTTACTTTTAACTCTTTTTTTAATAATAATTTTTCAAATTTTATTATATACAAATAATAATCAGAAGACTTCATTTAGATACCTTAAATGGACTCTCCAAGAAGTAAGTATAGGTAAGTTAATCAGTATTTCATTTTTTTCAGGTTTATTTGTAAGCACTTTATTGAATACAACAATAACTAGTACTAGTTCCAGAAAAAAAACTTTCGAAAATGTGGAAGATGATTTTGTATCTAATAATAATGACGAAGAAATGGAACCAAACGTTGAGATGCCGCCACAAAGGGATATTAGAGAAACTCAACCAACGATTTCTGTAAATTACAGAGTAGTCAAAAATATGAATGATAATAATTTAAAAAAAGATCAAAGTTATTCAAATCAGGATATTAAAGATGACTGGGATAGTGCTGATAATGATTGGTAGAAAAAAAAATTAATTAAAAAATGTTTTTTTAATTTATAATGAAATAAATAGTTTTTTTTATGGAAGAAAATTTAGACAAAAATAATGAAGTTAATAAAGAAATATCTGACAACACTACTAAATCAAACTCTGAGGAAATAAAAGAACCTAAATCAGAAAAAGTTATCAACATGGATGCAAATAATGGTGATTCTGCTACTAAAGTTGTTATAAAAAATGAAATTAATACTGCCGAAAAACCTATAACAAAACCAAAAAAAGAACTCCCAGTAGAGAAAAAGCCTTTCCAAGAGTTCATTAACATGCACCTAATTCCTTCATTTACTGAGGAAATTAATCAAAGAGGATTAGAAATAAACAATATTAACCTCACTAATACAAATAGACCTATTGCTGGAGATAAATGTTGGGTAATAAATTGTGAAATTAAAGATACATGTAACTTTTGGTTATCCTTCGAGAAGGATGACATTAGCTCATTAAAAAGTATTTCTTTATCAAAACCTAATCAACAACCAAGTATTATTGAATCCTTTCTTATTGACGAAAAAAGAATTACCCTAAAATTAATAATTTCAAGAGTACTTCAAAGATTGAATGGGCAAAAGTTAATAGGAGTTAATTAGAAAAACAATAACACCAAGTTAACTTTTCCCTCGAAAATACAAATCATAGTAAATAATAGTATTAATAAACCGAATAAAAAATGGCTCAATCAACTGTTGAATCAAAAAATAAAAAAGATATTAATAATGGAAAGATACCAGCAAAAGAAACAATTTTGTCCCCAAGATTCTATACAACAGACTTTGAGGCAATGGAAAATATGGATTTATCAATAAACGAGGAGGAATTGGAAGCAATTTGTGAGGAATTTAGGAAAGATTACAATAGACATCATTTTGTAAGAAATAGTGAATTTGAAGGCGCTGCAGAAAAATTAGATCCTGAGACAAGAGAGCTTTTTGTTGATTTTCTAGAAGGAAGTTGTACATCAGAATTTTCAGGTTTTTTACTTTACAAGGAACTTAGTAAGAGAATTAAAGTCAAAAACCCTCTACTTGCTGAATGTTTTGCTCATATGGCCAGAGATGAAGCAAGACATGCAGGTTTTTTAAATAAATCAATGAGTGACTTTGGACTTCAGTTAGATTTAGGTTTTTTAACAGCCAATAAAGACTACACTTATT
>JFLT01000149.1 GCA_000634195.1 Prochlorococcus sp. scB243_495D8
CAATAAAGACTACACTTATTTCCCTCCAAGAAGTATTTTTTACGCTACTTATTTATCCGAAAAAATAGGTTATTGGAGATATATAGCAATTTATAGGCATCTCGAAAAGAACCCTGATAGCAAAATTTTTCCACTATTTAATTACTTTGAAAATTGGTGTCAAGATGAAAATAGACATGGTGATTTCTTTGACGCATTAATGAAAGCTCAGCCACGTACTGTTAAATCATTAAGCCAAAAAATTACCATTGGCGGCTCTACTTTTACTCACCCATTATTCGACTACTTCCATAGGTTTAGATATTTCTTGAATAATCTTCCATTAACATCCAAGTTATGGTCAAGGTTCTTTCTATTAGCTGTATTTGCAACTATGTATGCAAGGGATTTGGGAATTAAAAAAGATTTCTACAGTTCTTTAGGTTTAGATGCCAGAGATTATGACCAGTTTGTTATTAATAAAACAAATGAAACTGCAGCAAGAGTTTTCCCTGTAGTAATGGACGTCTATGATAAATCTTTTTATGGAAGATTAGATAAAATAGTAGAGAATAATAAAGTTCTTTCTGATATTGCAAACAGTGATGGAAATAAAGTATCTAAAACTTTTAAAAAATTACCTAAATATTTATCAAACGGTTACCAGTTATTAAGACTATACTTATTAAAACCTCTTGATAGCAAAGATTTCCAACCTTCGATTAGATAATCTTTAATACAGAGAAGATTTATACACTCATATGCTTTCGTCACAAATCAAATCAAATGAAATAGTTTTTGGTAGTTGCAATAAAGATTTATTAGAAGAAATCATTTTCTACGGAATTGGACTTGGAGCTGATTTTGTAGAAATATTTATTGAGAATACTGACAACTCAAGCGTGTTAGCAGAAGAAGATTTTATTACAAGTGTAAGTCCATCCTTTGGAAAGGGTGCTGGCATTAGAATCTTCAAAGATAAAAAGGATGGATTTGTAAGTACAAATGATTTAACAAAGAATGGCTTGATGAGATCGGTATCTCAGGCTATTGAGATGTTAGACATAACAGATAATAAAAAAATAGAAGTATTTAACGGTCTAGATAAACATAAGGACTATAGTTTATCCAAGAAAAAATGGATTAATGAAGTCCCATCTATTCATGAGATAAGTGAAAAACTATTAGTCAGCACAAAGTCTCTTAAAAAAAATAATAAAATAATAACTAGAAAAGGAAGTTACTCAAGAAATCTCCAGGAAGTAATTATAGCCTCCAGCGATGGAACCTATGTCTCAGATATTAGGTTGCATCAAACAGTTGGACTCAACGTTATTGCTAGTGATGCCCAATATAGATCTAGTGGAAGTAGAAGATTTGGATCTTCAGGAATGCCTCATGAATTCAGATTATGGGATCACGAAAAAGCAGCTAATGATGTATTTGAAAGCTCAATGAACATGTTGTATGCAGATTATGTAGAAGCGGGACAAATGCCTGTTGTACTAGCTAATAAATTTGGTGGCGTCATATTCCACGAAGCCTGTGGGCATTTACTCGAAACGACTCAAATAGAAAGAGGAACAACACCATTTGAGAATAAATTGAATGAAAAAATTGCACATGAATCTGTAACAGCAATAGACGAAGGAATTTCAGAAGGATCCTTTGGTTCATTATCAGTAGATGATGAAGGTATGGAACCCGAAAAATCAGTTCTTATAAAGGATGGAATTTTAAAAAAATTCATATCCGACAGGGCAGGTGAATTAAGAACTGGCCATAAAAGAACAGGAAGTGGAAGAAGGCAAAATTATTCTTTTGCTGCAGCTTCACGAATGAGAAATACTTATATAGCTAAAGGTGAGCACTCGAAAGAGGATTTAATTAATAGTATTAGTAATGGTCTTTACTGCAAATCAATGGGTGGTGGTAGTGTAGGTGCTACAGGACAATTTAATTTTGCAGTAGAAGAAGGATATCTAATTAAAAATGGAAAATTAACTAATCCAGTAAAGGGAGCAACTTTGATTGGTGAGGCTAAAGAAGTTATGCCAAAAATATCAATGTGCGGGAATGACCTCGAATTAGCTCCTGGATTTTGTGGATCTATCAGTGGAAGTGTCAACGTAACTGTTGGCCAACCGCATATTAAGGTTGATTCAATTACTGTTGGAGGAAGATAGGATATGAATTCAAAAGAAATAACTATTCAAATCTCCGAAGCTGCAGATTCTCTAAATCTTAATAAATGGGATTATGGTGCAAGCTTTTCTAATGATTATTCCGTGCAAGTAGATAAAGGTGAGGCTAAACAACTTAAGGCATCACAAAAGCAAATTTTAACCATAAGAGTTTGGAACGAATCTAATTTAGTTGGTATTACAACAACTAGTGATATCAGTGAATCTGGTATTAAAAAAGCTCTAAATCAAGCAAATATTGCATCAGATTTTGGCAACAAGAATGAAAGAACAGAATTCTCACCACTTGCCAAGGATCCTATTGAAGTAAAGGACTTAAAAAAAAGAAATCCTGTTGGAATAAAAAAATTACTTACTCTTTTAAGAGAAGCGGAAGTAAAACTATTAGAAAGCCATGAATCCATAAAATCTGTTCCGTATAATGGTCTATCTGAGAGTTTTTATGAGAGAGTTTATGCAAATAGTGATGGTGCCTTTCGGAGTTATACCAAAAGTCAAGCTGCGCTTTATTTATATGCAAGAGCAGAAGAGAAAAATAAGAAACCTCGTAGCTCGGGTTCTGTGAAACTTGGATATGGAGTGGAAGATATAGATATAGAGTCTTGTATCAAAGACGCTTCTAATAAAACAATTTCTCATTTAAATTATTCATCTATCAAAACTGATAAATATTTAATATGTTTTTCTCCAGAGTCTTTTTTAACGATCATTAATGCCTTTAGTTCAATGTTTAATGCTAGAAGCATTTTAGATGGAGTTAGCTTATCAAATAAAAATTCTATAGGAGAGAAACTTTCTACAGAAGCACTTAATATTTATGATGATGGTCTTCACGAAAAGAATATTTCTTCATCACCATTTGATGGAGAGGGAACTCCTACCAAAAGACTATGTTTAATTAACAAAGGGAGACTTGAAAATTTTATACATTCTGAATCAACTGCAAGAATATTTAAAACAATCCCCACAGGACACGCTGGACTAGGATCAAAAGTCTCAGTATCTCCTGATTGGATAGTAGTTGAGAAATCAGAGGAAAACTCAGATCTAAAAACATCATTAGATCACTCTATTTATGAGGGGGAATTTGTTTATATTGAAGAATTAAATGCAATCCATGCAGGCGTCAGAGCAAGTCAAGGTTCATTCTCTCTTCCATTTGATGGATGGCTCTATAAAAATGGTAAAAAAATCTCAATTGAATCTGCAACTGTAGCGGGGGATATCAAATATCTTTTGAAGAATATAGTAAATATTGAACCAAACCAAGAAGTAACAACAAGTGGAATTTCTCCACATATATGGGTAGATGAATTATCAATAACTGGTGACGCGTGAGAATTATATTCTGGGGAA
>JFLT01000150.1 GCA_000634195.1 Prochlorococcus sp. scB243_495D8
GAGAATTATATTCTGGGGAACACCTGAATATTCAATTGCGAGCCTTGATATTTTTATTAAATCTAAGCACGAGGTAATTGGAGTAGTTAGCCAACCCGATAAGAAAAGATCTAGGGGAAATAAATTAATATCCTCACCTGTTAAAAGCTTTGCCGAGCAAGAATCTATAAAAATTTATACTCCAGTAAAAATCAGGAACAATATACATTTTATAAATGAACTTAAATCACTATCTTGTGATTTATTTATTGTTATAGCTTACGGGAAAATATTACCCAAAGAGATATTGGAAATCCCAAAATTTGGATGTTGGAACGCACATGCTTCATTACTTCCAAGATGGCGTGGTGCAGCCCCAATACAATGGTCGCTGATAAAGGGCGATGAATTTACTGGTGTAGGAATTATGAAAATGGATGAGGGACTAGATACTGGCGACTTATTATTGGAAGAAAAAATTAAAATTGGTAATGACGATAATTTAAATACACTATCGGAAAAACTTAGTATTTTATCTGCAAAATTATTTTTAAATGCCACATCACTACTAGAAGAAAATATTTATAAAAATACTAATTCTCAATTAACAAAACAAAATTCCCTTGGAAGAGAAATAACATACGCAAGAATGATTGAAAAATCAGACTTTAGAGTTGATTGGGGTAATGAGGCAATTGAAATTTATCAAAAAATAAAAGGATTATACCCACGAGCAAATACAACTTTTAGAGGTAAGAACCTAAAAATACTTAAAATCAAAGTTTTGAGTAGTGATGAAATTAAAAAAGAAAAATACCTTTTCATGAGCAATTATTCAAGACCAGGTATTATTCTTGCCGTAATAGAAAATGAAGGAATAATAATTTCAACTAAAACTGAACCGATTATTTTGTTAGAAGCAAAACTTGAAGGCAAAAACATTTCTAGCAAAAAGCAATTGATACAACAGCTAAAGCCATCAGTAGGTGAATATCTCTCAGATTAAGTTTTTGATTCTTTTTTAGAGAACCCCCAAATGAAAGTAAATAGAATCAAAAAATAAAAATAATAGTCTGGAAGAATATATTCTTTAATTAACGTATTTAGTAAAAGTTTAATCCCAACTATTAAAATTGCTACGTAACCGGCTGTTTCTAATCTAGAATATATATCCAGAAGTTTTAGAAAAATCCCCGATGTAAATCTTAAAGCTAATACTCCAATCACTGCTCCAAATATAATTAATACGTATTGATCACTGATAGCTACTGCAGTAGTGATACTATCTATGGAAAAAGCAAAATCAGTAATTGAAAGAAGCGCTACAACCCTTAAGAACCTAAAATTATTTTTATTATTATTTGTCCCATTTTCAGTTTTTTCTATATCTGAATTTAAAAAAACATTTGATAAGAATAAATATATTAAATAAAACCCAGCAAAAACTCTAATAAGAATAAACTTTAGAAGAACATTAGATAATATGATCAGAATAATCCTAAATAATAAAGATATTGTTATGCCAATATTTAAGGCTCTTGACCTTAATTCTGAACTTTCGAGGGATTTAGTAAGAGAAGCTAGTGCGATAGCATTATCTGCCGATAATAATAATTCTAGAGCAATTAATATTGGTAAAAGTGTAAAGATTTCGTACCAACTATCCACTTGATCTAATGTGGGTATAAAAGAATTTATTGCAGCTGAATCCATCAAATATTATTCACAATCAGTATAAAATCTAATATAATATATCGGATATTTGCAATCAAGATTGATATCTATAAATGAGTTTAAATACTTTAGTTAATTATATTTCGAACTCACAAATTACTTCTGAATTAATAAAAAGAATTTCAAAAAATAATGAATTAAATATTGTTGGTTCAAGTAGATATGCAAAATCAATAATCTTAGATAGCATCGCAAAAAAAGAAGAAAAAAATATATTATTAATTTGTCCTAATGTAGAAATAGCCTATAAATGGATTGGTTATTTTGAAAGTATAAATGATAAAGCAGTTTTATATTATCCTCCAACAGAACATTTACCATACGCATCAATTAATAAATCCAAAGAGATTGAATTTAGTCAGCTTACTGTTTTATCTAAATTAATAAAAAAAGAGAAAAATGAACTTAATATTGTTATATCAACTGAGAGATCGCTTCAACCTCATCTAATAAATAAAAACACATTAATTGAAAAAAAATTAGATTTGCAAAAAGGGGTTCAAATAGAGATTCAAGAATTAGCAAATAAACTTACCTTGCTGGGTTATACGAAGGACAATGTAACTTCAACAGAAGGATTCTGGAGTAGAAGAGGGGAAATAATAGATATTTATCCTGTCAATAATGAGTTTCCTATAAGATTAGAATTTTTTGATAATGTAATTGAGAAAATAAGAGAATATGATCCCAATACACAGAAAACATTAGAAAGTATCAACAATATTGAAATAATACAGGCTGGATTTGATTTGCTGATAAAAGATAGGTTAAATAATTTATCTAAGAACAGTACTTTTAATTCAGAAGATATAAATAAAAATAATCTTGATCGTTATTTAGGAATAATTGAAAATGAACCCTCAAATATAATAGATTTTATAGATAGAAAAACAATTCTTGTAATTGATGAATTAGAAGATTGTAAGAAATTTGCAAATAATTGGTATCTAGATTCAGAAAGTAATTTTGATAATTGTGCTTATGAATTAAATGAAAATCTTAAAAATAATGATATTAATTTAGAGGCCAAACCTAATTTGCATTTAACGTTTGACGAAATATTAAATTCACTAGAAAATTTTAATTTAATAAAATTTTATGAATTTGAATCTAAAGTCAATATTCATAATAGGTTTTTGTTAAACGATAAAAGATTAAATTCATATTCTAAAAATATAGGAAAATTATCCAATGATATAAATAAAAATATAAAAAATAATGAAAAAGTATGGATATTATCAGCACAGCCATTAAGAACTAGGACTTTACTTTTTGAGCACGAATGTAATGCAAACTTCTTAAACAATCCTAATGATATTGATGCAGCATTTAAGTCAATTAACAATTCAACTCCTTTAATTTTAAAAAATAAAAACAATTATGAAATCGAGGGTTTTTATCTTCCGATATGGAAGGTTTTCCTGATAACAGATAAAGAATTATTTTCACAACAATCTCTTTTTAATAATGTATTCATAAGAAGAAAAAAAAGAAGTATAAATTCAAATATAAATGTAAATAAGATTAGTCCCGGTGATTTTATAGTTCATAAAAATCATGGAATTGGAAAATTTTTAAAAATTGAAAAAATAAATATAACTGGAGATTCAAGAGACTATTTAGTCATTCAGTATCAGGACGGGAAGATAAGTGTTGCCGCGGATCAACTTGGTAGCGTTAACAGGTATAGATCAAGCGGAAAAATAAAGCCAAAAATAAATAAATTAGGAGGAACAGAATGGGAAAGAATAAAAGAGAAAAATAAAAAACAAATCAAAAAAGTTGCAGTCGATATTTTAAAACTTTATGCAAAGAGAGAAAAATTAAAGGGATACATTTACCCAGAAGATGGTCCTTGGCAAGATGAATTAGAGGAATCATTCCCTTATCAACCAACACCTGATCAAATTACTGCTGTTGAAGAAATAAAATCTGATATGGAAAGCGATAAGCCAATGGACAGATTAGTTTGTGGAGATGTAGGATTTGGCAAAACAGAAGTAGCAGTTCGGGCTATTTTTAAGGCTATTACATCGGGCAAACAGGTAATATTACTAGCACCCACAACAATCCTAGCTCAGCAACATTGGAGAACAATAAATAATAGATTTTCACCTTACCCAATAAAAGTATCACTACTCAATAGATTCAAAACCGTTAATGAGAGAAAAGAAATTTATGCAGGTTTGAAAAATAACAAAATTGATTTAGTTATAGCAACGCACCAAATTTTAGGAAAAGAAATAGAAATTAAAAACTTAGGACTACTTGTTATTGATGAAGAGCAAAGATTTGGAGTAAGACAAAAGGAGAAAATTAAAAAAATCAAAACAAATATAGACGTTTTAACGCTCTCGGCAACTCCAATTCCAAGAACTCTTTATATGAGCTTATCTGGACTAAGACAAATGAGCTTATTAAATACTCCTCCTCCATCAAGAAGATCAATTAAAACATATTTATCTGAAATAGATATGGATGTTATTAGAACTGCCATTAATCAAGAACTTGATAGGGGAGGTCAAATTTTTTATGTCCTTCCAAGAATTTCTGATATTGATCAAGCTATAAACAAATTAAAAAATATGTTTCCCAGCTTAAAGTTTATTGTTGCTCATGGGCAAATGAACGAAACAGAGCTTGAAAATGCAATGATTGCTTTTAATAATGGAGAAGTAGATCTAATGATATGCACAACTATAATTGAAAGTGGATTAGACATCCCTAAAGTAAATACAATAATTATTGAAGATTCTCACAAATTTGGCCTTTCACAACTTTATCAACTTAGAGGAAGAGTTGGCAGAAGCGGTGTACAAGCTCATGCTTGGTTATTTTATCCAAATATAAATAAAATTAATGATGCTGCAAAACAAAGATTGAAAGCGATAAAAGACTTCTCAGAACTAGGAAGTGGATATCAACTTGCAATGAAAGATATGGAAATAAGAGGTGTTGGTAGTTTACTAGGAGAAGAACAAAGTGGAAAGGTAAATGCAATTGGTTATGAATTATATATAGAGATGCTCCATGAGGCCATTTCAGAAATCAGTGGGCAAGAAATACCTGAAGTTAACGACACCCAAATTGATCTACCAATAAATGCATTTATACCTGCAACATGGATATTAAACAGGGAAGAGAAGCTTGAGGCTTACAAATCTGCTACTGAATGTTCAAATAATGATGAATTAACTGAATTAGCTACAGACTGGGTGAATAGATATGGAAACTTACCCAAACCTGTTGAGTCCTTAATTATGATAATGAGACTAAAATTACTAGCTAAAAAATGTGGTTTTAATAAGATCAAGCTCAAAAAGCCAAACATCCTGATAGAGACAAAATTAAAAACTTCTACTTTTAAAATTCTTAAAAAATCTTTAGCAAGTAGTGTCCAAAATAAATTTCATTTTAATGAAGGCGAACAATTATCAATAATCACTATAAGGGGTTTAGGTGTAACTGAAATTCAAAATCAAATTGATCAACTAATGATGTGGTTCGGATCTTTTGAAAGAGAAATAAAGAATTTCGATAAAGAACTTTTTATGAAAAAAGAATAAATTATTAAATAATTATTTAAAATCCGCGAATCAGTTTGATTTCGGTTAGGTTTATAAAAATTTATTTGTTTTATGGGTGAATATATAGACGTCGGAATTCAAACCTCGATTTTACCCTTATCAATTATTCTGTCATCTATAGTTCTAGGTATATTTGCATTATTTGGAGAAGAAACAGAAAATGACGATGATGATTCTGATTCAGGAAGTGGTGGGCTAATGCAACCTATTTGAAATTATTTATAACTTATTTGTTTTGACTTTCTCTTAGATACTCTAAATAACCTATAAAAGGAACCTATCATTAATAACAGAGCAGTGAATGAGGAGGCAAAAATAAAAATCACCAAGAATATTTCAAAGAGATATGAAAAGAGATCAATTAATAATAATGAAGATTTATTAATCGTAGAAGGTAGTTTTTGTAGCAGCAAATTTTTATTAGGAATTAAATAATTTATATAAACTAATAAGACACTAAAAATAAACAAAAAGAAAGCTTCAGTAAATAGTTGTTTTTTAGATTTTCTTCTTAAATTTAATTTTTTTTTAAAAATATATTTATCAGATTTAATATTCAAATTTGGTATGTTTAAATCTGCCATACATCAAAGCTTAAAGAATAAAGAATAAATTTGAATTACTCTGAAAAGAAATTAACCTATAGTATCGTGTTTGTATTTAAGATGCTAATGGGTCTTTATTCTTGATTTATTTGTTCTTTTTTTTCTATATTTTCAAAAGGACTATAAAAATAAATAAAAGAAGAAGATAATAGAATTAAAGAGCAAATTGCCATAAACGGTGGAATAAAGAAATTTAAAAATATAACTTTTTTATTTAACCCAAATCTTAATTTTTTAGAAATGTTAGTAGTCATATCAGTTTTTTTTATTCTTACTTTTGGCGATTCATTTAATTGATCAAAACAATTTATAGTATCTGAAAGCAATGAATTACCAATCTTTAAAACTAAAGGCTTTACATTTGGTTTAGAGCTCTTGAGAACAATATTATGTATGTGGAGATTATCGGCTTTTATATCGATTAGTTTAGACTCATATATTGGGATTTCGTTTCTGATTAATAGATTTGAATAAATATAAAAAGCATCCATAATAGGCCCTAAATGTTCAATTTTGCCCTCAATAAGTGGTTTATCAACTATGGTTAATTTCCATTGAGAAATTATAGATATTTGATCTTTATTTTCATTATTGGAATAATCTGGTAATCCGATTATTTCGAGACTTGCTGAAGATTGATGAAATGACAATTTATTTTGCATCATATTAAAAATCGTATAAAAAATTCTTCAACTTTTGATAACCCTGATTTGAAATGCAAAAAGATAAAATAAGCAAAGATTTTATGATAATCTCATCATTTTCAGCTTGATTTAAAAGCTTTTTGACTCTTATACTATCTAAATTAAATCTCTCTTTAATCAACTCAATAAACCTCTCTTTGAAATCATTCCAAATAACTGAATTCGCATTAATATCTTCTTTAGATTTCAGAACCTCTCTGATATAAGGATATAAATATTTAGACATTTCAACTGTTATTCTAATTAAAGCATCGAATTCGTTAAGTTTAATATTGTTTGTAATATAAGATTTTCTCAATGGATTATTGTTCCTTAATTTCCAAATAGTCACTTTATTTGGTAAAACATCATTTAGATTAAGCCTATTTGATAGGGCGTAAAAGGATTGGATACCATTTAAGTCAATAGTTTCTAATATTAATAATAATAAATCAAGCTTCTCTATAGATTTTCTTGATACCTGATTTCCTCTGGTTAAAACTGTAATTGTTCTTTATTAGGATATATAAAAATTATAACAGAATTATTAATCCTTTTTTTGAAATAAAAATGAATATAACTTATCTAGTTCTTCAATAGTTAGCATTCCATAACTCCATAATAATATTGGTAATGGAGTGTTATTTTTTATAGATAATTTAATACCAAGTTCAATAGTAGATTCATCTAAACCTAATACATTAAATAGATAAATTATCATTTCTCTAGATACATAATTATTCATGAATTCTATTTAATACTTGAATAAATTAGAGATTTAGTCATTTGATTTAGGACTAATTTTCTTGTAAAAAGAAATTTATTTAAAAGTAAAAAAGAAAATTTCCTTATTGGAAATAAAAAAACGTTTCTATTAGCAAAAATTGTTATCAATGAGTCAGTTATAAAAATAGTGACGATAATATCTAAAATTCTGCTTGAAAAATACTTAAATTTGAATAATAACAATTGCAATTTAGTAATAGCAGTATTTTTATTAAAAAGATCATAAATAGCATTAACATCTCTCCAACAAGTATTTAGACCCTGACCACCTACAGGATGAAATGTATGAAATGCATCTCCTACAAAAACTAATTTTTTAAAATTTAAAACCGGTAAATTTAAGGATAATGAAACAGGGAAAATATTAAATTCGCCAATTATTTGGTCCAACTTAAATTCATCAGGCAAGATTGTTGATAAATTATCCATTAAAAAATTCTTGTCAGAATTTAACCTTTCAATTGCTTTTAATGTACTGGAAGTCCAAATTACTTGATATGAGTTTTTTTCTAAAGGTAATAATGCAAGTGGGCCTTCTTTTCTAAAAATTTCATAAGCACGTTTTTCACAATGACCTCTAAGAGAAACTTTAAAAGTTAAACAAGACTGACTATAAGACTTTTTTATGTCAATAAAATCTATGAATTTTTTATCAAGTGAGTTTGCTCCTGTTGAAAAGAATTGATAATCAAATATTATTTTTTTACGTAACAATCTCTGTGGTGTCATAAAAAAAATATTTTCATAATTATCAATTTCTTGAAAAAATACGTTCATGAGATCCGAATGTTTAACTACCCAGCCAATATTTTCAGTAGAACTTATATCATCATCTAAGTCAGAAGTTGATAACTTCGTAAAAGTAGAAGTTACGCTATCTGAAATTGAAAGGGTATCAAACCCAAATAAAAATGGTTCTAATTTTTCCCAAAGTCTGAATTTAGATAAGATTTTTCTTGTTGAGTGAGTAATTGCATAAGTTTTATCTTTATCAATTAATCTATCTTTTGTTAATAAATCAGTTAAAAAAATATTGCAATCAAATTTTGAAAGTGCAATTGAGAGTAATAAACCTGTAGGACCTGATCCAACAATTTTAAAATTGAACTTATTTTTCATTAGATTATATAACCATCAACTATCTATTCAAATAAATATAGCAAATTTCCTCAAATGCTGGTCTTAATAGATAGGGGTACTCACCAACCCATAAGTTGATTTCAGGAAGCCAAGCATCCGTCAAATAAAAATCTCTGTCAAAATTACGGTTATCAGATGTTATTAAACATCTAATGCTCGAACCCACCCTAATTTGACTGTGCTTATTTTCCATAGGAAAACTTAATTTTTTCAAATATCCATCTTCATCTTCTAATTCAAGTACTAACCAAGTCCTTTTGTTTTCGATAACTTCTAATCGACCTTGTCTATTAGATTGCTCTCTTGAACTTTCAATCTTTTCTGTTTTATAGATATCTGATACGTAGCCATCAAATATAGAAAAAAATTTATATTTTCTTAATTGCAAATTCTTTCTACTAGATTCAAGAATAGGGCCCCAGATGATATACAAAAAGAAACCTACACATAGGAATAACCAGAAATTATTAGTTTGATCTCCAGTCGAACTAATAATTAATGAGATAAATCCACCAATTGAAGAAACTATTACTCTTTGAAGAATTTTTCTCGGATTCCCCAATGCGTACTTAAATTGACTTCCTGTACCTACTGCAGGAATAAGTTTGGAAATTTGACTTGAATTAATTGGAATTATCATTTTAAAAAATCAATTTTTCAAGTCCATAAACTAAAGTTTCATAATTACCAATTTTTTTAATAGCCTGTAAAACCCCTGGCATATATGCCTTTCTATCAATAGTGTCGTGTTTAATTGTGTAGGTTTCACCTGGAGATCCCATAATTACTAACTGATGAGCTAATAATCCTGGTAATCGTACAGAATGTATATTAATTCCTGAATCTCTGAGCCCACCCCGTACACCTTTTAATGACTCAGACTCTTTTACTAAATTATGATTAAATTTCTTTGGATATTCTTCAATCATTTCTGCAGTTTTTATACACGTCCCACTAGGAGAATCAGCTTTTTGATTATGATGCATTTCTATTAATTCAATATTGTCATAAAATCTTGCAGCTACTGATGCCGCCTGCTGAAGAAGAACCATACCTACTGAAAAATTAGGAATTATTGCACAACCAACCGATGCTTTATGAGCAAAAACAGACAAATCTTGTATTTGCGAAGGGCTTAGACCTGTAGTTCCTACTACTGGTGATACCCCATATGCAATAGCTGATCTAGTATTTTCATATACAGAATCAGGATGAGTAAAATCAACCAATACAGGTTTGATTTTTTCATTTCTAAAATTTTGACTAACGGAACATAAAGTCCCTTCAAAATCATTTGAAACAAAAACATCACAATTTTTTACCTTCAATAATTCAGAAATATTTGAACCATTGTTCTTTTCGTTTATGTCGATAGCCGCGACAAGTTCACAATCTGTAGAATTTAATACAGTATTAACAACTTCGCTACCCATTCTTCCTAAAGCTCCGGAAACTAGTACTGGTACGGGTTTTTTAGAATTTTCAATCATTTTTTTTTAAAATTTTTTTTTAAAGGTTGTTACACGCTATTTATATTGCACACAATAACGTCTTTTCATTCGTAGGCTGGTAGAAATACTTAAAGAAAATCAATGTTTACGCAGGTCCGCTCAGCAAACCGCAGAGTATCTCCTGTTGAGGATAACAAACACAAAGTTGTAATTAAAGCAGTTTATGTTGTCCTTGAGCCACAATACCAAAATTCCTTAACGGAAGCTGCAAGGTCAATAAATAAAATGAATGGGCCAATAGGTATAGATCTTAGTGGCTATCTTATTGAAGAACTTAGAAATGATAGTAATTTTGAAGATTTCAAGGAAGATATAGCTAATGCAGATATATTTGTAGCTTCTCTAATTTTCATTGAAGACCTTGCTCAAAAAGTGGTTGAGGCAGTATCTCCATATAAAGACAAACTTAAAGCATCAATTGTTTTTCCCTCCATGCCAGAGGTAATGAGGTTAAATAAGTTAGGTTCATTTAGTATGGCCCAACTTGGTCAATCTAAAAGTATTATTGGAGATCTAATAAAAAAGAAAAAAGAATCTGATGGAGCAAGTTTCCAAGATTCAATGTTGAAGTTATTAAATACACTACCTTCAATACTTAAATATCTACCAGTAGAAAAAGCTCAAGATGCTAGAACATTTATTCTGAGTTTTCAGTACTGGTTAGGTGGTACTACTGAAAACTTAAAAAACTTCTTGTTAATGATTTCTGAAAAGTACGCTGTTTCAGAAATCATAAAAGATCAAATTGAAGAATTCAAAATTCAAGACCCAGAAACATTTCCAGATCTAGGAATTTGGCATCCTCTTGCTCCTTGCATGTTTGAAAGTCTTAAAGAATATCAAAATTGGGAAAATAATAGAAAAGATATAAATCCTAAAGATGACAAAACTCCAACAATAGGTTTAGTGCTTCAAAGGAGTCATATTGTTACGGGAGATGATGCTCATTACGTTGCTGTTATTCAAGAGTTGGAATACAGAGGTGCGAGAGTACTACCTATTTTCTGTGGAGGTCTAGATTTTTCTAAACCAGTTAATGAATTTTATTATGATTCCATAAATAAGGATCAACCCATAGTAGACGGAGTAGTATCTCTAACAGGTTTTGCTCTAGTTGGTGGGCCAGCAAGACAAGATCATCCTAAAGCTATTGAAGCCCTAAAAAGGTTAAACAGACCCTATATGGTTGCACTTCCATTAGTCTTCCAAACCACACAAGAATGGGAAGATAGTGATCTAGGGTTACACCCAGTTCAGGTAGCACTTCAAATTGCGATTCCAGAGCTTGATGGGGCTATCGAACCTATTATTCTCTCAGGTCGTGATGATGCTACAGGTAAGGCGCATACGCTCCAAGATCGAGTTGATGTAATAGCTGAAAGAGCCATAAAATGGTCAACTTTAAGAGTCAAACAAAGAAAGGACAAAAAATTAGCCATCACAGTATTTAGTTTTCCACCAGACAAAGGAAATGTTGGTACGGCAGCATATTTAAATGTTTTCGGTTCAATTTATAGAGTACTCCTTGAAATGAAATCGAAAGGTTATCAAATAGATGAACTTCCAAGTAATTCAAAAGAATTAATGGAAAAAGTAATTAATAACCCTGAAGCAATGGACGGCTCTCCCGAGTTAAATATTGCTCATAAAATGTCAGTAAAAGAATACGAAGAGTTCACACCATATTCACAAAGACTTGAAGAGAATTGGGGTAAACCGCCTGGAAACCTAAATAGTGACGGACAAAATTTACTTATTTATGGAAAACATTTTGGAAATGTTTTTATAGGTGTTCAACCTACATTCGGTTACGAAGGTGATCCAATGAGGTTACTTTATTCAAGAAGTGCCAGTCCTCATCATGGTTTTGCGGCTTATTACACTTATGTAGAAAAAATCTGGGGAGCTGATGCTGTTCTTCATTTTGGAACTCACGGATCACTTGAATTCATGCCTGGTAAACAGATGGGCATGAGTGAAACATGCTATCCGGATTCTCTCATTGGATCATTACCTAATTTGTATTACTATGCCGCTAATAATCCTTCTGAAGCAACAATAGCGAAGAGAAGAGGTTACGCCTCAACCATTAGTTATCTAACTCCTCCAGCAGAAAATGCAGGACTCTACAAAGGACTTAAAGAACTAAGCGAACTTGTTGGTTCTTATCAACAATTAAGAGAAAATAGTAGGGGTATTCAAATAGTAAATGCGATAGTTGAGACTTCTAAACAATGTAATCTTGACAAAGATGTTGAGCTCCCTTCAAAAGATGTAGAAGAACTTTCAATTGATGAAAGAGATTTATTTGTAGGTAGTATCTATAAACAGTTGATGGAAATTGAAAGTAGACTATTACCTTGCGGTCTTCATACTATTGGAGAAGCCCCAACAGCAGAAGAAGCTGTTGCAACTCTCGTAAATATTGCATCATTAGAGAGAGAGCAAGAGGGATTAAGATCCCTTCCTGGATTGCTAGCTGAATCTATTGGCCTAACTATTGAACAAATTTATGATGGTAATAATAAAGGTGAACTCAAATTTGTAGAGCTAAATGAAAAAATCATAAAGACAGCAAGAGAGTCTATTTTTGCGATGGTCAACTCTTTAAAAATTGTTGATGGCAGAGTTTATTTAGAAAAATCACTTCTTTCCAAATTGTTTGAAATTCTTAAAGTTTTTGGTTTGAATTTACCTACCCCTTGGCTAAGGGTCTGTAACTTAAATGGATTTAATGAAGTAAACCAGAAGGAATTAAATAAATTATTTGATTACTTACTTTTCTGCTTGGAACAGGTCTGTGCTGATAAAGAAATGGATAGCCTCATTAAAGCACTAGATGGAAATTATGTTTTACCTGGGCCAGGTGGAGACCCTATAAGAAATCCAGGTGTTTTACCTAGTGGTAAAAATATCCATGCACTTGATCCACAATCAATCCCTACTACAGCAGCTGTAGCTGCTGCAAAGTCTGTTGTTGACAAATTAATTGAGAGACAAAAGGAAGAGCAAGGGACCTGGCCTGAAACAATTGCTTGTGTTTTATGGGGTACTGATAACATCAAAACTTATGGAGAATCACTTGCCCAAATCTTATGGTTTGTTGGTGTAAAACCAAAACCAGATTCTGTTGGAAGAATCAACAAATTAGAATTAATTCCTTTAGAAGAATTAGGTAGGCCAAGAATAGATGTAGTCGTTAACTGCTCAGGAGTTTTTAGAGATCTATTTATAAATCAGATGGCATTAATAGATCAGGCGGTCAAATTAGCTGCTGAGGCTGATGAACCATTGGAATCTAATTTTGTAAGGAAACATTCACTTGAACAAGCAGAAAAAAAAGGTACCTCTATCAGAGAAGCTTCAGCGAGGGTATTCTCTAACGCAAGTGGAAGTTACAGTTCAAATGTTAATTTAGCCGTAGAAAATTCAACATGGGAGGAAGAAAATGAATTACAAGAAATGTATTTGTCTCGCAAAACATATGCTTTTAATGCTGATAATCCAGGTGAAATGAATCAAAAAAGAGAGGTATTTGAGTCAGTAATGAAGACAGCAGATGTTACATTTCAAAACCTTGATTCTTCAGAGATTTCTTTAACAGATGTAAGTCATTATTTTGATTCGGATCCAACAAAATTGATCAAGACATTGAGAGATGACGGGAAAGAACCAAGTAGCTATATAGCGGATACAACCACTTCTAATGCTCAAGTTAGAACACTTGGAGAAACTATCAGATTAGACTCAAGAACAAAACTTTTAAATCCTAAGTGGTATGAAGGTATGCTCAAATCTGGTTACGAAGGGGTTAGAGAACTTTCTAATAGACTTAATTACACTCTTGGTTGGAGTGCGACAAGTGGTCAAGTAGATAATTTTGTATATGAAGAAACTAATGAAACATTTATAAATGACGAAGCGATGAGGAAAAGATTAATGGAACTTAATCCTAATAGTTTTAGAAGAATTGTTGGAACATTGCTAGAAGTCAATGGCAGGGGATATTGGGAAACTTCAGATGAGAATATAGAACAGTTGAAAGAGCTATACCAAGAGGTTGAGGATAAAATAGAAGGAGTTAAAGAATAATAAATTTATTATTTTCTGTAAATCCTATCAGCTACTTTCAGGATTTGATAATTTAGTTTGACGTTGTGAACTCTCACAATGTCAATATTAAACTGAGAACAAAGGCAACTTATTGCAAGAGTTCCTATATCCCTTTCTTTTGGATTTTTCTCATTTAAAATTTCTCCAATAAATCTCTTCCTAGAAGCACCTATCAAAATTGGCAAATTCCATTTTTTAAATACATCTAAGTTTCTCAAGATTTCCAAATTATGAATGATATCCTTTGAAAAACCAATTCCAGGATCCACAATTATCTTTCTTTCAGATATATTTTTTTCTAAAGCATTCTTTATTAAATTATCAATCGAGCACTTAACATCATTCAATACATTTTGGTAATTAGAGAGTTGATTCATATTTTGACTATTACCACGACTATGAGTTATAACGAATGGACAGTTGAATTTTGATACAACATCCAAAATTTTCATATCTCTTCTTCCTCCCGTGACATCATTTATCCAATTAGCACCATTTAAAAGAGCTTCGTAAGCCACTTCAGAATTAAAAGTATCAATAGAAATTAAAACATCTGGAAATTCAGATTTTATTAATTTTAGATATGGGATCAATCTTTTTATCTCTATACAAGATCCAACTTCCTCAGCCCCAGGTCTTGTACTCTGAGCGCCGAGATCAATAACATCAACACCATTGCGCAAGAAATGATTTACTTGATCTAAAACTTTTTTTGAGGAGTTTAATTCCCCACCATCACTAAATGAATCAGGAGTTAAATTAATAACTCCCATAATTGAGGTTTTTTGGCCCCAGCCTTTTGGCCATGGATTTTTTTTATTGATAATTTGCAATTCTGGCGAAACTATTCGGATCTAATGAAGCTCCTCCAACTAACACTCCATCTATATCACTCATTGACATGATTTCGTCAATATTATTAGGTTTAACAGATCCTCCATATTGAATAATTACATCATCAAAACCTATTAATTTCCGAATCAAAGAACATATCTTATTAGCGTCTTCTGCTTCACATGTTTTACCAGTGCCAATAGCCCATATTGGTTCATAGGCAACAATTAAATTAGATGGATCTGTATTTTCTAATCCTTGTTCAACCTGTCTAGTAATAACTCTATAAGCTTCTCCTCTCTCTCTTTGTTCTAATGTTTCTCCTACACAAACTATTGGAGTAAGTCCACTTGATTGAGCAAAAACTGCTCTTTTATTAATTTGTTCATCACTTTCACTAAAATATTTCCTTGGTTCACTATGTCCAACGATTGCATATGAGACACCATGTTCGAGAAGCATTTTTGGAGATATTTCTGCTGTGAATGCTCCTTGATCTTCCCAATGAATATTTTGACTAGAAATATCTAAATATTCAGAATCAGAATTATCAGAAAAGGTTGAAATAGCTGTAAAAGGAGGAGCAATAACAACTTTACGATCGTCTTTAATGTTTTTTATTAAAGGAATAAACTCTTCTAAATAGGATTTAGCTTCAGCACAAGTCATGTGCATTTTCCAATTACCAGCAATTACAGATTTTCTCAAAATATTATCTCCAAGAAAAATATACTAATACAAATTGAGTTGAATAAGCTAACTATTCAAAAATTAATTCATTTTTTAGAAATATTACTTTATCTCCCTTGTTTAACTTCCTTCCTCTCCTAGTCTCAATTTCACCATTAACCTTAACAGAACCGGATTTAATAAAAATTTTTGCTTCGCCACCAGAAGATACCAAATTTTTCCATTTTAAAAATTGATCCAATTTCATTGTTTTTTATACCCAAAGATATTGATAAAGTAGGATAAGCAATTAAATATATAATATCTTGAGATTAATACCACCAATCAGACCATATTCAAATAGGTTTATCAAGGGTTTTATATGCATGCTAATTTACGTAGCTTGTTGGCCTTTATTAGCTTATTTAGCTGGAAACTTAATCCCAGCAATTGGGTCAGGTGATCTCTCAAAAGTTTTTAGCATAATAATTAAGTCTTTATTTGTATTTTTAGTTCAGAAAATTGCTCAATTTGGACAGGATGTATTCATAGCAAAACCATCTTTAGAAATTAGTGAAGTCATGAGAGGAAGTTTATTTAGAAGAATTCAAAAAATAAAGATGAATTCTATTGAAAATATTTCAGCCGGGGACATCACATATAGACTTACAGAAGATGCCGACAGGGTAAGCGAAGTTATTTATAAAACAGCTCAAGATACTATTCCATGCACTTTACAGTTATTAGCGGTAATAATCTACATGTTTTATTTAGACTGGTCACTAACAGTATCAACATTCATTTTAGCTCCATTGATTATTCTTTCAGTTAATAGTTTTGGAAAAAGAGTTTTAATAGCATCCGAAAAAAGTCAAGAATCAACAAGTAATTTAGCAGGTTTAATAGGTGAATCTATAAATGGAATGTCCACGATAAGAGCTTTTGCTGCAGAAAATTGGATTGAGAAAAGATTTAATAAAAGATTAAGCACAAATAAAAAAGCAAAATATAAAACATTAAAGCTACTTGCATTTCAACATCCAGTTGTAGGATTTGTTGAAGCATTTGGAATATTAGCAATATTAGGTTTAGGAGCCGCAAGAATCAATCTAGGCCTTCTAACAAGCGAAGAATTTAGCAGTTTTTTTGCAGCAATATTAATGCTTATTGATCCAATAAGCCATGTAAGTACAAATTTTAATGACTACAAACAGGCAGAAGCCTCAATAAAAAGGTTGAAAAACATAAATCAAGAATCTATAGAAGATGATAGAGAAAATTTACGAAGGATATCCAATCTTGAAGGCAAAATAACTTTCAAGAAAGTTAATTTCGCTTACAAAAAAGATAATCAAGTACTTAAAGATATCAATTTAGAAATTACAAGAGGAGAAGTCACAGCATTTGTTGGAGCTTCTGGAGCTGGTAAAAGTACAATGTTAGCTTTGATATTAAAGTTTATAAATCCAAATAATGGAGACATTTTTATAGATGATAAAAATCTCAAAATATTAAATACAAAAGATATTAGAAAAAACATTGCCTTAGTACAACAACAGCCTTTTTTGTTTTCAGGAACAATTATCGATGTAATAAGAATGGGCAGAAATTTCTCCAAAGAAGAAGTTATAGAATCAGCAAGAAAAGCGAACGCTCACAACTTCATTCAAAAGCTCCCTAAGAAATATGAAACTGAGATAACTGAGAGAGGATCAAACTTCTCAGGCGGTCAGATCCAGAGGATCGCAATTGCAAGAGCAATACTCGGGAACCCCTCAATTCTTCTTTTAGATGAGGCCACAAGTGCTTTAGATGCAGAATCAGAATCTGAAGTACAAAAAGGGCTAAATAGAGCCATGAAAAATAGAACAGTTATTGTAATTGCTCATAGATTAGCCACTACTCAAGAGGCCAATAAAATAGTTGTTTTTGATAAAGGTGAAATTATTGAAGTTGGGAAACACATTGATTTAATAAATAAACCTGGAATTTATAAAGAATTATGTGAAAAACAATTGATTAAAAAATTATAGTTCTATTTTATTTATTAAAAAAGTAAATCCATGAGCGAAAACACAAATGACTCTACAAATCCAGTTTTAACCTTTGAGGGCAAAAAATATTTAATAAATGAACTTTCTAATGAAATAAAAGAATCTATAAAAGTATTACAAATAGCGGATACACAACTTAAGATGCATCAAGATACTCTCAAATTACTTTCAATTAGTCGAAACTCTATAGTTAATCAATTAAGAGAAAAACTAAAAAACTTAGAATAAAATTTTAATAATTATGGATTTCCTGTAAAGAGTAAGTATTAATTTTATTGCTTTGCAAAGCTTTGATAGCCTTAATGGCTGCCTTTGCTCCAGGAATAGTTGTAAAAGTTGGAATATTATATTCTAAAGCGGCACGTCTTAAATAAGCATCATCATGAATAGCCTGTGATCCAATTGGAGTATTAATAATTAATTGAACAAGTCCAGAACGAATTAGGTCCTCAATATTTGGTCTTCCTTCATGAACTTTGAGCACTTCTTCAACTTGAATTCCTAAATTAACCAAATATGAAGCTGTACCTTTTGTTGCGATTAATTTAAATCCTAAATTCAAAAGTTCTCTAGAAACTTCCTCAAGATTTTTTTTATCTAAATCATTTGTAGATAAAAAAGCAACTCCTTCTGAAGGAACACCATTACCTGCCGCCAACTCCGACTTGGCATAAGCAATTCCAAAATCTTTAGCTAAACCCATTACTTCTCCAGTAGATCTCATTTCGGGGCCAAGTAATGTATCAGATCCAGGAAATCTTTTAAAAGGTAAAACGGCCTCTTTTACTGCCTGATATTTGGGAGTAAATTCTTCCGTGAAATTAAGATCTTGTAATGTAAAACCTTGCATTAACTGAGTAGCTAATTTTGCAACTGGTTTACCTATGGCTTTTGAAACGAATGGAATTGTCCTAGATGCTCTTGGATTTGCTTCAAGAATAAATAATTTTTTTTCTTTATTATTTGTATTTATTACTGCAAATTGTAAATTAATTAAACCAACAACATTTAATCTCTGTGCGATCAATTTAGTCCAGTTCCTTACATTTTCTATTGTGGATGCTGAAAGAGAAATGGATGGTAAGCAACAAGCTGAATCTCCTGAATGAATTCCTGCAGGTTCCACATGTTCCATTAGGCCAGCAATTACAACCGATCCCTCTGAATCGCATAAAGCATCAACATCTATCTCAATTGCATTATTCAAATATTGATCAAGAAGGATTGGGTGATCAGGCGATACCTTAACTGCTTCAGAAATATATCTCGATAATTCATTCTCATCTTTAACAATTTCCATTGCCCTTCCACCTAAAACATAAGAAGGTCTTACAACTAAGGGGAATCCTATATTTTTTGCTACTATTTCTGCTTCATTTTGATTGCGTGCTATACCGTTTAAAGGTTGTCTAATATTTAATTCTTCAAGAATTTTTGTAAATCCCTCTCTATCTTCTGCTAAATCGATAGATATTGGAGAAGTTCCAAGAATTTTTGATCCAGTTTTGACCCCATCATTAGATTTAAGCCATTCAAATAAAGATAACGATAGTTTCAGTGGAGTTTGACCTCCAAATTGAACAATCAAACCATAGGGATTTTCAGCTTCTATGATATTGAGGACATCCTCCAAAGTTACAGGCTCAAAATATAAAATGTCGCTAGTATCATAATCCGTTGATACAGTTTCAGGGTTACTATTAACCATTATTGTTTTATAACCATTTGTCGAAGCTTGATATGATGCATGACAGCAACAGTAATCAAATTCTATTCCCTGACCAATTCTGTTTGGACCTCCTCCTAGAATCATAATTTTTTTTGATTTACTATTTTCTGAAATCTCGCTATCAAAAATTTGAGAATTAAAATTAATGAAAGATTCTTCGTAAGTTGAATAATGATAGGGAGTTGAGGATGAGAATTCAGCCGAACAAGTATCAACAGTTTTATAGATTGGAATTATGTTAAGTTTTTTTCTATATGTTCTTACTTCAAAAAATTCAGAATTAGTTAACTTTGCTATCTGTTGATCTGAAAAACCTAATTGTTTAGCATGTAACATCAGGTCCCTATCAAGAGTATACAGTTCCTTATCTTTCAAAAAATCATTTTCAAAATTAAAGATATTCCGTAATTTTTCAATAAACCATAAATCTATATTTGTAACTTCTCGAATATAAGTATTAGTTTTCCCCAGCTGCATAGCTTTCTTAATTAGGAGAATTCTTTCAGATGTAGGGTTTCTTAAACTATTTTTGATTTGACTCTCATTTTTAAATTCATCTTTTGAATCACATTCCCATCCAAAAACGCCTACTTCTAACGACCTTAATGCTTTCTGAAAAGATTCTTCAAAAGAACGACCTATTGCCATTGACTCACCAACAGATTTCATGGAAGTACTTAAGGTATTAGAAGAGCCTTTAAATTTTTCAAAGGCAAATCTTGGGATCTTAGTAACTACGTAATCAATTGATGGTTCGAAACATGCAGGTGTTTTTTTTGTAATGTCATTAATAATCTCATCAAGTGTATAGCCAACAGACAATAAAGCTGCAATCTTAGCTATGGGGAATCCAGTTGCTTTACTTGCTAAAGCAGAGGATCTACTTACACGGGGATTCATTTCTATGACAATTACTTCGCCATTAGATGGATTTATTGCAAATTGAATATTACTCCCACCCGTTTCAACTCCTACCTCTCTAATGATTTTTAAAGACAAATCCCTTAATCTCTGATATTCCTTATCAGTTAAAGTCTGTGCAGGAGCTACAGTAATCGAATCTCCAGTATGGACACCCATTGGGTCTAAATTTTCAATACTGCAAACTATTACTACATTGTCAGCAGTGTCTCTCATTACCTCTAGTTCAAACTCTTTCCATCCAATAAGTGATTTTTCAATCAATATTTGATTACTTGGACTTTCCTCTAAGCCTGATTTACAATACTCGACAAATTCTTCAAGGTTAAAAGCAATTCCACCTCCTACTCCACCTAATGTAAATGCAGGCCTAATAATAAGAGGATAAGAACAAATTTTTTTGGATACCTCCATAGCTTCATCCAGACTAGAGGCAATTCCTGAAGGACAAACATTTACATTAATTTTCTCCATCGATTCTTTAAACAATTTTCTATCTTCAGCTTTATTAATAGCTCTTAAATCAGCACCGATTAATTCAATATTATTTTCCTTTAAAAAATTTGACTCTGATAATTTAACTGCAAGATTTAAAGCAGTTTGCCCACCCATAGTAGGAAGAATTGCATCAGGTTTTTCTCTTAAAATAATCTGAGAAACAATTTCAGGAGTCAATGGTTCAATATATGTTTTGCTTGCGATCTCAGGATCAGTCATTATTGATGCTGGATTTGAATTTATTAAGACAATTTCATAACCAGCATTTCTTAAAGCTTTGCAAGCTTGAGTACCAGAGTAATCAAATTCGCAAGCTTGCCCTATAACAATCGGTCCCGAACCTAGAATAAGAATTTTTTTAAGATCACCTCTTTGAGGCATAATTTAAATACTTCATTTATCACATGCTACTTATAAATCATCAGATGTTAATCAACTTACTTGAAAAGCAACATTTGTTTCTATAGTATTGAAAGAAATTAATATTTTATGAGCGAACTTCAGCGACTTAAAAATTTGTTGCCTCCAGAGAATGAAAGTTGGGTATTTGTTGAAGCTGCTGCGGCCATAGATCCACCTTTAATAACACTTGAGGAAATTGGTCGTGACGAAGTAGAAATTCAAATAGATTTAGATGAATGGGATAACTTTGCTATTGACCACAGAAATCTATTATTTTGGCACGAAGTTGGGAAAATTCAAAATGATGCAATCCCGAGAGATGGATGGGAAATGGCAGCACTTGCAATAGGTCTTGGAGGAGCTATTGGAGAGTTGTGGGTACAAGATGGTTTACTTTTATTACTTGCTCTTGGTTTATCTAGTTTTGCAGGTTATAGATTATATTTAAAAAATAATTCCGAAAAAAAACTTCAAGATGCTATTTATGCAGATGAAAGAGCTATAGATCTTGCTTGTAGATTTGGATACAGCATTCCTAATGCTTATAAAAGTCTTGGAGGAGCCTTAAAGGAGTTAATAGATAAGACACGAAAAAAGAAAAAAAGAAGTTTCTTTGAAGATAGATTAGATGCCTTAAGAAAAAGTGCAGAAAAAGCAAGATCAGAATTATCTCAGCAAGAAGGTTCAGAAAAATCAGTTTCAAGCGAAAATGTTTATGGACAATAAAATTTTGGTTTTAATGGCAGCTAAAGCATGTGATGAAAAAAAAGCAAAAGATATAAAACTTATAAAAATTGACAAAGTATCTTTTATAAGTGAATGGATTTTGATTGCGGAAGGATTATCTGATGTACAAGTCAGATCTATAACTAACTCTGTAGAGGGAGAACTTAGAGAGAAGGCTAATATTGAACCGATACGAAAAGAAGGGGTTAACGAGGCGAAATGGGCTTTACTTGATTATGGAGATTTGATAGTAAATATTTTTCAACCAGAAATAAGAAAATATTATGACCTTGAATCATTCTGGAGTAATGGGGATAACCTTATATTTCCATAGTTATTTTATGAACGAATCTAAGTGTCCTGTACCTAGAGAGCAACAACCCACAAATGAATTCATAGAATTATCAAAATCTAAAATTTTTTCTTGGCCAAAAACAAAAAAGTCACTAATTCTTATTTTGGTAAAATTCTGGGTAGGAGCTTTTGTTCTATTTCTTATTATTTCTTCAGGAAGTGTATATTTCAAAACATCACTTTTAAAATATATTCTATTAAGTTTTTTTAGTAGTTTATCAATACCTCTTTTGATTTCAATAAGGTTATATTTAGGTTGGAATCATATATTTAATAGATTAATATCTGAAAAAGTTGAATACGAGGAATCTGGTTGGTATGACGGCCAAGTATGGGAAAAGCCATTGGTTTTGAAAGAAAAAGAATCACTTATTGCCTCAATTGAGGTAAAGCCTATTTTAAAAAATTTAATTCAAATTTTTTCCATTATTTCAGTCTTAGCTTTGTCTGGTATTTTGATTTTTCAATATAACAATTTCTAAATGACTTCTAATTTTAAAAACCTCTACACCTCTAACAATCCTCCCTTACAAGCAACCTTAATAAGAGGATCAAATGTAGAGTCGATCCATAAAATTCATGCTGTTATTACTGATAAAAAAGGGAGGGTTTTAATGTGTGCAGGAAATCCAGAATATAAAAGTTTCATAAGGTCAGCACTAAAACCGTTTCAAGCAATACCTTTTGTTAGTAGTGGAGCTGCATCAAAAATCAATAATGAATCAAAATCAATTGCTTTAGCATGCGGATCACATAGTGGATCAAAACTTCATTCAAGGGAAGCATTCAAAATTTTATGGGAATATGACATTGACATTAAAAATCTTAAATGTCCAAAATCTAAAACAAGTCCATTAGAACATAATTGTTCAGGCAAACATGCTGCTTTTTTAGCCACATGCAAAAAAATGAATTGGCCATTAGATAGTTACTTAAAGGGGGATCATCCTCTTCAAATAGAAATATTCAGAATTGTTTCTGAATTAATTGGAATCCCGTCAGCTGAAATAATCGCAGAACGTGATGATTGTGGTGCACCCACTCTTTATTTAAAACTATTAGAAATGTCGAGGTTATATTCACTTCTGAGCAGTTCCGAAAATGCAGAATTAGAACAAATCAGTAGAGCTATGACAATAAACCCAACAATGATAAGTGATAACAATAAGTTTGATACAGAAATAATTAAAGCTTCTCATGGGAACGTTATTGGTAAAGGTGGAGCCGAGGGAATACAGTGCCTATGTAAAGTAAATGAAGGTATAGGTATAGCTTTAAAAGTAGAAGACGGTTCAAAAAGAGCCAAGCATGCTGTTAGTCTTCACTTACTAAAACAGTTAGAGTGGATATCTGACTTAAGAATTCAAGATATCGAAGATAAGGTGTTTAATTTTTCTGAAGGAGTGCGACTTGAAGTTAAAGGTAAAGTAAAATTCCAAGAATCCTAAAAAAGAGGAAAAACATCACTTACAGATGTATGCTATGTATATGACGCGGGGTAGAGCAGTCTGGTAGCTCGTCGGGCTCATAACCCGAAGGTCGGAAGTTCAAATCTCCCCCCCGCCACCAATGATATAACCCCCTTTTTGGGGGTTTTTTATTGCAAATACAAGGTTTTTAGGTATCAGAGATAACTTTACTTGCTGGACTGTGTGTGATTTAATTGGACTGAAATATACTCATTTAGACCTTTCTAAGTACACGCAAAGTACATTCTTATGAACATAAAACGTAGAAAAACTAGGACTTGGGAAGATGTAATTAACTTCTTAGTGGATATTGATGCCAGATATATGCTCCGTAGAAACAAAAACACACCTTTTTTATGTATTAGAGACAAACAAACTAAGAAACAATTTTCATTAAAACCAGTAAAAGCATTTGAAAATATAGACCGAGTTTTAGCAGTTACAAGATTAATAGAACACGTTGGCAATCAGGATTGGAATTTTGATATGCCTATACTCGATCAACTTGAATTTTTAGATAATCCTAATTTTGAGATAGAAAAAGAAACACCTTTATATAGTTGGTCAGATATAAAAGAAATTACAGTTGATTATTTAGACAAAACACAAAAGCGATCTAGTGCAAAAAATACAAAAGCAGATTTAAATAACCTTATTAATTCAAATGTTTTTGTAAATTGGAACTCAATAAAAAAATGGGTATTCCAAAAACCTTTAGAAAGTAGACCATTTAAAAACAGATTAGATTCACTAGAACAAATTAGATTAGCTCTATCAACTATTAATGGTAGTGAACCTAATTTCATACCAAAATCTAGTTTATTACTTTTAAGAGAACAGCATAATAGAGAAAATAAAAAATTAAAAAAATATAGACCTGACTATGAGTTTGCAAATATTAGAGGAATACCAACAAAAGAAGAAGCAGAAAAGTATTTTGATTCATTAGATAAACAATTTGAGTTAGAAAAATGGTGTCTAGCTATTCAACTTTGTTATGGGCTAAGAAACCATGAAGTATTCCATATAAGCAAAGTAAAGAAAAGAAAGGATATACAAGATGCTGACAAGTGGATATATATTCCTGGTGCATGGCGAACAAAGAGTAAGAATGAACATTATGCCTTTCCTCTATATCCTGATTGGATTAAAAAATATAATCTTTTAAAGAATTTCGACATGAATCAAAGACTTCTTAGAAGTAAAGCAACAATGATAATAAAAAGTTCAATAGACAAAACTAAGGATATAAATTCAAAAGATTTAAATGATCTAGGTGTATGCGTAAATAATGATTATTTAGGTGAATGGATTGGTAGGAGATTATTAAAAGCATTACCACCATTTCTTGCATCAATTCCTGATAAAAAAGGCAAAATTGATAGTTCTGCAAATAAACAAGCAATAACCCCTTATGACCTAAGACATACCTATGCAATTCGATTAGCAACTGACCCTAGATGTTCTCATATATCTATAGAAGATGCTTCACAATCTATGGGACATGATGTAGCTACACATAAAAAGCACTATCAATATTGGATTAGTAGTGAAGAAAAGAAAAAGCAGATAATGTTTGCAACTTCCATACCCCAATAAAATTAGTCAAAATAAAGTTAACTAAAAAAGTAAACCATGTTATGTAGTTTTAGTGAAGCTAGTAAACTTCTAGGTTATAAATCTCGATCTACTTTATATCAGCTAAAAGAAAAAGGTTTATTAGACGATTATTTAGAAAATATAGAAGGCAAAACATACTTAAATATGCGTAAAAAGAAGGGCAAAACCCTTGCAAAACATATAAGATCTAATGTTTTTGATAGGCATGGATTTATGTGCCATAACTTTGACCCAGAAGCATACTTAGACAGCCTTAAAACGCACTAAATCGCTTTAAATCGTCTTATTTTGCTTTATTTGGACATAGCAAGTTTGTCCTACAAATATAATTTCTGACGCTAGAAAATAATCGTGCTTTCAGATGACCCACATGGAAAGTGCCACACAGTACCTTTTACTTTTTTATTAGGCAAAGTAATCACTAATAGCTATCAACATCTGCCTTATATATTCTTTATCGCAACCTAAATCCTTTTGTAGTTCTTCTGCACTTGATCTTATTTCTTCCCAAGCAGGGTGTATTAAGTTATTTGTTTGATCGTCAGTAGGTACAAAATCAGGCATTAAAAAGAGGGGTCTTATCCCCTCCATGTTAGATCGACTGTCAATCGTTAATAAGTATAGGGTCGAGGGCAATAGACCTACAACAGTCCATGTAAGAAACAAGCTATGTTCAAAGTGCAGGTGTATAGAGTCGACCCCTTCCATACACCAAATCTATTACCCTCTAATACTTATGTTGTGATGTCTTGAATAGCTCCGAATGATTCAGCATGACGTACCTTTACATCTATAGCCTGTAAGATTCTTACTGATGTAACACCTGTTTGTGAAAGGGTGTATGGGTCTACCAAAATTTCTGCATCAGAGAAAAGTCCAATTAATAAATCAGAGAAGTTTCCATAAATCAATGCACTACAAACACCAGAACTAGAACCCTTAGTTAAGTTAGAAGGCACGTTATTAGAAACCATGAATGATCTGTTAGCAATCTGTTGGCTACCAATAGCACCTGCATAAGGACTTAGGTGATAAGCAGAGTTACCATCTTTCAGTTTTGATAAAGCATTTTCTACAACTGTATTAGTGACAAAAGCACAAGATGCAACGTCAGCATTATCTACAGCTACAGTTTGTTTTAGGTCTAAAACTTTGTCTAAGGTTATAGCTCCACCATTAGTTCCAATGGCTACTGAACCTATACCTGTAGTTTGTAAGATTCCATCTGGTTCATTAGAACCGCCACCATTTAAGGCAACTGAATCAAGTTTTGTAGCAAGAGTAGAAATAAAGTCATCACGTATTAGACCTTCTATTTCAGGTGTAGCTTGTAATTTCATTAAATGAGAAAACTTACTAAATGCACCCATTACTTTTGGTGACATAGAGATAGTTCCGAATGTTCCTGTTGATTCAGTAACAGAACCAGATTCAGCTACAAAATATGCAGTAGCACCTGCGGTTCTTGTAGGAATAGAAGTATCACCAATTAGTCCAGGCAAAATTGTTGCACCTAATTCTGTGACTACTGACTTAGCTCTAAGAACATCAACAAAGTTATCTGGTAAATGAGTAGTACCGACTAAGTTGCCACCTGCTGTAGCTGTACCTTTTACATAGTCTCTAGTTTTCCAACTTTCAGAAGGTACAAAAACACCCTGTGAGCTTCTACCATTTTTGCGTGATAGCTCCTGTTGTATCTCTAATTCTCTACCTGACATTCTTCCACTTGTAAGACCTTGTACAGCCTTAACTATTGAAAAATTGCGTGATTCTTTTGTAAATTCATCTTCTTTTTGTGAATAAAGATGATCTGGTGAATAACTTTCTAAGGGCATAGCTCTTTCATTTAAAGGTTTATCTGTGGGTAGGCTTCTATCGACACCAACATTGGTATCAGCAGGTATTGAAACTAAAGACAGTTCATGTGGTTGCCAGATCATGGCTCTCATGTTTCCATCTTCATCTTCTTCTGTTTTTTCTATGGTGTAGCCCACGCTGATATTCCTTAAAACACCAGTTTCTACATCACGTCTTAGCTGTTGTGCTAAATCACTAGAACCCCATTCAATAGTTGCTCTACCTTTTCTGTTTTCTATCCATGCACGTTTGACCCTGCCTATGGGTCTATTCATGTCATGGTTAAACAAGAAAGGAGCAGAATTATTGAGTCTTGATAAATCAACTGAATTAACGTCATGGTCTAATACTTCATTAAATCCATTTCTATTTACAGGAGTTTCAGAACTAAATGAAAAAGTTAATTCATCTGTCTGGCTATCTGCAGTTTCGTCAATAAGATCAATAAACCGAGTTTCTAGCAATTTTTCAGGAGTTTTCGTCATTAGAACCTTCTGAATTTTCTAGTTTTTTGTACCGCCTATGTTGTGGCGATTTAAGTGCATTAATGTCTGAATCAATTAAGTCATCATCAATGTCATAGGTTGTCTTTCTGTTCATAAAAAACAATGCGACTAAACACCTTATACACCCTGTTTTTTTGACAATATTTACCTGTTTTTCTTATTTCTCTCTATATCTAATTAACAAAGGCTTATATTGTCTTATTTTTCGCTATTTAATCCTTATTTCTAACTAATTTGCACTAAAAAACTGTCACATAGGGGTTGACGATTTTTTAATAAAATCAGGTGTTACAGATGAAACAGATGTTTTTAGGAAACTTTTAAATGTTATAAAAAACGATTTACACCTTATATGTATAGACAAATTATATTTTTTCGTATTTTATCTGTTATCTGTAACAAGTAGCTGAAACTCTAATAAGGTCAATAGATTTGGGTGTAGCAGATAAATTTTTTCATCTGAAACATCTGCAACAAATTATTTTTTTATCCATTTACGCATTACTTTATTGTTTTGTCTTATAGAGCTTTGTTCATAACCTAAAAGTCTTAGACAGTTAGCCGCCATTCGACAATCAGAAGTAGTTACCTTTCCTATATCCCTGCATCTGCTCCATACCAGAACATCTTTAGTGGTAAAACCTTCATCAGCATCTATAGATTCACCAGAATAATATTGTCCATTAATCATTTCACCTAATTTTTTAGGATTATCTAGCCATTCTTCTATATCACTCATAAATGGATTTTCTTGTTGGTAATTTAGATTATTTAAATCTGATTCCAACTGATAAGCATTATCTAAATAAGTTTTCTCACCATTCCTATAGGCAATCAAAGCACCTTTTAATATCTTTAATCTATCTTTTTTTAGTTTTTCTAAATCTATAAAATTATCCTGTAAATCTATTATTTGAAACCGCCTAGAACCTGTTGCATCTGTTAGAAAATCTGCCCTGTTACAAGTACCAACAAAGATACTAGGTCTGGGGTGAAAGTCATTAGTAGCTTCATAAGGTCTACGGAAATTATCTTTTGATGAACTAAGTAAACTTTTTATTTGTGCAGCATCTTTTTTATTTGTCATTCCATCTAATTCTGCAATTTCAAATAGCCAACAAGTTTGAATAGTTAGCAATAAGTCTTTTTCTGTTTGTTGCCATGTATCGCAAAACCAATCATCACTAGCCAATATTCGCCAGAAACTACTTTTACCAATTCCCTGTTCACCTTTTAGAACTAAACAACTATCAAACTTACAACCTCTATCTAATACTCTTGCGACCATTCCTAATAAAGTAACTTTCATCATTTGGTCATACAAAGGATTATCAGTACCTAAATATTCAGTAGAAATTTTATTTATATCTACAGGTTCTATATTTTTGTTTTTTTCTAAATTTTCTAAATATTCAACAATAGGGTGAAAACTATTTTGTTTAGCCACATATAGCAAAGAGTTCATAGCTGTATCTTTTCCTATTGAATAACCAAGTTCAGATAGTTGTATATAAAAAAATCTTTCTAGTCCTACTTCTAATGGTTGATGATCTATTTCTATTTTTAATTCAAGTAGATTCTGTCTAATTCTTTTATCAAATACTTCTCTCATTAATTCAGTTAAATCACCACCATCTAACCTTGTCTTACAAGTAAACTTTTCTCCCTTTTTATTAGTTACTGTATAAAACCCTTTAGGAAACTCTTTTGCAATTTTGACAAGATCATTAGTCATAGTTCATTTCCATTTGTTTTTTACGTATATCTTTTTTAGTTATTGATTTCTTATTAACGCTGTTGTCTATATATACAGGTGGTTTTACAAATGGTTTTTTATAACTTTGATTAGATGTAAAACCAATGTGTTCAGCATCTATATAAATTCGCTTATTTCTATAAGTTAGGTGTTTTGTATACCAACCTTTATTACCAAGTTCATTATCAAACTTTTCAGTAATAGAGATAAATCCTTGTGAACCGCATCTTTTAAATGCTTCAAATTCCTTATCTAGTTTTTGTCCAGGTGGTTCATTCCAATGTGCAGGGCTAAAGATTTCTACCTGTTGTTTTAGAGATAGATTATTTTGTTTTGCTACCTCTTTTAAGGCAACAATAATGGCAAGTTCTTTTAACTTGTCTTTGAATAACTCAGAATCAAAAGCTAAGATTGGATTGAAGTTTTTTTCATCTGGGCTATCTGTGGCGGATAGTCCTTTTTTCATAATCTTCTCTCAATGTTTCTAATTTTTTTGGTGTAAAAGGTATTTTGTTTTTTTTGTTGTGTAGCTAGTTCAAGAAGTAATGCTTTCTGCTCATCATTCGCCTTACATAAATCCATATAGCCTTTTCTAAGTTCTTCATACTCAACAATTAAGGCGTTTACCTTAACGACCATGTGAGCAAGATTCGTACCTAAAAGTAATTCAGCATCAGTTTTTAAATAAGGTCTATATTCTTCCATTACGTTATTAACCAACATTTCAAAGGTATGTTTAGTAACGGAAAGATGCTTTTCCTTTTGAAATTCAGGCATCATTATGCACCTATCTCTAAAGAACCTGCATTTTTCAAAACCTTCTCTACTAATTCCAAGTTATAGATAATGTATCTATTGGTTGTAGGAAATTTTCTTCTCCAATGAATACCTAGTTTTAATAATTCTGTATTTCTCCAACGCTGTAGAGTTTTTTCTGAGACTTCTAAATAATCAGCAATCTCTTTAGTACTTACCCATTTCTTTTGAATGGTGTTTCTTGAATAGTTCATAGAACATCTGGCTAAGTTTGACCATTGGAAAGTTTCTCAACTACGACCAACATAGACCAGTAATTTGTAGCGTCAAATAGACAGGACAAGTACATAGGGGTAAACCAAATTAAGAAGAAAGGGTATACCCCATTTGTAATATTCTTAACATTTAGGACATATCCAGAAGCTATATTTACAGGTCAAATATTTGTATTAACGTAAGGGTAGATTTTGCTCTTAGGACTCAATCCGAAAAAAACACAGGTACATTAATAAGTACATTCGCCAAGTACAGTTTAGTCATACCAAGTAGTTTGAAGGCTCTACTGAGTTCTCATAACCCGAAGGTCGGA
>JFLT01000151.1 GCA_000634195.1 Prochlorococcus sp. scB243_495D8
AAATCTCCCCCCCGCCACCATTTAAAAGCAGCTCTTAGGCTGCTTTTTTAGTGGCTGCAATATTTACGGGAATTAAAAAACCATAACGTCTTAACTAAAAAGAGTTTAATAAAATTATTTAAGATCCTTTTGAATTGAGAATTTCAAGTTAACTCTAACTATCAGGCCAGTAATGATAAAAAGTATTCCAATGTATGAATTCAAAGATAGTTCCAAAATATTAAATTAATTTTCTAAATAAATTTTAACTCACAAATCATATCTATTAAATACTCAGAAAAAAAGAATTTAAAAAATTTGAATTTTGAACATTTGCATCTTTAACAAGCAATTTTATAAAGTAGAGTAGGATCTGTCTAATTTAGAAAAATTAAGTTATATGCAGAATTTGCTACAGCGTGATTTAGGTTCAAGTATGTTATCTATAGCTATCATATTAGGTTGGTTAGGTTTATTTTTTGTATTTTTGAGAGTATTAACAATTTCAATAAAAAGAATCCTTGAAGCGGTTTTTAAAAAATCGTAATTATTGAAATAAATCAATAATTCTGAATTAATCGCATAAATCCTTTGCCACTAGGTATAATAACCTAAAAAATGTCAATTCTAGATAAGGCCAAGATAGGGAATTCCGTTCAAGTTAATTTAGAACTATCTAAGGATAGACTTACCAAAGAAACTATTGATGCAATTAATGTTTCTTCATTGGGGAAAATAAGTGATTTCAGAATAACTGATGGCAAAGGTATTGGAGTTATCTTGAAATTATCTAATGGAAAAGAGCAGTGGTTTTTTGAGGATGAAATTGATCTTCTCGACGAAAATGGTGATGTAATTAAAAAAAATAATGATAAAAAAGAGAATAATAATTTTATACTTGATTTTTTAAGAGGAATAAATTATGAAAATAAAAATAAGGTAAGCGAGTTACTTAATCCAATTAACTTTTTTATCTGGCTGTTTGTATCGTTTAAAGATATTTTTTAATTGGTTAAAAAATTTTCTAGAATAAAAATAATTCAACAATTTTTTAAAAATAGATTTCAATAATTAAAAATTTAAATGGTGAAAAATATTATCGATGTAAGAAATTTATCAAAGTCATTTGATATCTCTTCCAAAGAACCAGGATTAAAAGGAACAATTAAACATTTTTTTAGAAGACAAACAAAAAGTTTAAAAGTCATAAAAGATATAAGTTTTGAAATTAAAGAAGGTGAAATAGTAGGTTTTCTTGGTGCTAATGGAGCTGGGAAAACAACAATATTAAAAATGCTTTGTGGCTTAATTTATCCAAGTGAAGGTTCGATTTTGGTTTCAGGCTACTTACCTTTCAGGAGAAAAGAAAATTTCCTAAAGAATATCACCTTAATAATGGGACAAAAGCAACAGCTTATTTGGGATCTTCCGCCAATTGAATCATTCTATTTAAATGCATCAATATATGACTTAGATAAGTTCGAAGCTAAAAAAAGAATAAAAAAACTATCGGAAATGCTTGAAATTGATGAAGAGCTATTCATACCTGTCAGAAAACTTTCACTTGGTCAGCGTATGAAATCAGAATTACTAGCAGCTTTGATACATGAACCAAATATTCTATTTTTAGACGAGCCTACACTTGGATTAGATATTAATGCACAGAGAAATTTAAGAAAATTTCTTCAAAAATATAATAAGGAAACTAATGCAACGATATGTCTAACCAGTCATTATATGAAAGATATTACATCACTATGCAAGAGAGTAATATGTGTGCACGAAGGGGAAATATCATATGATGGGAAACTTGACCTACTATTAAAAAAACTTTCTCCTGTTAAAGAAATATTAGTAGTTTGTTGCTCAGAAAAGGATGCAATTAAATTAGAAAATTCTGGTTTTACCGTTAAAAATAAAATAAAGAATGAAATCACTATAAAAATTGAAAACAACTCTTTTACCTCTTCACTAAAAACCATCCTAAATAATTTTGATATAAAAGACCTTTATATAAATGAACCGCCTGTAGATGAAATAATTGGGAAAATATTAGTTAAAAAAAGTTATGATATCTAATTCTTTTAATCGAAAAATAATCACTTTACTAAAAATCCAATATTCAAATATGTTGGAATATAGGGTGGAAATTGCCTTGTGGGCAATTTCAGGAATTATTCCTTTTTTCATGTTAAATATTTGGACTAACAATAGCCTTAACGAATCAATAAACATTAGTAATATTATGCTTTCTAGGTATTTCTTGTGTGCTTTTTTTGTAAGGCAATTTTCAGTTGTTTGGGTTGTATTTAGCTTTGAAGAAGATTCTCTTTTAGGAAAAGTATCCCCATATCTAATTCAACCTTTAAATCCGTTTTTCAGATATTTTACTCAACACATCGCTGAACAAATAACAAGATTTCCTTTTGCGCTAATAATTGCCTTTTTCTTTTTTATATTTAATCCAGAAAGTATATGGATTCCAAATCTCGGTGTTTTATTCTTATCGATAATATCAACATTCTTATCTTTCTTAATTCAATTTTTAATTCAATCAATAGTTGCATGTCTATGCTTTTGGACAGAAAAAGCATCATCAATCGAAAGATTGTTATTCATCCCAACTTTATTTCTTTCAGGTCTTTTAGCACCGGTAGCTTCCTTTCCCGAATATGTAAAATCTTGGATTTATTTGACTCCTTTTCCATATCTAATCGATTTTCCTGCAAACTTACTTTCAGGAAATAAAACAAATGTTTTTGTAGGTATTAGCATGCAAATTCTATGGATACTGTTATTTTTCCAAGTATTTAGAAAAATATGGTCTGAAGGAACGAAAAAATATACTGCTATGGGATCATGAATCTAAGAAAATATTTAAAAGTTTACACAAAATTTCTGCATACTTCTTTGGCTTCTGAATTGGAATATAAAACGAATATATTAATTGATTTAATTACTGCAATTTTAAGTTTAATAGGTAGTATTTTTTTATTATCTATTTTTTATCAAAACAATAAGAGTATTGGAGGCTGGGAATTTGAAGAGGCGCTAATAATTCAGGGTATTTACACAATTTTGAATGGAATAACAAATACTTGGTTTAATCCTAACCTCACAGAAATTGTTAAACACATAAGAGAAGGCACACTAGATTTCGTACTTTTAAAACCTATTGATAGTCAATTTTTTATTTCATTAAAAAAAATAAATCCATCTGGCTTTTTAGAAATCATACTAGGATTTTGCTTATTGTTAATCTGCATGATTATAAATCAAATAAATATAAATTTAAGTTTTCTGTGTTTATCATTGATTACGATGATCTGTTCGATTTTTATTTTATATGGCTTATGGTTTTTTATCTGTACAACTACAATTTGGTTTGTTAAGACTTGGAATGCCATAGAAGTATTAAGATCTTTTCTTTATATTGGAAGATTTCCTTTAGATTCATTTTCATTTACTCTAAGAATATTTTTTAGTGTTTTCATTCCTATTGCATTTATAACTACAATTCCTTCTGAAGTTTTTCTAGGTGTTTATCAATTATGGAAAATATTGCTTGAAGTTGCCGTTGCTACAGTATTTCTTATGACTTCAAGAAAGTTCTGGTTATTTGCATTAAAATCCTATTCATCAGCATCTAGCTAAATATTATTTAATAAACTCCCTACATAATTCCCAAATTAATTGTTTACTTTTCAGATTAGAAAGTCTCGATAATTTCTTAAAGTGAAGTTTAGATTTTTCAACAGATAAAAGCCTACAACTGTACTCAATTTGATGATTTCTAGATATATTTCCTAATTTAATTGCAATGTCACAAAGGACAATAAATAAAGTGAGAATAAATACTATCCCAAAAAATTGTGAAAATGATTTTGAATAATTTTCATTTTCAGTTTTTAATTCAAACTTCATTACTTAACTATATGTTGAGGGCACTTAATTGCAGCAATAGCAACAGCCGTTACTTTAAAATTTTCTGACTTTTCAATAACCTTTTTAACCTCTAATGATCCAAATTTATTACTTGCATCACTGTAGGAAAGAAGTAAAGATTTATAATTATCATGGCCTAGATTTCTATATTCACAGAAATTATCGCCAACATAGTTCAAAAGAGTAAGTAATGTTAATTCAATCATTAACGTTTTTGACTAGCAAAGTTCTTACGAATAATACAATGCATGACATTTTTAACAAGTTAAATTACAAAAAACACTTGCAATCATGAAATAAGATTATTATTCATAAAATTTTAAAGTTTCAAAATTATTTAATAATTTTTTAATTCACTTATACGGAAATCATTAAAGCACTATCTGTAGTGTATGAGACCCAGTTATTTTGCACTACAGATAGGGGGTTGCAATTTTTAAGAAATTGGTTTAAAAATAAGGTTCCCCATCACCCGGTCTCACATATGTGAGGCCTTTTTTTTGCTTTTAAATTAGTTTTCTCTAAAAGTATTATTTGATAAAAATAGTTATTCATTAACCCCTTTGATAATGAATAATGATAAGAATGAATTAATACTTTTAACTAAAAAACATGCTTTAGACTTTTACATCACAAATTTATGAGTATTCTCAATTAATTTATAAAAAACATTTTTATGGATTTAATAAATAAGCTAATACCAACCAAAATACAAACTGTTGTGAAAGTTTTCTTAATAAGTATATTTCCATTTAACTTTGATAAATGAGCCCCGAAGTATCCTCCTGTAAAAGAGCCAATTATTAATATTAATAATAAATTTGAAGGAACCGATCCTATTTTTGTCAAAAAAACAGCTCCGATAAAATTCCAAAAAACTCCCACAGTAAAGAATGTCAAACATATAGCTCGAAGAAAATCCATTTCAAAAGTTTTTATTAATAGTATTGTTACAAGCAATCCAGTACCTGAAGAAATAGAACCATTTAAAATCCCTATAAGGAAAATAAAAATTGAAAATCTAATTTTATGAACTAAATTAGGCTTATTTTTACCAGAGGATAACCCCAAGTCTGGTTTAAGGAATGAGTAAAAAGCCAATAATATAGATATTATTCCTAAAATTAAGTACAAATATTTTTCTGATATAAATTCAACTATAGAAGAACCTAAAATTACTCCTGGCAATCCAAAAATTAAAATTTGCCAAGCAACACTTATATCATTACCTAAAGATTTGTAATTTCTTAAAGAACCCCCTACTCCTAGTGCTACTGTTGCTAATTTATGACTAGCCAGAGCCTGATAATAAGGAACACCAGATAAAATCAATGCTGGTAATTGAAGTAATCCTGCTCCTCCTCCAGAAATTGCTGAGAAAGTATTAGAAAAAAATGATAACAAAAAGATATAAATACTTTTAAATAAAGAATGATCAAAATTTCCGAATAATATTGTTAATAAATAAAGCATTAACTATAAATTACCTGTGTTTTAATTAAAGATTATTCTTTTAATAAGAAAGATATGACTTAAAAAGTCTTATCTTATCTTTTTCAATCATACTTAAAAAAAAACTGTTATTATCAAAAAAATATCAAGAATATTATGCATAGCCAAGATGCAATTTACCTTGATCAGTTTTGTCCCAAGATAAGTAATAAAAATTGGAGAGAATCACTTAATAGACTTACTAAGTATAAATGTATTTATTGCGGTAAACCCTCAGAATCACTTGACCACCTTCACCCAATGTCAAAAGGGGGGATTAGTAGTACTAGTAATTGCGTGCCATGTTGTTTGTCATGTAATGGTAAGAAATCAGATTCAGAAGTTCTTAGTTGGTATAGAAAACAAAATTTTTATGATCCTCGAAGGGCTATGGCGATACGAGCATGGTTAAATGAAGAATTAAAACTTGCTTCAGTTCTTTTGAACTACTTAAATTAAAAATGAAATAATAAATTGATTGAGATCGGAAAAAATATTTTTGTAAATGGTTAAATAGAGTTTTCCTATTTTGGTAAAAAATGAATTTTTATTTAAATTAATCTTTTTATTTCTGAATTTATTTTATCGCTTCTGAAAAGTGCAATATTAGAATAGTCATCTTTCCACATTATAGGCGAATCTATAACCTTTCTCTCTGGAGACTTTACTGAAAAAATTAATCCAAAAACAAAAAGAATAGTAATCAATATTATCGTCATTACTAATTTGTCTGAAATATTGTTCATTAAACTAACCTATCTAGAAAAATTTTTGTCTGGAGTAGTTTTTTCATAAATTTCAAGAAAATATGATTTAAAGTAATTGACGCCCTCCTTTCCAATCAATCCAATTGAAGGTCCGCAAACATTTACTACTTGCAATGAAATTTGATTAGCCAAGTCACTTTTCTCAATCCATTTTTTCTGTGGATTATAAGAAAAAGATATAATGTTTTCAGTTTTTACAATAGCTGATTTCATTGCCTCATCTTTAGAAAAACCATTTTGAATAGCCTTGCAATATTCCCTAGAGAAATTATTAGTAATCCTATTTTGTAGCAAACTAACACTTGGGTCTGAAGTATCAAAAGCTAAACCAACTGAAGGTTTTAGTAAAAAACATGTAAATAAAAGAATACCAAAAATGAATTTTAACAATAGTTATTTATCAACCCTTATTGAAAATATATTAGTTTATTTTAATTTTTTTTTCAATTTAATCTGATAATTATTAACAGCAAATTAAATTTCAATTTATTAAAAATTTAAAGTATTGCAATAAGTTCAGCAATAATAGTCAGAGGTTTATTTGACTACCAATATGAACGAATCATTGATGACATTGCTATTTTTCCCTGACTGGACAAATGGATTACCTTCAGACTTTTTAATCCTTCATTTTTTCGTAGGAGCTGTAATTTTCCCATTCAACATGATTCATGCTAAAGCAAGAAAAATTGATAGTCAGAATCCACAGGAAGCAGCTAATGGGTATAAAGACTCTGACAATACTACATTTTTTGGGTACGAAGAAATCAATTAGATTTCCATAAATTTCTTTAAGGAATTACTTAATTGATGATAATTTCCCTAAATACAGCTTTAGATCTCAAAATTTTCAGCCCCAGTGAACCTATAGGAATATTTATTATTCTCTTAGGATTAATATTTACTGGTATGATTTTTTATATTATTTATGCCGTAAGTACTAATAAAGAATCACTAGAAGATAAAAAAATAAGAACTAAAAAAGAATACTTGCAAAAGGAGAAGATTGGAAAATTATTTCCTAAGAAAAAATAAATTTTATTATTTTATTATTATAAAGATATTTATTTATATTATTAATAATCAAATCAGTAGGATCCAAAAACATAAGCCTTAGTTCTCTTAAATCAAACATTTATAAAACCTTATTTTAACAATAAAATTTTTTTTACGAGGAGTTTAAATTATCAATAGCACTGAAAATTATTTTCATATCATAAAAAAAATGTTAAAAATGGAAAAATGATTTGAAATCTTGGAGTCTTCCCCTCAATATCTATTTCTTGCTAGTGGAGTAAATGATGGAGAAGGTTTTTGGATTGTAGGAATAAAAAATTGTGATGAAAATATCCTTGAGGACGAAAAACTTTTAGATTGCCATAGAAAAGAATTAATAGGTAATGAATCAGCGAAAGAAATTCTTTTAGCAATTAATTTAAACGTAGATAATTTATTAAGTGAACTAAGAAAAAAAAATTATTTAATTGGAAGTCCTTCAATGGGAATTTCATTTGATATCCCTTTAGAAATCTTGGAAAATATTTTTGATTTTTGGTTAGATATTTATAAGAATCAAGAAGCATGGGAAGCTTGTATAGGTCTTCTTAAAGTTAGAAAAAGGATTCCCCTTAAAAACCTAATTGAAAGCGAGAGTCTAAAGGGTAACTCTAAAAAATGGGCTATAAAAATTGAAACTTTACATACCTATGTTCCTTCTTCAGTTAGAGTTGATAAATCAAATGATCCTATGTGGGATTAATTTTATCTTTTAATAATCAAAATATTTACTTCGTTGGAGATTTAAGTAAAAATAAAATAAATAATAATTAAAAAATGAATAAACCATATTCTTTTAGTATCGATGAGATGAATGGTATTGTCGAGGATACATACGCAAAAATAATAAATGAATGTGAAAATTTAAAAAAAAATACTAACTGTCCAAATGAGCAAGTAGTAGCACTTTTAAGTGTAATTGCTTCAAATTACGCTATTTCAAACAAAAAAAACAAAAATTAAGATGATAAGTTATTTTACTTGGGTCGAATTTGATAAATGCGTTGAACAGATAGCTAATAAATGTCGGTTTAAGGATTTTTCCGGAATATATGGAGTTCCTCGTGGTGGATTATGTCTCGCTGTAGCACTAAGCCATAAATTAAAAATTAAATTAATTTCAGAACCAATAAAAAATTCGCTAATAGTAGATGATGTTTATGAAACTGGTTTTACATTAAAGAACTATAGGGATATTGAAGGAGCAATGTTTTTTGTATTATTTAGTAAAATTAAACCTACATGGTGGAATACAGTATTTATATCTAAAAAAAACCAATGGATTGTTTTCCCTTGGGAAAATACTTTAAATTCAAAAAGTGACCGCGAAGAGTTCATCAAAAAAAGAGGTCTAAGTTGAGAAAGAAACTATATTTGGCAAATCCATATGGATTTTCAAAACAAACTAAAATTCTCTTACATAAATTTATTGAAATCTTTAATGAATTAAATGTAGAAGTATTTGAACCTTTTGAGAGATCAAAACAATTAATACAAAAAGAAAATGGATGGGCATATGAGGTTGCCAGAAGTAATTTCCATGATTTAAAAGAATGTGATTGTATATTTGCTATTGTTAATGGAAATCCGCCTGATGAAGGGGTGATGATTGAATTGGGTATCGCAATTGCTCTAAAAAAGGAAATCTTTTTATTCAGGGATGATTTTAGAAATTGTTCAGATAGCAATCAATACCCATTAAATCTAATGTTATTTCTTGGACTGCCTAAAGATAATTGGGAAAAATATTTTTTTGAATCTTTACAAGATATAAAAAGTAATAAAAAAAGATTTGTTGAATGGTCTAAAAAATAAGCAAATTAAATCTTATAAACCATAAATCCTTGAATTAAAGTTTTATTTTAAATATATCTGTTGAAGTGCTAGAATATAATTTTAATTAGAAAAATTTTGACACAAGTTACAGTTGGAGAGAACGAGGGAATTGAGTCTGCCCTAAGAAGATTTAAAAGACAAGTATCTAAATCGGGAATTTTTGCAGATTTAAAAAGACTTAGACATCACGAGACACCTATTGAAAAATACAAAAGAAAGTTGCAACAGAGGAGAAAAGCAAGGAGAAGATAATCTGATAAAACTTATAAAGTATATGAAATTTTAATATTATTAATTTTTTGAAAAGTTCGAAATAAAAAATTTAACTATTTAAGCTTCTTAATCTTCTCAACAAGATTAATTCCAACTCCTGATACAGCAAGAAGATCTTTTTCATCAGCAGCAATAACTGCTTTTGTTGTTTTAAATCCAGCTTCATACAAAGCTTTTGCGCTTTTTGCTCCAACACCTGGAAGTGTTGTTAAAGTCTCAATATTTTTCTTAGAATTAACTACTTTTGTTTTGCTTTTTGTTTTTGTTTTTGTTTTTGTTTTTAAAGTTTTTGCAGATATAGCTGCTTTTTTTTCTTTCTTTAAAGGAGTTTCAGGGGATACTGGACTTTTAAATAGAATTGATTTTAGTTTGCTGAGAAATTTAGTAATCATTGTAAAAAATATAAGTAATAGTATTAGCTTTTATATTTAGTATATTATCAAATTCCAAGTGGAAATAATAACAAAAAAATAGCTAATTGAATAGAAATAATTTATTTACAATTATATAAAGACACATATTTAATATTTATGCAAGCTTGCGAGCCATTGCAAGGTATTCAATATTATCTTAAAAATATAAAAAAGAAAAAATGTTCTTTCAAAAATAGAAAGTATTTATTAAAAGTAAAGTTAAAATCTTTATAAAGAGTTGATTAAAAAATGAAGCTTATATTTATAAGTGGACCTTCTGGAAGCGGTAAAACAACTTTATCAAATCAAATAATAAAAAAAAATAAAAATGGTATTGTTTTAAGTACTGACAATTACTATAAGACAGGTTTAATAAGCAAAATACTGTCAAAATTTATAGAAGGTTTTTTTGATAGAAGTATTAGTTTTAATAAAAAACTATTAAAAAAAGATCTTGATTATATTTATAAGAATGGAATTGCAATCTATGATCGATATTATAATTTCGAAAAGAAAACAACTCAAAATATCTTAAACGAAACAAATAATATAAGTTTTTTAATAGTTGAAGGTATTTTTGCTAATGAATTCTCAAAATCATTAAATAATAAAGATTATTATTTTTTAGAAATAAAAATCAGAAAAAATGATTGCATGAAAAGAGTTGTTCAAAGAGATATTAAAGAAAGGGGGAAGGACAAAAAACAAGCTGAAAATGATTTCTTAAAATCTTGGGACATTTATTACAAAAAATTCGACCCTAATAGGATAAGAAAAAATACAAATAAATTCATTATTGAAAAAAACACTGATCTAGATCAGATTCTGAAAAAATTATTTAATTAAATCTTTAATTTTTTTCTCTAATATTAAAGCACTTAGAATTGAGCCTTCAATTCTGCCAAATCCTTCTCCCTTAAACCAGTCTCCGCAAAATCCAATTCTATATTTTTTACTAAATTGTAAAGATAATGGGATGGCAATGCCAGAAGGCTGTGAGGCTCTCCATTTCATAATAGATATTTTTTCATCAAAAGTTAATTGATTTACTACAGAATTATCTTCAAACAGTTTATTGAAATTTGTAATTATATTTTGTTTAAAAACCTCTTCATCTTTAGAATTTAAATAGGAATTAATTAACTCTATATTTTTTGAATGTACTACAATTCCTAGTTTATTATTATCTTGTAACTGAAAAATAATTCTTTCAAATCTATATTTTTTTTCTAAATTATTGTTTAAATAAAAATACCTTAGTCTTTTAGAATAAAAATCTTTATAACTATAATTTTCATTTGTATATATTAAAAAAGTTAACCTAGGAATAAATGTTTGTTCTTCTAAAGAATTTAATAGTAAATCTATTTTTTTATCATAATTTATAGGAATAGCTTTTCTTAATGGAATTTGATTTATGTTTAATATTTTCAATGATCTTTTATGTAATAACAAATTAGTTGAACTAATAAGATATTTAGACTTAAATTTGTTCCCATTTTTTGATGTTATTATCCATTCCTTATCGTTAAATTTCAAATCAACTATTAAGGTTTCAAAGAAAAAATCAATTTTCCCTTTTAAATCATTTGACTCAATTATCTTTTTCGATAATTCACTCATAGAATCTAAAGATAGATAATTAACCCCGCAAGAAAATTGGGATTTTATTATGGTTTCAAAATTAGAATCTTCATTTAGAAAAAATATTTCTGAGTCGTCAATTTCTATATATTTATTTTCCAATAACTCATCAATATAACTTTTTAAAATTAGATTATTTTTACTATTAGATATATTAAAATTTGGAGAACCATGATTTAATTCCCATCCTTTAAATCTTTTGCTTATTCTTGTACTTGATCTCCCTCCAAGTCCACGACCAGTTTCAATTAATGCAACCTTTTTTGTAATATTATTTTTCAGATACCTAGAGGCGAAAACACACGCAGATATACCTCCTCCTATTATTAATAAGTCATATGTAAAATCACTTTTCATACATTTAATATTGTCAGAAATTATCCTTCATTTTCTAAAAAACTATAAACAGAATCAAGCTTCTCAGATGTTGAAAAATCAGATTCAATTACAGGAGTAATATTATTATTTTTATAAAAACTAACCAAATCGCAAGTGAAATCAAAAAAATTATCCAAAGTATATAAATACTTTTCTGATATGTATACCTCTTTCCAAGGACGAAATTTAAACTGCGCTATAAATAGTTTAGAAGGAATAAATAAACTTCCAAATAGATTTAATTTTTCATCTTTTGTTATGCTCTTGAGATAAGTCACTTCATTCTGAATAACTTTAATATCAGTGCCATATTGAAACCAAATTGAATTTATTAATCCAGTCGAAATTTTTCTTTCGAACCTTTCTCTTTCGGAAGTAACATTATAATATTTTTTCAAGTATGGATTGTAAGCAACACCTAAGTTAACTTTTAAATTTTTTTCTTTTTTTAAATAAGCTAATACATCAACTGATTCAAAGTTTTTTTTCTTATTTGATCCCGACACAAGCAGAATTCCATAATTTCTATTAAATTGAGAATTTTTAACAAAATCTAAAAAATCCTGATATGATTTTTCTTTATTTTTTGAATATTGATGATAAAGACTATAGTGATAGGTCACATTGAATTCTTTATAGTTTTTAGATATATATTTAATAGTTGAATTAAATAAATCCTTCTTTATAGTTCCTTTACATGGAATATTGATATTTTTTATATTATTTAATTTGCAGAAATTAAGTTTTTTTTCTAACTGAGAAATATTTTTAAATGACAATTCAAATCTTGTATTATTGTCCATTATTTAGTATTCAAATTTCATCCCATAACATATTAACGAAAACAGGCATCAGCTACGATTCTTATTTTTGAAGCCATCGTTCTATTCTTAGGTTTTAGCAAATAACTTGGGGAAATCTCGAATGCAGCTTTGAAAGAAATTTTATTATCTGCAGATTTTGCAATAATTTCATTAAAACATTTCCAATTTTCTAGTATTAAAAAACCAGGCCATGACAAATATAGACCTGCAAAAAACCCTAAAAATAGAAACAAAAAATGTCTCATGACAAATAATTTTAATTTTACTAATTAATATAAATAAAAAACTGAGGCTTAATTGTATAAGAAATTAATAAATTATTTCCTTTCCTCTAATAGCAGATATTTAATCCATGAAAGATTTTCATGAACTCGAGAGGTTAGAATATCGAAAAAGTATCATTTTAGAATATGGCTAGCCAAGATTATCTAATTGCAATAGCTTTAATAGAGCAAAACTTAGTTAGAGCAATGCCTCTTGGAGGTAAAGAAATTAAAGATAATTTAGATGAATCAGAAAATTTCAAGAAACTTGGAGAAGAGGTAATTTTAAATCTTCTAATGAGAGTTTTTCAAAGAAGTGATGAAGGTGCTTTAAAAAGGGCTTCTGAAGAAAAAGGTTTGCTCTTGGTCCATATGCATCCTAAAAGAATGCAGAAAGAGCTTCCATTCATTAAATCTGAATGGATAAGAGACGGCGACACACAACAGTTTCTAAAATACCTTGGCAATCTCTCAAAAGAAGTTTGGACTGCATCTTTCGTAAAATACAAAGGGATTGAATTTACTTCTATCTCGAAGAATGATGAGATATAAAAAATATTAAAAATATTTTCGTTTCATAGAATTTCTTTCTTTATAAGACTACTTTCCCTTGTTACTCTAAAACAGTTTCTACCATTACCAAAATCAATTGAGGAATAGTCAAAATCATTTTTAATATGCAAGGCACAATTGCCCTCAATACATATACAAGATTCAATAATTTCTCTCTGAATAACATCATTAACGTAAGGTTCCCTCTCTTTCTCTTCATCGAAATGCGGGCAGGCAATACCTTTAACAATTCCTAAGCAATCAATTATTGCTAATTCTTTAGCATAAGAATCAGTTATACCCTTATCGAACCAACAAATAGCCCCAGCACTCACACCACTCATTACAATTCCTTTTTCATAAGCATTTCGCAAAATTTTATGTAAATTCCATTCTCTCCAAACAGCTAACATACTTTTTGTATTTCCTCCGCCAACATAAATAATGTCTTGATTTAAGACTTTCTCCTCTAAGTTTTCTGTTCTAGAGAAGAAATCAATATGGCTTGTTATACAATCAAGTTTAGAAAAAGCTCTATAAAAATTTAGTTTGTATAAACTACTATCGCCAGATGCTGTTGGGATAAAGCAAATTTTAGGTCTTTTTTTATTACTTACAGAAACTATATATTTTTCAATTTCAAGAGAGCCTAATGAACGTCCAAACCCTCCTCCCCCAATTGCGACTATATTTTTACTAGGCATATTAAATAAAATATTTGTATATGAATTTAAGACAAATTACCATTAAAGATCAACTGGAATTAAAGAAGGTTTATTTTGATTCAATACAATCTTTAGATGAAAAAATTTATAGTCAAGAACAAAAAAGAGCCTGGTCAAGCCAAGCTTGGAATAACCCAAATTTTCATAAGTCAATAATTAAAGGAAAAGGATGGCTTATAAGTAAACAAGGAATTATTATTGCTTTTGCCACAAGATATCCCAACGATAGAATTGCGTTATTTTACTGTAAAGGTAAATTCCAAAGAAAAGGTTGCGGCTCTAAGTTACTTCTTAAATTAGAAGATGAAGCTAAAAAAGAAGGTTTAGATTCTCTCTATACTGAAGCGAGCTTAATAAGTTATGAATTATTTCTTAAAAATGAATGGAAAATTATACGTAAAGAAAAAGTTATTATAAATAACATTTTTTTTGAAAGATATAAAATGACTAAAATTATAAAAATTAATTAATAATGTCTGCCAAAAGCAAAAAACTAATTCTAATTCAAAGAATTCTAGTTTGGGCGATATACTTTTTTTCAGGATTTATACTTTATTCAAACAAAGGTATTTTGCCTTCAATGATAATTACTTTCTCAAGAATTATTTATCCTTTATCTATTTTTTGGTTACAAATAAGAATTAAAAAAAGAACCAATTTTCTGCCTATTGATTCAAAAATGACAACTTCGCAATTGTGGTTCAATTTATTACCCGTTATTGCATCTCTATTAACTGTAATTTTTTCTTTAACTAATTCTTTTTTATATATTCTAGGAAAATTAATTAACCCTTAAATTAAATAATCTAATTATTATCTATTAGCTTTTAAAATATCTCTCCAAAAAGACATAATGTAAAGAAATTTGTCTTTTGCATATATTTGTTTAAATTTTAAATAGTGATAAATAAAATCATGAAAAATATTTCGATAAAGGGAAATATTAATTTTGGAAAAAAAAAAGATATAAAGGATTATGAATTATTCTCTTTAAAAATCACAGATAGTTTATATAAAAAAGATATTGGGAAATTCCTTGAGACTCTCTCTTCTCACTTTATTTAGAAAAATATTCTTCTTCTGATCTTCAAATTCAAACAGTCCAATTAATAAATAAGTATTTGAGGGATAATAAGTTAAACCTTAAGAATACTCCAATGCAATTATTTCTTGCTGACTGCCAATTCCCAGATATTGAGAATCAAGTGAAAGCTTATCAACTATTTGTAGAAGCTTGGGAAAACGGTGAAATTGCAAAATCAGATAAAACAGATAAATTTGAAATGTTATTTAGAGTTCATGCTCCAGGGGAGGGTAGAGTAGTTTGTTTATGTAAGGCAGAGAGTGATAAAGAAATTTTTGAGCATTTTGCTCCATGGAGAGCCAAATTTGGCATTCATATGGAATTTACACCTGTAATAAGTTGTCAAAATGTAGTTGATTACCATAAAGATTTGTTCAAAACTTTAGGGTAATTAGCTCAAATCTAAAATTTATCGTGATTAAACCTTTTTCCAATCTTATTTATAAAAAAAAAGATAAAAATTTTCCTTCTTCAAAAAATAAGCTTAAGAAAGAAGAAAACGTCAAATCTAAACCATTAATAATATTTGGTTTTATCATCTCATTAACTTCCATATTTTTACTTTTATTCACTATTACTAATAAATTTGGATGATATATAAGTAATTAGAACTATTACCTGGGAACAAATTTGTTCTATTATTAATTTAAAAATAACTAAATTAAATGGCGTTTAACGAAGGGGGAATGGCATCGGGCCTTCTAATCATCGCGGTATCAATAGTTTTTGCTGCCGGTTTTGGATTTTTAGTCTTGCATTTTGTTCCTGGAACTCCATTTTAAGTTATCCAACTGAATTTCATTTACAAAATATCTTAAACATTAACAGTTTCTAAATCCTGCATTTGATTATCATCAGAATTAGAGTTCTTCTTTAATCGATAGGCATAAACTAAAGATCCTAAAGCTATGGTACTAGAGGCAAAAATCCCTGATATAAGTATCAAGGCAAAAAGACCTCCTATTAGTCCCCCTTTTATTCTAAGCAAATTAGATTTAATCAAAAGTATTGCTAGAAAAACAATAGTAGCTTTAAGAGAAGAGATTTTCAAAAAAGTAAATGGATAAAAAGGGTTTAACAACATTTCTGTGGCGGAATATATTTAGATTGATTCTAAAATTAAATTTTAAAAACCGCATAAAAAAAGACTCAAATGAGTCTTTTAAAATCTATGTTAAATATGATGTTTTATGCATCAGGGTCAAAATTCTTTAGGTTTGGACCAGCCACAAGACCAACAAGACCAAAGAGGACTAAAGAACCAATTCCAAAGCCTGCTGCCCATGGATTGAAACCACCTAAAGCAAAAGAAGCTAATAAATTCATGATTTTAAAACATAATATCTTCGAGTTAGCATACAGATTTTTATGAAAAATATACCTATATTGAGACATTTCTTCGTAATTATTAGAATCGCTTAACTATCCCTTTATAAAAATCCACAAAATTTTTATTAATTGTTTTATTATTGGAGCAATATTATTTTGTTGGCGCACTTTAGGACCATCAAAACTATTTTTTCTAATGGCTTCCAACTACACCTTTATTTATGATGGAGAATGCCCATTCTGCAATCATTTTGCTGAGCTCCTTGAGATCAAAAGCAAGCTAAATAATCTTAAAATTCTTGATGGTCGTAAAAATTTAACTCTAATTAAATCCTTCCTAGATAAAGGTTATGACCTAGATAAAGGAGCTATTCTCTTGATAGATGAAGAGATCTTTCACGGGGCAGATGCAATAAATACTATTTGCAAACAGATAAATAATCCCTCAAGTAATTTACTTATGTTACTTTCTAAAGTGTTTAAATCAAATAAACGAACAAATTTGATATTTCCGTTACTAATCAGAGCAAGAAGATTCGCATTGATATCAAAAGGTATATCAATATCCCTAGTTTAAAAGTAAAAACTTTCTAAATATTAAATAACATATTTATAAGCTTCTGTATCAATAAATGATAATTAATTATTTCTTAGCTAGAACTAGGTGGTATCAACAAGTATTAAATGATAGAAAACTTTAATCCCTTTATTTCATTGGGCGGTGATAACCAAAAAGTTAATCATATGGCTGAAGCGGCACTTGAAATGAATTTAACTTGCAATGATTTAAAGAAGGATTTAAATTTAACTGATGGTGATGTAGTGGATATGTTGCAACTAGTCATGGATAGGTTTAAAAATAGTAATTAAGTAAATATCGTAATTAATTAATCACTATATATATTACTTATTAATGAAAACAGTACAAATTGAGTTTTCGAAATATGAATTAGTTAACTTTTTATGGCCTGAATTAATAGAAGACTACGGATTTGATAAAGCCAGAAAAATAGTTTCTCAAGCTATTGACTTACAAAAAATGAATGGTACTAAAAATAGCACCATCCCAATCATATTTTCAGGAACAGGAGGATTAGCTCTAATACCAATACAAATGCTAGAAAAAGAAAACTTTGAGATTAGTTATAAAGATAATCAAGTTTTAATATTTAATCTAAAAAGAAAGTCATTTCAAATCTTAAATGAAGCAAACTAATCTAAATTAGTAATTTCTCGATAAAGCCAAAATTACCTTATAGTCTAATAAATAAATTTATTTTAATGACTTTTGAAGCGACCTACCTTGGTTCAAATGGTTGGCTTATCAAATTTAAAAAATCCAATTTAATTATTGATCCTTGGCTCAAGGGAGATTTAATATTTCCTCCAGGTGAGTGGTTTTTTAAAGGATCATTAGAAGAAGAAATTTCAATAGATAAAAAAATAGATATTGTTTTATTAACCCAAGGATTACCTGACCACTGTCATGTTCCAACATTAGAAATGTTCAGAAAGGATATTCCTATAATTTGCCCTAAAAGTGCTGTTGAAACATTAAAAAAAATTGGTTTTAGTAAAATTAAAATGCTTAAGCCAACTGAAAAAACAAATCTTTTTAATTTAAGTTTTGAAGCGACTGCTGGGGCTCCTGTGCCACAAATAGAAAACGGATATATTGTTAAAGATGATCAAGATAATGGTTTTTATATAGAACCCCATGGATATCTTGATGAAAATTTAAAAAAGCAAAGTCTTGATGCAGTCATTACTCCTACAAAAAATTTAGAATTACCCCTAGTTGGTTCTTTTGTAAAAGGTGCTGATGTAATCCCTAAATTGATTAACAAATTTAATCCAAAATATATACTTTCAAGCACCACAGGCGGAGATGCAAAATATTCAGGTTTTTTAAATAATTTTATTTCAGTTCAGGATTACGAAGAAGCATTAAATTGTAATCTAGTAGATCTAAAGAGTATGCAATCTATTATGATTTAAATCGATCCAAAAAGATCTTTAATTAAGTCAATAAGGTTGAAAGTAAATCTAGTTTAAGGGAGATCAAAAAAATTCATTCATTTTTCATTACCTCAATACTTTTATTTGCTTTAAATAGTAGCTATGTATGTGAAAATTCAAAGCTTAATCTTGTTATGAGAAATAATATTAATGGCGACTTTTCCATAGTAGAAAAGATATCTGAGTTAAAGCCAGGAGCATTTATAAATATTAATTGGAATAAAAAAAAGCTTATGCTTCCATATTCTCTAAGAAAAGATTATATTTCCTTTACAGATAAAAAATGGGACTGGAGGTATCAATTTAATAAGGACGGATCGCCTGATATTAATAATCCTTCTTTATACGAACTAATACCTTCTGGAGAGATTAAAACACATTATTGTGAAACAGAAAATAATAAGCCAAACTTATAATTTCAAAATAAGTATTCTAGATTTTTTAACTTCTGAACTTCTTTATAAAGATGAACTATCCTAAAAACCAAAATAATATTTCAAGATATGTAAAACTTGAAGATTACAAAGTTTTTGATTATGAAATTCCAGAAATCTTTTTGGACTTCCTAATTAAGAAAAATGCTGTAAATGTTACGACCAAACTAAAATTGGTAAAAAAAAATAAGAATACCAGAAATCTAATTCTTGATGGTACGGATATATTAATAAAAAAAATATTTATAGATGACTCACTACTGGGGAAGGAATACTACAAACAGCAAAAAAACAACTTAAAAATTGAAAATATAAACAAAGATAATTTTTCATTAAAAATAGAAGGAATAATTAAACCGAAGGAAAATACATCCCTTTTAGGAATGTATGAGAGCAATGGGATTATAACTACGCAATGTGAGGCGGAGGGATTTAGAAGAATAAGTTTTCACTCTGATAGGCCTGATATTCTAAGCAAATACACCGTGAGAATTGAGGCAGACAAGAATGATTACCCTGTCTTACTTTCAAATGGTAACGTCGTAAAAGAAAATAATCTTGCAAATAATCGACATGAAATAATTTGGGAAGACCCATATCCGAAACCCTCATATCTATTTGCATTGGTAGCAGGGAAACTTAATTGTGTGAAAGACAATTTCATAACAAAATCGAATAAAAAAGTAAAAATAAATATTTATGTTGAGTATGGCGATGAAAAATATGTTCAACATGCAATAAGTTCCTTACAGAAATCTATGAAGTGGGACGAGGATAAATATAACCTTGAATACGATTTGTCATTGTTCAATATTGTTGCAGTCAGACACTTTAATATGGGTGCAATGGAAAATAAAAGTCTCAATATTTTCAACTCAAAACTAGTACTCGCTAATTCTGAAACAACAACTGATGAAGAATTAGAAAGAATAGAGGGTGTGATCGCCCATGAATACTTCCATAATTGGACGGGGAATAGAGTGACTTGTAGGGATTGGTTTCAACTATCTCTAAAAGAGGGTTTAACAGTATTCAGAGATCAAGAATTCACTGCAGATGTTCATAATCGTTCAATCAAGAGACTTGATGATGCGAAATTTCTTATTAGAAATCAATTTAGAGAGGATTCTGGTCCAACATCACATCCTGTAATGCCTGAAAAATATCAAGAAATAGACAATTTCTATACGACAACGATTTACGAGAAAGGAGCAGAAATAATTAGGATGCTTAAAAAGCTTGTAAAAGATGAAAATTTCTATAAAGGATTTAGTAATTACATCTCAACATATGATGGAAAGGCAGCAACAATAGATCAATTTGTCGATAAAATTTTAGGGCAAAATAAGGAAATCGATCCTGAAAAGTTTAAAGTCTGGTACAAGCAAAATGGGACCCCAAAAATTAAATTCAAGAGAATCTGGGATCAAACAGGCGAAAAACTTACAATTGAAGCCTCACAAAGTAATCCAATAAAGAAGAACCCATATAATGATTTACCTCTAATAATTCCTATAAATCTGGCTATATTTTGCAGTGATAATAAAACGATAGAAAAAACAGTTGTTTTAAAAACAAAAAAACAAGAATTCATTTTTAGTAATGTAAGATCTCACATCCAAATTCCTTTAGTAACTTATTTTCGCGAATTCTCTTCACCTGTTGAGTGGGAATCAGACACTAGCATGGATGAAAATTTTTTAATCTTAAAATATGAAAAAGATTTTTTTACACTATCTAATACTGTAAAAGTATTTTATAAAAAAATTATTTTATGCAGATTAGATGAAAAACCAGATCATAAAATTGAAAATAAATTAATAAGCACATTAATATCATTTATTAAAAATAAAGATATTAATTTATCCCTTTTATCAGAATTATTAAGTATTCCGACATTTGCTGAAATTGAATCGGAGATAGAAAATATAGACCCTTTAAAGATATATAAAACTATTGACGAATTAAATCATTTGTTCGGTACCAAATTAAAAGAAGAATTACATTTTAAGCTCCAAGAAATAGAGAAAAATTTAGATAAAGTTTGGCCAGAAGGTAAAAATGAAAGAAAACTAGTCGAAACTATTTGGAAGCTACTCTTACGCAGTGATGATAGGGAAATTAAAGGCAAAATAATTAATTATGTTGATAGTAATTCGATGACTCTAGCAAAAGCTGCAATGAACTCTTTCAGTAGAATTAATTGTCCTGAAAGAAAAATTATTTCAAATATATTCTTCAATAAATGGAAAAATAATAGTGTCGTTTTAGATAGTTGGTTCTCATTTAATGCATCTATAGAATTTGATGAAAACACAAGCAGTATTGATAAATTATTTGAAAATAGGTTTTTTGATTCAAAATCACCAAACACTTTAAGAGCTATATTAAATACATTCGTAACAAGAAATAGTACTTTTCACGCAATTAATGGTTCTGGTTATAAATATATTGCAAAAAAGATAATTGAATTTGACAAATTAAATCCAATAATAATTTCCCGTTTTGTAAAAGTATTTAGTAGATATAAATATTATTCAGAACCCTACAAAAGTAATATGATAGAAACAATAAAGAAGATTAAAAAAAATAAACTATCAAAAAATACTAAAGAAGTTTTAGATGCAATAATAGAGTGATTTTTGATGATATTTAACTAAATTTAATAATAACGATTGTAAAAATTAATAATAAAATAAATATAATATACTTATTAATAAGACTATGATCTAAAAGATTTTTATTATTATCTTTATTCCACTTTTTATTTACGTATTCCTTAGTTATAAATTTATTAGGTCTACCACAATATAAACATGTCGGGGAAGTTTTTAAAATAAAATTTTTACATTGGGGACACTTTTTTTTTTCCATAATCTAATCTTACTGAATAAAATTTAAATCAGAAACAATAAATCATTAAATAAGTAATTTAAATTTTATTTATTATTTTGATTAATTAAATATCATTGCAAAAAAAAAATTGATTCTAACTATTTAAAAAAATTCAATATAATGAAAAATTAGTATTTGGTTTGAAATGTTTGCTATTGCTCTTGGCATGTCCCCTATCGAAAAAATCACTGTTGCAATATCTGCTTCAATTTTTATAATCGCCTTTACATGGGTCTCGATTAAGGGAGATTTAAGAAAACTTGCTAATGAACTTATTGAAGATAATGAAAATAATCAGGATAATTAAAAAAATCTTCTAACCTACTTTGCATGCAAACTAGGATAATCAATAATATGCCTAATTTCTTTTAGAGAAGAACCATAGATTTTTTCACCACTTAAGTGAACACCAATCCATTTTTCCTTTTGATTAATAAAATTACTTTTAGTAGTATCCCTCTCGAGATAATCTTTATTATCCCAATTTAAAGTTATATCCCAACCTTTATAATTTTCTATCATTATGAAATAAAGAACTTACTCAAATAATACCCGTAGAGACATAGAACAAAAACAAAGGAAATAAGTATTTTTTTCGTTATTTTTATTTAATATTTATGTAGTACTAACTTTTATTTTAAGAGCAGCTTCATCTGCATTTTTTCTAGCCAAATTAATGTCAGAATTTGATGAGAGAACAACGCCCATTCTTCTGCCTTTTCTGGAAACTGGTTTGCCAAATATTAGCACTTTTGTCTTTTCAAATTCTAATGCTTCATTAAGACCCTCATAAATAGGATTTTGATACTCTTGGTTAGAGAGTATAACTCTGGTTGCAGAGGGTTCTATTAGTTCTATGCGTGGTATTGGTAAATTTAAAAAAGCCCTTAAATGTAATTCAAATTCATTAATATTTTGACTAACTAATGTAACCATACCAGTATCATGTGGTCTTGGAGATAATTCTGAAAATATAACCTCACTTCCTTTTATAAAAAACTCTACTCCGTATAATCCAGCTCCATTAAGGTTATTTAATATTCTACTTGTCATTTTCTTAGCTTCAATAATTAAGGACTCCTTAATCTCTATAGGTTGCCAACTACATTGATAGTCTCCATTAGATTGAAGATGTCCAATTGGTAAACAAAAAATATTTTCACCATTTTCTTTTCTTACAGTAAGAAGAGTAAACTCAAAATCAAAATTAATAAATTCTTCAATAATTACACCTTTAACCTTTCCTCTTGAATTTGCTTGTGCCTGTTTCCATGCATTTTGTAAATCATTTTTTGTTTCAACCAAACTCTGCCCTTTTCCTGAAGAGCTCATTAAAGGCTTAAGTAAAAGTGGGAATCCAATTTCATCTACTTTTTTTTCTAAATCATCAAATTCAAAAATATAATCAAACTTTGCAGTTTTAATTTTTAAATCTCTAGAAGCTAAATCCCTAATTTTATCTCGATTCATTGTAATTTCAACAGTTCTAGCGTTGGGAACAATATTGAATCCTTCATACTCCAGTTCTTTTAGGGCTTCAATTGAAAGTGCCTCTATTTCTGGGACAACATAGTCAGGCTTAAATTCTTTTATAACATTTTTTAAAATATTTTTATCTCCCATATCAATTACTCTTGAATAATCAGCAACTTGCATTGCAGGAGCTTTTTCATATCGATCAATTGCAATAACTTCTAATCCTAATCTTTTGGATTCTATAACTAATTCTTTTCCAAGCTCGCCACTTCCAAGTAATAAAATTCTCTTTTTTGAAAAAATTGATTCTTTCATATATAAAACTTATTCCTCATCGCCAGAAGGTTGTGAAGATGTATCATCTGTAATTTTTTTATCTTTAGAAAAACTAAATAAAAAATTTCTACCAAACCAATTTTGACTTCGCATGCCGTTAGTTATTGATCTTGAAATTGCTCCTAAAAAAAAGATTCCAATCATTGCCCAAATAATTCTTTCTATAGCAATTGCAGGTGAAAAACCTTGACCGGAATTAATGATTTCAGTAAGTGGGTCCAAAGGGTCCAAAGGGTCCAAATTTAAACTGATTAATAATATTAATTATAAATGGTTAAATAGATGAAAAATTAAAACTTATGAAAGAAATAACCAAAATTACAATATAAATTAAACACAATAAAGTCTATACAATGCTATCTTCAAAGGGTGATTTTTTTTAGACATGCAAGTTGACGTACAAAATACTACTGTTCTTTCCGCAGACGGATCATCCATAAAACTAGGTGAATATTCAGGGGAAGTAATTTTAATTGTTAATGTAGCTAGTTATTGCGGAAACACTGCGCAGTATGAGGATCTTCAAAAGCTACATGATTTATATTCAAGCAAAGGCCTAAGAATACTTGCATTTCCTTGTAATGACTTCGGAAAACAAGAACCAGACTCTCTTTCAGAAATAAAAGATTTTTGCACAACAAAATATGGAGTTAAGTTTGAAATCTATGAAAAAGTTCATGCCAAAGGCAACACCACAGAACCATACACTACTCTTAACAAAGTTGAACCTAAAGGAGATGTTGAATGGAATTTCGAAAAGTTTCTGATAGGAAAAGATAGTAAAGTAATTGCAAGATTCAAACCAGGTGTTAAACCCTTTGACGAAAACTTAATAGCAGCTATCGAGGTAGCTTTAGATTCATAACAGACGTCTTATAATTCAAATTAAAATATTAATAATAAAGACCAATATTGAATTTAAAAAATAACCAAACTATTATATAACTATCTAATATTTATGATTAAAGCCTTTCTAAAATTATTTAATTTAAATTAGAAACTTATTTATTATCAATATCCACTTCTACGTCTATTATTTCATCTTTAACAGTTCTTTTTTTAGGTTTGATTGATTTTACTTCTGCCTCTACTATTTCTTCTTTAACTTCACTTTCTTCTGGTTCCTCTGATTTTACTTCTGCCTCTACTATTTCTTCTTTAACTTCACTTTCTTCTGGTTCCTCTGATTTTACTTCCGCCTCTACTATTTCTTCTTTAACTTCACTTTCTTCTGGTTCCTCTGATTTTACTTCTGCCTCTACTATTTCTTCTTTAACTTTACTTTCTTCTGGTTCCTCTGATTCTACTTCTGCCTCTACTATTTCTTCTTTAACCTCACTTTCTTCTCGTTCCTCTAGTTTTACTTTTGAATTTGCTGAGCTTTGATCTTCATCTTTACTTAAGAGGAACTTTAGTAGTTTTTTGAATAATAAGAAACCTTTTTCAACTCTTTTTGTACCTAAAATCGAAAGTAAAATTACTAATATTATGAATATTTCAGGTGAATTTAAACCTAATAGTTTCATAAAATATCATATTCTATTTATATTTTAGTACATGCTAAAAATTTAATCTAATTATTCTCAAAAGTTGGTAAATAAAGTTCCCTATTTGATGCAATTAGACCTTCTTCTTTAAAAAAAATTTCTAGTTCTTTTAGATCATTTATATCTACAAATTCACCACAATTATCTAATATATTATGATGGGTGAAATTCCATAAATCAGCCAAATACTCGTCATCATCTGGAAATGCTACAAATTTCAAATATGTATTATTCAAAGCATATTCACTAGCAAAATCAGAATCTAAACCTTCCCTCTTAGCATCACAAAAAACTTTAGCAAATCTTTTGCCTACAGATGTTTGAGCAGTTGATAAATCTAAATTAACTTGCGCAGCATTTACATTTATTGGTGCAATAAAAATAATTATAGGAAGAAAAATAGATACTAATATAAACAAGAAAAATTTCCTTTATAAATTTCAACTCAATATAAGCTAGCAAAAAAAGTAATCAATTAGGCCTATTTAAGTAAAAGCACTTATTATAAATTAAGAAATAAATATAAAACATAAAATCAGATCCATACCTGAATTTATAATAAATAAAGATTAAATAAATTTAAATTATTATGTCTTCAAATATAAGGCTAAAAGGAAGGGGAATTAACAGGATAATTACGAGTAAGGTAATGCTATCGCCATTAGCAGGAGTTACAGATAACATTTTTAGACGACTGGTACGTAAATGGGCTCCGAACTCTTTACTTTTTACAGAAATGATAAATGCCACAAGTCTTAAAAAAGGATATGGCACACAAAAAATTAATCAAATAGATTTAGAAGAAGGTCCAATTGGAGTACAAATATTTGATAATAGGCCATATGCTGTTTCTGAAGCGGCAAAACAAGCTGAGGACTCTGGAGCTTTCTTAATTGATATAAATATGGGATGTCCAGTAAAAAAAATTGCAAAGAAAGGTGGAGGCAGTGCCTTAATTAAAGACCGAAAACTTGCTATAGAATTAGTCAAAAATGTTGTAAAAGCTGTTAGGGTACCAGTAACAGTAAAAACACGACTCGGATGGGATAGTAAAGAAGAAAATATAGAGGATTTCTTATTTAAACTTCAAGATGCGGGAGCAACGATGATCACACTTCATGGAAGAACTAGAAAACAGGGTTTTTCAGGCAAGTCAGATTGGGAAATGATCGGGTCCCTTAAAAAGTTATTGGAAATTCCAGTAATTGCTAATGGAGATATCAAAAATCCAGATGACGCTCTTAATTGTTTAAAAAAAACAAATGCTGATGGTGTAATGATTGGACGAGGAATTTTAGGATCCCCATGGAAAATTGGAGAAATAGATTATGCTCTTAGAGAAAATAAAAATTTTAAAGAACCAAACACAGAAGAAAAACTATATTTAATTATTGAGCATCTTGATGAATTAATAAAAGAAAAAGGAGATCACGGATTACTAATTGCAAGAAAACATATCTCATGGACATGCAAAGACTTTAAGGGAGCATCAAATTTGAGAAATAACCTGGTAAGAGCTGTTGATAAAAATGAAGTTAAAAATTTAATAATTAAAATGATTAAAACTTTGAATAATGAAAATAATAGATTAGCTTAAAAAAAATTATTTTTTAAATGAAAATTATTAGTAAAGAAACAAGTAAAAGAGTATGTGATCACATGAACAATGATCACATAGATTCAGTGCACAAATATCTTAACCATTATGGTAAGATATCAACATTTGAGAATGCCTATATGGAAGAAATTAATAATAGTTATATAAAAATCAATTACGATGGCCAATCAGCAATTATCAATTTTAAAAATGAAATATCTGAAGAAGAAATTCATTCAACTTTAGTATCAATGATTAAAGACATTAAAGAATAAAATAATTTATAAAAAAATTCTAATTTTTATTTTCATAGTAATCAGTTATCTTTTTACATTCTTCAAATGAAAGCATGCTTAATCTTGATGTTGCTTTTATTTTTAAAATTGCACAGACAGCTAATATATCAGCGATATCAACAGTAAGTGCTTCAGAAAGTTCTAGGACCCTAAGACCTTTCATTAGTATTAAAAAATCTTTTCTACGTTATCAAGGACCTTAAAATCAATGTGCTGCATTTTTCCCTAAACCTGCAACGAATGGAAAGGTTTGTTCATCACCAAATATATCTTCTCCCAAAGAATTAGAAATATTAGTTTTTTTATTATCAGGCTTAATTTCTTTAATTTCATTAGAAATATTATCTTTAATGTTATTTTCAATTTCTTTTGCTAATAAATTATTCGTATTAGAAAATATTGAAAAAGCTAATACACATAAAAACAAAACAATTTTTTTCATAAAAAAAATTTATCTAATACTATTTTTATATGCCAATAGTGTTATTTAGAAAAACTAGATAATTTTAAAACAAATCTATATAAATCAAAATCAAAAAATATTCATCTTCCCAACTTATTTCTATTTTTAAATCTAATTAAAAAATAAAGACCTAGTAACAAAAGAATTGCTAAGGAGTACTGATTAAGAAAAACATAAACCATATAGACGAGAAAGGGGAATAAGCACGCCCTCTTGAAATTTAATTTCTGTTCCTTTGACATATTTTTCCAATTTAAATATTCTTCCCATTGAAAAATTTTCTTCATTTTTCTACTTTTATTTTTACGATTAAACATAACTTTATAAATATAGTTTTGATGATTCTTATCTTAATAAATAAAATTAATCTAGAATATCAAAATATGTTTTTTCATTGAATTAAAATTTTCTAAATAAAAGATGAACTCAAAACCAGTTTGGAAAATAGAAAAAATTGTTTTACCTCAACATGCAGATCATGCAGGAGTAATGTGGCACGGTAAATATTTTAATTGGCTTGAAGAAAGCCGAATAAATGCGCTTTCAGAAGTAGGTATAAGTTATTTCGAACTAACTAAAAATGGCTTAGATTTACCTTTAATCAATACTTCTATAAAATATAAATCTCCTTTATTTCTTGGTGAAAAAATAATAATCAAGAGCGAATTCAATATTGATAAAAGTCCTAGGATTAATGTAATTTCAAAATTTCATAACAAGAAAAATGAAATCTTAACGATTGCTGAAGTCAATTTAGTCTTAATAAATAAAATGAATTTTTCTATAATAAGAAAAAGACCAGATTTCTTATCGGAAGCCTTTAGTAAATTAAATGGTTGAAATTATTATCCGCCAATTCAGCGATTTATTAATTATGAATATATTTCAAGTTATTGATTCCTATCAATATGAAATGGAATCAAGATATCAAGAAAAATCAATGCTCACAAATCTTTTTACAGAGCACAAATTTATAGGATGGTTAGGATTGTTTATAGTTTTTTTCTCAATCTTTGCAATTTTTGTTTTTCAATTTCTTGAGTGGGAAAGTAATGACAATAATAAAAGTTAAGAAGATTTAATGCTTATAATTCAACTGAATGACTTAAAAAATGGCTATCTACTTAAAAATAACTAACCCTACTGAGGTTGTAAAAAAAAAGACCTCAAAATGGCTTACAGATATTACACCTGAAAGAATTGATAGAAAATTGGTCGAGGATGAAGTAATAAAAGGCATTATCGAGCAATTAACATTAGAAGGCATCAAAGGAGAAATATCAGCAATTAATGGGTTTGAAGTAAATGAATCTTCAGTAATAACAAAAAATAATTTTGTTATTAGAAAAACAAAAACTTTTTAGATAGAAAATAAAAATCTTTAATGAAAAATTTTTTTATTTTAATTATTTTTATCATTTTTTTAATTTTTATAATTGTAAGAGATTATCAAATTAAGAAGAAAAAGTTCAAATTAAACAATGCCTTAAATTCTAATTTCTTTATTCAAACAATTAATAAATTAATTGACGAGAACAAATACAATTTGTTAGAGGAGAGGATCAGATTAAGGGAAATAGATGCTTACGGTATCGAGGATTATAAAAAATGGATTGGCAATCCACCTCTTGATGAAAAAGCCATTGAGAAAAATATATTTAATGGATCTAAGCGATTTAAAGAGGGTATACCATACTTCTATGAAAAAGTAATTTTAAAAGAATTTGGAAGTACAGAATTATTTTTCGAAAAGTGGAGATCCTATTGCAAAGAAAATCCTACTATTGATGATGAGATAATTGGATCTATTAGAAAGCTCGAGACTGAAGATTGGTTTGTTTTCATAGCAAGTCAAATTGAGAAATCATGCTTAAACCTAATAGAAAAAAACTACTCAAGTAAAAAAAAGGCAAACTACAAAAAAGGTATTAGATTTGAAAATCATTGTATGGAAATTCTCAAACAAAATGGCTGGGAAGTAAAAGAAACCCCTATTACAGGAGATCAAGGGGTTGACTTAATTGCGTCAATAAATGATTTGAGAATATGTATACAATGCAAAGATCATGAAAAAGCCATTGGGAATAAAGCAGTTCAGGAAATTTCAGCTGGTAAATTATTTTGGAAAGGTACACATGCAATAATAGTCTCAAAATCTGGCTTTACAAAGTCTGCTCATCAACTAGCAAAATCAAATAAAGTGGAACTAATCAATGAATATCAATTAAAAGATTTAGAAAAGTTTATTGTTTAAAAGTTTATATCAATTGAGTTAAGCCCTCTTTGTAAAGCAAAAGTGTTGTAAAAATTCCTGAGGCCCACATTAAACCTCTAGCTGTGGGGATATTAAATATATATGCACCAATATATAAAAAACGAAAAATAGGATGAATCAATGCTGCAATTATTGAAATATTAGAATCAGTTAAACTAATCAAACAAAGAAGACATGCGGGTGCATGTAGGGAAATACTTTCCCAACAATTTTGATGACACCAAACTGCTCTTTTCCCAAAAGAAGGTAATTCATCGAATAAAGCCCTTGGAGCAGACATATTTTCAACAGAATATCCCGCTTTAACTCTCCCAATAGTTAATGGAATAATTGATAATAAAACAACACCAACTGATAGACAAAGGCTCCAGGCAAAAGCTACTTGCATATGATTTAAATATTATTAGCTTAATAATTGAAGCTCGTTATCGTGATAGATGAAAAATCATTACCATAGATAAAACTTTGCAAAAAATGCTGTAATTTATAAAAAAAATCATTTATGGATATTTCAAAGATAGTTTTAATTTTTGGTATAAGTTTACTAATATATTCTGCTTTTCTATTTTTAGGATTTTTTCTTAAGAATAAAAATCTAAAGGCACAGAATCTAAAAAAAGAAGAATAGATTATTAATGCCACGAAAATTTACTATTTTCTCAATATTTTTATATCTTTTTGAATATATTTAATGGAAATAAAATTCGATCCAAATAATAATAAAGGATATTTGAAGTTAAATAAGACTGTTGCTGGTATATGAAAAAATTTTATAAATTTCTTAAAAGTTTTCTATTTATATCACTATGGCTTATTTTATCCTCATTTTTAACCCAATATTGGAATACCTTTCATTGGGAATATGTTTACTTAAACTTCAGAATTATATTTGATAAAGAATTCTGGTTTGTTGTAGAAAAAATTTTTTTAGGGTTTGATATTGGTTACTGGTTAGAAGAAGCACTAAAATTCTTAAGTTATGAAATACCTAAAGAATCATTTAAATATTTACCAATTTATTTCGTATTAAAGTCTATTTGGATAAAAAATTAATTTCTATTTCTAATAGATTTTAATAAATTCCTTGAAATTCTTGAATAAAGTAGGTGAATTTATTTTTCTTAAAACAAATAAAGTTCCTTTATCACCTCTACAGATTCTAAGCTTATTGCTTAAATAAGTTATCTCTAACCACCCTAATTGTTCATTATTTATTTCTTTCATAGCCTTTATATTTTTTTTTCCAAATTTAGGACCAATAACACCAGCATGTGTAAATTTGACCCCAATTTTTTTTTCATTTATGTAATTAAGTCTTATTAAAATGCCAGTACCAATAATTGATTTTATTCCTCTAGGTTTAAGTAAATTAAGACCATTTAAATTTAAGGGATCAAGAATTTGAAGGTTATCAATAAAAGGAGAATATTTTAAAAAAGGACTACTAGAACTACTCCACCTAAGCTCCCAAACACCCTTCAAATCATTGCTATCTTTGCTAAAGGAAAAATTATGATTACTTTCAAGTTGTTCGGCAATATTACGTATACCATCTGAATTTGGAGATTTAAGGAGTAAATTTAATAAATCATTTTCGGTTTCCATTTAATAAACGCTGGGGTATATAGCTAAGGATAAATACTTACCTCCATGTGCTATATTCTACCCAGAATATGTTGATTTGATGACAAAGAGCTATTGGCTTAAAAAAATTTCAATTGCAAATGTTGATTTATTTCTGGAATATATAAGGACCGTATTGCCTTGGATTAAATCTGTGGGAGGAGTAATAGTAAAAAGAGATTTAATACAAGAATCGACCTCAAGTGAATGGGATGGAGGGCAGCTTGGATTAGTAATTGAATTCGAATCAAAATTTGCTGCTAAAAAAGCATTTTATTCTGAAGTATTTCAAAAATATCTGCAGTCTAGAGATTTAATGGAACTAGTTACTATAAGTACTCTTTAAAAAAATCAACCAATATCAACCTCACACAGACAACTTATAAGTATTTATTACTATTAAATTATTTATGTAATATTTATAACTTCACCAGCAATAGCATATTTTGCAAAATTTAATTGTAAAAGTAATTCGTTAATCAAATGAACTATTCAACAGAAAAAGATGATTATTTGATGACCACTCCATATACAAAGAAAATTCAGCAAAAATTTGAAAAGGTTAAATCATTTTTAGAGCAAAATGGATTTAATCCTTCATCAGAGAGCTTAATGCAAGATATAGTAAGCTCAGAAGAATATATTTCTAAAAATGGCTTATAAATTTTCAGAATATATTCAAAGTCCTTAAATAATAAAAACCGCCTATTAGAAAAGGTAATAATATTCCAATAAATAAAAATATGGATTTCTTTGATTCGCCTTCTGATATGGGGTTAATTTCTGGTTCAATTGCAAAACCATTTTGTCTACCACCACTTTCGGTTGTATAACCTTTTTTATTCATAAGAAAAATAATCTATGCAGATTATCTCATGTAAAAACTTATTTAAAAAAATTTTTTACATTTAGAATTAAACTAATTTTAAAATCTAATAATTGATTTCAATCTGAGATTTCAATTTGGCAGCTTTTTTTAAAAGACCTACAACTTCCTTACGGCCAGTAGCAAACTCAGCCTTGTTAAGTAATTCGCTATATTTTTTTGTGATTTCTCTATGGTTCATTTTGGTTATTAACTTCTATAAATTATAAAGTTACTAAAAAAAGTTTTTGTATAAAAGATATCAAAAAAGAGTTTAAGTACCTTTACCTATTTAAACCAACCTTTTTTCTTTGGTTTAATCTCTTCTTTAATAACTTCTTTTTTTCTCCCAAATAATCCCTTTTTTTGGACTGTTAAATTCTCTTCAACAGGTTTAGATTTTCTGTTAAATAAGCCTTTTTTAGGTTCTTTTTTAATTGATTCTTTTTTGTCGGAAATCTTTGTTTTTTTAGGATTTGATTTTGAATTTTTGGGTTTGCTATCTGCAAATAAAGTTTGATATACAAAAAAACCAAAAACAGCAAAGAAGCCTAATGCCTGTACTAGCGCAGTTCCAAGATTATCAAACATTTAGGCCTCAACTTTGTATAGTGATTCTTTTTCTTTCGCTTCTATACATTTTTTATCATCAGACAAGCATTCAATTTCTGCCTTCTTCTCAGTATGAGAACTGCAGCCACCAGCATTTGCAATAGATGTTGAAAACAAAGTTAGTACCCCTAAAATTAAGGCGCATGAGGTTTTAATCGGTTTCATGAGTTTTATTTTTATTATGGAAAAATAATTTCGCAATTGCGAAGATAATCTTCTCTTCTGCTAAAAGTATCCCCTTTTTATATATCTATTTGTAGTAATTAACTAAATCGATAATTAATATTGCTAGTAATGAAAAACCTAAAATGAAAGGTAAATAAGGATATTTATTTAAAATTTTGTTTAGTTGATTTTTCGATGTTTGTTTTTCCTTTTTCTTTTCTCTAGGTGGTAAGCCTAAATCTTCCCTTCTCTTAGCTTCTCCCATAATTTTTAAACTATTTAAGACTATTTTATAAACTTAGAAAAAGTAGTGTATTGTTCTTGATTTAAATTATTAACGGTTAATTTAATTTAAATTTTGGATATATTAAAAATATATAAAAAAAAATTACATGATAGAAGTAGTTTGGTCAGTAAATATAATGATTGCAATTCTTATTATTGGTGTTGCCTGGGTTCTTTATTACATATTTACTTATGATCAAAAATTTACTTCCTAGATAAATGTCAGATAAAGATCTAAGTAATTTTCTAAAAAAAATAGAGCAACTTAATCAAATTGCTGAGCTAATAAAAAATAATCCTAGTAAAAAGTTATCCCTTTCAAAATGCAAGAATCATGATGAAGTAATTAGATTAACCACTGAATGGGGTTTTGATATTGGTAAAAGGTGGGGAGAATATTAATTGATTTTATTACCAGCATTATTAAAATTGCCATCAACTTCAAATTAAATTCCTAAGATTAATTAGTATTTCTTGTATTGGAGTTATGAAAGAAATTGGAGAGATAAAGTCAAATATATATAAAATAGCTGCTGTTACAGATAGAGGTCAAAGATTAAATAAATTAATTTCTCCTATGTATGAGGAAAAAGCTAATGAAATGGATAAATTGATTGATGCTCTTAAGGACTTTAGTTTTGAAATGTCAGAAGAATTATTGTCTGGAGAGTGGGAATTGATTTTTTCTAATGTTGAATTATTTCGAAGTTCTCCTTTCTTCCTTGCTATTGAAAAGGCATTAAATGATGAATTTAAAAGTAATCTTTTTTTTAAATTACATCAATTGCAAGTAGGATCCTTTGGCATATCAACTATTGGGAGAATTGCTCAAAAGATTGATTTTGAAAAAAAAGAATTTATATCTACTTTTGACACTACAATATTTGGGCTCACAACAATTCCTATCTTGGGTTGGTTCAAACTATTGCCTACTTTTGGTGGAAGAGTAATAACCGTAGCAAGTGATTTAGTTTTAAGAAATAATTTACTTGATATGAACTTACAAAAGACAAAAGTTTCCAAAGTTGATGGACTTAATAAGATTCCATTATTTAGTGAATTACTTATGGATAGATGGTATCCAGTTAAAGAGGTATGGAATAAGTTACCTTGGAATAAAAAATCGCCAAATTGCCAGGTTTCAATTGTATATTTAGACGATGAAATGAGAATTATGCAGGATATGTATGGGTCTATTTTTATTTATATAAGGCCTTCAATTTCCTTGTTGAATTCAAATAAAATCTCTAATAATTAATTAAAAAACTGAATAATAATTTTATAATCTATAGAAAAAACCATAAAAAATTTATTTTAAATATTAATTAATAAAAACATCTCACATCTTAAATACAAATAGGTTATGTTCATAATGAACATTTTTTCATTATGCTTAGAAATCAAGAAAAAAATTCAGTTGTTAGAGGAATATTCCTAATAGGAGGTTGGGGCTTAGGTCTAGACAGATTCTACGAAGGAGATAAAAAAGGTGGCTTTTTATCAATCATTGGTTGGAGCATCACATTTTTTAGCTTTATATTTCTTAAATGTTCAGGTTATGAATATGTTGAGGGTGTGAAAAATTATTCAAATTATTCTCCTAACCCTTTAATTGTATTACCTTTACTGGCAGGAGCATATGGTGGCTTTCTAATAATTAAGAAGGCATTTAGATTAGCAAAACAATTTGAGAATGCTGAATAATACTACCAGCAGTTAAATTCAAGATAATAATCCAGATCCTTTCAAATAAAATTTAAATAAAAGAATCACTAAAAGGTTCACTATTGCTAAGGCTACTAAACCATTTCTGTTTTTTACATCTAATTTCTTGACTAAATTAGAAAGATAAACTACTGGATTTTCTGGCTCTTTATTATCCAAATTTTATTTAAATATTAATTTGACAAGAAAATATCACAGTTTCATTTGAAGAATCAAAATTGTAAAGATGAATATCCAAAAAGAAATAAATAATTTTTAACCCATAATTCCAGCATTTCTTAAAAACGCTTTACCCATATTGCCAATTACAAAAAATAGAGACAGATTAATTAAAAGGACTATTAATAATGCCAACATTTTATAGTTTGGATTAGTTGAAATGCCATCAAATCCATTATTAAGAAATCTTTTAAAAAGTGATTTGTCAATTTTTAGTTTTTGTTGCTCATAATCAAGTTTTACTTTTTCTTCTAAAGAATCTTGATTACTTGCTTTCTCTAAAAATTCTGTAAATGCCTTAACATTTTCTTCTTTTTTATTCCCCTCATTAGGACCTTTATTGTCTTCATTCAAATTGGGGGACGATTCGATTGAATTATTTTCCTCAGGATTAAGTTTTGAATCTTCCAAATTAATAGTAAATGCTAGGAGTATATTACACCATAAAAAAAACCCACTCGATCAATTGAAGAGAGGGTTAGCTAAGGTTAAAGTTCTTATCTTGATAATAATTTATTTTAATTAAATTTGCGGTTATAGCATAAAAAAGTTTTAATTTAGATTATATTCAAGTTGATTTCTTTCGTGCACATGTTAGATGCGAATACTAAAAAAGCATGTAAAGATGATCCCTCAATAAGAGAAATAAAAATTAGAAATATAGAACATGCTATTGATCAAGCAGAATTGATGATAAAAGAATCAAAAATGAGCCAAGAAGAATTAATCTTTTTAAAAAGAAAAATAGCGGACTCAAGACAAGATTTAGAGATACTCTATTTAATGAAAATTCAATGAATATAAATTTGTTAATCGTTAAAAGGATTGAATTTATACAAAGATAATTAATTTGTATATTTGAAGACTTATAAAGTTTAAAGGGAATGTAATTATTTGTATAAAGGTTCTATTTATGTCTAAAAATAATCTATATATACCTTTAAAGGTTGTTCCATACATCTTCATTTCAATTACTGCCATAGCAATAACAGCAGCTACATATGTAATTACTTAGTTCTATAAGCTATGTAAAGTTTTTAGATATTAAGTAAATTAAAATATTTGTAATAACTAATTGTATGAATAAATTCAAAATAGCAATTTTTACAATATCAATAATCATATTTTCCCTAATTGGGATTAAAAAATTAATTTATATAAATCAAGTTAAAGATATAAAAAATAAAGAAGAATCATTCTTAAATGAATCTGTACGTGTTTTAAATGAATGTTTCGATCTAAAAAATAAAAATAAAAGAACTCTTAATAAATCAATTGAATTAATTGAGTATTGCTTAGAGGAATATGGATATAAAAACTGATTTCAAAACTTGAATGATGAATTTCCTTAATACTCCACTATTATGCAAAAAAATTTTCTAATCAATAATCTTGTTATGTTCATAATTTTTTATTAATAATATTTTCCTAATTTAATTTTTTTAAAATGACTAAAGTTAAATGTTCTTATTTAGGAAATTTAAACTGTGAGGCTATTCATCTACAATCTGGAAGTCTTATTAGAACTGATGCACCTTTGGATCACTGCGGTAAAGGTGAAAGTTTTTCCCCAACTGATTTATTAGCAACATCTCTAGGTACTTGCCTGCTAACCATCATGGCAATCAAAGCCAAATCGGAAGGATTTGATTTGAAAGGTATATATTTAAATATTGAAAAAGTAATGACACAAAATAGCGAGAGGAAGATAAAAGAACTAATAATAGATATTTTCATACCTGAGAGCACTTCTAATGAAACTATTGATTTTTTGAAAAAAGCTTCCAAAGAATGTCCAGTTACAAGAAATTTATCTCAAGAAATAGATATTAAAATTAGTTGGCATCATGAATAAATCTCAAAAATAGTAATTACATAAAAAATAATGAAGGACTTTATTGGAATAATCATTCTTTTATTTGGAATATATGTAATGACAGACTTGGCATTAAAGACTAGGTATACAAGGAAAAGACTTTCAAAAGGAAAAAAATAAATCCTATAATTTTTAATATTGCAGATTAAGGAAATAGATTTATTTTTGTATTGAGAATTAAGGCATATTTTAGTTTTATTTTTTTACTATTTTTTGGTCAATCAAACTAATCAAAGGGATCATGAAATTTACATTTATTCCAACAGTGCACCATGTATAAATAATAAGAAAAAATATTTTTATAAATAAATTAGGGGGTAAGGTGAAAAATATTTTGAAAAACCCTCCAATAAATAATACCAATATTCCAATTTGCAAAAGACCTTTTATTATCCATTTAACTCCATTTTTTTTAATATTTATATAAAACCAGAAAAAAACAAAACTAGATAACAATAAATATATAAAATTTATGATCATCTTTTCAGAGAAAATCTAATAAATTTGCCATTATTAAAGCATGATGACAATTATCACTTTTTTATCTACTAATTTTTTTTTAAAATGGAAAAGTTATACAAAAAACAATAAAAATAAATTATTTTTTTACTTTTTATCTTAAAACATTTTAGATTTTAGTGAATCAACTCTTTTTTGATTCACTCCCAAATCACTTTCTCCAACTCTTGATTCTGATCTTATTGATAAGATGTTTGATTCAGGTAGAAAGGATACTTCTAAGTCGTCTACATACTTCATCCATTTACTGGTTGCCTCAGCATGAAGATAATCGCCATCTATTTCTACAATCTCAGTTCTTGGAGTGTTTTCGATAAATGTTTTAATCTCTTCAAAAGGTTTCTCAATATTATTAACCTCCCATTCTTCTAGTACACAATGAGCAATCTCTACACAAGGTTTTAGTTCTATATGTGAGGCAAATGATGAAGAAGGGAATAAAAAGCTTGTGCAAATTAAAATTGTTAAAAAAAGTATTTTCATTAACAGAAGTATTTAACGAACCATAATCTAACGAATTAAATTACTAATTTGTAATGACGTATCTAATTATTTTGGAAGAAAGCATATATGTTTTTATATTCAGAATTTAATATGTATTTCTAAAAATACAAAAAAAAGATCCCTCAAAGAGAGATCTTTTAAAATTGATTTATATCAAGTGTTTCCTTGTTTCCACTGAAATAAATCAATTTCTCCTACACACACACTTAATATCACACTTAATTTCAAAATATGTAATGCCTAATATACCTCTATCTCAACTGTCACATCGCAAAAAATATAAAAAAGTACTCAAACATTGCGGACGAGTACTTTTAAAGTTATCAGAAAAAAGTGTGTGAGGAGTTTCTGGTGTATTTAATTTACTCCGTAGGTAATTTAAAAGGCTACAGTATAAATTACTAATTATTTAAATCTTTCAGAAAAATTGGGCGTTGATGAAAAAAATAATCAAAAACATAAAAAATTCATGAAAAGCATTTACAAAAAAATCATTTTTCTTATTTCGGCAATTGCTCTTTTTTCAGTAATAGTCGGTATTGTCAAATATTCGCTTACTTATATTGAAAATAATCCCGAAAAATACTTACCTACACAAAAGTAAGACAAAATTAAGTATAAATTCACTTCAAAAAATCTATAAAGTGTCTTAAATATGTTCTACGTAGACAGCTTGAGTCATGAAAATCAAAAATACTTCGGTTCTTAATCAGAATAATATTCATTTAAGTCAATTCAAAAATAAGCATAAATATCAAATACTTGAGAATTACTGGAAGAAAAGAAAGAAAGAATGTGAAAAAAATCTTTCAAAATTTTGCTAACCGATAATTATGAATTTTATTTTTTCTTTTTTATTAGCATCTGTGATGTGGGTACAAGTTCCACAGTGGGAAGCTGACTGGTCAAAATGTGCTGTAGATGTTCCCGATTCATCATGTCACTGGTACGTAGCTGCTCCCGATAATACGTTTGGTGAAGGATTTAATTGGGAAAACGCTCCTTGGTTTGATGCTAATGGATTACAGGATGTAGCTAAAATTGAGAAAGAATCTGTAGTAGAAAAACTTCAAAATAACTAAAGTTTCTATTTCATCAATTAACTTTTAAAAGTATTTAAATCTAGTTGCTTAGTGGTTAACTTTTGATTAATTAAAAAATTTTTATGCGTTTCAAAGTAAGTCTCAAAAAAAATGGAAAGGAATTTGATGAAGTTGTCATAGCTAATAATAAAAAAGAGGCTATGGAAGTAGCTTTAAAAAACAATCCAGAAGCTAAAGCATTAAACTCTGATTGGACATTTAAGATTTAATTATTTGCGAAGTTTAGGAATCAAAAGAGATGCAACACAAATAACACTAATTGCAGGTCCAGGAGACAAATTAAAGACTATAGAGAGAATAAAGCCTAGAAGTGAAATACATAATCCAAAAAATGAAGACCTCATCATTGCAATTCTTAAACTATGAGCCTTATTTAGCCCTAATAGTGTTGGGGTAGAAAGAAGAGCAATTACAAGAATTACTCCCACTGCTGACATTGAACTAACAATTACTAATGCCGTTGTAAAACTTAAAGCAAGATTTAATAAAGAAACGTTTATACCACTCGCGGATGCACCTTCTGGATCTAATCCAACATAAACAACCTTTTCATATCCAAAAGTCATTAAAAGTATAAATACTAAAAAAGCAATTATTGTTCTCAGTAAATCTCCAAAATTTGCAGTCAATAAATCGCCAAATAATACTGCCTCCAAATCAATCCTTATTCCGAGTAAAGGGATTATAAGGACCCCAAATCCAAGCATTCCAGCGAGAATAGTATTCATAACTGCTTCATAATTTTCACTTTTTCTATTAGTTAAACTTTCCGCAATTACTGAGCCCAGAAGACCACTTATAACACCACCAATTGAGGGGTGAATTCCAAGCGCTAATGCGAGAGCAAGTCCAGGCAACACACAATGAGAGATTAAATTAACTTGTAATAATCTCTTATGAGTGATTAATACAGTTCCCATAGCTGGGCATAAAATCCCGGAGAATATAGTTATTATTAATGGAACCAGCCACCAGTTGTTATTTATAAAAGACATTATTCGAATGATTCGGTATGATCAAAAATACGGGACAAAAAAAGATTTCGGAAACAATGGTAACTAAGTCTGACATTACCAAAAGACAAGAACAACTTCTTGAAGAACTTAATAAATGTGAGGATGAATTGACTGGTCAAGAGTTGCATAGACAATTGATTGAAAGCGGAAAAGCTATGGGACTGACGACTGTTTACAGGAATCTTCAAGTTCTGATAAAACATGGCTTAATACGTTCTAGACATCTCCCAACTGGAGAGGTTCTGTACACTCCAGTAGACAGAGATATTCATCATTTGACCTGTGTTCAATGTGGTGAGACATCAAAAATGGAAGGATGCCCGGTAAAAGATATTCATACACCCAAAACAAATCCAAAGAAATTCCAATTGTTGTTTCATACCCTCGAGTATTTCGGGCTTTGCCAAAACTGTTATCAAGCTCAGAATTAAAAAGGAACATTCTCTAATCACAGAAATTATTTTCGTTTATAGAGCTAATGTTTATTGCCTCTAATTTATCTTGTATTTGGTCAGGACTACCAACTGCCAAAACACTTTTATCAAGAACGATTACTTGATCATAGTTATTTAAAGAATCGCCCCAATCATGGCTACTTACGAGCAAAGAAAGTCCGGCATCGGCAAGTTGACGAACAATTTTAAGAAAATCCTCCTTTGCAGGTGGGTCCAAAGCTGCACAAGGTTCATCTAAAAGAAATATTTTTGCCGGGGACATAAGAGTTTTTGCTAATAGAGCTCTTTGCTGCTGTCCTCCTGAAAGAGAATCGAGTCTTCTATTCGCCAAACTTGCAATGCCTACTCTCTGCATTGTCGCCTCTAATTCACAACATTTATTAATCCAAGAATTAGGATATGCTAGAAGAGTCTTAATTTGAAATGGGTTAATACTTCTTGATTTTGAATACTTTTTTTGACCAAGAGATACCAACTTTTCAACTGTAATTGGGAACTTCCAATTCATAGAACTTCTTTGAGGCATAAGTGCCACAAGAGCTCTAGATCTATATAAATTTTCACCATCAATTTTTATTTCGCCTTTATCTGGAGTATTTTGTCCTTGCAAAATTCTCAAAAGAGTTGATTTACCTGCGCCATTTGGGCCAACTAACGCTGTTAGAGTTCCAGGTTTAATCTCAACCGATACCTTATTCAAAACTGGCTTACTTTTTTTTGCGTATGCAAAGGTTAAATTTTCAGCGACTAAAGTAGCCATTAATTAATCTTTTAAAAAAGTCACTTTACAAGCTTACCAATAATACAAGTTGCGTATTATTTTCATAACATTTGATACCTTCACTTGCCAGAGATAATGAAAATGATTATCATTTTTAAGTATTTAATTATTTTTCATGTCAATTTTTAAAAGACTTTTAACAAATAAAAAAGGTTCGAGTAAGTCAATTATTAAAAATTCCGTAATCGCAGGAACAATTATATTTTCTGGTTTTGGGCAGGATGTTATGGCTAAAGGAAAGTCATATGTAGCAGTAGAGCCACTAGTTTGTGATTTAGTTAAATCAATTGCATTACCATCTGACGAAGTTACATGCTTAGTAGATAGAAAACAAGATGTTCATGACTTAAAGATCAATCCAAGGCAAGCTCAATTACTAAATAGCGCAGATAAAGTATTTACTCTTGGTAAAGAAATGACTCCAAGTATGAGAAATTGGGAAAATAAAAAGAATACTGTTGTTATAGGTGTTAGTGCAATAGACGTAGATGATCATTCTGATCATGGAGGTCATGATGATCACTCAGACCATAGTGGACATGACGATCATTCTGAACATTCAGCTAAAGTAGATGATCATTCTGATCATGGAGGACATGATGATCATGCTGAAGGTGCTTTCGAATGGGCAGGCAAATTTCAACTTTCTAAGGGTTCTTACAAATGGTCATTTGAAAAAGTCGATGGAGAATATGCAGATCCTGCAATGAAGATGGTGATTCTCAAATCTAATGACATAGAAGGGTCTGAAGATTTAGCTAAAGAATTATTAGGATCTAAAGACTCAATAAGCAGAAAAAATGATGGTACTTTGATAGCAAGTAATAAAGCTTTTGTTCTTAACTTTGATCAAAGAAAAGAAAGTACTGTTTTTAACGTGGATATCAAAGAAGATGGTCAATATATATTTTTTACTGAACACATGCCTTTTGAGTTTGAAGCAACTCAACACTTTTTTAAAGACGTTTCAAATAGTGATGTAGAACCAATAGCACAAGTTCCAGACGAAGGTGAGGGGCATCATCATCATGACCATGGAGGTCTAGATCCACATGTATGGCATGATCCACATAACATCATAAAAATGGGAGATCTTATAAGCAAAAGTTTAAAGAAAGATATTTCAGTTTTTAATAGAGGTGACAGAAAACTAATTAATGAAAGATTCGAAAAAGCTGATTCTCTCTTAGAAGGCTTAGATAGTTGGATCGTCGAACAAGTAAGTTCTATTCCTGAGGAAAACAGAGTAATTGTCTCTAAACACAAAGCGATGGAATACTACGGGGATGCATTTGGTTTTGAAACCGTTAGTTTACTTGACTTTCTTGGAGACTCCTCAAGCTTAAGGCCAGACAACATAAGTTCTACTTTAAAAATGTTAGATGAAGAAAAAGTTCAGGCACTATTTCCTGAACAAATTCCAGCATCTAAGTTATTAAGGAACTTAAGTAGACAAAGTTCAGTTCCTTTAGCTTCTAATCAAATATTCGTTGATGGATTAATGATGGATGGTAATACGGTTTCAGTAGCTGTTCACAATACTTGTACAATTGTTGATTCATTAGGTGGAAGCTGTGATAAAGAATCTGGCTCCAATCTTGAGTCTGAATGGTACAAACTTTCAGATTAAATTTTTCTAATAAAAACGGTTTTCATTTCTTATTATTACTATTATTAAACTATTGTTTATTTAGTAAAAATCAGTAAATGAGCATCAAAGATAAAGTTCCCGTAACCATCCTTACTGGATTCCTAGGTTCAGGGAAGACTACTTTGCTTAATAGAATTTTAAGTGAAGAGCACGGGAAAAGAATAGCCGTAATTGAGAATGAATACGGTGAAGTAGGTATAGATCAAGGTCTCGTAATTAATGCCGATGAAGAAGTATTTGAGATGTCAAACGGGTGCATTTGTTGTACTGTTCGCGGCGATTTAATAAGAGTCCTTGGCAACCTTATGAAAAGAAGAGATAAGTTTGACTATGTTTTAGTAGAAACTACAGGATTAGCAGATCCAGGCCCAGTTGCTCAGACTTTTTTCATGGATGAAGAGATTAGTTCTGAATTTACTCTTGATGGAATTGTGACTTTAGTTGATGCTGCACATATTGATCAACAGCTAGGCAGGAGTGACGAAAGTTCAGAACAAGTGGCATTTGCAGATGTTCTTGTCCTTAATAAAACTGATTTAGTCTCTGATGATGCATTAGATACCCTTGAATCAAGATTGAGAGATATGAATCGAATGACTCGCATTATTAGAGCCGAGAATGCCAAAGTACCAATTGAAACAGTCTTAAATCTAAGTGCATTTGATCTCGATCAGATCCTTAAACGCAGACCAACATTTCTTGAACCAGAATATCCTTTTGAATGGACGGGTGTTTACGATCTAGAGCCAGGTAAATACGAATTAATTCTAGAAGAAGGACCCGATCCAGAAATGTCCCTAGTAGCTATCGTTAACCAAGGTGAGAGTGAGGAAGAACTTAAAGATGGTGCTGAATCCTCCGTAAGACTTTATGCAGAAAATGCTAATACTTTGGAGCCTGGAAATACTGTCCCATATGGAGAACATGTAAATCTAAAATTGGAGAATAAAGGAAATAAATCCTTCATCCTTAACATAGAAAAGCCATCAAAAATAGGTTTGTTTACACAGCACACTGCTGAAGAATTTAATATGAAAGTCATTAAAAGTGACGAAAATAAAGAGATTCCATTTAATACTGAAAGGTTCTGGCAAGCAGAGCATGAACATGATGATGAAGTAGGCTCAATTGCTATAGAGCGTTTTGGAGATGTTGACCCAGAAAAACTAAATACTTGGATGGGAAGGCTTCTCTCAGAAAAAGGGGTGGATATATTCAGAACTAAAGGTTTCATAAGTTACTCAGGCAACCCAAGGCGAATAGTTTTCCAGGGGGTACACATGTTATTTACTGCACAACCTGACAAAGAATGGGGTAACGAACCTCGTAGAAATCAACTTGTTTTTATCGGTAGAAATTTAAATGAGAAAGAGATGCAAGAAGGCTTTGATAAATGCCTGATATAGAACCATTTAGCCCAAGAGGCATGTTCCATGAAGGATGGACTGCTGAAGTTAGCGATTATGCCATAGCATGTGGCTGGGCTCTTAAAGGGAAACAATTTATTGTTGGCGACGTTGCGGGTGGTATTTTTGCATTCGAAGGAGATACTGGAAAAATTATTTGGAAAAAAGAAAATACTCACTCTGGTGGTCTACTAGCAATGGCAATTCATCCAGAGGGTGAAATTTTTGCAACATCAGGTCAGGATGGAAATGTTCAAATTTGTAATTGCCATGAAGGTAAAGTTATTAAAACACTTGATCTTGGCAAAGGTTGGGTAGAGCACCTCAAGTGGTCTAATGATGGTTTATTTCTAGCGATAGCTACCTCAAAAAAAGTATATGTTTTTAATGAAATTGGTGAAGAGAAATGGATCTCAGAAGACCATCCAAGCACAGTAAGTGCAATAACGTGGTCAAATAAAAATGAGCTAGCAACTGCTTGCTATGGAAGAGTGACATTCTTTGACATAGTTAATAATAAAACGAATCAAAAACTCGAATGGCAAGGATCATTGGTATCTATGGAATTAAGCCCTGATGGAGATATAGTCGCCTGTGGGAGTCAAGACAATTCAGTTCATTTTTGGAGAAGATCAACAGGAATGGATGCTGAAATGACTGGATACCCTGGTAAACCAAGTCATCTTTCTTTTGATGACAGCGGAAAATTATTAGCAACTAGTGGCAGTGAAAGAATTACAGTTTGGAGCTTTATAGGAAATGGTCCAGAAGGGACTATGCCAGGAGAGCTATGTCACCATACAGAACCCATTTCGAGCCTAGCCTTTTCAAATAAAGGTATGCTTGTAGCCTCAGGATCTAGGGATGGTTCTGTTGTAGCAAGTTTTCTCAAAAATGACGGAAATGGTGATCCCGTTGGGGCTGCATTCGCAGGAGATTTAGTAGGGGCAATATCTTGGAGACCTGATGATTGTGCACTTGCAGCAGTCAATGCAAAAGGTGTTGTAAATGTATGGAAATTTAAAGTTCGTACTAACCTTTTTTCAAAGGGATTTAAGTAAAAAGTAAAAATTTATTAATTACCAATAGTTAGCTTTTAAATGTCTTTCCATACAAATAACCTCACAGTCATTATCTATCCCTTTTGGGTGAATATCGCAATATGAAAGACATTGAAAATATTCGTCTATGGGATTAGATTTATCAGTTTTACTAACTTCTTTCGAATGATTCATAAAAGATTTCCTCAATTATTTAAAATTAAGATAGACGAATTAAATATCAAAGGAAATAAGCAAAACTTACTAAAAATATCTCAAAAAAATTAGCACGATTGATTACTACTCTCGGACATTTTTAATTAAAAAGCAATGCGTATAAAAACGGATTGTCTTTAGAGAAATATTTTCCTAATTTTATATTGTTGAGTTATAGGAGGTCTTTCAAAATGATCGATAGCCTGCCTGAAATTTCGGAATAAACCGAACTAATTTAATTAACTGCTCCAATTATTTTTTATTAATGTCTAAGCTTCCTTCTTCTGCATCGTTTAGGTGCCCTTTAAGAAACAAGCTTAATTCTAGAGTTTTTGCCCCAGTTAAAGACAATTAGTTAATTTTGGTGAGCATTAGCTTAATAGAAGTTAGCAACAAGGATCCATGATTTAGGTGCGTTATTAACTTCAGTAAAAAATATAAGTAAGAGATAAAAGAGGGCTTAAATAAGCCCTCTTTTTTTATAAGATGACTTTATTCTAGTTTTATAGATAATGATTAAAGCAATAAAATTTTAAAATGGTTCGATATTATTGCCCATATTGCAATCCTAAATATCAATTTCAAAAACAATCCTCAAAAGGTAATTTGATTTGTGGCTTGTGCGGAGAGGATCTTGTAAAAAAACCATTTATTAGGTTGAACCAGATAATTGCTTTAGTTGCTGCGTCATCATTACTTCTACCGTTGATATATACTTTTATTTTTTTAATTAAAAATCAAATAAATCCTCCTAATAAAAATTATCAAGCAAATAGTACTTTAATCATAATTACCAAAGAAACACTTTCATAAAACAATTTAAAAAATCTAGAGTCAACCTCTACATAGTGATTTATTTAAACAAGAATTTTTGCTCTCAATATTTATTTGATCATCAATATTTTTTAATTTGTTATTATTACTTGTTACTTTAACTTTTTGCCCACAATGTTCTTTGCAACCACCATTAAATAAGTTATGTGCATATAAATTTGAAATACTCGAAAGTAATATAAGAAAAATTATTTTATAAATTTGATAAAAATAAGACTTCATTTTTATTATGATTTTCCCAAAATTATTAAATAAATAATATCAGTTAATTCCAAGGTGTGTTTATCAGTCCCCAGATATCGAAGAAGAAAAATAAAACTGCAATTACAACAAGATCCCATGCTCTTTCCCTAAAAGCCCAAGGCGCAATAAAAACTTCCCCAAGTCCGTGAAGTGCCGCCCCTACTGGTAGATGATCAAGGACCAGCAAACTGTGAGAGAGAATAAAAAGAAAGCTTGCGAAATATCTAAAAAAAACAAATTGCCAATTACTAGAACCCATACCTTTTAGATTTTTAAGAAATATACTTCAATGATCAAAATAATGATATAGATCGAGTCAAGAGATATTATTTTTGGTAGCCATAAATACGAATAAAGATATAAAGCTAAAGTAAAAATTACTAAACGATGAAATATATGTTTTCAAGTTATCAGCCTAAAAATAGTTTTGATGAATACTTTAAAGATAATGTTAACTCTGCTAGAGAAATATTGATTCCACTTCTTTCATCTTTAGACAATATGGGACTTGAGGAATTAAACAGGAATCATTCTGCCGCAAAAAAATTATTATTAAGACATGGTGCAACTTTTAGATTAAATGATACTGGCTTAAAAGGTACTGAAAGAATATTACCTTTTGATCCACTTCCCAGAATAATTAGTAAAGATGATTGGGTAACTTTAGAAAAAGGACTAAAACAAAGGCTTGAGGCAATTGATTTATTCCTAGATGATATTTATAATTCTCAAAAAATAATTAATGATGGAATAATTCCAAGAGAATTAATAGAGAGTTCAGAAGGTTGGAGACCTCAAATGATAGGTTTCAAACCTCCACTAAATAAATGGTGCCAAATTTCAGGACTTGATTTAATAAGAGATAGAAAAGGAGATTGGCATGTTTTAGAAGATAATTTAAGGTGCCCTTCTGGGGTTGCTTATTTTTTAGAAAATAGATTAGTTATGAAGAATATTTTCCCTAATCTTTTCTCAGGAAGAATAGTAAAACCAATTGATGAATATCCATCATATCTTTTAAAAACTCTTCAAGAACTAGCTGTTTGGACTGACACTCCCAAGATAGTTCTACTAACTCCAGGAATTTTTAATAGTGCTTATTTTGAACATAGTTATTTAGCTCAAGAAATGGGCATCCAACTAGTTCAAGGTCATGACTTAGTTTGTAATGATGATTATGTATATTTAAAAACTACCTCTGGATTAAAAAGAGTAGATGTCATTTACAGACGAATTGATGATGATTTCTTAGATCCACTTAATTTCAGAAAAGATTCCTGCCTTGGTGTTAGCGGATTACTTGATGTTTTTAAGGCAGGTCATGTTGCTTTAGCAAATGCTCCTGGGACTGGAATAGCAGATGACAAAATGATTTATTCTTTTGTTCCAAAAATGATTAAATATTATCTTGATGAAGAAATTATTATTAAAAATGTAGAAACTTATATTTGTCATTATCAAAAGGATCGAGAATATGTTCTAGAAAATTTATCAAAACTTGTTGTTAAGTCTGTCGCAGAAGCTGGTGGTTATGGAATGTTAATTGGCCCTCACTCAACAACGAGTGAGATAGAAGAATTCGCTAATAAAATTAAAAATAATCCTAGAAATTTCATAGCACAACCAACATTAGAATTATCTACTGTGCCATCGTTATGTGATGGAGAACTATATCCATGTCATGTTGATTTAAGACCATATATCTTAAGAGGAAAAGATTCATGGGTTAGTCCAGGCGGGCTTACGAGAGTAGCATTAAAAAAAGGATCATTAGTCGTTAATTCTTCTCAAGGTGGAGGATGCAAAGATACATGGGTTGTAGGTAAATAATATGCTTTTAAGTCGTGTAGCAGAATCTCTTTATTGGATCAATCGTTATTTAGAACGTGCGGAAAACATATCTCGTTTCGTGGAAGTAAGCGAAGCAATGTCATTAGATTGTCCACCAGGAAGTGCAGAACCTTGGCTCCCTTTAATTGATGCTTCGAGTGACAGAGAATCTTTTGACAAGAGATTCCCAGAGAAAAAACCAGATGACGTTATTAATTTTTTAATAAGAGATCGTTTAAACCCAAATAGCATAATTTCTTGCATTCAAATGGCAAGAGAAAATGCAAGACAAATCAGAGATGTCATGACCACAGAAATGTGGGAACAGATTAATATTTTGTATTGGAATATGCAAGAAGGAGAGGCAATATGGAATAAACCAAGACAAGAACAATTAAGTGAAATAAGGAGGGAATGTCAGCTTTTTTATGGAATTACAGATGCGACTCTAAGCAAAGATCTTGCCTGGAGATTTAGCATTCTTGGAAGATTAATCGAAAGAGCTGACAAAACATCAAGAATTTTAGATGTTAAATATTATTTACTCCTACCCAGCTTAGATGAACTTGGAGGAGTTCTTGATGAGCTGCAATGGATAGCACTTTTACGTTCAGCTGGAGCTTATCAAATGTTTAGGAAAGCAGTGCAAAATTCTATAAAGCCTAATTCAGTTGCGAGATTTCTTTTACTTGATCCAATTTTCCCTAGATCAGTAAGATACTGTCTTGATGGGATAAGCAATACACTTAAAACGATAGACACCTCACCATCTACTGAAAATCCTTCAGAATTAGAATGTATGAGAGGTTTGCTTAAAGCAAAGTGGAGTTATATCAGAATTGAAGATATAATTAATGATGGTTTACATGAGGCAATCGATTCATTGCAAATGGATTTAAATAAATTAAATGATCTCATTCAAGAAAAATATTTTATAAATTAACAAGTTTATTGATGAGAATTAAATACATTCACAAACTTGAATATAAATACGAAGACCCTGTTCAATTAGGCGAGCATAGATTATGTATTAAGCCAAGGTCAAATGGATTCCAAAAGCTAAAGAATTTTGAATTAAAAATAACTCCAGAACCAGAAATTATTTATCCATTACTTGCTGCCAGCGGAGAAGAGATTAATAGAATCAGATTCAATGGATTAACAGATAATTTAACTATTGAATCAATCAGCGAAGTTGAAACTATTAAACATCCAAACATTATTGATGGAGTTAAAAATAGAGATTTAACATTACCTTTTTGTAGAAGCATTATTAACAGAGATTTACAGGGAGCATTAGAGGGATGGATGCCAAATGGACAACACGATCCGTCTGCAGTAGAACTTGCCCAAGAAGCCTTAGCAGGAAGCATTAATAACGCATTATCATTTACATACCAACTAATAGAAATTATTCAAGATCGGGTTAAATATACCAAAAGACATACTGGTCCAGCATGGCCGGCTAGCAGAACGCTTAGAGAACGTATAGGTTCATGCAGAGATTTAGCAATGCTAATGGTTGAAGCTTGCAGGTCTATAGGTATCCCAAGTAGGTTTGTAAGTGGTTATCATTTTGAAGATCCTTTACCCTCTGAGTTGGATTTACACGCTTGGGCTGAATTATATATTCCAGGTGCTGGTTGGAGAGGTTTTGATCCAAGCGGAAAAGGATTAATAGATGATAGATATTTAACATTGGTATCCTCTTCAAAATCTAATTTAACCTCTGTAATAACAGGAAACTTTGTAGGGAAAAATAATTTAGAAAATACTTTATCCTGGGAAATCAAACCTCTTGAAATTAAATAAAGACTAAATTTTTAATCTTTTAAAATAACAAATAAATATAAATAATAATATGTTTCTTTTTTAGTGTTAATTGATACGTTCTTGGATATATATATCTGTTTTCATTTGATTAATCTTTAAAGAAAATTGAACTCAAGTTTAGAAATTCCAGTTATCAAATCAAACAAATCGAAAATGTTTGAATTGCTAAGTTATGAAAAATTTCGCGATACAAAAGATGTAAGATTTTTTGATATTAGTGTTAATGAATCAAATTATAGAGATCTAGTTATTCACAGTGGTCCTGCGATTAGTCCTCCAAATGATGAAGATTTTAATAATTGGCAATTTTACATACATCACAATCAAGAAGATAATCTATTAGCTATCTCTGGAGGTAGAACATTTTTCCTTGTAAATTTTGGTTGGGATTATCCTTTTTATAAAGTTAGATTAGAATCTTGCGGATATATTTTAAGGATACCTAGAGGAACTTTTCATAGATCCGTATCTGACGAAAACGGTTCCATTGTTTTAAACCAAGCCATTAGAGATGAAGGCGGCACAGTTGAATCTGAATTCAAGGTAACGAATAGCAAAGATAATAAAAAACTTCTAGATTGTATAACTAATCTAAAACCTAGATTTAAAATTTATAGTGTTAAATAATCTTAAAAAGGTATTCCAAATTTATATATCAATTTTAAAAATTATCTAATTGTTATAAAATAATAATATTCGAATTATTTAGTATGAAATCTTTTAAGTTCTTAAGATATTTTTTATGCATAACTTTTTCTTTCCTAGTTTTATCCTCTCCAGTTTTTGCTGGAGCAAATGTAGCTGTTAAAGGCGAAGGAGATGAAGTTCCAAGTTATGTAAGATCTAATATTACAGGATTTGATTTCCATGGAGAGGATCTTCATTTGTCTTCTATAGCTGGAGCAGTTGCAAGAGATGCGGATTTTAGTGATGTTGATTTACATGGGACAACCTTAACCCTTTCTGATTTAAAAGGTTCTAATTTAAATGGAATCGACCTGACTGATACTCTTTCTGATCGAGTTAATTTCCAAAAAACAGATCTTAGAAATGCTGTTTTAATCAATATGATCGCATCAGGTAGCAGTTTTGCAGGAGCTCAAATAGAAGGAGCAGATTTTTCTTACGCTATTCTTGACAGCGAAGATCAGAGAAATCTTTGTGAAATTGCTGATGGGATCAATCCAACAACAGGCGTTTCAACAAGAGAAAGTCTTGAGTGTAGTTAGAACAAAAGCTATAGGTAAACTTTTTATAAATAAACTTTCTTTCCATTATTAAATTTATAAATCCTTTGTTCATCATCTTGAAATATCATTTCACCATTTAATTTGGATTTCTTAAATTTTGAAAGCCTTGCTCTGTGAATATTAGATTTCCTATTAATATTTTCTTCGTTATCATAACTCCCAATATAGATATTTATGTTAGGGTTTGAAAAGGTTTTTTCTTCCTCTCTTAAAAAAATTCTTTCAATATTTGTTTGCGTGCTTTGAAGTTTATTTTTAAATTTGTTTAATTTTAAATTCTTTGGTTTTTTAGATTTAATTTTTTTGTAGACCAAAAAAATAATTCCTAAAATTAGAAAAAATAAAAATATATTCATTAACTATTTAATTTTTATTTTAATATCTACGCCTAAGTCACTTTTAGTAGTTAATATTTCTTTTCTTAAGATTCCATAAGTAAAAATTCTAGATAAAGTTTTCAAAGATTTAAAAACCAAAAAAACAGTAAATAAAAAGAAAACAATAATATTTTCTACAAGAATATTTTTATTTTTATTATCTAGATTGCTCATGTAAGTGTTAATTCAATTATTTTTCATCATTATTTGCATATGGCCCGAAAAATTCACTAGCGTCTCTTCCCATTACTTTAGCAAGATTTAAACTTTTATCTATATCCCATTTAGATGCCATTCCATAAAGAATACCCGCAGCAAAAGAATCACCACATCCATAAGAATCAACCTTTAATTTTTTATTTTTAAGAGCCTTATATCTTCCTCCTGGGAATATTATGCCTCCCTTCTCTCCCTCGGTTTTAATAGTATATTTAGGTTTTAACGATAATTCAGAAAAAGAAAAAACTTCTCCGGGATCAAGATTACTGCCTATTAATCCATCTAAAAGAACATTTGAATTATTAATTGTATTTAATCCTACCCTTGGTGTTGTACACAGTATTGAAGCTGATCTAGCCATTTTAAAAATCTCAGAATCAGATGCAGTAATAAAAATTCCGTCCATTTTTTTTAAAATGTTCCATTCTAAATTGTCTTTATGAGTTGGAGCTAACCTTTCTCCAATAACTGTTATTGCTCTTTCACCTTGAGAGTCAATTAAACTAAATCCTCTTCTAGTTGGTTTGTCACGCCAAGCTACATGCAACTTAATTCCCATATTTGAGAGAATCTTGAAACACTTATCTCCATAATCATCATTACCTAATGACGTAAAGAAATGAATTTGATTCAAAGTTAAATCAGAAAGTATTTTCGAGATAATAGATCCACCACCAGCTGGATACTCAAGGGACTTTTCAGAATGAGAAATGACTCCGGGTTTTGGTAATTGATCAACCTTTAAAAAATTTATCCACTCAACATGACCAACTACGGCAAAATTTAAATTTCCTTTTTTAAATTTATAGTCTTCAACTTTATTATTCTTTTCAACAATCATAAGCTTTTAAATACTATTATTAAAAGAAATATTTTTGACAAGTGAATTCATTAAACATTTTAAAAGATAATAAACAGATACTATCTTATCTTTACCTTTTTCTATCAATTTTGGGAGCTGTCCTGCCAATGATGGCAAATTTCGAATTTGCTAGGGAATATGGAAACAGCTTTGATATAAATAACTTCATTTCTTTAGCGAATGCAAACCCTGCAGCTCAGTCAATTTCTAGAGACTTATTAGTAGGTGCAAGCGCTATTTTTATATGGATAGTAAATGAATCAAAAAAACTAAACATGAAGAATATGTGGGTTGTATACATTGGAACTTTTCTTATAGCCTTCGCATTCTCTGCACCTTTTTTCTTATTTCTAAGAGAGAGAAGAATTATTGAATTAGAAAAGATTAATTAAAATAATCTCTTAAATAGAATTGTAAAGGCAATAAAGCAACAACAAGAAATCGAAAGCCAGATTATTGAAGCATAACCAAATAGATCTAATATGCGTCCTGAAATAAATGGTCCAAAAAAATAACCCATAGCAAAACATTGTGATAATAGAGCAAGTGCAAAACCTTTTTTATTTGAAGGAGCTATTCGGAAAACGACATCTGTTGATGTTGGAAGAAATGAAGCAGTTCCTAAACTTACTAAAATCAATGCCAAAGAAATTAAATAAAACGCTGGGATATTTAAATAACTAGAAATAAATAATAAAAATGAAGCGAAAGTGAAATTTATTAAACTAAATTTCAAACCAAATAATCTTTCTTTCTTAGATATCCAAGAACCGACAGGCCATTGTAAAAACAACAATAAAATTAACTGAATAGAAATTATAAGACTAATAATTTCTTTGCTTAATGCATTACGATATACTCCACCTTTAACAAGATCCAGAGGCAAAGTTACTTGTATCAAGGCTAAAGAGGTAGTAATCAATAAAATAGATAAAATTATTATTGTTGAATTTTTATTCCATTTCAATTGTCCCTGATTAATTGGATCTACTAATTTTTTTTGAAAATTTTCTAAGTTTCTTTTTATAGAAGAACTATTTCTAGATATTAAATACGTGATAACTAACATGCAAAATATATCATTTATAAATATTGATTTGGAATACAAAAAATTCGTCATATAACCCCCTAAGAATACCCCTAGAAATATTCCTAAAGCTTCTGAACTTCTAACGAGGGCATAAGCTTTACGTGTTTCAATAGGATGACAAAAATAGGGCACCCCAAACTCGGCAGCAGGCCAATATATTCCTGCAGCAGCACCAACAAGTGATTGTCCAATTATGTACAAAAAAGTATCTCTTGAAAAAATGAGGCAAAAGCTAGCGGCAATACTTAGTATTGAAGAAGTAATTATCGGAAATTGTATTTTTCCCGTTTTATTAAGATAATTACCTGTAAAGAGTCTTGTTACTGTTCCAATTATTGCTGAAATGGTAAATCCCAAGCCAATATCTGTCGCCGATAATCCTAGGTTATTAAAAATAAGTGATGTTAAATAAATAACACCTCCTGCTCCAAATGCAGCGAAAAATCTTATCTTGGTTATTAACCTCAAATGATAAGGAAATTGAATCCACCAATTTTTGCTAATTTGTAAACTATTTGGACTAATCACTAGTGAAATACATTTTTATAATTTTTTTTAGTTTTTGTGGTTTATTTTTTAATAATGGTTTAAAGGCTGCTGAAAAGATAAATATTAAGTTTGAAGAGATGGAAATCCCTCTTACTATAGAACAATTATCAAAATTAGAAAAATACAAAGATGATTCAACAGAATTAATAGATTGGTTAAAAAAAAATGGATTTATAAGAGTTTTTGAATTATCAAAATTTTTAGAATTTCCAGTTTTCAAAGAAGAGGGATTAAATAGAGAAATATTAAGAAGTTGGATTGGGCGTAAAATTCTTACAGAATTAAGCAAAAGCATTAAAGTTCCAAATGACAATAATGGAACAGAAATTTATAACACTATAGAAAATTTATTAGATCAAAAAAAAGAAGTTTCAACTTTAGACATCATAAAGGCATTACCATCAGAAGAAATTTCACTTGATATTGATAATCTAATTGTAATAATTTCATCTTGGAAAAATGAATTATCAATGCAACAAGAATTATTGTCCAAATTAAATAAACTTGAAAGAACTAAACAAAATGCCTTTAAAAATACTGAAAAAAAATCAAATAAAGATGTAATAAAAATTGAAAAAAAAATTTATGCTCCTCACCGAGTGAAACCTTTTGAAATTGAAATATGGAAAAGCAATAAAACAAATGAAGATAAAGAACTGATAATTTTTATGCCAGGACTTGGAGGCGAAATTAATAATTTCAAATGGATAGGCAACGAATTGGCTAAAAGAGGTTGGCCAATATTATACATAGATCATAGGGGAAGTAATTTGGAGTCATTTATAGAAGTACTCGATGGTAAGGAAACAATACCAGGAAGTGCAGACTTTTTCTTATATAGAATTAAAGATTTAGATGCTGTATTGAAAGCTCATGAAAATGGAGAATTTGGTTTACCTAATAATTCTTATATCTTAATGGGGCATTCACTTGGTGCTTTAATAGCACTTTTATATGAAGGCAAAAAACCTACTGATCAACTAGAGGAAAAATGTGATTCGGCATTAAAAGACTTTGCGGTAACAAATTTATCTAAATTACTTCAATGTCAGTTGAACGAAATACCATTCTCTAATAAAAATAACAATAATAAAGCCAGTGCGATTATAGGTTTTAATCCATTTGGCAGTTTAATATGGCCAAAAGAAAATAGTGCAGGCATTAAAACCCCAACTCTTTTTATAGGTGGTACTTATGACCTTATTACACCATTAATGAATGAACAATTTAGGGTTTTTTCTGCTTTAAATAATCCATCAAATAGATTTCTAATTATTGAAGGGGCAAGTCATTTCTCGCCAATAAGAATTAATAAAAGCAATGAAGAGAATAATGATGTCTTCAAAATAAGTGAATCTTTTATTGGTTCAGAGCCAAAATTAGTACAAGATTTATCTATGAAATTTATAGTTGAATTTTTAAAAAATATTAAAGACCAAAAGATGCCTACTGTAATTAAAAACCAAAGGGATTTTGGACTTGATTTCCATCTTTTAGATCTTGAAACAATAAAAAAAATTTCCAAAAATTAGTACTCTATTCGTGGATCTAAATATGCGATTAAAATATCCACGAAGAGATTTAAAGAGACTATAAGCATAGAGGTAAAAATTACAATGCCTTGAACCAAGGTATAGTCTCTTTGAGAAATAGCTTCATGTAATCTTAAAGCTATACCTGGCCATGAAAAGGTTACCTCAAACAATAAAGCACCTCCAGCTAATGAGGCCATAGTTAAGCCAGAAATAGTGACGATTGGCAATAGAGCATTGGGCAATGCATGGTTTAAAAATATTTTTTTCCTTGATATTCCTCTACATATAGCAGCATTTACATAATCACTTTTTAATGTCTTATCCAAATTTACTCTTAATGAACGGCTGAATATTCCACTTAATAAAAAGCCAAGGGTAATCGAAGGAAGTGCGAGATGATAAAGACTATCTTTCAAAGCAATAATATTATTTGAAAGAATACTATCTAAAACTAGAAAACCTGTGATTTGAGGTTGTTGCTGAAATATTGGAAATCTACCTCCAATTGGAGAAATATTAAAGAATACAGAAAATAATAATTGCGCTAACATTGCACCCCAAAAAGGAGGAATCGCATATGTAGCAATTCCCAATATCCTCGCAATATAATCAGTCTTTTTGCCTCTATTTCTTAAGCCAATTAATCCCAATGGAAATCCTATAAGTGTGGCACTTAATATTGAAAAGAATCCAAGCTCAAGACTTGCAGGCAATGACTTAATTATAATATTTATGACTGGCTCTTGGGTACTAAGAGATTGGCCAAAATCTAAGTGCAAAATATTTTTAATATATGAATAATATTGATTTATTAAAGGTTCATTTAGCCCCAATTTATTTCTTAGAAATTCCCTAGAAAGCTCATCTGCACCAGATCCAAGTATGGCATCGACAGGGTCGCCGGGTGCAACTCTTAATAAAATAAAAACTAATGAAGAAATTATCCATAACATTATCGGTATCAATGAAATTTTTAATAAGGAATAATTTAGTATTTTATTTAAATTTCTAGTCATTTATTAACTCAAGATCACTCAATGAAATTATTCCTGCACCATTAAAAATAGGTTTTGATATTTTATTTTGTGACCATGCTTTTTGAGAGGATATCCAAATAGGAATATAAGGTATTGAACTTGCTGCTATTTTTTCAATTTCAACAAGTTTTTCTAATCTTTTACTTCCACTTATTTTTTCACTCTCAAGAAATAAACTTTCTACTTTATTAGATCCCCAAAAACTACCGCTATAAACTGATTCTCCTTTTTTACATATGCCATCAACTATTTCATTACAACTTAAAAGAGGGGTAAGATAGGCCTCTGGATCTGAATAAGCCCCAGTCCAATCGAGAAGAACTGCCGTATAAATACCTAAACTTAGATTCTTATAAATTGTTGTAGATTCAACCCCATTGAGTTCAATAACAATACAATCTTTTAAAGAATTTTTAATTTCTTCTTGCCATGTTAGAGCAATAAGCTTGTCAGCTGGTACATTCGATCTATAAGTAAGAGGTAATTTCAGAATATTTCCATTACAATAGTCCTCTTTTTGCAATAGCCTTCTCGCTTCTAAATAATCATATTTAGGCCACAGTTCATGATTATCTTTTTTTAAGATAGGAGGAATAATTGATCTAGACGGCTTCCTTAATCCATAACTGACTTTCTCACTAATCAATTTTCTATTAAGACTTTTTGCCAAAGCCAATCTTAAATTAATATTACTTAAGGGATAAGAACTAGTTTTAAGGCTTATAAAACTTAATTCAGTGAAAGGGCTATTACCTTCATTAAACTTTTTATTTTTGCTTAAATTATTTAAACTTTTTCTCTGACTATCATCAATTGAATTTGATAAAAGCACGTCAATTTGTTTACTTTTTAAAGCCCCAAAAAGAGATGATGAATTTGAATATCCAACAAAATTAACGCCGTTATTTAAGGGCTTTTCACCCCAATAATTCAAATATGGATCAATTGATTGAACTTCATTAGAAAAACTAGTCAGCACATACTTGCCAGTACCAACGAATTTTTCATTTAGAAACTTATCAGAATATTGTTTGTAAAATGTAGGAGATATTGGAGTTAAATTTACTGATGTGAGTAAACCATTTAAAGAACTTGATGGTTTATTCAAATTTATTATGAGTGAATATTCACTTGGCGTTTCTATTGATTTAATCTTATTTCCTAAAATATAATTCATCGTTCCAATTCTTTTGAATCTATCAAAGGTAAACTTCATAGCATTTGAGTTAAATTCAGTTCCATCGTGAAAAAAAACATTCTTTCTTAAATTGATAGTTATTTGAAGTCTATCCTTCGAAATAACCGGCATCCCCGAGGCCAATTGAGGGATTAATTCTCCATCAGAATTTAATTCATATAATGTGTCTCCAAGAGAACTGATTAATTGAATTGCTTTAAGAGTATTTGCTCTAGCTGGATCTAAAGATTCAATTTTTCCAGAACTTGCTACTATTATTTTTTTAGATATTCTTTTTGAGCCGCAAGAATTCTGTAAAAAAGAAATTAAAATAATAAATATTGATAAAACAACTTTTTTTTTCATATTTCATAATTACTCAGTTTTTCTGAATAATTATTTGAGCAGAGAATTTGTAAGGTTATTTGATTTATTTCTAAAGCAAATGTTTTTTTAGAATTACAGGCAAAAGGCCACTCTCTCACCCAACAAATTTCTTTTTTTATATTTAAACCAATTACTTGAAAAGTCTTATTGCAATTTTTAATTTTTACACAAGCACCTTTATAAAGGTTTTCAGAAGAAATTAAATTATTGTTTTCACTGTCTAATAGTTTTGAATGAATCATTAAGGTTCTAAAACCAAACACTTACTTTCTTTGGTTTACCAAGCTATAAAGAAATTTGCAAACTATTTTTTTAAATACAACTTAATTGACTTGCAATAATTTTGACTTCATTTAGTGAATTTATTTCATCTTTCGATTTCTCAAAATCTCCATTATTCACCTCATGAGTAATAACGACAATTTCTGCTTTGTCCTCACTTGCATCAAGTTGAACAATTGATTCGATTGATACATTATTCTTTCCAAAAATATCTCCAATCTTTCCTATGACCCCTGGACTATCAAGACAAATAATTCTAAGGTAATTTTTTTTGTTTATTTGTGAAGATTCTATGATATGACAGGTTCTCCAGAAATCAAAAGATAACAATGGATCGACTGAATTATTATTTTTAACTGAGGCGGCATGCAGATTTAATATATCTGATACTACAGATGCAGCAGTTGGGCCACTCCCTGCACCTGGGCCATACAACATTATCTCTCCTAGAGGATCAGCCTCTATCAATAAGGCATTGTTAACTCCCTTAACTGTTGCCAATGGATGAGATTTTGGAATCAAAGAAGGGCCTACCCAAATATTCAAAGCAAGTGAATCATTACTAATTGTTTGTCCCCTTTCGGAGAACGCTAAAAGTTTTATTTCAAATCCTAATTTATTGGCATATTCGATATCTTTGAGATTAATTTTACTAATACCCTCAGAATGTATCTCCTCTCTTTTGATTTTCCCTCCAAATGCGAGTTCACTAAGGATTGAAATCTTATCTGCAGCATCATGCCCCTCAACATCTGCAGTTGGATCGAATTCAGCGTAACCAAGGCTTTGGGCCAATTTTAAAGTCTCCTTATAATCAGCTTTTTCATTTGCCATCTTTGAAAGAATAAAATTTGTTGTGCCATTTATTATCCCTACCACTTTTTTTATAATGTTACTTTTTAAAGATCTTTTTAAGGGTTCAATTATTGGAATCCCACCGCAAACAGCGGCTTCTGACAATATATACACTCCTTCTTTAGATGCAGTTTTATATATTTCTTCTCCATATCTTGCAATGACAGCTTTATTTGCAGTAACAACAGATTTACCTAATTTTAATGATTGAAGAATAATATCTTTCGCCAAATCAACTCCACCCATTACTTCAACAATTACATCTATAGAGGGGTCATTAATTAATTTAAATGGATCATCAGTTAATAAATTATTGTCTAGCTCAATATCCCTTTTTTTATTAAGATCTTTAACTGCTATTTTTGCAATTTCTATTTCTTTTAGAATTGGATGTGAATAAGCTTCAGAACTTAATATTTTATAAATCCCTGAACCCACAGTTCCAAAACCTACAATCCCAATTTTGCATTTTCTCATTTTTTATTTCTCTTAACTTTGAGTTTAATTTTATATTATTAGGCCTACAAAAATTCATTTGCTTGAGACTGCATTTTTAATAAAATGTTTAAAAAACCATTTGAACGTGAAGGGGTTAAGCTTGCTTTCAAACCAGTATCTTCTATAAATTTCTTATCTATTTCAACAACTTGATTTGGTGTTAACTCATTTAATCCACTTATTAAAAAGGCCAACAAACCCTTTGTTATGAGGGCATCAGAATATCCTTCCCAAAATAATTTACCAGCTTTAATAGTTGCCTTAACAAAAACTTCTGAAACGCATCCCTTAACTTTATTTTCTTCAACAAGAATTTCACTATCTGGCTCTTTCAATTTTTTGCCTAACCACAAAATGTATTCATATTTTCTTTTTGGATCTTCTGATTTCTTCAACTTTTCTACTAATTTTGATAGATTATTGTATTTTTCCTGATTTTCCATTTTTTAAAGCTATAAATTGATCAATTTAAGGGTCTTTCATTATACAAATATTTCTTTTTCTGTGATAAACCCAGATAAAGGAATATCCCACTCGGCTCTTGTTAATGGAATCGTACTTACGCAATTAGAAGTTAATACTCCGATGCATGGAACATTTCCCCAATCATTATCTCTCCTTAATTTATCAAAATAACCGCCTCCATAACCTAATCTTGTTAAATTTTTATCAACCGAAAGACATGGTACAAATATCATGCTTATCTGCGAATGACTCAATGGAGAAGAATTATTTGGACTTAGTATCCCCTCAGAATCTTTGGTAAGAGGTTTTTCGTCCCATGGATAAAATAACAACTCTTTTTTATCTTTACATCTAGGTAAAGCTAAAGTGAATTTTTTCTTAAGACTTCTTATATCAACTTCATTTTTTAGAGGCCAATATATAGCTATATAACCAATATTTTTATATCCCTTAACAAATGAATCAATATATAATCTTACATTCTTTTCTACATTTTCACTTTGATCAAGAGATATCTCATCTCTTAGTTTTCTAAACGTATCCCTCTCCAATTTCTTATTTTCAAAGATCATCATTTTAAATTTTCAGTTAAAGCCTTCCTCATTCAGTTTTGTGAGTGCTATTGCCAATGCATCTGCTGAATCATCAGGTTTTGGAGGTTTGTTAAGATCTAAGTTATACATAACAGCATCAAGAATATCTTTCTTAGATGCCTTTCCAGACCCAGCAATTGTTAATTTTATCTGAGCAGGTGAATACTCACTAACATGAATTTTTTTCGATGCCAATACCATCATTATCACGCCTCTGGCCTGCACCACACTAATGGTAGTGCTTGACCTATAAAAGAAAAATTTTTCTACTGCCGCCGCATTTGGGTTCCAATGATTTATTAATTGATTAAGATCTTGAAATATCTCATAAAGTCTATCTTCTTCTTTTTTATCTTTACCTGTCTCAATTACGCCGCAATCTAATAATTTCTTTCTTTCATTTTCTATCTCAATTATTCCATAACCAACTCTAGCTAATCCGGGGTCAATCCCAATTATTCTCACTGTTATTAAGCTTCAGCAGACAATTGAAATTTTGAAAGATTTTCTTTTTCATCTAAATCAAATACTTTACAAAAAGCTTGAATAACTCTTTCACCTGAATCAACTTGTTCTAAGGGATCTTTTCTAAGTCTATGTCTTAAAGAACAAGAAATAACCCTTGCTATATCATCTTCTTGGACTTCAGTTCTGCCCTCAAATGCTGCAATTGCCCTAGCTGATCGATTCGTAACAATATCTCCACGTAAACCATCCACATCTAGTTCTCCGCAGATTGCAGAAATATTCAATCTTAAGTCATCGTCCATTTGAACAGAATTTAATATTTCTTGTGCTTTAATCACTTTTTGTTGAAGTTCATCCTGTTGTTTCTCAACACTCAATGAAAACTCATCAGGATTATCATCAAAAGAAGTTCTTTGATCAACTACTTGAACTCTTAATTCAGCATCTCTAACTGTCTTAACTTCAACACTCATTCCAAACCTATCCAATAGTTGAGGCCTTAATTCACCTTCTTCTGGATTTCCTGAACCAATAAGAACAAACCTCGCAGGATGTCGAACTGATACCCCCTCCCTTTCAACTGTATTCCATCCGGAAGCGGCCGAATCTAAAAGTACATCGACTAAATGATCATCAAGTAAATTCACTTCATCAACGTATAGTAAACCCCTATTAGCTTTTGCTAATAGACCTGGTTCGAATGCCTTGACACCTTCGCTCAGAGCCTTCTCTATATCAATGGTTCCACAAAGCCTGTCTTCAGTAGCTCCTAAAGGCAAGTCAACCATAGGTACTTGTTTTTGAATACTTTCTAGATTCTCTCCTTGAGTAATTTTCTCTAAAACTTCTTTACTTTGTAAATCAGGATCAAATAGTGAACTATTGTATGGATCGTCTTTAACAACATCGATTGCAGGCAACAAATCAGCTAAAGCTCTTATTGTAGTGGACTTTCCAGTCCCTCTATCACCCATTATCATCACTCCTCCAATTCTTGGATCAATAACATTTAACAAGAGAGCCAATTTCATTTCTTCTTGACCAATTACTGCTGTAAAAGGAAAAACTCTTCTTTTCTTTGTTGTAGGCACAGTTTTAGTTTTCTTAAATATTCCAATAATCAATAGATGCTACTTCAGAAAATGTTTTTAGTAAATATCCCTATTAAATTAAAACAAGAAGTAAATAGTAACTAATCAAATCTGTAGTTACTTATTTTTTTTGGAATTGTTCAAAAACCAGTTAATTTGATGGATAATTCCTCGTAAAACATTTATTTCATGCATTGATGTATTTGCCCTCAAAATGAACTTCTTAAATTTACTGATTTTCGCCTTAGAAGTATGCCTTAAAAGATATCCAACCTCCAGAAGCAATTCCTCTATCTCCAAAAACGAATCATGAATTTGTTTTGATGATGCAAGATTAAAAACTTTTGATTTTTTATTTAAATTCTTTTTAGAAGACTTATTTAATTCGTACAAAACTATTGAAACAGCGTGAGAAAGATTTAATGAAGGATTATTATGAGAAGTTGGAATATTAAAAGTTTTATTTGCCAGAAGTAATTCACTGTTAGTTAAACCTCTATCTTCTCTTCCAAATATAATTGCTAAATTATTTATTTTTTTAAAGGATAAAGTCCAATCAAATATATCTTCAGAAGATCCAAAAAATGAATCTTTATTTACATCAATCCTTCCACAAGATGCCAGAACTAAATCACAATCAAAAATTGCTTTTTGAAGATCATCAAAAATCTTACAATTTTGAAGAAATTTTTGACCTTTAAGAGCCATTTTTTTTGCTTCTAAAGAAAATATATCGCATTTAGGAGAAACAATTCTTAATTCATCAACTTCAAAATTACTGCATAATCTAGCAACGCTCCCTACATTTAAAGGGCCATTTGGTTCAACTAAAATTACCTTTAAATTAGAAAAATTTTTTCCCAAAATCATTCAAGGCTATGAAGATACTTTAATAAATTTGACATATTTACAGGATCAATTTCAAAACTTGGCATAGGAGGAGTCAGGCCTCCAGTAACTTGTTTAATTATCTCTTTATCATTCAAACGTTGAGTTATTGAGTGTAAGTCTGGCCCCACTAATCCTCTTGCTGTGATTCCATGACATCCAACACAATTTATCTTAAAAAGAGCATCTCCCTCCTCAGCAGAGCCATTATGCTCAAGAGTTTCAATAATATATTTGTTATTTTCATGATGATTTACGAAAAATATTGCCAAACAAATTAATAAAACTCCAAATAAAACAAAAAAATTTTTTAAGAATTCTTTTTTAAAGTCCCTTTCTGCTGCAGTTGATGAAGATGTTGACACAAAAAATAGTCTCTATGTAACAATTGTGAGTAATAAATTCAAAAAAGGCAAAAAAATGATCGAGCCTCTTCTATGTGGAATTGTTTTAGGTTTAGTTCCAATAACTCTTCTTGGATTATTCGTAAGTGCATGGAATCAATACAGAAGAGGTTCAGGGATGCTGGACATTGATTAAAAATGTTAATCTTGACTGACCATAATTTCTTACATCAATAGTTTCCCACAAAGTAGTATTTTTAATAAATAGATTTGGAGAATGTTCACAAATTACTGTTGAATCTTTCTTTAAAAAATTACAATTAAATAATTGATTTAAAACTAATTCATGGAAATCCTCATCGTATGGAGGATCTAGATAAACAAAATCAAATTTTAATTTGTTAAAATCAACATTTCCAGATGATAAGTTTCTCTCATAATCAGGTTTTGTCCATTTCAAAACGTCTTTACAAATAACTTCGATATCATTTCTCCTATTCTCTATATTCTCCAATGAGAGTAAATTTTCTAAGCAAATTTTTGAGTTGATTTTGTTTTTTTCAATTGCAATTATTTTTCTTGCACCGTGATTATAGGCTTCACAAGATATAGCACCTGTTCCACTAAATAAATCTAACCAGTTACTATTTTCAACTCTTTTGTTCAATATATTAAATATGGCCTCCCTCACTCTCAAAGTTGTAGGTCTGGTATAAGAATTATTTGGACTTTGGAGTTTTTTACCGCCTATTAATCTTAAGTTAGTTTTCATCCCTAAGAATCTGTTATTGAATATTACTCAGCCATCTTCTCAAAATTTTTTCACCGGTTTTCCCAGATTTTTCCGGATGAAATTGACAGGCCAATAAATTATCCTTCTCAATCATTGCAGTTAATTTTTCAGAGCCATAATCAACTTGAGCTGCAATAATATTTAAGTCATCTGGGATTGCATGATAGGAATGTACAAAATAGACCCAATTATTTAATTCTTCATTCCCAAATAAAGTATTTTTTTTGGTAGGTAAAAGTTTGCACCAACCCATGTGTGGGATTCTTTGATTAACAATATTGGGTATTTTTTGTATTTTTCCTTTTAAAATCCCCAGTCCTTTAACTTTCCCTTCATCGCTAGATTCAAAAAGGAGTTGGAGACCTAAACATATACCAAGAAAGGATTTCCCACTTTTAATCCAATTTTTCAGATCAGTAACCAAATCAGTATTTATGAGATTATTCATCGCCGGGTCAAATGCTCCAACACCAGGAAGTATAATCGCCTTACAAAGCTTAGAATCATTAAAGTTTTTAATTAATATAATTTCTTCTCCAAGACTTTCTAGAGATTTAGTTACGGAATGAATATTTCCCATTCCATAGTCTATTAGTCCAATTTTATGCAAAGCTTTTAAATTTATAAATGCTTAGTTAAAGTGCTCGAAAGAGTTGCTTTTGGCACCGCACCAACAACGGTATCAACCTTTTGACCTCCTTTAAAGATCATTAATGTAGGAATACTTCTTATTCCGTATTGACTGGCTACATTTGGATTTTCATCTGTGTTTAATTTAAAAACTTTAATTTTCCCTTCAAAGTCTTTTGAGATTTCTTCTACAACAGGAGCGACCATTCTACATGGACCGCACCATGGTGCCCAAAAATCAACCAATACTGGTAGATCACTTTGCAGTACATCCTTGTCAAATGAAGAATCAGTTACGGCTGGAGCTGATGACATAATTTAAGTATTCCTTTTTGAAAATTTAGCAGGCAATTCTTTTAAGTGATGATTTCATTACAGATTAAATAATATAAGTAACAAAATATCTAAAAAAGCCCGATTAATCGGGCGATTTAGTGTGTGAGGAGTATGGGGTTTCCCCCATCGTTTCATAATAACTCCTAATTAGAAAATTTTTCAAATTAATACCTAATTCACTAAGGATTTATAATTTTGCTCTAAGTGAACTACTTACCCATCCCAAGCTGCTGAGCTTTTTGATAAACCTTACCTTCTGTAAGAAGCGATGGAGCTATAACTATTTCAACTTCTTGCATTTCTTTAATATTTTTTGCGCCAAGAGTACTCATTGAGGTTCTTATGGCTCCTAATAAGTTATGTGTTCCATCATCAAGTAAGGCAGGACCTTTAATTATTCTTTCTAAGGATCCTGTAGAACCAACTTCAATTCTTGTCCCCCTTGGCAATACTGGACTTGGAGTAGCCATGCCCCAGTGAAATCCTTTACCTGGAGCGTTTGAGGATTTAGCTATTGGTGATCCAATCATTACAGCATCTGCTCCACATGCCAAACATTTACAGATATCTCCACCAGTAACAATTCCTCCATCACCAATAATAGGAATATAACGACCACTTTCTTTAAAGTAATCATTTCTTGCCGCACTACAATCAGCAATCGCAGTTGCTTGAGGGATTCCAATTCCCAAAACTCCTCTTGATGTACAGGCCGCTCCAGGTCCTATTCCAACCATCAATCCTGCAACTCCAGCATCCATGAGAAGTTTTGCAACTTCGTAAGTAACACAATTACCCGCTACAACTGGGACATTCATAGATTGACAGAGATCTTTAATATTTAAGGTTTCCTTACCATCCATACCGAGATGTTCAGTGGAAACAACTGTTCCTTGAAGAAAAAATAAATCAATTTTGGAATTATTAAGTGTTTCTTTAAACTTAATGGCAGCTTGAGGAGTGCCACTAAAAGCTGCTATACCACCCCTTTCTTTCACCTCATTTATTCTTTGTAGAATCAATCCCTCCTTGACCGGTTCACTATATATTTTCTGCATTAATGGAACAAAATCATTCTTCCCAACTGATGCTATTTGGTTTAATATTTTATCAGGATTTTCATATCGTGTTTGTATGCCCTCCATATTTATAACCCCTAGGGAACCTAATTTTGTGAGCTCTACAGCCGTATTGACATCGACAACACTATCCATGGCACTAGCAATGATCGGAACTTCTCTTTTGAAATCACCTATTGACCAAGAAGGATCAGTCAAATCGTAATCAAGTGTTCTATTACCAGGAACTAAAGCTATTTCATCGATGCCATAAGCTCGCCTGACTTTTTTATTTAAACCAAGTTCAATATTCACGGTAATTTTCTCTCATTCTGAATAAATTAACAACTAAAGGGGTAATAAGCCAAGGTTTATTCAAAAACAACAGGTTTTATTTTGATTTGTGTGTAAATGTGAGTATTTGGGAATTAAATAAATCTTTTTTTTTATTCATTATGATAATCAGCGATTATTATTAAAGAAAGGATTTTTGTATGTCTGATATTTTAGATTCCGATAACTCAGGATTAAGCGAAGACAACGACCGAATTATTCAGACTGACTTAAGAAATGAAATGTCTCGCTCATACCTTGAGTATGCAATGAGCGTTATAGTCGGTCGTGCTCTTCCAGATGCAAGAGATGGATTAAAACCTGTTCATAGAAGAATTCTTTATGCAATGTATGAACTTGGATTAACTAGCGGTAGACCATATAGAAAATGTGCAAGAGTTGTTGGAGAAGTACTAGGTAAATACCACCCTCATGGCGATACAGCTGTTTATGATGCTTTGGTTAGGATGGCTCAGGATTTCTCTATGAGGATGCCACTCATAGATGGCCATGGAAACTTTGGTTCTGTTGATAACGACCCTCCAGCAGCAATGAGATATACAGAATCTCGTTTACAGTCTCTTACAGATGAAAGTTTATTAGAGGATATTGAATCTGAAACTGTAGATTTCGCAGATAATTTTGACGGTTCTCAACAAGAACCAACAGTTTTACCTGCAAGGATTCCTCAACTACTGCTAAATGGATCATCTGGAATAGCAGTTGGAATGGCAACTAATATTCCACCTCATAACTTAGGGGAATTAATTAATGGCCTCAAATCAATCATCAATAACCCTTCGATTGAAGATAGAGAACTTTTTGAAATAATTAAGGGTCCTGATTTTCCTACAGGTGGTCAAATCTTAGGCAGAGATGGTATCAGAGAAACTTTCAAGACAGGAAGGGGCTCAATAACAATGAGAGGTGTAGCAAATATCGAGCAAATTAAATCCAATGGTAGAGCAGAAAAAGATGCAGTAATAATTACAGAGCTCCCATTTCAAACTAATAAAGCGGCATTGATTGAAAGAATTGCTGACTTGGTTAATGAAAAAAAATTAGAAGGTATTTCTGATATTAGAGATGAAAGTGATAGAGACGGAATGAGGATCGTTATTGAACTAAAAAGGGATGCTTACCCACAAGTAGTTTTAAATAATTTATTTAAGTTGACACCTCTACAAAATAACTTTAGTGCAAATATCCTTGCTTTAGTAAAAGGAGAGCCTACAACACTTTCACTCAGGAAAATGTTAGATGTATTTCTAGACTTCAGAGTGGAAACAATAAGGCGAAGAACAGGATTTTTATTAAAAAAGGCTGAAGAAAGGGATCATATTGTAAAAGGTCTTTTATTAGCATTGGGTTCTATGGACGAGATTATTAATCTAATAAGATCAGCAAAAGATACAGTTTCTGCTAGAGAAAAATTACAAACTGATCATGAGTTATCTGCTACACAGGCAGAAGCCATTTTACAAATGCAATTAAGAAGATTAACGGCACTAGAGGCAGATAAAATAAAAGGGGAACATGATGAGTTAACCAGAAAAATCAACTTATATCAGCAAATATTGAATAGTAAAGAAAGAATTTTTGAAATTATTCTTGAAGAACTTAATAAAATTGATGAAAGATTTTCCTCTCCGAGAAAAACAGAAATACATGAATTAGGTGGTGGTCTAGATGATATTGATCTTATCGCTAATGACAGATCTGTAGTTTTATTGACTGAAGCGGGTTATTTAAAAAGAATGCCTGTTAATGAATTCGAATCTACAAGTCGTGGGACTAGAGGTAAAGCTGGAACAAAGACACAAGAAGATGATGAAGTAAAACTATTTATAAGCTGTAATGATCATGATACTCTTTTGCTTTTTAGCGATAGAGGCGTATCTTATGCTCTACCAGCATATAGAGTTCCCATGAGTAGCAGAACAGCTAAAGGTACTCCTTCAGTTCAACTTCTACCAATACCAAGAGAAGAGAAGTTAACCTCGCTAGTTGCAGTAGATTCCTTTGATAACGATTGTTATCTATTAATGTTAACCAAGGCTGGATTTATAAAAAGAACTTCACTTTCTGCTTTCTCAAAAATTCGATCTAATGGATTAATAGCAATAAATCTTGAAGATGGAGATGCTTTAACTTGGGTTAGATTATCAAAAGAAGGTGACAGTGTTTTGATTGGATCAAGAACAGGAATGGCGATTCATTTCAGACTAGATATTAACGAATTAAGGCCACTAGGCAGAACGGCAAGGGGGGTTAAATCTATGAACCTTAGGAAAGGAGATAATCTTGTATCTATGGATGTTTTAACATCTGATTTAGTTGATCAATTAGCTAAAGGTGAAGATATCACAAAAGAGTCTGATGAAAATCTTGTAGTTAACTCGTCAGAGGGTCCTTGGGTACTTATAGCCAGTGCATTTGGATTAGGTAAAAGAGTACCTGTAACTCAGTTTAGATTACAAAAAAGAGCAGGCATGGGTTTGAGAGCGATAAAATTTAGAATTAGAGATGATGTATTAGTTTGTTTAAAGGTCCTTGGAGAAGGGGAAGAGTTACTTTTTGTGACCGAAAAAGGCGTGATAGTGAGAACAAACGCAGATAAAATATCCCAGCAATCTAGAGCAGCTACTGGAGTAAAATTACAAAGATTAGATGAGGGTGATCATTTATCAGAAGTTGTATTAGTTCCTCATGAACAAACAGAAGAAACAGACCAAATAAACCAGGACAAAGAAAATTAAAAGAAAATTGTTTATTAGATAATATGGAAATACTTGATATTCTAATTTTAGGTTCCGGGCCTGCAGCATTATGCTTGGCTTCAGAATTAGCCAAGCAAGATCTAAATATTAAGGGCATATCTACTAAATCTCCAAATGAAAAATGGGAGAATACATATGGTATTTGGGCTTCTGAATTAGAGGAATTAGGATTAGAGTCTTTGTTGTCTCATCGGTGGTGCAAAACAGTTAGTTTTTTTGGAAATGGAGAAGATAAAAAGGGAGATAATCCCACAAAACATAATTACGATTATGGTTTGATAAATCAAGAAGCTTTTCAAAATGAACTTCTAAAAAAGTGTAACGGGATTGAATGGTTGAATGAAACAGCAAAAGATATTAAAGAGAAAAATAAACTATCTGAGGTGATTTGTTTTTCAGGTCTGAAAATAACGGCGAGGTTAGTCATTGACGCAAGTGGTCATAAAAGTAATTTCATAAAAAGGCCAGTCCAAAATGAAATCGCTCAACAAGCTGCGTATGGGATTGTCGGAAAATTTTCATCGCCACCAGTTAATAAGGATCAGTTTGTTTTAATGGATTTTCGTCCAAACCATTTAAACAATGAAGAAAAGTTATCATCTCCTTCCTTTCTTTATGCAATGGATCTTGGAAATGATACTTTTTTTGTTGAAGAAACATCATTAGCTAGTTATCCTGCCTTATCCCAAGAAAATCTCAAAAAAAGACTTTTAAAAAGAATGAACAGCAAGGGTATCCAGATAAGTGAAATTTTTCATGAGGAGAATTGCCTTTTCCCAATGAATTTACCCCTCCCATTTAAAAAACAATTTGTACTTGGTTTTGGAGGGTCTGCAAGCATGGTGCATCCTGCATCAGGATACATGATTGGATCTTTATTAAGAAGAGCTCCACTCCTTGCAAAAAAATTAGCAATCTTTTTAAAAGAACCTAATCTTAGTTCTTTTGAACTAGCAACAAAAGGTTGGGAGATCCTATGGCCTTTCGAGTTAATACAAAGACATAAACTTTACCAATATGGTTTAAGAAGACTTATGAGTTTTGACGAAAGTAAATTAAGAAGCTTTTTCTCAAATTTCTTTAGATTATCGACCAATGAATGGGTAGGATTTCTTACTAATACACTGCCACTTCCAAAACTAATTTACGTGATGAGTAAGATGTTTATAAATTCACCTCTAAAAGTAAAATTAGGAATGCTTAAGTTAAATTAGTATTTTTTATTTTCGCCAATCATCAATATTAATATCTGGGAAAACTTTATCTTCTTCCTCAATATCTTCAAGAAATTCTAAATTTGTAGAGGAATTATTTTTAATCATTTCAACTATTTTCCAGAACCTGAATAAGTGTCTCTCTATTCTCTCTTTTGCAAGCTCAGTTGTTGTTCCAGCTCTTAGGATAAAACTCCAATCAGAGGACTCAGAGAGAAGTAATTCTCTAGCTGCTTGCTTAAAAAGTCGTGGAGATAAGTCATTATTGAAATTTTTCGAGCATAAATCTACAAAAGTAGAGCCTGCTTTTGTAATCTCTGGAACAATCCATGCATTTGCATCATTAATCCAGTAATTATGATAACCTCCTTGTCCCCAGCTTGATGGTGATGGATCGCAAATCTGAAGATTTGGCTTTTGAAGTAAGAATTCTTTTAAATTTGTAAGCTTAATTGAATATTTAGTAGAGTTCTTTAAAATATTTTCAATAAAAAAAGGTCCCTCATACCACCAATGGCCAAATAACTCTGCATCAAAAGGAGCTACCAATAAGGGCTTAAATGATGAGGATAAAATTAATTTTTCTAATTGTTTAGATCTCGCGACAAGATAAGCATCAGCATGTTCAGTAGCCTTTTTTTTGGCTTCATTTTCTAGGTAAAACTCCTTTTCCCCTAATGGGACGTTATCATCTGTAATCTTATGAAACTTCAAACCTAATGGTCTTTTCGTTGAGATGCCTTTCTTTTGTAGCTTGGAGATAGGTAATTCCCATCCCAAATCTTTATGAAATTCTCTATAAACCCTATCCCCAGGGAACCCATCCTTAGCAGACCAAACGGGCAAAGTTGACTCACTATCTCTTCCGAAAAATGCCACTCCTTTTTTTGAACATATTGGAGCATATACACCATACCTAGGCCTTGGTGTGGAGTTTAGAATCCCGTGTCCATCTAAGATTGTATATCTAATTCCAGAATTAAATAGTATTTCATCTAAACCCTCATAATATGCGCATTCAGGTAACCAAATACCAAAAGGCTTAGTTTTAAAAATATTTTCATGACTCCTAATAGCTGTATTGATTTGTGCTTTTACAGTTTCAGGATTCTCCCTTAAAATTGGAAGATATCCGTGAGTAGCAGCACAAGTAAGAATATCCAAATTTCCAGAGTTATTTAAAACTCTAAACTTTTCAATTAAATTTCCAGAACAATTTTGCCAGTATGAGTATTTATCATTAAGATTATTTAATAAAAACTCTGAGGCATTTTTTTCTTCTAGTGGCAGTTCGGTTAGAAAATCATTTCTTGTTTTAATCCAACTTGGGAAAGTTTCTTGAATTTTTTTATTATCAAGAAGTGATAATAACGTTGGAGATAAACTAATAGTAAGTTTTGTATTTTCAGGATTTTCATTTTTGGAATATTCTATTGATTGAAGTAGTGGTATATAACATTCCAGAATCGCCTGAAATAACCAATCCTCTTCTAAGGAGTTTTTTTCATTTTTTCTGACATAAGGTAGATGAGCATGTAAAACTATCGCTAACTGACCTAAAAAATTTTTTTGGGGGTATCGCCCATTCATACTTTTTATAATTTATGCCTGAAATTCTATAAAAAACCAAAATTAACCTTTTAAGAAAGGAGGCTTTGATCATAAAAGAATACTTTAAAAATTTCAGTATTTTATTTTTTTTTTCAGAATTTTAACCAATATTATTCAAGTTATAAAGTTTCAGCAAATAATTATTGAACTAAATCTAGTCAAATTTTTTTAATTAGCTTAATATAAGTTTAGTTTATTCCCTCTGATGTCAAAAGATCCTGGAAGAATTTTGATATTTGATACAACTCTTCGAGATGGAGAGCAATCTCCTGGTGCCAGTTTAAATCTTGAAGAAAAACTTGCTATCGCCCATCAATTAGCAAGACTAGGAGTAGATGTTATTGAAGCTGGATTCCCTTTCGCAAGTCCAGGAGATTTTAAAGCTGTTAATAAAATTGCTAATGCAGTCGGGAAAGAAAATGGCCCTATAATATGCGGCTTAGCTAGAGCATCTAAAGGAGATATAAAAGCATGTTATGAAGCAGTAAGTCCAGCTCCAAAAAAAAGAATACATACTTTTATTGCGACAAGTGATATTCATCTTAAGCATAAACTTAAAAAATCAAGGAAAGATGTTCTTCAAATAGTTCCAGAAATGGTTAATTATGCAAAATCATTAGTAGATGATATTGAGTTTTCTTGTGAAGATGCCTCAAGGAGTGATCCTGACTTCTTATACGAAGTGATTCAACTAGCAATTTCTGCAGGAGCGACAACAATAAATATCCCCGATACTGTTGGATTTACGACCCCTAGTGAATTTGGCAAACTTATTGCCGATATAAATAAAAATGTTCCAAATATTAATGAGGCAGTAATCTCTGTTCATGGTCATAATGATTTAGGTTTAGCAGTTGCCAATTTTCTTGAGGCAGTAAAAAATGGAGCAAGACAACTAGAATGTACTATTAATGGAATTGGAGAAAGAGCCGGGAATGCCTCTCTAGAAGAATTAGTAATGGCACTTCATGTAAGGAAATGTTTTTTTAATAGTTTTTTCAAAAGAAATCCAGATTCCCCAACTCCTCTTACAGCTATAAGAACAGAAGAAATAACAAAAACTTCTAGACTTGTTTCCAACCTAACTGGAATGACTGTTCAACCTAATAAAGCAATTGTGGGGGCTAACGCTTTTGCACATGAGTCAGGCATTCATCAGGATGGAGTTTTAAAAAATAGACTAACTTACGAAATTATCGATGCAAAAACTGTTGGTTTGAGTGACAACAAAATATCATTAGGGAAACTTAGTGGAAGAAGTGCCGTAAGAGCAAGATTAGAAGAAATGGGATATGACTTGAGTCGAGAAGATTTAAATGATGCTTTTGCTCGTTTTAAGGACTTAGCTGACAGGAAAAGAGAAATTACTGATAGAGACTTAGAAGCAATTGTTAGTGAGCAAGTTCAGCTCCCAGAAGCTAAATTTCAATTAAGTCTTGTACAAGTTAGTTGCGGTAACGCATCTAAACCTACTGCCACTATTTCGCTTTTAAACACTGAAGATAATACCGAGGATACTGCTGTATCAATAGGGACTGGACCCGTTGATGCTGTATGCGAAGCTTTAAATAAATTAGCTAAAGTTCCTAATGAATTAATTGAATTTTCTGTTAAGTCGGTAACAGAGGGAATTGACGCTTTGGGAGAAGTAACAATAAGAATAAGAAGAGATAATAAAATATATTCTGGTCATTCTGCTGATACTGACGTTGTAGTTGCTGCAGCCAATGCTTACGTTAATGCTTTAAATAGACTTATATTTTCTGAGAAAAAAAATTCAATACATCCGCAATTTGATAATTTAGAGAATTCTGAAAATAAATTTCTAACTAATCCTGCAAATTAAATTTTTTTTAGGATTATTTTCTTAGGATTATTAAGTAGCATTAAAAAAAGCATCCTAATAATGTAGATTTAATTAATAGTTAAAGCAATAAATAATGAGAGAAAGGGTACTTGGATATTGGGCACTCTCGTGGATTGGCTTAATCGGCAACATAATTGCACTTCCAATAATCGCATTAATAATAAGTTATGGGCCTCCACTAAAAGTTGCGAATATAACTCTTGCTATAAGTCTTGGATGGCCTGCTGCAATTGTTGGAATAGTTTCTTCAGCAGCTCTTTTAGCAGAAAGAAAATGGGGAGTAACTTTAACTCTGGTATCTTTATCAATGGTAATTTCAGGTATGGGTCCTTATTCAGTTGTAAGGCTAATAACTCTTCAAGATATTTATGGAGTTGGTGGGTTTACTCTTCTAACAACATTATTAAGTACATTAGCTCTCCTCTATTGGTGTAATCCGAAACATCGAAGAAGTATTAGGTTATAAAATTGAAAATTAAGAAAAAGTATTATTCTTGCTAGTTGGATACTGAATTCTTCTGTGTCTAATTCTTTTCCACACATTCAAGAATGCCCTTTTTATAAGAAAAATCTCTCCTTTCGATAAATTACTATCATCTAATTGCCCATCTTTTTTACGAGAGTAGATAATATTAGAAATTGTTTCCAATGCTTCTTTATCAGATGCATTAATATTCATAGCTCTAAGTGCGGCTTCACATCCATCCGCAAGCATTAAAATAGCTGTTTCTTTGGATTGAGGAATAGGGCCATTGTATCTAAAATAATATTCATTAATGTCGAGATTCTTTTCTTTAGCTTTTTGAAAAAAATATCCCATTTTAAGAGTACCTTGATGTTCAGGAATAAAATTAGCTATCGGTTTAGGTAGTCTATTTTTTCTTGCAAATTTCAATCCTTCATCAACGTGAGCCTGTAAAACTTCTGCACTTTTAACCGGATCATCTAATTCGTCATGAGGATTTTTTGAACCATCCTGATTTTCAATAAACCAATTAGGTGCATGTAATTTGCCAACATCATGATATAACGCTCCAGTTTTAACTAAATCAATATCACCACCAATCATTCTTGTTGCTTCCTCTGCTAAACCACATATAAGTAGAGTATGCTCAAAAGTACCAGGAGCTTCTAGAGATAATCTTCTAATTAGAGGTTTCTCCTTATCAGCCAATTCAAGTAATCTTGCTTTAGTTAATAATCCGAATATCGATTCAAAAATAGGAATAAATAGGATTGTAAAAAGCATAGCTATTGCCAGTATCAAGGAATCAGAGAATATATCCCCATTAACTAAAACAATATCTTGCTTATTAGTAAGAGATATTTGATCTTTACCTATCAATATCCATTGACTAAAGAATGATAATAATGGGACAAAAATTGATAGTTGAAGTAACTGAGCTCTACTTCTTATTCTTCCTCCAAGTAGAGATACTACTGTTGAGCAAACTAATAATATAAAAAATAAATTATTATTAATGGCAACTCCTGGGTCTGGCCAACTAAAGCTTGCTATTGATACCCAAGCTAATGCTGTTATGCTTCCCATTCCTTGAGATATTATTAACGCCGGTGGAATAATTATAGACAATGGACTTATGGTTGATGCTAAGGCTAATTTCGTAACTTGAACTGCTAAAAGAAGAGTAATAATTAAGAAGATCTGTCTTGAAGAAATTGTGGGATTCTCTTTTTTTGAAACTAATATCAAAACTCCTGAACTAATAAGTATTTCACTAAAGGTAAAAAGCCAAGAAAAAATATCTGCAACATTTAAAGGCGAGATAAGAAGTAATTGATATGAAGAAATTATTGAATTTAAAATGCATACTAAAAAAATTATGAGATTATCTATTCTTGAAATTTTAATTGGTTGTTTTACTGGAACTTGGCTTCGCCTCCACAGATAAGACAATTTCTTTAGGGAAGTTGTGATGTTTTGCACAGAATATATATAAATCTATTTGAATAATTTAAGATTATAGGCATGCTAGGTGTAAAAAGGAGATGTATTTCTAAATGTCATTAAAATTAGACGGTAAAAAATTATCTCTCGAAATTGAAGAAAGATTAAATGACTATATCTCTAGGAATAAAAAAATTACAAAAAGAGCTCCGGGCCTGGCTGTAATAAGAATAGGTGAAGACCCTGCGAGCGGTGTTTATGTTAATAATAAGGAAAGAGCATGTTCAAGGATTGGAATAAAGAGCTCTATCTTTCATCTTAAAGATAATGTAGAGCAAAAAGAAGTTGAACAATTAATAAATAAACTTAATTCTGATAAGGATATTGATGGAATGTTACTACAACTCCCCATCCCAAAAAAGTTTGACGAGCAAAAACTGATTAGCCATATTAATCCAAGTAAAGATGTAGATGGATTAAATGAGATAAACATCGGCAAATTAGTAAAAAATGAGCCTGCAATGAGATCATGCACACCAGCAGGAATTATTAATTTATTAAGATCCCAAAATATTTCAATTGAAGGTAAAAAAATTGTTGTTATCGGAAGAAGTTTGCTTGTTGGGAAACCCCTATCACTTATGTTGTTGAATCTCAATGGTACTGTAACAATGACTCATTCTAAAACATTAAATTTAAATAGAGTCTGTAGAGAAGCCGACATTCTAATTGCGGCTGCTGGGAAACCCAATCTTGTAGATTCGAGTTTTGTGAAAGAAGGAGCAGTAATTATTGATGTTGGAATACATAGATTAAAAAGCTCCGATAAAAGTCAAACCAGATTATGTGGCGATGTATTATTAGAAGATGTCATTTCTAAAGTATTTGCTTACACGCCTGTACCGGGAGGTGTTGGACCAATGACAGTAACAATGTTACTTGTAAATACTATTTTTAGCTGGCAAAAACAATTTGGTTTATCATCAACTCTTAATGACCTTATGCCATAAACCCCAAGATGAATTTTTTTTTACTAAAGGTACAAAATGACTGAAGTTATAAATAGTATTTCTGATTTTGAAAAATATCTTAAAAACACAAAAAAGGTTGTAGAAGAAGCACTTGATTTTTCATTGGGTCCTGAGAATCCAGAAATATTAAGAGAATCCATGAGATATTCCCTTTTAGCTGGAGGGAAAAGAATACGTCCAATTTTATGTTTAGCATCTTGCTCACTGGCTGGAGGAGAACCCTCTCTTGCAGTTCCTACTGCGGTAGCAATAGAAATGATCCATACAATGTCCTTGATTCATGATGATCTGCCCGCCATGGATAATGATGACTTGAGGAGAGGTAGGCCTACAAATCATAAAGTTTATGGAGATGCAATAGCTATTCTTGCAGGAGATGCTTTATTAACAAGGGCCTTTGAAATGGTCTCTTTAAGGAGCCCAGGAGTCGATCCAAATAGATTATTAAATGTAATTGGCGAATTATCTACAGTTGCTGGTGCTCCAGGCTTAGTCGGGGGACAAGTTGTTGATTTGGAATGCGAAGGCAAAGAAGTCGACCTTGAGACTCTCGAATATATTCATCTTCACAAGACTGGAGCTTTATTAAAGGCCTGCGTAAGAACAGGCGCGATGATTGCAGGAGCTAACGAAAAACTATTACAAGCTCTGACAACATATGCAGAGGGAATTGGTTTAGCCTTCCAAATAATAGATGATATTCTTGATTTAACTTCCAGCAGTGAAAAGCTTGGTAAAACTGCCGGCAAAGATCTTTTGGCTGACAAAACTACTTACCCTAAATTGCTTGGATTGGAGGAGTCAAAGAAAAGAGCATTCGATTTAGTTGAAAAAGCAAAAAAAGCAATTGAACCTTGGGGCGAAGATGCTAAGTATTTAATATCTTTAGCCGACTTTATTACAAATAGAGACAGATAATTATTTTAAATTTATGTCTGAGTTTTTTTCCTTTTTTAATAATTCAGTTCTTTTCTGGAGCCTATTATCCTGTTTGCTAGCTCAATTTTTTAAGATTGTATTCAATTTCTTTTCAAATGGAGAGATAAGATTTGGAATTATGTTCGAAACAGGCGGTATGCCCTCAAGTCATTCCGCCTTAATAACTGGTGCTACATCTGGTATAGGTTATGAATTAGGATTTGATAGCTCAATATTCGCATTATCAGTTGCTGTAGCACTAATAGTTATGTATGACGCTAGTGGTGTTCGAAAATCAGCTGGAATTCAAGCTGCAGAAATTAATAAACTATCAAAAAAACTAGACCCTCAATCTGAATTACTGTTAAAAGAAACCCTGGGCCATACAAAAATTGAGGTTATGGTGGGGAGTTTTTTAGGACCATTAATCACATTGCCAGGAATGTTTTTTTTAGGTTCTCCTCTCAAAATATTTGATTTAATAATTAATTAAGAATCCTTTTTAAAGGTAATTTGGGTGGCATCTATAAAGTTTTTTGCGACTTCTGGAGAACTTGGCATATGTAAGTGAATCCAACTTGCATGTAATTTTTCATCAAAAAAGCCTTCACTTTTGTATTCAGTTTTCCAAGATTTAATTTTCCATGGAGAAGAAAGTTTCTTCTGATGCTCAGCTTTTCCAAAATCAAGTTCAGAACAATTATTTTCAATTTCCCAATAATGAAATTCATGCCCTCTAATTAATTGATTTTGTTTAATGATCGGAGTATCTTTTAAACCTTCAATGTATCTATAACCTACTGAAAGTTTACTTTTTTTCGATCTAAAAGGCAGGATGCCACTCATTTTATGATTATTTCCATTTTCATCTTTTATGCAATCCCCTAAAATCATCATCCCTCCACACTCAGCATATATAAATCCATTTTTGCGGAATTTCCTTAACGAATTTAAGCTTTTTGTAGAGTTACTTATATGATCAGCATATTTTTCAGGGAACCCCCCAGGAATAATTAAAGAAGAAGCCTCATTAGGTATTTCTTCATCATCATAAATACTCCATGAAATCAATGGTATGCCTATTTCATTCAAAAATTCTTTAGTTTCAGGATATTGAAAGTGGAAGATTTTATCTTCTGCAATTGCGATAGGTTTACTTTTGTTTATTTTAAAATTATTAAAATTGACAGACTTAAATATTTTCTTTTGAGGAGATTTCAGGAATTTAATAAGAGAAAATACATCAAGATTTCTTTCGGCGAAATTTGCAAAATATTCAACATCAATTTCTTTCCCATTATCCATTGGAGATATCAAACCTAAATTAGCTTTGCTTAAAGTTATGTTTGAATCAGATGGTAAGAAACCAAAAATTTCAATGTCTTCATTTTTAAAAACTTCCTTGATTAACTTTTTATGTCTATCTGAATTAACGTTGTTAAATATGATACCCGCTATTGACAACTCACTATCGAAATCTCGAAAACCTCGAATAGTCGCTAATAGAGAAGCTACTTGACCTCTAGCATTAACAATAAAAATTATTGGAGCATTGAGAAGTTTAGAGATATTTGCTGTGCTGCAAAAGGTTGTTGACCCTAATCCATCAAAAAGGCCCATTGCTCCCTCAATTAATGAGAATTTATATTTCAAAGAATGTTTAAAAAAACTTTCTTGAACCCATTCCTCACCACTTAAAAAAATATCTAAATTCCTACAAATAGGTTGGCCAATTGAACTAAGTTGTTGTTGATCAAGATAATCTGGGCCAACCTTGAAAGTTTGTATCTTTATACCTTTTGAGAACGCCCAACAAGATAGCAAAAGAGACAATGTAGTTTTTCCACTATCAGTTGAAGGAGAAGATATTACACAAGACATCTATTAGTTATTAAAACCATTAAATATTTGAAGAGCTATTTTAATAGAACTTTCAAAAAGAGGACTAGTAATACCTCTACTACTTCCCAATAATTTACTAACATCGTACTCTGATGTTGAAAAAGAATTTGGAACTACTTGTTCTATTAATTCCATATTAGCCATTCCGCCTGCTTCAAGTCTCATACATTCAACTGATTCACAGCCAAGTATTACGCAAGTATTATTTTTTTGAACCTCACTAATTTTTGAAATCAGCCTCAATCCAATAACTTGTCCCAAATGAATACTTGGATTTCCCAAAGATAAGGGATTAATTGATGCAGAAATTATTTCGCCATTAATTCTTTCAAACTCTATTTTTGTTGATTCTTTATCCCTTTCAACTTTGAGAAAAGACCAACCAAGTTTATCGCTAATCCATGCAATCAAAAACAAAGCTTGAATAATATGATCTCCTCCGATATCAATGGCAATATCAGTAATATGATCTAAAATTGGTCTCCTCGAAGGGGGATCAAAAATCATTGCCAATGATTCCCTCCAATTTTTCAATCTAACCCAATTCAAATCATTAATAGCTTTATTTGAATTATTTAATTGATCTAAAATTTTTAAACATCTTTGAGGCGATCCAAGGGCAGTATCAATAATTAACCTTAGACCATACTTAGTAAAATATTCGAAGATTTCAGGCGATTCATCCAAGCTTCCATTCCACCACAACCATGCAGGCAATTCATCAATAGATAATTTATCAATTATTTTTAATCCTTTATTAGATATTGAGGTAGAGTCCCCCCTAATAACAACTAAATCCCCACATATAGGTTGCATAGCTGGCGTATCACTTAATGGACAGTAAGCGGATACAAAAGTTTTAATATCTGAATTTTTATTTAATGTTGGCGCTAGCGTAATTAATCTTCTTGGATTCAATGTACTTATTGATGATTCAAAAAATTGTCCTCTAAAATCTTCAAAGTCTTTATTAGATAAATTCTTCTTTAACAAATTCAATAATTCTTCATTATTTAGGGAAGTAGTGATAGGGAGTCCTTTATCTAATATAAATTTTTTAGCAGCTTCAATAATTTCAGGACTTAAATTTCCAGTAATTGGTCCATTTACTATTCCATTTTGAACCAAACATTGTTCTAGCCAAGCAGGCTGCCAGACAATTAATGTAAAAGTATTAGCTCCACTATTATCTTTATCTTCTGAAATCCATAATTTATTTAGGTAATTAGAAATTTCCTGATAAGGCAGCTCTAAAGGGGCTTGGAGTGTTAGTTGAGGTTTCATTTTTAAGGTCTTCGCCAGAAAATATTATCTTTTGAAATGAATTGATCAGACTCAGGAGGGCCCCACGTCATAGATTCATAATTATAAATAGGTAACTTCCAAGGAGAATTATCCATCAATTCTATTAATGGCGTATAAAGTTTCCAGGCTGCCTCTACTTCATCACTTCGAGTAAATAAGGTTGGGTCAGAAAGCATTGCATCAGCTAATAATCTAACGTAGCCTTCATCTGAGGGTTCTCCAAATGATTCATCATAAGAAAATTCCATCTCAACAGGTCTTGATTTCATTCCAGAACCAGGAGATTTTACCTCAAAGTTGAAAGTAGCACCTTCATTTGGCTGAATTCTAAGGATAAGTTGATTTGGGGCAGGATTTATTATTGTTGATTCAAATAAATGAACAGGAACGTCTTTAAAAGTCAAGACTATTTCTCCAAGTCTTTTAGGTAGTCTTTTACCTGTTCTCAAATAAAAAGGAACCCCTTGCCAACGCCAGTTATCTACGAAAACTTTTGTCGCAATATAAGTTTCTGTTGTGCTATTACAATTAACACCATCTTCCTGCCTATATCCTTTGAGTCGATTTGAAATATTTCCTCCCTCTCCATATTGACCTCTTATACAACAATTCCATGGTTCATTTTCGTCAGCAAGTTTTGAAGCTTGAAGAACCTTAGCTTTTTCATTTCTTATAGCTTCTGGTTCAAACTTACCAGGAGGTTCCATAGCAGTAACAGCAAGCATTTGAGTCATATGATTTTGAAGCATATCTCTTAAAGCTCCTGAACTTTCGTAATAACCTGCTCTATCTTCAACACCCACTGTTTCAGATGAAGTAATTTGAATACTTGATATATAATTTCTGTTCCAGATTGGTTCAAAAATAGTATTCGCAAACCTCAAAACAAGAATATTCTGAACTGTCTCTTTACCTAAATAATGATCAATCCTATAAATCTGACTTTCTTCAGCGCAACTTTGAACGATCTTATTTAATTTTTTTGCACTTGAATAATCTCTTCCAAAAGGTTTTTCAATAACTAAGCGACTTTTCTTAGGGTCATCTAAAAGGCCAGCCGCCTTAAGAGCTTTACATCCACTTGCATAAAAATTCGGAGAAACTGATAAATAAAATGTTCTATTCCCATGAGTAGCTTGTGTTTTATCAATTTCATTTAATCTTCTAGAAAGCCTTACGACATGATCACTTTGTTGTAAATCAACTGGTTCATAGAAAAGATAATTAGAAAATTGTTCCCATTCACTTTCTTTACCAGATATTTGATTTGATAGCTTTACTTTCATCTTTTCTCTAAATTCATTATCAGTCCAAGGTCTTCTCGCACAACCGACAATCCCAAATTCACTAGGAATTCTTCTTTGCAGATAGAGTTCAAATAAGGCTGGTATTAATTTTCTATGAGTAAGGTCTCCACTAGCACCAAATATAACTAGGCTTTGTGGAGATATGACTCTTTCCTGCCGTAAGCCTAATCTTAGAGGATTACTTATAGTTGAAGGCATATTTTTATTATTCTTTATTTAAAATCCTCTTTTTTTCAAATATTAGCTACATATTGTGTCTAAACCAAAAAAGTATTTAGTTTGTGAAACTTAAATCTAAATGTTAAAGAATTAGTAAGTCTCTACGTGCCATCTTCCTGCTTTTTTTAGTTGAGGTCTTAATTCTGACCAGTTCAAACCTTTTTCTTCAGCTGCCTTAGTCATAGCTTCATCTATTCCAGGTTCCATACCCTTTAATCCACAAAGATATATATGTGTCTTTTCATCTTCAATCATATTGAAAAGTTCATTGGCTGACTCTAAAACTCTATCTTGAATGTACATTCTTCCACCTTTTGTATTTTGCTGTTCGCGGCTAATAGCTTTAGTGTATTTAAAATTATCTGGATTATCAGCAATATATCTTTGAAGATCTTCTTCGTATAACAAATTAGCTGATTTTGGAGCGCCCATAAATAACCAAGCTTTACCCTTGAAATTCCATTTATTTTTTTCTTTTTCAGTTGGTTCGAACATTCTTCTTAAATAAGCCCTCATTGGTGCTATTCCAGTTCCAGTGGCCAACATAACAATATTTGCATCCTCCTCGTCAGGTAGAAGCATTTCTTTACCTACAGGACCTGTTATTTTTACTTTATCTCCAGGCTTAATATCACATAAGTAAGTAGAACAAACACCATTTATGGTTTCACCATCTTTTTCATACTGAAGCTGTCTTACACAAAGAGAAACTGTATTACCTTTAAAGTCATCTCCATGTCTTGTACTAGCTATTGAATAGAGTCTTAATTTGTGAGGTTTTCCATTGGCATCAACACCAGCAGGCATAATACCAATACTTTGACCTTCTACATAATTTAAAAATGGATCACTATCTTTAAGGTCGAAAGTTATGTGATTAACTCTACCAATTGCTCCTTCTTTGAGAAGACTATAGTTTTCAATGACTGTTCCCTCGTATGGTGTTTTAGGACGGTAAATATTAACTGGAACATCTGCATGTTTTTTCTTAACTGCTGCTTTGGTTTCTGCCTTTACAACAGGAGCAGGCATAGGAACTGATTTTTGTTCCACAGGTTTTACAGGAGATTTTTTTATTTCTGTATCTTCCGGGAAGCTTAAGGCTCTTTTACTAAAATATTTTTGAATAAAATAAAAAACTCCTATTACTACTGGTATATGAGCTAAGCCACCTGCGATAACTGTTGATTGTGAATACATTTTTTGGTTTTCTTTATATAAGAGACTATCAATTTGTAGTTTAATTTGTAGTGATTTTACAAAAATGGTTACGTTTTGAGATCGGAATATTTTAATGAAATTATTTTTATTTTTCAGTATTTATTGTTTTTATCTGTATAGTTACACAGAAATAATTTTTTATCTAATTAAAAAATTCGTTTATGAATAATCCTCAAGAATCAGTAGATCGTTTTAAAAGCAGTGACTACAGGACAATTGAGCAAACCATGGAAAAGCTTTCTGGCGGAACAAGAAGACTTGCCGCTCAACTTACAACCTCTGCAAGTTTTGATTCTTTGTGGAATGTTTTAACAGATTATGATCGACTGAATCTTTACATACCAAATTTACTTTCAAGCAAAAAAATATATCAAAAGAACAATAATGTGCACCTTAAACAAGTTGGGGCTCAGGATTTTCTTGGTATGAAATTTTCAGCTGAGGTAACTATCGATTTATTCGAAGATAAGGCGCTTGGCCTTTTGAAATTCAATTTGATTAAAGGAGATTTCAGGAAATTTGAGGGTAGTTGGAAAATTCAAAATATCAAAAATACTTCAAAAAATTCATTAATTTATGATCTTACTGTTCAAGGTTGTCAGTGGATGCCCATAGGGATGATAGAGAAAAGACTAAAAAAAGATCTGTCAGAAAATTTAATTGCCGTTGATAAGCAAGCAAAATTTTCAACAAAATAGTTTGTAATTTTAAATTAATAGCCCCAAGGGGATTCGAACCCCTGTCGCCTCCGTGAAAGGGAGGTGTCCTAGGCCTCTAGACGATGGGGCCAGGAAATTAGCATAACAGCTTATTAAAAACTAAGAGTAAGCCTAGCCTTTCGTCAAGTGTTGTTGCTCTTTGTTTTGTCCTTGCCACACAGGAACGGTAAAATGAAAGCAGGAACCTACTCCGATATCAGATACGACCCATATTCTTCCCCCATGAACTTGTACTATTCTTCTACAAACAGATAAACCTATGCCAAATCCTGATGTTCCCTCAGAAGTCTGTGGAAGTCTAACTCTATCCAGAAAAATTCTTTTTTGTTCACTCAAAGGAATTCCTGCACCTTTGTCACAAATTGTTATTTCTACCCATTGATTTGTCTTATGAATCATAGTTATTTTTATAGATCCAGATTCTCTGGAAAATTTAATAGCATTTTCAATTAAATTTAAAAATACTTGCCTCATTCTTCTTTGATCCGCAAATACACTTGGCAGATCTGATGGAATATCAGTATCAATTTCAATATTTCTTAATCTCCAGAATTTTTCTAATTCGAGTATTACTTCAGCACTAATATTACCTAAATCAATTTTCTGAGGATTAAATAGCGCTTCCCATTTAGTTGTTCCAACCTCTAAAAGATCCTGAGATAAAAGTTCAATCTCTTCAAGACGTCTTTTAATTACATCTTGCAATTTTGAAATATCTATTTGTCCGAGTTTTTGACTTTGAACAGCCAAAGTAGCAGCAGTTAAAGGAGTTCTTAATTCATGCGCGACCATTCTTAATAATCTTTCCTGAGATTCTATTCTTTTAGTTAATGTCTCATTTTCTTGTCTTAAAACAAGAAGTTCGTCTTCCAATAGAAATTCTTTTTGAGTTCTTATTGAATCAATTTTGGATGGTTGCAAATTAATCCCAAGATTCTTTGTTAAGCCTTCCTGCGACCACCTTGGCAACCATTTTTGCAACTGAGAAAAAATATTACTTCCAGCAAATATTTGCTTTGGAGCTGGTGAAACCTTTATAAGAGCTGGAATAGCGACTAATCTATGTAATTCCAGTAATTCTGGCTGCTCTGTGGGCTCAGAAATCTGAAGAGATATCTCAAATTCACAATCATCTGATTCCAAATAAGCTATTAGGGACTTAATATCGTTACTGGAAAGTTGATTTCTAGCTGCAACTAGTATTAATTTTAACTCTTTTTTATCATTCAAATGAATTCCTCTGAAGTGTTGAAAAGCTGTTAATCCTTATAAACACCTTAAGATATTTTTTTTTATTTTACAGATAGGCTATTAAATAAATAGGACTTTTTTGTAAATGGTTGCTATTAATCAAAAGAAAAATTTACATTTCGGCGAAAATCCTCCTGAAATTAATTTAAATAGTAATTTAAAAAGATGGTTTTCGAGGAATATTGGATTGTGGAAATCTAATAGAACTTATTTTCTAGATGAAGTACAAAAAACTTATAATTTAAGTATGAATATAAATATTCAGGCTCTTGAGTGTAAATCAGAATGGGAGTCGCATTATAAATTTATTTGGTACCCAGAAAAAAAATATAATTTCTTTGATGAAAATCCCCAGTATAAAGAACGAGGAGAAATGTGTGCATTTTTAAAAGGCCACCAACTTTACAGGGAAAATTTTTATTTGAGTAATAATGAAGGTATTTCAAATATTAAGCAAGTCGACGAACATGAAATGATTTTCGAATCTTTATACGAAGATTGGTATATTATTGAACATACAAGACTTGTAGATTCTGATAACTATAGATTTAGGGTTATATATTCATGGAACAAAAATAAGCTAAAAATAGTCGAAAATCATCACGAAATTAAAATTATTAAATGAATTTCCCCTAGAGTATTAGTTTAAAAAATAAAAAATGTTATGTTTAATAATATGAGTTAACAATAAACCAATTATGGGTTTAAAAATATCTAAATTTTTTGCAATCCCTATAATTTTTTCATCTTTTTTAATTTATATAAATAATGAATCGAATAATGTACATGCAAATGTTAATAATCCGCCTGCCAATAAAAATGATTTAGATTTATATCATGGGATAGGTGTTTCATTTCTATGTAATGCGACAAGAAAAGGATTTGATTTAGATTTTCCAAAAACATTAAATGTTGCCTCAGCAACTTTCGCGTCAGTAGTTTCACAAAAACATGGGGGTAAAATAATTGAGAAAAAGAAAGAACAAACAGTAGACATGAAACAATTACAATTTATTGCATCTTTACAATTAGTTGAATCAGCTCTTCAAGTATGTCCAGAGAATGTTCCTGAAAAGATCGAAAAACAATTTAAGGTTGAAACTGAGAGAATCAAGAAATTACAAGGGTTGTAAAAAAAATTTCATCTAAACATAGAACTAACAGAGCTTTCTTCGTGGATTCTCCAAATGGCTTCCCCCAACATATTTGCGACTGAAAGAACTTTTAACTGTGGGAAATTATCTTTATATATAACTGGTATGCTGTTAGTAACAATAACTTGTTCGAAAAGATTCTTAGCACTTAATCTTTCATAAGAAGGAGGAGAAAATACAGCATGTGAGGCACATGCAAATATTCTGTTAGCTCCTTCTTTTTTTAATAAATTTGCTCCAGAACAAATTGTACCCCCAGTGTCTATCATGTCGTCTATAAGAATAGCTGTTTTACCTTTGACTTCACCAATAACGGTTAGACTTTCAGCAATATTATGGGCTGATCTCCTTTTATCAATTATAGCCAATGGCGCATCCTTCATTAATTTTGCAAATGCTCTTGCTCTTGCCACCCCGCCTACATCAGGAGAGACTACAACTATTTCTTCTAAATTTAAAGTTTCTAGATAATCAATTAATACAGGTGAACCGTAAATATGATCGCATGGTATATCAAAGTAGCCTTGTATTTGAGCCGAGTGTAAGTCCATAGCAAGAACTCTATCAACTCCAGATTTCTCTAGTAAATTAGCAGTTAGTTTTGCAGTAATAGACTCTCTTCCTGAGGTCTTCCTATCTGCCCTTGCATATCCAAAATAAGGAATTACAGCCGTTATTTGTCTTGCAGAGGCTCTCTTGCATGCATCAACCATAATCATAAGCTCCATTAAACTATCGTTTACAGGAGCGCATGTAGGTTGGATAAGGAATACATCACAACCTCTAATAGATTGCTGAATCTGAACATATAGTTCTCCATCTGCAAATCTTTTAGATACCAAAGGTACATTTTCAATCCCTAAGTATGATGCAATTTCTTCAGCTAATTTAGGATTTGTTGTCCCACTAACTAGCCTCAATCTACTATTAGTTAGATTAAAGTTTGATTCTTTACTCTGCATTGCCGTGATAAAACTTGTCACGAAATTTGCGCCATAAAACTATATTCTTATCGTAGTCGTTTATGTGAATTTCGCAAAAGATAATGACTAGATATTTTCAAAAATCCTATCAATTAGGCAAAAAATTGTTGATTAAAAATTAAAATTTACACTTATTCAGACTAAAAAAATAGGCATTATATTTGTCAATTAAATAAAATTTGTATATGGTTGAATTTAGAGGATTAAAAACACGTTAAGAGTAAAGGATCAAAATATATTTAAACATGCCTGTAGAGTCAATTATTACAAAAAAATCATTAGGCATACTTATGCATCCAACATGTATTCCAGGAGGAAGAGTATGTGGAACTTTTGGTAAAGGAGCTAAAGAGTGGATAAAAAAACTACATAAGCATGGAATTGAATACTGGCAATTTTTACCTCTTACACCTACTGACTCTACAGGTTCTCCATATAGCTCCCCATCTAGTTTTGCACTAAATCCATGGTTTTTAGATATAGATGATTTAATCGAAAAAGGTTTTATCTTCATTTCAAATAAAGAAAATCTAGGTCCAACAAATCATTGTAATGATCATTTTGAATTTGATATTGCTGATGAATTAATCAAGAAATTGGGTCTCCTCCTTTTGCAAGGCTGGAGTTCACAATCAGAAGAAAGAAAAATTAATTTTAACAAATGGATCAGTAGGAATTCTTGGGTTGAAGATTATGCAACATTTGTTGTTATCAGAGAGGAATTTAATATGTTGCCTTGGTGGGAATGGCCTCAAGAATTTAAAATAAAAAATAACAGGTTCTTAAAATCGTGGATCAAGAAAAAAAGTGAAGAGATACTTATTAAAAAATTAATACAGTGGCATCTTGATGAGCAATGGAGCATTATTAAAAACTTTGCAAATTCAAAAAATATTAAGCTGATAGGAGATTTGCCTTTTTATGTTTCCAGAGACAGTGCAGATGTGTGGAGCAATAAATCATTATTTTCAATTTTTAAAAATGGAGATTTAATCTTTCAAAGTGGTGTTCCACCTGATTATTTTTCATCAACAGGACAATTATGGGGAACCCCAACTTACTTTTGGTCAAAACATAAGAGGACTAATTTCTATTGGTGGAGAAAAAGATTTCAAAGGCAATTTGAACTTGTAGACATATTGAGATTTGACCATTTCAGAGGTTTAGCGGGTTACTGGAGAGTTAATGGCAGTTCTAAATCTGCAATTATTGGGAAATGGATAAATTCTCCAGGAAGAACGCTATTAAAAAAAGTAAAAAAAGATCTAGGGGATAACTATCTACCAATTATTGCTGAGGATCTAGGGGTAATAACTCCAGATGTAGAGAAATTAAGGGAAAATTTTGAACTTCCTGGCATGAAAATATTGCAATTCGCTTTTGATGGCAATGAAGATAATCCTTATTTACCTAAGAATATTGAAGGAGAAAATTGGGTTGTTTATACAGGCACTCACGACAACTCTACTTCTGTTTCATGGTGGGAAAATTTAGATTATGAATCCCAAAAAAGAATAAAAGATGAGTATAAATTTTCAGAAAATCCCTCTTGGGATTTAATGGAAATTGGCATGAAGACAAATGCTAATCTCTTTATCGCTCCATTGCAAGATCTATTATCTCTAGACGATTCAAGTAGATTAAACAAACCTGGTACCACAAAAAATAACTGGAAATGGAAGTTAAATCGACCTTTAGAAGAAATAGAAGATAATTTAAAAATGTTTAGTGATTTAGGAAATAATTTTGAAAGAACTCTAAATTAGATCTTGTTAAAAATTATTTGTCAATGATTTGATTTTCAATATTTTCAATCTCTATAACATTTACATTCAAAATAAAGTATCGCTTTAATATAAATATAGTTAAAACTAATATAAAAAAATACAAAATACTTCCTTGCCAGGTATTGATAAGATCAAATTTCTTCAACATAAAATCCTTTCCCCCTTTCTTTGAAATTTTTCTTTCTTTAACTGCTAAATTTAATAATGTATTTTTTTTTAATACTAAGCATTCCTCTAATTTAATTAATACAGATCTTATAAAAGGATACTCTGGCCTAATATTTTTATTATTATTTTCAATAGAGTTTATTATTCGTTCAGGAATTTTTGAAATGTATGACAATTCTTTAATTGTAAGGTTTTGTTGAATTCTTGCTCCTCTTACTAACTTTGCGATTTCTATATATTGGTCAACCAATCCAGGATTAAATTCTTTATTTTTTTCAGATTTTTTATTAAATAAAAAGAGATTTTTCAAAATATTCATTTAATCTTCCAAAGCGTAATAATACATTTACTTCTCATTTTTAAAACAATACTAAATAGAATTAAAACATAGATAAGTTATTTGATATATAAATAAATTAAGCTGTAGAAATAATATTTTGCACCGCACTTTTTGCGATATTAAGAGGACTAAAAGTATCTCTAATTAAAGCTAAGAGTTTTTTTGCATCAGTAAATTCTAATTTTTCATCTTTTATAAGACTTAAAAGAAGATTTTTCCTAACTTCGGATCCTTTTTTACTGACAAATAATTTCAGTCCCGCATTCGCAACTGGTATGAGGTCTGAATTAATATTCTCTGAATCTTTAAATAAAATATTTAACAAACTTTCAACTTTATCTATTTGAATGTGACCTTTTTTATCAAAAACGACTTCTAAAAGGATTTCTAGAATCTCATCAGAATTATCGGTAAGTAGTTTTTTAGCAATATATGGATAAGCAATTTTTAAAATTTTAAATTCAGGGTCTAGTCTTAGTGCTAAACCTTCTTGACTAACAACTGCTCTTATTATTAAGGCAAACCTACTTGGAACTCTGAAAGGATAGGAATACATTAGTCTTGAAAATTTATCAGTTATATTTTTAAGATTAAAATTACCAACCTCAGCGCTTAGAGATCCTCCAAGAACTTCTTTCAATGGTTCAACAAGTTTTTGAAGATCTTGTTCTTTAGTTAAAAAACCTAATTTCTGAAAATCTTCTGCCAAAAGATAATATTCTTCGTTAATTATGTGAACGATTGCCTTTATAAGAGTAAGTCTATCTGAATTTGTAATACTATCCATCATTCCGAAATCAACATAGGCTAAATTCCCCAAATCTGAATTTCCTCCTTTGAGAGCAAACATGTTTCCTGGATGTGGGTCTGCATGAAAATATCCAAATTCAAATAATTGCTGTAATCCACTGATGACACAAGTTTTTATAAAAGAAGCAGGTATTAAGTTATTTTCCTCGAGTAAAGCTCGATCTCTTAACTTAACTCCATCAATCCAAGAGGTCGTGATAATCCTTTTGGATGAAAACTGTTTTACTAATTTAGGAATAAAAATATTTGGATTTTCTTTAAATAAATTTGCAAACCTCAAAGCATTTTCAGCCTCTTTTTGGTAGTCAATTTCATCAAAAAGTGCCTTGCCAAATTCATCTATTATTTCTCCAATTCCAACACCTATATTTAATGGTAATAAAGGGGATAAAAAAGTTCCCAAAAACCTTAAGATTACGACATCCCTTCTTATAAGAAAGTACAAATTTGGGCGCTGTACTTTCACCGCTAGATAAGAATTATTTATTTTTGCTTTATAAACTTGACCTAAGCTTGCAGAAGCAATAGGACAATCCGGAAACTCTTCAAATAATTCATTAGCAGGTGATCCAAGTTCCTCCTCAATAATTTTTAAAGCAATTTTGTGATCAAATGCTGGGAGATTATCCTGTAAGTTTGTGAGTTCTGTAAGCCAATCTTGTCTAACAAGATCTGGTCTAGTTGATAGTGCTTGGCCTAATTTGATAAAACAAGGTCCTAAATCTGTTATTACATCAAAAAGATATTTCGAGAGGTTTTTTTGTACATTTTTATTTTTACTGTTACCTTGAAAAAGTATTCTTAAAAAAAGAAAAATAAAAGTTAAAAGGATATATAAAACTCTTGGGATAAAAATCCATGGTCTCAACATCAACCAAATCAAGTCATTCTTTGCCGAATATTTCGAATAAGATCTTTTCATTAAAGTTAAAAAACATCAAAAATGAATACCATGTTTTCCATTCTATATATGTCAATAATACTTTATGAGCATTTCATCTTTTCTAACTAAAAAGTTTTTAAAGTCTCTATTCTTTCCCGCTCATAACAGAGGGGGCGCTTTACCAAAGAAATTAGTAAAGTTATTAAAAAATCCACCTGGGTATTGGGACTTGCCCGAATTACCAGAAATAGGTTCACCACTATCCAAAAGCGGATTAATCGCTAATTCTCAAAGAGATTTTTCTGAAAAATTTGGGGCGAAAAGATGTTTTTTTGGAGTTAATGGAGCTTCTGGATTAATACAATCAGCCGTAATTGCGATGGCAAATCCAGGTGAAACTATCCTGATGCCTAGAAATGTTCATATAAGTGTTATAAAAATCTGTGCGATGCAGAACATAAAGCCAATTTTTTTTGACCTAGAATTTTCACATGAAACAGGTCATTACAAGCCAATTACAAAAATTTGGTTGGATAATGTATTTAAAAAATTAGATTTTGATAATAATAAAATTGTAGGAGTAATTCTTGTCAGTCCCTCTTATCATGGTTATGCCGGAGATTTAGAGCCTCTAATAGATATTTGTCATCAAAAAAAACTACCTGTTTTAGTTGATGAAGCTCATGGTTCTTATTTCTTTTTTTGCAAAAACCTTAATTTACCAAAACCAGCCTTATCATCAAATGCTGACTTGGTCGTTAATTCATTGCATAAGTCACTAAATGGTTTAACTCAAACGGCGATACTCTGGTATAAAGGGAATCTCATTAATGAAATTAACTTAATAAAAAGTATTAATTTATTGCAAACTACTAGTCCAAGTTCCTTATTACTTTCCTCATGTGAAGAGTCTCTTAAAGACTGGCAAAATAAAAAAAGTTTATCAAAATATCAAAAAAGAATTTTAGAAGCAAAAAAAATCTACAAAAAATTAATTCAAAAAAATATTCCGCTTATAGAAACCCAAGATCCCTTAAAAATTGTATTAAATACCTCTAAAGCGGGTATTGATGGTTTTACTGCTGATAATTTTTTTTATAGAAATGGCCTTATTGCCGAATTACCAGAAATGATGACTCTCACTTTTTGCTTAGGATTTGCAAATCAAAAAGATTTTCTTAATTTATTTGAAAAGTTATGGGATAAATTACTATTAAATTCTAAAAAATCAAAAAGTTTAGAAGTGCTCCAATCGCCCTTTGAATTAGTTCAAGCTCCCGAAATTGAAATTGGCATTGCTTGGAGAAGTGAGACTCGGAGTATTCCTTTCTCGCAATCATTAAATAAAATATCTGGAGATATTATTTGCCCTTATCCTCCTGGGATTCCTCTAATAGTTCCTGGAGAAAAAATTGATATAGATAGGTTTAATTGGATAAATAATCAAAGTTTATGCAACAAAAATCTGGTAAATTTTAATATAAGAGTCCTATAAATTATAAGTATCATATGAGATTAAGAAGCGGATTGCTTATAGGAATTTTTGGTTTAATTGTTGTTTTGTTGGGGGGATGGTTTTTTACATTAGCAACAGCTTTGCTTACATATTTAGCATTATTGGAATTTTTTAGAATGGCAGAATTTAAAGGGATAAAACCAGCTACAAAAACTACATTATTTTCATCTTTCGTAATTATAATTTCTACTTATCTTGAGACCATCGGTTTGCTTGATAGAGAAATATCAAATTCAATTTTGCCAATCTGTTCAGTTGGAATATGCACTTGGTTACTTTTGCAACCAAAACCTGGAACAATTTCAGACATTGCAGCCTCTATTTTTGGATTATTCTATTTAGGGTTTTTACCTAGTTACTGGATTAAGTTAAGGGGATTAGATTCAGTGATAATAGTTTCGAATCAGGGGTTTATTTCGTTTGAGAACTTATCAAATACTACAGGCCTTCATTTAACATTAACTTCTTGTTTTTTAATTGTGGCTAGTGATATTGGTTCTTATTTCATTGGGAAGTTATTTGGTAAAACATCACTTTCTCCAATATCTCCAAGCAAAACTATAGAAGGTCTAATTGGAGGAATATCCTGTTCAATTTTATTAGCAATATATTTCGCATTTTTAATGAATTGGGAAAACCCATTATTTGTTGGAATACTATATGGAATTTCAATTTCCCTTATGGCACTAGTTGGAGATCTAATTGAATCTATGATGAAGAGAGACGCGAAAATAAAAGATTCCGGGACTTTTTTACCTGGACATGGAGGGATTCTTGACAGAATTGACAGTTATATTTTTACTCCATCTGTTTTGTATTACATTTTTATAATTCTCAAGTATCTAAATTAGTAAAAAAATTTTTTATTACAAAAAATAATCTTGGATGATTTTACTAGATAAAGATGGAAGATCTATATGCGGAAGATGACCACAATTTTGTAACCTTACAAAATTTAATTTTTCAATATTTGCTATTTTTTTAATCTCTTTTTTCCCAAGAATTCGATCATTTTCACCACATATTGTTTTAATTGGTATATTTTGAATATATTTTTGAGTTCCTGCGAACCCACCACTTTTTGCAAATGATGCAAGTGAATTCCTCCATCCTTTACAACCTAAATGAATTGAAGCAATTTGCTCTTCCATCTTACCAACACATTCATCTGGGAAAGCAAATGCTTGCCTACAAAGACTTTTTCTGACCTGAGGCAATCCAAGAAATGAGGCGCCAATTTGGTTAAGAGGAAAAGGGATACTCTTAGGTTCTCCAAACAATCCGGCGGGGGACAAAAGGATAATTTTATCAATAGAATCAGGAATTTCATAAGCAAGTTTTAAAGCTGTTGAGCCTCCCATAGAAGCACCTATAATTTTTAGATTCTTTGTTATTTTTAATGTCTTAAGGAGATCAATTAAATGCGAAATTATTTTCGAGGAATTGAATTCATATGTTGCGCACCTTGGACTAAAACCAAAACCTAGAAGATCAGGAACGATAACTTGAAAATTTCTTTTTAGTGATTTATATATTCTTCTGAATTCTAAAAAACTACTATCAAAGCCATGTAGAAGAATTATAGGTTGACCTTTTCCTCCCATAACTACTGGGAATTTTAAGTAGTTCCAATTTTGGTTGAGTTTTATCCACTTAACATCATTTGCCAAATGAAGACCTAAAGGATCTAATAGTGACAATTTGGCACTTTCGAAAAATTCTACATTTAAATCACTAAATTGTTCAAAATTGTTTTTAGTCAAAAAATATTTATGATTTAATTTTTTGTTGTTCAAAATTTGAAATGACTTCTATTATATCTTTTTTATTAATTTCAAAAGGCAAAAAGTGAATTTCAGATTTATCTCGACAAGTAAAATCAGCAATTTTCTCTAAATTATTATTTTCAAAAACATTTATTCCTAGTTGTCCGATAGTAGTTGGCAAATTCAATTCTTTCATAAGTACAAATAATTGTTTAATTGATTGATCAGCTAATTTATTATTATTTTTCATTTCTTCTAGCCTTAATTGCAATAATAATCCAACCCCAACAATCTCACCATGTAAGAATTTATTAGGGGTGATTATCTGAGTAATTGCATTATGAAAAGCATGTGCGGCTGCAGTCCTACATTTTTCTCCACCAATACCACCAACTAATCCTGCTGTAATTCCACATGCTTCTACAGTATTTTGCCAAGATGGATTATTTTCAAATTGACCCTTAAATGCTTTTCCTCCCTCTATTAATAGTTGATCTCTTAAAACTCTTGATATCTGAATTGCCTGTTGAACAAGACCGTCATCTGTTTTTGAACTTGTTATTGAGGATTCGTACCATTTCGCCAAGGCATCTGCTATGCCACTTGCAAGTGTTCTTGATGGAGCTGTTTGAATAAATTTATGATCAAAAACTAGTATTTTTGGACAAGATCCTAATGTAACATCTTTTATAAATTGACCATCCTTTGAATAAATATTCGATAAGGCTGTCCAACCAGCACATGTAGATGCGCTAAGGGGAATTGTAATACAAGGGATATTAAGAGACTCGGCTATATATTTTCCAGAGTCTAGAACTTTGCCACCTCCAGCTGCGATAACGCAATCATTATTATTGTTTGAAATAATATTCTTAACTCTTGTAATATCTTCGTAACAACAATCAAATTGCAAATTAGCAGAATTTACATTAAGTTTTTGGTTTTTTAAATCATTAAAAATATTATTTCTTAGATTATTGGTTTGAATCCCTCTGCCTAGAATTAATGGACTTTTAGTTAATTTAGTAATTTGAGGTAAAGATTTTTCCCAGGCAGAATTTCCCCTGTATATAGTTTCTGGAGAGATAGACTGCATATTTACTTTGAATGATTAGAAGTTAGCACCTGCTAACTCTTGAGAAGATTCTTCAGAAGAGATATTTATTGTAACTTTTTTATTATCATCTATATCAACTAAAGCATTATCTCCATCTTTTATTCTCCCAGAAAGAACTTCCTCAGCTAAACTATCTTCTAGTAAACGCATGACTGCCCTTCTCAAAGGTCTCGCTCCGTATGAAGGATTGTAACCTTCTTCAACAAGTCTTTCTTTGAAAGCATCGGTAACATTCAATTTAATACCTTTATCCTGTAGTCGGGCAAAAACTTCTTGCAACATTATTTCAGCAATTTCTTTAACTTCATTTTTAGTTAATTGTCTGAATACAATTATTTCATCAAGCCTATTTAAAAATTCAGGCCTAAAGTATTGCTTAAGTTCTTCATTAACTAGTGATTTAATTCTGTTATATTGGCTATCTTCAACTGAATCACCTGAGAATTCGAATCCTAATCCGCCACCACCTTTCTCGATTACTTTTGAACCGATATTAGAGGTCATTATTAACAATGTATTTTTAAAATCTACAGTTCTACCTTTGGAGTCTGTTAATCTTCCGTCTTCAAGTAGTTGCAATAATAAGTTGAAAACATCAGGATGCGCCTTTTCAACTTCATCAAATAAAACGACGGTATAAGGACGTCTTCTAACAGCTTCAGTAAGCTGACCACCTTCATTAAAACCAACATAACCAGGAGGCGAGCCTATAAGTTTACTAACTGTATGTCTTTCCATAAATTCTGACATATCTAATCTGATCATTGCTTCTTCACTACCGAAGAAATATGAGGCCAATGATTTAGTCAATTCAGTTTTACCAACACCGGTAGGTCCAGAAAATATAAAACTTGCTATGGGTCTATTAGGACTTTTTAATCCAACTCTTGCTCTTCTTATGGCTTTTGAGACAGCTTTAACAGCTTCATCTTGTCCAATTAGCCTTTGGTGAAGTGTTTCCTCCATATTAAGAAGCTTGACTGATTCAGTTTCTGTTAATTTTTGAACAGGAACACCTGTCCATGAGGCAACAATATGAGCAACATCCTCTTCACTAACAAAGGGACTTTGTAGAAGTTTTGAATCACTTTTTTCAGAATTATCAGCATTAGATTGATCTCCAGCTGTAGATTCTTTTTTATTGTCCAAAACCTCTTTAATTTTTGCAGACAATTCCATCTCCTTTTCACGTAATTGGCCAGCTTGATCGAAATTTTGGTCTCTTACAGATTCTTCCTTCTGTTTTTGGACTTGTCTTAGTTCTCTATCTATCTGTTTTGCTTCAGGGGGAAGTTTAGAGTTTATTAAACGAACTCTACTTCCAGCCTCGTCGATGAGGTCAATAGCCTTATCAGGTAAAAATCTATCTGATATATAACGATCCCCTAAATGAGCAGCGGCCTCTAGCGCATCATCAGTTATTTTGAGTCGATGATGTTGTTCATAACGCTCTCTAAGACCTTTTAAAATTTCAATTGTATCTTCTATAGATGGCTCCCCTACCATTACAGGCTGGAATCTTCTTTCAAGAGCGGCATCTCTTTCAATATGTTTTCTATATTCGTCAAGAGTTGTTGCTCCAATACATTGAAGCTCCCCTCTAGCTAATGCTGGCTTAAGAATATTTGCTGCATCTATAGCTCCTTCAGCAGCTCCAGCACCAATTAAAGTATGCACTTCATCTATAACAAGGATGACGTTACCTGCTGATTTAATTTCTTCCATTATTTTTTTTAGCCTTTCTTCAAATTCACCTCTATATTTTGTTCCTGCCACCAAAAGACCTATATCGAGAGTCAAAACTCTTTTATCTTCAAGTATGTCTGGGATATCCCCAGTTTGTATTCTTTGGGCCAAACCTTCCGCGATAGCTGTTTTACCTACACCAGGCTCCCCAATAAGAACAGGATTATTTTTTGTCCTCCTACCAAGTATTTGAACTACACGATCTATTTCTGAATGGCGACCAACGACTGGATCTAATTTTGATTCACTTGCTAATTTTGTTAAATTTGTTCCGAATTCGTCAAGAGTAGCAGTTTTTAAGTTGCCCTTAGTTGTACTGGTCCCTGTGCCAACTTCGGCAGTTTCACCAAGCATCCTTATAACTTGAGTTCTAACTTTTGTAAGGTCAATATTAAGATTTTCAAGAACTCTTGCAGCTACACCTTCACCTTCTCTTATTAAACCTAGCAACAAATGTTCTGTACCAATGTAATTGTGTCCAAGTTGACGAGCCTCTTCTAAAGATAGTTCTAAAACTCTTTTAGCTCTGGGAGTAAAAGGTATTTCTACAGCCACAAACCCTGAACCTCTACCAATTATCTTTTCCACCTCAATCCTTGAATCTTTTAAATTGACTCCAAGTGATTTAAGTACTTTCGCTGCGACCCCAGTTCCTTCTCCAATTAATCCCAAAAGAATTTGTTCAGTTCCAACAAAATTATGACCTAGTCTTCGAGCTTCCTCTTGTGCAAGCATGATGACTTTTATAGCCTTTTCTGTAAATCTTTCAAACATTAGAAGATTAAATTCCTACTAATAACCTACCAGTAATATGTCAGTTTTGTGTTCAGAATGAGCTTTTGTGAATACCCAAAAGTATAATTTATCAAATTAAATTGAACTTTTTTAGTGATATAGCAAGAAATTACAGTAATTTCAAGGATTATGGTTATCCGAACATCTAAAATTTTACATTATTTTGTTGTTATTTTTTTTTCTTTTAAAAGAGCATGTGAACCATCTTTATAATAATTTTTTCTAATTCCCACAGTAGAAAAATCAAAGCGACTATAAAATCTTTCAGCAGTAACATTGCTCTGAGAAACCTCTAATAGTAATTTCTTTAAATTTAATTTTTCACATTTTTGTATTAAATAGCTCATGAGATAAGATCCAAATCCCTTTTTTCTAAATTTATTATTTACAACAAAATAATTTATTTGAGCCTCATCAAGAACAACTTGAAAAACACATATCCCAATGACTAAATTTTTAATTAATAAACCAAAGATTTTTGTACCATCTTTTTTGAATTCGTTAGCCCATTGTTCTTTACTCCATAGCGAAATGGTATTTGAATCTAATTCATAACATAAATCAATATCTTTCTTATTTATTTGTTTAATAGATATCATTTATTATGTATTTGTATCTAGAAAGTTCAAATCTAAAGTCATTATAAAATATGACAGTTTTAGCAAAGCTTTACTAAAAGTTCTCCCATGGAAGAAAAACAATCTTTTTTAAAACAAAAAATTGACTTGGAAAGTCCTAACAGAAATATTATTCCTATTTCCACATCCATTGAAGGAGATGGAAAATTGTCAGTTGGTGGATGTTCTATTGAAGAACTAGTTAAAAAATATGATTCTCCTCTTTATATCTTAGATGAAATCACTTTAAGAAATTCTTGTAAAGCGTACAAAAAAGCATTAGAAAAATATTACCCAGGAAAATCCTTGCCCATATATGCTTCCAAGGCAAATAGTTCCATTTTCATGAGTAGTCTTGTTTCCTCTGAAGGTTTAGGACTTGATGCTGTTTCAGAAGGAGAACTATTAACTGCTATTAAAGGTGGAGTTCCAAATGAAAAAATTGTTTTTCATGGTAACAACAAATCAGACAAAGAATTAGAATTCGCAGTTAGAAATAACATTAAGGTTATTGTAGATAATGATTACGACTTAGAAAGATTAGATGAGATCTCAAATTCATTTAATCGTGATTTAGAAATAACGATTCGCTTTACTCCTGGGATAGAATGTCATACGCATGAATATATTAGAACTGGATCATTTGATAGCAAATTTGGTTTCGGAATAGAATATTTAAATACATTATTTAACAGAATCAGCAATACAAAACACCTAAAATTAAAAGGTTTACATGCTCATATTGGTTCACAGATTTTTGAACTAGACCCTCATAAAGATCTTGGAGAAATAATGGTAAAGGTTATCTTAGACGCCAAAAAATTTGGTCATAATATTGAGGAATTAAATGTTGGCGGGGGTTTAGGTATCAGGTATACAGAAAGTGATGATCCCCCGTCAATTGATGAATGGGTAAAAACAATTTCTTCTTCCGTTGTTGAAGCTTGTAAAAAATACAACTTAGATTTTCCCACATTAATGTGCGAACCTGGTAGATCTATTGTATCTACAGCAGGTATAACCATTTACAAAATTGGAGCTTTTAAAGAAATTCCCGGTATCAGAACATATTTTTCTGTTGATGGTGGTATGAGTGATAATCCAAGACCAATTACATATCAATCAAATTATTCTGCATGTTTAGTAAGTAATCCACTTAATATTAATTCCAAAAATAAATACACTATTGCTGGTAAGCATTGCGAATCGGGAGATGTTTTGTTTAAAGAAATTGAACTAGCAGAATGTAAAACGGGAGATCTTATATGTGTTTTTGGTACTGGTGCATATAATAATTCAATGAGTTCTAACTACAACAGAATTCCAAGACCTGCTGCTCTCTTAGTTAAAGATGGAGAGGCAGAAATTATTCAAAAAAGAGAAACCCCGTTGGATCTTTTAAAATATGACGTATTACCTGATCGCTTTATCAAACAAAATTAGGTACATTTAAATTAATTTTGTTTTTAGTGTGAATTTCTGGGGGGTTATAAATTTAAAACTTTTATTAGATGTCTTATTTGCTGTTGGTTTCGGACTATTATTATTCTCTAGAGTAAAAGAACAACGGACATTATGGCTTCTAAGAGGATATTTGTTTTTAGTATCATTCGCATGGTTTATTCAAAGATATGCATACTTACCACTAACATCAAAATTAATTGATGCAGTTGTCCTCGCTTGCTCCCTCTCATTAGCGATCCTTTGGCAGGGAGAGTTAAGAAGATTAATGGAATTACTAGGCACTGGGAGGCTAGCTGTATTACTTGGGAATCCACCAAAGGAATTTAGAGCAACTTCAACTACTATTACACAGTTAGTTGATACTGCGGGAAAACTTTCTCAAAATAGAAGAGGCGCTTTAATCGTTGTAGATTTGGGAAGTGATTTAAGACCTGAAGATTTTTTATATTCAGGCACCAATATTGAGGCACAATTATCAACTGACCTTTTAATAAATCTTTTTGCTACAGATACGCCTTTACATGATGGAGCAGTTCTTGTGAAAGGAAATAAAATAATTTCTGCTGGCGTAATACTTCCTCTCTCGAGACAAGGAATTAGTAGATATGGCACAAGACATTTAGCCGCATTAGGAATTACAGAAAGATTTGACAGATGTATTTGTATTGTTGTTTCTGAAGAAACAGGTACGTTATCATTAGCAAACCAAGGCAAACTCGAAAGGCCAATTACCAGCAGCAGGTTACAAGAACTTCTTGCAAAATTGATTGGAAATCAAAACTCTATGGGAGCAAATAAAGCATCTTTAAGTAAAAATGTTTCATCCCAAAAGACGGACTCGAATGATAATATCAACAGTGATATCAATAAAAAAGAGTCAGAAAAATCAGAATTTTTTATTAACAAAAAGGATTAACTAATGAGTTTAGAAAAAGTAATAGACCATAAAATTACTGACTTATTAATGAAAATAGATAAGCAAAAATTGCCCAAGCATGTAGCAATAATTATGGACGGCAATGGAAGATGGGCGACTAGAAAAGGTTTGCCCCGATCATTTGGACATAAACAGGGCGTAAGTGTATTAAAAAAAATTCTCAAAGCTGCAAAAAATTTAGGTTGTAAAGTAATTACTGTTTATGCTTTTTCAACTGAGAATTGGGCAAGACCAACAAAAGAAGTTGACTTTCTAATAAATCTTTTTAGCGAAGTTTTAAAAAATGAAATTAATGAGATACATGAAGAATCAACAAAAATAAAATTTATTGGAGATTTAACTCCTTTCCCAAAAAATTTAAAAGAAATAATATCTAGTTCAGAATCACTTACTAAAAACAACGATAAATTTTTATTCAATGTTTGTGTTAATTACGGAGGCAGACAAGAAATAGTAAAAGTTGCAAAAAAACTAGCATTAAAATCTTATTGTGGGGAAATAAAACCCAGTGAAATTAATGAAGAATTATTTAATTCAGAGTTATTAACTAGAGGGATTAAGGATCCAGAATTACTAATAAGAACTAGTGGCGAAAAAAGGATAAGTAATTTTTTATTATGGCAATTAGCATATTCAGAAATTTATATATCTGACGTACTTTGGCCAGAGTTCAATGAGCATGAATTTCTTAAAGCAATAATTGATTACCAATCAAGGAATAGACGTTTCGGCGGTATAGAATCATTACCAAATGAATCTTTTGAAGATTCTCAATATATTTCCTAATAAAAATGGCTAATCCGAATAATCAGTTATTAAAAGAAATTAGGTTTGATTGGAATAAAGAAGAGATTTTAGAAATACTTAATTTGCCTCTTATTGATTTAATGTGGGAATCACAAAACATTCACAGGAAATTTAACAAATACAATATTCAATTAGCATCATTGTTCAGTGTAAAAACTGGTGGATGTGAAGAGAATTGTTCATACTGTAGCCAATCAATTTATAGTGCTAGCGAAATCAAAAGTCATCCACAGTTTCAAGTTGAAGAGGTTTTAGCAAGAGCTCAAGTAGCAAAAAATGAGGGTGCAGATAGGTTTTGTATGGGTTGGGCGTGGAGAGAAATTAGAGATGGGAAATCTTTTAATGCAATGTTGGAGATGGTTAGCGGTGTAAGAGATTTAGGGATGGAAGCATGCGTTACGGCTGGGATGCTTACTGAAGAACAAGCTTCCAGACTGGCTGATGCAGGTTTAACCGCGTATAACCACAATCTTGATACTAGTCCCGAACATTATAAAAATATTATTACGACAAGAACTTATCAAGACAGACTAGATACTATCAAAAGAGTAAGAAATGCAGGAATAAATGTTTGTTGTGGAGGGATAATAGGCTTAGGTGAAACTAATGGTGATAGAGCATCTCTTTTGGAAGTGCTTTCAAACATGAATCCGCACCCTGAAAGTGTTCCTATAAATTCATTGGTAGCTATTGAAGGTACTGGTTTAGAAAATAATAAAGAAATTGATTCTATTGAAATGATAAGGATGATAGCTACAGCAAGAATTCTTATGCCTAAAAGTAAAATAAGACTAAGTGCAGGGAGAGAAAGGCTTTCAAAAGAAGCCCAAATATTATGTTTTCAATGTGGGGCAAATTCAATTTTTTATGGAGATGAGTTACTTACAACTTCAAATCCATCTTTTCAATCAGATAGAAAACTTCTTGAAGAGGTTGGAGTATCATTTAACAAAGATTTTGAAACTTGTGAAAAAACATTTTCTTCTTTATGAAAGGCAAAAATTATAAAATAGTTTCTCTTTACTCTTTCTTCCCATTTCAAGAAAACTTAATTCTTGATTTAAAAAATAAATTATTAGAAATCGAAAATGAAAACGATCTTTCAGGTTTATTTATTTTTGCTAGTGAGGGCATTAATGGAACTATTTGTGCTGAGAAAAATGTAATTGATATTGTTATCAATTTACTTAATAAATATGCAGACAATAGAAACTTGAATATTAAAGTAAACTTTTCAAAAAACAAAATCTTCAAAAAATTAAAAATTAAAATCAAGAAAGAAATAGTTACAATGGGTGTCCCTGAAATAAACCCTTCAGAAAATAATGGGACCTATATTGACTCAGCTAATTGGAATAAGTTAATTAAAAATCAAAATACAATAGTCATTGATACTAGAAATAATTATGAGGTGTCTATAGGTACATTTCAGAACTCTATAAACCCAAATACAAAAAACTTTAGCGAATTCCCCAAGTGGGTAGATGATCATTTAGATACCCTTTTAGAAAATAAAGAGTCTCAAAATATAGCAATGTTTTGTACTGGAGGAATAAGATGTGAAAAAGCTACTACTTTGCTGAAAAAGAAAGGTTATAAAAATATATATCACCTACAAGGGGGTATCCTTCAATACCTTGATGATATACCAAAAGAAAAAAACTTATTTGAAGGTGAATGTTATGTTTTTGATAAAAGAGTTGCTTTAGACCAAGAATTAGAAAAAGGCTCATACTCGATTTGTCATGCATGTGGCATGCCAGTTTCGATTAAAGATCAAGAAAGAAAAGAATATAGAAAGGGTATCCAATGTCATTTCTGCATAGATCAATTCAGTGATGATGATAGGAAAAGGTTTGAAGAGAGACAAAAACAGATTGACAGATTAAAAATGGAAAATCATAAAATCCATAAAGACTAATTTTCAAAATCATGAAGGTTGAAGAATTAGAAAAATTAGCCGGTAACATTGGATTATTAATTAAAATTCAAGTTAGAGAAACTCTCGGTTTATGTTTCTTTAGAATCGTTGTAGCAGAACAGAAAGATAACATCATTAAGATTTGGGCGGAAATGAAAGGTTGGACTTATTTAAATAAACAAGGTATTCAGCTTGATACATTAAGAATACTTAGTAAAGCGCCTGCTTTTGTTTCGGAATTGATATGGGCAACAACTATGGCTTGGGCAATTGAAAAAAAATCAAGCAACAAAACAAGACTTTTAGCTATTTTTGATAGTGAAGGTTATAGTAAAAAACTTGTAAGGTATTTCAAGTTAATAGGATTTAAAATTGTAAAAGAAGTTGGTTCTAGCCCAGTAGATCTTTTATTAAGATTGGTTTGGGGAGGTGCGGGTACACTTATGAACGGAGAATGTATTTCTATATTGAAAAAACTTGAAAAGAAACTATCTTTAATTAAGGAAAGTCAACCTACATGATAACTACTTCTAACTAAGGGGCCAGAAGATACTTTCTTGAATCCTAATTCCTTAGAGAAGCGATATAAATATTCAAACTCTGATGGATCCCAATATTTCTTAACTGCCAAATGATTGAAAGAGGGCCTTAAATATTGGCCAATTGTAATTTGATCACAATCTATTTTTTTAAGATCATAAATTGTATGTTTTATTTCATCTAATGTTTCCCCAAGTCCTAACATAATTCCTGATTTAGTTTGAATATGAGGAGCAATATCCTTTGACTTTTTTAGTAAACTAAGGGATTTTTTGTAATTTGCACCCCTCCTAACTTCTTTTTGCAGTCTTTCAACAGTTTCAAGATTATGATTAAAGCATATTGGATCTTTTTCTAAAATCATCTTCAATCTCTCAGTCTGAAGGTTATTTGTTTCATCAAGATTTTTGCCTCCACCCCATAAATCAGGAGTTAAAACTTCAATTTTAATTGTTGAATCAATTTTTCTAATCTCATCAATTGTAGATAAAAATAAATTTGCACCATGATCAGGGAGATCGTCTCTAGCTACAGATGTCAAAACAACATATTTCAAATTTAGTACTTTTACTGCTTCAGCGACTTGAGTACATTCATCAATATTGATAGAACTAGGTCTACCTTTATTTACCTGACAAAAAGCACATGAACGAGAACATATCGATCCACCCAGTAAGAAGGTGGCTGTTCCTGAGGCATAACATTCTGCTCTATTTGGACATCTTGCTTCTTCACAAATAGTATGAATATTTGATTTTTTGATTAGTGTTTGTATTTTTTCGAATTCTGAAGCTTTACTAATAGGAAATTTAATCCAAGAGGGAAGTCTTAAGATTTTTTCTTTCTTGATTAGATTATTGTCTCTCATTGTCTAATTTAGTTTTGTTCTGCCCTCTAAGGCCCTTGCAAGTGTAACTTCATCCACATATTCAAGTTCACTGCCCATTGGGAGCCCATATGCAATCCTCGTAACTTTAGTAAAAGGGGCTAACAATTTTCCAATATAAAGACTTGTTGTATCTCCCTCAACACTCGGGGTCAATGCCAATATTATCTCATCTATTTCAGACTTACTAACTCTTTCTATCAAGCTTCTTATTTCTAAGAGTTCGGGGCCAACAGAATCCATTGGGGATATTAAACCACCAATAACATGGTAAACACCTTTAAATTCTCTGGCGCGCTCCAAAGCAAGCAAATCTTTAGTTTCTGCTACTACACAGATTAGTTTTTGATTTCTTTCAGTATTTCTACAAATTTCGCATTCATCTTCTGAAGTCAAATTGAAACATTTTTTGCAACGACCAACATTATTATGTGCTTCTAACAGGGCCTTTGAAAATTCTCTTATTGTACTTTCAGGTTGTTTTAAAATAAACAGTGCTAATCGTTGCGCTGTTCTTGGGCCAATCCCTGGGAATTTCTCAAAATGACCGATTAATTTTGAAAGTGGTTTGGTATAAGTAATCAAAATTAAACTATTTCTAGAATTAATTTAGACGCAAAATGCCGAATTGCCATAATTGTTTGCTTTTAATGTCTTATTATGTTTTTAGTTAGTAATTTCAAACAAAATGAAAAATATTAAATTTAACCCTTTCAAATATTTATTTTTGTTTTTTTTGTGCTTAACACTGAGTGCTTGTAGTGGCGGACTAAATGCGGGATTAGAAGCTTATCAAAGTCCAGATGGTAGATATGCTTTTTTGTATCCAACAGGATGGACTAGAGTAAAAGTCGATGGAGGACCTGAAATTATTTATCATGATTTAATAAATAGTAATGAGACCTTAAGCTTAGTTATTTCTGATGTCAATAAAGAGGTTCAATTAGAGCAATTAGGTAGCCCTAGTGAAGTAGGTCAAACATTAATTGATAAAGTCATTGCTCCCGAAGGTTCAGGTAGAGAGGTAAAACTTATAAATGCCAATAAGAGGGAGGCATCCAATCATATTTTCTATGATTTAGAGTATGAATTAAATTTAAATGAACAGGCAAGACATGAATTGGCCACTGTCGTAATTGATAGAGGAACACTTTATACTTTCGCTGTGGGAACAAATGAAGAAAGGTGGAGTAAAGTTGACGGTATGTTTAGTAATGTAATTGAATCATTTAACTTCTTAATATAGTTTAGAAATTCATACTAGATTCCTACTTGAACATTCCACAAATCAGCATATATTTTGTTCTGATCTAATAGTTCTTCATGTTTTCCGCTTTCAACTATTTTACCTTTATCAATAACTACAATATTATCCGCATTTTTTATAGTGCTTAATCTATGAGCTATTACTATAGTGGTTCTTTCTTTTGTGATTTTAGATAACGATTTTTGAATTAAAGCCTCTGTTTCATTATCAACTGAAGCTGTGGCTTCATCTAATATTAATATTGGAGCATCCTTTAAAACAGCTCTCGCTAAGGCAATTCTTTGACGTTGTCCGCCTGAAAGCCTTTGGCCCCTTTCCCCCACTATAGTTTTATAACCATCTGGTAATTGTTCAATAAATTTATGAGCTTCCGCAATCTTTGAAGCTTTGATAATATCTTTAAGACTTGGATTGATTGAGCCATAAGCAATATTTTCTTGTACACTTCCATGAAATAAATAAGTTTCTTGACTTACTAAAGAGATACACTTTCTTAAATCCCTCAAATTTATTTTTTTTATAGAAACCCCATCCAAGGTTATTGACCCATTATTACTATCATAAATTCTAAGAAGTAGTTTTATTATTGTACTTTTCCCAGAACCTGTTAAACCAACAATTCCCAATGTTGAGTTATTTTCAATTTTGAAATTTATGTTTTTTAAAGTTAAATCTCGTCCAGGATAATTAAAATTTACATTATTAAAAATAATTTCTCCTTTGGTATCTTTAGGTTCAATTTTTATTTTCCCATCTTTTATTTTTATAGGCGTATCAATGAGATCAATTACTCTATCTATTGAAGCCATAGATCTCTGAAAATCATCTAAAACATGCCCCAAAGTAGTTAAAGGCCATAATAGTCTTTGTGTAATAAAAACTAAAAAGCTATAAGTACCTACATCAAGTGTCTTATTCCAAGTTTGGAAACCTCCAATTAATAGAATCGCTATAAAAGCAAATAAAATTGCAAATCTTATTAGAGGAATAAAAGCAGAGGATAATTTTATTGCAGCCTTATTACTTCTTTGATAATCGAGACTTTCTTTATTTAATCTATTTAGTTCCCATTTTTCTTTAGTAAAACTTTTTATAGTTAGAATTCCACTTAAATTATTATTAAGCCTTGATGCCAACAGTCCAGCTTTGTTTCTAACATCTCTGTATTTTGGGGCAAGCTTCCTTTGAAATTTAATTGATCCTAAAAATATAATTGGAATAGGAAAGAAAGCAAATAAAGCGATTTTTGGAGCGACAAAAATCATAGTGCCCCCAATTATTAAGACAGTTATAAATAACTGAATAATCTGATTAGCCCCTTGGTCTAGAAATCTCTCGAGTTGATTTATATCATCATTCAAAATAGATAATAGCCTTCCAGTATTATCATTTTCAAAAAAATCCATATCTAATTCTTGGATATGCTCATAAGCTTTTATTCTTAATTTATGTTGCGATAGCTGAGCCAAATTTCTCCATAAAATCGAATATAAATATTCAAATGAGGATTCACCAGACCAAACTATTCCTGAAGCAAATGCAAGAAAAATTAATTGTGCTGGAACTTCTTTTATTCCAAAACCTGCAATCCATGAATTCTGTTCCTTAACAACGATATCCACTGCAAGACCAATTATTACTGGAGGAGCTAAATCTAATATTTTATTAATTATGGAACTAATAAAAGCAAAAAATAATAACCTTCTTTCCTCAATCAGATTTAAATAAAGTCTAATTATTGGATTTTGATTATTCTTAGACCTCATAAAAATAATAATTAAATTTTTCTATTATGATTTAAATTTTCTTTAGTTTCTAATTTACATTTTGTTTTTGCATCTTGATGACTTGCAGTTTGCATAAATTCTTCGTAGTAACAATCACAAGTTCCATTCGCAATTTCTTCACTATATACCATTTCTGCTTTCATCATCTCCTCTTTGACACTCTGAAGACAAAATAATTTTATGATTGAATTTTGTTTCGTTTGAGCTAAATAATAACTATTAAAAGAGTTGAATAGTATTATCAGATTTACAAAAATAAAGAAATTATATTTGCTAGTTTTCATTCTCTATCAATAGTTTCTAACTTTAATTTTTTTTAATTTATTTTTTGTTTCTCTATGCAGATCTCTGGGTAAATCTACCAAACTGTAATCATTAAAAATCTGTATCTTACCTATGGATCTACCATTTATATTAGTTGAATTACAGATTGAGGATATAATATTTGCGACTCTAACTCCATCAAATTTACCAAAGTTAAATTTGTAGGTTTCAAAAGAATCATTTTGATAATTATTTCTTCTATTTGAATTTCTCATACGATTATTACTATTTCTATTTGATCTATTTCGATCAGTATTATTTTGTTTATTAATCCAAGAATCATCGTCATTAATAAAAAATGATTTATTACCTATTACTAAATTAATTGCCGCCATTGCAATATTTGAGTCATCCATAGTGTATTTTTCTTTTAAATTATCTAGTACATCAATAATCAAAGCTTTATTTTCTTCATTTTCATCTTTAACTAAAGAACTCTCATTAACATTATCTATAAGTTTTTCCATCCTTTTTTCATTTATTATTTTATTACTTGGTATATTAATTTCTTCAATCTTGGTTCTTGTTGAGTTTTCTAAGTTTCTTAGAAAATGTTTTTCTCTTTGATTAACAAATAAAATTGCTTCTCCTGATCTGCCTGCTCTTCCAGTTCTTCCAATTCTATGAGTATATGTTTCCTTGTCAAAAGGAAAATCGTAATTAACAACAAGTTTTATCCTTTCAACATCTAATCCTCTAGCTGCGACATCAGTTGCAACAAGGATATTAATAAATCCTTTTTTCAATCTATCTACAGTATTTTCTCTTTGATTTTGAGGTATATCTCCATTAAGTACTGCCACAGTATGACCTGAATTCTCTAAAGCTTCAGCTATTGAAGTAGTGAGTAGTTTTGTCCTAACAAAAATAATTACTCCCTCGTTATTAAGTTCTAGTATTCTTTTTAAAGCATCTAACTTATGATGCCTTTGTACATATAGAAATTTTTGCGAAATTAATTGAGTTTCTTTTTTGACACTTTTGATTAATATTTCTGCGGGATCATTTAGATATTTTTTTGCTATATTTCTTATCTCACTAGGCATTGTTGCTGAAAACAATACCATCTGCTTATTTTCCGGAAGTTGATCTATTATCCATTCAATATCTTCAAGAAAACCCATATTTAACATTTCATCTGCCTCATCTAAAACAAGACAACTTATATCTTTAATCCTAAAAGTCCCCTGCCTTATATGATCCATTATTCGGCCTGGTGTCCCAACTACTACATCAACTTTTCTTTTTAGTGCAGAAATTTGATTTCGATAGTCGGTACCTCCATATATTGCAACCGTCTTAAAATTACTAGATTCAGAACTATAACTTTTAAATGATTCTGCCACTTGAGTTGCTAATTCTCTTGTAGGCGTCATAACTAAAACCTTGGCATTTAATTCTTTATTATCAGTAAGTTTTTCTATTAATGGCAAGGCGAAAGCTGCAGTCTTTCCTGTTCCTGTCTGTGCTTGGCCTAGTAAATCCCTGCCTAACATTAGTTCGGGAATTGCAGCTTTTTGGATGGGAGTTGGATTTTTATATCCTTTATTTTTTAACGAGTTTAAGATCGATTGATTAAACCCAAAATCGAGAAATCCATTCTCATTATCATCTCCTTTCGATACTTCCAATAGTTGAGATTCAATTTCTTTTTTATTATCTAAGTTCTTTAACTCTAGTAGGGAAGAGTCTTCATTCTGAGACTTTTCCTGCTCACTACCAAAAGAGTTACTATCTTTTTTTAAAACCATTTGAAATGCCTAATAATCTTCTGATTAGGCATTCAACAAATATCTAAATTGACTTAAATTGTTGATTAGCCTTACAGAGCCGAATTAGTAATCTAACATCTCGGGGTTAAGATATTACTAATTTCTCAAAAATAAAATTTAATTTAAATAATATATATTTAAAGATTTTTTCGCTCTTGTAACAGCAGTATAAAATAACCTTCTTTCAAAATTGTCTCTGCAAAAGATATTTTGTTTATCTTTTTTTTCTTTTACAGCATATTGATTTCTTCTATAATTTTGGGACCACAAAATGTTTACTTTTTCAGATTCACTTCCTTGAGATTTATGAATAGTAATGGCTATTGCTGGTACAACATTTTCTAAATTAGATGGATCAATTAATGTGACAATTTCTTCGTTGTTATCATTAAATTTTCTAAAAAGATATTTTCTTTTATTTTTTAAACCTATAAGTACTCCGATATCCCCATTTGACAATCCAAGTTCATTATTATTTTTTGTACACATGATCGGAACACCCTCATTAAGAGTTTTAAGGTCATAGGGTTTTTTTTGGCCAAAAACAATTTCATTCAAATATTCAACACTCCATATTCCCGAATTTTTTTCGCATAAAATCAAGTGACTTTGTAAATCCAGAAATATCTTATCTACTAAATCTTTTTCATTAAGCAATAAATTATCAATACTCTTATCAAATATATATTTTTTTTTACTTAAATTTGATGTTGAAAGATTTAACTTATTTAGATGACTTTTAATCGAAAATAATAGATCTTTTGGAATATCTTTTTCTCTACTCTTTGAAATAGTAATTTCTTTTGAATTATTATCTTTTTCTAATTCTTTTATCTTTTGATTAATTAAAGAAAAATCATCATTAAATATTAAACTACTAATTAATGCTATATCTCCAATATTTCTATAAGTTTTTTCTAAATTTATTACACAAGATTTAATTGAACTATTATCGGAATATTCAAACAAATAATTCCATATAGAACAGTTATTTACTGGAGACAATTGATTTTTATCTCCAACTAAAATAATTTTACAATCCTTTGCTAGCAAATTTAAAACTGATTCAATCAAATCGATATTAACCATTGACATTTCATCAATTATGAAAATATCAAGTTCTTTTAGTTTAAATTTCAACTTAAGAGATTTATTTTGAGAATTTAAAATCCATCTATGTAAAGTTTGAAATTCTATTTGGTTTAGAAATTTGCTAAAGGAAATATTTTTTTTATCATTAAGAGCTTCTTTTAAACGAGCTGTAGCTTTACCGGTTGGAGCGGATAAACCAATATTTAAAAAGTTATCAATATGAAGGAGTTCTAGTATTAACTTTATTATTAAAGTAGTTTTACCAGTACCTGGTCCTCCTTGAAGAAAAACTAAGTTTGAATAATTAAAAATATTTTTAATTTGATCAATTTTATTATCATCTTTATAAATTATTGCGTTCATTAAATTATCGGTATCTATTTTTTTTTGAAATGAATTAATAACTCTTTCTATCTTTTTTGACCATTTTGATAAGGATAATTTTCTATTTACTAATACGAATGGAGAATGAATGGAACCAATCAAACCTATATTTTTTAGAACATCTATATGTTTATTGGGCCAGCCATCTTCTAATAATTCAAAGATTATTAAACTATTATCAATATCAATAATAGTTTCACCATTTTTTTCAAACTCTAATAAGATTCT
>JFLT01000152.1 GCA_000634195.1 Prochlorococcus sp. scB243_495D8
TTTTACGAAATTTCCATATTTTTTTTCACTAAATTTGAAAATACCTAAGATTAAATTAAATATATGATCGTATTGGAACTTTTCAATATCTGTAGTAGTTCTAGTCATTCTAAAAAAGGTTATCTAAATAATTAATTCTTTTTAAAGGTGCTTTGCTAATAAAAATACCTGGAGATATATCTTCAGACTTAGATTTTTCAAATAATTCAAAATCTGGCAATCCCTTTAAAAACAAATAAATATATCCTCCCAGATGTTTATGTGGTTGATAATTTTTAAGTCGCCACTTTAATAATCTATGCAATGCTAATAAATAAAGATGAGATTGCAATGGATAATGATGTTTAATCATTTCATTTTTCATGTTTTTATAGTTATAGTTTCTTGGTAAACAATCACTATTATCACTACCAGAAATCAAATTACTTTTCCAATCAATTACCCACCATTTACTATCTTCTAATTTATTTCCTACAGGAAAAACACAATCAATACATCCTGAATGAAAGCCTTTATTCATAATTTGAAGATCATTTATTTTATTTGCATATTCTTCACCAAATTCATATTCCTGATCTAAAAAAAAGCAATTTGATATATCATTAGAATTAATATTTCTACCTTCATAAGATAGGGTTAAATCATATTTGAGTTCCTTGATTAAGTATTCATTTGGAATATCAACTAGTTTCTTATTTTGTAATTCTCTTCCTAAAGATATATTTATGATTCTTAAAATCGCATCTTTTACTTTAAAAGCCAAAGAGGTATCTATTTGATGAAAGTTCAATTCCTCAATAATTAAATCAATTAATTCTTGATTATTATCATTTCTAAATTCAAATCTTTCTATTATTTTGTGCAGGCAAGTCCCAGCAATAGTTCCTTTTGGAAATTCACTTAAGGGATTTGGATAAGAAAAATAATTAGGATAATTCTTTGAATTCTTAAAATTAGAATCTTTGATAATTGATATATTATCTTCATAATCCCTATATTGATTAATGACTGCATCAATATTTTTATCTTTACGTATCCAAGAAGAATAACTTGAATAAGAAATAAATTGATCAGAATTAAATAAATTAGATATTTTTTTATTAACGTTATCGATATTCCAAAGATTATTATTCAATCGGCTGG
>JFLT01000153.1 GCA_000634195.1 Prochlorococcus sp. scB243_495D8
TTTTCTATCCTGACTTCAAAAGTAGACTTATATATATTGATATTTTCCAAATTATTAAGTAAATCATTATTTAAAATATTATTTGTATCCTCTAAATCATTAAAAACAACAAGTTTATATTTGCTCCTTGTAAGTGCTACATAAATTAACCTCTCACTCTCTTTAAATAAATCTTCTTCTTCTATTAATTTAAAATTTTCAACCTTCGCGTAATTATTAGAAATATTATCGTATATATTTTTATCAATATTTGATTTCCAAAGAGGTCCTTTAATTTTATTTGACTTATTTGAAATAATTGAAAGATATGGACATAGGACTACTTCAAATTCGAGGCCCTTACTATTATGAATGGTAGAAAGATTTATTCCATTTTGAAGATTATAATCTTTCGTCAAAAAATCTTCTCCTGTAGAAATTCTTAAAATATGATCTAATTGATTTCTATACCAGTTGAAGACTATATTGAGATCAAAATCACTATTTATTAATTCTATTTCAACAATTTCTGAAAGTTGAAATAAATTTGAATTTAAATCTGAATCTTGAATAATCGAGGATGACTTATAATTTATAAGTATTTCATTAACAATGTTTAAAAAGCCTTTTTCTCTTAGTTCTTGGGACCAAGTAATGCATTTATTAATTAAAATTTCTAATTTATCACTAATTCCATGATCAAGTAAATCTTCTAATTTTATTTCTATAAACTTTGAACTAGCAAGCAAAGTTATATTTTTTAAAGACCTCGGATTTAATAAACATTCAATGAATAGAAATAGTAGAGAACTAGCTTCTGTATCAAAAATATTTTGTTTATTTTGAATTTTGCATGGGAGGTTAAACTGATTTAATTTTTTTTTAAAATCTAAGCATTGCGAATTATTTAAAGTAAGAATTGCAATTTTATTAATATCAATTTCTTTATTATTTAAAATAAAGTTAACTATGTAATGAGTTACAAGATCCTCTATATCAATCTCTTTTTTTGAAAATTCTACAATTTCAAATACATCCTTAAATTTAAATTCAGGATTAATATTTTCATTAACTCTAGAAGCTAATTTAATATAGTTTAGTTTTGATTGTTTAAGTCCATTCTTATAAAGTTTATTAATAACATCGATTAACTTTTTTGAGGATCTATAGTTATCTGTAAGACTAAAAACTTCGATTGCATTAGATCTTGCATCAAAGTAAGTTTCAATATCTCCACCTCTAAATTTGTAAATCGCTTGTTTTGGATCACCTACGCAAAGTAAAAAATGATTTCTTGTATTAAAGAACTTTTTTATTAAATTCCACTGAGTAATATCTGTATCTTGG
>JFLT01000154.1 GCA_000634195.1 Prochlorococcus sp. scB243_495D8
ATATTCATCAATAATATTATTACAAAAAGAATGAAACGTAGTTACTTTTAACTTATAGAATTGATTTATAAAATTATCAATTTCGAAAATTATTTTTTTCTTAGATTTATCTTTATCCTTAAAATTTAGATACCAATCCTTAAGAGTATTATCTATCTTACTCTCATTATTATTTTCCAAATATAATTTTAAATCCTTAAAT
>JFLT01000155.1 GCA_000634195.1 Prochlorococcus sp. scB243_495D8
TATTGTCAAAAATAAATAATAAATAGATAATTTTATTATAAAAACTCCAATGGAAATAAATATTAAAGAATAGTACATAGGATGACGCGTAAATCGATAAATACCTGTAGTAACTAAATTGCTATTTTTTATAGGTGTTGGGAAAGGGGATAAATTTCTACCTAAGTCTTTAATTGAAACTAACATTATTATGAAAGCGATTATGATAATTAGAATTCCCAGGAAATAAGAAAAAGGACTTGATTGAATTATTTGTTTTTGTGGAAGAAATTCCCATTGAAAAAAATGAAGACTAATAATAAAGAATTGTAAAAAAACAAGTATTAGATCATAAGCAGCCTTAAATAAATTTTTGAACTGAAATTTAGACATTTTT
>JFLT01000156.1 GCA_000634195.1 Prochlorococcus sp. scB243_495D8
AAGAAATCTGGTTCTTTTTCATTACCAAAACACATTTTCATTTCGATATTATCTCTTTCTCCTTTAGAAAAATTTTTATTACCAATCCATTTATCTGTAAATGCTTTTTTTTCATTTTTTGATTTTATTTTTGCTTCTACATATTTATAAGCACTTTCTGGAGGAAGAGGTAAACATTTTTCAGAATAATTTTTAAAAATGTTTATGTACTCCTCCAAAATCAGATTTGATTCAGTTGCTCCGGGTGATTGAATAATTTGCGATTTATAATTATTTTCTGTTCTGAAAATTACTTTAGTCCTTTTTATATTCCTCTT
>JFLT01000157.1 GCA_000634195.1 Prochlorococcus sp. scB243_495D8
TCCTCGTCTGGATGATGAATAAATATTTCCTTGGGAGAAATATTGTTTTTATTAAGCCAATATTTTTGTGGAGTCTTGAACCAATAAATCAATTCTGATAATTTGTAATTTTTAATATCAGATTTTTTTTCATTCCAATTTATATCTTCTATTAAAGAATAATTACTTTTAACAATCTTAGATTTATCAAGATCAATTATTTCTTTTTTACTTAAATCAGAATCTTTAATTATTAGTTCTCTTTGCCTTTGGTTTAAGAAACTATCAAAAAAAGAAATTAACTCTTTTATGGGAAAAGAAATATCTAATTTTTTATTGTCTTTATCATTTTTTACCCAAGTAACTATAAATTTATCTCTGCAGGCAATTAACAACTCAAGAAACGAATATTTCTCTCTTTCAAAAACTGATGGATCGCCTAGATGATATTTATTATTTAATAAATTAATGTTTTCACTCTTTGGTAATTTTGGATAATT
>JFLT01000158.1 GCA_000634195.1 Prochlorococcus sp. scB243_495D8
TGAGTTACTTTTTTCGAAAGAATATAATCTATTTTTTCAAGTGTAATTTTTTCACTTGCTATTTCAGTGATATCAATTAGAAATTCATAAATGCCTGAAGAGTCATGATTATCCTCATTAATAAAAAAATAAGGTATCTTTTCACCATTAATTAACTCATTATTAAATATGTACCTTAGATAAGGTTTAATTAAATTAGTTTGTGGAGATGTAACAGCAATATCACTATATTTAATATTCTCGCTAGAGTTTATTATTTCT
>JFLT01000159.1 GCA_000634195.1 Prochlorococcus sp. scB243_495D8
CACCTTCAAGACAATTTATCCTATTCCATAAATCTTCTTCAGGAGATAATAAATACAAATTTACCTTAATAAATTTTGAAAGTTCTGAATAAAAATTAATATGTAGTTTAGATAAGTTATTATCTGAAAAAATATAAATTTGATTTGGTACTTGAAGTTGAACGTTTTTAATTTTTCTTAAATTCTTTATTACTTCAATCATGTATAAACATGATGGCTTTTCAGATATCTTTTCCTCTAATAATTTATATAAAATAGGTTGCCAAAATTGATCTGAGTTTAAATTCTTAAATAGATTAGATGAATTAATTTCATATCTATTCCAT
>JFLT01000160.1 GCA_000634195.1 Prochlorococcus sp. scB243_495D8
TAATTTCTCATTTATAGGCGGAGGACATATTTTTAATTCCTCTGCTAAAAGCTCACTAATTACTTCAATTTTATTTGACTTATAAAGATTGAGCAATTTACTAGATGGTTATATTACTCAACTTTATATGGATCAGTAATTTCTGCATTAGGACATTCGAATTCCCCCACAGCAACAAACTCTAAACGAAGCTTTAAGAAAGTTATAAATTTTTTATCAGTCGATAAAACAACTGCTGGGGTAGATG
>JFLT01000161.1 GCA_000634195.1 Prochlorococcus sp. scB243_495D8
ATCTATTACTATTATTCCAATTGGAATTGCTTATGGCAAAATACCTCCGAACTTTAGGGGCGAATTTTGTTTATCCTTTGGAAAACCAATACCAATTAATGATTACTCAAACTTTACAATCGAGGACTTTAATTAATTTCTAAATGAAAAAATGACTCAAGAGGAAGAAAAAGCATTAAAAAATGTAGGTAGATGAATCTGCAATAAGTTACTATGAATTTTAATAATTGA
>JFLT01000162.1 GCA_000634195.1 Prochlorococcus sp. scB243_495D8
GCTTCTTTTTATTCTGATCTAAATTCATCGTTCAAAGGAGTTGATGCGAGGATACCGAATGAAATGCAAAGAAAAGGTAAGCAAACATTACAAATTTTGGCAAAATCAAATGAAAGATTAGCCTCTTTGTATATAAAAACTGAAAAACCTGAGGTTGCAGTACCCTTACTTGTTGAAACAATTAGAATAATGTCACCTAATAGCCTTGAAGGTAAAGAAGCTTATGAAAGATTGATCCAACTAGGATTTGTTGAGACAAAATACAAAGGTTGATTTAAATTTACTATGATTACGAAAACAGAAGTTATTAAATTAATCACTAAAAAAATCCCAAGTTCCCAAGTTTTTGTTGAAAACCTCAAGGGAAATGATCATTTGCAAGTAACTGTAATTGCATCTGAATTCAATGGATTATCATTAGTTAAACAACACCAGCTAGTATATTCTGCTTTGAAGGAAGAATTAGCTTCAGAGGCTATCCATGCACTG
>JFLT01000163.1 GCA_000634195.1 Prochlorococcus sp. scB243_495D8
AGAGGCTATCCATGCACTGGCATTAAAAACAGAAACTCCAAATTGAATTATGGACAACCTAACAAAAGATAAAATACAAAAACTAATCGACTCTAATCCAGTTATGGTTTTTATGAAAGGGACAAAATTAATGCCTCAATGCGGTTTTTCCAATAATGTAGTTCAAATACTAAATTCCCTAGGGGTAGAATTTGGTACTTTTGATGTTTTAAGTGATTTCGAAATAAGAGAAGGTATCAAAGAATATTCA
>JFLT01000164.1 GCA_000634195.1 Prochlorococcus sp. scB243_495D8
ACTGCAATTCCTTAATGCTTGGAGATAACCATCACTATATAATTTAAGATCAGATGGCGTATGAAAACGAGTAACTAGGTCCTGGCAACTATCGCAAATTGACTGAAAGTGACGAATTGCTTTGGGGTTTTCAAATGATGTCATAATTCGATAAATTCTGATTTTTATTTTGCATTTGTTATACCTTATTAAGAACGATAAAAAATTGCCCGGCCAAACAGTAATTAAGAATGCAATCAACTGAGCAAATCTTAGCTTCAACTCCTGGCAATTCACAATTGCCTACGAGCTCTCAGACCCCCTCAAGAGTTCTAGTTGTTGAACCTCACCCCACACTTAGAACAGTACTTGTGCAAAGGCTTCGCCAAGAT
>JFLT01000165.1 GCA_000634195.1 Prochlorococcus sp. scB243_495D8
GGCAGAGAACAATCGCCTGACTTATTAGTTAGCGCTGAAATCCTAGAGCGGAATACTGCAATGAGACTAGCTCAACAACTTGGGTCTTCAGTCATAGTTTTAACGGCAAGATCAGGTGTTGAAGCATTAGTAAATCTATTAGATGAATGAGCAGATGATGTTCTCAGAAAACCTTTTGGTCTTGAAGAGCTTGCAGCACGATGCAGAACACTCTTAAAAAGGGGAAGGATAGGATTACAAGAAAAAGTTGAGGTTGGACCTTTGGAAGTTCATCTTCTTTTAAGACAAGTT
>JFLT01000166.1 GCA_000634195.1 Prochlorococcus sp. scB243_495D8
CTAGGTCTGTAGATACCCAAGTATTAACTTTGAGGAGAAAATTAGAACAGGCTGGATTGAGAGAAGGTGGGGGAATAACCACTGTTAGACAACAAGGTTATCGATTCAGTATTGATAATATTTAATTTAGAAAAGCAAAAAGCTCACCGATAATCATTAAACCTGATAGAAATGTCAGTAATTTATATGTCCAAAGTGGTGATATGTAAGATATCTCATTAATATCAATCCCAGTATTACGGGAGACAATTAATAAAAATTTTTCAAAGTTTTCCACTCTTTGTGGGACAAGAAAATTATCACCTTGAAAAGTATTAAAATAATAAACTTTGCTACCTTGACTGGTTGGCAAAGATTTGATTAATTTGATATCTTTCCAAGGAATCTCCCAATTTTTTTTTCCTAAGAATTTAGAAATAAAGCTACTTTTATATGAAATTTTATTACTGCAAGTTTCTACATAATCACTAGTGATATTGATTATCAAATAAAGCCCTAGAGCAAAAATTATAATTGAGGGGGATTTTCAAACTATCAACTGAGACAAAGGGGATAGGAATTGTA
>JFLT01000167.1 GCA_000634195.1 Prochlorococcus sp. scB243_495D8
GAATCCCCTACACAATAAAGGTTTTGAATTTTTGTAGTGTTTAAAGGCATTGGCAAAAGTCCCAGCAACTTTTTACTAGGAATTGGCCCATAACTACCTTGATATCTTCCAAGAAACTTTTTATGAGTTTTGGGAGTACCAATTTCTTTGTGATCAATATTTTGTTCAAGATTAGGAAGAATAGTTGATATTTTTTCAATAAGAAATGAAAAATATTTTTCTTTCTTTTGCAAATATTCTTTCCTTGATAGGCCTTCCCATTCACTCATCGAAGAAGGAGTAAATGCATGTACGATATGTTTACCTTCTGGAGCCAAAGACGAGTCAAGCA
>JFLT01000168.1 GCA_000634195.1 Prochlorococcus sp. scB243_495D8
TTAGATACAATAATATTTGAATATATCTCTTCCCCATTTGAGAGCTTGACTCCTACCGCTTTCTCATCTTTTAAGAGGATTTCAGTTACATTGGCTTTATATCTAACTTTTCCTCCAAATTTTTCAATACCAGAAACAAACTTCTCTGCTATCGTTCCAACTCCCCCTTTTGGATAATTTATCCCTCCAGCATGCCTATCTGTAAATACCATTCCCGCATTAATCATAGGAGTTTTTA
>JFLT01000169.1 GCA_000634195.1 Prochlorococcus sp. scB243_495D8
GCATTAATCATAGGAGTTTTTAGAGCTGGCATTACAGACCAACAAAAACATTCGATATCGATAAATCTTAAAAGTTCAGGATCTTTTATGAACTTTCTCGCAACATCTCCCGCATTTGCTGGTAACCATCTAGCTAACCCTAAACAGGATAATGGAGATTTAAAGAAAACTTTAAAAAGATAACTTGGATCCTCTATTGATAAAAGAGGCATTTAATCTAAGCATCTAAATACACTTGCACAAGTATCGTAGAATTTCTTGATACCTTTTTTTTCCTTGGGGAAACTAGCTGATAATTTGCTTATAAATTGCTCATAATTTTTATCTGCAGAAATAGTAAAATTATGTGGCAAG
>JFLT01000170.1 GCA_000634195.1 Prochlorococcus sp. scB243_495D8
TTTTCCTTATTTAATTCCATTTTTGGATCTTTGATAATTAATCTTAGTAAATTTTGCTAAGCAATTGGTCTTTTTCAAAATAAGAATCTAGTGTATTTTTAAAGTCATTCAAGACTTCTGTAGATCTTTCTTGATAAGCTTTGTACCTTAATCTTTTATCTTTTATTCTTTTAGTTAACTCTGGAACCAAACCAAATGAAGCAGGCATTGGTTGGAATTTATTCTTTTTCTGATTAGACAATA
>JFLT01000171.1 GCA_000634195.1 Prochlorococcus sp. scB243_495D8
AGCATAACCTTCAGTACCAGTTATTTGACCCGCAGCAAAAAGATTTTCTCTTTTCATAAATTGCAATGTCGGTAAAAGTAATTTTGGAGATTCTAAAAACGTATTTCTATGCATTACTCCAAAACGTACAAACTCAGCCTTTTCTAAACCAGGAATCATCCTAAATATTCTTTTTTGCTCGGACCATATGAGGTTAGTTTGAAAACCTACCATATTTAGCAATTTTCCTTCTAAATCTTCTTTCCTTAATTGGACAATTGCATGAGGTCTCTTTTTCAATCTATTTTCCCTATCAAATAAATCTCCCCATTTTGGGTTCCATAACCCAATAGATTTCAATGGTCCGTATCTCATAGTATCAACTCCTCC
>JFLT01000172.1 GCA_000634195.1 Prochlorococcus sp. scB243_495D8
TTTTTTGCAATAAACCTGCAGCTCTATCAGGACTTAAAGCTCCAAAACTATTACTACAAACCAATTCTCCAAATTCACCCGTATGATGAGCTGGAGTTGATTTGATAGGCCTCATTTCAACTAGTTTGACTGGTACACCAGAATTTGCTATTTGCCAAGCAGCTTCGGATCCTGCGAGACCAGCACCAATAACTATTACTTCTTTATCTAACAAATTGGATTAATCCTTACCCAAAAAGTCCCTAT
>JFLT01000173.1 GCA_000634195.1 Prochlorococcus sp. scB243_495D8
GAATTGCTCTCTTGCTGGTTTTTGTATATTGAATATAACCCAAGCTAAAGCGGCGATAATGGGTGCAAAAACTACAATTGTTCTAAGCATTTTAAAAATCTTATTATTGATTAAATCATTTTAACTTTTAACTGTAAATTTAGAGAGAAATTTTAATTTTTTATTTCATAAGTTAAGAATTGTTTTTCTATTGTTCAACTAGAGATAAAAAGTTGTTTTTTTTACCTTAAAAAGGGATAATTTCATAT
>JFLT01000174.1 GCA_000634195.1 Prochlorococcus sp. scB243_495D8
AAAGCTATCCAATTTTGGAGTGCCGTATTAATGGTCATACCATCTTTGATAGGAGTCGCATTATGGAGAGAAAGTTCCCCATCAATAGCAATAATTTTAGGCCTTACTATTTTTGGATTTGTTTTTGCAATGAATTCCTCTACACATTCTTATATGATTTTGGCCTACTCTGATAATGAAAAAGTCAGTTTAAATGTTGGCTTCTATTACATGGCAAATGCTGCTGGAAGACTAGTTGGAACATTACTATCTGGCTTACTATTTATGATTGGGAGAAATCCGAGTATTGGTCTTCAATATTGTCTTTATTTTTCATCACTTCTAATATTCTTATCTTGGATTTCGAGTCTTAAATTACCAACAATCAAACAAAGCTTATGAGCTCCATAAAGACTAATTTTTAGGAATTAGAATATTTTAATGGCAAAAATATCCTTAATTGAACTTGCAAAAACTTTCCTAAAAATTGGTATTTTAAGTTTTGGAGGACCCTATGCTCATATTTCCTTATTCGAAGATGAACTTATAAATAATAAAAAATTGATATCAACTCAATCTTTTGAAAAAGGTATTGGATTATGCCAAATACTTCCGGGACCAATATCTACTCAATTGGCAATATATATAGGTCTTAAAATAAATGGTTATCTTGGTGGATTGATATCAGGTATAAGTTTCATTATCCCAGGATTCATTTCGGTATTAGCTCTTAGTTTTTTTTGGCAAATTGGTTCTGGATCAAAATTCTTAACAGATTTAATTTATTTTAATCC
>JFLT01000175.1 GCA_000634195.1 Prochlorococcus sp. scB243_495D8
ATTTCTATTTATATTTGCTAAATATAATAGTATTCAATTTCCACTCATAACAATTCTTAGTATTGCAGGATTGATAAATATATTTTTAAAGAAATTCAAAAATATTTTTTATAGCTTGGTCCCTTTATCTATATTTTCAACAACCTCATTTTTGACTAGCTCGGTCTTTTTAGATGTATCAAAGTTTTATAATTTTTTAAGAGAGTCTATAAACTCAAAGTTTTTAGTAGATTACCTTAATCTGTTTTTTTTCTTCTTTAAATCGGGACTTTTTATTTTTGGAGGTGGATTAGTAATCATTCCTCTAATGAGTGATTATG
>JFLT01000176.1 GCA_000634195.1 Prochlorococcus sp. scB243_495D8
CTGGCCACTTAACTGATTTACCAGTTCCTAAAGTCCATGTTGGTGAAAATGCTTCCATAGAGTTTGTAAAGGCTTTAGTTGTACCTGATCCATCAGAACGATGTGCCCAAGTTAACTTACCTGATTTACAGCCTAATTCTTTCCAATTTTTAACCATACCCATTGCAACCCTTACTGCTTGCTCTTGAGTAAGTTTTAAATCACAATCATAGTTATAACCGAAAGCAATAGTTCCTCCTACCATAGGAATCTGAACTAATCCTCTTGTTACCTTTGCTATATCTGCAGCCTTCATAGGATCATCAGAAGCACCAAAGTTAACTGTTTGATCAATAAAAGCTTTTCTTCCTGAACCAGAACCAACAGCCTGGTAGTTTACTCTTGGTCCGCCTGAAGTGGCTAGATCTTTGAACCAACGAGTGTAAATTTCTGCAGGGAATGATGCTCCAGCACCACTTAATCTTGTTCTAGCAGAAACACTTGTGCCAGGAACACTTGTACCAGCAGCAATGGCTAC
>JFLT01000177.1 GCA_000634195.1 Prochlorococcus sp. scB243_495D8
CTGCAGCTGAATTAAACAGATTAATTGCAGGTGGTGAAGGCTTAATGAACGGAGCTGTAATAGAAAGGCTAAGTGATGAGCTTGGTTCTGAGTTGGCAATTATGAAAGGAAGAGTGGATGGCCTTGAAGCTCGTGTTAATGGCATTGAAGCTGGTAGTTTCTCTGATACAACAACATTATCTGGAAAGGTTGAGATGCTTTTAGCTGCTCAAGACTCAGCGACTGCTG
>JFLT01000178.1 GCA_000634195.1 Prochlorococcus sp. scB243_495D8
AAGCTGAAACAAAATATTATTGGCAGGGTGTCAGGCATTATTTAAATCGACCCAAACTAATGATAGAAGCATGCAAAGATATGAAAGAAGAAAATGACATTGGAACATCTGCTTTCGAGAGTATGTACATGCCAACATTACCTGATAGGCTTTGGTTAGCTATTGGCAAAAGAGATTCTTATTGGGCAGACGACTCCAAAGAAGGAAGCATTCTTTTTACAAGAGAAGGGGTTTTGAATTTAAAAAAATTTATTGCAGAAAAATCATGTCCTAATATTTTTTAAATTTTCCCTATTAATCTGTATTAAGACACGGAAAGATAGTTTCAATAATCGCTCCACCATCTTTATGATTAAATGCCTTTATAAAACCTTTATTGTTATTAATTATTTTTTTTGTAATTGAAAGACCTAAACCACTTCCACTTTTCT
>JFLT01000179.1 GCA_000634195.1 Prochlorococcus sp. scB243_495D8
TTATCTAAAATATTTATAAATGCTCTTTTTAAATTTTCAATATCCCCAGATATATAATATTTTGTTGGAGAAAATAAATTTATTTTTATATCCTTTTTTTCTGCAAGCGGTTTTAGTGTTTGCCAAGATTCCATAATCAAATCTGAAATAGATATTTTTTTGTTTTTATTAAAATCTTCGCTACTTTCTAGCTTAGAAAGCTCTAAACTCTCTTCGGCCATTTTTCTTAATCTTTTTGACTCTTTCTTAAGTCTTTTAACAAGATACCTATCCTTTTTTGATACTACTGATTC
>JFLT01000180.1 GCA_000634195.1 Prochlorococcus sp. scB243_495D8
CATTAATTAATTGATTTTGTCTTTTTTTTATCGATTCAATTGATAATTTACTTTCCAATAATATTAAATAATTCTTTTTTCTTCCTCTAACAATATTTACCGAAATGGGTACTCCCGCAATTATGAAATCAAGGTTGAATGGGAAATCTTTTTTTCTTAAACATAGAATTTTATTACTAAGTACTTCAAGCTCATTAATATCATTAATTGCTTTTCCAATAACATCTTTATACTTGATAACCCTAATAAGAGATAAAGCTTTCTCATTGATAAATTTTATTGTTAGATCAGATGATAAGATTATCC
>JFLT01000181.1 GCA_000634195.1 Prochlorococcus sp. scB243_495D8
TTATCAAATGGGAAATCAATAGTTTTTTTATACTTATTTTTATCAACTTCAAATTTTTTTTCTTTTGATTGAGAAAAATGCTTGACTTTTATTTTCCACTTCTGATGTAAAAAAAATAATACTTCTTGTAGTGTTTTCATTTTCATCCAAACTTATAGCCAAAACCTCTAACAGTTTTAAGAAACTTTGGAGCAGAGGGATCTTCTTCTAATTTCTCTCTTAACCACCTAACATGAACATCTACGGTTTTAGTATCACCAATAAAGTCAATTTCCCATATTTTTTCAAGTATTAAATCC
>JFLT01000182.1 GCA_000634195.1 Prochlorococcus sp. scB243_495D8
TATGGGGGTATAGTCTTCTTCATCTCTTATTTTTCTGCATAACTCTAATCCATTTAGCCCTGGCAACATTAAATCTAGAATTATTAGGTCAACATCTTTTTTAATATCATTATTAATAAAATCTAAGGCACTTAAACCGTCTTTGAAACTTAATACTCTAAAACCTTCGCTGCTCAAGGTTTCACTGACTGTAAGCCTAATACTCTTATCATCCTCTACAAGAAGAATTCTTGAGGCTTGCAAACTTTTATGATCTTTAATAGCCATTTAAAGTTCCAACAATTTTATTTTATATAATCAAAATTATTTGATCTAATTATTTCATAATTAATTTACATTGAAT
>JFLT01000183.1 GCA_000634195.1 Prochlorococcus sp. scB243_495D8
ATCTCAGGATATAAAAGACTATTCAAATAACAAAGGAAATATTATTGGCATATGTGGTGGTTTACAAATGTTAGGGACTACACTTGAAGATCCTTATTTAAAAGAGGGTTCCAAAAATTATTCTGAACAAAAAATTAAAGGTATTGGATTACTTCCATTAAAAACGACTTTCTTTAAAAAAAAATTAACACGTCAAATCAACTCTAAATCTATGTGGCCATGCCAATCAGAAAT
>JFLT01000184.1 GCA_000634195.1 Prochlorococcus sp. scB243_495D8
TTTCTTTTTGGCTTGTTCAAAAAGATCTCTCACCCTTGCAGCTCCTGCTCCAACAAAAAGTTCTACGAATTCAGAACCTGAAATAATAAAAAAGGGAACTTCTGCTTCTCCTGCAACAGCTTTTGATAGAAGTGTTTTTCCTGTTCCTGGAGGTCCTACTAAAAGAACGCCTTTTGGAATTCTTGCCCCGATGTCAGTATATCTTTCTGGTTTCTTCAAGAAATCAACTATTTCAGTTAACTCATCTTTGGCCTCATCAACTCCTGCAACATCAGCAAAAGTAATTTTTGATTCATCATCTGGAACATAAACTTTAGCTTTACTTTTAGTGAAACTTAGAGCCCCTTGAGCTCCTCCGCCTCCCATACTTCTTCTCGCGAAGAATTGTAATACTAGTATAAAAATTAAAGGAGGTACAACCCAGCTCAAAATAGTTGAGAAGAAATTAGGTTTCTTTGGGGGAGCAGCAGCAAATTCAACACCTTTACTTTCTAACCTTTGAGGCAGATCCATATCGAAAATTGGAGTTGTAGCCAAAACAGAGGGAGCTCCTTCTTCGGCTCCATTTAATTCATATCTAATTTGTTCTTGTGTGATATATGCACGCTTAACTTCCCCATCATTAACCTGATCTATGAATAAAGAATAAGGAACCCTAGGGATTTGCATATTTTGATTAGGGAAAAGGCTGCTAAATAGAAGTAATGCTCCAACACCTATCAAAATGATATTTACAATTCCAAATCTTCTATTAGGTTGATTATCGTCTTGTCTTATTGGCATAGTTGTGGTCAATTTTGAACTTATTATAAACTAAACGAAGAGTTTCCGTATCTGTATCGTTTTTTTTGGGTAAGAACCGTACGGTACTTTGACCCATGGAAATTATTATGAAAATTAGTTTTTAAATGAACTCTTAACGCATATATCATTCCCAATCAAACTAAACTGAGAATCATGTAATTTTATAATTTCATTCATTTCTTTAAATTCAAAATCACTGAGGGGATTCATACTATTTTCTCCACCTAAAATCTTTGGAGCGATAAAAGTAATAATTTCCTGAATACAATTATATTTAATAGCCGCGGTAGCTAATCTAGGGCCACATTCCCAAAGAACTTTATTACAACCTCTTTTAGCAAGTATTTTTGAAATTAACACTGGATTATCTGATGATACTTTTTCAACCTCCACACTTTTCGGGATCCTTTTGAGGTTATCTTCATTTGCTGTAGAAGAATCATAAATGATTAAAGTTTTTGCCTTATTACAATCCCAAAGATTAGATTTTGAAGGCAGATCTAAACTTTTTGTGAAAATGACTCGTAAAGGCTCAGGATTTTTTGAACCTCTGGTAGTCAAAAGTGGGTTATCTCTTCTTAAAGTGTTTCCACCAATGATTATTGCATCAAATTCTGCTCTAAATGAGTGAACTAATAACCTTGATTCTTCATTAGTAATCCATTTACTTTTTCCATTTTTTAAAGCTATTCTCCCATCAATACTCATTGCCCATTTAAGAACACCAAATGCCTTTTTAGTAATATTCCTATGAATGAAAGCCTTATTTAAATCTAATGCTTCCTTTTTACATAGTCCCAAGTGAACTTTAATCCCAGCTTCTTTTAGTTGCTTAATACCTTTACCAGATACTCTTTTATCAGGGTCTTCAATAGATATATATACCTTTTTTATCCCAGAGGATATCACCTTATCTACGCATGGAGGTGTTTTCCCATGATGACAGCAGGGTTCAAGATTTACATACATTGAACCTTCCTTAGCATCTTTTTTTAAATTATTAAAAGCCATTAACTCAGCATGGGGCATGCCAGCTTTGTGATGAAACCCTTCTGAAATCAGGGTTCCATGCTTATCAAGTATCACTGCTCCCACTTTAGGGTTAGGACTCGTTGTATTTTTGCCTAAAGAAGCCAAAAAAATTGCTCTTTTCATCCATTTTGTATGGCTTACATTTTTTTCAGACATCTCCAACAATCAAATTGAGTTTAATGATCTCCACTCTTTAACAACAAAGGGAGGAACAGGCAACTCAGAAAAAACTCCTGACAAAGATAATCTTAGTGGTCTATTTTTATCTAAATTTATAATCAATTCATAAAGATCAAATTCTGCAGCAGCTTGTCTTCCATCATTTGCTAATTCCTCGTTAAGAAGTGTTTTATCATCTAAAAGCCACTGTTTTCGCCCTGATTCCACTCTTAAGTCGGTGGGATGATCAATCCTAAGATTTCCTGGGTACCCTATAATCCTTAAAATTAATTTGTTATCATAAAGAGGTGATTTGTAAGCCACTAATTGCCAAGTTTCAAAGTCCAAGTCCCTTAAAAACTCACTACTAGAATTTATTAATTCCCCGTTAATTTCTGTTTCTGCAACTTCAGCGAATACTCTTAATGGGTTAAAGATAAAGGAGAATAGTAAAAGTAAAGATAATATTCCTTTAAAAAAAATATTTTTATTTGATTTTGTAATTTTCTTCATTTTCAGAATCCATAAGGGCATCTAGAGTTACGGCTGATCTTACAATAGCTTGATATCTTTTAATTATTTTACGATTTTTTTCTATAACTCGAGATAAATTCAAAGTGTCTTTTTCAGAATAGCTAGATGTTAAATCGCTAGAATCTTCTTCAATTAACTCAAATTCACTATCTTTCTTAATTAGAGTTAACAATAAATCATGTAATCTCTTTCTCCTTTCAGACAATTAACTTACTATGATAGCTCGAATAATAATAAGATAATTTAATAAAACATTCAAACTGTTTAGTTCCTTTTAGTAAAATTTTGATGACTGAAGTTAATAGAAAAATTCATGTAGTAGGTATTAATTCATATATATTCGAAGATTTACCTTCCAAATTACAAGATTTGTTTATAAATACGGCCAATATTGCAGTTCCCAGTTCATATCTTGAAGAAATTAAATCATGGAGCGAAGATGGCTTAGGAAAAAAGAAATCATTTTTTTCGAGTAACAGTAATAACCAACTTATTAACTGGCTCAGATCTCAAAAAACTGATGTTATTTTAATTTCAAGAGGGGATCCGCTCTGGTTTGGTATTGGGAGAATATTACTAGAAAATTTTTCAAAAGATGAGTTAAATTTTTACCCTTCAAATACTTGCATTCAACTAGCATCTAGTAAGTTAAAGATCCCATGGCAAGATATTGTTAATGTTAGTATTCACGGAAGAGATTCGACTAAGTTAGTTGAGGCTCTTAAAACAAGACCTTCAAATTTAGCTATTATTACAGATTCAAATAACATTAGTTTAGAAATAATAAAAAAAAACTTATCAGAATTAAATCTAATTGACCTCTATGATTTTTGGCTCTGTGAAGAGATAGGCTTCGATAGTGAAAATATAAGAAAATTAAATCTTAAAGAGTCATTACCCTCTGATATTTCAAGTTTGAACATTGTTATTCTTACAAAAACAAAGAAAAATTTCTCAAGTAATAATCTCCCTCTTTTTGGAATCAACGACCATATTTTTAAAACCTTTGATGATAGACCAAATTTAATTACTAAAAGGGAGGTTCGCGTTCAAATCTTAGCTGATCTAGAGCTCCCAAAAAAAGGTATTATTTGGGATATAGGAGCAGGTTGTGGATCAATTGGTTTAGAGGCATTAAAATTAAGTCCTAATTTAGATTTGTTTTGTATCGATAAAAGGATTGGATCAAAAGCATTAATACTAGAAAATGCAAAAAGGCTCGGCGTTAAACCAAAATCTATTTTTGAGGAAGAAATTAATATTACCTTGAATACGAGAAATTTAAGTTCTTCCGAAAAACCTAATAGAGCAATAATAGGTGGATGTGATAAAAAGACTAAACTTCAAATCATCAATAAACTAGCTCAGGATATGAGTATTGACGATATTATTGTTATCCCAATAATTGACATTCAAACTATTAATGAATTGAAAATGGAATTAGAAAATAAAAATTTTAAAACAAATTTAAATTTAATTCAGACCTATAAAAGCTTAAGTATCGCTGAGGGAATGAGGTTAGAACCAAATAATCCTGTTTTTCTATTAAAAGGAAAAAAATTAATTTAGATAATCACTATTTATTAGGTTTAGCCACATGAGGCAGACCCCAACCTAGTTTATTTCTTAAAACTTGAAAGAATTCATGGTCTTCAAGTCTAATAAACTTTACTGAGTGTTTACTTTTTCTTATTAAAACCCTATCTTCAGGCCAGACATAACAACCAGCATTTCCGTCAACAACCATTACCAATCTTTCAGGTGTTGCGGGGAAAACAGTTACTGGCTCTGAGTCATTAAATACCAATGCCCTAGATGCCAATGAATGTGGAGCAATTGGAGTTAATTGCACAACTGGGCAATCAGGTGTAATAACTGGCCCTCCAGCACTCAACGAATATGCAGTAGAACCTGTTGGAGTAGATAAAATTACACCATCAGCTGAGATATCTACAGGAGCATGTCTCCCTATAGAAATCTCAAAATGACACATACTTGTCAGAGGTTCTCTGTGGAGGGCCATCTCATTAAGACAGAGAGACTCCCATCTCCTCTGATCATTTCTCATTACACTAATGATAAAGCAAGTTCTTTCCTCAATATTCCAATTACCAGCAATAATTTTATCTATTGCCTCATCAAGATTAGATAAATAAGCTTCCGCTAGAAAACCTAAATGTCCAGTATTTATTGTAAGGATTGGAATTTTAGCAGGTGCTGTTTGCCTTGCGGCAGAAAGCACGGTTCCATCTCCGCCAAGAACTATTGCAAATTCCATTGATGAATCGAAGCCTTCGGGAACACAATTCGTATATCCCAAAGGACGAACATGTTGATCAGGATTTGCGAAACCAACCATCCCTCCAGAGCTACTAACTCTTACAACTTCAAAATTAGATTTCTCCAATTTTTTCTGAACTGAAGTTGCCGTTTGAACAGCTAATTCCTTTCCATCATTAACGATTAGTCCTGCTTTACGTACCAATCAAAAAATTAAAACTAGGACTATCTTAAACTAATTTGTTGGACAATCCTAATTTAAAGATTAAATACTATTAGAACTGTTCTAAGAATCTAAGATCATTTGTATAAAACTTTCTGATATCGTCAATTTGATGTCTCACCATACAAAATCTCTCAACTCCTAATCCTGCTGCAAAACCAGTCCATTTCTCAGAATCTATTCCTAATTTTTCTAAGACATTTGGATCTACCATTCCGCAGCCCATTACTTCTAGCCATTTACCTTTCCACTGGACGTCTACTTCTGCTGAAGGTTCAGTAAATGGAAAATAACTAGCTCTAAATCTTACAGGAATATCTCCAAAAAAGGTCTTTAAAAATGTAAGAACTGTTCCTCTTAAATGACTAAAATTAATATCTTGATCGATACATAAAACCTCAACCTGATTAAATACAGGGGAATGAGTAGCATCTACTGCATCTCTCCGATATACTCTCCCGGGAGCAATAATTCTTACTGGGGGAGGATTATCTTCTAAATATCTTATCTGAACTGGAGAAGTGTGGGTCCTTAAAAGTCGATTTTCATCTAAATAGAAAGTATCCTGCATATCTCTTGCGGGATGATTTTTGGGTATGTTGAGAGACTCAAAATTGTAAAAATCAGTTTCAATTTCAGGACCACTTTCAACTGAGTAGCCTAAACCACAAAAAATATCTATTATTTCGTCTTGAGTTGAAATCAAGGGATGTTTATTCCCAGGGGGGGTTCCAATTGAGGGGATAGTAACATCAATTTTTTCTTTTTTAATCTTTTTATCTAAGGCTTCGCTGTTTAGGATATTTTTTCTTTCAGTTATTAATTCTTGCAAATTTATCTTTATTAAATTTGCCTTCTGGCCAATAATTGGTCTATCAGTAGCAGATAATTGACCCATTGTTTTCAAGATAATTGATAAATCACCTTTTTTTCCAAGCAATGAAACTCTCAATTGATCAAGTTCTTCATGTGTATTAGAGTTATCTATATTATTTTTTGCAGTTAGAGAAAGATTATTTAGTTTTTCCTCAATTTGGCTTAATGATTCAATTTGACTCACTGATATAGTTAAAATAAGTATCTCTTTATTTTACTTAAATATCGTCCATAAATAAAATGTATTGATTAATGAAACCGTTAAATATATTAATTAGCAATGATGATGGTGTTTTCGCGGCAGG
>JFLT01000185.1 GCA_000634195.1 Prochlorococcus sp. scB243_495D8
GATGGTGTTTTCGCGGCAGGGATAAGAGCTTTAGCAAAATCAGCCCAAAAAAGAGGACATAAGGTAAAAGTAGTATGTCCTGACCAAGAAAGATCAGCTACTGGTCATGGTCTTACTTTACAATCCCCATTAAGAGTAGAAAAAGCTGACGAATTATTTGGAGAAGGAATTGAAGCTTGGGGATGTTCCGGCACACCTGCAGATTGTGTCAAATTAGCACTTTCTGAACTATTGGATCAAAAACCTGATCTGGTACTCTCTGGAATAAATCACGGGCCCAATTTAGGGACAGATATTTTTTGTTCAGGTACAGTTGCTGCAGCTATGGAAGGCACTTTAGAAAATGTTCCCTCCATGGCAATAAGTGTGGCTAGTTTTAAATGGAAGAATTTTGAATTTGCTGGAGAAATTGCAATGAATATTGCCGAACAGGCAATTAAAGATAGTTGGCCAGCTTCACTTTTATTAAATTTGAATATCCCCCCCTGTGAAAAAAACAAAATAAAAGAATTATCTTGGACAAGATTATCGGTAAGAAAATATAAAAATCAATTTTCCAAAAGGGAAGACCCTAGGGGTGACGATTATTATTGGTTAGCAGGTGAGGTAGTTTTAGATCTCAAATCAAAAGGTTATGGTCCAAAAAACTGGCCCAGTGACGTATCTCAAATACAAGAAAATAAAATATCTCTTACACCTGTTGAACCAGATTTATTTTGGAGAGGTAATTTAGACAACTTACCTAAAATTAATAATTCATTTGTAAATCCTTCTTAAAAGCCATAAAGAAAAGCAAAGTCCAAAAAAATGAGCAGCAATAACTTGAGTGTTACTGAGAACTGATAATATTTCAAGACCAGTAATTGGGATATCGGATGTAGCTGTTATTAATTGTCCAGTTGTTTGAGAGGAAGCTTGTATAAATAAGGCTCCCATAAGAGCTTGATATCCAATTAAACCAAACAAAATTCCAAATAAATCAACTATTAGTCCTCGTTTTATCAACTTACCGGTTTGTCCTCTTGAGGGTCTTGCGTTGCTTGCGATTGCCCTTCCTGTTCTAACTATTAACCAGCCTTGCCAAAGACTAAAAAGTAGTAAAATCAGGGATATGGATGTAAGTGATAGACCTGGCGCTAAGCCAAGCTGTCCTTCGCTGTTATTTACAACATTTGAAAAAAGCAAAACAGCTGCAACAACAGCACCTAATATGGACTGAACCCAAAAACGTATCCATCCAATGCGCCGCATTCCAAATGAAAGGGACTGAAAATCAATTTTGTCAGACATTCATTTGATTGAATAAACTGTAATCAATCCAAATTTGCCACTAAAATCATAAAATTGCACGTAATCTTTTGATCTCTTTAATATCGCCATCTGAAGTTAAGGGTCCTACCTCAATAGCTATTGGAAGTTTTGATGGCCTTCATGCTGGTCACAGACAATTAATAAAAAGTGTAGTTGAAGAAAATCAATATACCCCAACAATTGCAAGCTTCTGGCCTCATCCTAGAGAAGTTCTTTACAAAGAGATGCGTCTTAGACTTGATCTCCCTTATGAAAAACTATCTATTCTTGAAGATCTGGGAATTAAACAATTAGTTCTGATTCCTTTTGATATGGAACTATCCAAATTAAGCGCTGAAAGATTCGTTAGAGATATTTTGATAAATCAATTACAAGCAAAAAACATTTCTGTAGGTGCTAATTTTAAATTTGGTTTTAAAAGAAGTGGAGACATAAATACAATAAAAAATATGATTAAGGATACGGATATTAAACTTAAAATTACACCAATTTTAGAAGACACAGAAGGTAGAATCAGCAGCAGCAGAATAAGAGATCTGTTAGAGAAAAGTGATCTAAAAAATGCTCTCAAAATTCTTAATAGGCCTTATAGTTTTAATGGGAAGGTTGTTAAAGGTAAAGGAATAGGAAAAAGTATAGGATGGCCTACCGCCAATCTTGAAATAGATGGCAGAAAATTTTTACCTGGAGAAGGAGTTTACGCATCTTGGACAACCATAGAAAATTCCAACCAAAAAATTGAATCTGTTATGAATCTTGGCTCTCAACCAACAATTAATCCTTTATTGCCATCTGCAGTTGAAGTTCATTTAATAAATAAAGATATAGATCTATATGGTTTAAATCTATCTGTGGAACCAGTTGAAAAACTCAGATCTCAAATCAAGTTCGAAAATATAGATCAACTTTCTAATCAAATTAAAAAAGATAGAGATAATGCGCTTAAAATTTTTAAAAACTACAAAAATAAATAAAAATGCCTAAATCCCATAGTAAAGAGACTGAAGATTTACGAATATTTCAAATAATTGACGCAAATCTTGATAGAGCTAGAGAAGGCTTAAGAGTTATTGAAGATTGGGCCAGATTTGGCTTGGGGGAAAATGACTTTGTTACGAAGATAAAAAATTTTAGACAAATTTTAGGAAAGAATCATTTGGAAGTTTATAAGCAATCAAGGAATTACATTGAGGATGAATGCAAAGGATTAACTCATGAAGAACAAAGCAACAGAAAAACTCCTGAGCAAATAATTAGTTCTAATGCAGGCAGAATTCAAGAAGCATTAAGGGTCATAGAAGAATACTCAAGGCTACATAATAATGAGCTTTCAAAAATCGCTTCGGAAATTAGATATGAAATTTATACTATTGAAATTGACTTATTAAGTTATAGCAAGTGTAAGAAGTCGGAGAAAATTTTAAGAGAAAATGACTTATACGTAATTACAGATCAAAAAGACAATTTATTAGAAATAATAGAAGAGATTTTAATTGCGGGAGTAAGAATTATTCAACATAGATTTAAAACGGGAACTGATAAAGATCATCTTCAAGAAGCAATTCAGATTAAAAATCTATGTAAAAAATATAATTCTTTGTTTATTGTTAACGATAGAGTTGATATAGCTCTAGCATCTAACGCGGATGGGATTCATCTTGGGCAAGACGATTTAGATTTGAAAACCGCAAGAAAAATACTAGGATATTCAAAAATTGTTGGAATAAGTGCAAATAATGCAATTGATATTTCAAATGCTCTTAAAGATGGTTGTGATTACATAGGAATTGGACCAGTATTTGAAACTACAACAAAAAAGAATAAAAAACCTTTAGGTATTGAAAATATCAAAACATTAACAAAAGATTTAAATATTCCTTGGTTTGCTATTGGAGGAATCAAGTCAAATAATATTTCCTATTTAAAAAGAAATGGTTTTAAAAAAGTCGCCTTAGTTTCGCAATTAATGAATTCTGAAGATCCTAAAGATGACGCTATTATGATACTAAAAGAGTTGTCTCATGAAAATTAAGGTAAATGGAGAAGAAAAAAAAATAGAACTTGATCAAGAAAATGCTCTACTATCTACTGCTCTTAAAAATATGGGATATAAACCAAACACAATTGTAGTAGAGCTAAATAATTTAATTATAAATTCTATGAAATGGGGAAAAGTAAAGCTTAAAGAAGGTGATAATTTAGAAATCGTTTCAATAGTTGGTGGTGGTTAAAGATAAATTATTTATATAATAAAATCTTCATAATTTTTTAAGTTTAGGCTTGAAACAATAACCGAAATTCACCTGTTTTCGTTTTATATTTTTAATATCTAAATATAACAATGAAAGAAAAAATTGATAGCAACTCAAGATCCCTTAAATGGGAGCAAAATGGCGAGTTAGCACATAAAGATCTCTCTGAGCTAATTGAAAGATTAAAAAATGTAGAAAGTGAGCATACTTCATCTGAGCTATCTAGATTAGGTACAAAATCAAACATAAAAGATTAAATTTGTTACTTAGAACTTGTTTTTATAAAAATTTGTACCAAATTAAAATTACTGAATATAAAAATAAATGCCGAAAAGATTTCCAGAGTGGGTAAATACAGAAGTTGTTATAAAAGCAATCAAAATGAGACAAAAAGGTACGTTATCAAAACAACTTAATTTATGGATAGAAAACCTATTAGAAATAGAAAAAAAGTAATTATTCAGGAAATACTTTTAATAATTCTGAGAGCAGCCATTGCTGCTCCGTAACCATTATCTATATTCATAACTGCAATACCAGGAGAGCAACTTGACAACATACTATTTAAAGCAGTTTCTCCATCCTTGCTAACGCCATATCCGACTGAGACAGGTACTGCAATTATCGGCTGTGCCAACAATCCACCCACAACTGTTGCCAAAGCTCCTTCCATTCCAGCACAAACTATTAATACATCATATTTATTAATTTCTTCTAACTTGCTTATCAATCGATGAAGTCCGGCGACTCCAACATCTATAAAAGATTGACAATTCACTCCATAAATTTCAAGCGCTAATTGTGCTTCAAGTGTTACAGCTAAATCGCTTGAGCCACCTGAAATTATAGCAACTTTTTTATTCGTATTTATTTTATTCAAATTTTTTCCAATTGTTAGGCAATTTGCTTCTTCATAGAATCGTGCATCATCATATAAATCTAAAAGATAATTAGCCTTTTCACTATTAATCCTAGTAATAAAAACGACCTCTTTTTTACTTAATACATTTTCAGATAATCTCTCTAATTGGTCGATACTCTTATCTTGACCCCAAATAGCCTCAATTAGTCCAAGCCTATCTCTTCTTTGAAAATCAAACTTGAAATCAAAATTCATCTTTGCTTATCTAATTCTCCCTCATAAATTAATTCAAAAGGATTTTGGCCTACATTTAGAGCAGCCTTAACATTATCTTCAAATTTTTGTTGAACTAAATTTACTTCTGACATAGGTATGTTTTTCCATAATTTCTTACTTTTCCAATTTACTAATATTAAAGCTTCTTCTTTTTCCCTGTTCCAAAATAATTGTCTTCCCAAAAAACCATCTTGAGAAGATAACCATGGCTCCCATATTTCTTTTTCAGCATCTAACCAAGCTGCTTTTACATCGGCAGGTACTTTAAGTCTTAATTCCTCTATGACCATTTCACTTTGATAATTATCCATTGTAAGAGCTTTTAAATTGGGAATATCAGATTGAAAAATTAAAACAAGTAAGCAAATTAATAATAAACAAAATTTTTGAAATTTTTTTTTCAAATTTAAATTAAATCTCATTTTTTCTCAAGTAGAACTACTGAATGGCAACTTATACCCTCTTCTCTTCCTTCTGGCCCCAATTTTTCATTTGTGGTTGCTTTAATCCCAATTAAATTTTCATCAATATTTAAGATTTCAGAAATATTTTTTTTCATTAGTTTTATGTGTGGCATGATTTTTGGCCTTTCAGCAACAAGCACACTATCAATATTATTTATTTCCCAACCATCTTGTCTTATCAAGTCAATTACTTTTGATAACAAAAACAAGCTATCAGCATTTTTCCATTTTTCATCAGATGGGGGGAAATACTTTCCTATGTCGCCCAGCGAAAGTGCTCCCAATAATGCATCCATTATTGAGTGACTTAAAACATCAGCATCACTATGACCATCCAATCCTAAATGTTCAGGATGATGCAATTTTACGCCTCCAATAATTAAATCTCTATCCTCTACTAGTCTGTGAATATCGTATCCATTACCTATTCTAAATTTCATGAATTGATTATAATCTCTTATTATTCTCTTATTTTGTGGGGACTTTTTGTAGTTTTCCTTTGAAATTAAGTCACTTCTTCTCTCCAATGTTCTCTCAAAACTTTTTCTTCTTCTCCACGATTTAATCTCTTCATGATTACCGCTCACTAAAATATCTGGCACTTTCATATCTTTAAAAGTTAATGGCCTCGTGTACTGAGGATATTCTAATAAAGAAGAATTATGACTCTCATCGACTAAAGAGTCTGGATCACCAAGGGTTCCAGGTAATAATCTAGTCAAACCATTAATTATTGAAATAGCGGGTATTTCACCTCCAGAAAGTACATAATCACCTATCGATATCTCTTCATCAGCCAAACATCTAATCCTTTCATCAAAACCTTCATATTGACCACAAATAATTATTATTTGATCCAAATTGGACCATCTCGCAAGATCCTTTTGCTTTAAGACTTTACCCTGTGGGGTCATCAGCAAAGTTTTACTTTTTGGTAATTTTTTAATTGATTCATATGCCTTGTAGATAGGTTCAGGTTTTAATACCATTCCTGCACCTCCTCCATAAGGCTTATCGTCTACTTGTCTGTAAGAACCTTCTCCATATTCTCTTAAATCGTGTAAATTTACATCGATCAAATTCTTATCTAGAGCTCTTGTTATGACCCCTAAATTATTTATTAATTCAAAAGCTTTTGGGAACAATGTAATTACATCAAAATTAAACCTACTCATCTAGAAATCTTCCTCATAACCAAACTCAATCAACATTGATTCTTTTTTTCTCCAATTTGGAACAACTTTTACAAACAACTCTAGGTGAACTGGACCATCAATTAATTTTGACATATTTGATCTTGCTGACTGACCAATCATTTTTAACATTGAACCTTTCTTTCCAATAAGAATCCCTTTTTGAGTTGATCTTTCAACAATAATAGTAGCCAAAATAGCTGTAAAAACTTTGCCATTTTTTCTTTTCATTTCCTCTCTCTTTTCTATCTTTACTGCGACACTATGAGGTACCTCCTCTCTTGTATTTTTTAATACCTGCTCTCTTACTAAATCAGATAATAAGTTATCTAATGGTTGGTCGCAAATCGTCTCTTCATCATAAAGTTTTGGTCCCTCTGGGAGAAAATTAAGTGCCATATCGACCAGTTCAGAACATCCCTCTCCTTCAGAAGCACTTACAATTTGAAATTTTCTATTGATTCCAAAAAATCTTCTATATTGATCTAATCGTAAATTCCTAAATTCTTTATTAACCAAATCCCACTTATTCAATGCCACAATAAAGTCAGTCTTATTTGCGATTAAAAAGTTCAAAATATATTCATCACCCCTACCAGGTTCTTCACTTGAATCAATTACAAAAATTACCATATCAACTCCATTAATTGCAGATTTTGCATTTTTTACTAATATCTCTCCAAGTCGATGATGAGGTTTATGAACACCTGGGGTATCAACAAAAATTATTTGTCCATTTTCTTTAGTAAGTATTCCTTTTAATTTATTTCTAGTAGTTTGCGCTATTGGAGAAGTAATTGTTATTTTTTCTCCAATCAATTTATTTATTAAAGTAGATTTACCGACATTTGGCCTTCCTAGTAAAGTTACAAACCCAGATCTATAATTGGACAAAGACTTTTAATGTATCAATAATAAAATTCTGATCAAAAATGGAAAAAAAAACCATAAATTTAAAAGAAGCTTCGTTCATGCAAGCAATAAACATATCCGCACAATGGTGCAAAGAGTGGGGTGAAGATTTACTAAGCGAAGAGGTTTTATCAGATAGAATCGCAGAGCTAACTAAAACAAGAAATGGACTCAGAGGATTTTTTGCATACGCTTTATCAGATAAAGATTGTTTTTTATTAGATAAACTTCCTTTTTCACTAATTTACAAACTGAACGAAGGAGGAGAGGCTGTAGCAGACATTGTAGTAAAAAATTTAATAATGAGTTCCGCTCAAATTATTATTCATCGAAGAGATAAGAATCATGAATATGAGATAATATCTGAAAATATTTCAGATAGATGTAAGGCTATTTTAAGACTGCTAGAAACTAAGTCAGTAACAAAGTCTATCAATCAAACCCTTAGAGACTTAGATGATATGGGTAATAGTTTTGATAAGTCAGTAAAATATGACTCAGAACAAAAGGAATTTATAAAAAAACAAATTTTTGATATCGCCCAATAAAAAAGCGTAGAAACAAATCTACGCCTTAGGTTAGAAATTTACGTAGTGTTTAATCTCTTCTTCCACCGCCTTGGAGTGCAATCATTAATCTCAATATAAAAACAAAAAGATTTATATAAGTTAGATACATACCTAAAGCTCCTGCGAGATATTGATCATCGTTGTATCTTCTTGGCATTGTGTAGAAATCAACGAAAGACATTGCAACAAATAAGACAGTTCCAAATCCTGCAATTATCAATTCGAGTCCTGATCCTCCAAAAACTCCTGGAGCAAAGAATCCTCCAATTAATTGGACAAACATAGCTATAAGTAGTCCTATCAATCCAAGACCAACAACCCCACTTAGTGCTTGACCAACACTATCACTCATTCTTTGGCCTGTGTAAGAGGCAATCACGAAAGTTATACCAGTAGCTAAGGCAGCTGTTCCAACAGAACCAATACCAATAGTTCCTATTGCTAAAGCAACTATTCCACTTAGGGTGAATCCAGTTAACAAACTAAACCCTGTTAACAAGGGCAGGGCCTTCGCATTATTCGCATTATTTGCAGCACTTGTAGCTATAAAAAACAAAATCAATTCTGCAATTAACGCAACTATTGAAAGAGGCTGGAAAAGACTAGGATTTGTTGCTATGAGTGAGACACCTGCTAAAACGCCTAAAGAAGTTAGAACCATCCCCCCACCTACATACGGTAAAGCTTTTTGAACAACATTAGGTCCAACAATTGAACTAGTTTGTGCTTCACGAATAGCTTGATTGAAATTACTACTTGCTGGCATTTTTTTTATTGAATATAAATTTATTCTACTTGATTTTTATAATTTCAGGGTACGGATCTCCAGAGTTATAAATTTATTGATAAGCCTCAATAATTTTCTGAACTAAAGGATGACGAACTACATCTTCAATATTTAAATAACAAAATTTTATCCCTTCAGTTTCGGAGAAAATTCTGGATGCTTCAATGAGGCCGCTTTCTTGATCTTTTTTTAAATCAATTTGTGTAATATCTCCGTTTACAACCATTTTTGATCTCTCTCCTAATCTGGTCAAAAACATTCTCATTTGAGAGCAAGTAGTATTTTGTGCTTCATCCAAGATAATCAAAGAATTATCTAAAGTTCTTCCTCTCATAAATGCCAAAGGAGCAACTTCAATGATTCCTTTATCAATTAACGAATTTGTTCTATCAAATCCGAAAATACTATGTAAAGAATCAAATAACGGTCTTAAATATGGATCTACTTTTTGTTGCAAATCACCAGGTAAAAATCCCAAACTTTCACCAGCTTCTACAGCTGGTCTGGTTAAAACAATTTTTTCAATTTTTTTCTCGTTCAATAGCCTTGCCGCGCAAACAGTTGCTAAAAATGTCTTACCAGTTCCAGCTGGGCCAATTGCGAACGTAAGATCAAAGTTTTCAATTGATTCAACATATTCTTTTTGCCTTATAGTTCTTGGTCTTAAATATCTTCCTTCTTTAGAACGCGCAAGAATTTTTTTTCCAAGTTCTGCATGTGAAGACGATTCGCCCATATTTAAAGAACTTAAAGCCGCTTTAAGATCTACCTCCGGGACTTCCAACCCTTGTTCCCAAATTGGTCTTGTTAATTCGACTAATGCTGAGGCTCTCTCAATTTTAGATATGACGCCGTTCATCTCAAGTTGTAAGCCTCTTATAGTTAAAGAAACTCCTGTAAGAGACTCAAATTTTTTTAAAAAAGAGTTACCAGGTCCAGATAATGCTGTAGCGGCATCAGAGCTTGGCAAATCTATTGTGAAGTGACCAGTTTTGGAAACTTCCTTCATCTAGTTATTGAATAAGAATAAAAATTTATCAAATCACTAGCTTTCTGATTCATTAGTCTCGCTTTCAGCTTTGCTAGTATCACTTTCTTGGTCTTTAGTTTTAGCCTTAGCTATTTTTTCCTTTTCTAACTTTGCTTTACCAATTGCGATAGAGGGTCTAACTTTTTTTTCTAATAACCCTCCCTTTTCTAATAAAGTTCTCACAACATCAGTTGGTTGAGCACCTTGAGTAAGTCTTGTTCTTAAAGCTTCTGTATCAAGCCTTGTTTCCTTAGTTCTTGGATTATAAAAACCTAGTTCTTCTAGAGGTCTACCATCTCTTCTGGAAGTACTATTGCATGCAACAATTCTGAAACTTGCCTCTTTTTTCTTTCCAAAGCGCTTAAGGCGCAATTTAATCATCTTAAATCAATGCGTTTTTAATAATAATATCATTTAAAGGTAAAAATATAGAAACTATAAATCTGCAAAACCTTTTTTCTTTTTATTATTTTTTTGTTTTTTCATTGGCTTATTACCACTCATCCCTCCCATTCCTGGCATCCCTCCCATTCCTGGCATCCCTCCCATTCCTGGCATCCCTCCCATTCCTGGCATCCCTCCCATTCCTGGCA
>JFLT01000186.1 GCA_000634195.1 Prochlorococcus sp. scB243_495D8
CATCCCTCCCATTCCTGGCATCCCTCCCATTCCTGGCATCCCTCCCATTCCTGGCATCCCTCCCATTCCTGGCATCCCTCCGTTCGACATTTGTTTCATAAAGCCTCTCATTCTTTGAAAGTCAGCTAATACTTTATCTACATCTTTTGCCTCATAACCGCTACCCTGAGCGATTCTTTGTCTTCTTGAAGGCTGAGCAGCAAGAACCTCAGGTTTTTGTTTTTCCTCAAGAGTCATTGAAGAGATCATTGATTCTATTCTCTTAAGTTGATCTTCTCCGTCTTTTATCATCCCATCATCGATTTTATTCATTCCAGGAATCAATTTAATCAATCCCCCAAGTGATCCCATCCTCTTAATTAATCTCATTTGCTTTACAAAATCATTAAAATCGAAAGTCGCTTCTTGAAGTTTCTTTTGCATCGCTTCTGCATCAGCAAGTTCAACTTCTTTTTGTGCTTTTTCAACAAGTGTCAATACATCGCCCATGCCTAAAATTCTGCTCGCCATTCTCTCTGGATGAAATGGTTGCAGTGCCTCTATTTTTTCACCTACACCTATAAATTTGATTGGTTTACCACTTATTTTTCTTATTGATAAAGCAGCTCCGCCTCTTGAGTCACCATCCAACTTAGTTAATATCGCACCTGTGATTCCTACTTTTTCATGAAATGACTTTGTTAAGTCTGCAGCTTCTTGCCCAATCATTGAATCAACAACAAGCAAAACCTCATCAGGATTTGAAACTTCTTTAATTCGAACCATTTCATTCATCATGGAATCATCAATTTGCAATCTTCCTGCGGTATCAATAATTATGGAATTAAAATCATTTTCACTAGCAAAATTCAATGCTTCCTTTGCTATTTCTTCTGGTTTGCTATTTTTTTCTTTAGCTGAAAAAACTTCCAATTCATATTGACTTCCCAACGTTTTAAGCTGCTCTACAGCTGCTGGTCGATAAATATCTGCGGCCACCAAAAGAACTTTTTTATCTTTATCTTTTAAATAAAGTCCTAATTTTCCTGTTGCAGTTGTTTTACCCGCTCCCTGAAGTCCAGCCATCAAAATGACTGTAGGACTATTGTCATTTTCGTTTAATGGAGAATTTTCATTCCCCATAATGTTAATCAATTCTTTATTTACAACTTCTATAAATTTTTGACTTGGGTTTACACCCCTAACTACTTCTTCTCCAATAGCTTTATCTTTGACATCTGATATAAACTCTTTTACTACAGACAAACTAACATCTGCATCAAGGAGTGCTTTTTTTACTTCCTTCAAGGCATCGTTAATATTATTTTCACTAATTTTTGCTTCGCCTCTTAAACCTTTTACTGCGTCTTCAAAGCGTGATGAGAGTTCATCAAACATTATTAAAAAGTAATTTTAATTATTATAGATGATCTTGAAGTCTGTAATTACAAGCCGCTAACGAAATCAACCAATTTCCATGATTTATTTGAAAAACCCAAAATATATTTAACTTTAAGGGGATTTAATGATGTTTCATTAACAAATTCTCCAGAATTCTTTTGTATTCTCTCTAGATAATCCAATTCTACTAAAACAACTATCCTAGATGAAGTTTGCGATTCCAAATCAATCTTACGTATTTGGGAATTAATTTCCTTATAAATTCCCTTCTTGATATCGTTCTGCCTTTCTTCGATTGTTCGATTAATCAAACCTTTACTAACAATCTTAGAAAGATTAATTTCACTCTTTCCCGCCAAGTATTTACTTTTACTTAGAAGCCATCCATTAATTAAATTACTAATATCTTCCAAAGAAGGTGAAGGGGAATTAAGTTCTTTGAAATCAGAGGGAATAATTGAAGTAGATTTCTCAGGAATAGAATTCAACTTGCTTGAAGGATTTTTTTTTAATTCTTGAATAATATCTTTCTCACTAATATTTTGATTTTTATCTATGGCAATTAAAGGTTTTTCAGTGATAGCATCATCCTGAATTGATTTTTTTAAATTATTTCTTAAAAATCCAATCCCAATACCAAATGAAAATAAAATCAAAAACGCATAAATATAAATTAAATAAGGTGACCGTTTAATAATCTCTTTATCCTTCAAGAATTCCCCAAAACTAAACTTTAATTCGGCAATTTTTTCAATTAAAAAATTATAAAACTCTATAGGTTTTTTATTAAAATAATACTCATTGAACTCGTTTTCTTTGATCTCAACCTTTTCATAATCTTGTTTTATACCACCAGGCCACGGTAGTCTCCTTTCATCAATATTGTCCAATAAATTATCAAAGTCTTCTGTCGTTTTTATGGAGGATTCCTTCTCAATCTGTTGATTCTGAAGATTTGACTTAATTGAAATTTTATTTGATTTCTTTTCTAATTTTTCAATAAATTCTTGAATTTCCCTATCTTCAAACCAAGAATCTAAATCCACCTCTTTTGAGTCGATATCTCTATACCCAACTAAAACATCATTCTCTAACCAATTTTTACAGAAAATACATATCGCTTCTAACTTATTCCCAGGATAATTAATGAGCCAATCTCGTAACTTTTCATCAGAACTACTTGAAAACCTTGCAGAGGCTTGTTCAATATCAGCTAAAAGCAAATCTAAACAACCAACTAGAGGCATTGAATCAAGACCGGATAAATTTAGTTTCTTTAAAATTCTCCTAGCTTCAAATAATTTTTCTGGCTTTCTTCTCGAGAAACCAATAGCTGTTAAAGATAGAAAAGCTAAAAATCCTGCTTCTAATGATCCTCTTTTTTGTAATTCAAGAAACAAATCAATCTGTTCTTGCACTGTCAAAAATTGCTTAATTTGTTGAAAAAAAGCTTCAAACTCTTGCTGATTTAAATAATCTTTATATTCAGATTTATTATTACCTTCTAGACCTCCTCTCTTGATTATTAAATTTTCCAACATACTTAAGCCTTTTTTATGAGACTCTTGATCATTTAGATCTCTACTAAGTAGATCTAGGATTCTGTATGGAAGCAAAGCAAATAAGTCTTCTTCAAGTTCTTTTCTTATGTCTCCAAGCTTTCCCATTCTTTGGAGAAGTTGAATACCTTCATGTAAAAAGTCTGCCGCGTTTGAATAGGATCTAAGCTGTTGTTCTTCAATTGCAGAATCTCTTGCTGTTAAAGCAGCCAATAATGTTAAATCAGCTTCTCTACTACTTCCAAGGGCTGGAGTTTGTGGGGGCTGCAATGCTTTTCGCGTAATTTTAAAAGTTTCTTTTGGTGAACCCGATTCCCAGAGAAGTATTAATCCTGCTACTTCTCTATTTGAGGAAAAATCTAATCCAGAATTCCCATTCAATAACAAATTTTCGTACTCTCTTCTGCTTTCTGGATCTGTAAGTAGATCGGCAGTTAGGCGAAGTAACTCAGATCTTTGGGTTAAAACTTCATAAGTAAAACCTTCATTGGGTGTTTTATCTAACCGTAATTGAAACGCCCTTAATATTTCCTCAGAAGTTGCAGAGGGGCTTACGCCAATTAAACGAAAATGGTCTAAAGGAAGTTCCAAACAAATATCCTATTGAAAATTCTTAGACAAATTTTATCAAGTTAAATTTTTTTTTCACAAGGTCTTACAGAGTTATTAAAAAAAATCATGAAAATCGCCCTTCACAGCTTAGAATGTTAACAAATCAAAACTTCGTTAAGGTATTTTCTTGGAAACACACGTAGAGAGAATCTCAAATCTTCAAGAGATAAAAAAAGCCGAATTAGATCGAGAAACCGGATTATTTCTTTATGAAGACATGACGCTTGGTCGTAGGTTTGAGGATAAGTGTGCAGAAATGTATTACAGGGGAAAAATGTTTGGTTTCGTTCATCTATATAACGGTCAAGAGGCTATAAGCACGGGAGTAATTGGCGCCATGAAAAAGAAACATGATTGGTTTTGCAGTACTTATCGCGATCATGTCCATGCACTAAGTGCGGGGGTCCCCTCATTTGAAGTAATGAGTGAACTTTTTGGTAAAGCTACTGGTTGTAGCAAAGGCCGAGGTGGATCCATGCACTTATTCTCAAGAGAGCATCACTTACTCGGAGGATATGCATTTATTGGAGAAGGAATTCCAGTTGCTTTAGGTGCAGCCTTTTCAAGTAAATACAAAAAGGAAGTTGCTGGTAATAGTAATAGTGATGCGGTAACTGCAGCATTCTTTGGGGATGGGACTTGCAATAATGGGCAGTTCTTTGAATGTTTAAATATGGCCCAGTTATGGAAATTACCCATAATTTTTGTTGTTGAAAATAATAAATGGGCTATTGGTATGGCTCACGATAGAGCTACTAGTAATCCTGAAATCTGGAGAAAGGCGTCTGCTTTTGGTATGCACGGCGAGGAAGTTGATGGAATGGATGTATTAGCAGTTAGAGGAGCAGCACAAAGAGCAATAGAGCGCGCTAGAGCAGGAGAAGGTCCCACACTTTTAGAATGTTTGACTTATAGATATAGAGGACATTCTCTTGCAGATCCAGATGAATTAAGGTCTGAAAAAGAGAAGGAGTTTTGGGGGAAAAGAGATCCTATTAAAAAATTAGCCAAAGAAATTATTGACGGTAAATTCGCAACAGAAGAAGAATTAAAAATTATTGAAAAGAAAATTGATGCAGAGATATCGGAGTCAGTTAAAAATGCTATTGAAGCTCCCGAACCCCCTTCAGAAGAATTAACCAAATATATTTGGGCAGAAGATTAATTTAAATACCGCTGGGTAATTTTCTGGTTAAATTCCTTAATTTTCTTAGTGCCTTAAGTTCAACTTGTCTTACTCTTTCTCTAGAAACTTCTAATAATCTTCCAATTTCAGCAAGTGTATGTCTTTCATTTGCATCAAGTCCAAATCTTAATTTGAGAACATGTTGTTCTTGCTCGCTCAAATGACTTAACCACTTACCAAGTTGCTCTTGATGCATTTTTTGTTCAACTTGATCTAAAGGTTCTTCATTATTACTATCAGCGATTAAATCACCTAAAAAGCTTCTGCCGTCATCTCCATTTACTGGAGCATCTAAACTACTTGTCGATAAGGCTTGTCTCAAAACTGAATCTAATTCTTCTACATCAATTTCCATCGCCTCTGCAATTTCAATCCTGCTGGGCATAGCACCAAGTTTATGGGCCAAATCTCTACTAACTTTTCTAATAGAGGCTAACCTTTCACTCAAGTGAACAGGCAAACGAATTGTTCTTGATTGACATGCAATTGCTCTAGTCATACTCTGTCTAATCCACCAAAAAGCGTAAGTAGAAAACTTATACCCCCTTGTGGGATCAAATTTTTCAACAGCCCTCTCCAACCCAAGAGAACCTTCTTGTACTAAATCTAGAAGTTCCAGTCCTTTACCTTGATATTTTTTTGCAACACTGACAACTAGTCTTAAATTAGCTTTCATCATTCTTTCTTTAGCTCTTCGACCAATTTTTATTGTTCTTTTTTGCTGAGTTGTAAATTCATTACTCTTTTCATTCAATTGTCCATCTTCTGTAAGAATCATCATTTTCTGAACTTGGTTACCCAATTCAATCTCTTCGGCAGGAGTTAATAAAGGGACTCTACCAATGTTTTGCAAGTACCAACTAATAGGATCATTACTTCTCCTTTTCGGCGGTTCAGGTTGTGTTTGTAATGATGAAACCATATTTTGACCTAATTTAGGTACTAAAACTCTCCTATACTTTTAAAGAAATAGCCAATTATTTAATGCGCGCTTCAGATTTCAAGTAATATTTGTACACTTATGTGTTTAAAACTATAAATAACTCCCTTTAATTGTTTCTTTCAAGATATTTGTCTCATTTTTATAATTCTCATTAATTTTGACAATTCGTCACCAATAGCAGAAGCATTTGACCCTTTTTTGCACTTGGATGCAGCAAATGAATGCAAAAGTACGTATTTAGCAAAAAATTCTGTTGTTACTTTTCCACAAGAGGTTAAATCTATCGCAGAACTGCCAGCTATAAATCCAGACAAAAGATCACCCAATCCAGCTCGAGCTGTCTGTGAATCAGTTCCGAAGAGTTGCCAAACTTTTTTATTATCAGCAACTATGCTGTTAGCTCCCTTAAATAAAATACTAATGTTAAATTCTTTTGCTGCATCAATAGCCAGCCCTAAATTGGTAGCAGAAGTGATATTGGGAAATAACCTTCGAAATTCTATGCTATGTGGTGTAATCCATGTTTTAAATTTTCTCTCTAAAAAGAAATTTGCCCCTAACTTAGATTCCGAAATTCTATTAAGTGCATCTGCGTCCAAGATCAATAACCCTTCATAATCCATAAGATATTCTTTTGATTTTTGCCAATCATCATTATCAATGCCTATTCCAGGGCCAACAGCTACTGAATCAAATGCACTTAAATCAATATTTTTTAATGCACTAAATAAAGATGCATTTCCATTTTGATTAGATTGCATAGTTTCCTTCAAAACTATTTCTGGAGAGACTTGCCATATAGATTCAGCAACTAATTCAGGCAGGACAGCAGAGATATAGCCTGCTCCACTTGAAATAGCGCCTTTTAATGCTAAGTATGCAGCACCAGGATATTTTTCACTTCCTGCAATTAATAATGTTCTTCCCCTCCTATATTTATTCGAATTTTTTGGTAGAGAAGGTAAATCAATATTCTTCAAATCACTATAAGCAATTTTAAAAACTTTTTTTTCAATCTTAAGTAACTTATTTATAGGCACCCCAATATCGATATGGTGCAATTCTCCAATAAAAGGTAAAGCAGAATCTTGGGTCAACCCAATCTTATAAAGGCCAATAACCAAGGTATAGTCTGCCTTTACTGCGTCATCTAAAAAAGGCTCTCCTTTATCAGGACATAATCCTGTTGGAATATCAATACTTATTACTTTTCCAGATTTTTTATGAAATTTTTGATTAAACAGTTTAATTATTTTTTTATCAACTTTTCTTGTTTGATTATTACCAAAAACTGCATCAATCCAAAGTTCTTTCCCATTTGCATCAGGAGGCTCAACTAATTTTGTGACACCAATAGATGTAAGATAATTAAGGTGGTTATTTGTTAATGTTTTTTTGATCGGGAATGGACACCATACCTTAACATTAAAACCTTTCAAAAAAAGCTCTCTAGCTATTACTGCACCATCACCACCATTATGCCCGGGACCTATAAAAACAGTTATTCCTTGCTTGAGAATAGATTTCTTTTTTAAAAGCCATCTACTAATTTGGATACCAGCTTTTTCCATCAATGCTTCTTGTGGCATTCCAGCAGAAAACATTTCTTTCTCTAATATCAACATTTGCTTAGAATCAACAATTAAATGTTCAGAGTCAATTGTTGGCCATAAAATTTCATTCATAATGAGTACAAAGCAATTGAAGTACTGTTCAAAAATTTAAACTTCCATGTTAAAGACACAAAAGGATAAAAAATTAGAGAACTTTTTTTCTTCTAATATTAAAACTAAAAAGAAGAAAAATATTATTGTAGGTCTTTCTGGTGGCGTAGACAGTTCCCTCTCAGCGGCGCTTCTTGTAGAAAGAGGCTGGAATGTTGAGGGACTAACTCTTTGGCTAATGAAAGGACAAGGCTCCTGTTGTTCTGAAGGATTAGTAGATGCTGCTGGCCTTTGTGAAGATTTAGGAATTAACCATAAAATAATAGACTCAAGAGAAATTTTCGAAAGAGAGGTAATTAAGAAAACTACTGAAAGCTATGAGAAAGGATTCACTCCACTTCCATGTTCTATGTGCAACAAGAATGTGAAGTTTGAAGAGATGCTCAATTACGCAATAAGCAAAAAAGACTTTACTCATATTGCGACCGGACATTACGCAAGGATAAAAAAATCATCTTATGCTCAAACACTTGATTGCAAGAGTCTTGTATTTAAGGAATTCCTTCTTCTAAGAGGTGCTGACGAAAACAAAGACCAAAGTTATTTTCTTTATTCTCTTTCTCAAGAAGTACTAAGCAGATTAGAATTTCCTCTTGGTGAAATGAAAAAAGAAGAAACAAGAAGAGAAGCCCTCAGATTAGGCCTTAGAACTGCTCAAAAACCAGAAAGTCAAGATTTGTGTTTAGTTGAGCATTATGGATCAATGCAGATATTTATCGACAAACACATAGAACCCAAAGAAGGAGAGATTGTGCATGTAAATGGAAAAGTCCTTGGGACGCACAATGGAATTCAGCACTTTACGGTTGGTCAGAGAAAAGGGTTGGGCATTGCTTGGCCGGAACCACTATATGTAAAAAGTTTAGACAGGGTAAAAAATATAGTTTATGTAGCAGACAAAAGTGATCTATTTAATAAAGAAGTAATAATTAGTAAGGTTAACTGGGTTTCAATACAAGAACCTAAGCAAGAGATGGAAGTAGAAGCACAAATCAGATATAGAAGCAATCCAGTAAAAGGTAAATTAATACCTTTGAAAAATTTAGATCATACAACTTCAACATTTAAATTAATTTTTGAAGAAAGTCAAAGTTCGGTAACACCCGGTCAAGCTGCAGTTTTTTATAAAGGAGAAATTTTATTAGGTGGTGGATTAATTAGTTAATTTTCCAAAAGATATTTAATCCCATAAATAATATAAACAAAGACAAAATAGGTTTATCTCCATATTTTGTATAGAAAGTCTTTTCGGATAAAAAATTAGGGAACACTATTTCATTTTGCTCAACCTCATAATCTAAAAGTTGAATTATTTTTCCATCATCTTGAACTAAGCCCGAAGGGCCGGTATTTGATACTAGTAAATTATTTCTCTTATTTTCAATACTTCTTAATCTAGCCAAAGATAGGAATTGATTATAAAGCTTAGCTGGATATGGATCTAAATTTGCTGCAGTTATTATTAGTTTTGCACCGCTATTAATAGCCTTTCTTATTTCTTGTCCATCACTAATTTCGTAACATATAGCTACTGCTAGTGGGGGTGTAAATTTAGGATCAAAAAATCTTGAATCAGAGCCTGGTTGAATTCCTCCTACTGCAGATAGTCCTCTTGAAAAACTATCTAGAAATCTAGGTATTTTTTCACCTATTGGAACAAGTCTATTTTTATCTATAAATGAGGTAAAAGATTTATCTCCAATTTTAAATCCGAGTAAAGAACTTCTTAACTCATTATTTGAATTTCTGAAACCTCCTGAAAAGATATTAACCTTAGTGCCTTTAGAAAAATAAAAATTATTAGATAGAGTTCCTTCAGGAGCAACAAGAAGTTTCGCTTTGTTTGATAAAGCATATTTTTGAGCGATAGATAGCTTTTCTTCAATAAATTCATCATTTATTTTTAATTTTTCTCTTGTTGGTATATTAGTTTGCCAAATAGCTATTGGATATTCATAATTTCTCTTTATTGGAGTTGTTAAACCTCCAAATGAATGTAAGAAAATAAAAACCAAAAATCCTAGAAGAAATATTTTTTTAAAGTGAAGTTTTCTTTCCCATCTACCTTGAATATAAAAGATCCAAAATCCAATCAATATATGTAATACGCATAAACCACTTGCACCAATCCATCTTGCTAAACCAGCAAGATAAATATCACCTGGGATAAGACTCTCTCCTAAACCTATCCAAAAAAATGGGGTTTGAGAAAGTACCAATTCACCAATACCCCAAGTCAAAGATAAAAAAAATACTTTTACTGTTAAAGATAATATTTTCATTTTGAAAACATCCTCTTTCCAGAGAATAATTTCAACTAACAATCCCCATAAATAAACTAATATCCCTCCCAAAAAAGCGCAAAATAATAATATTAAAATGGCAATAATTAAACTTGCAAGCCATGAAAACCCAAGCCATGTCAATGGATGAAGATCATAAAGCCAAGAATGACTTATCAAGATAAAGAAAAAACCCCAACAAAAATTTGCTTCTCTCCTTTCACTTCCCTTCCATAAAATAAATAATGATATCGGCATAAAAATCAGCCAAAAATAAGTTGAAACTGAAATTCCTCCTAAAGTCCCTCCTAAACAAGGGAAAAAATATTTTCTTAGACTTTTAATTTGAGTTGAGATTAACAATCCAAAATTACGAAATTAAATTTATAATCACCCATTTATTGTACCTTCATTCTGTAGACTAAGTTTTAGTAACTTACAAAATTTAAGTGAAAGAAGTCTTTATTAGTTTTGCAGTTTTTGTTTTTTGTGTTTCATTAACTCTTTTTAGTCAATTTAATTCACCACAAGTTGTTAATGCTGCTGAATCAGAAACTCAGTCAGTTAAAAGAACACCTATTGCAAAATCATCAAATGTCTCAAATAATAATTTATTTGAACTAGACCCATCAGATCCAAATCCTATACTTTTCGCTATGGTAGAAGAAACACCATCAGACAACGATTCAAGGACTACAGAAAGTGGTCTAATTATTGCAGATATCGTAAACGGTGAAGGAGATGAGGCTAGTGCTGGGCAAACAGTTACTGTAAATTACACAGGAACTCTAGAAGACGGGACACAATTTGATACCAGTATCGGTAGAGCTCCATTTAGCTTTCCCTTGGGTGCTGGACGAGTAATAAAAGGTTGGGACGAAGGTGTAGCAGGCATGAAAGTTGGAGGCAAAAGAAAACTAACTATTCCTCCAGAACTTGGATACGGATCAAGAGGAGCTGGAAATGTAATACCTGCTAATGCGACTTTAATATTTGAAGTTGAATTATTAAAAGTCAATTAAATTTAAGTAAGAAAAATATCTAAGACTTTTCAATTTAGTTAATCTCCAAGTAATATATATATAAAATCAAATATTTGAAATGTTAAGTAAATTCATCAATTCTTTTCTAGATAAAAAATCTCCAATGAAAGTCCATGCTCACTGCGATGGTCCTTGTGGTGTTTACGACCCAGCATCTACGAGAGTTGCAGCTGAAGCAGTTTTATCAATGACAAAAAAACTTATTGCATTAGAAGCTCCTTCTAGCACTGATTCAACTGAGTGGGCTGCATACAGTAATACATTTTCTAGATATGTTGCAGTTAAAGAAGAACAAGCAAAAGAAGCAAAGAAAGAGATTCTAATTTTGTGGACAGATTACTTTAAACCAGTTCACTTAGAAACTTATCCAGACTTACATGAAACCATTTGGAAGGCGGCCAAATTATGCAGTGCATGCAAAGTTAATATTGACTTAGCCCAAGCTGAAGAACTCATGAGTTATATAGAGAAAATCCACAATATTTTCTGGGCTTCAAAAGGAAGATCAGACGCCTTTGTAAAAGCTAGTTAATCAGAGTTATTTTCAAAAATTTTTTTGATTTTTTTTTATTTTTTTTAGGTTTAAGAAAAACCGCGATTATCAGTGGTGAATCAATGATTCCTTACCTAAAAGAGGGTGATATTGTATTTTTTAAAAAATATAAAAAGAATAAATCAATACTTAAAAATAGACAAATAATTATTTTTACCCATCCAATTAAAAATAAAAACCTAATAAAAAGGATAAATTCAGTAAATCATAATAACGTTCAGGTTATTGGCGACAATATTGAATTTAGCGAAGATAGTAATAAATTTGGATTAATCAATAACGAAAAAATAATTGGGATTGTCACCTCTAAATTAATTATTCCTAAATTAAAAAATTTTTTAATTCAAAAAAACAGAAGCACTTTTTTGAATCCAAAATAATCCCAAAGAGAAGGAAAGCCCTCCTGCTAAAGCTATTAATCTTTTAATAAATTTTTGACTTGCTTTAAAGGTAGTAAAAGATATTAAACAAGTAAAAAGATTCATACTTATGAGTGAACCAATCAAATATGAAATCAAATATAAGCAAGCGCTGGATAAAGGTAGTGCTAAAGCAGGAAGAACTGCAAGAAAATGTGAACCTCCAGCTATACCGTGCAGCAAGCCTAAACCGGTCAAAGCATGTGAGTGCTTATTATTATTTTTTTGTTCCTTAACATGAAAGTGAAAGTGACGGTGGGCAATTCCATTCTCATGCTCATGGGAATGCGAGTGGATACTTAATTGAAAAGAATTTTTAATAGCAAATACTCCGACAATTAGAAGTGAAATTCCAACTAGGAATTCGGCAATACTAGAAAATTTGTTTAATGGAGTAACATCCTTAATAAAAATCGCTAGAAAAGCTAACAAGAGGACTCCTGAAGAATGTCCCAAGCCCCATGAGAAACTATTTTTAAGAGCTTTTTGGGGATTATTAATCGCTGCTGGCGCCATTGCAATTAGATGATCAGCGCCACTAACTACATGCACAAATCCTGCGACTATACCTGTTAAAATTACAGCCTGCATATATATTCCGTACAACCCTGTTTATTCAATTTTATAGCACGATTTACAGTCAATATTAAATTGAGTTAAATAATTTCTTGAACGATTGTTCAATATCAGTTTCTCTCATAAAAGTTTCACCAATTAAAACTCCCATGATTCCAATAGATCTAAGCGATTCTAAATCTTCGGCACAATTAATTCCAGATTCACTTATAGGAATAATATTTTGTTTTAAAAATATATCTGCATATGTATGCATCAATTCTTTTGATGTTTTTAAATCCGTTTTAAAAGTCTTTAAGTCCCTATTATTTATTCCAATCAAATTAAAAGATTTTAACTTTAGAATCCTTTCTAATTCATTAGAGTTATGGACTTCAACAAGAACACTCATCTTTAAATTATCAGCTATTTTCTTTAAATAAGTTAAATCATCATCACTTAAAATCGCAGCGATTAATAATATTGCATCAGCACCAGATACCCTTGCTTTATAAATCTGATAAGCAGAAATAATAAAATCTTTGCAGAGTAGAGGGAGATTAGTTGATTTTCTTACAGTTTCGAGTATTTCATAACTACCTTGAAAAAACCTTTTATCTGTAAGTACTGAGATACATGATGCACCTAATTCTTCATAACAAATTGCTATGTTTTCAGGGTTAAAATCTTTTCTAATAACTCCTTTACTCGGACTAGCTTTTTTTATTTCAGCGATAACTCCTGGTTTTATTTTTGACTCCAAGATATTTTTGTAAAAATCTTTGGGAGTAGGAAGTTTTTCAATCTTTTTGATGAGATCTTCTAAAGAGACTATTTTTTTAAAATTCTTAATTTCAATATCCTTGTGCCATACAATTTCTTCCAGAATGTTTTTTGCTTGTGCTTCTCTATGAGGTACAGCATATTCTAAATTTTCTACCCTTACTGTTGGATTTGGTGGCCTGCGTCTTATCTCCATTAATTTTAGATATTATTTTATTTGAGAAGCCGCCTGTTTATATGCGACCTCAACTACTTCACTGAGAGTAGGATGAGTATGAACTTCTTTAGATAATTCAATTACATCTTGGTTCCTTGAAATAGCGTTCGAAATTTCTTGAATTAAATCAGCTGCATGTAACCCAAAAATATGAGCACCTAATACTTTCCCATTATCTTTGTTGAAAATCAACTTTAGCAATCCATCACTCTCTAATTCAGCCAATGCTTTTGAATTAGCCTTAAAGAAACTTTTGACAACTCCCAAAGTAAAATTTTCTTTTATAGATATCTCTTTAGCTTCCACTTCAGAGAGACCAACTGAACTTATCTCTGGGTGAGTAAAGGTTGCTGCGGGGATACTTTTATAGTCAATTTTGACATTACCACCGCAAATATTATCAACAGCTATAGTGCCCTGCGCTGCAGCTGTATGGGCAAGCATTAGTTTACCCGTTACATCTCCAACAGCCCAAATGTTAGGTATTATTTCATCACCATTCTTAACTCTCATTTGATCATCTACAGGAATGAAACCTTTTACTTTTTCGACACCAACCGACTCAAGATTTAAGTTATTACTATTAGGACTTCTGCCAGTTGCAACTAGTACAGCGTCAACTTCTAAGGTTTCTAAAACTTCCTTAGATTTTGCATCAGTCAGTTCTATTTTTACAGGGCATCCGGGTGTTATTTTTGTCGCAAAGACATTTGATTTTGTGTCTATATCCCTTGCTTGAATAAGGTTCTTCTTAGCAATTTTAGTGATGTCTGGATCAAATGTTGGCATAATATTCTCCAAAGCCTCGATCATGGTAACTTCACAACCAAGCGCGGTATAAACATCAGCAAATTCTAGACCTATATATCCGCTTCCAATAATGGCTATCCATCTTGGAAGCCACTCAAGCTTAACCGCATCATCGCTGGTAAATACGGTCCTATTATCCAAAGTTATTCCACGGGGCACAAAAGGAGAAGAGCCTGTTGCAATAATAATATTCTTACATGTGAAAATTTTATCAATTCCGTTTTTATCTCTTACACCTACTTTTTGATTTCCTTCAATTCTTCCAATGCCCAAAATAATTTCAACTCCACTTCTTTTAAGAGTTTTTGTTAAATTTTCTCTAACATTTAAAACTAAATTATTTGCATGATCTGCAATTTTTGATCTCTCGAACCTTACTGGTGAAGCATGTATACCAAATTTAGCTAAATGTTCGTAATTAGCTATTTCTCTAACTTTTCCACTTGCAGCCAAAAGAGCTTTAGATGGAACACAACCCTTGTTAACACAAGTGCCTCCCATATCAGAAGATTCTACTATTGCGACTTTCAGTCCCTTGCCAGCAGCATGTTTAGCGGCATCAAAACCTCCATATCCTGCTCCTATCACGATTAAATCAAAATCAAAACTTGAATCAGTCACTTTTTATTTATTTATTTAGAGGTGTATGCGACTCTTTTTCGTTCTAGTAATAAAGGAACTGCAACACAAGCCACATTCAATGATTCTACAATCTCACTATGCGGAATTGTAATTGTTTCATTAAAAGCTTCTTGAATTTTTTTATGAATACCTTGACCTTCATTACCCAAAATTAATGCGGTACGTCTAGACCAATCAACATCCCAGTAAGGTTTTGAAGGCTTTTTTGAACTCTCATTATGGCTACTAGTAGAGAAAATCTTAAATCCTACATTTGACAATTCATACAAAGACTTAAGTAAAGAATTTAATATTTCTTCTTCAATGCCATCAAATCTTAAAAATGGCAGATGAAAAACTGCACCTGAGGATGCTCTTAATACCTTTTGGCCTAATGGGTGCGCACCTCCAGCTAAAAAAATTGCATTAACACCCGCAGCTAAAGCGGTTCTAAATAGATTACCCATATTCCCAGGATCTTGAATTCTGTCGAGAACAAGAACGAAATCATCTTTTATATTAAATTGATAATTAGGTATTGCTGAAATCTCTACTAAGGCAGCTATCCCATCTGGATTAATTGTTGAAATCGCAGATGCCAAGACTTCCTCTGAGACAATATTTATTAATGACTTATCAAATTTTTTGCTTAGATTTTGATTCTTTCTTAGCCATTTTTCGGTAACTAAAATCTTAGAGGGATTTTTTCCAGACTTCAGCAATTCTTCAATGAGATGTGTACCCTCTATGCAAAAAAAGTCTTGATCTTTTGGAGATGATCCTCTTTTAAATGATCTAAATCTTTTAACTAGATTATTGTTTTTACTAGTTATTTTTAAAAAAGTATTTTCTATGAGTATTTGAAAAATTTGTTATCAACTATATTTTAATTACATAAATATTTTGATCAATTATTTATTAAATTTTTATTTCCCAAAAAATCAAAAAATACATTTTCACTTTTAATTAATATTCATGACGTTACATAGGGTGGACTTAATATTATTAGTTTGTCATGATGAATCTAATAAATTAAGTCTTAATGATTTGCGGAAGCAAAACGAAGTCATATCTTAAATCGCAAAATTTAAAGATTCTTGGCCAAGGCAAATTAAATGGAATAGTTGAAATAAGTGGTGCGAAGAATTCCGCCTTAGTTTTATTAGCTTCATCATTGCTAACTAATGAAAAAATAATTCTTGAAAATGTACCTTTTCTCACTGACATTGAAAAGATGGGGAAAATCTTAAAGAATTTAGGAGTGAATTTAGTTCGTCAAAAGAACAAACTAGAAATAGATCCAACAACAATTTCGATTAAAGTACTTCCATATGAACTTGTTAAAGGATTAAGAGCTAGTTTCTTTTGTATAGGTGCACTATTAACTAAATTTGGAGAAGCTCAAGTACCGTTACCAGGTGGATGTAATATTGGTTCAAGGCCAATAGACGAGCACATTAATGGATTAATCGCACTTGGAGCAGACATTACTATTGAAGATGGAATTGTAAAGGCAAAAACAAGGGGGGACAAAAATAGACTTCATGGCACTCATATTAAATTAAATTGTCCAAGTGTAGGTGCGACTGAAACTTTAATAATGGCAGCATCTTTAGCCAAAGGAAGAACTACTATTGAAAATGCTGCTAGAGAGCCTGAAATTCAGGATTTATGCCAAATGCTTAATAAAATGGGGGCAAAAATTTATGACTCCGGTAAAGAAACAATTATTATTGATGGCGTCAATAAGCTTGGCGGATGTACCCATAAAGTAATTCCAGACCGAATAGAAGCTGGAACTTTTCTAATAGCTGCTGCTGCAACTTCCTCTTCAATAACAATTTCTCCAGTAATCCCTCATCATCTTGAAGCTGTCACTAATAAGCTTCAAGAGAGTGGGAGTAAAATTACGATTAAAGGTAATTCGATTTCTATCAAGAGTAAAGAGATTAAAGGAGTAGATATTGAAACAGCTCCTTTCCCAGGCTTTCCTACTGATTTGCAGGCACCATTTACAACTTTAATGACAATCGCAAATGGTGAATCAAAGATAACTGAAACAATTTTCGAAAACAGAATGAATCATATTTATTTACTCAATGAAATGGGCGCCCGTATAAAACTAAACAAAAATATAGCTCATATTAAAGGTGTTAAAAAAATTAAGGGCATGGATCTAGTTGGATCTGATTTGAGGTCTTCAGCTGCATTAATAATTGCTGGGATTATAGCTGAAGGCACTAGTAGGATTTATGGTTTAGAGCATTTGGATAGAGGTTACGAAAATTTTGAATCAAAATTAAAAATTTTGGGTATAAAAATAACAAGAGAATTTAAAAAGCAAACATTGACAAATAAAGAATTAAAGAACAGTTCTGACCCTGCAGATATTCCTCAGTATAGAGTTGCCTAAATTGCAAAGAGCAGGAGAATTAGTAAATTATTTAAACGTAAGCGATATTGATTAGTGAAATACAACCTAAGAATAATATAAACAAAACTAGAAAGCGATTAGACCAAATTTTATTTAAACCATTAAATTTGAATTCGTTCATGCCCAAGTTCCGCTATTAGATCCGAATGTTGTAAGGATAGTTATTGCGATAAAAAGAAAAGGGACAAACTTAAAGGATAATTTTTTTGCTTGAGTTTTAGACATTTGTTTTTTTTTAAAAATATAACACAATATTACTAATCATGAAGCTATCCCCTTCAAAAAAAAGACTTTTAAGTCCATCTCATCACAAAAATGTATCATAAATGTTTAAATTTTCTTTTTTCTCCTCATTTCTTGTCAGCAAATGCAATAAATAATTCTATGTTTTTATCGAAAAGATTAACTATTAGCAAATGTTGTCTTGAAACTGTTCCTTGACCAAAACAATAGTCAATAAGTTGATTTTTGTTATAATAAAAAAGTTCATTATTTTTCAAAAGCCTTGGGAGCGTGGTGGAATTGGTAGACGCACCGCACTCAAAATGCGGCACCTTCGGGTATGTCGGTTCAAGTCCGACCGCTCCCACTTTGATGAATACTTATAATCGATTCGATATATCTTTCAAAAGAGGAAAAGGCTGTTGGCTATGGGACAAGACAGGTAAAAAATATCTTGATGCAGTTGCTGGTATAGCAACTTGTAGTCTTGGCCATAGCGATAGAGTTTTAAGAAGAAGGCTAACAACTCAACTAAAAAAAATTCAACACATTTCAAATCTCTATAACATTGAAGAACAAGAACAATTAAGTAGAACTTTAACGAATATGAGTTGTGCTGAAAAAGTTTTTTTCTGCAACAGTGGCGCAGAAGCGAATGAATCAGCTATCAAATTAATAAAGAAATTTGGAAATACTACAAATAAAGATAAAGAGTCAATTATTCTTGCAGCTGAGTCCAGCTTTCATGGAAGAACATTGGCAGCCTTGAGTGCGACTGGTCAGCCTAAATATCAAAAAGGTTTCGAGCCAATGCTAGAAGGGTTTAAGTTTTTTGAATTTAACAATTTTGCTTCGGTAAAAAAATTATTTGAAGAATGTCAAAATAATGATCAAAAAATTTCCGGCGTTTTGATTGAACCAATACAAGGAGAAGGTGGCGTAATTCCTGGAAATAAATTATTTTTTAAAAGCCTAAGGGAAATATGCGATAAATATAATTCTCTTCTAATTTTTGATGAAGTCCAAAGTGGGGTAGGTCGAACTGGAAAAATGTGGGGTTATGAGAATTTAGGAATTGAGCCTGATGGATTTACCCTTGCTAAAGGATTAGGAGGGGGTCATGCAATTGGAGCATTATTGGTAAAACAAAAAGCTAACATTTTTTCTCCAGGAGATCATGCAAGTACTTTTGGAGGAAACCCATTCGCCTGTAAGGCTGCATTAACTGTATTAGAAGAAATAAATAGAAGAAATCTTGTTAATAATGTTTATCAAAGAGGGAAACAATTAAGTGCTGGGTTTGAAGAATTATCAAAAAAATTTCCAAATATTATTAGAGGTAAAAGAGGTTTAGGTTTAATACAAGGCATTGTCATTAATGATAATTATGCTGATGCAAAAAAAATAACCTTAAAAGCTTTTGATAAAGGATTATTAGTAGTTCCTGCAGGAGGGAATGTAGTTAGGATTGTTCCACCTTTAATTATATCTAGAAGAGAAATTAAAATTCTTATAGATAAGCTAAATTCAATTTTTGAAGAGTTATAGCAATTTAAATTTTGAAAAATGCAAATTTAAAAACATTTGAATTATTATCACCTAAATATGAAAGGGATAATATCAAGTTAGGTTTATCAAGGATAAAAAAAGCACTTCATGAACTTGGTAATCCTTGCAAGAACATCCCTGCGATACAAATTATTGGAACCAATGGGAAAGGATCAATCGCAGCATATTTAGAAAGTATACTTTTTGAAGCTAAAAGGAATTTTGGTGTAACGACATCTCCCCACCTTTTGGACGTGTGCGAGAGGATTAGAGTGAATAAAAAAAATATTAACAAGATTGATTTTGAAAAAATCTATAGATTAATAGATGAGAAATTTTCAACATTTGAATTAACTCCTTTTGAAAAAATCATTTGCTGCGCACTAAATTTCTTTGACAATAAAAAAGTTGAATTGCTCATTCTTGAAGCTGGCTTAGGGGGACGATTAGACGCGACAACAGCCCATAAATCTAGACCAATAATTGCTATTGGGAATATTGGCTTAGACCATAAAGAATTTCTTGGAGATACTATTGAAAAAATTGCCGAAGAAAAATTAGCAGTTATTGAAAAAAACTCAATTGTCATCTCATGCAAACAAAACAGTCAAGTTGAAAATTTAATAACCAAAAAAGTTAAAGAGGTTGGTGCAGAAATTATCTGGAAAGATTCAATTTCAAAAAGCTATGAGCTTGGTTTAAAAGGAATTTTTCAAAAGCAAAATGCTTCAGTAGCTGTTGGAGCAATTGAAGCGTTGAATAATTTGGGATTTAATATAAAAGGAACACACATATCTGAAGGTCTTAAAAAGACATGTTGGAAGGGAAGGCTAGAAATAATAAAATTTTTGAACAAAGGAATTCTTGTAGATTGTGCGCATAATTATCCTGCTGCAAAAGCTCTCTCTCATGAGCGAAGCAATTGGGAGAATGAAGATAAAGGAATTTATTGGATTTTAGGTGTCCAAAGACAAAAAGATTTTTACGCAATATTAAAAACACTTCTAAAGAAAAATGATCACTTATTACTTGTGCCAGTACCAAACCAACCTAGTTGGCAATTAAAAGATCTTTCTCATATTAAAGGAATTGATCTTCAAAAAACAATTGAATTTAAAACATTTGAACTTGCCATTGATTATTTATTTTCCCTAGAAAAATGGCCACCTAATCATCCTGTCCTAACGGGTTCTATTTTTTTAGTTGCTGAATTTATTAAATTTACAAATAAACAGAAATATTAATTTTTAAATTGTTCCTTTACTTCCCAACCTTCCAATTTCCCAGGATTTAATAGTCCGTTAGGATCAAATTTTAATTTCGCTTTTACTTGATCTGCGTCAACCACTCCTAAGCCTCCACCTTCGACAGTTAAAACATGGGGATTAAAAATAAACGCACCAAGTTTCTTACAATCTTCCATTATTTCATTTAATTCATCTATCCCATTCCACCTTAATACAGGTAAAGCCGCTAATCGCGGTGATCCTTGTTGAGAAACTGCCTCTAAATGCCAAAGAACTTTTCTACCCCATTTTTTCCTCAGAAAATTAATCAATTCTAGTTCATTATTAAGTGGCAAAAGCATCTGTAAATAAGTCCAATTTTTATCCTTAGACCTCATATGAAGAGTTGTATGATTCCATACGACTTCAGAAATTCCATTAACGAGTTTTTCTTCTTGCCCAAGGAGAGTAAATTCAACTTTGAATTTTTTACAAATCAACTCGATCGTTTTTGTTCCTCCAAAAGTAGATTGAATTAATATCTTGTGACTTCTAGCATTACTTTTAAACCATTTTGGCATTTGATCTACAATTTCTTCTTCAAGAATTGCTCCTAGTTTCAGATCAATTGCTGCGCTGGTAAGAGTTTTTAATATTTCAATTGTTTTTTCAAATTCAATACAGTCGATAACTATTGAATACCACTTGCGTTTGATATCAGTAGCAAGTATTAAAGAAGTAATTATTCCGTTAGTCCCATAAGCATGATTTAGAGGTTCGGATTCTTCAGCATCAAATTTTAATAATTCAGGTTTTTCATTCATCGTTACCGCCTCTAAACCAATAAGATTTCCTGGATCTCTTAAGAATCCCCACCTAATTGAACCAATACCTCCTGATCCGCCTGCAATAAAACCTCCAATTGTTGCAGTTTTCCAAGTACTAGGCAGCAACCTCAATTCCCTCCCATATTTCTCTAATTGTTTATTCAAATCTCCCATAACACAGCCAGACTGTACTTTTACAAAACCTGTATCTGGATCAAATTCTTCTAACCTATTAAATTGACTCATCTGCATTACAACTCCTTTAAACAATGGGACAGCTTGTCCATAATTACCTGTACCTGAACCTCTTAAAGTAAGTGGGATAGAAAATTCCCAACAAATTTCCGCTACTTCTTTTACTGCTTTGTGATCACTAGGTCTTACCACCAAATCAGCAATACATTCGTCTAATTTTTCAGTGAGGATTGGAGAGTAGTTATAAAAATCTTTTGAAAGCCTTTTTATGTCAGATTGGATTTCAATAATCTCTAAGTTGTTAACTTCTCTAAATTTGTCTATAAATTTAAGAGTATTAGATGTCATTAATTAAATTCTTATTGTTTTGTATATAAATTAGCCGATTAACAATATAAATCGCCTTTTATAAACACTTTTCTCTTTAAGGAACTCGAAAAAACATCTGCCCATCTTTGTGCATCTAAAATCACAAAATCAGCAGGGCAACCATTTTTAATTAAACCATCCCACTTTAAGTTTAATAATCTGCTTGGAGCTAAAAAAATAGAAGATAAAGTCATTCTCTCCCAGGGATTTAGTTGAAGCATAGGTATTGCGCAGGACAACATATAAAAAGGATCAAAATTACCAAATGGGTACCAGGGATCTTGAACGTTATCACTACCTAGAGATACATCGACGTGTGATTTTTGTAATTGCTTTATTGGAGCAACGGGTCTTTTTAATGAGGTAGTTTTATTACTGCGATTGAGCAGCCAAAAATTTGTTAGAGGTAGCGCAATAACTTTAATATTTTTCTCAGCCATTTTTTCTCCTAAATTTAAAATCTCTCTGTGGTTTAGAGAAACAAGACTACTCAAATGACTACAAGTAATTGGAATACTTTCAATTTTTAAATTTTCGATTGTCTCCAATAAAATTTTAATTCCCGCTCCAGGCTCAATGATAGATTCGTCTATATGCAAATCAATTTCTAATTTATATTTACTCGCTAGAAGAAGCATTTTCTCGAGAAATTTGCTTATATCTTTTTTAATGAAAGGAGGAACAATTACACCTCCTAAAATACCTCCATTAGAGGAAAATATTTTTGCCAAATCTTCTCCATTAGTTGTATCCCAGAATTCCAATGGAGCTAAAGCAACGTATTGTAAAGTCAACTCAGATGAAAATTTTTTTTGTAATTTAAAAAGTTCAATCCAAATATCAATAGATTGACTTTTGTAAGTATCAATATGACTTCTAATAGCTCGATATCCATTTTGTATGGAAAGTTTTAATGATTTCTCAACTCTCTCAAGAACCTTATCTATAGTTCTAGTTTTATGTTCTTCAAGATTTACTGATAATGCACCTTCATAGTTTGATTCCAGATTAGGAAAGTCTGTCCATGTAAAAGATTTATCAAAATGCGAATGCGTTTCAACAAATCTTGGCAATAAAATATTTTTTGGTTTTGCAACTTTATGTTTTAAAGGCTTTAACTCAGAAACAAATCCAGCCTCCCAACTAATGGAAACTGAACAAAAATCCTCTATATCGATAATGAGGTTATCTATATCTTCTATTAAACAAAGGCTTCTGGGAATAAGAACCTCCGCTGTGCCGGAATTACTCAAATTTTTAAATTTTCTTTTATTTTAAACCATTAAAAAAATTTACTGAATTAGAAAATAATTCAAATTTCGCTAAAAGATAAAAATAACTATGAAAAATTCCCCTTGAGTTGTTAAATTTATAAATGTGAGGCGGGCGTCGCCAAGTGGTTAAGGCAGCGGCTTGTGGCGCCGCTATTCGGGGGTTCGAATCCCCTCGCTCGCCCTCAAAAATATTGCAGCAAAATTATTTAACTTGTAATTTTGAATTAAAGAATCATAAAAAAACCTAGCAAAGTGCTAACAAAAACAAAATCAGACGAAAAAAAAACTCAAAAGTATTCAACTACGGGCAGTTATTGGATAACCACATTTGGATGTCAAATGAACAAGGCTGATTCTGAGAGAATGGCTGGGACATTAGAGAAAATGGGATATACCAGAGCAGATAATGAATTAAATGCCGATTTGGTCTTGTACAATACATGCACTATTAGAGATAATGCAGAGCAAAAAGTTTATAGCTTTCTAGGAAGACAAGCAAAAAGAAAGCACAAATCACCTAGCTTAAAACTTGTTATTGCAGGTTGTCTTGCTCAGCAAGAGGGAGAATCCTTACTAAGAAGAGTCCCAGAACTCGACCTAGTAATGGGCCCTCAACATGTAAATAACCTTGAGAATCTTCTGGGGAAAGTTGATTTAGGAAATCAAGTTGCTGCTACAGAAGAAACCTTCATTTCTGAAGATATAACAAGTGCCAGAAGAGAAAGCTCTATTTGTGGCTGGGTTAATATCATCTACGGATGTAATGAAAGATGTTCATATTGTGTAGTCCCCTCTGTCAGAGGGAAAGAGCAATCAAGATATCCAAATGCGATAAAAAGTGAGATCCAAAAATTAGCTGATGAAAATTTTAAAGAAATTACTCTTTTGGGTCAGAACATTGATGCTTATGGTAGAGACCTTCCAGGAACTACAAAAGAGGGGAGAAAAGAGAATACCCTTACTGATCTTTTGTACTATGTTCATGATGTTAAAGGAATTCGCAGAATTAGATTTGCTACTAGTCATCCAAGATATTTTTCAAAAAGATTGATTCAAGCTTGTTATGAACTTGATAAAGTTTGTGAACATTTCCATATCCCCTTCCAAAGTGGAAATGATGAAATTTTAAAACAAATGTCCAGAGGATATTCTATTAAAAAGTATAAAAATATTATCGAGAACATAAGGTCATTAATGCCAGATGCATCAATCACAGCTGACGCTATAGTTGCTTTCCCAGGAGAAACCGAGCAACAATATCAAGACACATTAAAACTCATATCAGAAATTGGCTTTGATCAGGTAAATACAGCTGCATACTCTCCAAGACCAAATACGCCTGCAGCAGTTTGGACGAATCAACTTTCGGAAGAAGTAAAAAAAGCTAGATTACAAGAAATTAATGATTTGGTCGAGAAAACCGCTAGGAGTAGAAACCAAAGATATGTCAACAATATCGAAAGCGTTTTAATTGAGGGTTTAAATCCTAAAAATTCCTCTCAAATTATGGGTAGAACTAGAACAAATAGATTAACTTTCGTAGAGATTCCCAAAAACATTAACTTTAATTTTTCGTTGGGAGATGAGATAAATGTCAGAATAAATGAAGCAAGACCCTTTTCTTTAACAGGAGAACTTTCTTTATAAATTTTTTTTAAATGATCGGGGGAAAGAAAAAATGTATTGGATTAATATTTGGCGGGTATTCCAATGAACATGAAGTTTCGATATCCTCTGCAAAAACAGTTTTTCAAGCATTTAATGCACAAATAAACAAAGAACGCTTTATAGTCAAAGCCTTTTACATAAACAAATATGGAGATTGGATTGATAGTGATATTTCAGAAAAAATCCTAATTGGTGAAATTGAAAACTATAAAACAAAAAAACAAGAAACTTTTAATCAAGAAAAAATTAACTTCCTTGAAGGAATTGAATTTCAAAATATTGATGTTTGGTTTCCTCTTTTACATGGATTTAATGGTGAGGACGGATCAATTCATGGCTTACTTAGATTTACAAAGAAACCTTTAGTCGGATGTGGAATTGTTGGCTCTGCACTTGGAATGGATAAAATATTGATGAAGACAATTTTCTCAAATCTTAAACTTCCACAAGTTAATTATCTAGTTTTTCAAAATGAAGATCTCAACGATAAGGGAGTAAAAAATAAAATAATTACTAAAATTTTAAAAAATTTAAATTTTCCTGTTTTTGTTAAACCATCGAACTCTGGATCATCTCTTGGCATCTCCAAAGTCAATTATGAATCAGAAATATTACAAGCATTGGAAAAGGCTCGGGAAATAGATCCAAGAATCCTAATAGAGGAAGGTTTAGAGGTAAGGGAGATTGAATGCGGAATAATTGGAAATTCAAAACTCTTAACCTCTGAGATAGGCGAAATAAATTACGAAAGTGATTGGTACGATTACGATTCAAAATATCACTCAAATAATAAAATAATTATCCCAGCCGAAATAGATTCTAAAATTTCAGAAGAAATTAAAGAAATTGCTATTAAAAGTTGTAGAGCACTAAATATTTTTGGTTTTGCAAGAGTAGATTTCTTTTTAGAAAAATCTTCTAATAAAATTTTGTTAAATGAAATTAATACAATTCCTGGTTTTACAAAAAATAGTATGTTTCCAATGCTTTGGAAAGCCTCAGGTTTAAATATTGAACAACTTGTGGCTAAACTAGTAGATATATCTTTAGATTTGTAATTTAAATCCAATGTTGCATGGACTACTTTGGTTACCATTGCTTTTAATCTTCATTTTATTAACTGCACTTGGATGGTTAGAAAGAAGAAGGCAAAATCTATTTAGAAATTGGGCAAGTAATTCTGAACTCTGCAAGTTAGATAGTTCAGGTGCAGCGGCCTTAAAAGATGGGGAGTTAAAGTGGAGCGCATTTGAAGCTGGTAAATTTGAAGAAAAAGATTGTTTTACAATCAAGAAACTTGAATTAGTTGAGTTGATGGCACTAACTTCAGGAGAAGCTCCTTTAACAAGTGAATCTCAAGGAAAGTGCAGATTAAGATTAGTAGGTGATGGGAAAGAGATGGATGTACCATTCTCAGATGCAGAGCAAGCGAGAAAATGGATGGACCAATTGATGGAAAAAGCTAGATGTGATTTGTGAAAACCCAAAAAAAAATTAAAAATAGAAGCTTTTTTTTTCTAATTTCATTCTTATTTTTAACAAGCTTCTTAAATATAAAAACTCTCAAAAAAGTTTATCCTCAAGACATTAGGATTTCTGGTAGTGAATTATTTTCGCAGAATGATGTGGTAAGTAATTCATCTTTAAAATTCCCGATACGATTAATTTTTATTAAAACTTATTTGTTAGAAAAAGAGTTAAAAAAAAATTTATATCTCAAGAATGTTTCTGTAAACAAAGAATTATTTCCTTTTGGTTTGAGGATTCATATTAATACAAGAATTCCAGTAGCTTACTGTGAGGGAATTGTAAATGACGAAAAAATATTGGGCTTCATTGATAAAGATGGGAATTTTATAAAAAAAAAATATACGGATGAAAAATTTTTGAACAACATAACAATAAAAGTTTTTGGATGGAAAGAAAAATTTCAAAAAATATTATCTGAAATTTTCATCGCTCTAGAAAATTATGAATTTGAAATAGTAACTATAACGTTTTCACCCGATGGTTTTTTAACTGTTGAAGAAAAAGATTTAAAAACAATATTCTTAGGATTTAACCCAAATTTAATCAACAATCAATTACAAAAAATCAATATTCTTAAAAATGAATTTAAGAAAAATAACTTTTCAAAAAAAATAGATAATATTGATCTTACTAATCCAGACAAACCAAAAATAAAAGTGTTCAAACCCTAATATTTGAAAAATAATTTTGAGAAATTTTTTTTAATTACTGTAGTGTTGATATGGGTTTTGCATTCAAAACAAAATATTTAATAAATAAATATTTTTAGGATTTTCCTCAACAAATTCCTACAGATGAGCTCAGTAAGTTCATAATGCACCCAATACTAGTATTAGATCCCTATTAAGAGATGAGCTTCGGTAACAATCCAAACTTTGATCAATCGAGAGAAATCCTTCCAAGCCAAAACGCGAAAATAGAAGTTATAGGTGTAGGAGGTGGTGGCAGTAATGCAGTAAATAGAATGATAAATAGCGATTTAGAAGGTGTTTCATTTAGAGTCCTTAACACCGATGCACAGGCCCTATTACAATCTTCCGCGGAGAGTAGGGTTCAACTTGGACAGAATCTCACTAGAGGATTAGGTGCAGGCGGGAATCCAAGTATTGGCCAGAAAGCAGCAGAAGAATCCAAAGAAGAGCTTCAACAAGCTTTAGAAGGATCTGATTTAGTTTTTATAGCTGCTGGGATGGGTGGAGGAACTGGCACAGGAGCAGCTCCCGTAGTTGCAGAAGTTGCCAAACAAAGTGGGGCTCTAACAGTAGGCATAGTAACCAAACCCTTTTCTTTTGAAGGAAAAAGAAGAATGCGTCAAGCAGAGGAGGGGATCGCAAGACTAGCTGAAAACGTTGATACACTTATAGTTATTCCAAATGACCGATTAAAAGATGTTATAGCAGGAGCTCCTCTTCAAGAAGCATTTAGAAATGCTGATGATGTTCTAAGGATGGGCGTCAAAGGCATTAGTGACATAATTACTTGTCCAGGATTAGTTAATGTTGATTTTGCAGACGTAAGATCAGTTATGACGGAAGCTGGCACTGCTCTTCTCGGAATAGGAATAGGTTCAGGAAGATCGAGAGCTATAGAGGCAGCACAGGCAGCAATGAATAGTCCTTTATTAGAAGCAGCTAGGATTGATGGAGCCAAAGGCTGCGTTATTAATATTACTGGCGGCAAAGATATGACTTTAGAAGACATGACCTCCGCATCTGAAATTATTTATGATGTTGTTGATCAAGAAGCAAATATTATTGTTGGTGCCGTGGTCGATGAGGCAATGGAAGGGGAGATACAAGTTACTGTAATTGCAACAGGATTTGAAACAACCCAACCACTAAACCAGCAAAGAATAAAAAACAGATTATCTAATCAACCCTTATATAATTATTCCGACAAAAAAGAATCAGGAGCCAGTATTCCTGAGTTCTTGAGATTAAGGCAAAATAAAAAAGATATAGGTTAGAAGGTAAAATAGAGTGACTCGGTTATCTCGCCTGCCTCAAGCATCCCTTGTGGCTGCTACCTTCCGGTCCTGACCAGGTTTAGGCGTTAAAACCGCGAAAGGCCGAGTCAAAAATATATTAGCAATTCTTGATTAAAAAAGATACATAAATTTATTATGTTACCTTCAGACCTAGTGAATTATAAAAAAAAATCACGCAAAATCATTGCACTGACTGCATGGGACTCAATATCAGGATCTATTGCAGAACAAGCCAATGTTGATCTCGTACTAGTAGGAGATTCACTAGCAATGGTCTGCTTAGGATACAAATCGACATTGCCATTAACTTTAGAAAACATAATTTATCATACTAATGCTGTTTCAAGAGGATTTAAGAAGAAAATTGAGGAGCAACCCTTAGTCGTTTCAGATATGCCTTTTCTGACTTACCAATGTGGAGAGGATAAAGCTGTTGAGTATGCAGGGAAAATCATTCAGAGCACATATGCAAAAGCTGTCAAAGTAGAAGGAGCCGAGCCAGAAATACAGAAAGTTATTTCTAGATTAATAAGAATGGGAATCCCTGTTATGGGTCATATAGGTCTTACACCACAGAGCTATCTAAATATTGGTTTAAAAAAACAAGGGGGAACCTTAGCAAGCCAAGAAAAAATAAAGAAAGAGGCTTCAATACTAGAAGAATTAGGATGTTTTTCAATAGTTCTTGAACATATTCCCGATTTGCTTGCTAAAGAAATACAAAATTCTTTAACAATTCCCATAATAGGTATCGGCGCAGGTAATTTTTGCGATGGGCAAGTAAGAGTTACTGCAGATTTATTAGGCCTCAATGATGATCAACCACCATTTTGCCAACCAATCATCCAAGGGAAGAAATTATTTAAGGACAAATTAAAAGAATGGGTAGACTCTGAAAGACTTAGTTAATCTCATCCCACCACTTAAACATAGAAACAAGAACTTGATTACTAAGTTCCATGCCAATAGGCTCACTTAAAAAGAATCTATTCCCCTTTCTTACTAGTAATCCACTTTCAAGAAATCTTTCCCATTCTTTAACCAATTTACTGAAGTTGCTTTCACATTTTTTATTTTCCCAGTTTTGTTCTTTAAACACTTCTTTGATATCTACACCCTCTTTTAGTCTTAATCCCAACATTATTTTCTCATCAAGTTCTTTATAAACAAACTCCTTATTAGTTAGGGATGAATCTAAATTAAATTCGTCTTGTCTAGTTACCCATTCTTTATATTCTTTACTAACTCTTGGTCGAGTAAACTTTTCCCCCCAAGGTGAACTAGTGGAACCTTGACCAAAACTCCACCATCCAAAACCACTCCAATAAACTCTATTATGTCTCGACTGATGTTGCGGAAGGCAATAGTTTGAGATTTCATATCTTGAATAACCTGAATTTTTTAAAATTAAATGGGTAGATTCACTATTCCTAAAAGCTTCTTCATCACTTGGGAGTTTTAATTTGCCTAAATTAATTAATTTTTTTAGAACAGTGCCATTTTCAATATTTAGATCGTAAATAGATAGATGAGGTGGTGAAAATGCAATTGCTTTTTTTAAGTCATCTTGCCATTCTTTAAATCCACTTAGTGGCAAGTTTTGAATTAAGTCTAAACTCCAACTTTTTATTAATCCAGAATCATATTCTTTCTTCAACCATAAACAAGATTTCTCTGCATCTTCTTTCAAATGACGCCTTCCCGACTTTTGAAGTATCTGATTATTAAAACTTTGTACTCCAAGACTAAATCTATTTATCCCAGCATTTATGAATCCAAACAGATCAACTTTAGTAAAACTTGCTGGATCAACCTCCATAGTAATTTCAGCACCATAGTCAATTCCATAATTTTCTCTAAAAAGATCAATTAATTCTTTGATTTGCGTTGGATCTAAAATTGATGGAGTGCCACCTCCTATATAAATTGTCGATAGAGGTGATTTGTGCTTAATTGATAATATTTCTTTATATAAAAATTGCAAATATTCTTGAACAGTTTTGCTTCCATAACCTTTTAAAGTTTCAACTTTGTTTCCTAATGGAATAACTGCAAAATCACAATAAAAACACCTTCTGTGGCAAAAAGGAATGTGCACATAAGCACTTCTTGGAAACTTATTCATAATATAAATTCATTTTTAAGCTCCAAAAACGTATTAAGGATTCAAAAAAATAAGATCCTTATTTACTCAATTAATAAATCCTAGTAGATTATAGATATGACAGATATCTTAGTATTAATTTTATTTGTATTGTCTGGGGCTGCTTCAGGATGGCTTGGTGTTGATTTATTGCCGGTAGACATACTCAAACAGGTATCTAATGTAGAAGGTTTTAGAATTGTTTTAGCAATAATTGGTTTTTTTGTAGGATTAGCAGCTGGTTTTGTATTTCTTCAACTAAGAAAGACGTTTCTTGATCAAATAAGAACAATGCCAACGGACTTACTAATAAGTAGGTCAGTTGGATTAATTTTAGGATTACTAGTTGCGAATCTCCTACTTGCTCCAATACTTTTAATTCCCTTCCCTAGAGAAGTTTTTTTCGCAAAACCTTTAGCAGCCATATTAAGCAATATATTCTTTGGTGTGCTTGGTTATAAGTTGGCAGATACCCATGGAAGGACATTATTGAGATTATTTAATCCAAATAATACTGATGCATATCTAGTTAATGAAGGTATTCTCCCTGCTGCAAGTCCAAAAATCCTAGATACCAGTGTAATTATTGATGGAAGAATCAATGGCCTATTAAGTTGCGGATTATTGGAAGGGCAATTAATTGTAGCTCAAAGTGTAATTGACGAATTACAAACTTTGGCTGACTCAAGCAGTAATGAAAAAAGGTCGAAAGGCAGAAGAGGGCTCAAGTTATTAAAAGAATTAAGAGATTTATATGGGAGAAGACTTGTAATCAACCCAACAAAGTATGAAGGTAATGGGGTAGATGAAAAACTCCTTAAAATTACTGAGGACATGACAGGAACTTTAATTACGGCTGATTATAATCTTTCTCAGATCGCTGAAGTTAAAGAATTAAAAGTTATGAATTTGAGTGATTTGGTTATTGCTTTAAGGCCAGAAGTTCAACCAGGAGAGTCACTTAATATAAAAATCGTGAGAGAAGGCAAAGAAAAAATGCAAGGTATTGGATATTTAGATGACGGCACAATGGTAGTAATTGATGAGGCAAAGAATTTTGTGGGAAGCAGATTAGATATTGTCATCACAGGAGCATTACAAACTCCCACAGGAAGAATGGTCTTTGGAAAACTAATAAATAATCCTGAGTCAAACAAATCTTTTAAATCACCAGCGACACAGGGCTAAATCTAGCTAGAATCAGTTCAATCTTAATTTTGTGATACAAATGACTGTATCTGCTCCTTATTACGGTGAAAACACCGTTATGAGGACCCCGCCCCCAGATCTCCCCTCTCTTTTACTGAAAGAGCGAATTGTTTATCTTGGTTTACCATTATTTTCAGATGATGATGCGAAAAGACAACTAGGAATGGATGTTACTGAGCTAATCATTGCTCAACTTCTTTATTTAGAGTTTGAGGATCCAGAAAAACCAATCTATTTCTATATCAATTCAACTGGGACAAGTTGGTACACTGGTGACGCAGTAGGTTTTGAAACAGAAGCTTTCGCTATCTGCGATACAATAAGTTACATTAAGCCTCCAGTACACACGATATGTATCGGACAAGCAATGGGGACTGCTGCAGTTATTCTTTCATCTGGTACTAAGGGACAAAGAGCAGCTCTTCCGCATGCTTCTATTGTTTTGCATCAACCTATAAGCGGAGCAAGAGGCCAAGCAACCGATATCCAAATACGAGCTGAGGAAGTTTTGAAAAATAAAAAATCAATGCTGGAGATTTTATCTCGTAATACTGGGAAGACCATCGAAGAACTCTCAAAAGACTCTGACAGGATGAGTTATCTCAACCCACAAGAAGCATTAGATTATGGAGTTATCGATAGAATACTCACAAGTCAAAAAGATTTACCAAATAAAATTTAACATTCACAAAACTATTTTAAAATCATGCCAATAGGAACTCCAAGCGTGCCTTACAGACTTCCAGGAAGTCAATACGAAAGATGGGTCGACATATATACAAGACTAGGTGTTGAAAGAATTCTTTTTCTTGGACAAGAAGTCAATGATGGTATTGCTAATAGCCTTGTTGCACAGATGCTTTATTTAGATTCTGATGATAATTCTAAACCTATCTATCTGTATATAAATAGCCCAGGAGGATCAGTAACTGCTGGCTTGGCAATTTATGACACTATTAAATACGTAAAAAGTGATGTAGTAACCATATGCGTAGGTCTCGCAGCCTCTATGGGAGCGTTCCTATTGGCCGCTGGTACAAAAGGTAAAAGAGTTGCTTTGCCCCACAGCAGAATAATGATTCATCAACCCTTAGGAGGGACATCTCAACGCCAAGCAAGTGATATTGAAATAGAAGCTAAGGAAATTTTAAGAATTAAAGATATGTTAAACATGTCTATGGCAGATATGACAGGGCAATCATTTGAGAAAATTGAAAAAGATACTGATAGAGATTATTTTCTAAGTGCGGAAGAAGCAAAAAATTATGGATTAATTGACAGAGTAATTACACATCCAAGCGAAGCAAATCAGTCTTAAACTTTCTAAATTAATTTTTTAATTTTAATTTTTTAAATTAATAATTTTTTGGTTTATTGCCGCCTTAATGTCTAAAATATTAATTATAAAATGCAAAGAAGCTACAACTAATGACCCAACTCTTTTACGACACAGATGCAGATCTAAGTCTTTTAAATAATAAAACAATAGCGATTATTGGATATGGATCACAAGGTCATGCACATGCCTTAAATCTTAAAGATAGCGGTATGGATGTAATTGTTGGATTATATAAAGGAAGTAAGTCTGAAAGCAAAGCTATTAGCGATGGTCTACAAGTCTTTAGCGTTTCTGAAGCTTGCGAAAAAGCAGACTGGATTATGATTCTCCTTCCAGATGAGTTTCAGAAAGATGTTTATCTTAAAGAAATAGAACCAAACTTAAAAGAAGGAAAGATATTAAGTTTTGCTCATGGCTTTAATATAAGATTCGGACTTATCAAACCTCCTAGTTTTGTGGATGTTGTAATGATTGCTCCAAAAGGACCCGGACACACTGTTCGTTGGGAATATCAGAATGGTCAAGGAGTTCCAGCATTGTTTGCAGTAGAGCAAGATTCATCTGGGAGTGCAAGATCATTGGCTATGGCTTACGCCAAAGGGATTGGGGGAACGAGAGCAGGAATTCTTGAAACAAACTTCAAAGAAGAAACAGAAACTGATTTATTTGGCGAACAAGCTGTCTTGTGCGGAGGATTATCAGAACTCGTCAAATCAGGCTTCGAAACTCTTGTAGAGGCAGGATATCAACCTGAACTTGCTTACTTCGAATGCTTACATGAAGTTAAACTTATTGTTGATTTAATGGTGAAGGGAGGCTTATCTCAAATGAGAGATTCCATTTCAAATACTGCAGAATATGGAGATTATGTAAGTGGTAAAAGACTAATCAATAGTGATACAAAAAAAGAAATGCAGAAAATTCTAAAAGATATTCAAGATGGAACTTTCGCTAAGAATTTTGTGGAAGAGTGCGATAAAAACAAACCCTTAATGACAAAATTAAGAGAAGAGAACTCAAAACATGAAATTGAGAAAGTAGGTAAAGGTTTGCGCTCGATGTTCAGTTGGCTGAAATAAATTTATTTTTAATATTCCTTGGATCGATTGGTTTTGATTTATTAATCGGCGATCCAAGATTCTTAATCCACCCTGTTCAAGTAATTGGATTTTACATAAAAAAAATATCTGATTACCTCATAAATAATTTTGGGGAAAATAAAAATATATTGTTTTGGGGAGGCTTAATAGTAGCTATATCCACCATGGGAATGAGTTTTGGTTTAGGTAAATTGATAGAACTCAGTTATGTTCAATCAAGAAATAATTTTTTTGGTGGATTGCTAATTTTTTTTGGACTTTCAAGTTGTATTGCGACTAAGGGACTTATTTCAAGTGTGCAAGAGATTACAGAGCTAATTGAACGCGAAGAAATTAATGACCAAAATAAGAGAATAATTAAAGAGAAGGTACAAAGGATAGTTAGTAGGGATGTAAGTTCATCTTCTTTAGAACATCTTTTGAGATCAAGTACAGAGAGTCTTACCGAGAATTCTGTTGATGGAATATTTGGGCCATTATTTTGGATTTTTATTGGAATTTTTTTTATGAAATTTTCAATTTTTCTGCCAGGGCCTTTATCACTTGGTTTTTCTTATAAAGCCATAAGTACTTTAGATTCTATGATAGGTTACAGATATGATTATTTTAGATATTTAGGTTTTTTCAGTGCAAAAATTGAAGATATTTTTACGTATGTTCCTTCAAGATTAGTTTTAATTACATTGCCTTTAGTTAGTCCCAAAATTAATGAGTATGGATCAATCATAAAAAAAAGCTATCTTGATGGTAAAAAATATGATTCGCCAAATGCTGGGATTTCAGAAGCTATATTTGCTTATATTTCTGGAATAACATTGGGTGGAAAAAGTAAATATAAAAATGAGATTATTAAAAAGCCAAAGATCAATGCGAATGGAGATAATTGCACTGGAGAGAAAATTAAATTAATTTGTCAATTAATTTTGAGATTACAATTATTATGGATAATAATTTTTGTCTTAATTTTTTTTATAATTTGAACTTTAATTTAATAATAAACTAGTTTTAAAATTCCTAGAATAAACCTTAAAAATCCTATGCAAGAAAACGGCTCTCCAATAAAAAATCAAAATGATGATTTTACTGATACATCAATAACTGATAATGAATACTCAAAATGGGTAGACAATCATGGAGATGAAGTAAAGAATGTTTTTGGATTTAATAGCAGTGCTGAACTTGTAAATGGTAGAGCAGCAATGATCGGATTCTTAATGCTCATATTAACCGAGTTAGTTTTTAGCGGCAGACCTGTTACTTCTTCAATTTTTGGTATTAATTAAAAATGGAATCAAAAAAATCAAATCCAATAAAAGTATTCTTATACATATCTGTTTGGGTAATTATTTGGGGTACTTTAGGATCTTTAGTCGATTTTCCTCTATATAAAAATAAAATCTACTTAGAAGGAAGCATATATCAATATCTTACTTTCACAATTACAGCAGTCATTTCTATTATATCTGCAAAGTTTCTTTATAAGAAAATTGATTTATAAAAACTTGTACCTAAATTTCTTAATAATTTTTGCTGGTTCTTTACTTTCATTGGACTCGTAAAGTATCCACTGATGAGTCTCAATATCATGGTCACAACCATAATTTCCAGATGGGTTATCGTAACTTGAAAGATATGAATGACAATTTTGGTCTGCCTCGAAAGCAGAGTCATAACCTGTTAGAAAATATATCAAAAATAGAACAGTTATCAACAAAAAAAATACTTGAGAAACTAAATTAACTACCTTCATAAAATGTTCTAAAATTTAAATATATCATCTAATAAAATCTTTCGATTTAAAAATATAGCTAACGTCCAACATTAAATACAAAGTCATGGAATTCTTGATTCTTTAAATACAAGATGACTAGCAATACTAAAATGATATTTAAGCCTATTACTATTGATCCAAAAATATTTATTTGTTTTTTGCCTGGCAAAGTGTAAGTAAATTTCTTGCCTTTAAGAAAACCAGCTAAGCCTTTTTTTTCTTTTATTAGAGTATTTTGAGTATTATTCTTAACTTCATTATCAGAAAAACCTTTTACCATTACAAATTAAATAACAAATTTATAATATTCCAAAAAAAAAATTTATTTTAATAATTAACAATTTTTAATCACATATGGGGTCATTAATGAAATTCTCTCATTTGAGAAATTATTAAAAAAATAAGCTTCAATAATTTCCGTTTGCAGCCCCAATAAACTTGATTGACATTTGAATCTATTTTGGTCAAATACTACTAATTGAAGTTTTTCTATTTCAGAAACTAATTCTTTACATATTTGGGTTCGAGAATCTTTAAAACAATCACTAGATTGTTTTAAAATCTTAGACTTTGTTGGTACTGTTTCAGCCATAACAAAATTAGATAACAACAAAAATTTAAGGAATAAAATAGTTAAACATTTCATTACTTATTAAGATTTCAAAATTTTGGATACCTCTTTAAGAGTATTGGGCATTGAGCTAATTGCATCTTTTTGCAATTTAAAAAAAAAGATGCCCTAAAAGAGCACCTTTTTATTAAAGGAAGAAATAGATTAAAAAAATTACCCTTGAACTCTATCCTTAAAAAGTTTACCTGCAGAGAATGTTGGAACTCTTTTTGCGGGTATTGCTATTTTTTCGCCTGTCTTAGGGTTTAAACCCTGTCTTGCAGAACGATCTCTTGGTTCAAAAGAACCAAATCCTAGTAAAGAGACTTTTTTGCCTTCCACTACTGAATCAACAATAGTTTCAATAGCTGCATCAACAACTAAAGAAACATCAGTTTTTGTTAGCTCTGTACGAGCTGCAACAAGATTTACTAAATCAGCTTTGTTCATTGAAATTTAAATTAAAGCTAGGGGTTAAAAAAAGATTTAAATCGAGTTTAAACCTCGAACTTTCACATCATATGGAGCAAATACAAATACGGCAACCGAAAATGCCGGCGGCGCAAAGCTTTATACAAATTTTAGGGACATTTTTAGCAACATTATTTATTTCTTATAACCGCGCTTTTTCATTTATAAAAAATAGCTTCTTCATTTAGAAAACAGCAAAAAGCATTGGTGGCACTAGATTTAGCATTAAAAATCTTACTAGATTTAGCAAAGGGGGGAAATGTCAAAGGGGGGGTGAATTTAAGAATTTGAGCAATTTATTATGTTTTATTAATTTTCAGATATATTTCCTTCTCATCACATGAAAAAACACAATTTGTATTTTGAAATCAAGAAAAATCTAGTTTTCTCATTATTAAACTTTCTCTATAAATCGTTTTATGCACTGAGCAGATGGATGAAGAAATTGTAATTAATTAGAAAATTAATACTCTCCAAGATCTAATAAAGTTGATTAGTGAAGCCTTAAATTTGAGTTTTTTTTTAAATTTTGCATCTATTATTCAAATATCAGTAATTTAAATAAATTATCTCAATATTTAACTAATCAATGATAAAGAAAAAGTGATTCATCTCAATAAAGGTAAACCATTTCCTTTAGGGAGTTCTCTAACTTCACAAGGGATTAATTTTTCCTTAGTAGCCACAAATGCAGAATATGTAGAAATCTTATTGTTTGAGAAAGAGGACTCTATTTCCCCAAAAAGCACATTCAAATTAGATCAGACTCATAATACAGGTCCATACTGGCATGCGGAAATAAAAAATCTAGATGAAGGTTGTATTTATGCTTTTAGAGTGAAACAAAAAAATAATGAGGTTAATAATAACTATGAAAAAAAAGTATTACTTGATCCATGTTCAAGGGGTATTACCGGATGGAGAAGTTATAAAAGAGAAAATGCATTAAAAAATCAAGAAAATACTAATTCTTGTCTTAAAAGTGTTGTTTGCGATAGAAAATTATTTAATTTTAAGGATTATCCAAGACCGAAACATTCTTGGGAAGAAACAATTATTTATGAACTCCATATCAAAGCTTTCACTGAATCAACTGATAAAGATGAAAGTTGTTTTAAGAAATTTTTAAAAAAAATTCCTTATCTCAAAGAACTTGGTATTACAACAATTGAATTACTTCCAATTTTTTGTTTTGATCCTACTGATGCCCCAAATGGTCTAAAAAATTTTTGGGGATATAGTCCAATTAATTGGTTTACTCCGCATTTTGAATATCTTTCGAATGAATCCCCCGAAAAGAATAGAGAGGAATTTAGAAGATTTGTAGAGGAATGTCATAAAGCAGACATTGAAGTCATTTTAGATGTTGTATACAATCACACTTGCGAAGGTAATTCAAAAGGGCCAGCAATATCTTGGAAAGGTATAGATGAAAATCTTTATTACTTTATTGGAAAAGATAAAAATTATCAGGACGTCTCCGGATGTGGCAATACTATTGCAGCAAACAGAGGATTAGTTAGAAAACTAATAATTGAATCTTTAAAATGTTGGGCGAGTGAATTAGGAGTTGATGGTTTTAGATTTGATTTAGGAATTGCTCTATCAAGAGGAGAAAATCTTTCACCACTTGATAATCCTCCAATTTTTGAAGATATAGAATGTGAACCAGAACTTATCGATATAAAGTTCATAAGTGAGCCATGGGATTGTGGTGGTTTATATAAATTAGGTGATTTCCCTTCTAAGAATACTTTCACTTGGAATGGTCATTTTAGAGATGACTTGAGGAGATTTTGGAAGGGGGATAAAGATACAGCTTGGAATATGAGCGATAAAATAAAAGGTTCTCCATCTATTTATAAAGAAGATAATATTTTTCCAAAGTCGATAAATTTTATTACTTCACATGATGGATTCACTTTAAAAGACTTGGTAACTTTCAATAGAAAACATAATTTTGCTAATAGAGAACAAAATAGAGATGGAGATAACCATAACAATTCTTGGAATCATGGTACTGAGGGACCAACTACAAACTTATTGATCAATGATTTAAGAAAAAGACAACAAAAAAATCTTGTTCTTAGTTTACTTATCTCTAAAGGTGTTCCAATGATACTTATGGGTGATGAAATAGGAAGATCACAAGGCGGGAACAACAATTCTTGGTGCCAAAATAATTTATTGGGCTGGATGAATTGGGAACATGATCAACAAGATTTGGAATTATTAGATTATTTTAAATACGTTATAAAAATCCGAAAAAAACTAATAAACATTTTTAATCCATCATTCTTCCCTAATAATCAAACCAATGAAAATATTCCAACATATCATTGGCATGGAACAAAGTTAGATAGCCCCGATTGGAGTAGTTGGTCTCACACAGTTGCCTTTAGCATTAACAAAGACAATACTAGTCCGCTGGTTTGGATAGGTTTAAATGCATATTCAAAAAGTATCGATTTCCCCTTGCCAAAATGTAAATATAATTGGTTAAAAGTTATCGACACTAGCATGTCTGAGATTTTTGAACCCTTAACTATTAATGAAAAATCTGTTTCAATAAAGAGTAGAAGCTCTTTACTAATCATTTCAGAAGAAGTATTTGGGGCAAAAAATAATTTATTCTAAAAGCGGGCGGCGGGAATCGAACCCGCATCTTCAGCTTGGAAGGCTGAGGTTTTACCACTAAACCACGCCCGCATTAAGTAATAGAATTACCATTGCAATAATACATTATCAAACAATAAACAAAGTAAAAAGATTGGAAAATTCACACTCGAAAAAAAATGTTTCTAGATCAACAACAAGATTAATGTTCTCTTATGGGCTAGGAGATGCAGGAACAGGTTTAGTCGCGACACAATTTGGTTTTTTTCTTTTCAAATTCTTTATTTCTGCTGGTTTACCAGTAATAATTGCAGGATCATTATTAATGTTAATAAAGATATGGGATGCAGTAAATGATCCGTTAATTGGATGGTTAAGTGATCGTACTAAATCAAGATGGGGGCCTAGAATCCCTTGGATGGTAGTAGCATCTGTTCCCCTTGGTTTCTCTTTAGCTGCGATATGGTGGACCCCCATTGGTTCAGTGCTAACCAAGACTATTTACTATGCCATAATTTCTATAATCGTAATGACTGCATATACAAGTATTAATCTTCCTTTCGCAGCTCTTTCTACTGAAATTTCTGAAAAAACAGTTATAAGAACAAGACTAAACGCATCAAGATTTACTGGCTCAATAATCGCAGGACTAACTGGTTTAATAATTGCTGGCGTTGTATTAGGTTCCGAAGGATCAGAAAATAATGAATATTTTTTAATGGGTAAAATAAGCGGATGTATTGCAGTTGCTGCAACATTAATTTCTTGTTGGGGATTAGCTCCATTCGCAAAAAAAGCAAGAAGGCCTTCAGGAAAAGTTGAATCTATAACACTTCAATTCAAAAGGATCTTTAGAAATAAAAAATTTCTAAAAGTTATTACGCTCTATATTCTTCTCTGGTGCGCCTTACAATTAATGCAAACAGTAGCGTTAATCTATGTCGAGGATGTACTGAACGTACCATCATATATTGCGAAGTGGATCCCGATACCTTTCCAAATTAGTGCTTTAGTGGGTTTACAAATATGGACCAGAGTATCAAATAAATTGAACAGGATTTCAGCTTTAAACTATGGAGCGATTATATGGATAATTTCATGTACAGCAGCTTTATTTTTACCTTCATTATCAAAAATTTCAGGAGCTGGAGATAGTTTATTCGTAAATGCCAGCAACATATTTCTGTTCATTCTTTTAATTTTTATAATCTGTATTATTGGCATTGGAGCTTCAACCGCTTTTCTTATCCCTTGGTCACTACTTCCTGATGCAATAGACGAAGACCCAGAGAAACCAGCAGGATTATATACTGCTTGGATGGTACTTATTCAGAAGATTGGTATCGCGTTTAGTGTTCAATTATTAGGATTTTTATTGTATTTATCAGGCTATCAATCATGCTTTGTTGATAAAGATGGTCTAAATATTATTGAACAATGCTACTCAGCACAATTAACTATTAGATTATGTATTGGTTTTATACCCTCAATACTGGTAATAATTGGTCTTTTAATTATGAGAAAATGGGATCGGAAATTAATTACAAACTAATATAAAGATATGTATTACCTTAATTTTTTCAAGAGACTTCTAAGCAGTTTAATCATTGGCGGGCAAGCAATTAATTTTATCTTTAAGGGTAAAATTTCCAAAAATGATCTCTTTGACCAACTTATGGAGTCAGGTCCTGGCAGTTTGTTAATTGTATTAATTACAGGAATTGCAGCAGGTACAGTTTTTAATATTCAAGTTGCATCACAACTTACAAGCATGGGGGTTTCAAGTGAAATTGGAGGTTTATTAGCAGTAGGCATGGCGAGAGAAATGGCTCCTCTTCTAACTGCTACTTTAATGACTGGCAAGGTTGCCACTGCATATGCTGCTCAGCTGGGCACTATGAAAGTCACAGAACAAATTGAGGCAATAACCATGTTAAGGACCGAACCAGTCCAATATTTGGTAGTCCCGAGATTACTATCTATGGTAATAATGTCACCAATACAGTGTCTTTTGTTTTTATCTGTAGCTTTATGGAGTGGACAAATTTGGAGCACAGTTTTTTATAAAGTTCCTCCAATAGTTTTTTGGACATCCGTAAGATCAGGTAATGTTAGTTTAACCAGTACAGACTTAACTTCAATGTTAATAAAATCTGTAGTGTTCGGATTACTTATTTCAATCATTGCTTGTGGATATGGACTCACAACTAAAGGTGGTCCAAAAGAAGTTGGAACAAGTACAACAGGCGCAGTCGTAATGACTCTTGTTACTGTATCTTTAATGGATGTGTTTCTAACACAAATTTTATTTGGATAACCCTATGTTTAACACTAAATCAAAAAAAGAGGAACCAGTAATAATATCTCCATCATTTCAGTTGCCAATCATTCTAATAGTTTTAAGTTTTATGCTTTTGTTTTTGAATATTGGTTCTTTGCCAACAATAGTTTTTGCTTCTTTTAGCTTTTTTTTATTACTTCAGTCATTTACCTTAAGAATAAAAATAACAAATGATGATTTTGTCGTTTTACAATTAGGGAAAGAGATTAGAACTTTTCCATTCAAGAACTGGATATCATGGAAATTCTTTTTCCCTATAATCCCAGGTATTTTTTATTTTAGAGAAAAGTCCAGTCCTCATTTATTACCAATTTTATTTAATCCAAAGCAATTAAAAGATGAGCTCATAAAAAAAGTTGACTCCCTGGAAATTAAAAATTCTTAAAATTCAGACTTTGCTTAATCATCTAAATTATTTCAATGACCAATACAGAAATTCCCGACAATAATCCTGAAAAGGAATTAAAAATAGATAAGTCAATTTCAGATTATAAAACAAAAGAAATTAGTAAGAAAAATACAAGTCAAAATAAAAAAATTACACCGAAAAACGATAAATCAACTAAATCTTTTGATGAAATTTCTAATGAAATTTTTAGAAATCTCTTTTCAAAAAAAGATTCTTTAGTTAAAGAAATAAAAGAGTTAGAAACCAAAAAAAATGAAATAGAAAAAGATATTGAGTCTAATTTTAAAGGACAGTCAGATAATATTGCTAAAAGAGTTAAAGGCTTTCAAGAGTACTTAACTGGAGCTTTGCAGAATCTTTCACAAAACGTAGAGAGGCTTGAATTAGTTTCTCAACCAATAATCGTAAAGCCTTCTCCCCTTGATGAGAAAAAGCAAGGCAATAGCACAAATAATGTAGTTAATGTTCCTGCTCTTTCCGAGACATTTAAGCCAGATGAAGAGATTATAAAAAGTTGCTTTTCAAGTTTCACAGAACAACCCGACTTTTATGCAGAACCTTGGAAATTAAGACGGAGTCTTGATTCCTCAGATATAGAAATTATGGATGATTGGTTCTTTAACATGGGCGGAAGAGGTTCTCTTGAAAGTAGAGGATCTCGACAAAAAAATGCCTTGTTATCAGCTGGATTAATATCTATTCTTGGCGAATTATATGGAGACCAATTTCAGACTCTTATTTTAGCTTCGCAGCCTGAACGATTAGGTGAATGGAGAAGAATTCTTCAAGATTCACTTGGTCTAACAAGGGATGACTTTGGACCTAATAGTGGGATTGTTCTTTTTGAAAGGCCTGAAGGTGTCATCGAGAGAGCTGATAGATTAGAAGCGAATGAAGAATTGCCATTTATTATCATTGATGCAGCAGAAACCTCTGTTGAAATTCCAATACTTCAATTCCCATTATGGGTTGCATTTGCTGGTTCAGATAATGAAATTTACGATGATCTTGAACTAAACTAAGCTTTATGAATATCTTAATAATTTTTGCAAGTTATCTTTTAGGATCACTTCCGACAGGTTTTTTAATTGGGAAATATCTCAAAAATATAGATCTAAGAACTATTGGTTCTGGATCTACAGGTGCCACAAATGTTTTAAGAAATGTTGGGAAATGGCCAGCACTTTTTGTATTTATCATTGACGTTGGGAAAGGCCTTATTGCAGTAAAAATTGCTCAATATTACACGGATCAAGGATTAATAGAAGTTATAGCTGGCATATCCGCTATTTCAGGACATATTTGGCCAATATGGCTTAGAGGTAAAGGAGGGAAAGCTGTTGCAACTGGATTAGGTATGTTTTTAGCTCTTTCTTGGAAAGTTGGACTCGCATCTCTTGGCATTTTTTTAATAGTCCTAACAAAAACTAAATTTGTTTCTTTATCAAGTATTTCAGCTGCAATATTACTTCCTATTTTTATGTTTTTTTACCTAGGTAATTTTATGCACTCATACCTTTTTATAAGTTTAATTGTCGCATTATTAGTAATTTGGAAACATAGAACAAACATAACAAGATTGCTTAAGGGAGAAGAATCTAAAATTAATCAGAATCAATAGATTTAAATATTTCTATTAAAGCTTTATTAGGATCTATGGCTTTTGAAATTGATCTACCAATGACCAACTTAGAAGCGCCATTATCTATAGCTTCATAGGGGGTCATAATTCTATTTTGATCATCTTTATTGTCAATATTTAATCTGATACCTGGTGTAATAAGTTCAAAATTATCCTTATAAATAGATCTCAACATTTTTACCTCCCAAGGGGAACAAACACATCCATCTAATCCGGCATCAAAAGACAACTTTGCAAGTCTCAATACATTTTCTTCAATTGAATTATTTCTATCAAGATCAGTTTGAAAATCTCTAAGAGAAAAGCTTGTTAAAACAGTTATTCCTACAACTAATGGAGGTTTTACACTGACTGAGTTGGCTCCCTCTAAAGATGCTTTTTTCGAATCTTTAAGAGCTTTTAAACCTGCTGAAGCATGAATAGAAATTATATCAACCCCTAGTTTTGAAACTTGGAAACATGCTGCACTCATGGTATTTGGAATATCGTGAAACTTTAAGTCTAAAAAAATTTTTTTATTTAAACCTTTTAATATTTCAATAACTCTTGGACCTTCCCTAACAAAAAGTTCTAAACCGACTTTAACCCATTTAATATTAGGACATTTTTCCAAAAGTAATTTTGCTTGACTTACATCTAATCCATCAATTGCCAATATTATTTTATCTTCTGAATTAAATCTGTTATTCATCAACTTTCAGTTTTCAAACCTCTTAATTATTTTTTTCCCAATTTGCAAAATTTTTCCTACCAAATCATTTTTTGAATTAAAAACTAAATCAGGATTTATTACTTTTTGACTATCAATTTTTACACCCCCACCTTTAATAGATCTTTTGGATTCGCTGCTAGATTTGAAAAGTTTTAGAGCACTTAACAAGTAGAAAAACTTTACTGGAAAAACTACTTCTTTTAAAGAAATCTCTGGAATTTCTCCAACTTTCTCTTTGTATCCAAGGAATAATTTTTCACAGTTTGATTGAGCCTTTAATGCTTCTTCGGCCCCATGGAATAAAGTAGTAACTTCTAAAGCCATTCTTCTCTGTAATTCACGAGGATTTGAGTTTTCCAGAAAATTTAAATCTAATTCAGTAAGTAATTCAAAATAGGTGGGTATTATATTATCGGGTACTTTTTCTAATTTTGAATACATTGAGAGAGGATCTTCAGTTAAACCGACGGTGTTACATTCAGATTTACTCATCTTCTTAACTCCATCTAAACCTGTCAAAATTGGCAGCAGAACACCAAATTGAGGGTCTTGTTTAAAATGCCTTTGAAGGTCTCTTCCTATTGCAATATTAAATTTTTGATCTGTGCCTCCAAGCTCAATATCTGATTGAACAACTACTGAATCGTAACCTTGTAATAGTGGATATAAGAATTCATGCAAAGCAATTGGAACTTGCGCAGTGTGCCTTTTATTAAATTCTTCCTTAGCAAGCATTTGACTAACTGTTGCACTCCCCATTAAGTCAATTATGGAATTAAGATTTAATCCTTTTAACCATTCACTGTTATATCTAATTTCTATTCTATCTTTTGCATCAAAATCTAAAATAGATTCATTGGCTGGCTTTCCCATCCCTAGTTGGGTTAAGTATGTTTTTGCATTATCCTTAACTTGTTTTTCCGATAACTGAACTCTTGTTTTGTTTTTTCCGGTTGGATCTCCAATTTGAGCAGTAAAATCCCCAATAATTAGAACTGCAATATGTCCATTATCTTGGAATGCCCTAAGTTTTTTAAACAATATGCTGTGCCCAAGATGAATATCGGTTCCAGTAGGATCGATGCCGAGTTTAACCCTTAATTTTTTATTATTTTTTTTCGCATTATCAATTATCTCCGAAAAGGTTTGATCTGTTCCCTTAATTGGAAAATATTCTTCTATTCCTCTTGACAGCCATGATGGCAATTTTAAATTATCTGTCATGAAGCTTTAACCTTAACTTTAAGAAGTTTTATCAAGTTCATCCTTCATTCTTATTAAGGTTTTATTCATTTGATCGAACATTTGATCAGGAGTAATCCCAAATTGACTTAACTGTGTCTTTAATTGCTCTACTGTCATTTTTGCTTGAAAATCTTCAGACAATTCAAATCTCTTCATAAAAACCTTATAACGATCCATAAGAGATTCCATTTTTTTTATAAACATTTTTTTTCCTTCTCTGTCAAATTTTCCATAATCAGAGCCAAGTTTCATAAGTTCTTGGTAATCTGTAAAAAGCTTTTTAGCTTCTTCTTGAACGATGTCTGACTCAAAAAAACCCATGATTATTTTACTCCCTCTAATCTCTGAGAAACACTATTACAACTGACTTTCTTGTTATGCATGTTTTGAATAAGTTGTTGCAACGGTGCAACTTTAAATGATTTTCACTTCCTAAAACAATGTGAATTGAAGTGAAGTTGCACAATGGTTATCTTAAACTAATATATTTTACCAATAATTGAAAGGTAGAAAATACTACCTAAAATTTTAAACACAAAGATTAATTTATAAGGTTTCTTCTGACTAAAAGAATCCCATTTCTATTTTTTTACTTCGCAGATTAAGGCTCAGCTACAAGATAACGAGAATCTTTTAAATTGATTAGAAGATTAATAAATTTTAGTTTATGAATAATTCTTTGATTTATATTTTTTCAGAATTAAATTTAATAGACATGTTTCATCAATATTGGAAAAATTTAACGTAAATAATATTTCAAACCAAAATAGACAATTTGAATTATTTGGTTCAAATGTAAATACATCAATAAATTTTCAACACTCAAATAATCTAAAAATCAAAGGCGAAATCCTAACTAAATGGAGAAATAGAATACATAGTCACCAATTCAAAATTTCAAAAGATAATCTCAATAAAAATTTGCACCAAACAAGTCTTCCAATAAATACAATTTCAAATGAAAGAAAAATTGATCCGTTTTCCTTGCAGCCATTATCATTGAACTTTTGGAGAACCAATCAATATATACACAATGGTCCAGCAATGTATTTTGTAATTGATACTATGGAGAATTCTAAAATTATCCTTTATATAGGAGAAACAAATTCGGCAAATAAAAGATGGAAGGGAGAACATGACTGTAAAAATTACCTCATGAACTATAAAGAAGCCCTAGCTCATAACAAACTCTCAAGTCACCAAGATATTCGTTTCTTCTTAGATGTACCTAAAGAAGTTAAATTAAGACGTAAATTAGAACAGCAACTGATATATTTATGGTTACCACCTTTTAATAAAGAAACTCGAGATAGGTGGGCAACGACTTTCACAAACAACTAAAAGTTAATTACATCCATTTAACAAATGCAATTTTCCACATTCATAAAAAATCTAGATAACTGGCAAGGTGCTTCATTAATTTTTGGAGTTTTAGAGGAAGAAATTGCAAGCCAACTTGAAAACATAAAATTTGTTATTGACCCAAAATTATTACTAAAAAAAGTTACTCAAAAAAAATTTAAAGGAGAAAAAGGAAAAACTTTAAGCTTTGAATTTTTAGATCAAAAATTAGAAACTTTAATCATAGTTGGTCTTGGCAAATCTAAAGACCTAAATAAAAGTGATATAGAAAACTCTATAGGAAATCTAGTTAGGAAAACTGTTGATAAAAATGAAAAGATCAGTATCTTGTTACCTTGGGAATTTATAAATTCACAACTAGAAATAAATCAATTAGCAGAGTCAGCTAGATTATCTGCCTATAAGGACAATAGATTCAATAAGAAAAAAGATGAAAAGAAAGTTCTTAAAGAAATTGAGTTTTTGAATTTAAAAAAATTTGAGAATATTAGCTTTGAAGAGACAGCGCAAATATGTGAAGGCGTAGAACTAGCTCGAAGACTTGTAGCCGCCCCTCCAAATAGTCTTACGCCTCAGGAAATGTCTATACAAGCTTCTCAAATAGCTAAAGATCATGGTTTGGAAGTAAAAATTTTAGAGGCCAAAGATTGTGAAGATTTAGGAATGGGTGCATATTTAGCTGTAGCAAAAGGTTCTGATCTAGATCCAAAATTTATACATCTTACTTTAAAGTCAGAGGGGCCTATAAAAGAAAAGATTGCACTTGTTGGGAAGGGTTTAACCTTTGATTCTGGAGGATACAATCTGAAAGTAGGAGCATCTCAAATTGAAATGATGAAATATGATATGGGCGGAAGCGCTGCAGTGTTAGGAGCAGCAAAAGCACTTGGAGCAATAAAACCTAAGGGATTAGAAATTCATTTTATTGTGGCATCTTGCGAAAACATGATAAATGGATCTGCAGTACATCCTGGAGATGTAATTAAAGCATCTAATGGTAAGACAATTGAAATAAATAACACTGATGCGGAGGGTAGACTCACATTAGCTGATGCTTTAACTTACGCATCAAATTTAAAACCGGATTCAATTATAGATCTCGCAACTTTAACAGGAGCTATTGTTGTTGCATTAGGGAATGATGTAGCTGGATTTTGGAGCAATAATGATGATCTAGCAAATGACCTAAAAGCTGCATCAGCCAAGTCTGGAGAAGAATTATGGCAAATGCCTTTACAAAAATCTTATAAAGAAGGTTTAAAGTCTCATATAGCTGATATGAAGAATACAGGTCCTAGAGCAGGTGGCTCAATAACAGCTGCTTTGTTTTTAGAAGAATTCTTTGATAAAGAGATTAAATGGGCTCATATTGATATTGCTGGAACTTGTTGGACTGACAAGAATAAGGGAATTAACCCATCAGGCGCAACAGGTTTTGGAGTTAAAACTCTTGTTCAATGGATTAAAAATAAATAACTATATCCTAATTATTCATTCCAAAGATTTGTTGATCTAGCATTATCGCCCCATAATTTATCCAACCTCTGATCTCTCCCACATGAGAATCTATAAAACTTATATTTTAATTCATTTCTCTCAGCAAAATCCTGATGATATTCTTCAGCTAACCAAAATTTACCTTTTGATTTTAGTTCTACAGATATTTTTTCTAATGGCACAAGCAATTCATTGGAGGCCGAAACAATTGCATTTTTTGCCTCACTTTCCTCAGTTTCATTTTTGAAAAAGATCACTGGCCTGTAAGAATCTCCACGATCACAAAATTGACCCTTGGCGTCCAAAGGATCAATATTTCTGAAATATAGCCTAAGTATTTCGGGTAAAGTTACCGATTGGGAATCATAGTCCACCAAAACCACTTCCTGATGTCCTTCATGATTTTCGTAAGTAGGTTTTTGTAAATCTCCGCCAGAATAGCCACTTTTTACAAAATTTATCCCCTTCAATGACTCTAAATCATGCTCTAAACACCAAAAACAGCCTCCTGCGAGAATCAATTCCTCTGCATAAGCGTTCACGGGGCTTATAACTATTGAAAGAGCAATAATTAGAGGTAAAAAATATTTCATTTTTTTATTATAAAGTTCAAATAATAGAATTAATAATCTCTTTAGCAGCTCTTTGGACTACGCCCTCTTGTCCTAATTCTTTTTTTAAAAAAGCATAACCTTTTTTTATTTTTATTTTTTCTGACTTTCCTTCAAGAATCTTACAAGATTTGTAGAAAATTGTCTTTTCGTCAAAGTCTCTCTGTACAAACTCAGGGATTATTAATTTATTAACTAACAAATTTACTGGGGAAATAAATTTTACTTTGAAATTGAGAATTTTTTTAGCAATAAAAGCTGTCACCCTACTTACTCTATACCCAACAATCTGCGGGATTCCATATAAAGCTAGTTCCATATTAACTGTTCCAGATTTACAAAAAGCAATTTTAGTGAGTGAATAAATGTAAGGCTTTAATTTTGCACTATCTTTTTTAGAAATCACAAGACCTTTAACTTGATATGTGCGAAAGGATTTTTTGAATATTTCATCAAAATCATTCCTACAAGAAGGGATATAGACAACCAAACTTGGATATTTTTGTTGTAATTTTTTAGCCGCTTGCATAAAAGTAGGTAATATATATCTTAATTCTTGAGGTCTTGATGCAGGCATCAAAAGTAGGATGTTTTGATCAGCGCGAAGGTTCAAAATAGATCTAGCATCTCTTTTAAGAGGAAGTTTTTTTGTCAAATCAATCATTGGATGTCCAACCCATAAGACATTTCCGCCCCTCTTTTTATAAAAAGCTGCTTCTTTCTTGAAAATCGCAAAAATTTTATCAGAAAATTTTATTAGATTTGTTGTAGTGTTATTGCCAACTCTCCAAGCCCACTCTTGAGGAGCAATATAGTAAAAAATTGGAATTTTAGTATTCGATCTTTTTAATTTAGTACCAATTTTTATATTGGGACCCATATAGTCAATCAGAATCAAACAATCTGGAGGATATTTTTTTAGTAATTTATAGAACCTTTTTTGAATTCTCAATGTTGGAAGAATAAGAGGTAAAGCCTCCCAAATTCCTATTGCACTAATTGATGTAGTATCCTGAAGAATTTTTACACCTTCTTTCTTCATCCTTTCCCCACCTAATCCGCAAATTTCTAAATCTATAGATTTTTTTTTAGCTTCATACAATAATGCTTTTGATAACAAACTTCCGTGCAAATCACCAGAAACTTCTCCAGTACTTATAAATATCTTTTTATTCATAAATTTACTATAGGCATTGGTCCTCGTCTTTCTTTAGATATTGACTCTTTTAAAAAACTACATAATTTTGAAGATGAAAAATCTAATTCTCCTGTCATTACTTTTTCTAGTGAATTTGAAATCGCATCATTTGATTTAAAAAGTAGATTCCAAGTTCTTTGAAGTAATTTTAAGTCAAAATCTTTATTTTCCATTAAACCACTTCTCTTAATTCCAATCCTATTCAAACCTCTCAATCTTCCTGGATGCCCTTCGGCCAAACAAAAAGGTGGTACATCTCTATCTACCCTAGTCATTCCTCCAATCATTGCTAAATATCCAATATGTACAAATTGATGAATACCTAAACAACCCCCAATAATAGCTTTATCTTCAATCTTTACATGTCCCGCAACTTGAACACTATTTGATAAAACTATCCTGTTACCAAGTTCACAATTATGGCCGATGTGAGTGTAAGCCATTAACAAATTATTATTGCCAATAATAGTTTTTTCTCCTTCATAAGTTGCTTTATTAATAGTTACGCATTCTCTAAAAGTATTATTATTTCCAATAATTACTTCAGTAGGAGCCCCTTTATATTTAAGGTCCTGGGGATCAAGACCTATAAAAACACTTGGAAAAACTTTATTATTTATCCCAATATGAGTTCTTCCTGCAATAACAGCATTAGGTCCTATTTCCGTTCCTTTCCCGATAATCACATCAGGGCCGACAATAGCCCCTTGAGAGACAATAACCCCATCATGTAATTCGGCACTTGGATCTACAAAAGCATTTGGGTGAACTTTTACACCACTAAAGCTTGAGTTTAATTCAATATTTTTATTATCCATATCCCTAATCAACTAATGAGAACATTAACTCTCCAGCACAGACCAACTTCCCATCAACATGCGCCTCACCTTTAACTTTCCCAAATCTTTGTCTTTTAATAGACAATAATTCACAAGAAATTATCAATTGATCTCCTGGCACAACTGGTTTTCTGAATTTAACATTATTGATCCCAGCAAAGACGAAAAGTCCCTTAGGGAGATCGGGCATTTGCGTTACAATTATTCCCCCCACTTGAGCCATTGATTCAACAATAAGAACACCTGGCATCAAGGGTCTCTCAGGAAAGTGTCCTTGAAATTGAGGCTCATTTATAGTTACATTTTTTACTGCAACAGCTCTTTCCCCAGGAATATGCTCTATAACTTTGTCCACAAGAGCGAAAGGATATCTGTGAGGTAACAAACCTAATATGTGCTCAGAGGAAAGTTGATTATTTTCACTGGATAATTTCTTTTCCAAAACAATTAAAGATAAAGTTAATTTGTTAGCGATGAGGCCAATAAAGCATTTAAAGAATGTGATCCTTTATAAACTAAAATTTGAGCCTTAGGTAACCCTACCAAAGCCAAGTCCCCAATTAGGTCTAAAATTTTATGTCTTATTGGTTCATTATCAAATCTTAATGGTGGATTTACCCATTTATCACCGTCACAAACAAGGGCATTTTCCAAACTTCCGCCTTTAATTAATCCAAGTTCACTTAACTCTTGAAATTGATCTTTAAAACCAAAAGTTCTAGCAGGAGCAATCATTTCAACAAAATTTTTTGGATTTAAGTCAATCACAAAAGTTTGATTCCCAATGGCTTTATAGTCAAAATTTATTGTGGATATAATTGTAGTTTTTTTAGAAGGGGTTGCTGCTATTACTGAACCTTCTTTATTTAAAATTATTGATTTATTAATCTCTTGAAAGAAATTATCTGGTCTAGGTGCCTTTTTTATACCTACTTCTTCAAAATCTTTAACCCACTGGATTGCTGATCCATCTAAAAGAGGAATCTCTTTCCCATCAACCTCAATATGAATATAACTTAACCCACACCCAGCCATCGATGATAGTAGATGCTCAATAGTATATAAATTTCGCCCTCCCAATTTAACTGCGGTACAAAGCATGGTACTTCCAATTAAATCCTGAGTTAACTTAAAAATCTCGCCAGGTTTATCCTTGAAAGAGACATAATATCCTTCTTTTTCATAAGGAGAAATTTTAACTCTTGTTTTTTCACCACTATGAAGGCCTATACCTTCTCTGGAGATAACACCAGCCAAGGTATAGCAGAAATCATAATTAGTAGGCCAAGAAAACACTTAAAACTTCCATCCCACTCCAAGTGTATATCTCCAATCTCCGCTTAGATCCTTACTAGCGACATCTAATCTTAATGGCCCAATTGGCGTTTTTACTCCAACCCCTCCTCCAAGCGAATAACCAGAACCAGATTTCTGTAATAATTTGCCAGGTTTCCCTGGAACATCATTTTGAGATCCTAAGTCACTTCCTGCATCAACAAATAAAGCTCCTGATATCATTCTCCAAACAGGAAATCTATATTCTGCAGTACCTTCAACAAAACTTTTACTTACAGCTAAATCACATGATCCCCACCCTCTAACTGATGATGTTCCTCCCATACAAAATGATTCATAAGGAGGCAGTTCCCCAAGAATAGTTCCAGCCTTAAATTGTAAACCAATAGTTTGAGGACAATCTTCACTAGTAGCTTTACTAGATTTACATGCTTTTGTTAAATTGATCAGTTTTGTAGGTATAAAATAAGAATATGATGCTCTTATTCTATTAAAAGTTGGAGAATTTTTTCCCATTGAAACAAATTGTTCAGTACCAAAAGTAAATTTATTTCCTGCAGTTGGGTTAATAGAACTGTTCAAATTATTTCTAGAAGTACTCGCGATAACACTCACTAATGTATTTTCTTCAGGGCATGAACCATCATTTGGTGTAAATCCAATACAGATAATATCATTTATATTTCCTGTAGTGGGAGTCTTATCACCATAAGGTTTTTTATTGCCATCGCCATCAATCATCTTTACTTTCTTAAAGTTCATTCCTGCAAGAACTCTCCATTTAGCGACCTTAAATGGATCTCCACCATTTAATGGCCTTGCAAAAGAAAAACCACCTCCTGTTTTTTCTAAAACTATTGACGAAAAAGTATCAGAAGTTGAAGTAGTAGTATCATCTACTGCGTATATGCGCCCATTATTTTCACTTTTAAATTCTTGTGGATAATCTCTGCTTAAAAAAAGATTTGTTCTAAAAGATGTTTTATGCTTATCTCCTTTAATCCATGGATCAGATAATGAAAAATTATAGGTGGTTGAATATTCTCCGAAATTTAGATTCAAATTTGTAGACCATGCTCTTCCTAGAGTATTTGTTTCTTGCAAACCAATTGAGGCGAAGATACCTGAACCATTGCTATATCCTAGTCCACCGGTCAATGATCCTGTTCTTTGTTCGCTCAAGTCTAAAAAAATTATGACTTGACCAGGATTTAAATTATCAGGGCTAAGAGAAACCTTTACATCATCAAATAATGATGTGGCATAAAGTCTACCGATATCAGCTTCTAAAATTTTTCTATTAAAAATGGTGCCAGGTTGTGTTTTTAATTCTCTCCTTATAACCCAGTTTTTTGTTTTCCCTTTTCTAGGTTTTCCATCAATAATAAATTCACCATCAGAATTTGGGAATCTTATTTTTACGTCAGATATAAGGCCCTCAGAAACTTTTAATATCACTACTCCGTTCTCAGAGATTCTATCTGGGCCACTTATTCTTGCTAAAGAATAACCTGCTTTTTCATAACGCTCTTTTATTATTTCTATCTTATTTTGAAATTCACGCAGGTTAAGTGTTGTCCCATAATAATTTTTAAAAATATCATCTACATATTCATTGGAGACTATAGAGTTTATTGGATTAAGTTCAACTTTCGTCAAAATTGGATTAGGCACTACATTTACTATTAGTCTCACACCTAGTGGCCCATTTTGAGGCTTTATTTTAACTCCAGAAAACCACCCACTAGCATATATTGCATTAAGGTCTTGATTTAAAATTCGATTATCAACAATACTTCCAGGCTTTATGCTCATGGAATCATATGCAGCTAATTCAAGTTTTCTACCCTCAGGATGAGTTTCCCAACCTTCGATAATTATTTCTGAGATAAGAACACTTTCTTCATTAGAATCGTTATTATTTTCTGCAAGAAGAAATTCTTTCTTTTTTTTAATATCAATCCCTTGAAATAAAACATTATTAATATCTGGTATTTCAAAAGTTTGTATTGATTGATCAACATCATTTGATAAATACTTAGCAGCCAGTTCTGAATTATTTGATATCAAAATCAAAGGGGAGCAGGCAACATTTATGAAAACCTTTCCAAATTTTAAAAAATGTTTTTGCATATTACTTGTGATTAAGATGAGTAAGTCATTATTTATTCAATTAGGTTTAAGAAAATCGTTTATTCTTCGGTGGATTTCGCTATAAGCTTCAATTAGACCACCTAAATCATTCCTAAATATATCTTTATCAAGACTTACAATTATATCATTTTTTTGATTTAGATCCCACAATCTACAATTATCAGGACTTATTTCATCCCCAAGGATAATATTATTTCCAAGATCATAACCAAATTCCAATTTAAAATCTACAAGTTGAAGTTGAATATTTTTAAAAAAACTTTTCAAAATTACATTAATTTTTAAAGTTAAATTAATTATAAACTCTAAATCATCAGCGCTTAGTATTTTCATTAATTCAATTCTATCTTTTGTAAGGAGGGGATCATTAAGTTCATCATTTTTAAGATAGATATCAATTAATGGTTTTGATAGCAAAGTTCCAGGTTTAATAGTTGTTTGTTTACACAAAGATCCATAAGCAGTATTTCTTAGAACAATTTCTAATGGAATTACTTTTATTTTTTTTGCAATCATTGTATTTTCATTTTCAAGTTCAATAAAATGAGTTGGAATATTCTTCTTGATGAGAATCTCAAAAATTCTTGCACTTATAAGGCAATTAAGTTTGCCTTTACCTTCAAATTTTTCTTTTTTCAACGCATTAAAAGCTGTCGCATCATCTTTAAATTCAATTTTTACTTTATCTAGATCATCATAAGTAAATACTTTTTTTGCTTTGCCTTCATATATCAACTCATATTTATTATTCATTAATTTAAAACCTCATTATGATTACTAAAGTACTTTTTGTAATTAACATAATTATTAGAGATCAACTTCAAATGATCTTATTTCATTTTAACTGATTATCAATCAAAACCTCATAACCTTTAAAAACAATATATGGGAATTCATTCAAAAAGTTCTAGAAGCTTAATTAGATTAGAAAATATCTTAATTATTGGAAATGGCGGGAGAGAAAACTCTTTAGCTTGGGCCATTCAAAAAAATGAATTAATTAAAAAAGTTTATTTAATACCTGGTAACGGTGGTTCAGAAAGAATAAATAAATGTGAAAGAATAAAAATTGATATAAATAATAAAAATGAACTTTTAGAAAAGCTTGATTTTCTTAAGATAGATTTAGTTGTAATTGGACCAGAAATACCTCTAGCAAATGGATTAGCTGATTTTCTTCGCCAAAAAGATTTTAAAGTATTTGGTCCTAATAAAGATGGCGCAAAATTAGAATTTAGTAAATCTTGGGCAAAGGAATTTATGCAAGACGCAAATATTCCAACTGCAAACTTTTGGAAAGTCAATTCTTTTGAAGAAGCAAAAAAAATCATCAATTCTGCATCAATTCCACTGGTAGTAAAAGCTGATGGTCTAGCTTCAGGTAAAGGTGTTTTCATTCCTAATTCAAAAGATGAATGTTTAAAAGCAGCAGAGTCGATTTTTAATGGTAGATTTGGCAACTCTGGGAATGTAGTTGTTCTAGAAGAAAAAATTCAAGGACCAGAAGTTTCAGTTTTTGCTTTATGCGATGGGAAGAGATACACCTTACTTCCAACCGCCCAAGATCACAAACGACTTAATGAGAAAGATAAAGGGCCAAATACAGGAGGTATGGGAGCTTATTCTCCTGCCCCATTATTAACAGGAGATTACCTGAATAAAATTATCAAAGAGATAATTGAACCTACAATAAATGAACTAAATAAAAGAAATATTAACTATCGAGGTGTAATTTACTTTGGATTAATGATCACAGAATCTGGGCCCAAAGTTATAGAATATAATTGTAGATTTGGCGATCCAGAATGCCAAACAATAATGCCCTTGATGGATCAAAATTTTGTATTTCTTTTAGAAAAATGCTCAATGGGAAACTTAACTGGTGATGAAAAAATTAATACTTCTGAAAAAGTAAGTGGTTGTGTAATAGCTACCTCCAAAGGTTATCCTTACGATTATAAAACAGGCTTTCAAATAAATATGGATGAGATTGACACAAATGATTGTCAAATCTTCGACTCAGGTACTTCTTTAAGTGAAGATGGGAAATTATTAACTAATGGAGGAAGAGTCTTAAGTATTGTCTGCCAAGATAAAGACTTCGATATGGTTTTTGAAAAAGCATATAAGTATTTAAAAAAAATTCATTTTGAGGGTATTTACTTCAGAAATGACATAGGTTACCAAGTCAGAAAAAAATTTTCTAAGGAGAATTAAGCTTATGGTTGATACCAATAATCGAGAAAATAGAAAATATAACATCACTGAAAATGAAGATATGAATAGTAACTATTGGATTAATGGACTCATCGCTTGGTGGAGTGGATTCAGTTTAAGAACAAAGTTGTTAGCTATAGCAACTCTTGTCGTAAGCCTTCTAATGACAGGAATAACTTTTTTTGCGTTAAATAGTATCCAAAGAGATGCCGGTATGAATGATACTAGATATGCTCGAGATCTTGGCTTATTGTTATCTGGGAATGTTACAGAATTAGTCGCTAATAACCAAAAAAAAGAAATTTCAAATGTAGCTGAGAAGTTTTGGAGATCAAGTCGAAACCTCCGTTATATATTCTTTACTGATGCTGAAGATATTGTTCAACTTGGGATACCTATAAGTGCAACCCCAACAAGCTCAGACAGTCAGTTTCAGCTCACTCGAAAATTAAAACTACCTTCGGAATTGAAGAAGAGACCGCAATTCCCTTTGGTTAGGCAGCATGCGACACCTCAAGGTCAAGTAACAGATGTATTTGTCCCGATGTTGTGGAAAGGCAAATATCTTGGAACATTAGCGTTGGGAGTGACTCCTAATAAAAAAGCACTAGCCAGTGCTGCCCTAACTAGAGAAGTAACCATTGCAGTTTTTATCTCTATTTGGGTTTTAGTAATACTTGGAGCTGTATTTAATGCACTGACAATTACAAGACCAGTAAGAGAATTAGTAAGAGGTGTTAGAGAAATTTCAAGAGGAAATTTTAAATCCAGAATTTCTTTACCCATGACAGGTGATTTAGGAGAACTCTTAAATGGATTTAACCGAATGGCCACACAGTTAGAAAATTATGATGAAGCTAATATAGAAGAACTAAAAGCGGCACAAATCAAGCAGCAATCATTAATAGCTACAATGGCTGATGGTGCAATATTATTGGACTCACAAGGCAATATTGTACTTACTAATCCAACAGCAAAGAGATTATTTCGTTGGGAAGGAAGATTTCTAGAAGGTAAACATTTTTTAAATGAAATCCCTGAAATTTTATCTAACGACTTACATACCAATATAGAGTCTATTTTAAACAGGGAAAAGGAGAAAGACGATTTAAGATTCAGTTTAGGAGAACCAGCAAGAACCTTAAGAATTGTCCTGCAATCAGTCTTAGATACAAATAAAGTTGAATTAAAAGGAATTGCTGTGACAATACAAGATTTAACTAGAGAAGTTGAACTTAACGCGGCGCAAAATAGATTCATAAGCAATGTATCGCATGAATTAAGGACACCTCTTTTTAATATCAAAAGTTATGTAGAGACCTTACATGATTTAAAAGATCAGCTTTCTGATGAAGAACAAATAGAATTTTTAGGAATTGCAAATTCAGAGACTGATAGGTTAACAAGACTTGTGAATGACGTATTAGATTTATCTAGATTGGAGTCTGGGAAAATTGTTCAGCTAGAGCAAATGGACATAAAACCAGCAATAGAACAGACTCTTAGAAACTATAGACTCAATGCTTCAGAAAAAAATGTTTCGTTAGCTCATGACATAGAGGAAACTATTCCTCCAATTCTTGGAAATTTTGATTTACTTTTGCAGGTTTTTGATAATTTACTAGGAAATGGATTGAAATTTAGTCCAAAAAACAGCGCCCTAATTATAAGAGCTTATACTTGGCCAGATTCCTGTCCTGCCTTCCCTCCAAGTATTAAAAATGATGCAGCCCCTCAATGTGAATTAGTTTCACCACTTCCAAAAGTAAGAATTGAGATTGCTGATACTGGCTCAGGAATATCTCAAGCTGACCAAGAAAAAATATTTGATCGTTTTTATAGAGTAGAGAATTCAGTTCATACTGAGCAAGGGACCGGTTTAGGTTTGTCTATAGTTCGGGGAATAATTGAAAAACATGGTGGAGAGATTCGTATGGCTAGTGAATTAGGAGTAGGAACAACGTTTTGGTTTGATTTGGCCTTGGCACAATCTGATAAAGATGAATTATTGACAAAAGCTATTAATAATTCAGATTCCTTTCCAGGTTCTGAAATTAAAGAAATAATCTAATTATTATCTATTCCTTTAAAAACATTTTGAACATTTTGATCAGGCACAACTCTGTGAGGGGCACCACTAAATATTTGTTCAAAATTAGAAAAAGAATCCCTTATTTCTGGGCCACTATTTGTAATAATAAATTCTCTTATTCGTTTATCATGCCATGATCCCCGCATTTTAAAAACATTTAATGCTCGAGCCATCTCACCTTTTATTTCTACATATTGAAGCAACAATATGGTGTCTGTAATTGTTGAGATGTGAGAATCAGTTATAGAATGACTTCCCATGAATTCTTCTGCAGTATTAGTAAAAAAGCCTGCTATTTCCTCTTGTTTTGTATAACCGGTAACAGCAATTACAAACTGTCTAAATGCATTCAAACTTACACCTCTGGCTAATGCAGAGAGAGAATCAATTGCCATTCTTTTTGGTTTAAATTGATTAATTTGCGTTTTTATAATTTGTAAGTGATCCTCTAAACCAGTTGATTCAGGATATGCACAAATGATTTTTAATAATCCATCACTTTCCATTTTTTCAAAATCTATGCCCCAGCTAGTAGCATTCCTAAGCAATTGAGCCCTAGATTCTTCATATGCAAAAAGTATTGCTCTTTCATTATTGTTATAAGCATCTTCAACAAATTTCGATACAAGCATTGTTTTGCCCGTACCAGTCGCTCCAGTGGCGAGAATAATGGAATCTTGAAAATATCCCCCACCACACATATCATCAAGATCTTTAACTCCTGAGCTAATCCTAATATTTGAGGATCTCTGTGTTAATCTCATTGCTCCTAAGGCAAAAACACTTATTCCATCCATTCCCATCGTGAATGGATATTCACCTTTCATATGTACCGTACCTCTCAACTTCAGAACTTCTAGAGTTCTTCTTCTCTTCTCTGACTCAAGAACATTTCTTAATAAGACAACATTATCAGATACAAATTCTTCTACACCATATCTAGCAATTGGTCCGTAATCATCCACCCTTTCTGTAGTCATAACTGTTGTCACACCTATTTCTTTTAATCTTGCTATCAATCTAAATATTTCCCGTCTAACAACATAAATAGCGTCATACTGCTGAAAGACAGCTGTTATTGAATCTATTGCAACTCTTTTAGCTTTATATTTTCTAATTGCATAACTAATTCTCTCAATAAGACCAGACAAGTCAAAGTTGCCAGCCACATCTTGACCATCAGGATCAGGAGATGCGTCCAAAATAAAAAGTTTATTTTGATCAATTAATTCTTGTAAATCCCAACCAAAACTTGCGGCATTTCTAATAATATCTAATGGTGATTCCTCAAATGTTACAAAAATTCCAGGCTCATCAAAATTACAAATTCCATGGTGTAAATATTGCAGAGAAAAAACAGTTTTACCAGTTCCTGAGGTACCACTTACGAGTGTACTTCGAGATACAGGCAACCCACCCCTACAAACATCATCAAAACCTTCTATTCCAGTTGGTAATTTTTGTACTTGCATTTTATTTGATTTGCCAAATTTCTTATCATTCATAGTTTTGTGCTAATTTAAAAATTAAAATTTTTATAATTATTATTTATCTCCACTATATTCAGTTTCAGTTAATTCATCAAAAAGTAGATCTAACCCAATTAACACTTTCTCTCTATCTGAAAGATCACCTATTATTTTCCTAACTGGTGGCGGTAAAATTTTAGCTAACGTTGGAGTGGCTAAAATTTTATCTTCTTCTGCAAGTTGTGGTTGCTTGAGTACATCGATAACCTTCAAAGCATAAACTCCTTTGAATTCATTTTCTAAAATTTCTCTTAAAGTATTTAAAGCTCTCATCGAATTAGGAGTATTTCCAGCAACATAGAGTTTTAAAATATATGTTTTCCTTGCTGCCATCATTATAGTTCCTGAATTGATATCAAAGATTTAAAACAACCCTTGACTTATTACACTACAAAATAAGAAAATAAACAAATTATTATGATTGCTTATTGGGCTTAATCAAATTATTAATTTGAGCCTAGTAGCGTCTTTAAGATATGACAAATTCTAAAAACTCCTCAAACAATCCTTCTCAAAGTATTGAATTGTATGCAATAGCAGAAACTTCAGGCCAACAATTTTGGTTTGAAGTTGATAAATACTATGACATAGACAGGTTAAACGCAAAAGAGAAGGACAAGATAACACTTGAAAAAGTTTTACTTTTAAAGGATAAGGACTCAATAAGTGTTGGTAAACCTTACGTTAAAGACGCAAAAATTGAATTAGAAGTAGTCTCACATAGAAGAGATAAGAAAATTCTTGTATACAAGATGCGTCCGAAAAAAAAGACAAGAAGAAAGATGGGTCACAGACAAGAACTTACAAGAGTTATGGTAAAATCTATAACAACTGGTAAAAGCGCTCCCAAGTCTTCTGTAAAAAAGGAAACTGTCAAAAAAGAGACTAAACCAAAATCAGAAAAATCTACAAATTAAACACTTCTAATGGCACATAAAAAAGGAACAGGTTCTACTAGAAACGGAAGAGATTCAAATTCCAAAAGATTGGGTGTTAAAGCTTATGGAGGAGAAAAAGTAACTGCTGGATCAATTTTAATTCGTCAAAGGGGTACTTCTTTCCTTCCAGGAAATAATGTTGGGAAAGGTAAAGATGACACCCTTTTTGCGCTCAGAGAAGGAACAGTAAGTTTCGAAAGCATTAAAAGAAATTTAAGAAATAGAAAAAGAGTTAATATAGTTATCTAATTTTCTTATAAGCTCTTGTAGTTATAAGAATAGGATGAAATACTTCTAAAAAATTTGATTGAAGAGTCTCAAAAAATTTTTCAACTATTTGAATGTCGTCGATATGAAACGGATATTCATTTTTTTCTCCTTTGAAAAAATACCAATTAAATAAAGCAATAGAATTAGGATCCATAAATTCATTGAAAATCTCAATTTGTGAAGCTGGATCAGCAAGATGTTCCAAAACATCAAGGCAAACGATCGTATCAAATTTAGATATTTCTGTATCTTGAATTGTCTTGCAAAAAGTAAGTTTTTTTTCAACTCCTAATTTCTTGGCCCTGTATTCAACAAAGTTTCTATTTGTCTCATTAATATCTACAAAAAAAACATGCTCAACTTTTGAAGACATAGCGTTAGCTAAGGCGTGCGTTCCAATACCTCCTCCAAAATCTAAAACCAATTCTCTAGAAAATCTCTGCTGAAGTTTTAAAGTATCAGCTATGTAGTCCTTACTTGTGATATGCCAAGCAGCTAAATCAGCTAAATGCCGATCTCCAACTATTTCAGTATAAAAATCCGAAACATCATTCAAAGCATCTCCAGGATGTGAATTTGCCAAATTCATCTTTGCATTTGCAAGGAATCCATCTAAATCACATTCTCTAATAGATAAGTATTCCATTAAATGTGATTTCAAATTAAAAGCATTGTCTAAAAACTCTCTTACAATAATATTATTATTCTTCAATTTCTTACTCTAAATTTCCGATAACAAAATCATAGGATGGTTATAAATCTTTCTCAAAGTTTTCTTAATATTAAAAATGGAAACTAAAGATGGATTCTTAGTAATTAATAAAGATAAAGGATGTACCTCACATGATTGTGTTAGACAAATAAGGAAGTTACTTAATACGAAAAAAGTCGGTCACACAGGAACTCTTGACCCAGAAGTTACAGGAATATTACCAATCGCGATAGGCAGTGCAACAAGATTTATTCAATATCTCCCTCAGGGTAAAACTTACATAGGAAAAATTAAATTAGGTATAAGAACTAACACTGATGATATTCACGGAGAAATAATTAATCAAAAAAGTTGGCCTAAAATCAGTGCTGAAAAATTAGATCAATACTTAAATAGATTTAGAGGAATTATTAAACAAATTCCGCCGAAAGTATCTAGTGTGCACATTAATGGTGAGAGAGCTTATAAGAAATCTTTCAGGAATGAAGTTTTTGAATTACCACCAAGAGAAGTAAAAATAGACGAACTTACTTTAATGAAATGGGACCAAATAAACGGAATCATAGAAATAAAAATCAAATGTTCAGCTGGCACATACATAAGAGCAATTGCAAGAGATTTAGGCGAAATTCTTAATTCCGAGGGTTGCCTTCTACAACTAAAAAGAATTTCAGCTTGTGGCTTTGATGAACAAAACTCAATAAAAATATCTGAGATGGAGAAAGAACAGGGAGGGGAAAGCACGAAAAATTTTATTATTCCAATAATTTCTGCTCTTAACCACATTTCAACAATAGTCTTAAATAATGAAGAAGAAATCAATTTTTGGCAAACGGGAAGAGCAATTAAAGTTGATATTAATTGCTTCCAGGAAAGCAAATCTTTTGACTACAAAAAACCCATAAAAGTAATAGATAAAAAAGAAACACTACTTGGGATAGGCTTCTTAAATAAAGATCAAACTTTTATAAATCCAAAATTAGTCCTGAATGGTAAATAATTTCTATAGGTAATCTTTTCTAAATGGTTTAATCTGTACACCCCTATAAAAATGCTTTAATATTCTCTCAGCTTTTTGACCTCTAGACGCCAGATATTTTGCGCCCCATTGACTCATTCCTACTCCATGACCTGATCCCTGTCCAAAAACTATCAAACCTTTTTTTATGGGAAATTTGTTGTTTAATTCTTCCTCAAAAAATTTAAATCTCACAAAATTACTTTTGAGGCCTAATCTTTTTCTTAAAGCCACACCGGATATTTGTTCAGAACCGTATGCCCCAATAAGTTTTACATTTTTTACCCTCCCGGTACTAGTAATTTCGAGAATCTCTATTTTTTTTAAACCTCCAATCTTGGGAAACAAATCTATTAATTCATTACTTGAAATTTTTTTTTGCCATCTAAATTTTGGATTATTTTTATCAAAATCTTTCACACTTGATAAATATGGATATTTATTCTTCCATACATCTTGACTATTTTCAGTCATTCCACCTGAGCTACTATGAAACAATGCATTAATTAATTTCTCTTTATACGTCAAAACCAAAGATCTGGTACTTTTAACGGCTCTTATAGTTTTATAAGTTCTTGACTCCAACCCGTTATAGACTTGATTTTTCTGGGTTGAATCTATATCAAATAAATTATTTCCCTTTTGCTTTAAAGCATAAGTTCTTGAGGCAATTGCTTGTGCTTTTAATGCTTCAATAGGCCATTTTGTTGGCATCTCTGAGCCCACTACACTACTTAAGTATTTCTCTATTCCTAAAACATTAACTACCAATATTTCAGAATCAAGTACGAAGAGATTAAGCTTACCAGAAAATCTTTTCTGACCTACCCATATACCTCTTCCATCAAAGGATCTAATTTGTAATTGTTGATTACTTTTTAAGTCATATTTCTTTTGTTTATTTTTATCAAAATATAAAATTTTTCTATTTTTCTCATTTTTCACGGTTAAGCCTTTTATTTTTTTACTTGAAAAAAATTCCCCCTCTATTATTAAAGGAATTGATTTATCTGATCTAATCCTTAAATTGTTATTTTTTGATATCAAAACTCTAATTCTTGGCTCTCTAGATGCAAAAACACTTTGACTATGAAAAACACAAATAAATAAAATAGTAATCAGGCAAAATTTACTATAATTATTTTTAAATTTAAGTATCACTTTGTTTAAAAACAAATGCTTAATTTGCCTAAGTTTGACTAAAAGTCTAGATTTAATCCATATATAAAAATAAAAATATCATAAATAAGTGAATATCACCTTCCTAGGAACAAGCTCAGGAGTCCCATCCTTAACGAGAAATGTTTCTTCCTTAGCACTTAAATTATCACAATCATCAGAAGTTTGGCTTTTTGATTGTGGGGAGGGTACGCAACATCAAATAATGAAAAGTAATATAAAATCTTCACAAATCAAGAAAATATTTATTACACATATGCATGGAGATCATATTTATGGTTTACCTGGACTTTTGGCTACCTTAGGTTTATCAGGAAATAGTAAGGGTATTGAAATTTACGGTCCTTCAGAGTTGAGAGGTTTTATAAATTCTGCACTTAAAAGTAGTTTTTGCAAATTATCGTTCCCATTACATTTTGTGGAAGTTGAAAATTTTGCATCAGGAAATAAAATCTTATTTGAAAACAGCAAAATAAAAGTAAATTGCGCTTGTCTTAAACATAAAATACCTGCTTATGGTTATCGAGTTAGTGAAAAAGATAAACCAGGTATATTTGACATCAAAAAAGCAGAGTCTCTAAAAATTGCACCTGGACCAATTTATTCAGAACTCCAACAAGGTAAAAAAGTAGTATTAGCAGATGGTAGGACATTTGATGGGAAAGAATTCTGTGGGCCCCCCAGAGAGGGTGAAAGTTTTGTTTATTGCACAGATACAGTCTTTAGTGAATCAGCTGTTTCACTATCAAAAAATGCCGATTTACTCGTACATGAATCGACTTTTTCAAAGGAGGATGAAAACATGGCATACGAAAAATTACATTCCACAACAATCATGGCTGCCAAAACAGCATTATTATCTAACACAAAAAAATTAATTATTACTCATTTAAGTCCAAGATATACCAATAAAAACGCAATTACTCCAAGCGATTTGCTTAAAGAGGCTCAAAAAGTTTTTCCAAATACTCAGCTTGCAAAAGATTTTTTAACAGCAGAAATAAAATAAACTGCAACAGTTCGTTAGCAGGAGCGTTGTAAATGACCAACCCATGAAATAATAGTCTTAGGTTTTTCTATTTGATGTCGATCGAAATGGTCTCTATTTTTTCATCACTACATAAGTCTTGTAAAAGACTATTTATTTTCCTTCCATTAATTATTGGGTTACTTATTAATCCAATATCTGCAAATGCACTTTATCCTAGTGATCCTTCATCAGTTGACGTTCTAAAAGATGATCTTCACGGTGCTGACCTTCATAATACTGAATATGTTAAATATGATTTATCTAATCAAGATTTAGGAGAAGCTAATCTTCAAGGCGCATATATGAGTGTAACTACAGCAAAAAACTCTAGTTTTAAAGGAGCCAATATGACAGACCTCATTGCATATGCAACGCGCTTCGATAATGCTGACTTTACTGATGCAAATCTTACTAATGGTGAGCTAATGAAAAGTGTTTTTGATGGAGCAATTATTGATGGGGCAGACTTTACTGATGCAAATCTTGATCTTTCTCAGAGAAAATCGTTATGTGAAAGAGCTAGTGGAACTAACTCACAAACTGGAGTTAATACAATTGATAGTCTAGAATGCACTGGCTTAAAAGGTTACATGCCACCAAAACCAAAAGCATAATATTTAAAGCTAACCTATTTCAGAAGGGGAAATATTACCAGGCTCTTTTGAGCCTGGTTTTTTGCTATACCACCATTCTTGTATATCAGAAGAAAATTTCTTTGAAAAAAGAGTTATAACTGTCTCAACAGGTTTTGATCCAGGCTCCAAAATCTGAACTGAGTAAGATGGGCATTTTCTTGAAGCCATATCAGCTACGAACCTAGACCCTATTCTTCTCCAACTAGGTTCCTTACTTCTCCAAGCAAGTCTTGAGCAGGGCCAAGGAAGCTCTTCCCTATCATAAAGTCTGCAACATGGGCCAATTACCTTATAACTGTACTGACCTCCATAACTTGATTGAACACTGCCAGTCTTGAAAAATTCAAATTTAACCATTTACAAAAAAAAGCCACCTTCATAGAGGGTGGCAGAGAAATAATCAATAATCAACTTAGAAAAGTTAAATTTTTATAATTAGTACAATTCTTCCTCAGCATGAGTTGTAATTGTTACGTCAGATGTTGGATAAGCAACACAAGTAAGTACAAAACCAGCTTCTAGTTGATCGTCATCCAAGAAACTTTGATCAGACTGATCAACACTACCTGAAGTAACTTTTCCAGCACATGTTGAACATGCTCCAGCTCTGCAGGAATAAGGAAGGTCGATACCTTGTTCTTCAGCCGCATCTAAGATGTATTGGTCATCAGGTACTTCAATAGTTGAATTGAGACCTTCACCTTCGCTGATGAGAGTAACTTTGTAAGAAGCCATTTAAATAAAAAATTGTTGGTAATTAATACCTATCAAATACATTTTTAACATCGATTAGGTCGATATGTGAGATTTTGAAGTAAAAAATGACACAATAAAATGTATTAAAGAGTATCGATAAGAAAAACTTATATTTAGGTTGAATTGCTGTCTTTTTTCGCAGAAATGCATGCCCAATCTTTTCTAGTTGTTACATCCAATAATTTCAAGTCATTCTTAATTAATATTTTTATAATTTCATCCTTTTGAGAATTCAGAATTCCACTGAAAATGACTTCCCCATTGTTTCTCAAGCACTTATAGATATTTGGAATCATTCCTTTTATTACTTCGGCAAGAATATTGCATAAAACATAATCAAATTGAGTGAGTTGATTTTTTAAAATTACCTCATTAAATGATCCTAAATATGTATTTAAATTGTTTAAATCACCGAAATTTAGTTGGAAATTGGATTTTGTTGAATTTATAGCTAAATAATCATTATCGACTGCATAAACCTTTTTACCGCCAAGCAATCTTGCGGCAACACTCAAAATCCCGCTACCACTCCCAATATCTAATATCTTTTTATCAGAAAAGAAGATATTCTCCATTTTTTCCAAGCAAAGATAAGTCGAAGGGTGACTTCCTGTACCAAAGGCTGCTCCAGGATCAATTTTTATGATTTTTTTATCTTTAAACTTTTCATTTAGATTCATCCAACAAGGCAATATTAAAAGATGATTTCCTACTAATTCAGGTGCCCAATATTTCTTCCAGCTTGTCAACCAATCCTCCTCTTTAATAATACTCCAATCAAAAAATTGATTCTTAGGGACATTAATATTTAGAAGTTTGCTAATTATTTTTTCAAAATCACACCTAGAATTCTCCCCCCAATCATCGACTGGAAGCCATATATTCACCTCTTTTTTATTTTCGTTTTTAATTAAATATTCAAATGAAAAGCTCAATATTCCCAGCTCATTTAATTTCCAAATAATCATTTCTTCTGAATCACTTTCTATCAGAAATGTGAGTTTATACCAATCTTTAATTGACATGAATAGAGCTGGCCTCTTTATAGAGTAACTGGATTAGCATTGGTAATTCCCTCTACTTCAATAATGGTGTCAAGCAACTTATTAGGAATTGGATCATCAATACTAAGAACCATAACAGCTTCCCCTCTAACAATTTTGCGCCCAACTTGCATCGAGGCAATATTTACATTATTGCTACCTAATAAAGAACCAAGCTTGCCAATAATACCAGGCATATCCCTGTGTCTTGTAACCAGCATGTATCTACTTGGCGATACATTAACAGGATACTGATCAATACTAATAATTCTTAATTCCCCATCAGCAAAAATGCTTCCTGCAACGCTATGGTCGCCATTATCTCCATAAGTGGTTAACTGAAGCGACCCACTAGCAAATTCAGGCCTTGCCTCATCTTTATTCTCTACTACTGAAATACCTCTTGAATCTGCTTCTAGCGAAGCATTAACATAATTAATCCTATCTCCCAAAGCTTTGCTTAGAAGACCTTTTAAACTAGCTATTATTAATGGCTGAGAAGGATGTTGAACAAATTCACCTTGAAGCTTTACTTCTAGTTTCTGTATCTGCCCGCCTGAAAGCTGGCTTATAAGCAAACCCATTGTTTCAGCCAACTGCAAATGAGGTTTTAGACTATCCATAATATCAGGGCTCAAACCTGGAATATTTACTGCCGTTCTAGCAGACAAACCAAGCAAGACATCTCTTATTTGTTCTGCAACATCAACAGCTACATTTTCTTGTGCTTCCCGAGTAGATGCTCCTAAGTGTGGGGTAAGGATAAGGTTCTTTTCAACCTTCAAAAGTGGTGAATTAGATTCCAAAGGTTCTTTTGAAAAGACATCTATTGCAGCACCTGCAATCAATGATTTATTCAAAGCTTCTGCTAATGCCTCTTCATCAATTAAGCCTCCTCGAGCACAATTAATTAATTTTGCACTACTTTTCATACTTTTAAGGACGTCTATATTTACTAAATTCTCTGTCTCTGGTGTGCGAGGCAAATGCAAAGTTACATAATCAGATTGTTTGAATAAATCCTCTAGTTCAGATAGTTTAACTTGTATTTGTTGAGCTCTTTCAGTTGAAACAAAGGGGTCATATCCGCAAACTTCCATTCCTAATGCATTAGCAACTTTCGCTACATGAGCACCAATTTTCCCTAAACCTACTACACCTAATTTCTTCTTATAAAGCTCATTACCAACAAATTTCTTTCTTTCCCATTTACCTGACAAAGTACTACTATTAGCAATTGGAATATGTCTAGATAAAGCCAACATCATAGCTATAGTATGTTCAGCAGCAGCTATTGTGTTACCACCTGGGGAATTAACAACAAGAACTCCTTTTTGTGTGGCAGCCTTAACATCTACATTATCAACTCCAACTCCTGCTCTTCCAATAATTCTCAGTTTACTTGAAGAGTTAATAATCTCTTCAGTCACTTGAGTACCAGAGCGAATCATTAAAGCATCATAATCTTTAATAATGGAAGCTAACTCAGAGTCTGAGATTCCTATCTTCTGATCAACCTGAGCAACTTGTGAAAGAATATCGATTCCTGTTTGATCAATTGGATCTGTAATGAGAACTTTTGTCATTTAAGATTGGTTCTTTAATCTTTTACTTTAACTTAATCTATAGTGTATGTATCTTATTTTATTAATTTGAATAACACACAAACATTTGAGGATTGAAATTTGACTAAAAGTATTGTGATATTTGAAAACATTGATAAATGTATCCAGCTATTTGATGTTTTCAAAGAAAAATCAGTAATTCTCTCTGAAGCTATTTTGATCCCACCAATAAGTGAGAAAATATCATCAGACGAAACAGAATTGCTCAATGCGAAAGCAAATATCTTATTCAAATCTCAAAATTTTGAAGATATAAGAATCTTAAATCCTAAACTTGATAGAAAGATCAGACAACAAGATATGAGTAGATGGCTAATGCCATTTGGTTTTATAGCTGGAATAGCTTTTTCTAATATGACAAATTTATCTACCTTCAGCTTTCTTGGTTTAAATAACATCGGCGAATCATTAATTGGAGGTCTTTTAGGAATGGGTTCAGGATATTTAGGAAGCATTGTTTCTTCTGCAAGTATCAACATTAATAGAAATAAAGAGTTAAGATCGATCATTAACTTTAATAAAGAGGGTAAATGGCTTGTTCTACTTGAAAATCAAATTGGAGCTGAATTACCATGGGCTTTGATAAAACAATCAGAAGCAAAAGATATAATTTTTTTAGAAGGCTAAATGATTGACTTAAAAGAGATCTTAATAAATTCAAATTACAAAAAAGAAGCTGAGGAATTAATAAATATTGCTAACTTAGCCTACAAACACTGGGAAACTTATTGGACTGGGTTTAATTCAACTTATGTTTGCGAAGATATTTTAAAAGATTTTGAAAATTTAAATGATTTCAAATTTTTTATTTATGGAGGATTCTCGTCTTCCCAAAGATCTAGGATAGCTTGCTTTAGAGGAGATAATATTCCTGAAGAGGATGCGCTAAAAAGTAATTTTCCAGCTCAAGGAATAAAAATTAATGGAAATTTTTTATTTGATAATGCTACACAAGACGATTTTAGATCCCTCCTAATTGAAAATGGGGTTAATCAAATACAAGTTGGAGATATATGGACTATTGGCGATAGGGGAGCACAAGGGATAATTGATAATTCAAATATTAAGCATCTAGATGAAAAGATTTTTTATTTAAGAGACGTAAAAGTAAAAGTTAATGTAGTATGTATAGATGAATTACAAATACCTTCTGGAAGATCAAAAAAACTTGTAAATACAGTAGAAGCTTCAACAAGATTAGATGCTATAGCTTCAGCTGGCTTTAGGGTATCACGAACCAAAATCATTGAAAGGATAGAAAATGGAATGCTCAGATTAAATGGAAGCAAAGTTACTAAGCCAACAATTAATCTAAAAATTGGCGACAAACTAGAACTTGAAAATAAAGGATTTATTGAAATTCTAAATTTAGAAATAACCAAAAGAGAACGATGGAAAGTTAAGTTACTTAGAAAATGAAACATAACCTGCTATTTTCTTATAAGGGGGATTAAAAATTCCTCAATTGGGGCGATTAGCTCAGTGGTAGAGCACTACCTCGACACGGTAGTGGCCACTGGTTCGAATCCAGTATCGCCCATTGAAACTTTTGACAAACTAGGTTATATCCACAGAAAATAATTTCATTTTTTAGATTATTAAAAAAGATGAAACTTAATCAAATAATTAATCTACACAAAGGGCTCACTGCATTTGTAGTAATAGGTCTTATGATTTTTTTTAATAATTTTACGATTGCTCCTTACGTTTATTTAGCCCTGCATGGTACTTATGGATTACTTTGGCTTCTAAAAGAAAAGATATTCCCGGATCCTTATTTTAAAGAAAAAATCAATTTTTTAACTTCAGTTACTGGTTTTATTTTCCTTGGAAGTTACTGGGTTGCTCCCTACATTCTTATCTCATCTCAGAAATCTGTTCCAAATATCGTAATAGCTGCATCTGTATCTATAAATATAATTGGTGTGTTTCTACACTTTGCTAGTGATGCCCAAAAATATTTTTCTCTTAAATTAAAAAAAGATCTAATTAAAGAAGGATTTTTCAAAAATATAAGGAATACAAATTATCTAGGAGAAATACTAATTTATCTATCATTCGCCATACTTTCAATGAGTTTCATACCATTAGTAATTCTTGCAATATTTTTCTCTATAGTTTTTCTACCAAGAATGATAAAAAAAGATAAATCGCTTTCAAAATATGATTCATTCGAAGAATACAAAAAGAAAAGTGGTCTTATATTGCCTAAATTAAATGCCTGATAACAACTTACCCAGTTGGAGGCAAGATTTAAAATCTTCTAGAAAAAAAGAGGGCAAATCACCCTCTAATAGATGGATACAGCTCGCAACAGTCAGCGAAGAAAATGAGCCAAGATTAAGAACAGTTGTTTTCAGAGGATGGCACAAAGATAGTTCAATGATTATTTTTACAGATAGAAGAAGTGAAAAAATTGGGCATTTAAAATCTAACCCTAATGCAGAAATATTATGGTTCTTTTTGAAAACCAAATCACAATATAGATTCAAAGGGAAAATACATGAATTAAGTGATAACAAAAATTATTGGGATTTATTATCAGAAAAATCAAAATCTTCTTGGTTTTGGGGATCTCCTGGAGAGAAAATAAACCCAAAAGTCCAATCTGCTTATGAAATATTATCCAATCTTCCCAAGTCAGAAAATTTTGCAGTTCTAAATTTTGAAATCGATTCAGTAGATCTTCTTAAATTAGAACAGCCTGTTCATAAAAGATATCTTTGGGAAAAGAGTAAGGAATGGGAAAAAGTTGAAATTAATCCTTAAATATTTCTAAATTGTATATTTAGGTTGAAAAACATATAGTGATCAGTCAGTTTTAAATAAGAAGTATTATTCATATGAATTTCTCAGAAATTCCAGAAAACCCTTTTATTTTTTTATCTTGGGTGACTGCTATAGGGCTATTTATAAGTCTTTCCGAAGCAACAATTAAGATAAAACTTGAGAAGAGAAACAGTTATAGAAAAAGGTTAGAACTAATCAATAACCTTTATCCTAAAAAGTTAGCTTGAAGTATCTGAGAGTATGTTTGCTTGCAGAAATTGAAATAAGCCACCTTTACTTGTTTCTTCTTTAACTTCAACTTCCCTAGAATTTTTTGATTTTATTGAAGGAATGATTTCTTCCTCATCTTCTGAGTTCAAAATTCTGATAATAACTTCATCTAAGGAGAAATTACCAGGCCCTGTTAATGCAATTGAAGTTGCTGAAGCGAAATACAAAAGTAAAAGCTCTAATAAGAAAATATTAAAACCTGAAGTAACAAGTGCATGGTATATAGCGACAGAAATTGTTCCCACAATTGCTAAAGCCCCGAATCTTGTAGCTAATCCGATAATTAGTAGCCAACTACCACCTATTTCAGAGAATGCCGCTATGTATGATAAAAATATTGGGAATGGAAGGTGTAAAGGTCTGACAAAAGCATCAGCGAAATTTTCTATATTTGCTAATTTCTCATAACCGTGATGAATAAGAACAGTTCCAGTTATAACTCTAAGAATTAATAAAGCAGTATCTTTGCTAAACGACTTGGTAAGAATTGTTGAAAGCACTATAAAAAAATTATCCTTAAGTAAAAATAACTAGTCACAGTATCCATCGTGGATTAAAGAGCAAAAGTCGTCTCTAATTAAGTATTTATACCTAGATATCAAAAGTATCCCTTTCTGATTAATAATTCAACGAAATTAAAAATTATTTTTTGAATAATTTTCTGATATTCTCTGATTGATTTTTGGAAAATTTTCTTTAAATTTAAAAAACCCTTTTTTGGCGAATTTCCAAGCAAATAAATCTTCATCTCTAACAAGGTTAAAAATTTTTTTATGGTGTAAATTTTTAAACTCAGTTATGAAATCATAATTTTCTCCCACTCCAGGATAAATAATATCTATTTCGTTAGTATTTTTGAAAGTATTTCCCAACGAACTAGGATCAATCTGTTCAACATTATCAAATTGCTCTAGAAATTCAGAGACCAAATCTTGCTTAAATTTCAAAACAGATTCAGACAATTTAATTTGTCTTTGTTCATTTTTTAAAAGGATAATAAATACTTTTTTATAGCTAGGAAGTAAATTTTTAAGGGTTTCAAGGTGCAGATCATTTTCAAACATAATCAGATTATCTGATTTAGGATCCATATCATTTTTATAAATTTCATCTTCAAATGGTATTTGATTAGATTCTTCAAGAAAAATTTGTTGATTACTTATTTTTTCTACATTAAATCTATTATTTGAAAACTTTCTGAGGTTTGATGATGAAAAAAGATATTGTTTTCCCTTCGTTTGCAATCCTCCGACCCATCTCCAGCTGAGGAGATTTGATGAAGCATCTCCATCAAAAAGATATTTAAAGAAAAACTTTGCTCCCAATTGCCATGGGAGGCCTAAATTAAATATCCAAGTACTCGCAAACCACATTCTTGTATGGTTATGCAAATAGTTGTACTGCTTTAATTCATGGACCCAAGAATTAAAAAAATCTAATTCTGTATTGCCATTAGTTGCACTTTCATATAGCTCATAATCAAAATCGAGATTATTTTCTGAAATAAAATTTCTCCAAACTTTAGGTCTATTTTCCATCCACCCTTTCCAGTAAACTCTCCAAAATATTTCTTCCACAAATTTAGTTGAATTTTTGATTTTGTACTTACTTTTAATATCATGAATCAGATCATATTCCGATAATATTCTATGAGTGATGAAAGGCGATAATTTTGAAACTGAACTTTCGTTATTTGGCCCAAAATCAAAATTTCTTAACTTTGCATAATCATTAATTTTGTATTTCGCAAAATTTTCCCAGGTATTTTGAGCTTTTAATAAAAATGACATTTTCTCATAACTTTAAAAAATTTTTTTATGTATTGATAGAAATTTCAAAAATTTGCCTTCAAATTAATCCTTAAAGTTTTCTATTTCACTTTTAAGTAAATATGTTTGATTGAAGTATTTAATTTAAACGCCTTATCAGTACATTTTATACTCTTAAATCGCTCTCTGCATAGGAGGATATTTAGTGGTCAATTACTTTTTAGATCTAATTTTAGTTTTCAAATCTTTATTTAAATGATTTTTTTCTAAAAGATTTTTAAATATTTATCAGAATTATTATGAATAATTTATTAGTGAGAGATGTTAAGTATCTAGATGAACAATACAGAATAGGTGAAGGCATAATTTCGGATGATGCATTTAAGCAACTTGAGAAGCTCTTTATTTCTATTGATCCAAAGCCTGACTACTTTAATCAAAAAAATAATAAACTTTTGCCAAAATTAGCTAAAGAAAACTATAAAGAATTTTTGGAAAGTTTATTAACAAAAACAAGATTAAGCATTCAACCAAAAATTGATGGCTGTGCTATTGCAATTAGATATATAGATGGCAATTTTAATAAAGCTATTACAAAGAAAGGATTTGATGTCTCAAGCAAAATTAAACAAATTAAAAATGTCCCCGATTGTATTCCTATCAAACGAGATTTTCAAATTAGAGGTGAACTATACTCTACAAACCAAGTTGCCGGCATTTCCCAAAGAATTACAAGAAAATACCTCAATGATAAGAAAGGGATTGGAGAAAGTCTCCGCTTTTGCTGTTTCCAAATACTTAATGGAAGACTTAATCAATACGAAACCCTTAACTATCTTAAAAAATGTGGCTTCAGCACCCCTGAAAGCTACTTCACAAATCATACAAGCGAAATCCAAATATATAAAAAAAATTGGTTAGAGAAAAAAATATTTGCAAAATATCCAACTAATGGGATAGTTATAAAAATAAATAGTAGGAAATTACAGTTACTTAGAGAGAAAAGTTTATCTCAAAATAATGAATGGCAATATGCAATTGAAAAATAATATTGAATAGTACCTTCAATAAGAGCTCACGATACTGAATTCCAGTATTTACAGTGGAAAAGTAATTAAATTTTGGTTAAATTCCAAAGCAATTTGCAGGATTACTAAATGACTGCCACTATTTCAAGGCCAAAAATCTCTAACTGGGAAACATCTAATATTCCAAACCTTACAGGCAAAACAGCGCTTATTACTGGTGCGAATAGTGGTCTTGGATATTACACTGCAAAGGCCTTAGCAGAAAAAAATGCTCATGTTGTTATAGCTTGTAGATCACTCGAAAAAGCTAATCAAACTATCAAAAAACTTAAAGGTCTTAATCCTGAAGGATTATTTACACCATTAGAATTAGATTTGTCAGATTTAAAAAATATTGTAGAAGTTCAGTCCAAAATTTTTGATAATTTTGAAAATTTGGATTTACTAATCAATAATGCAGGCATTATGCATCCGCCTAAAACTCTTAGTGCCCAAGGATATGAAATACAATTTGCAGTTAATCATCTAGCTCACATGCTTTTGACACTAAAGTTACTTCCAATTATTGAAAAAAAAGAAGAATCTAGAATAGTGACGGTGACTTCCGGAGCACAATTTTTTGGCAAAGTTGGTTGGAAAAATCTGAAAGCCGAAAACTATTACAACAAATGGGAATCTTACTCCAATAGCAAATTGGCAAATGTAATGTTTGCTTTGGAACTAAATGAGAACTTAAAGCACAAAAATATACTTTCTTTAGCTGCTCACCCAGGAATTGCAAAAACAAATCTCTTTACTGCTCAAAAACCTAACCCTGGTCCATTAGAAACATTCTCATTGGAATTATTTAGTCCTATTTTTCAAACTGCTGAGATGGGTGCTTTACCTCAGCTTTTTGCAGCTACTTCACCAGACGCAAGAGGCGGTGATCATTATGGTCCTAGATTTAATTTCAGAGGTCATCCAAAACTATCCCCTACTTCTCCTTTCGCAATGAATAAAAAAGAAAGAAAAAATTTATGGGAAAAAAGCCTCGAAATACTTAATAACTTCTTATAAATTTTTCATTTTTACTAACTTTAGAAAATACTTCAAGATATGTAATTCACTCTCTGAGAGTTTCATAAATTCTGTTAGGGCATCATAATTTTTTTCATCAATTTTTTTTGACAATTGAATAAAACTATCATGGTTTTCATTAACAAAGCGCTCAGCAATCTGAGACGGAGTTAAACCCTGTTCAATTAATTCACCTGGAGCATTTTTCTCCCACTTTTCATAAAACCAAGAGAACCAATATTTTGCAGTATTATCTTCCATTAATTAAATTTTCTTGGGCGAATACTATAAATACTAAAGAAAAATCTCATGATTGAATTACCCTTTAAACACAATTAATATAAATGCAATTATTAATTTAATGATAGATAATCATTTAAGTAAAAGAGATATTAATCTTGTAATTGGATTAGGTAAATCTGGATTTTGGGCTGCCAAGTATTTGAAAAGCATCAATAAGAGAGTAATTGTTTGGGAAAGTAAAGATGGGATAGAATTCTTAGAAAGAAAAACAGCATTAGAAGAGCTCAATATCATAGTTTCTCTAAATAAAGAATTTGTATTTGAAGAAATTCAACCTTTTTTGAAAGAGATCGAATCTGTTGTTGTAAGTCCATCAATACCTTATGACCACATAACTGTTATTGAATTAAAAAAAAAGGGAATTAAAGTAATTGGAGAAATTAATGTTGCATGGGAAATTTTAAAAGACACAAATTGGATAGGTATTACTGGCACTAATGGCAAGACTACTGTTACTCATCTACTAAGCCATATACTCTGTGATACTGGATTATATGCTCCTTTTGCTGGAAATATTGGTACACCTTTATGTAAGTATGCTCACTCCAAAAAACATGAGAAAATTGATTGGGTTGTAGCTGAATTAAGCAGTTATCAAATAGAAATATCTCCAGAAGTAAAACCTAATATTGGGATATGGACAACCTTCACAGAAGATCATCTTGAAAGACATAAAACACTTGAAAACTATTTCAACATAAAAAAAAGCTTGTTAGAAAAATCTGATTTTAGAATTTATAATTATGACGATAAAAACCTGAGAAATCACTACAGTTCACTATCAAGAGGGGTTTGGATAACAACTAGTTTTGATAAATCAAATTTTATTCATTGCGATTATTGGATAGATGAACAATCGTACATTGTTGAGAGAGGGAAGAAATTATTCAAACTTGAACATTTTTCTTTAAAAGGCATGCATAATCTTCAAAATCTTTTATTGGTAATTGCAGCAGCAAGAAAAGTTGGATTATCTGGTAAAAAGATTAAAGATTCTCTATCTAATTACAAACAATTACCCCATAGGATGGAAACAATTTATAAAAATAATGATCTGGAAATCATTAATGATAGTAAAGCTACAAATTTTGACTCATCTATTGCGGGAATAAGTTCAATTGAAGGTCAAATAATAATAATTGCTGGGGGTAGATTAAAAGGCAATGAATGTAGTGAGTGGATAAAAGTTTTAAAGAAAAAAGTTAAATGTGTTTTCCTTTTTGGAGAAAGCTCAAAAGTCCTAAAAATGGCGCTTATTAATGAAGGGTTTAAAAAAAATATTTTTGAATTTTCAGAACTAAAAGAGCTTATAAATTTTGTTTTTAATTATATGCAAAATAATAGGGTTGGAACATTATTATTCTCACCTTCTTGCTCTAGTTTTGATCAATTTAAAAATTATGAAGAGCGTGGAGATTATTTCAAGAAATTAATAAGTGAAAAATTATTGGATAATAAATCCATTTTTTGTTCAAGTATCATTTCGTAATTTTCAGGTCGGTCATCACAACCGTTTACCCTCTAGCAAATATTCACTTAATTAGTTAGATTTTGACTATAAATTAACCGCTAGCAATGAGTGAATCTAACAATTTACCTCAAGCAATAAGTCATAAAAAATTAAGTTACTTGATGCTTAAGGCACAAAAGGATTCTCATTTTTCTGATGAATTAGCAGAAATAGAAAGCCCTGAAAAAAGAGAATTTGAAGAGTTAATCAACAATTGGGAAGCTTCAACTAAGAAGGTAGTTAATGAGTTATCAAAAAGAAAAGAGAATTTACTAAAAGATAAATCACCAAATTCCTTAATTGCACTTGGTGCTATGGAAGTTCACCTTAATATGGCTTTGCAAGCCTTAAATGCATTTAATAAAGGAGTTGATGGGTAAAATAACAGATAAATTATAAGGAAGGCATCGAAAATAAGAGAAAATCTAAGTTTTTCTCAGTATCTATAGAAACATCATCATAATAATTAACTTCAAAACCCAAGCCATCGCCAGATTCGAGAAATATATTTGAATTAGAGTCTTTACTTTTTAATAAAAGATTACCTTCTATTATTTGGATCCAATTATATTTATCGATTTTTAATGGCAATTTTTTTTCTTTAATTGGCTTATATTTACAACGCCATAAAGAAATACTTTGATTTAAAGAAAGCTTATTATTTTTAGAATCTTTGTAATTAAAAATAAGATTGTCCCACAACTTTTCATTTAATGAAATTTGATCATATCGAGGTTTGATATTTTCTTTTTGAGGGTATATCCAAATCTGGAACAACTTACAGGTCTCATTTTCTTCATTCTTCTCGCTATGAGAGATTCCAGTACCTGCAGACATAACTTGTACTTCATCTTTGTGAATTTTTCCAAGATTGTTTAACGAGTCTCTATGAGTTATTGCTCCTTTTGTTACGACAGTAATAATTTCCATATTTGCATGAGAATGTGTATTAAACCCTGCATTAGGAGAAATAATATCTTCGTTTATAACTCTAATTTTCCCAAAATTATCCCATTTTGGATCTCTATGCTCTGCGAAAGAAAATGAATGCATTGAATGCAGCCAATCTCTTCTTGATAAAAATCTATCATCGGATTTTCTTATTTTAATAATATTAAAAACCATCAAAATTAAATAGAATGAAAAAATTCTAAATCATTAGAAAAATATTTGTAAAATTTTTTGATAAATTATTCCTAAAAAAAGCAAATATTAAATTTAAAAATTTATTTTACTCTGAGCCTTATTAGCCTTTATCAATATTTTTTGTGCTTCGTCTCTTGTAAGGCATTTTTCTGCTTTTACGTTTAAGTTTTTAAGTTTTTGTAGTTGCTTTGTGTTACTCATAATTTAACCTGTTCTTAACTCTATTTTAACATAAGTTTAAATTAATCGCCTCTTAAACCTTGGTATCAAATCGTTTTTACTGCTTTGAGAATGGAATTATCAGAACAGTATAGAGGATGTATTGGATTATCTTTGATTGTTTTCTTAATTAAAAGCGGTCCCAAAGGATTATCAAAATTATTTTTTCTGATTGAGTTATATTGCATTATTTTTTTTGATATTCTTTTATTTCTATTTAGAAATTTTCCTTTGTTACCCCAACCTAACCATAAATCACAATTTTTATTTTCAGACCAGTGTTTTAAGTTTTTATAAATATGATTATTGTTTCGATAACCCACAGGGTTTTTATGTTTAAAAAGTTTTTCTGGTTTGCTTGAAATAAGAGCAAATAGATTTATTAATTTTACTTTGCCGTAATTATTATTTTTCGAAATTTTGATTATCTTTTTTGTTGTGTTGTCCAAGAAAACTTCATCTGATAATGAAGGATTTAAACCAATAAAAATAATTTCCTTTGCAGATTTAGAAATCTCATAACTTAAACTCCATCTATATAGTTTATTTGCGCTTATTAAACAATTTCTTTCTAGGAATAAATTATTCAACCTAAACCTACGCCTCTAGCCATGAGAGTGGCAAACAAAGGTATTGTTGCAAAGCCCACTAATTCAGTAGTAATGATTAGTCTGAACCTCTTGACTAGATTCTCAGATATTTCAGGTAATTTATTCTTACTTAATGGAATGGCCCATAAAATATAGGTTGTTGTTGGGTATAAAGAAAGTAATCCCACAAGAATATAAAGAGAAACCTTTATCCAAAACACAGGATTACCTGTATAAAAATCCCCTCCTTGACCAAAATACTTAACACGCAAAATCCCAGTAACTAATATCGCAACTCCTGCTAAACCATAAACCACATCTGCAATTATCATTGAGATCGTCTCATTTCTATTAAGACCTACTTTGAGAGTCAATCTTTCAAACAAAAGAGAACCGAAACACAATATTATCCCTAAATAATGAACATATGCTACTAATGCACTTTTAGCGATTTCACCTGTCAATAAAGTTCCTAATAACATTTTCTAGTCAAAATTTATACAATACTAACCACCAAATAAAGAATTTGTTTAGAAAATAAATTAAACAATAAAAAGTCAGATATTGAATTTAGGACTCTAAAAACCTTTTTTGACCATCTTCAAAGAAATCCTTTTTATTCCATACTTCGATTACATCTGGGAAATGTTTTTCCATACAATTATCACAAACCCCATGACTGAATCTAATATCACTAATTTTCGAAAGATATTTTTCTAAATGCATCCAATCTCCCTCCTTATTTTTCACTTCTCTGCAATATGAACATACAGATAAAATCCCTTCCTGTTTATGCAAATTAGATAAAGCATCTAGCAAATTTAATGACTTTTTTCTAAGCTCTAAAAATGAAACTATTTGCTTGGATAATAATTCCATAATATTAAATTGTTGTGCAGTTAGATTTCCTGGCTTTCTGTCTATTACACATAGAGTTCCAAGCTTATTACCATCACGATTTCTAAGGGGAAAACCTGCATAAAAACGAATCTTTGGATCTCCAGTTACCAATGGATTATTTATAAATCTTTCATCTTGGAAAGCATCATGAATAATTAATGGACTATTTTCTTTTATTGCATGCGTACAAAAAGACCAATCTCTTCTAGTTTCTGATATTTGAAGTCCTATTTTGGATTTAAACCATTGTTTATCCTTGTCTACCAAAGTCATTAAAGAAATAGGCACATCACAGGTTGTAGCAGCAATTTTTGTAATATCGTCATAACATGATTCTGGCTTTGTTCCCAAAATTCTATATTCTGCTAAAGCTTTTAATCTTCTTTCCTCTTCTTCTTTTTTTGATACAAGATTCTTCATTAATCTTTACCAATAATTAAAGACTTTAAAATTAAAGTTTCTTCAAAAAACTTTTTCCTTCTAATACTTAATAAAAAAAAGATAAACTTATTAATTTGTTACTTATTGATTTATTACTTTTTGATTTATTACTTAATGACTTAACTTTGAGACTGCCATCCCAGCGATCCATCCACTTGTCCAACAATGTTGAAAATTAAATCCACCTGTGATCCCATCAACATCTAAAACCTCTCCAGAAAAAAATAACCCTGGACAAATTAAGCTCTCCATACTTTTAAAATTAACTTCATTAATATTTACACCACCAGAAGTAACAAATTCCTCTCCAAATGGACCTTTGCCCGAAATTATATATTTGTCCCTCATTAAAATATTTATCATTTTCTCTCTTTCATCCGCCAGTAAATCAGCCCACTTTTTCTCTTTATCAATACCTATTTTATTTAATAAAAAAATCCATAATCTTTTTGTTAATTTTGGAAGAGGTCTACTGTTAATTAGATTCACCTTGCCTTTATTTAATCTTAAATAGTTAATTTTTTCTTTTAACTCCTCATAACTTAAAGCAGACCATTTAATGATTAGGTTAAATTTATATTTTTGACTATGTAGTTCCCTTGCAGCAATTGATGAAAGTTTTAATACTGCTGGCCCACTAAAACCCCAATGAGTTATTAGTAAATCGCCTCTATTTTGAAAATTCTTATTATTTAATTTAATTTCTATATCTATGCCCTTTATCGATACCCCACTACATTCTTCCAAATTTGGTTCTTTTGTAGAAAAAGTAAAAAGTGATGGTACAGGTTTAACAATGTTGTGTCCAAAATTTTGAGCTAATTTATATCCGCTTGGATTTCCTCCAGTTGAAAGAATTATATTTTTTGAAGTTACCTTTGCTTTTTTAAGACTAAACATATTGAATATATTTTCTGGAGTTTTTAAAATTTCTTTTACAAAAAATTTTGTTAATATCTCTACGTTTTTTGATAAAGCACTTTTTCTCAAACAATCAATAACATCTGAAGAAGAATTAGAAAGTGGGAAAACTCTAAGATCTTCTTCAATTTTCAATTTTAACCCTTTTTTCTCAAACCAATCATATACATCTCCAGCAGCGAAACGATTAAATGATTCCAAGAGCTGAATTCCACCTCTGGGGTAATTCTCAACTAGTTCATTCGGGATCCATGTCGCATTAGTGACGTTACATCTTCCCCCTCCACTAATCCTTACTTTCTCCATAAGTTTCGAAGTTCCTTCAAGTATTATTATTCTTTTTACTCCATTTTCAGCAGCAGTTATTGCTGTCATAAAACCGGCTGCACCGCCTCCAACAACTGCTAAATCAAAAGGTTCCAAAAACTTATCAATCAATATGCTTCTATCTGATAATAGCAAGGAGTTATAAAGAAAAATTAGTCCAAAAACCATAAAAAAATAAATATAAAACTTTAAAGCTACATAATAAATAGCTACGATTCGCTAATTTTAAAATTTCTAGAAAAATCAACACAGTCGTTATTTTTATGCTTTAAGTTAATTAAATGAGTATGTTATTTTCTTACGTTAAATATTCTGAGGCCAGTTTCCCTATGACTGGTCAATATACTGCTCTTCTTTTAATAACTTTTGTTATTTGGGTTCTACTTTGGTTTGGATATAGACAAAATAAGATAAATGATGAGATCAAGAAAAAAGAAAAAGAAGAAAGAATTAATGCGAAAGTTCAAAGAAGAAAGAAGTTAGAGAGTTTGTACCCTACTAAAAAAACTGTTTAAAATTGACTACTTTAGAAACATGAAAAAAAATAATTTCAAATCACTAATTCAGTACTTACCGGGGATTTTGATTCTTATTTATGTATTCTTTTTAGCATTTACTCAATTCATAAAATAAAATTTTTAAAAATTATTCGTTTTGATTGGAATCCTTTCTGCTTTTGGAGCTGCTACATCTTGGACATATGCGTGCTTTATTTGGCGCTCGCAAACTCAAAAATATAAATCAATAGATATTAATTTAATAAAAAATATAATAGCTTTTTTAATTTTTATACCTGCTTTTATCAATCTAAATTCTACAACTGAATTAAAAAACATATTTATCCTACTAATTAGTGGAATAATAGGTATTGGTTTAGGTGATACTTTCTATTTAAAGTCACTTCAAACAATTGGCACAAGAAAAACTTTATCTATAGAAACTCTTTCTCCGTTAATGGCAGCTTTATCAGGGGAATTTTTTATTAATGAAAATTTAACAACTAAATCATGGGTTGGAATAACTATAGTAACGATTTCGCTATTCATAATTCTCAGAAAAGGTAACGATTTTAAAGAGGAAAACTTCTCTTTCTCAGAAAAAAATAACTTTAAGATTTTTGCTTTTCCTTTTTTATCAGTTTTATGTGCTGTACTTGGAGGTCTTTTATCAAGGATGGTTTTCCTTCAAAGCAATTTATCTCCTTTCCTTACAACTGAAATAAGATTATTAGGTTCAATAATTTTTTTAATTAGTCTAAAAGGATTTAAGATTAATTTTTTCTTAAAAAAAATAGACAAAAAACAACAAAAAAGATTTTTTATTTCAATACTTCTTGGAACAAATGTAGGAATATTTCTACAACAAGTTGTGTTTAAGACCCTTCCCATAGGAGTAGGATGGGCTTTATTAAGCATATCTCCAATAATTTCCTTATTTTTTGCTAAGACTGAGGAAAGAGAAATTACCAAAAAAATAATATTTTTTACTTGTTTTTTATTTTTTGGCTTGACATTAATAATTCTTTAATCTCTGAGTTAATGTAAAAAATACTCATGTTAATAATAATCAAATTAAATAGAATTACCCTATAAACACTCAAAACAATGAAAATATTAAAGAAAAAAAGACTCGGCACATTGGAAGTTTATGTTGTTTTTTTAAGCTGCATTTATGCAGGCTTTATAGGTTATAAATCTCTCTTAAATATTTTATTTACTTGGAATTAATTAATTTTTTCTAATGATTTAATCAACTTACCTCCATCTTGGTCATCATCATCGTTTGAAGCGAAAAATAAAAAAAATATTCCTAAAGAAGCTATAGATAGCGAAATTGACAATACAGAAAGCTCATCCATAAATTAGAATTTCTTTTATGTTAAACGAAAAAAAATAAAAGACAGTAAAGAAATACACATTCTCGAAAATAAATATTTCTTTTATTTGTAAAATGAAAACACATCCGAACTATTTCGTGAAAGTTCTAATAACTTCCCCCTGTAGTGCAAGCGTAATAATTCAGTATGGAATAAAAAGTTGGCCTATTTGGGAATGTGAGCCAAGCAAATTTCAATGGAATTACGATGATAAGGAAATTTGCTTAATTATTGAAGGTCAAGCGAAAATAAGTACCCAAAACGGTGACATTTACGTGATTAAAGCTGGAGATCTAGTTGAGTTTCCTGCTGGACTTAACTGCGAATGGGAAGTAACCAAAAGTATTAAAAAACATTATCGATTGGGTAGCTAAATTTAAGAAAAAAGATTTTTTCTTCTTTACTGTTAAGTCAATGAAGATAAAATATGGTTAATAAATAATTTTCAAGAAGGAAACTAATATTATGCCTTTTACTGATCAAGAATATTTTGAGGTTATTGAAAAAAACGAAATAGTAAAAAATGCCTTTGAAAATATTAAGCAAATTTGCATTGATTTACAAAAACAAACAAATTGTCCTGAAGAGGATCTAAAAGATTTTCTTGAATTTATATCTAAACAATGGAATAAGTAATAATTAAAAAGCCTTTTAAATGCAAAATTTAAAATTTTTATTTAGTTTTCTGAGACAATAAGTTCTAATCTAATTCCTTTTTTGGTTTTGTATTGATACTGGAAGTTCCCTTAGCAGCAGAAACGAAGAAAAAGAAGCCTACAATTCCTGATATACCAAATATCGCAGCCAAAGGATCAAAACTGAAAGAAAACATAGAATTTATAAAATCAAGATAAATAATAGTTTTTGAATCAAAATTGTACAATTATTGTTAAGTATAAAAAATAACAATCGCGCGATTCATTATGTCATTATTAGTTTCTCAGTAGGTTCAAAAAAATTATTATTCAAATTGATTTTAAGAACAAAAATATCAAAACATACCAAAGATCTATTCGTGCTAAAGAGAAAAGTTTTTAAAAAATATTTATAGAAATATTGAATAAAAAACGACCCAGAGGATCCACATTTGTTGTTTCTTTAGATTAATATCAATTTTATGACAGAATTTTACTCAACTTCTTCCTCAGTAGGTCCTTTTACAGCGATATTATGGTGCCTTTATCCAGTAGCTTTACTTGTAATTATTGAATTACTTCTGGGTGGTGGATTTGATGATGATAACGATGACCAAGACGGCGGAATGCTTATACCTGCTTACTCTAGATCTGACGTTTGAAATTTTTCAAATTTTAAATTAATTTCTCTGAAAAATTCCATTAATTGATTAATAATATTGATACAACGCAAATTTCTCTAATTACACTTACCATTCTTATCATTTCCTCTCTGTCTTGGCTCGTCTTGAGAACCCTTAAAGAAGGTAGAAAAGCTTTAACAGATATAAATAAGGATAAATCGTAAAAAACTTAAATAAATACTAGAATTTGAAGGATTACTAAGTTAAACAACTACAAATTAATAGTTGTTCCTTTTTATGAAGGGAATTTCCTACTAATCACTTTAATAAATAAAAATGCATCTAAACTCTTTACTTTATATTTGTTCTATATCTTTATTCATTTATATAATGGCGCTATTTTGGAGGGACTTGCCAAATCAAAAAAGTAAATAATTAATATTAAATTTATTGCTTATTAAAATTAATTAAGTTATTAATTAAATATTGGATTTAATTTTTTATATAGATGCTGAAAGAATCTTCAAATAATAATAACAAAAATATATTCTCAGAGACTACAAGTATTGCGAAAGAAAAGATGATTTGCAAAGACGGATTCTGTTCATTACCAAATAAAGATGAGATCCCAAAAAAAGATTCAAATGATATTAATTTATTTGATCCTGTTTAGGAAATAGATAATATTTTAATAAATTAAAGATTAATTAGAATATGTCCAATTTTTGAATTTTTAATTTATGCTTAATAACTTTTTCAGTGCATATAAAGAGTTTTGGATTAAAGCTACAGACTTCAAAGGATTAACATCTCGATCTGACTGGTGGTTAGTTCAACTAGCAAATCTTATAGTTTCTTCCCTAACTATCTCAATATTTTTAAAAACGTTTGGTTTTAATGTTTATGGATTAGTTTGTATTATTCCTCAAATAGCTATTGATATTAGAAGAATCAGAGATTTTGGTAAAGATTGGAAATGGATTTTTATTAATTTAATACCTATCTTCGGATGGATCTTGTGGTTCATCTGGCTAGGCTTTGGAAAGACTGGTAATGGGAAAAATAAACTTATATAGAAATTAACTCCTCATTTTTTTCTTTTAAAATCTACAAATCTTACCTTGTTTCTAAATTCTATTTGTTTTTCAAGAATTCTAAAAACATGCATCTCGCATTCGGTTAATTTAAGAAACTGATCGAGTGTATCTTTATCTTCTTCATCAAAATTATCAAAAACCTCTGAAATAGCAGAACTATTTCTAGAAATAAAATCCTCTGCTACATCTCTTGGATTCTTGCCTGATTCAAAATCCTGAAAAGCTTCATAAGAATTAAGTTCTCTAGTTAACCATTTAAACCATGGTTCATTTTTATTATGTTTTTTATTTATGATTTTCTTCATGAAAAATTTTTTACTAGTTTAATCATTATTAGTTATTCATTTTTTGACAGCTGTACAAATACTTATTTAAAAAATTTAATTAAAGATTAACCTTATTTATTTTTGACAAAATAAATAGCATAATCACCATAAAACTTATTAAAGAATAAGTATTTATTACTCATTTTTTTGTTTATGAGATAGCTAGAATTTATTTTTAGTAAAGTAAATTGTCAATTCCATTTTACGACTTTCCTACATCTCCAATTTTAATAATTGGTGCTCTTGGCATTGCAGTAGCAATAGCAGTTTTTTTTGTCTCTTACCAAAAATATTTTAATTCTCCTTTGAACAGAGAGCTTGCAGAAAAGAAAAAAGCCTTAATTAAGGAACAAAAAGAATTAAATGAAAGATTAGAAAAAATAGAACAAGATTTAAAAAATTTATAAAAAATTACACTTAATAGAGATGAGTTAATGATCTCGAATTCAAGACCTTAATTTTTATAACAGGAATTTTGGTCTATAAGGAGTTATGGATAAAGATCATCTTATTGAGTTAATTTCTAATAGTCTTCTTTACGAGAGTAAAAATTCTGACTCTACTAAGAACCTTAGTGACTTTAAAAATTACTTAGAAAGATTAAATCTAGATCAATTGAGAACTATGTCTAAAGAATTTATTCTTTAGTATGATTTTTAAAATTTTTTATTGTTTATTAAATAATCAATACTTTTTAAAAATTGTTAATATCAGAAAAAAAGAGAAATATGCCTAGAGTAAATAGAGGTGAATTTTTAATAAAGCCTTTTCTAAAAAGAAATAATTTTAGAGCTTCTTTTCAAATTATTTCTACCATCTTCCCGATAATCTCAATTTGGTTAATCATCTACCACATCACGAATCAACCTTTTTCATTATTGATTAAAGGATTTCTATTAATACCTTCGATAGTTCTACTAACTTTATTCTCTTCTCGAACATTCTCATTAATGCATGATTGCGGTCATAATTCTCTTTTTACAACACGGAAATTAAACCGCTTCTTTGGATTTTTACTTGGCTTGGTTAATGGTATTCCACAAAAGTCATGGTCGATTGATCATGCATTTCATCATAGAAATAATGGAAATTGGGAAATTTATAAAGGGCCAGTAGATGTTTTAAGTCTTGAAGATTATGAATCCCTCACAAAAAGAGAGCAAATATTTTACAAAGTAAGTCGAAACTGGATGATGCTTTTCCCAGGCGGTTTTTTTTACTTGGTTTTAAAACCTAGATTAGGACTTGTTATTATTATTTTTAATTTAATTAAAGATATATCGAAAGAGACTTTTATCAAAATAAAAAATAGACAAATTTCTCAACTTCTAATCATTAATTCAAGAGTAAAACCACCTTTTTCTGATTATGGAGATAATTTCGGTGAACTAAGTGAATTAATAACTAATAACATAGTAGTAATAATAGGTTGGATTTTTATGTGTAAATGGTTGGGGTTAGTTTTTTTCTTATCATTTTATTCCATTGTATTAACATTATCAGCAGCAATTTTAGTATGTGTTTTTTTCGTACAACATAACTATGAGAATGCATATGCTAAAAATACAAAAAATTGGGATCTCATCGATGGAGCTATTTTAGGTAGTAGCAATTTAGATATCCCTAATTGGCTAAATTGGTTTTTAGCAGACATATCCTTCCACAGCATTCATCATCTCTCTGAGAGAATACCAAATTACAACTTAAGAGCTTGTCATAAAGCAAACATTCATTTGCTCCAACAATCAAAGTTCTTAAAATTAAGAGATTTTTATAACTGCTTCAAATATATTATTTGGGATAACAAAAATGAAAAATTAATTCCTATAAGTTAATACCTAATTCAATCTTCGTCTCAATTTTCTTTTTATGGGAATACTGCTATATGCATGAGTACCAATAGACGGAGGCAAGTTATTTTTTAAAGGATGCATAAAAGCATTTGCCATACTCTCTAACATTTTCGAAAGCCAATTAATTAATGATTTCATTTGAAAATCTAAAAGTGTACTTTTTTATCTTCTAATAAAATTACTTAAAAGTAAATCAGTCTTTATGCTGATTTTTTTGAGAGATTAACTTAAAAAATGAATATCAAATAATCAAAAGTGTTTTATTCTTTTATCTTTTAAAAGAATAATAATACTAACTTTTTTGAAGGAAAACTAAGTGAAATAAAGCTTTAGTAAATAATACTTATTTTTTCTAATTCACTTAATAAATTAAATTATTGAACATAAATTCGTGCTATATCTCTATTCCAAATAAATTTAACAATATTATGAATGATTCATTTGTTTCTACCAACCAGAACACAGAAATAGATTCTATTAATTCATATTTTGAATGTATTACTGAATGCAGTATTGTGGATGGTCATCAAGAATGTATTACTCGTTGTTTAGAAGTTCATTTAAAGGGGGGTGAGCAAAATGAATAAAAAAAATTCACCTCAAAGGAAAACAACTTTAAAATGGAACTCGAATGGAGAGCTTTCAGAATTCGATATGTTAAGAATTTTAGAAAAGATATCATCTCATGAACTTAATCAATGTGAATTAACATGCGATTCTGATACAAATTAAGTTATGTTTTTCAATATATTTAGCAATACTGCTGATAAAAAAAGCAGCTTATGGGATTTTTTAGATATCAATTTTTAATTAACTAGATTTCAATCAAGAATTAGAACATTTTCAAAATATCTTAGTTTTTATTTTAAATAATTAGTTTTTAGAACTCCTACCTTTTTTTAAGAGTGTTTTACTAATTTCTTTTTTTGTTAGTTGAATCGGTTTTACTAAACCTGAATCACCATGAGTTGGACAATAATAAGTCATAAGCATCCACTTTTTTTCTTCATCCATAATTAATTTCGATTTATGTAATTATTATGTAAATAGGATGAATTATAAAAAAATAGATTTTTTTTAATCTTTTTTTCTGTTTTACTTAATAATTTATAAAAATTTTGAATCTATTCTCACAAAATAGATATAAATACGCATGACTTTAAAAAAAAATCCTGCTATTTATTAATAAATTCAAAATTATTCATGTCTCTAGAATCTATATTGATGGTAGTTGCTCCCATCTGTCTTTTTACCGTAGGAGTTATTGTCTTACCTATTTTAGTAAAGCCACGTAAACAATCTGGTTTACCTAAGAGGTATATACGAGGTCTTTAAATTAATTAAGCTTTAAAGACGAGCTATGACAATCAACATAAAAAAGACAGCAAGAAATAATTAATAAGATTGCGATAAAAGAGTAAAATAAAAAATGTTTCGAACAAAATTATAAATTCTTTTCATTATGAGATCCTGTGATGGATAATAGAATTTATAAATTCACTTTTATTTCAAACTATTCTTAACCAAAAAAAATTTGAGTAATATAAAATTTTCAGGTCTTAAAGGCCAAGCGCTTGTAATAGAGGATAAAGATATTCCAAGCATGAAAGAATTTCAAGATGTTATCCCAGATCACTACTTTAAGTGCAATACCAAAACTTCTTTGAGGTATCTTTTACAATCAGCTTTAATTCAATCATTAGTAGTTGCGATAGGGTTATCTATTCCATTTACCCACCAAATGATCCCAATTTGGATTATTTACGCATTTCTATCAGGAACCACTGCAATGGGATTCTGGGTAATTGCCCATGAATGTGGGCATGGAGCATTCTCTAAAAACAAGGCATTGGAATCTATAACTGGTTATTTACTACATTCATTACTTCTAGTGCCATATTTTTCTTGGCAGCGTTCTCATGCAGTTCATCATCGATTCACAAATAACATAACTAATGGCGAAACTCACGTCCCATTAGTCATAAAAGGAAATGGAGTTACAGAAAAAGTTGGTGGAGAAAAAGAATTACATTTTTCAAATTCTTTAGGTAAGAAAAATTATGGAATTCTTCAACTTTTTTTACATCTAATATGTGGATGGCCTGCTTATTTACTTACGGGAAGTACAGGAGGTGTTAAATATGGTACTTCAAATCATTTTTGGCCAATTAAACCATTTTCTAAAGCATTATGGCCATCGATATGGGCAAAAAAAGTTTGGATATCAGATATTGGTGTATGTTTGACACTAGTGGGCATTGTTTATTTAATTTTCAAGTATGGATTATTTCCTGTAATTGCTCTGTATTTTGGCCCTTTATTAGTTGTAAATTGTTGGCTAGTAGTTTATACATGGCTGCATCATACAGATTCAGATGTGCCTCATCTTTCAAATACGGAATTTTCCTTTATGAGAGGGGCATTTCTATCTATTGACAGGCCTTACGGTAGAGTCCTAAATTTTCTTCACCATAATATAGGTTCTAGCCATGTCGTTCATCACGTATGTCCAACGATCCCTCATTATCATGCAAAAAAGGCAACTGTCTTAATTAAAAAAGTCTTTAAAAAAGCATATCTTTTTAATCCTGATCCAATACACAAAGCTTTATGGAATATTGCTTGCAATTGCGTTGCTGTTAAGTCAGATATCAAGAGAGGAAGATATATATGGCAATCTTCATACAAAATGGTGGATTAAAATATAACAAGCAGCAATTCTTTATCACATTAATTTAAGCAAATCTGAAAAGAATATAAAAGAATTAGCAATAACAAATTTTTCATCTTAGAAATACTTAATTAAAATAATTTTATGAGTGGCGACAATTTGCATGGTAAGCAACCTATTAAATTCTATTCTGAAAAAATAACACTTACAAAAATTGAATTATTAGAAAGACAGTTGAGTTTAGGCGAAAAAATTTCAGATTTAGATCAAAAACATAAAGAATGGAGCAAAAAACTATCAGGCTGATCATTGAATATTACGAATTTTATAACTGATTGATATTTGTATTTACTTATCAATAAACTTTTCTGTAAATTATTGAAAAATTATTTGCAGGCATACCAATAATATCTTCTTGATAAAAACCATTTTTCTTACTCTCATCACAAACTTCCTCAAGATTTTTAATACCCCAAAGATCATTTTGCATTTTCAATGAATTATCGAAAAAATAATTACTCTCGCTTGTATGCTTATTACAAATTTTGAATGGTCCATACAACATCAAAAATTGTCCATTTTTAAGTAATTTTCCTGACTCTCTAAATAGTGCCTCAGTACAAGACCATTGAGCTACATGAATCATATTTATAGAGACTATTCCTTGCAAAGAATGAGCTAATCTCAATGTAATTTTCCAAGGAATTTTTTCTACATCAATCTCAAGAGGCTGAGGCATTTTCTTAGTTAAGTCTTCATACTCAATCCAAGAACTTATACTTTTTCTATGCACTAAATCTGGGTCACTTGTTTGCCAAATTATTCCAGGAAATCGTTTTTGAAAAAACACTCCATGTTCACCACTACCACTCCCAATTTCCAATACTGAACCTTTATTTATAATTCGGGATAGTACATCACCAATGCAGTCTCTATTTCTTTGAGTTGCCGAAAAAAAAAGTCTATTATCCAAAATTAAAAAAATTGGGAATTATATCATCCAGAATAATTCTAAAATCATTTATTATTTAACTTTTCTCAATTTAGGAGTCTTGAAAAACATTATTTTAAGGCTTAAGAATAATATTGAAATTGTAAGAGCAGGCAAGATATAAAGTATTACATCAGAATTCATTAAAGAAGGAATTCTTCCAAAAATTAAATGCATGTAGTAGGTCGCGAATGACATGAATTCATATATATCTAATTTATTAATAGCAATTATTTGAATTCAAAAACTACTTTTAGTCAAAAACTAAAATTTCTCAAAAAAAAAGAGTCAGCCTGTATCCCTACTAGCTGACTCTAATAACATATTAATTTAAATTAACTCTAAATGAGGACATCCCTCTAAAAAAACAAGGTGAAAAGCTTATATTTTTTTTTCAAATTTAAAAAATCAGAACAAAAATAAAAACACCTAAAGGGTATATTTCGACACATATATGTAGCAGTTTTAACTTTTCCTGACAAAAAAAGGGAAAATCCCTGAGTTTCTTTACATTGTTAAATAAATATGTTATATTTGTTTACAAATTTACAAAAAAAATGACTCCAGAAGCAGAACGTTTTAATGGTTGGGCAGCAATGTTAGGTTTCGTTGCAGCCGTTGGTGCCTACGTAACAACAGGGCAGATTATTCCAGGTTGGTTCTAATGAAAAATAACGAACCAAAAGTAGTTGAAAAAGAAAAAATTGTTGCTGAAAAGCTTAATGGCAGATTCGCAATGTTGGGTTTTGTTGCTCTAGTTGGAGCATATTTAACTACTGGTCAAATCATTCCTGGTTTTATCTAAATAAATTTTTTATTTTCCAAATAGCCTAATTTAGAATTAAATTAGGCTATTTTTTATGGAATTTTTCTAATTTAATAATCTATATTGGCCAAAACGATTTTATCTAAGAGAGGAAAAATATAATATTTACTACCTTTTTACAATAAATATTAATTTAATTATTCTTCTTCTTTAAAACCTAAATTTGCTTGTTAAATAATGCTATCTTTATCGAAATAATTCAAGAATTTAATGAGAGTAAAGCTTGAACCCGAAACGGCATTTATTGGCAAAAAGTTCGCTTATATATTTCTAGGAATAATATTTAGTCTAAATGCTCTAACCTTTATTTGGTTTTTTTTATTTTCAAATTTAAAATAAAAAAATCTAAATTTTCTTCTAAAAAGTTTAAAGAAAATGGGTTAAAAAACAGTTATTACGGTACTAAAAAATTCCAGGAATGATCTGTCCTGTTGTCACATAGGCACCTAGTAGTGCGACGAAACCAACCATAGCCCATCTACCATTCACTTTTTCTGCATTTTGAGGATATCCATCGTAAGACACAGTTTCATCAATATAAGGCCTAGTTTCTGATGGGAACATATTTTGTCTTCCACCTGATTCTGTAGTTACTCCTGATTTTGTCATTAAAAAGATGATAATTGTTAATTAAAGTAACACAAATATTAACTTATGTAAACCAAAATCTCCAATGTTTTTCTTCTGAGAATTCATTTTTAAGTCATTATGTGACAATTCTGTTTAAAAATTTAACAAGTCGCATTTTAAAAATCACTTTTTTAATATCAAATTCGCAATCAATTTTTAAAATAAGCATTTATACTCACGATAAGTAATTTTACTTAGTAGGATGATTAGAGCATTTAGGAAGTGCTTAGCTGGTTAAGTCAGAAAATCTGAATTAACTTGGTCGTCATGAGCTTGCCGGTGGGATACTTGCAAGCTCTTTCAATTTTAAAAGCAAGCAAATATACTTAGCATTAATATAATCATTTGAACTATTGAATTAAATCTTGAAGATTATCTACTAGTGTCAAAGATTTATTTATTTGCTAGATAGATAATAGACTGAACAAAATGTATGTCTTTAGATTTTATTCTCATTCCATCCTGTATTTTGATTATTCTTTTTCTTTTAAATCGAGAAAATATGATCTACAAAAAAAATCAAAAGGTTAAATAATATCATTATTCTAAAAAAGCTTAGTACTTAAGATTTGAGATCGTAAAACTTATTTTTTTCCTGAAAATAATAGATTTTAAAAAAAGTACTTTAATATAATAAAGTTTGAAAAACCTCAGAGAATTTAGTTGAGAAACTATACAAACTTTTTTCTTAAGTTTAATTTGTCCCAATATAGTTTTGCATTATTAATTTGCTTTTGTTTTTGTTGGCAGTGTATGCAATTGCATTCGTATATCAAAGTTTTATTTTTCATCCCTAAACCCTTTCTTATTAAGAAACCAAATTTTTTGCTTTACAGCAAGTAAAAAACTATTTTTTTTTTGAATATTGGTAAATTAAAAATTTTTTTTCAAATAAATTTTATTTTGGTTTATACAACATTCATATTTTATAATGCTGGAAAAGACAGTACAAATTAAATAAATTTCTTTTGAAACTTGCAAATCAACAAGTAATTAAAAAAGCTTTCAGTAAAATTATTGCTCCCTGGTATTCAATACCTTTAATAGATAGATGGTTATTAGGTCAAATCATCCCTCCTATGATATTTGCAATTTCTGCATTTACTGTTATTTCATTATCTGTTGGGGTAATGTTCGATCTCATAAGAAAAATTGTTGAATTTGGTTTACCTCTATTTTTAGCTTTAAAAGTTCTTTTTTTTAGTTTGCCTAGCTTTTTAGTTTTGTCATTCCCAATGGCAGTTTTGCTTTCTACATTATTAGCCTATGGAAAATTATCAAGCAATTCAGAATTATTAGCTTTGAAATCTTTAGGGATAAAAACTTCCAGAATTATTTCTCCAGCCATTGCTCTTTCGATATTTATGACGGGTTTAACTTTCTATTTCAATGATAATTTAGTCCCTGCAAGTAACAAGTTAGCAGAGGTAACATTAAGAGCAGGAATTGGTAGTTCATTTAGTAGTGAAACAGGTAAAGATAATATTATGTTTTCTAGATATGGCTCTCGAATAGATCCTTCGACTAATAAACCAACAAAACATAACAACTACCTAACCCATATATTCTATGCATCATGGTTTGAGAATAATATTATGGAGGGAGTTACTGTATTAGATTTTTCCAGGGCAGATATTCAACAAATCTTAAAAGCGGAAAGTGCAACTTTTGATAAAAATAATTCTTCTTGGAATTTTATAAATGGAAGTATGGTAACTATAGATCGAAATGGTCAAACTGGAAATATTCAATTTAAACGATACATATACCCATTTGTAGAAGGACCATTGGAATTAGCACAAGTTCCTAAAGATGCTAATGAAATGACTTTAAAGCAGGCTATAAAAGCAGAAAAAATTTATAAAAAAACTGGAAACTTAAAGGAATTAAGAAGAATAAAAGTCCGCATTCAAGAAAAATTTACTCTACCTTTTGCATGCTTAGTATTTGGTTTAATAGGAAGCAGTTTAGGATCTAAATCTAATTTAAGATCTTCAAAAAGTCAGGGATTTGGATTAAGCGTGATTCTTATATTAATTTATTATGTAATGTCATTTATATTTAGTTCATTTGGAGTGAAAGGCATTTTAAATCCTATTTTAGCTGCATGGTTGCCTGTCTTAATTTCTCTAGCAGGTGGAATTTATTTATTAAGAAAATCAAGTTCTTTTTAAGACTTTAAAAAAATTAATAAGAATATAAAGTAATTAGCAGAGTTTTTTTAAAGTATAAGATTCTGTGATCTCTATATCACATCTATTTTTTGGTAACCATACCAATCAGGATAATTATTTTCTTCAATAAAATCATTGTCTGGTATTAATTCAATTTTCCAATTCCCTATCTTTTTTATTAGTTCACAATTATCACAACTAATTAATATTTCTATAGAAGCCATATCATCTTTATGCTTTTTTTCATAACCAATAAGCCATTTAGATTTAGCTTTATTTTTTGCCTCTAACTTATTCGAAGCTATAACTAAACCAAACTCATGTTTTTCTTGCATAGAGCTTGGATCATAGCCTCCAATATTGACAAACCATAAATTCTTTTGATTCTTGGTTCTATTAGCTAATTGATTTTTGTTAATTTTATCATTTTCAAAATTCTTCAAAATTATCTTATAGCCATCTAAATATTTTATTTTTTTATAGCTATCAATGTGCAAACCTTTTGGAGATCCAAACCAATCCTTTCTCAAAGTATCATATGTATCCTCAATTTTAGATCCAACAACCCATCTAACATCATGGAGTTCAATATTAGCTTTTTTTGCTCTACCTCCAAGCACAACCAAATAAAGAAAGTTATTTTCTAATTTTTCCACTTTTAATAAAAAAAATTTACAAAAACTTTAAATTAAATTTTCAAGAATTATCCCCATACGATTTTTATTAAGACAGAGATTTCTTTAATTGAACCAACCTTTTTTCTTTACTTTAACTTTTGGTGAAGTCTCAATCTTAGGTGCTTCGTCTACTCTACCTTTAATAATCATTAATGGAACTATAGCCCATAGTGCTAAAAATAATATCCAAAATAAGTAAATGTTCATAGTATTAAAGTCATTAAAATCATACTAAAATCAATTAAATAATATTCGCGAGTTTCTTTTTAAAGTTCTAATTTAGATGTATAATTAAAATTTTTTTTTAATCAGTTAAAAATATTTGCACTCGACAAAACCACTGCTTTGCTTCATGATGTGTGGAGTGCATATTTATAATGACACGATAATTTTCTTTTCGTGAATCTTGTTAAATCAAACTTTTGCTTATCTAAAATAGAATTAAAAATTAATAGCAAAATTAAAATATGTGATTTATGTCATAAGCCAGATAAAATTCATTACAGAGTAAAATCCATAATTCATAGAGACTGGATTTTTTGTTGTAAAGAATGTTGGATTGTAATTTCTAAACATAATGATTATTCCTATGGTGGCACAAGAAAGTCCAAATAATAAATTTCCCTGAAAAATAATATAGAAAAAACAATCACATAATTAGAGACTTAGAAATCTATAAATTTCTTTAAATAAGAACTTGACAATTAATGATGATATTTAAACATGATTTATGAAATTTACCAACAAAAATAAATTTCTTTTTTTTCTTTGATTTATCTTTTTAATGTACTTTTTTTGTAATAGAGTCTTGTCTTATTTTGCTAAACCAAACTTTATAGTTTATGACGAATGGTTTGATAATGATTTAAAAAAAACTAAACTTAATGTTAAAAATAAAAAAATAACAAATATTTCAAAAATTCATGAATTTTTTTATGAGCAATCGAATTACAAAGTTGGTGCCTCTGAAAATAACTTACAGATAGACATTCATGAAAATAGGGATGAACTATTTAATAATTATTATTTTGAAAACGATTCAGAAATATATGATTCATTATCAAATAAAAAATTTCCATTCTTTGGAAAAATTACCAAAAACAAACTTAACTTTAATATCAAAAATAAAATAATTTATACTTTATCAATTTTTGGATTTGTAATTATTTTTGGATTACTAATAGTTTTTATTTCGCAATCTAAAAAAAATAAATCGTCCATAACAAATAAATCAATTTTATTAGAAAAAAGATTTTGATTTTCTAAAAAAGTCATTAATTTCTTTTTTTATAGATTTATATTCTAAATTAATTTCTTTAATAAATTTATCTACTTCTTTTTTATTATTCTTATATTCATTTATTTTTTGTTTGGTTTTCTCATAGAAAATGGATTCAAATTTTCCTGGACTTACCTCCTCAATCCAATATCCTGCTAAACAATAAATTTGATTTGGAACAACAGTTATAATAAATAATTTTTTGGAATTTTTATATTGATCAATTATCTTATTAGCTAAATTACCTTTAGTTTTGTTAGTCCCAAATAGAGTAATATCTTTTGCTAAAGACTTAAAATTCTTCGATAGATTCTTACTTTTTTCTAATGTATTTCTAGAAATTATTTTTTCTAGAGAATAACAATAATCGAAAAAATTAGTATTTTCTTTTTTTGAAGGATATATAGTTATTAGAGAACTAAAAAGTAAAAAAGAAGTTAAAATAAATTTTTTAAACATTTAATTTTAATTAAATTTATCATTTCATAAATATAAAAAGACAATGCGTAAATTACTATTAATTACCTTAAAAAGATTCACATTAATTAAAAAGATTTCTATTAATTGAGCTAAACCTCTTTGAGAAGAATTTAAAAGTATTTCGGACTTATAAAGTATTTATCAAAAGCATAAAATTTTTTTCTTATAATAAAATTATGAAAAATTCTTTTTTGAAAAATAAAAGTTTCAAATCTTTTTTAGATTTTTTTTCAAGATTATCAATTTCAGCAATATTTATCTCGGCAATACCAGGCAAAATAAATGATTTTGAGAGAACAGTTGAATATATTTCTTCAAAAGGTATTCCTGAACCAATTTCATCTATTCTTCTAGTGGGAGCAATTATATGTCTTATCTTGGGTTCTGGATTTTTTATATTTGGGGAAAATCAAAAAATCGGTTCCGTCTTTTTATTACTATTTATTATTCCAACAACAATAATTTTTCATGTATTCCCTTTTCATCAAAAAGCAGTATTGTTCAATCTCGCATTGATAGGTGGATTAATTATTACTGCAATAAGGGAACCAAAATAAATTACTTAATTAAAGAAACCTAAATATTTTTTATTTTTTATTTTTTATTTCTTAATTCTGGGAAGCAATTTGCAATATGAATTAATTCATAAACCTCTTTGCTATCGTATTTTTTATTCGGAATTCCACTTCCCACCTCTATACCTCTTTCTTTCATCTTCTTTAATATCAATTGTTGTCTTTGCATACTTGACATAGACTTAAATCTTTTGGTTCGTTCTTCTTTATTCACTAGATTTAAATTTAGTTAAACTTTATTGTTAGGATTATATCGATTAGCGATTCATTAAATAAGTAAGAAAGCCAGTAAATGTAAGTAACTTAAATCCAATAAAGAAAGGCAAATATTTTTTGACCTTTTTGCCAACCGGCATTAATTTGTTTAATGAATTGATCATGATTCACATTAAAATTATAATTTTTACAAATATCCTAACGAATTTTTTTTAGAATTATTCCATTTGATTTGTACATTTTGAATATTAGATCTAAAGTAGAAGGGTTATATCCCTTTTTTTATGAATGATAAAGAAACAATAATTTCATTATTAAATGAGTTTGCCAATCCAAAAAAAATGGCCTATTTTTTTCTTGACAATGCGACTCCAGATTTTTTATTTATAAGACCGAGTGGTAATCCTATAGATGCAAAAGGGTTTGAACAAATGATTACTGATGAAATTGTTCAAGAAAAGGCAGAAATAACTAAAATTCACCGATTCGAATTTTTAAGCGAAAATATAGTAATGTGCATTTTTACACTAGGTTCAAAATTTACTTATAAAGGAACACCTAATGATGACTTACCAACAGTTACGTCAATTTTTAAAAAAGTAAATAATGTTTGGAAAATTCACTGGATGCAAAGATCTACAGGAAATTCGGATTTATCTTTATGGGATTAGCAAAGTTAATAGCACTTTTAATGGTGCTACTACTTGTAGGAAGTTCTTTTGTTGGTTTAATTTTGTATTTTATAAAATAAGTAGATCAAATAAATAATACCCAGGAATTATTTCTTGTTTTAGAAAATAATTGCTCCTTTTATGCTAATTAATTTGATTTTCAGGTAAAAATAAAAACTTTAGACAGACTAACGCCTATATCTAAAGCCAATAAAGCAATTAGTAACTTACTCATTTTTTAGAACTCTCAACTATTTTTTTGTAAAGTTCCTCAGAAATAGGTTGCATAACCTTTTAAAAATCTAATTACAAATTAATTAATTTAAAATTAATTTCTCGTTACTAAATATACGAATATATGAATTTTTAAATAGGCAAAAAATATATTCACTATAAGTTCTTCTTATAAAGTATGAATAAATACTTAATCCAAAAACGTCAATAAATGTCCAAACTTTTTTTTTAAAATAAATAAGAAATCTTATTTCAAGTAAATAGATCCTCTATAAGTAAGCTTTATAATCTTTTCTTCTTGTTTTCTACAATATACGAATGACTTTCCATTGAAATACATGTTTACCATGATGCAGCTCCTGAACTTGCTCAAGTCCCCGTCCTATGGCTTGAGTCGTACTGCGGTCTATCAGATGGTAGATCGGACGATTTTGTAGTATTCACTACAATCTATTTATAAAGTATTTATACTTAGATGTCAACAATTAATAGAAACTAAACTTAAATTTAAAGGTAGATTCGGCTTTCATAAACTCCCGAACAAGAATAAAGAACATATAACTACGAGTAACGCCCATAAAAACTGAAACAAATGCTAGAACTACACAAATAGGGCAATGTGGGAATCCCATTATTTATTTTCCAATATAAACTTCAATTCAGTCTCTGCATTAAGAATATCGATCCTTCTCTTGAGCAGTTTAAAAAATTTAATTATTTTCTTCAAAATTAAACCCTCTTTAGGCATCAATAATAATATTATTTAAGAATGAATATATCAATGAGCAAAAATACTGAAGCCATTGATATAACAAAAGTTTCGTAGCAAATTTATACAATAAACAACACCAACATATGCTCAGATACTCTTGCTCAATTAGCTTATTCAGAGTCAAATATTAAATTGGTGATCTAGTTACCTTGCAGTGCTATTTTTCTTTTGCTAAAAAAATAGAGCGGACTAAAGTCCAATACTCCACGAGGATTTAGTCCGCTGCCTAAAGCCTGAGAGTGCAAATTTTTCTTAATTAATATGCAAGTATGCTTTATGAGGTAAATATCTTGATTGCGTAATAAATTTATTTTGTATATTGCTATTACAAAAATGATGAGTTTATTTAAATTAGTTACTAAATCCTCGTGGAGAAAGCTTTAGTAAATTTCTTTTATTGGTTACTGATAAGATCTGCCGAATCTCATTATGGAGAATCATTTGTATCTGTAGAAGTTCCATCTAATTCAATCAAAGGTTTTTCTTGATTTTAGAAAGTTTTTAATACTTAAATTCATAGCTTTCTGAAAATTGAATAACTAATTTGATTTAATTTGGTTAATTATCTCTATTGCAAATAAAGATAAGGTTGTTAATCTTGCACTTAAAGAAGAAACTTAATTTCTTAAACTGATGCAATTTGATCATTTAAATTTCAATGAAGATGATGGCCTCATGTCCATAGAAGATTTAAGGGCTTTACGTCTTCGAAAAAAGAAAATTGAAAGTGATAAGAAAGCTAGAAAGTATATCCTGGATATAAATCAAAGATATAGAAAAATGAGTACCAGCAAAAGTAATAACTTTTTAAGGAATATGAACCCTTTTAAAAAAGCCGCATAAATTGTTAATCTTGATTTTGTTAATTTGTTTAACTTTGCAACTTTCAGAGTAAGATTTTAATGGTGTTTCTTTGGAAGAGTTTCACCAAGAGGGGTCAATTTTTGGCCCCTTCTTTGCGGAGATATTTTTTAATTGAAACTCGTTATGAAATTAAAGTAATACTTTCCTAGAAGGCGAAAGTGATGTAAATCTTTTGTTAAAAGTTTTTTGTTACCACTTAATGAAAACTCTATATCTTCAATTAAATCCTGTTATTAAAAAAACAAAAGTTTTAGTTTATGGACCATTTCCCATAATTTATTGAAATTCTTCATTTGCGATTTTTAATGGCTTCACCTACAAGTTGGGAATTCTACAAAGAAATTGAAACTAAAACTCTATGGGTCAATATTTGTACCCAAAATTTAGAAGGAGTAGCTATTTCGATGAATAAATGGTGGAAGACAAGATATCCAGCATACAAAATCAGAATAGTTTCTAAAAAAGAATTTGAGCTAGTAAAAATGCAAGCTGAGAAAAAGGAGCAATAAAATTATTCTTTGGTAAATATTGATGCTGAATATTTAATTTTTGCAGCTATTATAAAATCAATAAATAAAAGAACAAATGAACTCTGCATTTGCAAAAGTATCAAATTTGAAAGTTAACAGGGCTTCTAAAATAGCTATTACTCTCGCATCATCAACTTTCTTTTTGTATGCCTTGGGTCAAGCACCAATTTTTAAAAATATTCTTGCAGGTGCCTTCTCTTGCTCTGGCTAAATAAAATACTGTTTTTTTAGAGAAGCTAAAAAGCTTAAGTAGACTATGATTGAAAGTCGATCTAAACTTAGAGGGATAAATCCCTCTTTTTTAATGTTTAATAGATTTATTGCTGAAAAGATAATGACTCTTCTTATTTCTCTTTGCAGCTGATGAATATTTCCCCGCACCTATTAATTGATGCTGTGATATTAAGCGCTGCCCTTACGATAACTTTGGTATTAAGAGCAAAAGGTAATGCTGCCAGAAAAGAAAAAGAAAATAAATGATTACTAAAGAAGAAGAAAAAGAATTTAAAAAACCTAAATTATATAGATTTTGGAACTTTCTTATTTATGGAAGTTCCATAGCTATTGGAGTTTTCTTAGTTTATTTATATTCTGCTTATGTCTTTATAAATAAATGACTTACATCTTCGGCATAGCGATTACTTATGGGGTTGTAAGTCTTTTATTGCTTGGTGGGTTTGCATACTTTACTTTTAAAATGAGACGCTAATTTTTATATCTTTTCCAATAAAGATTTATTAGATAAATTTTTTGATTTTTGTAGAGAATATCGACAAAAAATTCCACATCAAAAGATGTCTGAGATTTTAAGAGAATATGCAGATAGATTAGATTAATGATAGATACTAGCAGACATAAGAAGGTATTAAAAGAATAAAATTTCTAGCAAAATTTATACAAAATTTTTTAAATTTGGAATAAATTTTTTGAAGATATTTTCCTTGCAATTATTCATAATTTGAGATTTTTTTTTGATCCTTAATCCGTACAATTTTGTTCCTCTTACCGCACACATAAAACTTGAAATTTACTATTCAAATGAATTAGAACATAGTTGTAGTAAAGGGGTAAGTCTTATGGCACTAAATGACACATTTACTATCCAAGAAATTAATTTGGATAAAAAAGACCTTTCATTTGATAATAAGCTCAAAAAAATTGAAGCTTATTGGAATAATGAATGTACAGAACATCCGAGTAACAACCATTGCAAGATTTTTTGTGATTAAAAACTTTAACTTTTAGGTATTCTTACGCTTGATTTTTACATAATACCCGTACTAAAGAATAATCAGAAAGAAAGGAGGCCAAGCAAATGACTAATTTAGGTATAGAAATTTTATTTTGGACAATTTTAATTTCTTATCTGGGATTAAGGTTTTCTCAAACTTGGAATGGATTCAAAAAACAGTATTAATTAGGAGAATAGAAAATGAAACTACAAACTCAGTTCACGGTTCCAAACAAAAAATTAAAAGATCTTGATTATGTTAAAAAAGTAGATTTTTTAGAAGAAATTTTAAATAAAGAATGTATAGATTATCCAAATCAAGAAGATTGCCTGGTTTGTTGCAATTAAAAAAAATTAAATAGCTGTTTTTTAAAAGTAAATAAATTTTTATTAGTATTTATAAATTTTCTAAAAGGGAGTTAGCACTATGGAATTAAGATTCTTCCCAATAAATATTTTTAGAGAGACTCCAAAAGTCACATTCTTCGATGCAGGCATAGATAGTTCTAACGGTTCTGATGTTGTGATCCATTCTGGAGAAGCTATATCTCCTCCAGATGATTTAAAAGATGAGCAATATTACGTTCACAATCATCAAATTGACCACAATTTAGTTATCACTGGAGAAAGGACATTTGTTTTAATAAATCCTTCCTGGGATGAACCTCATCATGTGATTTATTTAAATAGATCTATGGGAGCATTAGAAATTCCTATAGGAACTTATCACAGATCTATCTCAGGGAAAGAAGGTAGTATTGTTTTAAACCAACCCAAGAGAGATAAATTTTTTGATCCTTCTAAAGAATTTACCCCTCAAAAGTTAGACAAAATTAATTTAATTAAGGCAAGAAAAAGTCCGCCTGTTTATTGGATTTACGAAAATAACAAAATCAAAAGGGTCTATTTTAATCCTCTAGAAAGAAAAGTTAAAACTCTTGTTTGAAATGAAAAAACATATATCCCCTATTAATAATTTAAAAAACCTGAATTTAATTATTAATTCTGATACTTATAAATTGGCTCACGAAGATATTGGTTTACTTAGCCGAAATGAAATGCGTGGAGTCAGAATGCTTCTTGAAATTACTAAACCAGATTTAATCCTTGAAGAAAATAAAATTCTTTCAACAATAATTATTTTTGGAGGCGCAAGCATTACAGAAGAAGTAAATATAAAAAAGAGACTTGAAAATATAGAAGAGTTGCTTAAAAAAAATCCTAAATCGATACTTTTAAAACGAAATTTAAATAGATTAGAAAATTTGCTTCTTATGAGTCATTACTATCAATCCGCAAGGGAGTTTTCTAAACTTGCTTCAATTAGTAATCAAAATAAAAACTGTAATTCTCATGTGATTGTGACAGGTGGGGGGCCAGGAATTATGGAAGCTGCTAATAGAGGTGCATTTGAAGCAAATTGTAAATCTATAGGGTTAAATATCAGTCTGCCTAATGAACAAATCCCAAATGCTTTTATAACTCCCGGTCTTTGCTTTAAGTTTAATTATTTTGCATTAAGAAAGATCCATTTTGTCATGCGATCAGTAGCTGCTGTATTTTTCCCTGGAGGTTTTGGAACACTAGATGAATTATTTGAACTATTGACACTTTGTCAAACAGGAATGAAAACTAAAATCCCAATCATACTTTTTGGTCAAGATTATTGGAATAAGATAATTAACTTCGAATATCTAGCTGATCTTGGATTAATTGAAGATGAACACTTAAATCTTTTTCAATATGCAGACACTGCATCAGAAGCATGGAAAATTATCAAATCATCAAAAAAGTCAGCCTAGAAAACTACAAGCTGACTTGATAACAAATGTAGAAGAATGATTAATAAGTATTTGATATTTTATTTTTCATGCTTTCAATCTTATTGATTAATTCATCTAACCATTCTGTATTATTTTGCTCTTGTCATTTATGGCTTTGGCTTTTTTGAGTACTCATAAATTTCTTACTTTTATAGTTCATTTAATATATCTTCAGAAATTAAAGGAATCAATAAGCAAAATTACCAAATCGATTGACAAAACAAGCTTTCGTAGCATTTCATACAAACCTAACCATCACAAATTAACTAAGAAAATCTAAATCTCTTCACTTAAGTATTTTCTACGATGTTTTTATTTGAAATTCTGATTTGAATTAGTAAAGGTATAGATGTTTCTATGGAAAAATCATTTCTGAATTTTATTTATTGGATCCTATTAAAGTCAGCTGAAAGTTATTACGGAGATTCATTAAAAACAGAAATACCTTATACGCCTTATTTTTAGTTTTGGTGGACCTTAACTTTTAATATTAGATCTCTATTTTGAGAGTTATTAGTTTGGAATTAATTTATTAAAAAACACAATATGGGTTACTTATAGATTCACTACAAAATAATTTCTTACGTTGAATTTCTTTTACTGATTGTGAATAAATTTTAGAGGTAAGGATCGTTCCAAAATTAACTAAAATTATAATTAGAAGAAGTAGCTCAATTGCAAGGTTAGTCATAAGATTACCCTCCTTAAATTTATATAAAAACCATATAACGGCAGAATAGATATTGAATAGAGTTTAAATTCCTATTTTTAGCCATCGAGATTCTTTGGTACTGGACTAGGCTCACAATTTTCGACGCATTCTTCTAAAGACTTTTCAGAATTACTCTTAATTTCGCAACTACGAAGACAATCATAGAAGGCATACTTGGGATCTAATTCATTTTTGAATTGTTTATTTCTAAATGTATTCATGATCAAACTCCCTTTGATTTTTTTTCAAGTTGATTAATTAATTTATCCAACCAAAGAGTGTTATTGATCTTTTTTATGTTTTTAAAGTATTTCGTTTTGTAAGTACTCATGAAGTAAAACCTCCAATCAGTGGATCTAATTTAAAGCTGATGATTCAAATTTCCTAGAGCAAAAATACTGATTATGAATATAGTGAAATATTTTAAAAAAGATTAATTTATACTTTGTATTTAGGTATTAAAACTCTTGATTCTTGTACATAACCAATACTCAATAACTTCTAAAAAGGGAGTTAAAAATGACTTACGGAAATCTAATTAAAAATAAAATTCAACATGCATTTGGTGGTTTGTTTGATACGTTATCAATTGAGAGAAAACTAACTGATGCTCAAATGGAATGTATGCAATTTGGAATTTGTGATTATGCTCCAAGACAAGTTGAGGAAGTTCCCTTTTTTCATTATTAATTTGAATTTATTTTAAACGAAGGGCAATTAGCTCCTCCTCACCCAATCAGGAGATCCACTAAACCAGTCAGCAAGATCATCGTTTTTGGGATCGAAATGGTTTTCAGTTTCTAAACCATCAAGGCCAAGATTTTGGATAAGTCCATTTATTCCGTCAGATTTTTGTTTGCCATATCTCCTTAAGCTGTTAGCTTTCTTAAGCCATGTCCATATGGTTGAATTGTGTTTTGCAAACTTTTCTACATAAATTCTTTCTTCCAATGCGACAGGTTCATCTAGTGAAATCCTTTTTACAATATCCCTAATTTTTAAACGAGTCTTGTTGGTTAAAAACATATTCATAAAAGAAGTTAATGTTTTATAAAAGTTTTTTTTATGAATGTCTTGTCAATTTTTATTTCAAGAAAAAGGTTTTTTTAGGAGCTTTTCAAGGACAAATATATTTATTTAAAAACAGGTATATTCAATTGGTAAAATTGACTACTTAATTCGATTTATATAACTTATATATAAACGAGTTCCACATAAGTTTCTCTACAAAATTTAAGATTTAATTTATAAAATTGAATAAGGAAAATTTACATTAACATTCGATTTAAAATAAGAGGAGCTAGCTCCTTATAAAAGATTTAGACAAAAACATAAAAAGTTAAATCAAGTACTGACATATATTTAAAAAATAAATACTATAAGTATAAATAATTTTTTAGAAATTCAAATTCATGATCAAAAATTTATTCATCGCATTAGCTTTTGCATTAATGCTTATCAATCCAAGCATTTCCATAGCTGCAGAATCTCCTGTTGATGTACAAGAAATCTTCACCTCTTCAGAAAACATTGATGGAGATAATTTTAAGTATCCCAAAGGAAAAGCTGAAATGCGTTTGATTAGAGTAGAAGTTGAAAATGGAGCAACGATACCAATGCACTCTCATCCGGTACCTTTACTGGGTCATATTGAAAGTGGTGAATTAACGCTTGCTGAAAAGACGGGTATTAGTAAAACCTTTAAGGAGGGGGATTCATTTGTTCTCTCAGCAAATACTCCTGCTCATACAATGGCTAATAGTGGCAATTCTTCAGCAGTTATGTGGGTTGCTGTAGCTTCAGCAGAAGGTGTACCTACTCTGAATCCTGAAGAATAAATCAACCTGATTGACGGTCAATCTAAACTAGGGGCAATAAGCTCCTTTTTTTATAACTGCTCAAAATTTTATGAATGTTGTTAGATTTAAATTAAAGTCAGATTATGTAGATAAATATTTTGAAGTAATAGATAAAACAAGTTTTGAGGGGATGACTCAAAGATATATCGCTAAAACTGGAGATTATGATTACTGTTTTGTTGGGATCTGAAAAAGTGCAGATGCTATTGCAGCTCAAAGACCAGCTATGATTGCTCACCTTGATGAGGTTAGAGGATTTATGGAAGAATTGTCTCCTGACCTTGGAGTAACTGATCCCGTTTCAGGAAATATTGTTTCTAAAGTTGGTTATCATGATTTAGAGTTGATCTAAATTTAAAGGAACACAACGCTTGTTTGTGCTAATAAATTTATTAAATAACAACTTATGAAAGGTCAATGGATAAATATTTATAGTGGCGATTTACCTTTAAGATCTTGGTGGGTAGATTCTGGAAATGAGTGTGAATATATCTCCATAGTTTTACCAGAGGTATTTGGAATAAATAATTGGATAAGAAGTTTTTCTGAAAAATTAGCTGCACAAAATTTACCTGTATTAGCCATCCCCCTTTATGGAAGAACGGCTCCAAATTTGGATTTAGGGTACAGCGAAGAGGATTTAAAATTAGGCAGGCATCATAAAAATTTAACTACTTTAAAAAATATTATTGAAGATGTTTCTGCAGCAATAAATTGGGTTAAAGAAAAATATCCAAAAAAGAAAATCGCTATTATTGGATTTTGTTTTGGGGGGCATGCTGCACTTATTGCATCTTCTTTGAAAGGAATAGATAATTCATTTTGTTTTTATGGAGCCGGAGTTACAAATCCAAGATCCGATTCTAATTTTGCCCCTATAGTTTTGCTCGAAAAAGTTTCAGGTAATTTAAATTTTATTTGCGGATCTGCAGATGATTTGATTCCTTTAAAAGATCGATTAGAAATAAAAAAAATGTTTAAAAAATTTGATCCTTTAGAAGAGAGATTTAGTTATATTGAAATTGAAGGAGCAGATCATGGCTTTATGTGCGAGGAGAGAGAATCCTTTGATAAAGCGGCATCATTAATAGGTTGGAACTTATTGATTAAAGAATTAATTAATTGATAATATAAAGCTAATAGTACGAAATTACATTCACGATTAGTTCACGACTTGCAATTTCCTCCAAATTATATGATATGACTGAAATTAATTACTGGCTAATGAACCATGTACCAGCTTTATATAACTAGGTTTTTTGAAATTTATAAAGTTTTATTCTAGCAAAACTAATAAATATTAAGCATCCATTGAGGTAAAGATTTAGGATAATTTGTGATTGACATTCGATCTAAACTTAGAGGGATAAAACCCTCTTTTTTTTGATGAGAAACAAATTTAAAAGATCAGCTTTTTTTGATATGTCTGATGACCTTTTCTATCGAATATCATTAATAGGATTTTTAGTTGTTTTTAGCTCAATGGTATTTTTCCTAACGAAATATAGAGAAAAAAAAGTTAATAATATAAGCCAGATTTCCATAACTGAACAAATTTAATTTTTAAAGCAGTGATGCAAAGATTTATAATTTCACCGTTATTTGCTTTATCTAAGTTTTTTATAAATATTTACGGAATATTTTTAAAGTTTTTTCTTCAATTAAATGGTGGTTATTGGTCGAGAATTGGTTTAGCCGAAAATATTACAGAGGAAAGAATAAAAAAAAGAAGATTTTATATCCTGCCTTTTTATATTCTTCTAGCTTTATTGTTTGGATTACTATCTGCTCTATATTGGTATTTTGTTATTCTCTATGTGCCACTTTCAATAGAAAGATATTTAAGTCCATTGAATAACAATATTGCTTTAATAATTGCTTTTGCTACTTTCTTTGGTTGGCTTTATATTCTTTGTAAAACAAACAAATAAAATGCTTACTGAGAGATGATGTGGTCCGCGGATTAAAGATTTAATTAATCATGATTAAATCATTCTTAAGGATTCATGCAAAATATTTGAGACCGATTAATTTGTTCATACGACAGTTCTGGTGATCGACACGACCAAGGTTGACCAACTAGATCTTCACTAGTCCCTGGTCAGAAACACCAAGGTAAATTAACTTAACTAACCTTTACGGAAAGAAAGTTAAATGATCAGAAATTAAACTTTCGGGATTAATTCTGAATTATCTTAAAAATAAAGTCGTTTGTAAAGCATGAAGATGTGAGTAATCACTTTTACTTTCAAAACTAATTTCTAAGAAAATTCTTAATCTGATTATTAAATTGATCTCCTTTCTGTCGTCACCATTTAAAAAAGACCTCTAAAAGGGTCTTTTTTTATGTCTTAAATTTTATTGATTGACTGTTAATCCACAAATAACTAAATATTTTTATCTCGCTCTTTCGCGATCAGTTAATGCTTTTTCAAAAGTAGAAAAGAAAGTACAAATGCTATTTAATGCAAACAACAAAAAAACTACTGATCTTCCATGTTGATTTAATTGAAGTGATCTTTGAGTCATACGCTTAATAATCTTCGTTGTAATCGGATGGACTACCAGTTAAAGAACAAACAACTGATTCCTCTTTTTTCATTTCTTTTATTTCCATTATTGGTCTGCCCATTTTCTTAAGAACATCTATATCTTCTTTAGTCTGACAGCGAGCAATTATGTTACCTTTTTGATCAAAGCAACTGTAGTAAGTCATTTTATTAAATGTAATTTAAAGTTTATGGTTGATTTCAGTTTTAGCAATGCAACCGACTCATGACAACCATATTTCTAATTTAGGTCAGCCATAGATTTAAATGACTAAAAAAACATACCTCTTTCCGTACCTAAATGTTCCTCAAACCGCACACATTAGATACGCACTATTTTAGTCAAATCAATTAGAACAAAGATGTAGTTAAACAAATATACAAAGGAGAATTTATGAGTGGAGATTTCGAAACACTTGAAATTAATCAACCAAAAATTAAATATTTAAAACCAGAAGATAATACAAAATGGTTAGATAAATTAATTAATAATATTGAGGACATGAAGAAGAAGATATCAAAAGATTCTTAGAAATTTAAGAAAGAAACTTTTTTATTTGATCTTCAGTTTGAATGAAAAGAAATTCAAAAAAGAATTTAAATTTTGTATTTAAGGTAACCGCTTTTTTGTGAGCATTATTCAGAATAAGAGTCCGACTATTTTTTTATGCAAAAAAATTTAGATGAAAATTCTTATGATAAAAGAATTGAAAATATAGAAAAAGGAAAATCTTATTTAAAAAGTAATGGATTTTTTAAATCAAAATCTAATCTATTCGAAGACATACAAAGATTTATCTATAAAAGGTAATTTAAAAATATTTTTTACTTTTGATTAATTAAATCTCTCCATAAGCAAGCCATGACATAAAAGAAAGAATTGAAAAGGTAAAGAGAAAAAAAGAATGGGTCAATTTTCTATAACTAAATTAGACCAAACAATCCTGCAGTAAAACCAACAGCCGAAAAGAATGTGAACTCAATCAAATCTCTTGGGGCAGAGTTCATAAATAAACCGATTTGAGTCATGATTTTATGACTTGAGAGAATCTTTTAAATCAAACTTTTCAGCTTTTTCAATTTGACACTCAGTATCATCTTCAGCACATTTGATTTCAGCTTTTTTGTTCATATGGCTACTACAACCGCCTGCTATAACTGGTAAACCGGTCGTAGCCATAAAACCAGTTAAACATGCAAAAGCTATATAAGGAAAAAGTCTTTTCATTTAATTGTTACTTTATGTAAACTTATTATGTTACATAAAAAGCTCAAGTGTGAGTAGCTGATAATTCGCGTGCACCCTATACCAATCATCTAAAGTGATTTAGCAAACCTATGAGTTTTATATTTATCTGAGTATTTTTACTTATATGTTGAGTTGAAGACTTTAAATAATTAATGTTTGTTTTGGGTTTATATATAAGTCATGGATAAAGAACATTTAATTGATTTAATATCTAATAGCATTATTTCTGAGATTAAAGATCTCGAAATTAATGAGGAAAAATTGATTGCAAATAATTATTTAAATAATCTGAATTTAAATCAGCTTAGAATAATTTCTAAAGAATTTATTTTGTAATTTTTATTGAATATTTATTTAAATAAATGAGATTTTCTTTACTATCATTTGAATTTTAATAAGTTAATACCTTTTAATATGAATGATTCAGAAGAATTTAAACCTAGCCTTAAACAAATAAATGAGGATATCAGACCTACATGGGAAGATATCAAAAAACAATCAGAAGTTTTAGTTAACAAACTTGGTTGCCCTAGATCATTTGTAGGAGGAATGCTTCATGCAATAGCAAGCGACTTCTCTGATATGAAAACTTGGGAATAAATGAAAAACTTATTACTTACACCACTTTTCAAACTATTCAAAAAAAGCACTTTCCTCTCATCACTAAATCAAAACTCGTGCCCTGTTTTAGATGCTGAAGACATAAAAAAGAAAGAACAGAAAGAAGCTATTGAAAGGTTGTACCCGTAAACTTTTAACAGAAATGTATCACATCATATATACGATGCAGCACGGTCCTATGCACCCCCATGCCACCCATTACTTTCCTAAATTGTGACTTTGATGGATAATGAACCTAGAATTGAGCGTTTTCAGTATTCTGTTCACACACCGTTCACACATTGTAGTTTTCTTATAACTAATTGATATGACTGAAATTAACTACTGGCTAATGAAAAGTGAGCCAGATGCTTACAGCATAGATACTTTAAAAAATGACGGTGTTACTTTATGGGACGGTATAAGAAATTATCAGGCTCGAAATTTTATGAGAAAAATGAATAAAGGAGATAAAGTTTTTTTCTATCATTCAAACTGTAAGCCTCCAGGTATTGTTGGACTTATGGAGGTAATAGATCTAAATATTGTTGATCCTACTCAATTTGATAAAGATTCAAAATATTTTGATCCAAAATCAAAACCTGATAATCCGCGGTGGGATTGTGTAAAAGTAAAATATAATTCTAAGTCAGATAAGATTTTAAGTTTACCTGAATTAAAAATTTTATTTAATGAAGATGAGTTATTAGTGGTAAAAAAAGGAAATAGGTTATCTATATTACCTGTCAGAAATGATATTGCAAAAATATTAATAGAAAAAATATAAAAAATTTTTAGTCCTTAAAGTTCATTGAAAACATATTACCAATATAGAGTCTCGTTAAATCCCTATTTTGAAATCCTTTTTGCATCAAAAATCCTGCAATAGCAGCTTGTAATATTCTATATTGATCCCAGTTAGGATGCTCCTCAACAAATTCTTTCATAGCCATTTGAAGATTCTCTTGGAGTTCACATTTGAAACTTATTACCTCATCTTTATGATTTAAAACTTTTGAATTTTCGTTGTAATTTAATTCTTGCATGTCAAAAACTTTTTGAAATTTAAATCTACAAAATTTAGTTTTCTCCAAGATCACTAAATCGTCAACAAGCATTATTAAAAAACAGTCTCAGGTCATAGAATAGTGAGAATCCAGTCATAAAGCTAAGGCTCATGGAAATTAATTTTGCAAAATTAAATCTCACTTTAATATAAAGATTTATTTAAAATCAGAAGTTTTCCACATACTTGAGGTCATCAGATATTTTTTAAAATAAAACTGTGGAAAAGTTGTGAAAAAAATTTTATTTAAAGGGGAAATATTTTCTAAAATTTCCAATTTTATTTATTTTTTAATCCATTGATTCCCACATGTTTTTTATTTCATAAAATAAACTTTGTGCTATTGGTATCGGCCAATACATTTCGAAGGATCTAGTTTGGTCTTGACTTTCAAAAACAAACCTTAAACTCCATTCATTCTTTTTCCCCTCAAGCTGAATATACCAAGGAAGTTTTTCTAATTCTAAAGTAATAAATTCCTCATCCATTAGTTGATCTTTAACAACTAATAATTGTTCATTAATTTTTAAAAGTAGTAAGTAAAGTGAATAGAATTCACTTTTTTGTAACTCGATTGCCCAATTATCAACGCCAATCAAAAAGCAAAATTTGCCTTTTTTAAAATCTCTCAGTAATCTCCATCCTTTTTGGTCTTTTACCAAAATTAGCCTGGAAGTAAATCTGGTTGATCTTGTTCATCGCTTAGTTCAATAATTGACCTTTGAACGGGTTTAATAGTTGACTCCTCTAATAAGCCGTCAAAATCATCAAAACGTCTTTGTTTAGCTCTGAAAGCAATTTTCACTGTAGTTAAATATCTATTAGTTGATTTTCTTATCAAGCTCTCACCTCTCTTTGCAAGATCATTAGAATCTATTCCTGCATTATTAGATATGTTCATTAAAAAGAATTTTTTACTATAAAATACATTTTACAGTTTATTCGACCGTTTCAAAACATAAATCACAAAAAGAACTTAATTAATTTAAATAATTTCATATGGAAGAAATTTTATCAGGAACACTTGCTATCGATTTAGGGAATACGAATACTGTTGTAACCTTTCAAGATCAAAAAGATATAGATTCTGTTTTAGTCGAAATACCAAATATTACATCATCTCCAGGAGTTATTCCTTCAGCAGTTTGGTTCGAGGAATCTTCAAAGATTCCTAAGATTGGTATTAGTGCTCTAAAGATGAGGGATAACTCAAATTCTGATTTATATTTTCATTCTAACTTTAAAAGATTAATTGGAAATTCTATTGAAAAAATTAACCAAAAAAATATTTTAAACCCTAATGAATGTGGCGAAAAATTTTTTCAAATTTTGTGGGCAAACATTCCTCACAAATATGAAATCAAAAGACTTGTTTTAACCGCTCCTATAGACACATATAAGGGGTACAGAGAATGGTTAGTTAACCTTTGCCAGGAAATATCTGTGGATGAAATAGCCCTTGTTGATGAGCCTACAGCGGCAAGTTTAGGAATAAATTTACCATTTGGTTCAAAAATTATGACATTAGATATTGGAGGAAGTACAATCGACATGAATATAGTCAAAATAGAAGGAGGAGAGGGAAAACCTAACCCAATTGCTGAATTATTAAAATTTAAAGGTAATGATGTTAGTTCAATTTCAAAACAAAAAATAAGGTGTGCTGAAATAATTGGAAAAACAGGGTCTAAAATTGGTGGGAAAGATTTTGATCAATGGATAGTTGATTATTTTATTCCAGATAATAATTATATTAATAATCTTTCAAAGGCAGAAAAAATAAAATGTAAACTCAGCTCATCTTTAATCAAATATGAAAATAAATATCCAATAAAATTATTAACTGAACAAAATAAAGAAAGTGAATTTTATCTAAGTAAAGAAATATTTGAGAAAATACTTATTGATAATAATCTTTTTAATCACCTTGACTCTTTACTAAAAGATTTATTAAATCAAGCAAGAGGCAAATTTTGCACAGTTGACGACTTAAAAGCAATAGTTTTGGTTGGTGGAGGAACTCAAGTACCATTGATTAAAGAATGGATAACAAAAAAAATTCCAAAAATCCAAATATTGTCGCCACCACCTATTGAATCAATAGCTTTGGGAGCTTTAGCAATGACACCGGGAATAAAAATTAAAGACATATTAAACAAAGGATTATCTATAAGATTATTTAATAAAAGAGAGCAAAAACACTTTTGGCATCCTGTTTTTTGCAAAGGTCAAACATGGCCAACTGATACACCCTTTAAACTGATCCTGCAAGCCAGTAAAAAGAATCAGAAAATATTCGAAATAGTAATTGGAGAGACACAAAAAGAAAGAGCATATGATGTTATTTTTGAAAATGGATTGCCAAAGTTATCAGAGATTCAAAATGAAGAAGAAATTATAAAATGGGGCAACAAACCACTCAAAATAGTATTAAAAGATAAATCTTATATTGGAGAAGACACCTTAAAACTTTTTTTTAAAATTACGAAAAATGCTGATTTATTAGTTAAGTGTTTTGATATTAAAGATGAATTTATTGGAGAATATAATTTAGGAAATATCTTCTGAAAGATAGCTATTCAAGAAAAACTCCTTCTTCATTATCAACATTATTAAAACGTAAACTAATACTTTCAATTTTACTAGTTGGTACTTTTTTACCACAAAAATCTGGTTGAATTGGTAATTCTCTGTGACCTCTATCTACCATTACTAATAACATCACCCTTTGAGGTCTGCCCCATGAATATAAAGCATCCATTGCAGCTCTAATTGTCCTACCTGTGTAAATTACATCATCTATTAATAGTATTTCTTGTTTCTCAATAGGAGTTGGAATATCTGCAGCTTGTATTAAGCGAGTTCCAACTCTATTTTGGTCATCTCTATAAAAAGTTGGATCAATTGTTCCTTTTCGAACTCTTAAACCTGTTTTAGAGAACAATTCCTTTTCTAGCACTTCGGTCAGATCAACTCCTCTAGTAGGGATACCAACCAATAGGAGGTTATCCAATTTTTTTACTTTTTCGATAATTTCGCAAGTTAAACGCGAAATAGTTTGTCTAAGCTCAACTTCAGTAAGTATCACTATCTTTTTTGTCTTCTTGGACATAATTTATCAAGAGATAAGATTAATCTAATATTTTCATAAATTAGCAAAAGCTAACTATATTAAATATAAATTGTTAAAGAGTAACGTTTGAAGCTAAATTTAAGGTTGGATCGGTTAACAATGAGTTTGATCTGAATATGTCAAAGATTAGCAGCAAAAATATAAAAAGATTAAGTGTCCCTCAGAGCCCCGTAGTACTTGCGATATTAGATGGATGGGGATATCGAAAAGAAAAATCAGATAATGCTATAAAAAGTGCCAGCACACCAATCATGGACTCATTGTGGCATGCTTACCCCCACACCCTGATAAGCGCTAGTGGATCTGATGTAGGTCTCCCAGATGGTCAAATGGGCAATTCAGAGGTAGGGCACCTTACCATTGGTTCGGGAAGAATAATACAACAAGAACTTGTAAGGATTTCGAATATTGTAAAAAATAATCAATTAGGATTGGTAAATGAGTTAAAAGAGATGGCTGATTCATTAAAGAAAAATGATTCTACTTTACATATCACGGGATTATGTTCCGATGGAGGAGTTCATAGTCATATCGATCATTTATTAGGTTTAATAAAATGGGCATCTGATAACAAAATTGAAAAAGTTGCAATCCATATAATTACCGATGGAAGAGATACTCCTGCAAAAAGTGCATCGAAATATCTTAATCAAATAGAATCATGTATTAAAAAATTTAATGTAGGAGAAATCGCTTCCATATGCGGAAGATACTGGATGATGGATAGAAATCTTTTATGGGATAGAACAAAAAAAGCATATTCCAATTTGACTGATCCAGATATTCAAATAACAAATATTTCTCCCAAGGATTACGTAGAAAAAAGTTATGCCAAAAACATAACTGATGAATTTATAGAGCCCATACGAATGTCTGAAAACTATCTTAAAGATGGGGATAGTTTGATTTGCTTTAACTTTCGTCCAGATAGAGCAAGACAAATAGTCAAGTCCCTCTCTGTCAATGACTTCTCAGACTTTAAAAGAAAAAATTATCCAAATCTAGATTTTATTACTTTTACTCAATATGATCCGAACTTTCCCGTCAAAGTTGCATTTCCTCCTGAATCACTCAATAATTTTATAGGGCAAATAGTGTCAGAAAACGGGCTTAAACAATATAGAACCGCGGAAACTGAAAAATATCCTCACGTAACATACTTTTTCAATGGAGGAGTTGAAATTCCTTTACCTGGAGAAGAGAGACATTTGATTCCATCTCCAAGAGTAGCAACTTATGATATGGAACCTGAAATGTCTGCGGAGGAATTAACTATTAGTTGCTCAAAAGCAATTAAAAGCGGGAATTATGCTTTTGTTGTTATCAATTTTGCCAATCCTGATATGGTTGGTCATACAGGCAACATGGATGCAACAATTAAAGCTATAGAAAAAGTAGATAAATGTGTAGGTCAAATAGTTAATGCTACTGGAGAAATGGGCGGAAGCATTATTATCACAGCCGATCATGGAAATGCAGAGGTAATGAAAGGATCTGAAGGAGAACCATGGACAGCACACACAATAAATAAAGTTCCATTAATTTTGATTGAAGGTGAAAAAAGAAAAATACCAAATATGGGAAATGAGATTAATTTAAGAGAAAATGCGGGATTAGCGGATATTGCTCCCACTTTGTTGCAATTATTAAATCTACCAATACCGAGAGAAATGACAGGCAAATCGCTTATTCAAGAAATTGAATTAAAGGGTTATAATAAGGTTGTTCAACACGTTTAAAGTTAATAAAAGTTTTTTAAGCAATGATTCAAATTATTAGTTGGATTTGGGTATTTTCTGGAGTTCTTCTCATTCTCTTGGTTTTACTTCATAGTCCCAAGGGAGACGGAATGGGAGGAATAGCCGCCAGTGGAAGCTCAATGTTCAACAGTGCAAGTAGTGCAGAAGCCTCTCTTAACAAAATAACTTGGACATTTTTAGTGATATTTTTGTCTCTCGCAATTATTCTTAGCGCTGGTTGGATTTCATAAAAGTTAAAAAAAAGGGACCAATTTTAATGATCCCTTTTAAAAAATTTTGTTAAAAACTATTGTCTTAGTTAGTAATCAAAGTCACCGCCCATTCCCGGAGCGCCTGCTGGAGCAGCTGAATCTTTTTTCTCAGGTAAATCTGCAACAATGCATTCAGTGGTTAGAACCATTCCTGCTATTGAAGCCGCATTTTGTAATCCTGAACGTGTAACTTTTGCAGGATCAACTATACCAGCAGAGGACATATCTACATATTCTCCAGTAGCAGCATTGAATCCATCATTAAATGGTTTAGTTTTTACATTTTCAGCAATCACAGCTCCGTTAGAACCTGCATTCTCAGCAATTCTCATGAGAGGAGCTGTAAGTGAAGCTTCAACAATATTAGCTCCAATTAATTCCTCTCCTTCTAAATTTTTATCAGCCCATTCTTTTAGTATGGGAGATAAATGAGCGAGAGTTGTTCCTCCTCCAGGCACAATCCCTTCTTCAACAGCTGCTTTTGTAGCATTTATAGCATCCTCAAGACGAAGCTTTTTATCCTTCATCTCAGTTTCAGTAGCAGCTCCAACCTTAATAACTGCTACACCTCCAGCTAATTTAGCCAGACGCTCTTGAAGCTTTTCTTTATCATATGAGGAATCTGTTTCATCCATTTGCTTCTTAATTTGATCACATCTAGCTTTAACTGCTTGCTCGTTACCTTCAGCTACAATAGTTGTAGTCTCTTTATTGATAGTTATTCTTCTACCAGTTCCTAGCATATCTAAGGTAGCATTTTCTAATTTCAAACCTGCATCTTCAGTAATAAGTTGTCCATTAGTTAAAACAGCCATATCTTCAAGCATGGCTTTTCTTCTATCGCCAAATCCAGGAGCTTTTACTGCAGCAACATTTAACACACCTCGTAATCTATTGACAACAAGAGTTGCTAAAGCCTCTTTTTCAATATCTTCTGCAATGATGACTAGTGGTTTACCAGTTTTGGCTATTTGTTCCAAAACGGGAACTAAATCCTGAACTAAGGCAATTTTTTTATCAGTCAGAAGAATATATGGTTCATCTAAAACAGCTTCCATTCTTTCTGTATCTGTTGCGAAGTAAGGTGAGATATAGCCTTTATCAAAGCGCATCCCCTCTGTAACTTCTAATTCAGTAGTCATTGATTTTCCTTCTTCTAAGGAAATAACACCTTCTTTACCAACTTTATCCATAGCATTGGCAATCATTTGACCAACTTCTTCATCGTTTCCAGCAGCAATAGTTCCACATTGAGCTATGGCATTGCTATCACTAATTGGTTTGGAATTCTCTTCAATTTTACCAACTAGAAATTCAGTCGCTTTATCAATTCCTTTTTTCAAGGTAATTGCATTGGCTCCTGCAGCAACATTTCTCAACCCTGCTTTAACCATTGCATGTGCTAAAACAGTAGCTGTAGTGGTACCATCCCCAGCTGCATCATTAGTTTTTGAAGCAGCTTGCCTGATTAAAGCAACCCCCGTGTTTTCAATGTGGTCCTCTAATTCGATTTCTTTAGCGATTGTGACACCATCATTGATAATTTGTGGAGCGCCAAATTTTTTCTCTAGCACAACATTTCTTCCTTTTGGTCCAAGCGTTACAGCCACAGACTCAGCAAGGATATCAATTCCTCTTTCGAGCGCTCTACGAGCTTGCTCATTGTAAATAATTCTTTTAGCCATGTTTAGGCAGTGATTTAATAAATAAGTTTTAATAATTTTTGAAACAAATATTTTAGCTTACTACAGCTAAAATATCTTTTTCTGAGAGCAAGACATATTCATCTGCTCCCAATTTAATGTCTGTGCCAGCATATTTGCTGTACAAAACTTTATCGCCAATACTCACTTCTGGAGTTTGTCGAGAACCATCGTCATTAAGTTTGCCAGGGCCTACCTGAGCAACTTCTCCAACCTGTGGTTTTTCTTTAGCTGAATCAGGCAAAAGTATGCCCCCAGCAGTTTTTTCCTCAGATGCGGAAACTTTAATAAATATTCTATCTCCCAGTGGTTTTACTGTAGAGACTGTAAGTGAAACAGCTGCCATAGATTAATGGAGGATCATGATTGAGACGCTTTGCGTCATAAAAAATGGAAAGAGAAATTCTCCATCCGTATCATCAACAACATAATCTGCAAAGCGGCAATTAAACCATACTTAAACTGTGCGGGTGGCCGAACCCATTTAACGAATTTACCCATGAGGTGGTATTATTTTCGGATTATGAGCTGTTTAAATCAGCTATTCATCACCAATCAATAAAAATGGTAGCAACTCCATCAACTTCTTCACAAACAAAAGGCGTAGTGCGTCAGGTAATTGGTCCAGTTCTAGATGTAGAATTTCCAGCTGGTAAATTACCCAAAATATTAAACGCTTTAAGAATTGAAGCTAAAAATCCAGCTGGGCAAGACATAGCGCTCACTGCAGAAGTCCAACAGCTCCTCGGTGACCATAGAGTAAGAGCAGTGGCAATGAGTGGCACAGACGGCCTTGTAAGAGGCATGGAAGCAATAGATACAGGTGCTCCAATATCTGTACCTGTAGGAGAAGCAACTTTGGGAAGAATATTTAATGTTTTAGGAGAACCAGTAGATGAACAAGGTCCAGTAAATACTAAAGATACTGCTCCAATTCATAGAGCTGCACCAAAGTTAACTGACCTAGAAACTAAGCCAAAAGTTTTTGAAACTGGTATTAAAGTTATCGACCTTTTGGCTCCTTACAGACAAGGAGGAAAAGTTGGATTATTCGGAGGAGCTGGTGTTGGGAAGACAGTTCTTATTCAAGAATTAATTAACAACATCGCTAAGGAACATGGTGGAGTTTCTGTTTTTGGAGGTGTAGGAGAAAGAACTAGAGAAGGAAACGATTTATATGAAGAATTTAAAGAATCTGGTGTTATCAATGCAGATGATTTAACTCAATCTAAAGTTGCCTTGTGTTTTGGACAGATGAATGAGCCACCTGGAGCAAGAATGAGAGTAGGCTTATCAGCACTTACAATGGCTGAACATTTTAGGGACGTGAATAAACAAGACGTCCTACTTTTTGTTGATAATATCTTTAGATTCGTTCAAGCTGGTTCTGAAGTTTCTGCATTACTTGGAAGAATGCCTTCAGCTGTTGGATACCAACCTACTCTGGGAACTGATGTTGGTGAATTGCAAGAGAGAATTACATCTACATTAGAAGGTTCAATAACATCTATCCAAGCTGTTTACGTACCTGCTGATGACCTAACAGACCCTGCTCCAGCTACAACATTTGCTCATTTAGATGCTACTACCGTGCTTGCTAGAGCTCTTGCAGCTAAGGGAATTTATCCAGCCGTTGATCCATTAGACTCAACGAGCACTATGCTACAACCATCAGTTGTTGGCGATGAGCATTACAAAACAGCCAGAGCTGTCCAATCGACTTTACAAAGATACAAAGAACTCCAAGATATTATTGCAATTCTTGGTTTAGATGAGCTTTCGGAGGAAGATAGGTTAACAGTTGACAGGGCCAGAAAAATTGAAAAATTCCTTTCACAGCCTTTCTTTGTAGCAGAAATATTTACAGGGATGTCTGGTAAGTATGTAAAATTAGAAGATACCATTGCTGGTTTCAATATGATTTTGTCAGGTGAATTAGATGATTTACCAGAACAGGCATTTTACTTAGTTGGTAATATTGATGAAGTTAAAGCAAAGGCTGAAAAAATAAAATCAGAAAAATAAATAATTAGATATATATTTAACCCTCAATAATTTAAAATTAATGGCAATTTCTCTAAAAGTTTTAGCTCCTAATAAAAATGTTTATCAAGGCGAAGCTGAAGAAGTAATCCTTCCAAGCACTACCGGTCAACTTGGTATACTACCAGGACATATATCTCTAGTTACTGCTATAGATATTGGCGTTTTAAGGCTAAGAATGAATTCCCAGTGGAAATCAATAGCTCTTATGGGAGGCTTCGCTGAAATTGAATCAGATGAAGTTATAGTTTTAGTAAATAATGCTGAAATTGGTTCTGAAATTAATGTTCAAAATGCTGAACAAGATCTTAAAGAAGCAAAATTAGCAATTAGCAAATTTTCTGAAAATGAAAAAAATCCAGAGAAAATTAAAGCCTTGAAAGAGGTTTCAAAGGCTGAAGCTTGGATTCAAGCTGCAAAGAATTAATATTTAAGCGGTTCCGCAAAAAGTTACTTCTGGAAACTTTAATTTGGCTTCTTCTAATTTCTTTGTCTTACCCTCTTCTTGCCAATAATTTATAACTTCAGTAGCTTTATTCAATATCTCTACTCTTTCGTTATCTGTAATCCAACCTTTGTTCTCAAGTTCACTTTTTAATTTTTCCCAAGCATCATCTCTTGGCCAAAAATAATAGGCAGTAAGAGGGCTTGGACCTCCACCTACTATTTGATCAACTGCTAATGCCACATTATCAGGTAACCACAATACTTTAATTATGAACCTTCCTTCATCAGGTTTGGGGGTATAACCAGTAGGTACCCCATCCTCATCAATTGTGGCAGCTGCTAACACAGCTGTGGCACCCATCATTCCTGAATTAGGAGAAGAATTTTTAGGGCTTGGTGCATTACTGTTTTTTTCCTTTTTTTCTATTGAATTTTGATTTAACTTATCTGATGAGGTCATTCACTTATTTATGTTTAATAAATAATTTATCAGTTTATGGTCACATTTTGATTTATTTTTTCAAAATTATTTGATTTTAGTAATTGATAACTTTTAAAAAAGGATTTTTATCTATCATGTGGTACTTCATAAAAATCATAAATAGTGGCTTCCAATGAATCCCAAAGATCTTTGGGGATATCGTTTTCTTCTGCGAACATGCCAAGCTGGCTAGCTAAGCCTCTTGCTTGGGAAAGTTTTGAATCATATGAATCAGAATTATTCATTTTTGAGCTTTAAACTTAATAAAAAATAAATCTATTAACTTGATAAGTCAAATTTCAAAATTCTAAATCTGAAATTTCTTTTAGTGCAGCAATACTTAAAACTTCTGGGTTTGTATCTGTGACCAGGACATCGTCTTCTATTCTTATCCCAATGCCTTTCCATTTCTCTTCTATAGAGGGTTGTCCCTCAGGTACTGGGATCCTATCACTTATATAGATCCCAGGTTCTACCGTAAGAATCATTCCATTCTGTAATGGCACTTCATAGTCCCCCATTCTGTATGCTCCAACATCATGCACATCTAAGCCGAGCCAATGTCCAGTTCTATGCATGTAAAGATGTTTATAAGATTGATTCTCAATTATCTCCTCAGTACTGCCTGACAATAAACCAATTTCTTTTAGTCCTTCTATAAGAATTGTTAAAGCAACGTTGTGAACATGACTAGAATTCGATCCCTTTACAGCACTTTTAATTGCATTTTTCTGCGCACTCAATACGATTTCATAGATAACTTTTTGCTCATTAGAAAATTTACCACCAATAGGAATAGTTCTTGTTATGTCTCCATTGTAATAATCAATTAGTGAGCAACCAGCATCCACTAACAATAAATCTTCCTTCTTCAAGGGTGAGTTATTTGAAGTGTAATGCAAAATACAGGCGTTATCTCCTGATGCAACAATTGAGTTATAAGCTGGTCCTCTCGCCCCTTTTTCCAGAAAGAATCCCTCAAGAAGACCCTGAATTTGTCTTTCATTTTTCTTTGATGAGATTGATTCTCTAACTAATTCATGAGCTTCTGCTGAGATTTGAATAGCCTCTCTCATTCTCTTAATTTCAAATTCACTTTTAATTAATCTCATCTCATTTAAATAAATTTCTGGAGATTTTATAGAATTTCCACCAATGCCTAATCTTGAGCGATTTTCAAGTTGTTGTGAAAAAATTTCCAGTATTATTTTCTCAACTGATAGATGCTTACCAATAGAAAAAACAAGTTCGTCAGAACCATTTATATAGGCTGGAAGTAATTCTCTTAATTCGTTTATTGAGTGAGCCTTATCAGCATTAAACTCTTTTTCAGCGCCTTCTAAACCCCATCTAAAGCCGTGCCACACTTCGCTTATAACATCTTTAGGAGCAACAAACATAATAAATCTCTCTCCCTTTGGCTTATGTGATAAGAAAAGAGCGATTGCATCAGGCTCATCGAAACCGGTTAAATACCAAAAATTACTATCTTGTCTAAAAGGATATTCACAATCAGCATGATGTTTTACGAGACTAGCACCAGGGATAATAGCAGCTTTTCCATTTAATTTATTAAGGAAGATTTCTCTTCTTTCTTCAAAAACTTTATTTTCAGGTTTAAACATAGATTGTTTATTGGCGTGTTTTAAAAAAAAATGGAAGAATGAATTAATACAGATTTAGTAACTAATCTATCTTAATGGAACCAAGTGTTTACGGTTTAGTTGTTCTTATCATAATTATTTTAATTGGGTCAGCATGTTGTTCGGGAGTAGAAGCTGCTTTTTTAGCTGTAAATTCGATTCGAATTCTAGAGATAGCCTCTAAACAAAAACCAAAGAGTTCTGCAAATCAACTCCTTAAACTTAGAAAACATCTTGGAAGGACATTAACTGTAATTACTATCACTAATAATGGATTTAACATAATTGGAAGTCTTATTTTAGGTGTATATGGAGCATTGGTTATTAATAGTAGTTATGGCCTAACCCTGTTTTCAATTTCTTTTTACATACTAGTTGTCTTAGTAGGAGAAGTACTACCAAAGGCTCTCGGTACAAGATTCTCAGTTCAAATAGCATTATTATCAGTTCCTATCTTGAGAATATTGCATACTTTAATGAGGCCATTTTTAGTTTTAATAGAACAAATATTTCCAGTTATCACTGCAGAAAATGAAATTTCAACAGATGAAGAAGAAATTAGACAAATGGCAAAAATTGGAAGCCAAAAAGGTTTGATAGAAGCTGATGAAGCAGCAATGATATTTAAGGTTTTTCAATTAAATGATTTAAAAGCTAAAGATTTAATGATCCCTCGAGTATCAGCACCTTGTCTTGATGGGTCTTCGAATCTTGAAGAAATTTCAGAATTTATAATGGGCGATAACTCTCCATGGTGGGTTATTTTGGGAGATAAAGTTGACAAAATACAGGGGGTGGTTCCCCGTGAGAGAATGCTAGCAGAATTAATTAATGGAGAAAATAAAAAATTATTGTCAGAAATTTGCGAACCTGTGGACTACATTCCCGAAATGATTAAGGCAGATCAATTATTAACAAGATTTGACAAGAATCATAAAGGAGTGAAAGTAGTAGTAGATGAATTTGGAGGATTCGTGGGCATTATTGGTGCAGAAGCTGTGTTATCTGTTTTAGCTGGCTGGTGGAAAAAATAAATCATGAAACAATTTAAAATTAATAAAAATTATTTACTTTTAAAAAATTGGTGGGAAACTATTGATCTTACCAACTATGAAAAAAGTTATTTTAATAGGGACATAATTTCATTTAATCAACAACTTTTTAGGCTCAAAGAAAAAAAAATAAGAATTGGCGCATATGGTAAATCAGGCGTAGGGAAATCCTCTGTTTTAAATTCTTTATTAAAAAAAGATATATTTAAAACAGATATTATCAATGGGACAACAAAAGAAATTCAGGCTCAAGAATGGAAATTTAAAGATAAATCACTCAAAAGTATAGAATTACTAGATTCTCCAGGATTTGATTTCTGCGATATTAAATTCCCAGATAAAGTTTACTCCTCTATAAATCACTCAGATCTTATTTTATTTATAATTTCGGGAGATTTAAATAGAAATGAGTTAAACGAAATCAGCTCTTTTATAAATGATGGGAAAAAAATTATTGTAATTTTAAACAAAATCGATCTATTTAATAAAAATGAATTAGAAGAAATTATTGAAAATATAAAGTTAAAGCTTCCAAAAGATTTAAATATTCCAATAATTATTAATAATGAAAACAACCTTAAAAATTACGTAGCAAAATTAATCAATCAATATGGTGAGATGCTATTAACACTAAATTCTATTCAATTAGCTGACAAATTGTTTCTGAAAATAAAAGAGCAAAGATTGAAAAGGAGGCAGAAATTAGCTCAATCAACAATTGGTAAATTTTCGACTATAAAGGCATCCGCAGTAGCTCTTAATCCTTTTATTTTATTTGATGTTGCTGGTAGTTTTGCGCTAGATACTGCATTGATTAACGAATTAAGTAGAATTTACGGTTTAAAGTTGAGAAGTGAATCCAGAAGAAAAATATTTAAAAATATATCCATTAATAATTTATTTTTAGGAATCACTCAAGTAAGCTTTAATACCTCTTTCAACCTTATTAAGAAACTAATTCTTTTAACAGCGCCTTTTACTAACGGGCTTTCATTATTACCCTATGGACCAATAGCAATTATTCAAGCAGCAATCGCAATATACACTACAAAAATTCTAGGGAAATTAGCAGCAAAAGAGATATTTGTAAGAAGCAAAGCTTCCTTGATAGAACCTGCTATTTTGATCCAAAATATGAAATTTAATGACCCAGAAGTTTTTAACTACATAAATATTTATTTTTCAAGTAGAAATTTAAATAATAATTTTATTAGTTTTCTACCTTAAAACTTAAAATGGAAAAAAGCATTGCTTTATTTGGTACGAGTGCTGATCCACCTACAATTGGACACAAAAAAATTCTTGAAGAATTATCCAAAATTTATGCTTTTACCATTAGCTATGTGAGCAACAACCCCAAAAAAAAGCACATAGAGGATATCTCAATTCGTAGCCATTTATTAAAAACTCTTATTGATAATATGGATAATCCGAAAATTTTATTTAATCAAAAAATAAGTAGCCAATGGGCAGTAGAGTCAATCAAAAAATGTAAAGAAATTTATAAATTTAATAATTTAGATTTTGTAATTGGTAGTGATTTAATTAAAGATATTTTCTACTGGAAAAATTTCGACAAAATTATTTTGGAGGTAAGTTTTTTTATAATTTTAAGAGAGGGATATCCTGTTGAATCAAATACTCTTAAAATGTTAGAAACATATAAAGTGAAATTTAAGATTTCAACCATCAAAACCCCAAACATTTCAAGTTCTAAGTTTAGATTAAATTTTAATTGTTCTAATTTACCATCGTCTTTAATAGATATAGTTAAGAAGAATAATTTATATGAATCCATCAAATTAGTTGAATGAAATTTTTACTTGCTCAAATAAATCCAGTTGTTGGAGATTTAGAGGGCAATGCAAAAAAAATACTTAATATTGCTTCGAAAGCCAGCTCAATTTCTGCTGATTTTGTCCTTACTCCAGAATTGTCATTATGGGGATATCCTGCTAATGACTTACTTTTTAAAAAAAATTTAGTCAAAAATCAATACCAGATTCTTGATCAATTAGCCTTAGATATTAATAAAAAATATGGAAACTTAAACATCTCAATCGGAATTGCCGAGAGGATAAATGATTCTTTTTTTCCTAATCTTTATAATTCTATTGCGTTAATTGAGGGCGGTGAATGGAAAATAATTGCTCGGAAAATTATTCTTCCCACTTATGAAGTATTTGATGAGAAAAGATACTTTAGATCAGAAGAAAAAGTTTCCGTATTGGTTAAACAAATTAAAAATAAAACTTGGCGACTTGGCTTTACTATATGTGAGGATTTATGGGTCAACAAAGATATAGAAGGTAGAGGAATCCATAGAAAAAATCCCATTATTGATTTAAAGAAAAAAAAAGTTGATATTTTAGTAAATTTATCAGCCTCCCCATATACTCTGAAAAAGTTAGAGCTAAGATCCAAGGTTTCCAGTTTTGCTGCACAATATCTTAAAGTGCCGCTGATTTATGTCAACCAGATTGGAGCAAATGATAATTTAATTTTTGATGGAAATAGTTTTATTCTTGATAAGAATGGATCTAAAATTAAGCAATTAAAATCTTTTTCGGAAGATCTCTCTAGCTGGGAAATTGAGCAAACAAAACCTGAAAAAAATGAATTTGAAAACTCCGAAATGTCATCAATTTTTGATGCATTAGTCCTTGGTGTTAAAGATTATGCAAAAAAATGTGGATTTAAAACAGCTTTAGTTGGATTAAGTGGTGGCATTGATTCAGCACTTGTCTCAGCAATTGCTACAGCGGCTCTAGGAAGTAATAATGTTTATTGCGTTTCAATGCCCTCTAAGTGGAGCTCATCTCATTCAAAGAGTGATGCAAAAGATTTAGCAAGAAGATTAAGGATAAGTTTCAAGAGCGTTCCAATTGAAAACTTGATGACCTCTTTTGAAGAATCATTTATAAAAACCATATCTTTCGAGATGGCTGAAATAACAAATCAAAATATTCAGTCAAGGATAAGAGGCACACTTCTTATGGCTTTAGCGAATCAAGAAAAGCATTTGTTACTCTCAACAGGCAATAAATCTGAACTTGCCGTAGGGTATTGCACACTTTATGGTGATATGAACGGGGGATTATCTGTAATTGGGGATTTATATAAAACTAATGTTTTTAAATTATGCAATTGGCTTGATAGTGAAGATTCAATTAATCGTAGAAAGTTATATATGTTAGACAATAATGTGGATATAATTGGTAAAAATATACGAACGAAAGCTCCAAGTGCTGAATTAGGTCCTGATCAATTAGATACTGATTCTCTCCCACCTTATTCTATTTTAGATAAAATTCTTAAAGGAATTATTGAAGAGAAAAAAGATTTACAACAACTAGAAAAAGATGGTTATAAAAAAGATTTAATTTTAAAAATTATCTCACTCATAAAAAAAGCGGAATTTAAAAGAAAGCAGGCTCCTCCAATCCTAAAACTAAGCAGTCAATCATTAGGAAGTGACTGGAGATTTCCCATTGCAATATCTTATTAATCACTATAAGAACACCGTTGGATTTTTTTTAAAGGCCGTTTAACTGAATCAAGATTGATACCTTTTTTGATAGCAAGAATTATACCTGCAGCTTCTAAATAATTATCAACTTCAAAAAGATTGGGATAACTATAAAACTCATTTGTCACTTTTAATGTATTTTGATTTTGTACGGAGATAATATTTAAACCTTTTTCAATCCCTGCTAGTACTGCTTCACCACCTAATGCACCATTAGGAACAACAATAGAGTCAATCTGATCAGGGTGTAGTGAGATTGATTCATTTTTAGAAGGCAATTCAACAATGTCAGGTGCATTGCTTAACCCAATCAGTACAGATGGTAAAAAAGTGTATCCTATTTCTTCTGCAGCTGCACGAGGATCTAAATTTTCATTCAATTCAATTGGATTTAAAGCAGGTGCGTGAGCACAGGGAACTTTTAAAAATTTGCTTATTAAATGACTTATAACTGCTTCGACTCCAGCAATAGGATCAACCCCCTTTCCCTCTCGATAAATATTTGTTTCTAAAGAATCTGGATCATCTGGAAATTTTGCCACAATTGCTATTGCCGTAACTCCTTTTTCTATTAAACATTTTCCAGCATCAATTAGAGTATCAGGATTTTTAATTGTGCCCCCACTAATTTTTGAAGAATCAGAATCAATAACTATGTTTAAAGGTTTTTTTGTAATCACATAAGAATGAACATTAATCCCTAAAGTAGAAACACATGCATCAGCAACTTGTAAATGTCTTACTAATATATCTTTTTCAATGGCTGAATCAAAAATTATCCCAATTTTCTGTTGCTTCACCCTTTTTAAAGCGATTTCTCCTTTAGCAAGTCGGTCTAAACTATAACCCTCAACATAAAAAATATTTTTATCTTTTTCAGAAAGAGTAGCGCCATTCATTACATTTGGATGAGTAATTAAACATCCACTTGCGGAAGCTAATAATTTAGCAGTAGGAAGTGCATCCCCAGCAAAACCTCCTACTTCACAACCAATACCAGTTGGAACGATGAATATTGTTGGTGAACTTTCCATTATTAAAAATATTTCAATTTATATTTTTTAATTAGCTAAGACAACTTTAATTTTAAGTTTTTTTGTTCCCGAAGAGTCAATAGAATCTTGAATATCAACAATTGACCATCGAATTAAATCTCCTTTTTTTTCTAAATTTGTAATAATGAATTCCCTTAAATTTTTTAATTTTATTGAAACTGGCCAATCTAAATAATAGTCAACTGAACTTAATTTCATTTTTGATATTTACCAAATTGATCATTATATAAATCATCTTCGACTTTTTTACCAATAACAATATTCAAATCTGACTTAGGGTATGCTACACACAAAAGTGCAAAGCCCTTTTCCCTTAAATCATCATTTAATCCCATTGCATCTTCTTGATCTACGGATCCTTCCAATATCATAGATGCACAATCTGTACAAACTCCTGAACAACAACTACTTGGTAAATCTATTCCATTCATCTTTGCCGCTGAAATAATATCTTGATCCTCAGAACATAAAAAACTAAAAGTCTTTTGCTCAAATTGAACTTTGATATTGTATTCAGGCATATCCTAAATCTTATTACTAAACTGCTGAACCTCCTACAACTTCTAATATTTCTTGTGTAATAGCTGCTTGTCTGGCTTTGTTATAGGTTAGATTTAAAGTACTTGCTAATTCTTTAGCATTATCACTAGCATTATTCATAGCTGTCATCCTGCAAGCGAGTTCTGAAGCTGCCGACTCTTGGAGAGCTCTTAGTACCTGATTCTGTAAATATAATGGTAATAAAGAATCTAATAGTTGATCAGGACTTTGTTCAAAAACAATATCTGATGGCAACTTCTCTGAATCACTTTTTTCAATATTTGATTTTTCAACAAGTAACTTACTATCTTTTGTAGTTAACCTAAAAATTTCATCGTTTTCCTCAGCGATTCCTTGAGGGTCAAGTGGCAATAGTGTTTGAACGACAGGGGCGCAGCTAACTAAAGTGATGAATTTCGTGTAAATAATTTCCACCCTATCAGAATTTTCTGAAAGAAATTCGGCTAATATTTCATTTGTAACTCCTTCAGAGTCCTTAACTGTGGGTACCTGTTCTAGTTCTTTGAAAGTACTTTTAATTACATATTTATCCTTTCTATTTTGAAAATATCCAATAGCTTTCTTCCCCACCAAAATTAAATTTGGCTGATACCCTTGTTTGACTAATTCTGCGTATCTTATTTCTACCTTTTTTATAATATTTGTATTGTAACCACCGCATAAACCTCTATCCGCAGTTATACAAACCAAGGAAATACTCATTACTTCTCTCTTAGATAACAGAGGAGAGTCTACAGCCTCAAATTGTACTCTAGATTGAATATTTTCTAAGACTCGTGCAAGTTTGTCTGCAAAAGGTCTACTCTTAAGAACTTGATCTTGAGCTCTCCTAACTTTTGCAGCTGCAACAAGTCTCATGGCCTCCGTTATTTTTCTTGTATTTTTAACGGAAACGATTCGATCTCTAATCTCTTTAAGATTTGCCATGGTATCTCCTTAATAAATTTAAACTGTGGCAAGCATTGATGATTTGACTTCATTTATCACCTCTTTTAGCGTCGCTTCTAATCCATCATTTAATTTCTTTTCTTTAAGAATCTCTTCTATAAATTCCGCTTTATTAAGCTTTAGGTATTCCCTAAGTTCAGTTGCAAATTTTGTAACATCTTCAACAGGAACCTCATCAATAAGACCTTTAACTCCTGCATAAACAACTGCGACTTGTTCCGCAAGGTTCAGAGGAGAGAATTGAGGTTGCTTTAATAACTCTCTTAGTCTTTTGCCTCGTTCAAGTTGTTGTTGAGTTGCTTCATCAAGATCAGATGCAAATTGAGAAAAAGCAGCTAGTTCATCAAACTGTGCGAGTTCTAATTTTAAAGTTCCTGCAATTTTTTTAATTGCTTTTGTCTGAGCGGCTCCTCCAACACGGCTAACGGAAATACCAACATTAATAGCAGGTCTTAATCCTGAGTTAAATAAATCTGCACTCAAGAATATTTGTCCATCTGTAATTGAAATAACATTAGTTGGGATGTAAGCAGAAACGTCCCCTGCCTGGGTTTCAATAATTGGTAGAGCTGTCATAGAGCCCCCTCCCATAGCATCAGAAAGTTTTGCTGCTCTCTCTAGCAATCTACTGTGTAAGTAGAAAACATCACCTGGATAAGCTTCTCTTCCTGGTGGTCTTTTTAAAAGAAGAGACATTTGTCTATATGCCTGAGCTTGTTTCGTTAGATCATCATAAATAACAAGTGTTGCTTTACCTTGATACATAAAATGTTCAGCAATTGCTGCACCGGTATAAGGTGCTAAGTACTGTAAAGCAGCTGGTTCTGAAGCTCCTGCACTAACTACGACTGTATAATCTAGGGCTCCTCTCTCTCTTAATACCTCTACGATGTTTGCTACTGATGCTGACTTCTGACCAATAGCTACGTAAACACATACTACGTCTTGACCTTTTTGGTTAATTATCGTATCGATAGCAATTGCAGATTTCCCAGTTTGTCTATCACCAATAATTAATTCTCTTTGACCTCTTCCAACAGGAATCATTGCATCAATAGATGTAATACCTGTTTGCATTGGTTCATGCACCGATCTTCTTTTGATTATTCCAGGAGCCATTTCTTCAATCAATCTAGTATCACTTGTTGGAATTTCCCCTTTCCCATCTATTGGTTGTCCGAGAGGGTTAACAACTCGCCCCTGCATTGCTTCACCAACTGGAACAGATGCAATTTTACCTGTGGACTTGACGTTACTTCCTTCTTGGACACCTAGTGCCTCTCCCATTAAAACGGCCCCAACATTATCATCTTCAAGATTTAATGCTATACCTTCGGTACCATCTTCAAATTCCAATAACTCACCTGCCATGACCTGATCTAAGCCATATATTCTTGCGATGCCATCACCGATTTGCAGAACAGTTCCTACATTGCTAACACTTACAGATTGGTCATAATCAGTTATTTGTTGTTTTAAGATTGAACTGATTTCATCAGGGCGTATAGATACCATGGATTTAAGAATTTAAGGTTGATTTAAAAGTTACTTGGAAAGGGATAATCCAAGTTTTCTTATTTGTGAAGCAAGAGAAGCATCAATTACTTTTGATCCTACACTGGCGACGAAACCACCAATAAGAGATGGGTCGATTTTAGTTACAAGTTCTAATTTTTCTGTTCCAGCAATATTGATGATCTTTTTGGTAATTAAACCTTTCTGTTCATCAGTAAGCTCGACTGCAGAAGTAACAGTTGCCAAAGCAATATTACTATTTTCTCGGTAAATCTCTAAAAACCTATCAAGAATTGAAGTAAGAATTCCAATTCTTTGCCTATCGGCCAATAATTTTAAGAAATTCAGTAAAGAAGAATTAACCTTTTTTGAAAAAATTTCATTAATGATTTTCTTCTTAGCATCTGTCTCTAAAATGGGAGAGGATAGTGCCTTCTCCAGTTCAGGGGAATCATTTATTAATTCCAAGAGTTGTTTAACTTCAGAAACCATCTCTTCAGTTTGCGAATTTTCATTCACAACTTGAAGTAATGCCTCTGCGTATGGTGTAGTAACTGAATTTAAAAGTGGCATTAGTTCACCTCAATATTGTTAATTGATTGAGTTACCAAATTTTCTTGAGTTGTTTTATCAAGTCGATTTGGGAGAGAATCTAAAGCTTTCTTAATTGCCAGTTGAACAGCTTCTTTTCGAAGTTGAGAAATTGCTCTGGATGCTTCAGAGCTCTCATCAGAGATTGCACTTTGTTTTATTCGTGCCATCTCCTCTATCGCTTTTTTCTCACTTTCCATTCTGATTGATTCAGATCTTTTAAGAGAATCTGCTTTTATTTGAGAAGCTTTTTCTTCTGCTGAAGATAAATCTTTCTTCGCCTTTTCTAAAGCTTGAGTTGCATTTAGGAGTCTATCTTCAGCATCTTTTAATTCAAGAAGGATTCCTTCTCTTCTTTTTTGAAGCATTTTACCTAGGAAACCAGGCAAAAATTTATAAAGACCGAAAACTACTACAGCCCAATTTAGGATATTAGTTTCGAATAAATTAAAATTCAATCCAAAACCTTCTGTAGCTAAAAGAGTTAAATTCATTTTTCTAGAATCAATCTATTAACAATAAGTTCGCTTAGATCATCAGCCTGTTTAGAAAGTTGATCACGAGCAGCAGATGTCTGACTTTCAATTTCTAGTCTTGCTTTTTCTTTTGAAGCATTTGCTTCATTATTAGCAAGTTCTAGTGCTTCTTTATAGAGCTTGTCAGACTCATCCTCAGCTTCGCTCACAATTCTTTGAGCTTCTGTACGAGCACTTTGAAGCTGAGTTAATAAATCAGCTTCTAATTTTTTAACTTCAGAAAGTTTATTTTTGGCCTCAATTATATTATTACTTACAAACTTTTCTCTTTTTTCTACAACATTGCCTACAGGCTTAAAGAAGAGAGAATTTAGTATGTAAGTAAGCGCAACTACTTGTATCGCCATTAGTGGCAAAGTGGCATTTATATCAAATAATCCACCTTCTGTAGCACCAAAAAAATTAAAGGCCAACATATGATTCAGTTGAAGTTAAAAAATTAAATTTAAATATTGCTAATAAGGATTAGAAGCAATATTAACTTTTAGGAAAAAGGATTCGCAAAAAGTAGTACCAAAGCCACAACTAATCCGTAAATTGTTAATGACTCCATGAAAGCAAAAGATAAAAGAAGAGTTCCTCTGATTTTACCTTCAGCTTCTGGTTGACGGGCAATACCCTCAACAGCACCTTGAGCTGCGTTACCTTGTCCAAGACCTGGGCCAATAGCACCTAGACCAACTGCTAAACCAGCAGCTACAACTGATGCAGCGGAAGTAATCGAATCCATAATTTTGAAATAAAGAGCTTAATACTTGTGATAATCTTTGTTGTCATTCACGCTTGGACATCCTTTCTTTTGAGAATGGGTCTGATATGTTCAGACCTACGCGATTAGATATTTTGACAGATTACAGACTCTTTGTAAAAGCGTCTGAATGTATTAGAAGACAGCTAATGATGTTCTTCAACAGCTTCTCCAATGTAATAGGCCGCCAAAGTTGCGAAAATCAATGCCTGAATTGCACTAGTAAACAATCCTAAGAACATAACAGGTATTGGAAGAATTAGCGGAACTAAAAAGACTAGAACACCAACAACAAGTTCATCAGCCAAAATATTTCCAAATAGCCTGAAAGAGAGTGATAAAGGTTTCGTAAAGTCCTCTAGAATTTTGAAAGGAAGCATAATAGGAGTTGGGTGAACATAATATTCGAAATATCTCCAACCCTTATTGCTTAAACCTGCATAGAAATAAGAAAGTGAAACCAATAAAGCCAAGGCTATAGTTGTATTAATATCTGCAGTAGGTGCTCCTAATTCTCCACTTGGTAACTTAACCAATCTCCAAGGAATTAAAGCTCCTCCCCAATTACTAACAAAGACGAATAAGAATAAAGTACCTATAAATGGCATCCAATCTCTATATACTTTTTCACCTATTTGCGTCCTAGCAAGATCTCTTATGTAATCCCAGAGGAACTCAAGAAGGTTTTGAAGGCCTTTAGGATCATTTTCCATTTTTTTCGTTCCTAAAGAAATAAAAACTAATAACGCTCCTAATAAAATCCAAGATGTTAAAAATACCTGCCCATGAAGTCTGATATTTCCAATTTGCCAATAAAGATGTTGACCAACTTCTAATGCTGCAAAATTTGTTAGCAAGGAATTAAAAAACATTTGTTTTGAATAAAAAAATTTACTTAAGAACGTGAAAAATAAAGAATGAGTGAAGGCTTATAAATAAAAAAACCTATCATCGCAGGAAAAATATCCAATGATCCTAGCTTGCTCGCAAAAATAAAGAGGCAAACTGGAACTAATAGTTGCAATTTTGATACACCTGATGATTCTTTACCAAGTTTCCCTACACTTTTGGCTAGCAAACGTAGGTAAAAAATGCCGGCAATTGCACCTATAAAAATACTAAAACCAAAAGTAAAGCCTAGAAAAATTCCAGTTATTGATGCTAATAAAATAGAAACAATAAAAGTAATTCCAAAAATTGTTAGTTGCAATTTTGTGTATTCATCATTTTGAGAAAGAAAGTTATCTATTTGATTGGCAATGCCAGATTTACTTTCTTTGATGATCGAATTATTCAGGGATTGAGGAAATTGAACATTCTCATTAGAAGGATGCTCAAGTTTTTTTCTATTTGAGTCCACTGATGTGAACATAATTTAGAAACCCCTCTGAATGGTTTTAAGTAAGTATATAAACTCACGGAATCTATCACGCAGAGGTGCCTTTTAGCTAGTTTTTTTTTATAAAAAATTAATTCTTAAGATTTATGATGAATCTTTAAGCCATTTTTTACTTTATTCTTCAAATATAAAATTTATGAAAAGTCATCTTTTTAATTGCGATAACACTTTAAAAAGTTAATAAAAGACTTGGCAAAATCTAAATTAAGCGTCTCAATAGTGAATATACATCTAAAAAATTGGAGATAAGTCAAGAAAAAATAAAATATAAAAGAATTTCTAAAAGAAAAAAAACCTTTAGTTCTAATTACAAAAAAAATTTCAGCAATTTAACAGAGTCTATATTTCCCTTACCTTGGGCGATATGGCCTTATGAAGCAAAAATCCTCATTGTCATCATTGGAATTTGGTCAATATTAGGAATATGCATACTAGGATCATCAAGTTGGTGGGTGGCTAGTAGGGAAATGGGAAATTGGGCATACTTCTTAAAAAAACAAATCATTTGGACAATTCCAGGAATTGGTTTATTTTATTTCGTACTTAATACAAACATTAGGAATCTTTTAAAGTTTTCAAGAATTATTTTTTATATTTTATTCTTTTTGATTTTCCTTACCAATCTTACTGGAATTACAGTTAATGGATCTTCAAGATGGCTAGTGCTTGGCAATTTACGTCTGCAGCCATCTGAATTAATTAAACCTTTTCTAATTCTAGAAGCATCAAATCTTTTCGCACATTGGAATCTAGTAAAAAATGATAAAAAATTAATTTCAATTACAACCTTTGGTTTATTAATTTTATTAATACTTAAACAGCCTAATTTAAGTACTGCATCATTAACTGGAATTCTTCTTTGGGTAATGGGTTTATGTGGAGGAGTAAAACTTAGCTCTCTTTGCTCATTTGCTTCAATAGGATTAATTACTGGATGTATCAGCATCCTTAATAACGAATATCAAAAACTAAGAGTTACTTCATTTATAAATCCTTGGAAAGATCAACAAGAAAATGGATTTCAATTGGTTCAAAGTTTATTAGCTATAGGTTCAGGTGGTCTATTTGGCCAAGGTTTTGGACTGTCGATACAAAAATTACAGTATCTGCCGTTCATGTATACAGATTTTATTTTTGCCATTTTTGCGGAAGAATTTGGTTTATTGGGGTGTACTTTATTCTTAGGATTTTTAGCAGTATTTTCTTATATAAGCCTAAGAATTAGTCTTAAGTGCAGAAACAATTATACAAAATTAGTTGCTATCGGATGTGGTATGTTGTTGACAGGTCAATCAATAATGCATATTGCTGTAGCAACAGGTTCAATGCCTACTACTGGGTTACCACTACCTTTCATTAGTTATGGTGGCAATTCATTAATAGCGTCTTTTTTTATTGCAGGGATGTTAGTTAGATGTTCATTAGAGTCAACAGGATTCATTGGTATGATTAGTACACGAAAGACTCTTAATTAGTTAGAATTTAGAGGATTAAATCCAAGCCATCGAATCATTTAATTTAGTTATTTCAGAATTATCTCAAAAGGGTAATTTGCTTATGCAGAATGGTCTTAATAGTCCTGGTCCATTTACTATATTTTTGGTTTTCAGCGCAGGACTTTTAACAAGTCTTGGGCCCTGTTCATTATCATTACTGCCAGTTACTATTGCTTATATAGGCGGAACAGAGAAAAATAAATTTAAACTTATTAGTTTTTCAGGAGGTGTAGTTTTTTCGCTTGTTGCACTGGGGGCTGCGAGTGGATTCTTAGGTAAAATATACGGGCAAATTCCATCTTATTACACTTCATTTGTAGCCCTAATAGCAATAATAATGGGTTTAAATTTATTAGGAATTCTAAAGTTTAAGTTTCCGAATGGACCTGATATAAAAATAATTGAGCATAAAATACCAAGATTTATAGCGCCTTTTGCCATAGGGACTACTTTTGGACTAGCTTCTTCACCTTGCATTACTCCAGTTTTAGCAACTCTTTTGGCTTGGGTATCGCAAGCTAAAAACCCGATAATATCTATTATTTTTTTATTTTTCTTTGGGATAGGCCAAGTAACCCCATTAATCATTGCAGGAGCTACTGCAGAAAACTTAAAGCAATTTTTAGCTCTTAGAAAATTTAGTCAAATAATTCCGACTTTAAGTGGAATATTTTTAGTTTCCCTAGGGTTATTAAATTTATTTTCAAATTGGATTTAAATGGTTATTTTTAAGAATCTAATTTTAAAAGTATCAAGTTTAAGATTCGCTATATCGCTGATAATCTTCATTGCTATTACCAGTGGAATAGGTACTTTTATACCTCAAGGTAGTAATAATAAATTTTATATTGATAATTTTGATAGTGCTCCCATTTTTGGATTTTTAGATGGAGAAAAAGTCTTAAAACTTCAATTGGATCATATTTATACAAGTTTTTGGTTTTTATTTACATTAATTCTTCTTTGCATTTCCCTAGCAGCTTGTAGTTTCAGGAGGCAAATCCCTTCATTAAAAGCTTCATTAAAATGGGTTGAATACAAGAGCGAAAAAAAATTTAGTAAACTGCAATTAATGTCTAGCCACCCAATCAATCATAATGGGGACCTTATATCAATAGTTGATTTACTTCTTAAAAAAAGAGGATGGAAAACATACAAGTTTAAAAGTCATATTTCAGCAAGAAGGGGGTTAATTGGAAAAATTGGTCCATTAGTTGTTCATATAGGATTAATAGTTTTACTTATTGGTTCAGCATATGGAAGTTTTACAAGTCAATCAAAAGAACAATATTTACTTCCTGGAGAAAGTTTGGATCTTGTTAATGAGAGCACAGACTCAAAAGCCAATGTCAAATTAGTCGATTTTTCAATAGATAGAGAAAGTGATGGTATACCCAAACAGTTTATTTCAAAGTTAAATTTTTCTTCTGAAGATCTAAATTTAAATGAAATAAAAACCGCCAAAGTTAATCACCCAATAAGGTTTCAAGGATTAACTATTTATCAAGCTGATTGGGCAATATCAAATGTTGTTTTAGAAATAGATAATATCCTTTATCAATTAAAATTAAAGGAGATACCCGAAATCGGCAATCAAGTTTGGGGAGTTTTAGTTGAATTGGGATCAGAGACTAAAAAAAATTTCCTTTTAACAATAGATAACGAAAATGGTCCACTTAAAATTTCCAATACAGAAAATTTCTCAGGGAATAATCTATATATCAATGACAATCCTTTAGAAGTTAACTCTTCAAAAGTATCCCTAAAAAAAATAATCCCCAGCAGTGGATTAATAATTAAAAATGATCCCTCTATACCTTTTATTTACTTTTCTTTTATTTTAATAATTTTTGGAACAATAGTAAGTCTTATACCAACAACCCAATTATGGATTTTCGTAAATAATGAATCAAAAAAGCTATTCATTGGAGGACTTAGTAATAAAAATTTAGTCGGTTTTAAAAAAGAATTTTTTAAACTATCAGAAGAAATAAAAAATTTTTAATTTTTTTTCTGTCCGCTAAAAATATCTAACTGCATAGAAACATTACCTCTAGGGTTAAATGCAGCGTTTAAATGTATCCAGTGCGGCGAGCCCTCATTCATTAAATCATCCATAATTCTATTAACAACTTCCTCATGTGATATCTTTATATCTCTAAAATTATTAATATAAAGCTTTAAAGACTTCAACTCATAGACTCTCAAATTAGGTTGATAATTAATACTTAGCTTTGCAAAATCTGGATAACCCGAAAAGGGGCACTTACATGTAAATTCAGGTAACTGGATGGAAATTTCATAAATTCTTTTCTTATTTGGATTCTCGAAACAAATTATTTTTGATTCTTCAATAATTCTTTCCCCATAAAGTGGTTTTTGCGTCGAATCATCTAATTTAGCTGTACTCATTTTTAGCAGAACTTTTTTACTAAACCTATATAAAAACTATATATAAAGATAAAAATTCGCAAAAGTATCATCAAATCTAAGTATTACAATTGACTAAGCCTAAAGATGTTAAATCTTATTTTTGTATCAACAGTAACATTCATAATGTCCGCCAAAAGGTTTATATGTGTTTAGTTCAATAAAAATTTAATGGACATTTGTTTGATAACTATCGATAACAACTTAAATAAATCCCTTCAACCAAAAACTGCAATTGGAATGTTATGGCTTCAAACACACTTTGAGAATGATCAGTGGGAAGCGTTGTCCAATAGTACAGTAATAATTTCTGAAGAAAATTCCCAACTTTTAATTGAAGACGCCAAGAATGCAGGCCTTAATGTTGAATGTTTGTCTGATATTTCAATGTTGGATGTTTTCCCAAAAAACAATTAAAATAGGAATGTTCAATCTTTAATCATGAAGAAAATTGAAGCAATCATACGTCCATTTAAGCTGGAGGATGTAAAAATTGCATTAGTAAATTCCGGCATTGTTGGAATGACAGTTAGTGAAGTTAGAGGTTTTGGAAGGCAAAAAGGACAAGTTGAAAGATATAGAGGTTCCGAATTTACTGTTGAATTCCTTCAAAAACTTAAAGTAGAAGTTGTCGTAGAAGATGAAAAGGTTAATTCAGTCATAGATGCTATTGCTGAAGCAGCAAAAACTGGAGAGATAGGTGACGGAAAAATATTCATCACATCAATTGATTCAGTTGTAAGAATTAGAACTGGCGACAAAGATGAAGAAGCTCTTTAATTCAAAGAGTTTCTTTTACTAAATTTTGTATATATTCACTATTAATACTTTTATTTGATTGATTTCCTAAGGTCATCCAAGCTAGATATTCATGATTTCCAGCAGGGCCTACCAGTGGAGAAGCTATTAAATTCTTTATATTCCATTGAAAATTCTTTGCAGCAAAGATAACAGACTCAATAGCCTCAGTATGGAATTTAGGATTGCGAACAACACCTCCTTTACTGACTTTATCTTTACCTACCTCAAATTGGGGTTTAATTAAAAATATTCCCTCAATACAATCACCTTCTAATAAATTACCAATAGATTTAAAAACTAACTTTAATGAAATAAAAGACAAATCAGCAACAACAAAATTTGGTAATTCATTACTTCTAGATAAAAGATCATTAGGTTTTAAATTTCGAATATTAGTTCGTTCAAAAAGTATCACTTTTGGGTTATTTCTAATCTTCCATGCAGTTTGTCCATAACCAACATCTATCCCATAAACTAACTTTGCGCCTTGTTGCAATAAGCAATCAGTAAATCCTCCAGTAGAGATTCCTGCGTCAATACATATTTTGTCTTTTACTTTAATTTGAAGTTTTTTAAATGCCTCAAATAATTTTTCGCCGCCCCTTGATACAAACATAGGTGCGGAATCTATAAAAAACTCAGATCCAATTAATACTTGTTGTCCAGGCTTATCCAATACTTTCCCATTGATATCTCTGACCTTGCCGGCAAGAATTAAACCTTGGGCTTTTTGACGAGTTTCACATAAACCTTTATTTAGAAGATAAAGATCTAATCTACTTTTTTTAATCATATATTAATCAATAAAAAAACTGAATAATGAACTTCTATAAGATTAAGATCCAAGTTCTTTAATACCTTTCAATTTTAAATAAGAACTAAAAAATTACCCATGATTAACGAAGGAATATATGCAAACATTTGTATATTTAAGCTTTCTTTATTAGCCAGAAAAATGTTACATAGGAAAATAATAATCAGTCAAATATGTTCAATGGCAAGTACATCTTTAAAGGTATAGGGCAATAATTCAATTTTGTTATAAAGTTTAAATTGATAATAAATAAAAATTGTGATCGAGCGTTACACGTTACCCGAAATGGGGAAAATCTGGACTGAAAGCGCAAAATTCCAGAGTTGGCTTAAAGTTGAAATAGCTGCATGTGAAGCAAATTTTTCCCTCGGGAAAATCCCTGAGAATGCCATGAAAGAGATACGTTCAAATGCAAAGTTTGATGAATCTAGAATTACAGAAATTGAGAAAGAAGTTAAACATGATGTCATAGCATTTCTTACAAGCATTAATGAATTTGTAGGAGATTCAGGAAGATACATACATGTTGGTATGACCAGTAGTGATGTACTTGATACTGGCTTATCTCTTCAGTTAGTAGATTCTTGCGAATTGTTATTAGAGGAAATTAAGAACCTAGAAAATGAGGTCAGATTATTAGCAAGGAAGCATAAAAATACGTTAATGATTGGCAGATCTCATGCAATTCATGGGGAGCCAATTTCCTTCGGTTTTAAACTTGCTGGATGGCTAGCAGAAATAATAAGGAACAAAAAAAGATTGTTAACTCTGAAAGATTCTGTAGCAATTGGACAAATAAGCGGGGCAATGGGAACTTACGCTAATACGAATCCTAAAGTAGAACAAATAACTTGTGATTTACTCGGCTTAAAACCTGATACAGCAAGTACGCAGATTATATCGAGAGACAGACATGCAGAATATGTGCAAACTATTGCACTAGTTGGCGCTTCTTTAGATAGATTCGCAACTGAAATAAGAAATTTACAAAGAACTGATGTTTTAGAAGTTGAGGAGGGCTTTACAAAAGGGCAAAAAGGAAGTTCTGCCATGCCTCATAAAAGAAATCCTATTCGAAGTGAAAGAGTAAGTGGTTTAGCAAGAATTTTGAGGAGTTACGTCTTAACAGCACTTGAAAATGTTCCACTTTGGCACGAAAGAGATATAAGCCATAGTTCAAATGAACGTATCATGCTACCTGACGTATCAATCTGTTTGCATTTTATGCTCAGGGAAATGCAAGATATAGTAAGCAATTTAGAAGTTTATCCAAAAAATATGCTCAAAAATTTAAATATATATGGTGGTGTAATCTTTAGTCAGAAAGTTTTACTTTTACTTGTAGAGAAGGGCTTGTCTAGAGAAAAAGCTTATAGCTTAGTACAAAAAAATGCGCATCAAGCCTGGAATACTCAGAATGGGAATTTCAAACAAAATTTAGAGAGAGATAATGAAATTATGGATTTTATTGATCAAAGTGACTTGGAAGAATGTTTTAATCCTTCAATTCATCTTAATAATTTAAGTGTAATATGGGAGAAGTTAGGTATCTAGGATTACTGAAAACCTTATCTAAGTTAAACCAGTGTTTTCAGAGGAATAATGACCAAAAACTTTAGGATTGAAAAAGATAGTATGGGAACAATAGAGGTTCCCATGGAAGCTTTGTGGGGCGCTCAAACACAAAGATCGATAATAAATTTTTCTATTGGAGAAGAATTAATTCCAATTGAGTTAATTTATTCACTGACCCTCATAAAAAAAGCTGCTTCAATTGCGAATTTCAATTTAGGTTTAATAGATAAAAGGAAAAAAGATTTGATTGTAGAGGCATGTACGGAAATACTTGGTGGGCTTCACGATTCACAGTTTCCTTTAAAGGTTTGGCAAACAGGTAGTGGCACGCAAACAAATATGAATGTTAATGAGGTAATTTCAAATATTGCAGCTTTAAAAACTAATTCAGAGCTTGGTAGTCATAAACCAATTCATCCGAATGATGATGTAAATAAATCTCAGTCAACTAATGACACTTTTCCTGCTGCCATTCAAATATCTGTTGTTAATGAAATAATCAAAAATTTAGTTCCAACGATCAGAGAACTTACTAAAATCATTGATAAAAAAAGTGAAGAATGGAAAGACCTTATAAAGATAGGAAGAACCCATTTTCAAGATGCAGTTCCCCTTACTTTTGGGCAAGAAATATCAGCATGGTCAGAGCAACTTAAGGATGCTGAGAATGCAATTATTATGAGTCTGAATGAATTGTATTTCTTACCTCTGGGAGGAACTGCGGTTGGTACAGGGATTAATTGTCCAAAAGGATTTTGTGAAGAGTCTATAAAATCAATTTCCGATGATACTAATCTAATGTTCTATAAATCAAAAAATAATTTTTCTATCATGGCCTCGCATGATCGTCTTGCTCAAGTAATGAGTCAGATAAAAATATTAGCAGGTGCATTATTTAAAATTTCAAATGACATAAAAATTCTATCTTCTGGTCCAAGATCAGGGATATATGAATTAATTATTCCTCAAAATGAACCTGGAAGTTCTATTATGCCGGGTAAAGTGAATCCAACTCAATGCGAAGCCTTATCAATGGTTTGTACTCAGATAATGGGTCTTGAATATGCAGTCTCAATGGCAAATGCTAGCGGCACTTTACAGATGAATGAATATAAGCCTCTTATTGGATTTAATATTCTCACAAGTTTAAAATTACTTAAAAATGTAATAGAAAACTTCAGAATAAAATTAGTTGATGGGATGGAACCTAATCAAAAGAGAATGAAGTTAAATTTAGAAAATTCACTAATGTTGGTTACAGCCTTAGTACCAAAAGTTGGTTATGAAAAAGCAGCTAAAATTGCAAACCTTGCCTTCAAAGAATCATTAAATTTAAAAGAGGCAACAATTAAATTAGGTTATTTAAACGAAGATGAATTTGATGAATCAATGAATTTCAATTCAATGATTTGATTAAAAAAATTTAAAAATTATTGTCAATTCTTTTTGTTGCAGGATTAATATCTTCAGAGACTTTTATAAGATCATTAGATTCAGAAACAGGAAAACGATTAATAGCTTTTAATGCCAGCTTAGCTTTGCTTTTTAATTTATTACTAACACCAATACAGTATTGCACTTGAGAAAGGACATCAATTGATCTTCTAATAATCCTCACTACATCACCTTCGTCTAATGAAGTATTAAAAACCAAATCTTTCCATTTTTTTCCTCTTGCCCATTCAGAAATAATTCCAGTCAACTCTATTTCTAAATAGATAGGAATTTCAATATGAAACTTATTTTGTTGAAAAGAGACTAATTTTCTTAAACCATCTAATTCATTAAAAACATCTATTACCTTTAAGGAAGGCTTGAAATTACACCAAAGATTAGGCCTCCTTACATCAACACATATAGCTTGAATAATTGCAGCTAACTCAGGAGGATCTAAATCGTCTAAATAACCACTAACTAAAACAAGGCCAATCCATAATTCATTTTCACTTCTTATTGCACCAACTGTTTGTCCAACTTCTGTCAATTCCAAATCATTTAAACAACCAAAATGATTCAAAATTTTAATCAAATCAGTAAAAGTTCTCCAGTTATTATTTTCTTTATCCTCAAGAAGTTTTTTTCTAATATTTATTTCTTGTTCAACATCAATAATTCTTTTTCTATATTTCTTTAATTTCTTGGAGTCTCCAAATCTGTGTGCAGGATGATCAGTAACTTTTTCTTCTAAATTATTAATTTGTTGCTTTTGTGCCAAAACTTCCGTAGTCAAATCATATTGTGGAGTTTGTAAATCATTTTTTTTAGAAACTTCTAAAATTAGATCCGCATAACACTGCGACATATCATCTCCCCTAAATACCTCTCCAGAAAAATACATCTTTGGCACTTCAAGTCCTAAGACATCAATTACATCCAAATCATTAAAAATACTTACTATGTATGAGGGTTTTATAAGAATAAATAAATTATCAATTGTCAAACACAATAAACTCTTAATTTTTTGCGATTCATATATTTTCCTACAAATTAATCCTGGAACAATTTTTCTTTTTATTTGGGGAGCTTTGATTGAAATTAAGCTTCCATCTTTAATATATGGAAGTGCATTAGTTATCTCATCTGATAATTTTTCTGCTGATTGTTTTTCTAAAATTTTCAAGAGTCTTCTCTCTTCTTTAAGACGATTTTTTAACTTTTCGTATGCATCAAAATCTTTCCATGAAACATTAGATGTAATTTTTTTTAACTCAATTAAATCCTTATCTAAATTTTCAAGAATTATATTCTCACCTGATGATTCACCTAAATATAAAAAACTACCAAAACTTCTTTTAATTAGTTCTTTAGACTTTTCTAAAGTATAACTTTGTAAAAGATTAAGTACCATTCCATAGCTTGGAGTGAATTGACTTTCTAAAGCATTTGGTTTACTTATAGCCAGTGCACTTGCTTCTTTGGCACCTTCGAATCTTGTTTGTAATGTAACAACATATCCCTGGGTATCTTTTCCTCTTCTTCCAGCTCTTCCTGACATTTGCAAAAATTCACTGCTAAATAATAATCTATGACCTTCTTCTGTCCTTTTTGATAAAGAAGAAATAACTGTTGTTCTTGCGGGCATATTTATTCCTGCAGCAAGAGTTTCAGTTGCAAAAACAACTTTTATTAAACCTTGCTGAAATAATTCCTCAACCAATTCTTTCCATGCAGGCAATAATCCAGCATGATGAGATGCAATACCGCGTTTTAATGCCTCGCATTGAGATTTATCTTTAATTGCTTCCTGATTATTTTTAAGATAAACATCTAATTTTTGGGATATCATACTTGCTTCTGAATAACTTACCAAAGTTAAATCTTTTATATTCTCAATAGCCTTGTCGCATCCTCTTCTACTAAAAATAAAATAAATAGCTGGCAACATATTTCGTTCAGCTAGTTTCGAGATCACAAAGCCAATTGAGGGAGACTTTGGTTGCATTATCCTGCCCACTTTTCCTCTTATTTTCTGCCCTTTAGGAGCTCTCCAAATCTTACAGTTTGGATGAATTCCATTACCCTTATTATTTAAAAGTGGATGAAGGCCTTTAACACTACAAAAAATAAAATCAAGTGGGACTGGTCTCTTATCACTATTAATTAGTGCTGTGGGCCCATGAACTTTTTCTATCCAATTTTGCAATTGATCTGCATTGGCTATTGTTGCTGATAAAGCTATTATTTGAGTTCTAGTAGGGCAATGGATTATAGTTTCTTCCCAAACTGTACCTCTTTGGGGGTCATTCATATAATGACATTCATCAAGAATTACAGATTCTAAATTTTCTAAGGGATCATCAAATTCATCAAATTCGCCATAAAGCATGTTCCTAAAAATCTCAGTTGTCATGACTAATATTGGTGCTTCTCTATTTATGCTTATATCTCCTGTCAAAAGTCCAACTTTATCCTTACCGTATTGATTAGCAAAATCTCTAAACTTTTGGTTTGATAGGGCTTTTAAAGGTGTTGTATAAAAAACTCTGCTGTCATGAGATAAGCCTCTATATATAGCAAATTCACCTATCAATGTTTTACCAGAACCTGTTGGTGCTGTTAAAACAACAGAATTTCCGCTATTAATAGCTCGTATTGCTTCTAATTGGAAATCATCTAGCGGAAAGGGGAAATATTCCTCTAAATTAAGCAATAATTGTGATTGAAGAGAGGATGAGTTAACTTCTTAATATATGATCTATATAGATATTAATAAACAAAAAATACCTTGCAAACTTTAATAGTAAATCTAAATCTTTTTAATTAAATCCAAAATATCTTATTTTGCCAAAATGAAAAAAGTAAAAATTCCAAAAAATAGAATCCGTAAATTAAAAACATTTTCTTTAGGTAAAAAATCCTTCGAACTTCTAAGTTTAAATTCGCAAAATAAAAAACTTATAGACCTATGCAGTAATGATTATTTTGGATTAAGCAGGGACAAGGATTTAATAAAAGCTGCTTACGAAATAAGCTTGTTAGAAGGCATTGGTTCAGGAAGCTCTCGGTTTATTACAGGTTCAAGACCAATACATAAATTATTAGAAACAGAACTTGCCAAGTGGCTTGATCAAGAGAAAGTATTACTTTTCCCAAGCGGATTTCAAGCAAATATAGCCGCTATCCAGGCTTTAGCAAACAGAAATAGTATCGTAGTAGCAGATAAATTAATCCATAACTCTTTATTGGTTGGAGTCAAAGCTGCTCAGGCAAAACTAGTTCGATTCGCACACAATAATTCAAAAGATTTAGAAGATAAAATTATTAAATCTAACCCCACAAAAAATTCCATTTTAGTTGTTGTTGAATCTCTTTATAGCATGGAGGGATCAATTGCTCCGCTCAAAGAAATAACGGAAATTTGCAAAAAAAATAGTGTTCAATTATTAGTTGACGAAGCTCATGCAATTGGGATCTTGGGGCCTGAAGGCAGGGGTTTAAGTTTTAATTATCGTTCAGATATAACAATGATTACTGGAACTTTTGGAAAAGCATTTGGAAGCGGTGGAGCTTTCATAGCTTCCAATTCAGAAATTGGAGAATATCTTATCCAAACAAGTGGTGCATTTAGATATACAACCGCACTTGCGCCATCTTTAGCTGCGGGGGCACTAGAGGGTTTAAAAAAAATTTTAGAAAATAAAGAATGGGGTAATGATTTGTTATCTTCTGCGAATTTATGGAAAGATGAAATTATTAAAAATTTTAATTTTCCAGTTCAGGGAGATTCTCACATTTTATCAATTATTGTTGGCCAAGAAGAGAAAGCAATTTATTTACAAAAATATCTCGAAGAAAATGGTTTTTTAGCAATTGCGATAAGACCTCCAACTGTTCCAGTGGGGCAATCAAGAATCAGAATAACAATACGAAGGAACTTAAATTTTAATCTTCTAATTAATTTTATTGCTGTATTAAAAGATTTTAAATGAAACAAATTATTACTCAACATGGGTGGGGACTAAATAAATATTTCTGGGATGATTATAAAGTTGATTTTTTAAATAATAATTGGCATTGGCAAGATAATGAAAGGGGCTATTTTTCCACAAATAATTATCAAGCAAAATGGATTAAAAGCGAATCTAAAAAAGAAATCAGAATGACTTTATGCCATTCATTTGGTTTTCATTTAATGCCAAAAAAAATTTTAAAAGAAGCAACTCATATTGTTCTTATAAATTCTTTTAATAATTTTCTTCCTTTAAGTTATAAAAGAAACTTTATTTTGAGGTCTCTAAAAAGAATGGAAACAAAAATCATAAATGATGAACCGAAGGATATGTTAAAAGAATTTATATATAGATCATTTATGCCAAATCATATGAATAATAGTTTTAAAAATATCTTTTATAAAAGTCTAGAGAGTTTAAATAAAACTCTTCTTTTAAGTGATTTAAAAGAACTTTACATCAATAGGGATTTTCCAGTTTTTTTAAGAAAAGATTGCAAAATTATTTTTATAAAATCAGAAAATGATTTGATTCTTGACAACGAATCAAATAATAACTTTTTAGATTCCTTAAATAAAACACTTGAAAGGAAGCCAATTTTAATTAAATTAGCTCAACAAGGTCATTGCCTGAATAATTTAAATTTATACGAGATCTTACGTAATAAACTTAAGGATTGAAATGGATAGTAAAAAGTGGAGTGAAAAAATACAAAATAATTTCAATGATGCTGCATATCGGTATTTAGAGCATTCAAATATTCAGAAATTTTTTGCAAAAAAGATTGTTCATCTTATCAAAGAATTAAATCCCCAAAAAAAAGGTGAATGGATAGATCTAGGATCAGGACCAGGACTATTAGCAGATGAAATAGAAAACATTTCTTCCCAAAAAGTATCCAGAATTGATTTCAGCAAGAAAATGCTTCTTGAGAATAAATTATCTAGAAAAAAAATTTTATGGGATTTAAATAATGATTTACCTCCTGAAATAAATAACTGTTCTCTATTAACATCTAACTTTTGCATACATTGGTTAAACAACCCAGAAAAGATAATAAAAAATTGGTTTAGCAAATTAACACCTGGAGGGGTTTTAATCATTTCATATCCAACAAAAGATTGTTTTCCTGAATGGAAAGATACTTGTAAAAAAATTGACATTGAATATAGTGGTCTTGATTTCCTTTGCTCTAAAGAATTATTAAAAGATTTCAAATTAACTGAAATACATTATTCAAAACAGTTTAATTATCTTGAAAATTTTGAAGATGTATATAAACTTTTTAGAAGCATTAAAAATGTGGGAGCACAATCAACATACTGTAAACGCAAAACAGTGAAAGAGTTAAAGGAAATTCAAAAGTTTTGGCCAAAGAATTACAATAATACAGTGAACCTTTCATGGCAAATTGAGATTCAAGTAATAAAGAAATTATGAGTAGTCACAAAAATTTTTTCAAATTTATAATTTGTGGAACAGATACTGATATTGGGAAAACTTTAATAAGCTCTTTTTTCGTTAAAGGATTAAATTCCTTTTATTGGAAACCTATTCAAAGTGGGATTGAATCGCAAACTGATAGTCAAACTGTTGAAAAACTTGCACAAGTAAGTAAAGAGAAAATAATCAAAGAAGCTTATGTATTTACAAAACCTCTATCTCCGCATTGGGCTGCTGAAATAGATCAAAAAGCTATTAACTTTAACAAGTTGAGATTACCAAAAGTGCAAGGCTCACTAATTATAGAAACTGCAGGTGGGTTAATGGTTCCAATAACACGAAATTTTTTGCAAATAGATCAAATAAAAGAATGGAATCTTCCGGTAATACTTGTATGTAAGAGCTCACTTGGCACTCTTAACCATACCCTACTTAGTATTGAGGCCTTAAAACGAAGAAATATTGAGATTTTAGGTTTAGTAGTCAATGGCGAAAAACACTTGGATAATCCAAAAACTCTAGTCGATTTTAGTGGTATTCCATTAATTGCTGAATTTCCTTACATCAAAAAAAAGGACTCAAATAATTTAGATATACTATGGAAAGAACTAGATATCAAGAATAAGTTGATCTCATTATTAAACTCAAAAATAAGTTAAATGAAATCTTTGGATTCAAAAACTTCAAATCAAGATTGGCACCCAAATATTTGGCCACCTTTTACGCAAATCAATAACAGCAAACCACAGATAGAAGTAACTCATGGTAAAGATGCCCTCCTATTTACTAAAGATCCTGAAAAAGAACTAATAGATGCAATTAGTAGTTGGTGGGTAACTCTTCATGGTCATAGTAACGAATATATTGCGGATGCCATTTTTGATCAATCAAAAAAACTTGAGCAAGTTATATTTGCTGATTTCTTACATCCACAGGCAAAAAAATTAGCGGAAAGACTTAGTGAATTAACAAAACTAGAAAGATTATTCTTTTCTGATAACGGTTCTACTGCAGTGGAAGTCGCTTTAAAAATTGCCTTCCAATCATGGCAAAATAGAGGAGAGACAAGGACTCAAATAGTAGCTTTTGATGGCGCCTATCATGGTGATACATTTGGCGCAATGGCTTTAGGTGAAAGAAATATTTTTAATGAGAATTTCGATAATCTTATGTTCCCAGTTAGAAGAGTCCCATGGCCTTCAACTTGGATGAACGACGAAGAAGTAGAAAATAAAGAAAATAAGGCGATTCAAAAATTAGAAACTCTACTTAAAACTCCAACAGTTGCAGTAATTCTTGAGCCACTTGTTCAAGGAGCAGGAGGGATGAATATGGTTAGGCCTCAGTTTATAAAAAAAGTTTCAGAAATTATAAAAAATAATAATTCTTTGTTAATTGCCGATGAAGTATTGACTGGGTTTGGAAGATGTGGAACCCTTTTTGCTTTTCAAAAGGCAAAAATCATTCCTGATTTAATAAGTATTTCAAAAGGTTTAACTGGTGGATTTTTACCGATGGGAATAACTTTATGTAAAGAAAAAATTTTTCAATCCTTTATTGATGATTCCCCAAGAAAAACTTTTTGGCATGGACATAGTTTTACTGCTAATCCTTTAGGTTGTGCCGCAGCAAATGCTAGCCTTGATTTATTAGAAAAAGAACCACAAAAATATCTTTCATTTGAAGAAAAACATTTATCTCATCTAATTAAATTTAAAAACTTACCCTATATAAAGAAGGTAAGAGTATCCGGCACAATTGCTGCCTTCGATTTAGATATTGGGAACAAAAAAGGTTATTTCAATAATATTGGGAAAGAAATAAAGAGTCTTGCAATGGAGCAAGGTTTATTCATTAGGCCCCTCGGGAATGTTATTTACCTCTTGCCGCCTCTCTGTATAACAGATGATCAATTGGGGAAAAGTTACTGGATAATAAGGCAAATCTTAGACAATCTTTAGATAGAAGTTTAAGGTCCCTGCAGTATTGCATTTTCCACATCTTCTCTATTTATGCAGTAGGAAAAAAGTCTTTTGGTTTCTTGTCCTTCACTTTCCCATATAACACTTAAATCTTCTTGTTCAAAAATAATAGTTGCATTCCAATTTGAAAGTAACAGATACCATTTAGATGGATTATTAATATCCTTAACAGCACCTAAATCAGTTAGCCACAATTCCAATGATTGAAGTGAATTTTGATTGATAGGTTTTTTAGAGGGATTCACAGACTTTTTTAAAAAATTATTTAATTAGCCAAAGCGGTATTGTCTCTAATTCTTTTCCAGTAAAAGAAGCAATAAAAATTGAACCAATTAAACTTATAGAGATGATAATAATTAAAAGAAACAACGAAAACAATTCTCCATTCGAAAAAGGTCTTCTATTTCCTATTAAATTTTGATTATTAGAATCGATTACGAAATTATTTAAAACGTTAGTATTTTTTGTAATCCTAGAGTTTTCTTTTAGTTTGTCATCATATATTTTCCTTAAATTACTATTATTTAAATGTTCATAAGCTTCAAGAACTTCTTGAAATTTACTTTTAGCAACTTCTATTTCTAATGAAGTTGTATCGGGATGTAATTCAATAGAAAGTTTACAAAATGCCTTTCTTAATTCATGATTGGATGCATTTTCATTTACACCTAAAATTTTGTAATAGGAAGTTTCCCCTTTCAAAATAATCTTTTATTAATATTGTAATTCTAATAAATTTTTACTAAATAGAATGTATTTAATGGATGGTTAAAATTCATATTTATAAAGAAATGAAAAAACAAAACATTCCAGAAGAAATTCTTTCCTTAATAACTGAAGAAGAAATAAATTTATTTCAAGAGTTACAAATTAAAATTAAAGAATTAAATAATAAAATCAATCTCACAAGATTAACTGATGGTGATGATTATTGGGTATCTCAAGTTTTTGACAGCATTTGGCCATTCAAAGCTTTCACGAATATTAATTTTGATAATAAAAAATTTTTAGATATTGGATCAGGCTGTGGATTCCCAGGTTTAGCTTATGCAATAACTCATCCTAATTCTGAGATATACCTAATTGATTCTTTGAAAAAGAAAACAGATGCAATAAAAATTTTAGTTGAGCAGATCAATTTCAAAAACAATATTCATGTAATCAATGATCGTGTTGAAAATTTAGCCCGCCAATCGTCAATGAGAAATAATTTTAATATTGCAACAACTAGAGCGGTTAGTAACCCATCAACAGTTTCAGAATATATACTTCCAATGTTAAAAAAAGAAGGGTTTGGAGTTTTATATTGTGGCAAATGGACAAATCAAGAAAGCAAAAATCTAGATAAAACTTTAGAAATATTAGAAGGGAAAGTTAAAGATAAAAAAGAGATACTACTACCAAGAAATAAAGGCACCCGAAATATTATTATTATTCAACCAAAGAATTTTTGTCCTGAAATTTACCCAAGAAAAGTTGGCAAACCTGGAAAAAATCCATTATGAATTATTTTATTGATAATCTTTTAGCATTCTTATCTCCAAACTTTTCTTTTAAATTTCTCAATTTTTTTATAACTTTTTTTGGATTTATATGACCTTCTAATACTTTCAATAATTGCCCTTCAGAAACATCTACATCTAGTAAATTGGCGTTGAATCCTGGGAACCAATGGCTTCCATTACCAAGCAATTGATATCTAGCTCTTGCATATCCTTCCATACCCAACCATTCAATTAAATTTGAAAGCCAAAGCAGAACAGGAATATTAATATTTCCAGGAGTATATTCCCAACTTGGTAAATTTCTATTCCAATTTTGATGCCACTCTAAACCTAAAGAATTAATTGATTCCTGCCTTAATTTGTTAATTATCTTAGGCACATACTTCTCAGATTCTGATAACAAAGAGACAGCTTCTAAATGTAGAGCAAAATCTGTCTCTTTTGCAATACCTACACTCAAGGTATGAACATTTTGATTTCTTAGGCAAAAAAGATCATTAAAAACTATAGGATGAAGTGGTTTACAAAATTCCAACATTTTTCTTGAGGGAGTATGTAGATGTCCCCCTTTATCAGTGGGACTTATTATGAAAACCCCAAGATCAAGCTTATTAGCTAAATTAATAACCTTTGTATTTTCCTGATTAATGTAATACCAGTGCAAATTTACATAATCAAATAAGTTTGTTGATATGGTCTTTTCAATAAGTGAAGATTTTCCATGGGTTGAAAATCCAATAGATCCAATTAAGTTTTCTTTTTGAAAATTCCTCAAAATATCAATGCAGCCTCCATCTCGAATAGCCTGATGTAAATGTTCAGCAGTATTGATACCATGTATTGCTAACAAATCAATTTTTTTAACTTTCAATTTTTCAATACTAGATAATACATCTCGCTCAAAAATTTCCGGATCACTATTTGGTGGAATCTTTGTTTGGATTATATTTGGGATTTTCTTAGTATTCTTAAAACACATCCCTAACTGCACCTCAGAAGTTCCATAGTACTTGGCGGTTTCTACATGACTTAAGCCATATTGTGTTGCAAGATCAAATATATTTTCTACTTTATTTTGTTCTTCGTATGAAACCTCAGAAAAATCTAATTGATCCCAACTTTTTTGAAATCTCATACCACCTAAAGATAAAACAGGAATCCTCAGATTGGTTCTACCAAATCTACGATATTGCATCTTTTTGATATTAGTGCTTATTCATTCTCGGTGGCTTTCCAAATGTTTGAAACATATCCCTATCGAGACTATTCTCTAAATCATCTAATTCTTCAAATTTAACCCAATGAATACAATCAACAGGGCATGTATCTATTGCTTCTTGTATGACTTCAGAGCTATCTCCATCTTGCCTAATAGCTCGACTTCTACCATGAAATTCATCAACAGTGAAAGTGTTCGAAGCGACGTGAACACAGTACTGACAACCAATACATTTTGATTCATCAACCCATACAGCTTTTTCGGCTAACTGACCACCTAAAACGGGCTCAAAGCCTGTAATATCAATATTTTCTTCAGTATTAAGAAATGGATCCGTAAAATCCATATCTTAAGATTAGTTTTCCCACTTGGTTAATACCAATTCAATAGAACCATCATTTTTATTTTTTTGCTCTACGATTTGATATCCATCTTCTTGCGTTTTAGAAATGATTGTTTGGTAAGCATACATTTGTGTAACTTTTGATATAAATCTTTCTACTGGAATCTCAAATTTCCATAGATCAATGTCAGTAACTAATTCATATGCGTTAGAATTGTTATCCCATTTAAATCCAACTTGGGTATCCCTAGGTAAATTTATGCTTATATCAACGGCTGTGAATTGACCTTTATATCCTTTAACAAACTTTTCTTCTCGATTAATACTATAACCGAAATGATTTAAAGCCTTAATTAGTGGCTCAACTTCTTTGAGCTGGGTTTTAATTGTACTAAAATGTGACATTAGATTCGTTATTTAATTGTGTTAAGTTTTCACTTTTATTAGAGATGAAAGCATCAGAAGTTTTATTTTTAACTGTTACTTTGCCGAGAGCGTCTTCGAGATTTTTTGTAGCTTCATTGCATGAATCACCATTAAATCCCTCAACAGTCTCTTCAACTCTTCCGTCTTGATGAATTTTGAATCTCAATGTTTTTTGAGGCATTAAATTCAAGTACTGAGTACTTTTACTTTATATAGAATAACGAAAATATTTTGTTTCAGTTGGTACAAGTTAATTAATTTTAATTTTTTATATTGAATATCTGATTAATTAATTATTTATGTAGTGTTCTTGTAAAAAAATTAAGAAATTTAGTTATAAAAACCTTGCATCCCCATTGAATCCAAGGCAGTTTTTGCTTCTTCCATAACAGAAGGTTCTTTATCGAAAAGAGCTATCTTGGTACATTCATCAACGAAACTTTCTTGAAGTGTATTATTTAATTTTTCGTACAATCTACACAATGACCAGATGCAATTACTTCTTACACCCGGTTCATTATCTATTTTTAAACTTATTAAAAGTTGTTCTGCTGCCAATTGAGCATTTTCCAAAGAAACATTCCCAATTTCAGCTAAAGAACTAGATGACCATAACCTTACTGCGGCTACATCGTTCTTCAAAGCATTTATTAATGGCTTCAAAACAATTTGATTATCATAATTGGCCAAGCTCCATGCAGTTGCTCTTCTGACATAAGCATTATCATCAGTCTCTAAAAGACTGACAAGTTTCTCGACCGCGGTAGGACATGGATTACGGCCTAAAGCATATACCACACTCATTCTTTCAACAGGACAAGGTTGGTCAAGTAATGGTAACAAAAGAGGAAAAGATCTTGAATCTCTATATTCACAAAAAATTCTTAAACCCTGTATTCTTTCTTCTCTATTACCTTTGAGCATTTTTAATGCTTCATTGCACTCTTGAGTTATGTTTAAACCTTTTGGAAAAGAATCATCATCAATTTGTTCTAAAGGATCTATTTCAATTTCTAAGGCTAATTCTCTCGCTAAAACTTCTGGATCAACAGCGATATCAACTAAGCTTTCTTTATTAGGATCCTTATTTTTTGTCATTTATAAAAACTAAAAATATTAATTTATGGGGGCAGGAGACATCATATCTCCTGGCAACCAAATTCTTGCACTAACTGCAAAGAAGGCAATCCCAAAAAGTGAGACAATAGCGAAAGGTAAAATTTTTGTCTTAATAAAACCCAAAGATTTAAGATCGATTAACACAATAATAACCTGTTTAAGAAACTTTTAAAAAATTTTTAATGGATAATATTATTTAACTTTTGTATTTTGTCTTAGCTGACCACATGCCGCATTTTTGTCTAGACCTCTACTTTTTCGCAAGCTAACAGCGATGCCATTACGATACAGTGTAGATTGAAATGATTGAAGATTTTTTTGAGAGGCTCTTTGAAATTCAACCTCATCAATTTGGTTGTATTGTATTAAATTTACGTGGCATTGAAACCCTTTCAGCAAATTACTTAATTCATTAGCATGTTCTAATTTGTCATTAACCCCATTTAGCATTAAATATTCAAAACTCACCCTCCGACCAGTATCTTTTACGTATTGCTTACAGTCTTCAATTATATTTTCGATCTTGTAGTTTTTTGCACTTGGTATTATCGTTTCTCTTATTTTTTGGTTTGAAGCATGTAAGCTTATTGCTAATGTAAATTGACAATTACCTAATATTTGGAAAGACTTTGCTGATAATTTATTTATCATTTTTGGAATAGCTACAGTGCTTACAGTTATCTTTCTTTGGCTAATTTGAAAATCCTCATTTATAGATCTAATTGACACGAGCAAGTCATCAATATTCAATAAGGGCTCACCCATACCCATGAAAACAATATTGGTTACTTTTCTATTCATTTCATTTTCGAGAAATAAAATTTGATCTAAAATTTCACTTGCTTTTAAAGATCTCTTCAAACCTTCCTTGCCAGTTGCGCAAAATTTGCAGTCCATAGGGCATCCCACTTGACTAGAGAGACAAGCAGTTAGTCTTTTTTCAGTGGGTATACCAACGCACTCAATATTTTCATTATCGTTTGTAGTCAGTAACAACTTTAGAGTACCATCGTTAGCTAAATTTCTTTCTAGAATACTTAATTCACTTACTTTGAAACCATCATCCTTTAACTTTTTTCTAAAATCTAAAGGTAAAACTTCTATTTGATCAATATTTTTCTTCTTATTTCTATAGTTATAAATCCAATTGTAGATTTGGCGACCCCTAAAAGCAGCTTGGCCATAATCCTTAGCCACATTTTCTAAATCTTTAACACTACTTCCAAGAAGATTTTTCAAATTATGTATTCTTTAGTTCAACACTATTTTTACCATAACAGCAAACCATGTTTTAAAAAGAATTCTGTAAGAATTAGTGCAATAAATCCAATCATGGCCATTCTTCCATTAAGTCTTTCATTATAAAAATGGAATCCGTAACGAGGTAATTTTCTTTTAGGGACAATGTCTGGCTTAATCATCACTTACAAAAATAAAAATCTATTCTAGTCATTAAAAATACTAATGGACAATATTTATTCATCAGACAGAAGGCCCTCTTCCTGTAATCCCTCCAAAGCTGCAGGATCTGGTAATTGATCTTCAGAAAATTGATTTTCAGCATTAGGCCTTGCAAAGGCAGCAAAATTGCTGGAAGAGGGATCGATTCCATGTCTGTTTCGAGTAGTCTCCAAATCTTCATCGCTAGGATCATCAAGTATTGCAGTAGAGCTTACAGCTGGTGATTGTGGCATATCAACTGTATAATCTGGTCTTAAGTTTTGAGTTCTTCTATAGCCACCAGATTCTTCAGCAAGGATATCGGGATGAGGACCAGCCTCTGAGGATAATTCCTCTACAAATCCGCTAAAACCCGTACCCGCAGGAATTAATCTACCGATAATTACATTTTCTTTTAAACCTCTTAACCAATCAGATTTACCCTCAATTGCAGCTTCTGTAAGAACCCTTGTAGTTTCTTGGAATGATGCTGCTGAAATAAAGCTATCTGTATTGAGAGAGGCTTTAGTAATACCCAACAAAACAGGAGTAAATTCTGCTGGAGCTCCTCCTGTAATTGCCATTGCTTGGTTTGTATCTTCCACTTGCCTCAACTCTATGAGTTCACCAGGCAATAGAGTAGTGTCCCCAGCATCTTCTATACGGACTTTACTTGTCATCTGTCGAACAATAACTTCAATATGCTTATCATCGATAGCTACACCTTGCGATTTATAAACATTTTGCACCTCATTCACCATACTTCTTTGTAGTTTTGATATGGATTCTCTAGCTGCATCTATCAGAGGTTTTTGATCTTTTAAATCATTGAAAAAGCAATCTAATAGTTCATGTGGATTAATTGGACCATCAGTTAAAGATTCTCCACCTTGAACTTGTTGTCCATCACTAACCATTATATTTTTTCCAATTAATAGTTGATATTCATTAACTAAATCATCTTTTTCAATAACTGATAAAGAAACTGATTCTTCATCGTTACCTTGTTTAATCTGAACAACTCCAGATTTTTTACATAGAATTGCTGAATCTCTGGGTCTTCTAGCTTCTAATAACTCTTCAATGCGAGGTAATCCTTGTACGATATCTCCAGTTTTCTGCCTTTCAAAAACAAGTAAAGCTAAGCCATCTCCCCTGAGAACCAAGTCTCCGTCTTTAACATGTAAAACTGAATCCGGAGAAACCATATAAGGCCTTCCAAGTCTTAATGTCACTGAACTATTAGAAATATCTTCTATTTCTCCACAAGAAGTTGATTTTACAGAATCACTAATGGGATCACCATCAACTACTCGATCGCCAACTTTTACTACTTCTTTACCACTAATCTTAATTTTAATTTTATCTTCTTCTCTTTCAACAATTAATCTTCTTATTGGCTCATCATCAACAACATTTGGTAATTGGACCAATCCCTTCTCTTTGCAAAGAATTTGAGTAGTTGCTATTACATCACCTGCTTTTACTAATTGGTTATTATTGACTTGCAGTTCTGTATGTGTTGAGCCATGACTGGAGTCAGATAGAGTATCTCTTCTCACAAGAATAGACTCAAGTATTACTAAATTTAATCTGTTGATTGATGCATCATTTTCATCTTCAATTGACTCGACATCAATAGTCATTTGAGGAGTAGCATCAAAGCTTTCTATACTTAAATGTGTTCTAAGTAATTCAACACCTTCAACTGATTTTATCAATTCACCGTCTTTAAAGGTAAGCCTTTGGATAGCTTTTAAGCCTAAATGTGGACCTTTTTCCTGCTTGACATGTGATAGTTGAGGTAATTCCGCTTGGTCAGGAATAGTAAATTCTTCAACAGTTCTTAATAACAAGCCTCGACATTTAGATGTTTCTAATTTTTGAACAAATAGAATTTCTTTATTATCAACACCGTCTAAAATCTTTTCGCCTGGATTTACAAGATTTCCTTCTTCTGTAAATCTATTCAAAACTTCTTCATCATCACACTCATGAAAAGTTCCATTCCTTACAGTTATTTCACGCAGGATATCATTTTTTTGCGTAACAGTAACAATGCCTGATGTTTGACTAAAAATATCTTTTACAACTTCTGTTCCAGCTTCAATCCATTTCATATCTTCAATCATTAGAAGAGATATGTCCTTATTGATTTCATGCGTCTCTTGCGGAATCCAGAGCAATGTCCCTCCTTGATTTACCTCAAAACCATTTTTGGATGATCTCGCTTTTTTGACACTTAATCCCGGTGCATATTTTACTAGACCGCCAGTTTTTGTACGGAACCTTTCATCCGTTAAATCTGCTATTACCTCACCATTACTGATTTTATTTCCTGGAGAAATGTTTAAACGATAAGATGTACCATCATTAGATTCCAAATTATAAATTTGACCTGAATGAGTAGATTCTTCAATTAATTTAAAATTAGTTAAAGACATTGAAGTAGTAACAATCTGAACTTCTCTTGAATCTCCTATTGATTCTCTTAAACGAATTTTTCCGCCAAACTCACTAGCTTGACTAGCTTCTGCCAAAACTGTCCCTTCATCTACAGATTGTCCGGATGATATCACCGGTCTTGCATTTGGTGGCAAGTTATAAACATCTCCAGCCAAAACCCACAATCTGCCTAATCTTTGAGCTTTTAAGGTAACATTACCCTGCCTATCTGTTACTTCCTTTGGTTGAATAACCTTGTCGTACCTAACTTGACCAGCCAAATCACAAATCACATCTTTTGTTGCTTTTTCAACACTCTTTTTCACGGATCCAGCAGTAATCTGAGCAACAGTTATATCAGAACTAATTTCTTCACCGTCATCTACAAATAGAAGCGATCCACTGGAAACTTCAATTTTTTGTGCTTTGACAGATTTATTTCCTTGAGGAACTATCTTGAGTATGAAATCAACTTCGGCTTGTTTAGCTTCTACACCATGTGGAGTTCTATAACCTCTAACCTTTGCTTTTGAACTAAATTCAACTTTACCAGGAATTTTTGATCTTACAACTCCACTTTCGGCAGTTGATACACCTCCAGTATGAAAAGTTCTCATTGTCAATTGAGTCCCTGGCTCGCCAATCGATTGAGCAGCAATAATTCCAACTGCCTCGCCTAAATCAACCAAATGATTATGAGCCAACGCCCACCCATAGCACCTCCTGCAAACAGATCTGTTTGCTTCACATGTTAATGGAGATCTTATTTTTACTTCATTAATAGATGCTTTCTCAATTTCTCCTGACAATGCAGGATCAATAGCAGTGTTTTGAGGAACAACAAGGTTTTCTTCAGTATCAAAAATATCCTCAGCGGTAAGTCTACCAAGAAGCCTTGCTCCAAATTTACCATCCTCAGCTTCAACAACTATTGATCTTTCTGTTCCACAATCTTCCTCTCTTACAATTACATCTTGAGCAACATCAACTAATCTTCGAGTCAAATAACCAGAATCCGCAGTTCTTAAAGCAGTATCCACCAAACCTTTCCTTGCTCCATAAGAAGAAATTACATATTCAGTAACAGTGAGTCCTTCTCTAAAATTAGTTCTTATTGGCAGGTCAATGATTTCTCCTTGAGGATTAGCCATCAATCCTCTCATACCAACAAGTTGTCTTACCTGAGACATATTACCTCTTGCTCCTGAATTAGCCATCATCCAAACGGAATTTAGTGGATCATTTTGATTAAAATTATTCTTTACAGCATCTACCAATCTTTCATTAGTTTCAGTCCAGGTATCTATAACTTTTGTATGCCTTTCAACTTCGGTAATTTCACCAAGTCTATAGCATTCTTCTGTAGCAGATATTTGCTCTTCAGCTTGTCCTATTAAATCATGCTTAGCTTCAGGAACTTTTAAGTCATTTACTGAGATAGAGACCGCAGCTTGGGTAGCATATTTAAATCCTAAATCCTTTAGATTATCTGCCATGGCTGCAGTTATAGCTGTTCCATGCGTTTTGTAAGCCCAAGAAACTAAATTTTTTAAGGCTTTCTTATCAACCACCTTATTTTTAAATGATGGGGGTGTTTTAGCAAGAGCAGGCATTGTAACGGGGTTGTTCTTTTTTGAGTTTTTAGTAGTTTTACGTACTCTGGATGTTTTTTTGGATTTAGATGAAGTCATGATTTTTTAAATAAATTAAAAATAGTTTTTAAAGATTACGTTTTAGATACAGAGTCGATAATGGTATAGTTCATAACTACCCTCCCAACAGTTGTAAGCACAAATCTACTTATTAAATTATTATCAGAATCAAATCTGTCCCTTCTTAAATTCCAGATTTCTAATCTTGAACCATCATCTAGCTCTTGAGTTTTTTGTGGGCTACGCATTTCGTCTTCATCTTCAACTTCTCCATTAAATCTAACCCAAACCCATTCATGCAGGCTGAGTCTTTTATCTTCAAAGGCAAAAATGACATCTTCTAATGAAGCAAAAGTAGTCTTATTATCTCCGAATTCTGGTTGTTTATAATTCGGTTGCAAAGCAGTCAGATAATAAGATCCTAAAACCATATCTTGCGATGGAGTCACAATTGGTTCACCAGTAGCAGGAGAAAGAATATTATTACTGGCCAGCATAAGCATGCGTGCTTCAGTTTGTGCCTCTAAAGCTAAAGGAACATGAACTGCCATTTGATCTCCATCGAAGTCAGCATTGAATGCAGGACAAACCAAAGGATGAAGTTGTATTGCTCTACCTCCAACTAATTTCGGTTCAAAAGCTTGAATTCCTAAACGATGCAGGGTAGGGGCTCTATTTAAGAGAATTGGATGACCTTCAATAACTTCCTGAAGAACCTGCATAACTTCGTCATCAGCTTTTTGTATTAGTTTTTTTGCAGCTTTAATATTATTCACAATATTTTGTCTTATCAGTCTATGAATTACAAAAGGCTGAAAGAGCTCAATTGCCATTTCTTTTGGGAGACCACACTGATGCATTTTTAATTTAGGACCCACAACTATTACAGATCTTCCTGAATAGTCAACACGTTTTCCAAGAAGATTCTGTCTAAATCTTCCTTGTTTTCCTTCAATTATGTCACTTAGGGACTTAAGAGCTCTATTATTTGCTCCCACGACAGTCCTCCCTCTTCTTCCATTATCTATAAGGGCATCAACTGCCTCTTGAAGCATTCTTTTTTCATTTCTTACTATTATTTCAGGGGCTAAAATTTCTTGAAGCCTAGCTAGTCTATTATTTCTATTTATAACTCTTCTATATAAGTCATTTAAATCTGAAGTTGCAAATCTCCCTCCATCAAGCTGAACCATAGGTCTAAGATCTGGAGGTATAACTGGAATTGCATCTAAAACCATCCATTCTGGTTTTGCATTAGTTGCAATGAAATTATCAATAACTCTTATCCTTTTTATAAGCTTTGCCCTCTTTTGTCCTTTGCTATTAGTAATTTCTTCTCTAAGCTCCTCAGCAACCTGATTTAAATCAAGGTCCTCAAGTAATTGCTTCAGTGCCTCAGCACCAATTCCAACAAAAGGTTCATTTTCTATAGTTGAATCTTCAGCATAAATTTCATCTTCAATTTCGAGCCACTCATCCTCAGTAAGTAATTGCTTATATTTTAGTTCTTTATGATCGCCAGGATCTAATACGACGTAACAATTAAAATAGACTATTTGTTCTACATCTCTGAGCGGAATATCCAAAAGTATTGCAACATAACTAGGGATTCCTTTCAAATACCAAACATGGGAAACTGGCGCAGCGAGTTTTATGTAGCCCATCCTATGTCTTCTAACTCTACTTTCAGTTACTTCAACCCCACATCTCTCACAAACAATGCCGCGATGTCTTACCCTTTTGTACTTTCCACAATGGCATTCCCAATCTTTAGATGGCCCAAAAATCTTTTCACAAAACAATCCATCCATTTCAGGTTTAAGTGTCCTCTGTAATTGATAGTTTCAGGTTTCGTAACTTCACCAACTACTTGTCCATTGGGCAATGTCCTCTGACCCCAATCCATTATTCTTTGTGGAGAAGCTATTGAAATTTTGACGTAATCAAAGTGATTTTCGGTTCTTAAGTTGCTGTTTGTCATTTTTGGCGAATTTAAATTAAAAGGTTTTTATTGAGTATTTAATCTTCCTCATATTCAGAGGTTCCGAGTGATTCATATGTCGGCCTTGATGGAGTATTTCTTCTCGGATTGATATCTTGCATTAAATCTACCTCTTTCCCTTCGTCTGTATAAACCCCTATATCTAAACCTAGAGATTGTAATTCCCTCATAAGCACTTTAAATGACTCGGGAGTACCAGGCCTTGGGATCGGTTTACCTTTTACGATCGCATTAAGCGCTTCATTTCTTCCTTGCATATCATCAGATTTAACTGTTAACAATTCCTGAAGAGTATAAGCGGCTCCATAAGCTTCAAGAGCCCAAACTTCCATTTCTCCAAGCCTTTGTCCACCTTGCTGAGCTTTACCTCCCAAGGGTTGCTGTGTAACCAAAGAGTAAGGGCCAGTTGATCTTGCATGAATTTTATCATCCACCAAATGGACTAATTTGAGGAAGTGAGAGTATCCGACAGCAACTGGCTGATCGAAGGGTTCACCCGTTCTACCATCTTTAAGTAATAACTTTCCAGGGTCTTCAGGGTTATAAACCCATGCTTTACCAGGCTGTTTGGAAGCTTCCTCTAAAAATGCTTGAACAGTTTGATGTGATTTTTCAGCTCCATACATTTCATCAAATGGAACAACTTTTACCCGGCAATTTAAGTTAGAGGCTGCCCAGCCCATCAATAATTCAAAAACTTGACCTACATTCATCCTACTTGGAACTCCTAAAGGATTAAGAACTATGTCCACAGGAGTTCCATCAGGTAAATAAGGCATATCTTCTCTTGGCAAGATTCTACTAATAATTCCTTTATTTCCATGTCTTCCAGCCATTTTGTCACCCACTTGAATTTTCCTTCTTTGAGCAACATAAACTCTTACAACCATGTTTGCTCCTGGAGGTAATTCATCACCTTGTTCTCTAGTATAAATGCGAACATCCAAAACCCTTCCCTTTTCAGTTTTGGGTACCCTGAGGGAATTATCTCTAACATCTCGAGCCTTTTCACCAAAAATAGCTCTTAAGAGTTTTTCTTCAGGTGGTTGGTCTGATTCCCCTTTTGGAGTCACTTTTCCTACAAGAATATCTCCACTCTCGACAAAAGCACCAATCCTAATAATTCCCATCTCATCAAGATTATTCAAGCTCTCTTCAGAGATGTTAGGAATTTCTCTTGTGATTTCTTCAGGTCCTAGTTTCGTTTGTCTTGCTTCAATTTCATATTTTTCAATATGTACTGAGGTGTATAAATCATCAGTTACCAACCTTTCGCTCACAAGTATGGCATCTTCATAGTTGTATCCCTCCCAAGGCATGTAAGCAATTAAAACATTTTGGCCAAGAGCTATTTCACCTCCTTCACATGCGGATCCATCTGCTAAAACTTGCCCAGATATAACTTTATCTCCAATTTTTACTATAGGTCTTTGGTTGAGGCAGGTATCTTGATTTGATCTTTGATATTTCTGGAGATAGTGAAAATGTTCAATACCATGATCATCTTTGACGACAATCTCATTAGCGTCTACATAAGATACAGTTCCATTAACTTTGGTAATGGGAACCATTCCTGAATCTCTGGCAACTTGAGATTCTAAACCTGTACCAACTAAAGGACGTTCTGGCCTTAATAATGGAACGGCTTGGCGTTGCATATTTGATCCCATGAGAGCTCTATTAGCATCATCATGTTCCAAGAAAGGAATAAGTGAAGTAGCAACTGAAATTACCTGTACCGGAGAAAGCTGAACGTAATCAACTTGATGGGGAGGAACTTTTTCAAAATCCTGTCTATATCTTACTGGTATCAGATTTGCAATTATATTGCCGTCCTTATCAGTAGCAACGTCTCCTGGAGCCACCCTACACTCATCTTCTAAATCAGCAGAAAGATAAACCGGATTACCTTCCTTATTAACTTTACCGTTATTAACTTCCCAAAAAGGTGTTTCAATAAAACCGTACTCATTAACTCTTGCGTGAGTAGCCAAAGAATTTATAAGTCCTGCATTAGGACCTTCAGGAGTCTCGATGGGACATAATCTTCCATAATGAGAAGGGTGAATATCTCTTACCGCAAAGCCTGCTCTTTCTCGAGTTAACCCCCCTGGACCTAATGCTGAGATTCTTCTTTTGTGTGTTAATTCAGCTAGAGGATTAGTTTGATCCATAAACTGACTTAATTGACTGGAGCCAAAAAATTCCTTTATTGCAGCAACCAATGGTTTGGGATTGACTAGTTGAGCGGGAGTTAAAGAATCTGTTTCTCCAACAGTCATTCTTTCTTTGATAATTCTCTCTAAACGATTAAGTCCAACCCGGACTTGATTTTGAAGAAGTTCTCCAACAGATCTAACTCTTCGATTACCAAGATGGTCAATATCATCCAAACTAGCACCGCCAATGTCTAATTCAAGATTAATCAAATAATCAATAGTAGAAAGAACATCTTCATGGGTCAGTGTTCTCAAATCGTCTGGGACGGTAAGTCTCAATTTTTTATTTATTTTGTATCTACCAACTCGGCCTAAATCATATCTTTTGGGATCAAAGAATCTACTGTGTAAAAGCTGTTGTCCGCCAGAGACAGAGGGGGGTTCACCAGGACGTAGCTTCTTATATAGCTCAAGTAATGCCTGATCTTCAGAATTAATACCCTCGTCATTAGCTGACTCAATTGAGCTTTGATAAAATTCAGGATGCCTAAGTTTATCGACAACATCATTATCTGAAAGACCCATTGCTCTCATTAGAACATGAGCATTAATTTTTCTAGTTTTATCAACTCTCACATAAATTAAATTATTTTTGTCAGTCTCGAATTTTAACCATGCTCCTCTATTAGGAATAACGCTAGCGTTGTAAGTTCTTCGCCCATTTTTATCCAATTCATCTTTGAAATATACTCCTGGACTCCGAACAATTTGATTAACAATAACTCTTTCGGCACCATTAATAATGAATGTTCCTCTTTCAGTCATTAATGGTAATTCGCCAATAAATACTTCTTGTTCTTTAATTTCCCCTGTTTCTTTATTTATTAATCTACAAATTACATACATCTGGGATGCAAATGTAGCATCTCTTCTTTTAGCTTCCTCAACATCATGTCTAGGTCTTTTTAACCTGTATTCTTCACCTATAAAGTGTAATTCTAATTTACCTGTGTAATCAGAAATGGGGGAAAAATTTTGTAATTCTTCTATTAAACCCTTTTCCAAAAACCATTTAAAGCTTGCTCTTTGTACTTCAACTAAATCTGGTAGATAAGTAGCTGTTTTTGCTACCTGTAAAGCGCTACTGCTCATCCAAGAAACCTGCGATTTTGTGAGATTTACTATTTACTTTTAATCTACTCAATAAATTAGTTCTTTAACTTTTCACTTAAAATGAGTTATACAATTAAATCTCGATTTCAACAAAAAACAATCTAATAAAGAAAAATTAAATATGTTTTATGCTGATAAATCATTAACTGTGTTTGTTAAAGTCAAAAAAATTAAGAAAAATTTCCAGTAATTTCTTATATTAGCAGCTGCTGCGTCTACTTAACAAGTCAAATTTAAACAAATCTTCAGCATTCTTACATGACTCTTTAGCAATTATGGATAATTCAGTAGATCTTAAATCTGCCATAAAATTGGCGACATTTTCAACAAACGCAGGTTCATTTCTTTTACCCCTGTGAGGAACAGGAGCTAAAAATGGTGAGTCAGTTTCAATTAAGTATTTATCATTTGGAACTATTTTGGCACACTCATGAATTTCATGTGCTTTTGGGAAAGTGACTATACCGCTAAAACTGATGTAAAATCCAAGATTCAAGAATTGCTTCATTTCTTTTGGTGTTCCTGTCCAACAATGAAGTACACCATCAGGACATTTTCCTTTTTTAGAGAGATCACTACATATCTCAATCATTTCATTTGCAGCATCTCTGCAATGGATAATAACGGGCAATTGAAGTTCATAAGCTAACTCCATTTGCGGAATAAGTGCTTCGATCTGCTGAGTTTTATTTTCATTTTTAAAAAAATCCAAGCCTAATTCTCCAATAGCTACAACTCTTCTATCTTCTAGAGCTGATTTTCTTAGAAGGGATTTTGAACTTTGTTCCCATTTTTTTGCTTCTAGCGGATGCAAACCAACTGAATAGTAAATTTCATTAAATTCATGAGATATTTTTTTCAACTTTGGAATTTCTGTTAATTCACAACAAGCATGAACTAATTTTTTTATACCTTTTGAACGCAATCTCAATACAACATCTTCAAGATCTTTTTCAAAATTTTCAAATATTAAATGACAGTGCGAATCTATGAGTTCTATATCGCTCATAATTATGATCAGTCTTTTACTTAGTGGTGAGAGTAGTTTTTACAAAATTGTTGATTTTGGATTTTTTGTTAGCACCGTTGTTTTTATGAAGAACATTTTTTTTAACTGCTTTATCAATTAAGCTGAAAGCTTTATTAAGACTTGTTTTTACTAAATTTTTGTTATCCTCATTGGGATCTTTTTTATATTTTTCGCAGTTCTCTAAGGTTTTTTTAGTTAAGGTCCTAACAGTAGATTTATATGACTTATTTATTAAACGATTTCTTTCGGCAATTTGTATTCTCTTTTTTGCTGATTTGTTGTTGGCCACAGAGGGTGCATAAATAGAAGATTTCTATCATAACAAATAAATCGTCTTCTAATCAATCATATATAATTTTAGAAAATATTAAATTGGTTTTTGAGCCTTTCTATTTAAAAATTAAGCATATGAAGATTATAAATAATAAAAAGGAGGCTATTAAAGAATTAAAAAGGATTTCTACTCGAACTAATTCAGATAACAATAATAAGATAAATACAATAGTTGAAGAAATTCTTCAAGAGGTGAGGATTTCTGGAGATATAGCGGTAGAAAAATATACAAAAAAATTTGATGGTTTCGACCCGGACCCTATGCAAGTGAGTGCGGATCAAATAAAAAATGCATGGGATGAAATTGATAACAATTTGAAGCACTCACTTGTGGTAGCTCATAAAAGAATTCAAAAATTCCATGAAAAAGAAATTCCCCAATCTTTTACTATAAAAGGTGAATATGGTGATACTGTCCAAAGAAGATGGAAACCAGTTAAAAATGCAGGTATTTATATTCCTGGTGGTAGAGCTGCTTATCCAAGTACAGTATTAATGAATGCTATACCTGCAAAAGTAGCAGGAGTAGAAGAAATTATAATGGTATCTCCTGGGAATAAAGAAGGGGAAATAAACAAGACTGTTTTAGCTGCAGCTCACTTATCAGGGATCAATAAAGTATTTAGAATTGGAGGAGCTCAAGCAATTGGTGCGTTAGCATTTGGCACAAATCAAATCAATAAAGTTGATGTTATTTCAGGTCCAGGGAATATATATGTTACAACTGCGAAAAAACTCATTTATGGCTTTACAGGGATTGATTCTTTAGCTGGTCCAAGTGAAATATTAATCATTGCAGATGAAACAGCTCAAAGCACTCATATAGCATCTGATCTACTAGCGCAAGCAGAACATGATCCTTTAGCTTCATCAATACTTCTAACTACATCAAAGAGCCAAGCAAAAGAGGTTTTAGAAGAAGTTAACAAAAAAATAAATGATCATCCAAGAAAAGAAATTTGCATGCAATCAATAAAAAATTGGGGTTTAATTGTTATTTGCGAGAATTACGAATCATGTGTTGAACTAAGTAATAACTTTGCGCCTGAACACCTAGAAATTCTCACTGTAGATTCAAAAAAAATTCTTGCAGGTATAGATAATGCAGGAGCAATATTTTTAGGAAAATGGACCCCAGAAGCTGTTGGAGATTATCTTGCTGGACCAAATCATACTTTACCCACGTCAGGAAATTCTAGATTTAGCGGATCTTTGGGAGTTGAAACTTTTATGAAAAATACTTCAATAATAGAATTTAATGAAGAAAGTTTAAAAGTTAATAGCATTGATATTATTAATCTCGCTAAAAGTGAGGGCTTACATAGCCACGCTGACTCTGTAGAAATAAGATTTGAAGATTAATTAGCTCTTGAGGGCGAGTAAACTACTGGATTGTTGTTTTCAATTTTACCAACTAATACTTTGTCCGTCAGATCAACGAATAATCCATTTTCTAACACTCCTGGAATATTATTAATCTTCATCTCAATGTCTTTTGGATTCTTAATACCATCATTAAATAATATATCTAGAATGAGATTGCCTTGGTCAGTAACAACTGGGCCAGCTTTTTTAGTTGCCATTCTTAAAGAAGAACTACCATTCATTTCTGAAATAACTTCCTTAACTTGCTTCCAAGCATTTGGAAGAACTTCTACAGGTAAAGGAAAAGATTGATTTAGATTTTGTACAAGTTTAGTTTCATCAACAACAATCAACAATTGATTAGCTTTAGATGCCACTAACTTTTCTCTAACATGGCATGCACCTCCTCCTTTTATTAATTGAAAGCCCGGATCAACTTCATCTGCTCCATCAATAGCTAAATCAATTTGAGATACAGAAGCTAAATCAATAAGCGGGATATTCAGTTCAAGCGCTAAAACTTCTGATTGAAAAGAAGTTGCAACACCTTTTATGTTTTGGAGTTTTCCAGAACGTATTTCATCTGCAAGGCTTTTTATCATTAACGCAGCTGTAGATCCAGACCCTAATCCGAGAATCATGTCACTTTTTACTTCCCTTATTGCTGCATCAGCAACTACTTGTTTCATTTGAGTTTGTGAATCCAAAATCTTTTTCTCTAATGGTTATAGATTATTAAATTTCAATGGGTGATTTATGTCAAACCTGGAAGAGGTTCTGGTTTGATATTTATTAGTATCTCTTTATTATCTCGCAATATATTTAACAGGAATACTTTTCCTATCTGAGCTTTTTCTACTTCATCCAGTAAAGTTTTAGGTTCTTTTATAGAGATATTTTCTGCTGCTATTACTAAATCTCCTCTTCTTAAACCAGCTTTTTCAGCAGGGCTATTAGGTATTACTGATTGAATTAGAGCCCCATTTCTTTCAGGTAATTGTACTAAGGAATTGGGATCTCGATTATGTTCTTTAGCAATTCTAGGATTTAAAGAAATTAATTGTACCCCTAAATATGGATGAATAACTTCCCCATTTTTAAGAAGCTGATCAGAAACACTTTTAGCTAGATTGATAGGAATCGCAAAACCTAAACCTGCTCCAGGACCACTTCTTACTAATGTATTAATTCCTATTACCTCACCATTGGAATTTATGAGTGGTCCTCCAGAATTTCCTGGATTTATTGCCGCATCAGTCTGAATAAGATCCAACCTTTTGTCTGAAAATCCTAAGCTATTAATATCTCTATGCAGGCTGCTAACAATTCCTAAGGTGACTGTTTTTTCAAGACCATACGGAGTACCAAGAGCTATTGCCCAATCACCAACTTCAAGATCTTCAGAATTTCCAAGTGGCGCAAAACCAGAATAAGTATCTTCATCAATTTTTACTAAAGCAAGATCGGTTACTGTATCTGTACCCAAAACTTCACCATCGCAAATAGATCCATCTGCCAAAGTAACTGAAACATTATCAACTCTTTCTACGACATGAGCGTTTGTAAGAATCAAACCATTCTCATTAATGATCACCCCAGAGCCTTGACCTCTCTCCCTTTCAGGAGTAATTCCTTGCTCGCCAAGTAAATCCCTTAATAATGGGTCAATTAAAGTAGGATCAAATTGTTGCCTCTCTACCAATCGCTCAGTATCAATTTTTACAACTGCAGGGCCAATATTTTTAACTGCGGATGATACGAAGTTATGACTTTCAAAAGAAGTTACAGCTAAAACTTCAGAATTTTGAAAGAAATTGAGTATGCAAAAACTAATAATAATGAATATCTGGATTAAATTTTTAAACTTAATCTTGAGGTGTTTCATTTAATAAGTAAGTTTTTAAGTCTATTTGATAAATTTAATTGAAGAAAAAGATTATTGTTGTTTTTTTGTTTACATCCATAAAATGCAAATTTTAAATTTTCTGTAGAAAAAACTTATTAATGTGTGAAAATAAATTTAAAATAGACTTATGTAAAAATATGGATAAAGCAAACGAAATTAAACTAAAAGCTTTATTAGAAAAAGTAGCTAATGAAAATGATTTAGAAATCTACACTTTAAATATACAAACTAGTCAAAATCCAATTGTAATTAAAATAACTATACAAAAAACTAATGGGGATGACATTTCCTTAGATGATTGTGCTCTATTTAATACCCCAGCATCAGACGAAATAGAAAAATCAAATCTTTTAAATTGTTCATATGTGTTAGAAATTAGTAGTCAAGGGGTCAGTGATGAATTAACCTCAGATAGAGACTTCAAAACTTTTAAGGGTTTTCCAGTTAATGTTGAGTTAAACCAAAAGAATTCAAAAATAAAATTCCTGAATGGTTTACTTTATGAAAAGTCTAATGATTATTTAGCCATTAACATAAAAGGTAGGATAAAGAAAATCCCTTTCAATGAAGTATTAAAAATTAGTCTTTGTACCTTAAAAGATTAATTATTTTTCAACCATTATTCAATTTCCCCATCATAGATGGCATTAGTTATTCTCCCAGGTTTAAACAATCTTATTGAAGACATTAGTGAGGAAAAAAAGTTACCTCCTAATATCGTTGAAGCAGCGTTGCGCGAAGCTTTGTTAAAGGGATACGAAAAATATAGAAGAACTTTTTACATTGGAGTTAACGAAGATCCATTTGATGAAGAATACTTCAGTAATTTTGATGTTGGACTAGATTTAGATGAAGAAGGTTATAGGATCTTATCAAGTAAAATAATAGTTGAAGAAGTTGAAAGCGAAGATCACCAAATATCTTTAGTAGAAGTTAAACAAGTAGCTGATGATGCTCAAATTGGTGACACGGTTGTTTTAGACGTTACCCCAGAAAAAGAGGATTTTGGACGAATGGCTGCTTCAACAACAAAGCAAGTTTTAGCCCAAAAATTAAGAGATCAACAAAGAAAAATGATCCAAGAAGAATTTGCAGATTTGGAAGATCCTGTTTTAACTGCAAGAGTTATAAGATTTGAAAGACAATCAGTAATAATGGGAGTAAGTTCAGGTATTGGTAGACCTGAAGTAGAGGCCGAACTTCCTAAAAGAGATCAATTACCAAATGATAATTATAGAGCCAATGCAACTTTCAAAGTATTCTTGAAAGAAGTTAGCGAAATAGCCAGAAAAGGACCACAACTTTTTGTAAGCAGAGCAAATGCTGGATTAGTTGTTTATTTATTTGAAAATGAAGTACCAGAAATTCAAGAAGCCACAGTAAAAATTGTTGCCGTTTCAAGAGAAGCGAATCCACCTTCAAGAGCTGTAGGGCCAAGAACAAAAGTAGCTGTTGACAGTATCGAACAAGAAGTTGACGCAGTAGGTGCTTGTATTGGAGCGAGAGGGGCAAGAATCCAACAAGTAGTCAATGAATTAAGAGGTGAAAAAATTGATGTTATTAAATGGTCATCTGACCCAATACAGTATATTTTAAACTCTTTAAGTCCAGCGAAGGTCGATCTTGTGAGACTTGTTGACCCAGTGGGTCAACACGCGCATGTTCTAGTTCCTCCCGATCAATTAAGTCTCGCAATAGGTAGAGAAGGACAAAATGTAAGACTTGCAGCAAGATTAACTGGTTGGAAGATAGATGTTAAAAACTCACATGAATACGATCAGGAAGCAGAAGATGCGGCAGTCTCTGAATTAATTATTCAAAGGGAAGCCGAAGAGAATCTCCAGCGAGAAGCTGAGCTTAGATTAGAAGCAGAACAAGCTGAGCGTGCTGCGGAAGATGCAAGATTAAGAGAGCTTTATCCTCTTCCTGAAGATGATGATGAATATGGACAAGAATTATATGAAGAAGAGAACTTCTCAGATAGTGATCAATTAGAGACAGTTCAAGATGGTGCGATATCCGAAAAAGAGGAGAGAAAACGGTGACACGAAAAGCCCCTGTTTTGCGTTTATGCATTTCATGTAGAAAAACATATGACAGGAAACATCTTATAAAGATTACTAAAGATCATAAGCAAGGTATTATGTTTCAAAAGGGTATGGGGCGATCAGCGTACATTTGCAAGTCAAAAAAATGTTACACAGACTCCAAGATAAAAAAAAAGCTTCAAAAAGCTTTAAAAACATCTCTAGAGCCTTATTTTATTGATATTTTTGAAAAAGAAATTACAAGCTACAATGACTATCCCAATAAGGGAATATAATTAAATTAAATACTCTTTAATTTCCAAGAAGAGTTCAAATCAGATTAAATGACTATCAGCGATAAAATCAGAATTTATGAACTTTCCAGAGACTTAAATCTGGACAATAAAGATATATTGGATGCCGCTCAAAAACTTTCAATTTCGGTAAAAAGCCATAGCAGTTCAATTAGTGCAGAGGAAGCAAAAAAAATAAAAAATCTTATTAATAAAAAAAATTCAGATAAAAAAATTCTCTCTATTAAAAAACCTTTAATTCAAAAAGATAATTTTAAACAACACAATGAAACTAAATCTTCTGTTATCTCTTCTATGAAAGGGAAAACTCTTAAAGATAATTCAAATAAAAAGCCATTATTGATGAAACCTCTTAATAAACCTGAGAGTCAAAAAATAATTTCAAATAAACCTATTAATCTAAATAAACCCACAATTACCAACTCTTCACAATCTCAAGAAAATCTTACAAATCAAAATACAAATATTCAAACTTCACAAAATCTCAAACATGATAAAAAGAATTTCCGAAATAACACAACCCCACCTATAAAAAGCCCATCTAAACCTCCTATTCAACTAATCGCTAAGCCTAAAAATATAAATAATAATGTTGAATCTAAGGAATCTGCCATGAACATCTCCATGGCGGGGGGGGAAAGACAAATATTAAACAAAACCGACCAAAATTCGAACAAATCTAAAACCAAAAATATTAATAACAGAATCTCCCCTCCTGAGCTCGTAGGAGCCCCGATAAGAAGAGACAGAACCAATCAGCAAAATAATAAGCAAAACATTTCTTTTAAACAAACTCTCCCCAACAAATCTGGTACTTCTAATAGACCTGGTATGCCAAATAGGCCTGGGGTAAGAAACAAACCATCAGATCAAGGCAGACCTGGATCTTTCAATAGACAAGGAAATATAAGTAGATCTGGTGCCCCCAACAGACCTGGCATGCCCAATAGGCCTGGGTTAAGAAACAAACCATCAGATCAAGGCAGACCTGGATCTTTCAATAGACAAGGAAATATAAGTAGATCTGGTGCCCCCAACAGACCTGGCATGCCCAATAGGCCTGGGTCTAAATTCAATAGTCAAAAGACACCTGGAATTAGAAAGCCAGTATCACCTAATGAACTCTTACAACTTCAAAAAACTAACAAATCTGATAGTGACAAAAAAATAGTAAAGAATAACGAAAAACAAAATATTGATACAACGAAACAGAAGGCCAAAGCTCCAAATAATCGTCCACATACTGCACCTAATTCAAAAAAACCACCCCATAGAACATTTTCAAATAATTCTAAAAAACCTGGAAAGTCAGACTGGGACGATAGCGCAAAACTTGAAGCATTAAGAAGCAAAAATCCCCAAAAACAAAGACAGAAAGTTCATATTATTGGTGAGAATGATGATTCATTAACATCTGAAACTAGTGGATATTCAGGAGAAAAAATTTCAATCTTATCAGCTAGTTTGGCGCGTCCAAAGAAAGAAAAGTCTGATGAATCCAAATCTCAAAAAACTATTAAACAATTCAAAAAGAAGAAAAAAGAGACTACTAGGCAAAGACAGAAAAGAAGAGCTATGGAGTTAAAGGCTGCCAAAGAAGCTAAACAAGTAAGACCAGAAATGATAATCGTGCCCGAAGATAATTTAACAGTCCAAGAATTAGCGGATAAATTAAGTGTTGAAAGTTCTGAAATAATCAAATCTCTATTTTTTAAAGGAATAACTGCAACTGTTACTCAATCACTCGACTTAGCGACTATTGAGACAGTAGCAGAAGAATTTGGGGTGCCGGTTTTGCAAGATGATGTTCAAGAAGCTGCTGAGAAAACAGTTGATATGATTGAATCCGAAGATATTGATAACCTTATAAGAAGACCACCTGTTATTACAGTGATGGGTCATGTAGATCATGGCAAAACAAGTCTTCTAGATTCCATCAGAGAATCAAGAGTAGCTTCGGGGGAAGCAGGGGGCATCACTCAACACATAGGAGCTTACCAAGTTGAATTTGAACATGAATCTCAAAAGAAAAAATTAACTTTTCTTGATACCCCAGGTCATGAAGCCTTTACTGCAATGAGAGCAAGGGGTACAAAGGTTACAGATGTAGCTGTTCTTGTAGTTGCTGCAGATGATGGTTGCAGACCTCAAACACTTGAAGCTATTAGTCATGCAAGAGCTGCAAAAGTACCAATTGTTGTTGCAATTAATAAAATTGACAAAGAAGGGGCATCTCCAGACAGAGTAAAGCAGGAACTATCAGAAAAAGATTTAATTGCTGAAGATTGGGGAGGAGACACAGTAATGGTTCCAGTAAGTGCTATCAAAAAACAAAACATTGATAAATTACTCGAAATGATTTTATTAGTTTCAGAAGTAGAAGATCTACAAGCTAACCCTGATAGATTTGCAAAAGGTACTGTTATTGAAGCACACCTAGACAAAGCGAAAGGACCTGTGGCTACTTTGTTAGTACAAAATGGAACCTTAAAATCTGGAGATGTTTTAGCTGCGGGTTCAGTCCTTGGAAAAATTAGGGCAATGGTTGATGAACATGGTAATAGAATCAGAGAGGCAGGGCCATCATTCCCAGTAGAAGCGTTAGGATTCAGTGAAGTGCCGACTGCAGGAGATGAATTCGAAGTCTACCCTGATGAGAAAACTGCTCGAGTCATTGTCGGAGAAAGGGCAACAGATGCTAGAGCCACAAAATTAGCTCAACAAATGGCCTCCAGAAGAGTTAGCTTATCATCCTTATCAACTCAAGCAAATGATGGAGAACTAAAGGAGTTAAACTTAATTCTCAAGGCTGATGTTCAAGGTAGTGTTGAAGCTATATTAGGATCACTAGAGCAATTGCCAAAAAATGAAGTTCAAGTCAGGGTGCTACTTTCTGCTCCTGGAGAAATAACTGAGACAGATATAGATCTAGCTGCTGCCTCTGGGTCAGTAATCATTGGATTTAACACCTCATTGGCTTCTGGCGCGAAGAGAGCGGCAGATGCTAATGACGTTGACATAAGAGAATATGAAGTAATATATAAACTCTTAGAAGATATTCAGTTGGCCATGGAAGGGCTACTTGAACCCGATCTTGTCGAAGAACCATTAGGGCAAGCTGAAGTTAGAGCAACTTTCGCAGTCGGTAAAGGAGCTATTGCAGGCTGTTATATACAAACTGGCAAATTACAAAGGAATTGTTCTCTGAGAGTCATAAGATCAGAGAAAGTAATATTTGAGGGTAATTTAGACTCTCTAAAAAGAGCTAAAGATGATGTAAAAGAAGTAAATACAGGATTTGAATGTGGAGTTGGCTGCGATAAATTTTCTTCATGGATTGAAGGAGATTTAATCGAAGCATTCAAATTTGTCACCAAAAAGAGGACCTTATCACAATAATTAAACACATAGCTTATTAATCTTTATTTCTGTCAAAGATTAATAAAGTAGGAAATATTGCACAAGCACCCAATTGTATGAGGAGGTTATTTTGCTGTAATTCACTTCCGCTTGCAATTCTGGAAAGCATTATTAGAAGTCCCAAAAATGCAGAACCACTAAAAGCTATCCACAATATTCTTCTCAATCCTTTGAAGGGAGCTTGGGATTCCTTTAATAATTTCTTTTTCAATTCAGGATCTATTTTTGACATAAATTCTTTCAATTATTAAATTAAGTCTATATGAAAAATTCAATATTTAATTTGGCCGGTATAGCTCAGCGGTAGAGCAACTGTCTCGTAAACAGTAGGTCATTGGTTCAATTCCAATTATCGGCACATTCAAACGAATTGAAATGTTTAATAAAATTTTAAAACTTAGATATTTATTAAAATTATTTTTTTTTATTCCTCTTATATTTTATTTTGGCAAAAGAAGTTATATAGCGTTTGATGAAGGTTTTTATGCACTACAAGCTAGATGGATATTAGAAAAAGGTAACTGGACAATTCCATTTTGGTGGGATGAATATGTTTTAGATAGAACAATAGGATTACAGTTTTTAATAGCAAAGTCACAAGACTTATTTGGAAGAAATATTTTTTTTGCATATCTCCCAACAACAGTCGCATCAATATTAATGCTATTTACAACTTATAAATTACATGAAGAATTATTTAATAAAAAATATGCAATTATATCTCCACTAATCCTTGCTACTACATATATTTGGTTTGACTACTCACACTTAGCCACTCAAGATATTATTTATTCATGTTTAGTAACTGTTGGAGTATTAGCTTTAGTAAAAATAAAAAGTAAAAATAACAAATTCTATATTTTACTTTTTGGAATTTGGATTGGTTTAGCTTTTATGATGAAAACTTTTTTAGTTTTTGTACCGTTATTATCGCTAATACCATATATTTTTTTAAAAAAAAATTTTTTATTCACAAAATTCTTTTGGTTAGGACTACTAATTGGATTTATTCCTTTTTTATTCTGGACGTTTTCCATCAACCCTTATTTAGACAAAAATATTATTTTTTACTTAGTTGAAAAATTTAACTTTTTATCAAGTAAGAATACTTTTACAAATCCTTTTTATTATTATTTCTGGAATATACCGGTAACATTTCTACCATGGAGTTTTTTCGCAATTATTGGCACAACTTACAATATCTTTAAAAGTAAAGAGAATAGATATATACTTGCTTTCTTTCCACTTATTTTAGTAGCGATCCTTAGCATTTTCTCTACAAAAACACCATACTATAGTCTACAAATCTCGTCTATTCTTTCATTAAATACTTATATAGGAATAAAGTATTTATTCAATTCTTATAAATACAGTCGATTTTTTATATTTATAACTTCAAAAATCATTCCATTATTTATATTTGCTCTAACTTTCACATATTATTTTTTCTTTAAAGATTCAATCAACTTTAATACAAAGGAGAATACATTTATAATTCTTGGATTATTATCTTTCAGCTTATCTTGGTCATTAATAAAACATAAAAATTCGTTCAAAGAACTATTGATAACTCTCATAATTGGGCCTTACCTATTCACTTCATTTATTTTGCAATCAGGTTTATTCACTGATAGATCTAGAGAACTAAGAGAGAAAATGGAATATGTTTCTTCCCTCGATTTAGTAAAAAATCAAACAATCATGGTAGACAAAAAAGGAATCAAGAACTCTCAATCGCAATCAAAAATCATAAGGATTTCTTTGTCAACTCCTAAATTAGGTAGGGGATTAGAAAGTATTAATCAGTTAAAAAAATCTGAATTAGCATGGACAACTGACCTTAAAACAATTAAAGATAATTATGATTCTTACGAACTGATATATGAAAATGATGTCTTAAATCCATGGAAATTAATATTAAAAAAGTAAATAATCCATATATAATAAGTTGTCTTTTGTAATCTTTAATAATGAGATCTGTCAATAGTTGGAATTTAACTAATAATAAACTTCATCAATTATTCAAAGACAATAACGAATTTATTTCAATTAAAGTCCGTGGTAATACTTGGGAGCCAATCACTAGATGGCTAAGATTAGATTCAAGAATTTTTAGAGAAACTACTAGCAAAGCAAGAATAACTTTATGCGATATCGAATCTCTTGCAGAAATTTATAACTACAGATCAATTAGATGGAAAGCAAAGAAACTAACTCCGATCCCCACTAAGGTAATTCCACAATCTATTAAAAACATTTTTCGGAAAATACCAATCATAAAACAACTCGCGTATGAACTCGAAATAATTTTTTATAAATATAGTGAAAATATTTCTGAACATTTAATATCAATTGTCATTCCTGCAAGAAATGAAGCTGGTAATAAAGAACTTTTAATTAATGCTTTAAATAAATTCAAAAAAATACCAAATAAATTAGAAATTATATTTGTTGAAGGTAATAGCAATGATAATACATATGAAATTCTGAAAGAATTAAAAGAAAATTTTTCAAATTTCTTCAAGATATCTCTTTTAAAACAAACTTCTAAAGGTAAGAAAAATGCAGTCGTTGAGGGGTTTAATATATCTTCAGGTGAGACCCTCGCCATAATTGATAGTGATTTTACTGTAGATATTGATGACAGTATTGCAGCAATTATGGAATCAACCAAAAATAAAAATATCTTAATTAATTGCGCCCGCACAACTTTTCCAATGGAAAAAGATGCGATGAGATGGGCGAATTATATAGGAAATAGACTCTTCGCAATTTTTCTATCAATTCTCATAAATAAGCCTGTATCAGATTCACTCTGTGGAACAAAAGTTTTTTCAAGAAAATTTTTTAAACTTATGAAACAAAACGGAAGTTGGGATTCCAAGTCTGACCCTTTTGGAGACTTTACTATAATATTTGAAGCTGCGAACAATAACATTAAAATACTAAATTATCCTGTTAGATATTACGCTAGAAAATCTGGAGCACCAAATATATCTAGATGGCTAGATGGGTTAAAACTTCTCAAAGTATGCTGGATTTATATGATTTCTGATATCTGAATTAATTAAAATTTTCTCGAGAATTTTCTTAGGATTTTTAATTTCTCCAAATTAGTAATAAAGTAGTTAGATTCTTAAAGTAAATAAATTAATTAAATTTCATGACATGAATTTTAATTTAAAGTTAGAAAAATCAAATAAAAAAAATTACCAGAGAAACCTTTATGGAAAAATACTAACTGTAAGATTGCCATGTAATCCAATATTTCCAATAGGACCTATTTATTTAGCTGACCATATTCATAAATGTTTTCCAGGTATAGAGCAGCAATTCATTGATCTAGCAATAATTCCATCTAATAAAGTCTCCAGATATTTAAGTAGAAAAATTGATCAATTTAGACCTCACCTAATCATTTTTTCATGGAGAGATATACAAATTTATGCACCTGTTGATGGTAGAAGTGGAAATCCCCTACAAAACTCTTTTGAAGTTTTCTATTCAAAAAATATCCTTAAAAAAATCAGAGGTTCCTGGGGAGGATTAAAATTAATTGCATCTCATTATGGAGAAATATATAGAAACACTTCTTTAGTCAAGATGGGGCTAAAAAGAGCGAAAAAATACAATAAAAATGTAAAAGTAATATTAGGAGGTGGAGCTGTTAGTGTCTTCTATGAACAATTAGGAAATCTACTCCCAAAAGGAACTGTTATTTCGGTTGGAGAGGGAGAAAATCTCATAGAAAAAATCATAAGAGGAGATTCAATAAAAGAAGAAAGATGTTATGTTGCTGGACAAAAACCTCGAAACAAATTAATACATGAACAGCCTTCAGGAATTGTTAAAACTGCCTGCAACTATGAATATATTAAATCAATATGGGCTGAATTCAATTGGTATATTGAAGGTGGAGACTACTACGTAGGGGTGCAAACAAAAAGAGGATGTCCCCACAATTGTTGTTTCTGTGTTTATACAGTTGTTGAGGGGAAGCAGGTTCGTGTTAATCCTGTTATCGAAGTAATCAAAGAAATGAAGCAATTATATGATCTTGGCGTAAGGGGATTTTGGTTCACAGATGCACAGTTTATTCCAGCCAAAAAACATATCGAAGATGCCAAAACACTTTTGAAAGCAATTAAAGATCAAGGCTGGGATGATATTAATTGGGCCGCCTATATCAGAGCAGATAATATTGATGCTGAACTAGCACAGCTTATGGTTGATACAGGTATGAGCTATTTTGAAATAGGTATCACGTCGGGATCTCAAGAACTTGTTAGAAAAATGAGATTAGCATATGACCTTGAAACTGTATTAGATAATTGCAGAATGCTAGTTAAATCAGGTTTCAAGAATCATGTTTCAGTCAATTATTCATTTAATGTTTTTGATGAAACGCCCAACACTATAAGACAAACAATTGCTTACCATAGAGAATTAGAAAATATTTTTGGTAAGGGCTTAGTTGATCCAGCTATATTCTTTATAGGTTTACAACCTCACACTCTTCTCGAGAAGTACGCCTTGGAACATAAAATTTTGAAGCCAAATTATAATCCAATGAGCATGATGCCCTGGACAGCGAGAAAACTGCTTTGGAATCCAGGCTCATTAGGGAAAAAACTTGGTCAGATTTGCTTAGAAGCTTTTGATAATCCAGAAGATGAATTTGGTAAAACAGTTATCGATATTCTTGAGAGAGAATATGGTAAGTCATCCTTAAAAGAATCCTTAAAAGTCCGACCCTTATCAGAAAGGAAGTTAGCCCATACTAAATAATAAGTTAAACCGTTTTTAATCCTCTTTCTCTATTGAACTAGAAATTCCTTTAGATTTTAATGATTCTGAGTAGAATTCTGCTGGCTCTAAATCACAAACAATTACCAAACCTACACCCGTATTGTGTGCCTCAAGCATTATGGCGATAGCATCTTGTTCGCTTAATTGCGGCACAACTTCTCGTAGTGAAATAGTTACATACTCCATAGAATTAACTGGATCATTATGAAGTAAAACCTTATATTTTGGAGATTTATTTTTTAATTCAGCAGGTTTCTTTTCAATCACTGCTGAATTATTACTTACACTTTGTTCTAACTTTATGGATAACATTAAAATTTTTTGAGTCTAAATTATACTAATAATAATTATATATTAATTATTCTTTCCATTGCATGAATGACGTTTGATCGTGAGTTAAATGCTGACAAACGAAAATAACCTTCTCCTGACAATCCAAATCCACTTCCAGGTGTTCCCACTACACTAACTTTTTGCAGAAGAAAATCAAAAAAGTCCCAAGATGTCATTTGATCAGGAACTTTAATCCAGATATAAGGAGCATTGTCCCCACCATAAACTTTATATCCTGCATTCTGAAGTTTATTTTTCATGATTTTTGCATTTTCCATATAAAAATCAATTAAACCTCTAACCTGTTGCTTCCCTTCAAGAGAATAAACAGCCTCTGCCCCTCTCTGAACCACATAACTTACTCCGTTGAACTTTGTAGATTGTCGCCTATTCCAAAGAGGCCATAAATCTATTTCCTCATTAGTTGAGCTCAAACCTTTAAGATTTTTTGGTATTACTGTAAGAGCACATCTTACTCCAGTGAATCCTGCATTCTTTGAAAAAGATCTAAATTCAATAGCACAGTCCTTGGCTCCTTCAATCTCATAGATTGAATGTGGAATATCATTATCTTGAATAAATGCTTCATAAGCTGCATCAAAAAGTATCAGAGATTTGTTTTGAAGAGCATAGTCAACCCACTTTTTCAATTCTTTTTTTGTGATAGTTGCTCCGGTCGGATTATTAGGAAAACAAAGATATAAAATATCAACTTTTTTTTCAGGTAGTTTTGGCAGAAAGTTGTTCCCCTCGTTTATTGCAAGATATGTTAATCCTTGATAAGTACCATTTTCAAGAGCATCTCCAGTTCTTCCTGTCATGACGTTACTATCTACATAAACAGGGTAAACAGGATCTGTTACAGCAATTGAATTATCTTTGCCAAGAATATCTAAAATATTGCTACTATCGCATTTGGAACCATCTGAAACAAAGATTTCTTCAGGTGAAATTTGGCAACCTCTCGAAATATAATCATGCTCAGATATTTTTTCTCTCAGCCAAGAATAACCTTGTTCCGGCCCATAACCTCTGAAACCATCTGTTGTTCCCATTTCATCTAAAGCTTTACCCATCGCCTCTATGCATGCTCTAGGTAATGGTTGGGTAACATCTCCTATGCCAAGCTTAATAATTTCAGCACTCTTATTTGATAGAGAATATATTTTTACCCTTTTAGCAATTTCAGGGAATAAATAGCCTGCTTTGAGTTTTAAATAATTTTCGTTTACTTGAACCACTTTAGATAAAAACTGCACCAATATTAGGATAATGTATTAAAGTGCTTTAGTGGCGATTAGATGTTAAAATTACTTTAGTTATGATTAATTTAAGAGATAATCATAGCTACGAAATCATTTTCAATTAGTTTGAAAATCGTCTAAAGCTTTATAAATAGCAGAATTCAATCACTATTAACTTTCTTAATTTTTAAAAAGTAAATCATAATAGCTAAAAAAATTTCTTTATTAAAAGATAAAAACTATTTCTTTAATTTAGAAGATTTTCAAAATCCAAATCATTCAGAATCAATTATATGTCTCAGCAAATTATCATCGCTGAGCAGGCTCGCATAGCAGCACTACTCACAGATGATCGAGTTGATGAATTAATCGTCGCACAAGGTCAATATCAAATTGGCGATATTTTTTTAGGAACAGTAGAAAATGTTCTCCCTGGTATTGATGCCGCTTTTGTAAATATTGGCGAAAGTGAGAAAAATGGATTCATCCATGTTTCAGATTTAGGTCCGCTAAGACTTAAAAAAGGGACATTTGGAATAACTGAATTACTAGAACCAAAACAAAATGTTCTAGTACAGGTAATAAAGGAGCCCACAGGATCTAAAGGTCCAAGACTAACAGGAAATATTGCAATCCCAGGAAAATACATGATATTACAGCCATATGGCCAAGGAGTAAATATTTCAAGAAAAATAAATACAGAAACAGAACGAAACCGTTTGAAAGCACTTGGGGTTTTAATAAAACCCCCCAGCACAGGCTTGTTATTTAGAACAGAAGCTGAAAAAATAAAAGAAGAACTTCTAATCGAAGATTTAGAACAATTAATTCAACAATGGGAAAATGTACTAAAAGTTTCTGAAGCTTCTAATCCGCCAAATTTAATAAAAAGAGATGAAGATTTCTCTCTAAAGATCTTAAGAGACTATATTAAAGAATCAACTAAAAGCATTATTATTGATAGTAAATTTTCAGTTGAAAGGGCAAAAGATTTTTTAATAAATTATGAATCTGATATAGATATTGAATTTCACGATAACAGTTTAAACCAACATATTTTCGAAAAGTACGAAATTAAGAAAACAATTCAAAAAGCTCTCCAGCCGAGAGTAGATCTTCCTTCGGGGGGTTATATCATTATCGAACCTACTGAAGCTTTAACAGTAATCGATGTAAACTCTGGATCATTTACAAGATCTGCAAATTCAAGACAAACCGTTTTGTGGACAAACTGCGAAGCAGCGGTTGAAATCTCAAGGCAAATGAAATTAAGAAATATTGGTGGAGTTATAGTAATAGATTTTATCGATATGGAATCTAGAAGAGATCAATTTCAGTTACTTGAGCATTTTACCTCAGCAATAAAAGATGATTCTGCTAGACCTCAAATAGCTCAACTTACTGAATTAGGCTTAGTAGAGTTAACCAGAAAAAGACAAGGTCAAAATATATATGAATTATTCGGTAAAAAATGTTCTACATGCGACGGTACCGGACATGTAGAAAATATATTAAATCAAGAAATTTCTAACTTAAAAGTTAAAAATATTGAGAATAAATCTAATCAATCATACAATCTAATATCTTTAGACAAAGATACTTCTCAATCAACTGATGAGCAGGAAAAAATTATTGACAAAGAATTAATTAACTCCAAAGACCTTAATAAAGAGTATTCTTCTAATAAAAAAGAAAAAGAAAAAGAAAATGATAATTTGAACCAATCAAATTCAAAAGAAAAAAATTTAATAACAGTTGATCTTACAAATGAAGAAAAAATTGTTTTCAGCCAATTAGGTATTAATCCACTTTTAAAGTTAGGCAAAGAATATCTCACCAGTAATAATTTTGTACGTTTAAAAGAAAGTAATAAAGAAACGGAAAAACCTTTAGATACTAAAAAAACAAAAGCAAAACAAATTAAAAAAATTACAAAATCGGGAGAAGAAAAGATTCAAATTAAAATTGAAGCGAATGCAAATTCTAAAGATAAATCAACAAAAAAAACTAATGAAAATAATGAGGTTGTATTTACAGATAAAAAGGATGAAATTGAACTTACAGATGATCTAAACAATGCAAGAAAAAAAAGAAGAAGATCTTCAGCAAACATTGAATAAAGTATTCGAAGTTGGAATAGATGAAGTTGGAAGGGGAGCAATTTTTGGTCCAGTTTTTGCAGCAGCTGTAGTATTAACTGAAAAAAATAAATTTATCCTAAAACAATTTGGAGTAACAGATAGTAAAAAACTAACTCCCAAAAAAAGAAAATTAATTTTACCAAAAATTTTATCACTCTCCTCAGATTATGGAATTGGGCAATCCTCGGCCAGAGAAATAGATAAGTTAGGTATCAGGGTTGCTACAGAACTTTCAATGATAAGGGCTTTAAAAAAATTAAAAAAAAAACCATCTGAATTAATAATTGATGGTCCCTTATTATTAAGGCCATGGAATGGAATCCAGAAAAACATAGTATCTGGAGACTCAAAGTTTATATCGATAGCTTCAGCAAGCATAGTTGCCAAAGTTACTCGCGACAATCTAATGGAGAGGCTAGAAAGAAAATATTCAGGATACTTAATATTTAAAAATAAAGGTTATGGAACCATAGAACATCTTTCATTAATCAAAAAAAATGGAATAACTAAACTTCATAGGAAAAGTTTTTTAAAAAAATCAAATCTTATTTAATTCACACCAATCTAAAAAATCTTTAACGAGTTGCTGTTGAACCCTTGACTTTATACCCAACAGAATTCCATTTAATACCGAATGACCAGTAGATTCCAAAATTTTCCTTGGTACCAGCTTTAGTATAGGGGGTTGGCTTACAGATACCCCAAGTAGCGCCTCACCTTCTAAACCAATATCAGTTGCTTCCAAATTCGCTTTCAAAATAAGATTAAAATCATCTATCATCCCCAAACCATCCAATGTACTTTCAAGGGCACTCATTTTTAAAATTCCATCTTTATTTTCTACTGCAATTGAAACAACAGGGTTAATATCTAGTTGAAAAACCTTAAAACTTGTTACTGTATACTTATATCTACCTTCGCCTTCAGGTACTAATTTTTTGGAGTCAAGCATTGCTCCAACAACTCTTTCTTCTTCTAAAAGATATTTAGAAAGATATTCTTTATTACGTTTTACAGAAAGCTTGAGTTTCTGTTTAGCATCAAAAGACAATAGCATTTTCTATATTCCTCCAATGCTTATTTGATCTCATTTTTTTTTTACAATTAATCATGCGCAATCAAGTTGCATATTTAGGTCCGCAAGGAACATACGCAGAAAAAGCAGCCCAAATATTATCAAAGCTTGCCAATTTTCAGACACCTATATTTGTACCATGTAATGGGTTACATTCGGTCATTAAATCAATAGCGTACAACAATTGTGATGCTGCTGTAGTACCTATAGAAAATTCTGTAGAAGGAGGAGTTACAGCTACTCTAGATGCCCTTTGGAAATTTCCTGAAATTTTTATAAATAAAGCTATTGTTTTACCTATAAAACATGCATTAATTAGTGATGGAGAACTTTCAAATATTTCAGAAGTATTATCTCATCCTCAAGCATTAGCTCAATGTTCAGAATGGTTATCTGAGAATCTTCCAAATGCAATTCCTCTCCCAACAAATTCAACATCAGAAGCTGTCAATATGATCAAGGGGAGTAAATTCAGAGCTGCTATCGGTTCAAAATCATTAATTCAAATCGAAGGACTTAAAGAATTAGCCTTTCCAATTAATGATGTTCCAGGTAATTGCACTAGATTTGTTTTATTGAGCAAGGAATCAAATTCAAATTTAGCTAATATTGCCAGTTTTGCTTTCTCATTAATTTCAAATAAACCTGGTGCTTTGCTTAAAGCTCTAAATTATATTGCAGATTTTGGATTTAATATGAGTAAAATTGAATCGAGACCTTCAAAAAGAGAATTAGGCGAATATATAATTTATGTTGATTTAGAAATTAATAATGAAAATAACATTAAAAATATTCTTGAATTAAAAAAAATGCTAAAGCCACTTTGCAAGAATTTTGTAGATTTTGGAAATTATTTTTCTGAAAATGTTGAACTAGATTAATTTATCCTCTACATTTATAAACTCCAAACTCCATCAAACCTTTTCTAAAAGCCCAATTCATTAGAAGTATTGTTGGAATCTCCCTAATAGACTTCACTATCGCAAATGGGCCAAGTGACAAAATTACGAATGGCCTTCTAATACCTTCAACAATGGAGTCGTACCATGAAGGATTTGTATAGGAATTCCAATTTTCAGAAATAACTCTTCCTGAACTATTTTCGTTAGTTCTAAGAATGTTACTAAATTCTCTAATGCTAATAAAATTAGGATGTACCCATTGTTCAAGTAATTGTTTAAGTACTAACTTTTCAAAAAATGATGGGGGGTATGCACCAAGGTCTCTTGAGTTCCAATCAGCCAAAGCGAAATATCCACCAGGTCTTAAAGTTCTCAGCATTTCATCTGCGAATCTAGTTTTATCATTCATGTGTGCACCAGCCTCAACACTCCACACGGCATCAAATGATCCATCTTCAAATTTCAAATCCAAAGCGTCCATAACTTGGAAGTTGCAATTTAGCCCATGAGGAGTAAGTTCTCTTGCTCTTTTAACTTGAGCCGGACTAATTGTAATGCCAGTAACATTAAACCCATAATATTCTGCAAGAATCCTAGAACTGCCGCCTATTCCGCAACCTACATCAAGTATTCTAGATCCCTGTGGTAATTTATCTAAACCACTCCATTTGACTAATTCATGAACAAACTGAACTTTAGCCATTCTAAAATCAATATTTTTTTTCCCTGAGGGATAAAAACCCAAATGTATATGTTCTCCCCATAATCTCTCAAGTAATTTATCTTGGGTCCAAGCGTCGTATGCAGAAGCTACTGTACCGGAAGAAATATATTTTCTAGCATTATTTCTCCACATTATCACTAGAACTAGTAAGAATAAAACTATTAAAAAAAAAGGGAATAATAATTCAAACATTTAATTTTCTTTTATATCAGGAAAACTCTCTTTCAACGCTGTTCTTGCTGCAAGTTGTTTTCTTGTATGATCAAGCATTTCATATTCTCTTTGCAAACGGGTAAAAGTATTTCTCTCCTCAAGAAGTCTCTGCTGTTCTTCTGCAACAGGACCGCCCAAATGAGCTCCTATCCAAAATGATAGATCCATTGGGTTGTCTGGTAATTTATCCGGTAGATTTTTCTTAGTATTAGTCAATTTACTTGTTAAATTAATAACATCACTTAGTGCTTCTTTAACTGAATCTTTTAGAGAATCTAATTTTTGAAAGTCATCAATATTATCATCAGTAATCCAACTAACCATCGCAGAACAAAATGGAGTCGAACGGGTAATTTCTAAGACTTGAAATCTTTGTTGGCCGAGAGTGATAATATTACTTCTCCCATCCTCTGCAGTTTGATGTTTTAAAATTTGTGCGCAACATCCCACATTAGCCATACTTTTAGTAGTTGGATCCCACTTAATAACTCCAAACATAGAATCACTCTCAAGAACAGATTGAAGCATAATCCTATATCTTGATTCAAAAATATGTAAAGGCAATACTTCTTGAGGAAAAAGGACTACCTCTGGCAAAGGAAATAAAGGTAATTCCCTTACAGAGAGTTCTCCCATTTAAACCTCATTTCAATATATTTTATACTAAACAATTTAGGGCGATTTCGGGATTTATTAAAGTTTAACTTCTATATCTACACCGCTAGGTAGATCTAGTTTCATTAAAGCATCAATAGTTTTTGCAGAAGGACTATAGATATCTATTATTCTTCGATGTGTTCTTGTTTCAAAATGCTCTCTAGAATCTTTATCAACATGTGGTGATCTTAGGACACAATAAATCTTCCTTTTTGTAGGTAAAGGTATTGGACCTATTGCTGAGGCAGAAGTAGTATCAGCAGTTTGGATTATTTTGTCGCAAGATAAATCAAGCATTCTTCTATCAAACGCTTTGAGCCTTATTCTTATTTTTTGTTGTGCAATTGATGCAGTCATAATTTCAAATAACGTCTAGTGAAAGGTCATTAATTAAAATGACCTTTATCTATAAATCTATATTAGATGATTGAGGTTAAATTTTTAAAATTCAAATTTATTATTTGAGAATTTTAGAAACAACTCCAGCACCGATAGTACGTCCTCCTTCACGTATTGCAAATCGCATACCTTGTTCAATAGCTACTGGACAAATTAATTCTCCAGTCATCTTAATTCTGTCTCCTGGCATAACCATTTCAACATTAGAGCCATCATCTGAGGTAAATGCGGTTATTTGACCTGTCACATCAGTTGTTCTGATGTAAAACTGAGGTCTATATCCAGCAAAGAAAGGAGTATGTCTACCGCCCTCTTCTTTTTTAAGAACATAAACTTCTCCTTCAAACTGAGTATGAGGGGTAATAGATCCTTTCTTTACAAGAACCATGCCTCTCTCAATATCTTCTTTCTGGACACCCCGTAAAAGTAAACCAACATTATCGCCAGCCATACCTTCGTCAAGAAGTTTTCGGAACATTTCAACTCCAGTAACAGTTGTTACTCTTGTATCTCTTATTCCAACTATTTCTACTTCTTCTCCTACCTTAACTTTACCTCTCTCAATTCTTCCAGTGGCAACAGTTCCTCTACCAGTAATCGAGAAAACGTCTTCAACTGCCATCAAGAATGGTTTATCAACTTCTCTTTCCGGTTCGGGAATGCTAGCATCAACTGCTTTCATTAATTCTTCAATCTTTGATTCCCAAGTAGAATCACCTTCGAGGGCTTTTAAACCTGATACTTGAACTATAGGAATATCATCTCCTGGGAAGTCATAACTATCTAACAGTTCCCTAATTTCCATTTCGACAAGTTCAATAATTTCTTCATCATCAACCATATCGCACTTATTGAGAGCAACTACAAGAGCAGGGACTCCAACCTGTTTAGCTAGAAGAATATGCTCTTTTGTCTGAGCCATAGGACCATCTGTAGCTGCGCAAACTAAAATAGCTCCATCCATCTGGGCGGCCCCTGTGATCATATTTTTCACATAGTCAGCATGTCCTGGGCAATCGACATGGGCATAATGTCTGCCTTCAGTTTCATATTCGACATGAGCCGTATTAATTGTAATGCCACGCTCTCTTTCTTCAGGAGCACCATCTATGTCTCCATAGTCTTGAGCTTGAGCTTGACCTTTTTTAGCTAATACATTTGTAATAGCAGCAGTTAGTGTTGTTTTTCCATGATCAACATGGCCAATAGTACCTATGTTGACATGTGGTTTGTTTCTTTCGAACTTCTCGCGAGCCATTTTGAATTAAAGAATCGAGGGTTTAAGGGTGTTTTAGTTTAGAGATCAGGAGTTGCCCTGATTCTTGGAAATGATAGCTTCAGCAACATTACGAGGAACTTCCTCATAATTTGCGAACTCCATTGAAAATATACCCCGACCTTGAGTCATTGATCGGAGTTGAGTGGCATAACCGAACATTTCGGCTAAGGGCACTTTGGCCTGTACCTTAGACAATCCGTCATCAACAGATTGTCCTTCTACTTGACCTCTTCTGGAAGAGAGGTCACCAATTACAGATCCAAGAAAGTCGTCAGGACTTTCGACCTCAACTTTCATCATAGGCTCTAAAAGGACAGGATTGCATTTTTTTACCCCGTCTTTAAAAGCCATGGAACCTGCAATTTTGAAGGCCATTTCAGATGAGTCTACATCGTGGAATGAACCATCGACTAGTGTTACTTTTACATCAATGAGTGGATAACCGGCAAGAACACCCGATTCACAGGTCTCTTTCATTCCATTCGATGCAGGACCAATGTACTCTTTTGGTACGGCTCCACCAACAATTTTGTTCACGAATTCAAAACCTTTACCAGTTTCAGCAGGTTCCATTTCAATAATTACATGACCATATTGACCCTTACCACCAGTCTGTCTTGCATATTTACCTTCACCTTTAGAACTAGACCTAATAGTTTCTCTATATGAAACCTGAGGGGCTCCTATATTTGCCTCAACTTTAAATTCTCTTAACATTCTGTCTACAAGGATTTCTAGGTGCAACTCACCCATACCTGCAATAACAGTTTGATTTGTCTCAGGATCTGTACTTACCCTAAATGTTGGATCCTCTTCAGACAAAGCAGTTAAAGCTTTAGATAATTTTTCCATATCGCCTTTAGTTTTTGGCTCAACAGCAACTGAGATAACTGGTTCAGGAATAAACAATGTCTCCAAAACTATTGGATCTTCTGTATTACACAAAGTATCACCAGTTGTTGTATTCTTAAGGCCTAATACAGCTCCTAAATCCCCGGCCCTCAATTCATCAACCTCCTCTCTTTCATCAGCCTTAAGAATTACCAATCTAGAAATTCTCTCTTTAGCATCCTTAGTAGAATTCATTACATAACTTCCCTTTGAGAGAACACCTGAATACATTCTTACAAAAGTTAATTTCCCATAAGGATCTGACATCACTTTAAATGCTAATGCACTGAAAGGAGCATTATCATCTGAAGGTCTGACATCCTCTTTGCCACTTGGCAAAACACCTTGTATTGGCTTCACATCAACTGGAGCTGGCAAGTAATCAACTACAGCGTCTAATACAAGTTGGACTCCTTTATTCTTAAAGGCTGAACCACACAAAACTGGAACTAATCCATGTTTCAAAACCCCTTCCCTGATACCTTTTTTAAGTTGTTCTTCAGATAATTCTCCTGTTTCGAGAAATATTTCTATTAACTCTTCATCATTTTCTGCAACACTTTCCATTAGCTTAAATCTCCACTCAGCAGCTTCCTCCTCCATGTCAGATGGTATTGGAGCTTCTTGGATATCAGTACCTAAATCGTTTTTGTAGAGATATGCTTTATTGGCTACTAAATCAATAATACCTGTAAGATCGCCTTCAGCCCCAATAGGTAACTGAATTGGAAGTGCATTTGCCTTTAGTCGATCTTTAATTTGCTTATTAACCTTTAAAAAATCCGCACCAGTTCTGTCCATTTTATTAACAAAAACCATTCTTGGAACAGAGTACCTATCTGCTTGACGCCAAACAGTTTCGGATTGAGGCTGAACTCCGCCAACTGCGCAAAATACAGCTATAACTCCATCCAACACACGCATTGATCTTTCAACTTCAATAGTAAAATCAACGTGTCCAGGTGTATCAATAATATTAATCCTATGATCTTGCCAACTTGTAGATATTGCAGCAGCAGTAATAGTTATTCCTCTTTCTCTTTCTTGAGCCATCCAATCGGTTACGGCAGCCCCATCATGAACCTCCCCTATTTTGTGGACAACACCTGAATAAAACAAAATTCTTTCAGTAGTTGTTGTCTTACCTGCGTCAATATGAGCGGCTATACCTATGTTCCTTACTCGTTCTAGGGGAAAGTCGCGTGCCAATTTTAAAGCTCCAAATAAAATAATTTTTGATAAGTGTAGTTCACCCTAAAAGTAAACTTTAATAATAATAAACTACTCAAGTAACTTTTGATGAAATTAATATCTGTAATGTGCAAAAGCTTTATTAGCTTCTGCCATTTTATGAGTATCTTCTCTTTTTTTAACGGCACTACCAGTTTCATTTGCAGCATCCATTAACTCACCAGCAAGTTTTTGGGACATACTCTTGCCATTTCTTGCTCTTGAGAATGTAACAAGCCATCTTAATGCCATAGCCGTGCCCCTATCTTGGCGAACTTCCATAGGTACTTGATATGTTGCACCACCAACTCTTCTAGCTCGTACCTCGACAAGAGGAGTAGCATTTTTTACAGCTGTTTCAAATAATTCCACTGCATTCCCTCCTGTTCGCTCACTTATTAAAGAAAACGCATCAGACAATATTCTTTGAGCTGTAGATTTTTTACCATGCTTCATCAATCGAGAAATCATCATTGAAGCAAGACGACTATTAAATTGAGGATCAGGAAGGACTGGTCTTTTTACTGCTGCATTACGACGTGACATGTTTTAAAAAAGTGATGTTTACAAATTAATCTTTTGGAGCTTTTGCTCCATACTTAGATCTGGATTGACGTCTATCTTTGACTCCAGCCGTATCTAAAGTTCCTCTTATTATATGATATCTAACTCCTGGCAAATCCTTTACTCTTCCACCCCTAAGCAATACTACAGAATGCTCTTGCAAATTATGACCAATACCAGGAATATAAGCAGTTACTTCGAAACCAGAAGTTAATCTAACCCTAGCAACTTTTCTCAAAGCTGAATTAGGTTTTTTAGGAGTTGATGTATAGACTCTCGTACATACCCCTCTTCTCTCAGGGCAAGCTTTTAATGCAGGAGATTTTGTTTTCTTTGTCAGACGTTTTCTTTCTGAACCTACTAATTGTGAGATGGTGGGCATCTATTAAATCTTAGATAAAAATAAACTTCTAACCATCATAACCTTTTAAGAGCACTAACTAAAAGTTTTTAAATATATTTTTTTTAAAATTTGTCAAATTAAAATTATTTGGTAAATATTAATTATCTTTAGATTTATTCTCATATTTATTTTTATAATAGAAATACATAAATAACTAAATAGAATTAAATAATTTATGGGAGAGAGTATCAAAAGAGTCGTTGGCCCATATCAAGATAGTTATTCCCCAAATGGAATAATTGGGGAGAAAGATGCGTGTGGAGTTGGTTTCGTAGCAAATGTTGAAGGTATAGAAAGCAACTGGATCCTTAAACAATCTCTAAAGGGCCTCAACTGCATGGAGCATAGAGGAGGTTGTGGAGGAGATAGTGACTCTGGAGATGGAGCAGGCATTTTATGTTCAATTCCATGGGGATATCTAGAAGAGAAAATTAATCTAAAAAATACTCAAGAATTTAATAAAGGTTTAGGCATGGTTTTTATGCCTAATAAAAAAGAAAAAATTGAAATATGTAAATCAATATGTGATGAAGAAGCAGAAAAATTAAAAGTCAAAAAAACATCTTGGAGAACAGTACCCGTTAATAATGAAATCTTAGGTCCTTTAGCTAAAGCAAATGCTCCATTCATCTGTCAGTGGATTTTATACATAAATAAAAAAGATCATAAGGATGTTGAAAGGCTTTTATTTCAATTAAGGAAAAGAATTGAGAAAAAAATAAGAGAAACTTTCAAAAACGATGTTGGGGATTGTGAATTTTATTTTGCCTCACTAAGTTCTCAAACAGTTGTTTATAAAGGTATGGTTCGCTCTGAAATATTATCCGAGTTTTATCAAGATCTAAAAGAAGAAAGTTTTAAAGTTTCATTTTCTGTTTATCATCGTAGATTTAGTACTAACACACTTCCAAAATGGCCACTAGCTCAGCCCATGAGATTTTTGGGTCATAATGGCGAAATAAATACTCTCTTAGGCAATATTAATTGGGCTAAAGCTTCAGAAACACATATAGATGATTTTTGGGGAGAGTTATCTAATGAAATTAAGCCCATTGTAGATGTAAACAAAAGTGATTCATCAAATCTTGATGCAACCCTTGAAATCAATATTCGTTCAGGTCAGCCCATTACGGATTCATTATTAAAACTTGTTCCTGAAGCATTTAGAGATCAACCAGAACTTGAGGAGAGAGAATATATAAAAGCTTTTTATGAATATTCTGCAAGCCTACAAGAAGCTTGGGATGGTCCAGCACTCCTTGTATTTGCTGATGGAAATTTTGTCGGAGCAACGCTTGATAGAAATGGCCTAAGACCAGCAAGATATTCAATCACAAATGATGGTTTTGTAATAATGGGTTCTGAAACAGGAGTAGTAGATCTTGAAGAAGAAAGAGTAATAGAAAAAGGTCGATTAGGACCGGGACAAATGTTGGCAGTTGATTTTCATCAGAATAGAATCCTAAGAAATTGGGAAGTAAAATCTGAAGCCGCTCAAAGGCATGATTATAAAAATCTTCTCAGTAATAGAACTATAAAAATTGAAAATAATGAATGGGTTAAAGACTGCAAACTAAAAGACCTTGAGTTGTTGCAACAACAAACTGCATACGGGTTTTCAGCGGAAGATAATGACCTTATCTTAGATTCAATGGCTTCATTAGCTAAAGAACCTACTTATTGCATGGGCGACGACATCCCATTAGCAGTTCTTTCATCTAAGCCACATATTTTATACGACTACTTTAAGCAAAGATTTGCACAAGTTACTAATCCTCCTATTGACCCTCTGAGAGAGAAACTTGTAATGAGTTTAGAGATGCATCTAGGAGAAAGATGTACACCATTTGAAATTAAAGATGCTAAACCTTTTATTCATTTACAAAGTCCGATTCTAAATGAGGAAGAACTCATTTCCATCAAAAAGTCAAAAATTAAATCTCAGACGATTTCAAGTTTGTTTGATTTAGAGGAAGGTATTCAAGGCTTAGAGAACCAATTAAAACTAATCTGTAAACAGAGTGAGCTGTCTATAAAAGAAGGTTGCTCTTTAATTATCATTTCTGATAAGGGAATTAATCCTAAAAAGACTTTCATACCTCCTTTACTTGCTGTTGGAGCAATTCATCATTATCTTCTTAAAAAAGAAATCAGGCTAAAAGCTTCTCTAATAATTGAGACCGGTCAATGTTGGAGCACACATCACTTAGCTTGTTTAATTGGATATGGAGCAAGTGCCGTTTGCCCTTGGTTGACCTTCGAAGCAGGTAGACACTGGTTAAAACATCCAAAAACACAAAAACTCATTGATAGCAACAAAATAAATCCATTATCAATTGTTGATGTTCAAGAAAATATTAAAAAAGCTCTGGAAGACGGTCTAAGAAAAATTCTCTCAAAAATAGGCATCTCACTTTTATCTAGTTACCATGGTGCACAAATTTTTGAAGCTGTAGGCCTTGGATCTGATTTAATAAAAATTGCTTTTGATGGTACAACAAGTCGTATCGCTGGCATAACATTAAAAGAATTAACTAATGAAACACTTTCAATACATACGAAAGCCTATCCAGAGATCGATTTAAAGAAATTAGAATTTTTAGGATTTGTACAATTTAGAAATAATGGAGAATATCATTCCAATAACCCAGAGATGTCCAAAGTTTTACATTCGGCGGTAAAACAAGGGCCAGGATACGATCATTTTGAAACTTACAAAAAACTTATTAGCAATAGACCGACAACATCTCTTAGAGATTTACTAACAATTAATTCAAAAAGAAAAAGTATTCCATTAGAAGAAGTTGAAAGTGTTGAATCAATTTGCAAAAGGTTCTGTACTGGAGGAATGAGTTTAGGTGCTTTATCCAGAGAAGCGCATGAAGTTTTAGCAGTTGCAATGAATAGAATTGGTGGAAAAAGTAATAGTGGAGAAGGGGGAGAAGATCCAGCTCGTTTTAATGTTTTAAATGATATCGATGAAAATACTCAGTCAGCGACGTTGCCATTTATTAAAGGTTTAAAGAATGGAGACACCGCATGCTCCGCTATTAAACAAATAGCATCAGGAAGATTTGGAGTTACACCTGAATATTTAAGAAGTGGTAAACAACTCGAAATTAAAATGGCTCAAGGTGCAAAACCCGGAGAGGGAGGACAATTACCTGGTCCAAAAGTTGATTCTTACATTGCAAAACTAAGAAATAGTAAACCTGGAGTAGCTTTAATATCTCCTCCCCCGCATCATGATATTTATTCAATTGAAGATTTAGCTCAACTTATCCACGACTTACACCAGGTTCATCCAAAAGCGAAAGTAAGCGTTAAACTTGTTTCTGAAATTGGTATAGGCACTATTGCTGCTGGAGTAAGCAAAGCTAATGCAGATGTAATTCAAATATCAGGCCATGATGGAGGTACAGGTGCTTCACCCCTGAGTTCTATTAAACATGCAGGTTTACCATGGGAACTTGGTGTTGCTGAGGTTCATAAATCTCTTTTAGAGAATAACTTACGCAAAAGAGTAATATTGAGAACCGATGGAGGTCTTAAGACAGGGTGGGACGTAGTTATTGCAGCTTTACTAGGTGCTGAAGAATACGGTTTTGGTTCTGTAGCGATGATTGCTGAAGGATGCATAATGGCTCGGGTTTGTCATACAAACAAGTGTCCTGTTGGAGTTGCCACTCAAAGAGAAGAATTAAGAAAAAGATTTAAAGGTATTCCAGAAAATGTCGTCAATTTTTTCTTATATATTGCTGAAGAAGTAAGACAAATAATGAGTAGTATCGGTGTTTCTAATATGGAAGAACTGATTGGTAATCAAGAATTTCTTTCTGAAAGAAATATCGATCTTCCAAAAACTTCTAATATTGATCTTTCTTCTTTAGTAAATAAACACTCAACCACTGATAGATCATGGTTAAAACATTTAAAAACTGCCCATAGTAATGGTTCTGTATTAGAAGACGAGTTTTTGTCTGATACTAAATTTATAAATTCAATTAAAAACCACGAAATTCTAACCAAAGAAATTGAGATAAAAAATACAGATAGAAGTGTTTGTGCGAAAATATCAGGCGAAATCGCAGAACTTCACGGCAATACTGGCTTCAATGGCGAACTCAACTTAAATTTCAATGGATATGCAGGACAAAGCTTTGGTGCCTTTTTATTGAAGGGGATGAATGTTCAATTAATTGGAGAAGCTAATGATTATGTTTGTAAAGGAATGAATGGAGGAATACTCACAATAATTCCACCAAAAATAAATGAAATCTCCTCCGAACAAGTCATCCTAGGAAATACTTGTCTTTATGGAGCAACAGGTGGAAAATTATTTGCATTAGGAAAATCGGGAGAAAGATTTGCGGTTAGAAATAGTGGTGCTACAGCGGTAACAGAAGGAGCAGGTGATCATTGTTGTGAATACATGACTGGTGGGAAAGTTGTTATTCTAGGTTCCACAGGAAGGAATATAGGTGCAGGCATGACTGGTGGAATAGCTTTCATAATCGATGAAAATAATGATTTAAGTAATAAAGTAAATAAAGAAATAGTAAGCATTCATCAAATAACTTCATCAAAGCAGGAAAATATCTTATTGGAAATTATTAGAGAATATCAAGCAAAAACAAATAGCTTAAAGGCTACCAAAATAATTGAAAATTGGTCTTATTTTAAGAGTACTTTCAAATTGATTGTTCCCCCAAGTGAAGAAGAGATGCTTGATATAAAAAAAATGTAAATGCCTTTCTTTGTAAAAACTGAAATTATAAAAAAAGAATACTTAATTAATAATGATTTAAAACGAAAAATAATTAACGAACATATTGATTGGGTAAAAAAATTAAAAAAAGAGGGAATTAATAT
>JFLT01000187.1 GCA_000634195.1 Prochlorococcus sp. scB243_495D8
GATGTATAATTATAGAAATGCACTAAAAATAATTAAGAATGATCCAATGATTAAAAATGATCTAGTTGAATGGAAATTAAATGAGTGGGTAGATCCAGATAAATGCATATAACTATTTTGGATACTTTTTCATAAGTTTTTGAATCTCTTCAGCATGGTAGCTACTACGAGTTAAAGGAGAACTAACTACTTGCATGAAGTTTAAATCTTGTTCACCGAACGCTTTAAAGTAGTTAAATTTTGAAGGACTGACAAATCTTTTAACAGGTAAATGATTAGGGCCAGGAGATAAATATTGGCCAATAGTAACAATATCAACGAAATTACTTTTTAAATCCTTAAGCAGACTTAAAACCTCCACGTCTTTTTCCCCTAAACCAAGCATGAAGCCTGACTTTATATAAATTTTAGGAGAATAGTCTCTGGTTCTTTTAAGCAACTCAAGAGTTCTTTCATATTTGCCTTGAGGTCTTACTTTGTTATATAGCGAAGACACAGTCTCGATATTGTGGTTTAAAACGTTTGGATTTGAATCAAGAACTTTTTCAAGCGCTTTCCAGTTACCACAAAGATCAGGTATTAGAAGCTCAATAGTAGTTTCAGGAGATTTTTCTCTTATTTGATGAACACATTGAAAAAATTGAGATGCGCCACCATCCTCAAGATCGTCTCTATTAACTGATGTGATTACAACATGCTTAAGCTTCATTCTAAAAACAGCTTCGGCTAAACGATATGGTTCAGTTGGATCTAAGTCTCTCTTAGATCTATCAAAATCAATATCACAATATGGACATGCCCTAGTGCAACCAGGACCCATGATGAGGAAAGTTGCAGTTCCACTAGCAAAACATTCGCCAATATTTGGACAGCTTGCTTCTTGACATACGGTATTGAGATTTAAATCATTTAATAAATTTGCAGTATTACCAATTCGCTCAACTTGTGGAGCTTTGACCCTTAACCATTCAGGTTTTGAAATTAAACTATTAGGATTATTAGTCACATTAATCTTCTTGACCTTTAATTCTATTTTACTAAAAACAAGATGAATTAACTATTTATAATTTCAAAAGACGAAGCTCATTCAACAGAAGTAAATAAATAAATGAATTCAACTAATCCTTCTGCAATTTAGAAAATCTTAATTAAATTTACTAATTGCACAACGTTCTTGTTTCATTAACTAAAATTGAATCAGATTTGATATCGTTATTATTAATACAGATATCAGAACATACTATTTTTAAAAATATAGAAAAAAATCTTTAAATAGTTGCTTTAATATGTACTAAAAAGTGTTTTTTTTATTATTTTTTGATACAGTAAAAAATATATGTAATAAAACATTGACTTTTAAATTTAAAAGAAAACGTATTTTATTATCGGAAAAAAATAAAAACTCTAAAGCAGTAGGTTATGCCAGAGCTACTCAGAAAGAATATGAATATTTAGAAGAGCAAATAAAAATTTTGAAGGAAGAGGGTTGTAGTTTAGTGTTCTCTGAATTTATAAGTTTAGATGAAGAAATCAAACCCCAACTCAATAAAGCTATAAATTCCTTATCAAAAGGCGATCAATTAATAATAACTCAGCTTGATCGAGCATTTAAAAATAAAAAAGAATGTTTGATAACAATAAATAAACTTATTAATAAGGATATTCAATTGCGAACTTTGACTGGTTTTTTTGCTGCTAATGAATCTTCTAATACGATTTCTTCAATTTTTAAGATTTTATATGAATTAGATAATTTAGAAGAAAAAAGTTTAGGTGAAAGAAAAAAAGAACAACTATTACGCAGAAAATTATCTGGAAATAATTTAGGAGGAAGACCCAAAATAAGTCCTCTAAAAGAATCTTTAGTAATCAGATTGCGTAATGAAGGATATTCTTATCGATCAATCAGATCACAAACAGGAATTGCATTGTCAACAATAAGAAGAGTAATTTTGGAAGGAGAACTAACATAAAATGCAGAGGAAAGAAATTGAAAATTTAATTAAAGAAAATTTTAAAGATACAGCGTTGCGTATTTATGAATTAGATAATGAAGATAGAAAAAGTTTATTAGCTGAATATAGAGAATGGATTATGAATGATTTAGATTTTGAAGAAGTAATGATGTTGCCTTATGAAGCATATACTGACAAATTAGATTCTAATTTCTTAGAAGATTAAATTTAGTCCTAAATAGTATATTTTTTATTAAATTCATATACTTCTTTTGAGATTAATGGCAATAGAGAAGAATCTTTAGAATATTTTTCACCATCACAAAAAACAACTAACAAAGTGTGTAGTGATTGACTATTAGTCCACCAAGCGGAATCATGTCTAACTTCTGACATTAAGCCTGCTTTACTCCAAAGATTAATGCTTTCTGGTAAGCCTGCGCCCAAAAAACCATCTATTTGATTAAGAGAATCGTTTTTAAGAACAACTTTATCTAAATTTCTTTTTAAAAAACTTCGTAAATTTAAATCATTTTTTTGATAATCAATATGAATCATAATTTCCTCCAAAACCCTTGCAGCCGCATCAGAATTCATAGCGTTTCTATTTTTATTATTATGTCCATAAAATTCTTTTTCACGACCAAATGGTCCATCATCCCAGGTCTTCTGACAGCAATTTAAACCACTCAATTCCTCCCAATGTAAATCATGTAGCCAATCGTTTATTATACTTCTTTGATATTTCCAATTTTCCCATGATTTGCCCTCAATACAAGGTCCACTTGTTGTTCCAGTAAGTAAATCAATTAAGAAGCTTGTCGCATTATTACTTGAGAAAGATAACATTTTCCTTACAGCATCAATAATATCATCCGATAATAATAAATTTCCTTTTTTAATCCAATAATATGTAGCAAGACCATAAACCAACTTGACTATACTGGCAGGGTAAACCATTTTTTTATTATTGATGCCAGTGCCAAAACCTTTAAATACACTTTTATTTATACTTTTATAATTAATCCAAGTTATGGCAATATCGTCACTTGAAAAATCTTTATTATAAGAGCATACTCTCCCTAAAATATCATTTAAGGCTAGACCCATCTCTTCACTTAAATAGTAAAAGGACATTGTATGGAAAATTATAAAAATCCTATCTCACTATTTAAACAAACTAACTTTTCAAAAACTATTTGGTGGAAATTAAAAGTTAATATTTCGGGATATCAAAATGCAACAGAAGATAAATTAGTTACTGAAATATTTAAAAATAGAATTTTTAGGCTTATTTATCCAAATATTTTTCAAAACAATCATAAATTTTCAAGGATATTAGTTCAACTATATGAAGATGGTTACGTCTGTTGGATAAATTTAGATGGATTAATTATTGAGAAATACGAATTCAAAAAAAATAACAGTTTAGAAAATGAACACTTTTTTATCAAAGATAAAGTTAACTCAATTTTAAAATGGATCAAGGATCAATCTGAGTTGAATAATGAATATCTTTGGGGAGGTACATTAGGACCCAATTTTGATTGTTCTGGATTAATTCAGACTGCTTTTTTAAAGCATCAAATTTATATACCTCGAGACTCTTTTCAAATAAAAAGTTTTTGTAAGCACCTTTTTTATTACAAAGAATCGTATGCGGCTCTACGACCTGGCGATCTTTTATTTTTTGGAAATGAAGAAAAATGTGATCATATTGGAATCTACAAAGGAGACGGATTCTATTACCATAGCTCTGGAATGGATTTTGGCAGAAATGGAATAGGATTAGATACCCTAAAAAAGTCTAATGATAAAATCTCATTGCATTATAAATCTAAACTTATTTCGGCAGGAAGAATAGTTAGAAATTATAGATGGGACCGCACTATACGTTAATTTATAGAGATTACCTTAAAATTTTAAATTAAAATATTACTTATTCTTTTATTTTGAAATTAACCAGCAGTCCAGATATTTTTAATGATTGGCATTATGGTATCTAAGTGTAATGTCCCAACAAGTAACCAAGCAAAAACAGCTCCTCCACATCCTCCTAACCAAAATCCACTTGTAAAATCAGCCCAACCAGCTCTTGTAAATAAGTCCTTTGGCGGATTATTAACAGTCGCATCTGGAGGTTGAACATTAGGTGCTTTACCAGGTGCATTGTATAGAACAAAAAGTGCTGTCAAAATATGAACAGCTCCAATAGTAGCTAGAAGTCCAGCTGTTAGAGCAAATTCAGAATTTCTTAATGGACCAGTCATGGTAAAAGGTCCGTATAGAAGATATCCAAAAGCTGCTCCAGTTTCTAAACCTCTAAAATTAGGGGAAATACCTTCTCTGTAAAAAGGTAAATTATTTATAAAGGCTTTTGTAAAATAACCACTATTAACTGGAGTAGCTAAATTACCAACACAAGGATCAGCAACTGTTTTTACTGCCCATTGTTCTGCTACGCCAATATCATTTGGTTGTACAGAAGTATCTATGTATTTCTCATCAAACTTAATAGAACTTGTTGATTCAGAGAATGATTTTTGAAAGTCGCTCATTTTTTTAATAGTTTAGTGTTTGATAATTTATTCAGTTGCTGTAATTAATCTTCCAATCAATACGATAAAAACAGCAGGCATTGCTATACCAATTAATGGAACAAAAATTGAGGGTAAAAGACTTGGTAAATCAGATGGCATAGTTCTTTAAACATCTTTAAACACTTTAGTATTTATCAGCGAAATAATGTTAATTTTATTACTGGATGATATAAAAATTATTAACTTTTTACATGTTAAATTTTTTCGCAATTCTACTTATTATTTTTATAGGAATATTACTTCTAGTTTTAAAAAAAAGAAGCTTTAAAAAGTTTATAAATCAAAGCAATTTTAATCCTATTAAATTAAAGAAAAATAAAAGAAGTAATAATAAACTTCTATTTAAAAAAAATAGTTATTTATACAATCACGAAGAAAAAAAGTACTCAGTATTTTATAAAAATTCTCAAAGAAATAAAATGATTAGTCTTTTTCAGGGCGACACAGAAAATAAATTAAAAGCATTAAAGATTGCCGAAGAATTGGCTGATAAATCAACATTACCAATTTTACGAAAAGGCTTAAAAGATATTTCTCCTGAAGTCGTTAAAGTTTCAGCTTTATTAATAAGACAATTCAAGTAAACAATCAATTTTGCTTAGCACTGTTTTTTGATCTAATTCTGTATATTGGACGACTTTGACTTTCATGATATGTCCTAATTAAAAGTTCGCTCAATAATCCAAAGCTAAATAATTGAACACCAGCAATTCCTAATATTAATGCAAACATCAGCAACGGACGATTTCCAATATCCTCACCCATAATTTTTAAAACTATCAAATAAGAACTTATCGCAAGGCTAAAGAAAATACTTATAATTCCAACAAAACCAAATCCATACATCGGTCTTGTTAAAAATTTAGTCATAAACCAAACAGTTAGTAAATCCATTAAAACTCTAAAAGTTCTATCAATTCCATATTTACTAGATCCATATTGCCTGCTCCTATGATTTACTTTAATTTCTTTTATTCTTGCACCTTCAATATTTGCTAAGACGGGCAAAAACCTGTGAAGTTCCCCATATAACTTTATATCTTCTATTATTTCTTTCTTAAACGCTTTTAATGAGCAACCATAGTCATGCAACTTCAAACCTGTTACGTGAGCTATTAACTTATTCGCTATTTTTGATGGTATCCTTCTATTAATTAATTTATCTTTTCTATCAAACCTCCAACCACAAATCAAATCATAACCATTATTAATTTCTGAAATTAATAAAGGAATATCATTTGGATCATTCTGTAAATCACCATCCAAAGTAATAACAATATCACCCGTAGAATTATCAAAGCCAGCTGCCATTGCTGCAGTTTGACCATAATTTTTGCGAAGTGAAATTACTGACAATTCCTTAATTTTGAGAGTTAGTTGCTTTAATACTTGATGAGTATTATCTTTAGAACCATCATTTACAACAATCAATTCAAAATTAAATTTATAAGATGACATCACATTTATAACTTCATCCAATAAAAAACCTATACTCTCGCTTTCATTGAAAACAGGGACGATAATAGAAATTAATTGTTTTATATCTGACATTTATATTTAATAATAATTACACAATTTTAACTTAATTTAGGACATTAAAATTAAACAAAAAAAATCACCACGTTTGTGGTGATTAAAATTATTTAGGTGAAATTTAACCAAACTTACCTGAAGTGGATGCGATAACAAATGCTCCAAATGTAAGTATGTTTCCAATCGTGAAATGTGCTAAACCAACTAATCTAGCTTGAACAATTGAAAGTGCAACTGGCTTATCTCTCCAGCCAACAAGGTTAGCAATTGGAGTACGTTGATGTGCCCAAACCAAAGTTTCAATTAACTCTTGCCAGTAACCACGCCATGATATTAGGAACATGAAACCAGTAGCCCAAACTAAGTGACCGAATAGGAACATCCAAGCCCAAGGAGATAGAGAATTTACTCCAAATGGATTATATCCATTAATAAGTTGAGCAGAGTTTAACCAAAGATAATCTCTGAACCAACCCATTAGATAAGTTCCTGATTCGTTAAATTGTGCTACGTTACCCTGCCAAATTGCTAGATGTTTCCAATGCCAGTAGAAAGTTACCCATGCTAGTAAATTTAATGCCCAGAACATAGCTAAGTACATAGCGTCCCAAGATGAGCTATCACAAGTACCTCCTCGTCCGGGTCCATCGCAAGGGAAAGCATAACCTAAATCTTTCTTATCAGGGATTAATTTTGTTCCTCTAGCGTCAAGTGCACCTTTGATAAGAATTAATGCAGTGGTATGAAGACCTAAAGCGATAGCATGGTGAACTAAGAAATCTGCTGGCCCGATAGGTAAGAAGGCACTTAATGCATCTTGTCTATTGATAAGATCCATCCAGTAATGATTACCTGGTAAAGAATTAGCTGCGAGAGTTGCTGAACTCGTAGGATCAGATAATAAAGCGTTGAAGCCATACATCATCTTACCTTGAGCAGCTTGAACGAATTGAGCAAATACTGGCTCGATTAAAATTTGCTTTTCAGGATTACCAAAAGCCACAACAACATCGTTATGAACATAAATTCCAAGAGTGTGGAATCCAAGCAACATTGTTACCCAACTAAGGTGACTTATCAAAGCTTCCTTTGTTCCAAGGACTCTTGCTAATACATTATCTTTGTTTAATTCTGGATCGTAATCTCTAACAAAGAAAATAGCACCGTGTGCGAAAGCACCAACCATCAAGAACATCGCTATGTACTGATGATGACTATATAAAGCAGATTGTGTAGTGTAGTCCCTTGCAATGAAAGCATAAGAGGGAAGTGCACCCATATGTTGCGCCACTAGAGAAGTTGCTACACCAAGTGATGCTAACGCTAGTCCAAGTTGGAAATGTAATGAGTTATTTACAGTTTCATATATTCCATCATGGTTAATACCGAAACTACCTTTATGAGGATCATTAGGGTGTCTTGTATTATGAGCTTCTGTAATTTCTTTGAGGCTATGACCAATACCGAAGGTATTTCTATACATATGACCAGCAATTACGAAAACTGTTCCAATCGCGATATGATGATGCGCAATGTCAGTAAGCCATAATGCTTCACTTTGAGGATGGAGACCACCTAAGAAAGTGAAAATTGCTGTACCCGCTCCCTCAGCTGTTCCAAACACCTGATCTAGAGAATCAGGATTTTGAGCATATGCTCCCCAGTTCAGAGTAAAGAAAGGAGCTAGTCCTGCAGGATGTGGAAGCACTGTTAACCAGTTATCCCAACCTACATGCTGACCTCTTGATTCAGGTATAGCAACATGAACCAAATGACCTGTCCAAGCAATACTACTAAAACCAAATAAAACAGCTAAATGATGATTTAATCTTGATTCTGCATTTTTAAACCAAGCTAGAGAAGGTCTGAATTTTGGCTGTAAGTGTAACCAACCTGCAAATAGAGTCCAACAAGCCAAAATACTCATGAAAATTGAAGCTTGGAACAGTTGCTCATTAGTTCTCATTCCAATTGTGTACCACCAATGGTAGAGACCTGAGTAAGCTATGTTTACTGGACCATTAGCTCCAGCTTGTGTCATAGCTTCCGTGATACCAGATCCAAAATGTGGGTCCCAAATAGCATGAGCAATAGGACGAACGTGAGTGGGATCAAGTACAAACTGCTCAAAGTTACCTTGCCACGCGATATGGAATAAGTTACCAGCCACCCAGAGAGCGATAATTGCTAGATGACCAAAATGTGTAGAGAAAAGCTTCTGATAAAGCTTTTCTTCGGTCATACCATCATGACTTTCAAAGTCGTGAGCGGTAGCTATTCCGTACCATATTCGTCGGGTTGTGGGGTCCTGAGCTAGACCCTGGTTAAATGATGGAAATTTTGTTGCCATTGAAATAAAAAGGTGAAGTTCAGGTTATTAGCCCAGCCCGAAAAGGCGAGCATGGAAGAATGCCCATGTGGTAGCAATACCACCGACAAGGAAGTGTGTTACTCCTACTGCTCTACCCTGGGTGATAGATAAAGCTCTTGGTTGAATGGTTGGAGCAACTTTAAGTTTGTTATGTGCCCAAACAATTGATTCGAATAATTCTTGCCAATATCCCCTTCCACTAAAGAGGAACATTAAACTAAATGCCCATATGAAGTGAGCTCCTAAGAACATCAAACCGTACATGCTTATTGATTGACCATAACTTGTTAATACTTGAGAAGCTTGCGCCCAAAGGAAATCTCTTAACCAACCATTAATAGTGATGGAACTTTGCGCGAAGTTACCGCCAGTGAGTCCCCAAACATCACTCTGCATCTTCCAAGAGAAGTGGAAAATTACTATTGATAAACAGTTATACATCCAGAAAAGGGCTAAGAACACGTGGTCCCATGAAGAAACTTGACATGTACCACCTCTTCCAGGTCCATCACAAGGGAATCTAAATCCTAAAGAAGCTTTATCAGGGATCAACCTTGAACTTCTTGCATAAAGTACTCCTTTGAGAAGTATCAAAACAGTTACGTGAATTTGGAAAGCATGAATATGATGAATCATTAAATCAGCTGTTCCTAATGGAATTGGAGCAATAGCAACCTTTCCACCCACTTCTACTAAACTTCCATTAAAAACTTCACTTAAAGCTTTGTGAGGTAAAGCTTCTGCAGTACCTGCCAAAAGAGAAGTTCCAACAGCAGATGCTTGAATACTCTGTACCCATTGAGCAAAAATTGGCTGAAGTTGGATTGCAGAATCACTAAACATATCTTGAGGTCTACCCAAAGCCCTCATAGTATCGTTGTGAATATAAAGTCCAAAGCTATGGAATCCTAACCACATACATACCCAGTTTAAATGACTGATTAGGGCATCTCTTGCTTTAAGGATTCTGTCTAATACATTATCAATATGTTTTGCTGGATCATAATCTCTAACCATTGCGATTCCAGCATGGGCGCCTGCACCTACTATAAATAATCCACCTATCCACATGTGATGAGTAAATAATCCAAGAACTGTCATATAGTCAGTAGCTATGTATGGATATGGAGGCATCGCATACATATGATGAGATACAAGTATGCTTATTGATCCAAGCATTGCTAGGTTAACTGCAAGCTGGGCATGTCTACTTTCTGCCATGAACTCAAAAAGACCTTGATGACCTTTAGGAGCAGGAAATAATATTGGGTCTCCTTGCTGTGAATCTAATATTTCTTTCATACTATGACCAATACCGTAGTTGGTCCTATACATATGACCACCAATTATCGCTATTACACCAAAAGCTAAGTGATGATGAGAAACATCAGTCATCCATAAACTTCCTGTAACAGGGTTAAGTCCACCTTTGAAGGTAAGGAAATCTGAGAAAGCTAACCAATTTAAACTAAAGAAATTACCTGTACCACTTGCTAATCCTGGAAATATCTGACCGATAATTTGTGGATCACAGAGTTGATGCGGCATAGGCATATCTGCAATAGTTGCTATTTCTTTACCATTGATTACTAAAGGAGAGCCAGCATCAATTGCATCTAAGAGAGCTGCAGTAGGAGCTCCGATATGAATACAATGACCAGCCCATGCTAAAGATCCTAATCCTACTAAACCAGCTATATGGTGGTTAAGCATAGACTCAATATCTTGGAACCACTCCATTTTTGGAGCTGCTTTGTGATAATGAAAAATTCCGGCATGAAGCATAAGTGCAGCCATTACTACAGCACCTATTGCTAACGCCATCAGTTCACTTTCATTAGTAATTCCCCATGCTCGCCACATATGGAAAATTCCCGAACTGATTTGAATTCCGTTGTAGTTTGCTCCAAGATCAGCATTCAGCATTTCTTGCCCAACTATTGCCCAAACTTGCTGAGCACCAGGTTTAACGTGAGTTGGGTCAGCTAACCAACCTGAATAATTAGAAAATCTTGCTCCATGGAAAAATGCTGCACTCATCCATATAAAAATGACTGCAAGATGTCCAAAATGAGCTGAAAAGATTTTTCTTGTTGCTTCTTCAGCATCGCCTGTATGCACATCAAAGTCATGTGCGTCAGCATGCAAATTCCAGATCCAAGTTGTAGTTTTTGGACCCTTAGATAATTTACTTGACCAGAAGCCTGGCTTATCTAATTTGGCAAAATCAATAGGTCTTGGGTCGGCCTTTACAGGATCTTCCAAAACTTTTTTGTTTTTTTCTCCACTTTCTGGTGGGCTGATGGTCATCTAGCACCTCGAAAATAATTGACATTAAAGCCGATTGATCGGATCTCGAACATATTTATAATGATAATGTTCAAGAAAACGAATCCCTCGGAAACTTTAGATATTCGTTTCAAAAATAATAAGGCAAAGATTCTTTCGTTATGCATTAACGTAACAAATGTTCTAATGATTGTTACTATATGAATATTTTGTTAAATTCTTGTCTATGACTAGATTATGAGTATTTTTACTCAAATTTTATATAAATTTCTTAAATTTTTTTTTATATTTCAAAGAAAATTTTTTAAATCCAACAACAGGATATAATTTCAACGTAACTGTCAATAGTTTCTGATTTGAAAGGAATTGCTATAGGTCTATCTAATAATTCAAAAGAAATTTTAAAAAGGCTTAAAAAAACAGAATTTGTCAAAGAAATATATATTGCAGGTTCTTCAAAAGAGGATGGTAAGGAAAATGAACTTATTCAAGTACAAAAACCTAAAGAAATCTTACTTAAAAAATGGCCAGACATAGATTTAATAATTTTTATAGGCTCCATCGCTGCATCAATACGTATAATAAATTCTTTTTTAACCTTAAAAGATCAAGATCCTGGTGTAATAGTTATAGATAACAAATGTTCAAAGATAGTTCCTTTAATTGGTTTGCATCAGTCAAATACACAAAATATTGCATGTCAAATTGCTAATTTACTTGGTGGCGAAATAATAGAAACTAATAATTCCAATGATCAAAGCTTCTTAAATCTTGATGCATTTGGGAATCAATGGGGTTGGCAAAGATCTGGCAACATAAAGGATTGGTCAAAACTCGTAATTAAACAAGCTAAGAACGAAAAAATATTTTGCAAACAATTATCTGGTAATAGCTTATGGAAAAATTCAGAATCAGGGGAGATAATTAATCAAATTAATGAAAAAGAAATTGAAAAACCAGATGCGACTTTTCATGTGAGTATATTCGAAAATCATGAAACTACTTGGCACCCGCGGGTATTATGGATTGGCATTGGATGTGAAAGAAATACAAGCAAAAACTTAATAGCAAATTCCTTAAAAAAATTTTTTAAGTCAAGTAATTTATCACTTCATTCAATAGCAGGATTTGCAACTATTGATATTAAAAAAGATGAAAAAGGAATTTTAGAACTTGCTGAAGAAGATAACTTGCCTATTAAGTTTTTTACCAAAGAAGATCTTTCAACAATAATTGTTCCAAATCCTTCAAGTGTTGTAAAAAAGGAAATTGGCACTCCTTCTGTAGCTGAAGCCTCTTGCTTACTCGCAGCAGGAGAAGAATCTAAATTATTAGAAGAAAAAAGAATTTTTAAAAATCAATCAGGGGCAGTAACTATCGCTGTAGCAGAATCAAAAAATCAATTTTATCCAACTAATGGGGAAATCCATATCATCGGGAGTGGGCCTGGAGATATCTCCCTCTTAACCAATAATGCAAGAAAAGCACTTTCAAAATGTACTGTTTGGATTGGATATAAAATGTACTTGGATTTAATTAAACCTTTAAAAAGGCGAGACCAGGTTTTAATTGAAAGTAAACTTACAGAGGAAAAAGAAAGGTGTAGCAAGGCAATAAAATTAGCCGAGGAAGGATTGAAAGTGGCTCTAATTTCTTCAGGAGAAGCAGGATTTTATGGAATGGCTGGTTTACTTTTAGAACTACTTCAAAAAATCAAAATAGAAAATAGACCTTACTTTGAAGTACACCCTGGTATAAGTAGTTTGCAACTAGCGGCTGCACTTAGTGGTGCACCACTTATGAATGACTTTTGTTCAATCAGTTTAAGCGATAAGTTAACACCTTGGTCTTTAATAAAAAAAAGAATTGAAGGAGCTCTTCTAGGTGACTTTGTAATAGCATTCTTTAATCCTCAATCAATTGAAAGAAATTGGCAGTTAAAAAGTGCAATTGATCTATGTTTAAAATCTAGGCAAGGGGATACTCCAGTTTTAATTGCCAGACAAGTAGGTAGAGAGAATCAATCCAAAAAATTTTTTACTTTAAACGCTATTCCTTTTCAAGAAATTGATATGTTGTCAATAATTATTATTGGTAATTCTCAAACCACGTTAATAGATGAAATATTTCTTACACCAAGAGGATATTTACAAAATTAAGTTTAAATAATTAATAGTCAATCAAGAATAACTTTTTTCTTTGCTTTTTTCTTATAAGAATACTAATCTTTTAAGATAGGATTAAAAAAATCATTGAAAAATATTAGTTTAGTTTTATTTGATATAGATGGTGTTATACGCAGTGTAGAGAATAGTTATAGACTTTCATTAAAAAAAACAGTTTATAAATTTTCTGGATGGGAGCCAAGTTATGTTGATATCGATAGCGCAAAAAATGAAGGAATATGGAATAACGATTGGGATTTAAGTTTAGAGCTTATACGAAGATATGTAAAAAAAAAGAACTTAAAACTTACAATACCCTCAAGAGAAGTAATCGTTAAATGTTTTGAAAAGTTTTATTTTGGGGGAGATCCTAATAAAGATAGTAGTTATTGGTCTGGATTAATAACAAAAGAAGAGTTATTAGTTAATAAAAAGTTTTTTGATTTACTAGAAAGCAATGGAATAATTTGGGGTTTTGTTAGTGGTGCAGAGCCTGCTTCTGCAAAATTTGTTTTAGAAAAAAGACTTGGACTAAAATCACCTCCATTAATTTCAATGGGAGATGCCCCTGACAAGCCTGATCCTAAAGGTTTTATTCACTTATCAAAAAAGCTTCTTGGAGATAAACTTGGCCCATCAAATATTCCCATTGCATATGTAGGAGATACTATTGCAGATGTCCATACAGTTATCAACGCAAGAAAGGAAATACCATCTCAGAAATTTATAAGTATAGGAATTGCACCCCCTCATTTACATTTAGAGTCTCGATTAAAAGAGCGGAATTTATACGAAAAAAATTTATTAAATTCTGGTGCTGATATAATTTTAAATTCTATACATGAATTAAAAGATATCAATTTTGAATTGTTTTAAAATTAAATAAAAATCACTTAATCTACAACCCAGTAGAATCAATAGTTAAGGAAAATATTAGAAGAGAACTAAATTTATTAATGAAGTTTATTTAAAAGATGGGCTTCAATAAATTAGTCAAGACTTTACAAACCACAATTGCTTAAAAGAATTTCTCATAAAATATTCTCATAAAATTCATATTTAAATCTTTTTTTACATGAGATTTAAGTTATTTAAATCAAAATATAAAGATAATGCTTTTTCTCGCAATCCCACATCAAGGTTTAATGTGATGTCTTTTTTTGATTCTCTAAATTCAAAAGAATAAGGATTTTTTATTTTTGCAATTTCCTGAATTTGAAACCAGTAATCCCTAGATGAACAAAGTTTTTCATAAGAGATAAGATGCACATTCTGGTTTTTTTCTGACAACTGAAAAGCATAACTATATGTAAGGTACCATTGTTCAATCCAATGATTGATTTCTAAATCATTATGAAAATTTAGATTTTGACTACAAATAGGAATATAGTCTGGACCAAATTCTGTATGTCCTATCCATTTCATATATTTGGATATGAAATGGTCATTTGTAGAATCTTTAATAAATTTTTTATGTTGAGTAAGTAAAGAAAATGCATGTTGTATTGGATTCCTAAAAGGGATTAGAATTTTTGAATTATTAAAAATAGAAGAAATCAAATTAATCCTTCTTATATTCTGATTATTTTTACTAAGGTATCTTTCTTTATTTTCTTTATGAAGAATATTCCCTACATAGACTCTGAACTTATCTTCTAATTCTTCATAATCTTCTTCCCCAAAAGTTTTCCAAAATACTTCTTCGAATGCTTCTGGAGATTCTTTAGAAATTTTAATACCATCTCCGTGTGCTCTTTCAGTCAACTCTAAATCTCTTTTAATGAAAGAAATTTTAGCCCAGAGATTTGGAGCAAGTATAAATGGCATATCAGAATAAGAGAGCGACCCAAAAATTTTGGATTTATAAAGTGCATTCAACAATATTGTTGTTCCTGCTCGTGCAAGTCCTGCAATAAAAATATGATTTTCAGTTTTACTTGAACAATAAACATTATTATTTTCAAAATCAAAAGTTACTTTTCGCATAAATTGCGATGAAAGTGCAAGTTGATGTAACTTTTGTTCCAACCAAGAATAATTATTCATTTAATAATAAGTTTTTTAAAATATGAATAACAAAATGTAATCAATATAGATTCAATAATTCCATTCGTCGAAAATGTGAAAGAAAGAAAACCACTGAACCAATTTTCAGCAATTATAAAAATACAAAAAATCAAAAGGAATATCAATAACATTTTTGATGAAAATTTCATCATCTGTATTGAATATTTAGGAATGATTTTTTCTTTCCAATGATCACTTACATTTTTTTTAGATATTACATGTATAGTTTTTTTGCTCACTTCAATTAAAGAATTGATTAAATCAATATGCTTTGATCTTATGAATATTTCAACAGATAATAAACAAACAATTAAAAGAATTAAATGATTCACTTTCTATATTGATTCTCATTTTTAGATAACTTCTTTTTTCTTTTATTTTTAAAGGCACGTTTGATTGGATAATACAGAATACCCCATAATCCTAAAAAGAATGCAGCAATAATTCCAAAAATTGCAGCTATAACACCACCTCCCATTCCAGGACCAATATAGGCAAATAGTGGGTTTGCATTAAACAGGATATAAGAAATCATAGAATTCATAAATTACATTCAACGCGAGATTGCAAAAAGTTATCTACCATTTGAATATCCTTTTCATCATATAAAATTCTTGACCAACTAACAGTATAAGTCTCACCATTTTTAGCTCGATTTACATGTGACCATCGAAGTGAACCATCTGAGTTAAAATATAAAGTTCTGCCATAATTTGATTCCTCAACAAAAAGATCTCCATTTAGAAGAATTTGACTTCTCCCTTCAGTAATTGTTCTAACATCCAATTTTTTTAAACTTTCTTCTAGATAATTTGAGTATTGATTAGTTTTAAAATCATAAATTATTACTTCATTATTGCCATCCACTACATCGCCACCCACAAAATTCTTAGAGTTATTATTAAAAACTGATATTTTATGGTTGTTTATTATATCAACATCATGCTGATGAAAGAATGGACCTGTTCCCTTCCAGATAATTTTATTTGTTAATGGTCGATATAATAAAACCATTGATTGATGTCTTAGAGATAAAAAAACATCACCTTTTTTCCAAAAATCTCCGTCAAAATTTACTGGTTGTATATCATTTAAGTGTATTGGGTTTTTACTGAAGACGTCCTGATCACCCATCCCAAAAAGTAAATATTCCAATCCATTTTCTATAAATATTTGAGAAACAGACTTTTCAAATAAAATTTCTCCATTAGGAGATAATTGAACAATTGCATCATCGTAATAACCCTGTTTTTCCCAGATATTTCTACCAACTTTTTTAATCGGTAAGGACTGCGGGTACATATGCGAAGGAACCCAAATATTACCTTCAATATCTTTTTCTATAGAGTGATGAAAATTATCATGTGCAATTTCAAAAATTAGGTTTGAACATGCATCGACTTTGATTAAAGGCGAATTATTTTGAAAAATCAGTCCACCATCTTTAAGTAGTAAAGGATGCCTTAGTAAAAATCTTGAATTATTATTATCTACATTAAGATATTTAAACTCATTAATTTTATCTATTGATCGATTAAATTTATTTATATCAGGATTCCAAGTATGCAAAACCTTAAAATTCCTTAAATCGATAAGTTCCACTATTCCCTCTCTTAAATCACCACTATATTTCGAGAAAAGCATATAAGATTCATTTATATTGGGGGTTCCATCGAAATTATCCAAAAGAGGAAATCTATCCTCCACTTTGAACCCAATCATTAATTTTTTAAATGTTACAGGTATTTCAGTAATAAACAATGCAGTTTTAGAAACCCTTCCCAATTTGGTGCTTCCTACCAATTCTTGCCTGACAAGTAAACCAAAACCAATTGAAACGGGTAAGCCTAAAAGTATTACCAAGTAAAGAATCCAAATTTCAATCTTTTTGAACATAAAAGTTCGGTTAATATATTTATTTTTTTATTTGAGTAATATACTACCTTACTATTAAATATTTCATTTGTTTTAATTAAAGATCAGAAAATATTTTAATCTATAAAAAGCTTTTAGAACGTATCCTCTGACTACGAAATCTTTATACAATATTTTTGATTAACATCTAGTAATTACAAAATAATTTCCCAAAGAGTTTGTTGACTTAATTATGAACCTATAAGAGGAAATAAAGAATTTTTTTTCTTAAACCTTTTATGAGTCTATTTAACCTAAACTTGATCAAACTCAAATAAACCGAAGCTGATGCAAATATGGCGGAGAGGGAGTTACTCGGAGTGAGTCTTGAAGGCACTCTATGAAAAGTATAGGGAAGGCAAAAAGATGATGATAATGAGAATTATCCCCTAATTTATCCCCTGAGTTTATTTGTTAATTTGGAGTATTTTATTTTATCCCTCGATCTCTACACTCTCATTCGGTAAACCAGTTTTACCTTTAATTTCATCTCCAAGTGATATCCACCATCTATAGTCTATTTGTTCAAAAGCAAAAAACACTTTGTAGTAAAAATCATTTTATATAACTATCTAAAGTTTTCTCATCTGAAACAACAATGAAATCATCAAAGTGAATCGTTTGGTCGGGGTAACTCACTCCAACTACTCGATCTCGATAGACACCAAGTCTGATATGACTTCGATAATACTTTCCACGCCAATCATAAGTGACACCATTATAATCAAATATCAATTCCCCATCCTTATAGACTCTGACAAAACCATCGTTATCTCTTGTATTATAGATTCCAATCTTATATGTACTCCATTCCCCTAATGGAGTCACTTTTGCTGTACCATCAACATCTCTGTCTTTATATTGACTTCTGAACTTTTCCCATCTTTGAACCCAATTTCCTTCATAGTTTTTATACTTTGTATCAATACGATAAAGGCCCTTTTCCTTTTGACTCATAGATCGACGTGCATTTCCTCCGGTCTGTCCTCCTATTTTTAATCTATTTCCATTTTTTTTATAAGTTAATCCTATCAGAGGACTGACTTTTCCTGTTGATATCATATTTTTGAATTGAAAAAATAATACTCTGTCGTCGATATGAGTAAAATCCTCTGGAAGTCTCTTTTTGAAACTGATCCATATTTCTTTACCTAATACTCTTTTGGGTTTGACCTCAAATTCTGCTCTTTCAGTTGTTTCCTTTGTCCACCCTTTCTGATCAACATTCCATCCATCTTTTACTGTCACTGCAAGATAGGTATTACCATCAGGGTCTTCTTTAATTTCAAATGGTTTGAGACCTGTACCCTTATCGTTAGTCGTAAATTTATTGGTTGTCAATCTTCCTACATTTTCATTTTCAAAGTCCTCAAAGAAATTCCAAGGGGATTTTGTTTTTTTATCTACAGAGTCTGGAACAGGTACCTTTTCCCATGAGTATGAATTACCACTGGTAAAACACATCAATATGAGAAAAAGGTATACAAGTTTTTTCATGTCCGAAAAAAATTTTGTGTATTTTAGCACCATCTTTTTTAATTTTTTGTCAACTCATTTTGATAACTTAGAACTTTATCCCCTAACAAGTAAAAAAATATCTCCTTCTTTATCCCCTAACCCTTGAAAACTTTGTGATACGATATGATCCTTCCTGATACTAATTATTTCTCAATCATGCTTCATAGCAAGTCATATGAGCATTTTTAGAACTATATGAACCTTTCTGAAACCAAATAATCACGGAGAGGGAGGGATTCGAACCCTCGACAAAAGTTACCTCCTGTAACTCCTTAGCAGGGAGCCGCTTTCAACCACTCAGCCACCTCTCCAGTTCTTATACATTATCAATTTTTATGCAAACATTCAAAATTTTTTACTTAATCGAAATGTCTAATCTACTTGAATTTTCGGTAATCTATTTTTAAAAGAACAAAGAATTTCCCAAGGGATAGTATTAGATTTTCTTGCCCATTCAAGAGGAGAAATGGTTTTATCTCCATCAGATCCTAATAATACCATGGTACTACCAACTTTAATTTCATTAGAATCTGTTATGTCTACCATCATTTGGTCCATAGTTATAGATCCAACTTGAGGATAAAATTTATTATTATGAATAACGTTAATCTTGCCTGAAAGATTTCTTGGTACACCATCTGCATAACCAATACTTAATACTGCTAACTTAGTTTTTCTATGACTCACAAATTTTCCTCCATAACTTACACTTACATCTTTATCAATAGTTCTTATAAAAGCTACTTTGACCTTCAAAGATAAAGCTGGTTTAAGTAATAAATTTTTATCTATTTTAGCTAGAGGACTGTATCCGTACATAGAAAGCCCAACACGAACCATATGAAAATGAAAATCTTTGCTAAGAAGCATTCCCGCAGAATTAGCCAAATGAATCTTAATTTCATTATTTCTATCAAGATTAATTTGCTTTAATAATTCATTAAACTTGAGTCTTTGTAATTGTGTAATACTTTGCGTATCTAATGCGTTATCTTCATCTGCAGACGATAAATGACTATATATTCCTTCTATTGAAATGTTCTCAAAAGATTTTATTTTTTCAAATTGCTGAACAAATTTATTATATTCAAATCCTAATCTTGACATTCCAGTATCAACCTTAAGATGCAAAGAAAATTTAAACCCAAAGTGCTTCCCGATATTATTACAAACTAAACACTCTCTTATACTACTTATAGTTGGCATAAGATTATTTTTAAAGGATATTATTAAATCTCTTTTTTTATATAGATTTCCGAGAATAAGAATTGGTTTTTTCACTCCAAAAGAACGTAGTTTAATCCCTTCTTTTAAAGTTGCAACGCCTAATTCTGAAGCTCCCCCTTTAATAGCCCAGTCAGAAACTACTTTTGCATCATGTCCATATCCATCAGCTTTGACTACCGCCATAAATTGACAATTTTTACTTAGTTTTGTTCTTAATTGCCTTACATTTGTCTCTAATGCTTTGCCTTTAACTTCTATCCATGCCCTTTGTTTTGGATCTATATCCTGTTTAAAAATTGAATATTTATCAAAATTAAATTCCTGGTTAGATTGCTGAATTTGCATTTACTTAGCACAATTATATGCGCTTATTGAAATATACAGTTAGCATGACATGTAAATTGTATTTTGGCATGGGCCAGACTCTAGTTTTAAATGCATCTTATGAACCTTTAAACATCACTTCATGGCGAAGAGCTGTCATTTTGATGATCAAAGGTAAAGCAGAAAGCTTAGAGGAAGATAAATCATATTCAATACATTGTGGAAGAAAATTGCCGACAGTTATAAGACTTCGTTACTACGTGAAGGTCCCTTTTAGAGAGGTTTCTTTAACAAGAAAAAATATTCTTCTAAGAGATAATAATGCTTGTCAGTACTGTAACTATAGGGGTAATGACTTATCAATAGATCATGTTTTACCGAGAAGTAGAGGTGGAACAGATAACTGGGAAAATGTAACTACAGCATGTCTCAGATGCAATGTACAAAAAGGTAATCGAACCCCAGAAGAGGCAAATATGCCTTTAAAACGCAAGCCTTATCGTCCACTTAGTAATCTTAATTTTGAGGCCACAAGACAAATTGACTCTGGCAGACATAAAGAATGGAGTAAATACGTAATAGGAATAGCAATCTAATAAAGATAAAATCTTAATTTACTTCTTTATTAAAATCCTCCATCATTCTTTTTTGTTCTTGCGCTATGCATGCATTAATCACTTCATCCAATTGACCAGCAAGAATTGGCTCTAGTGAAAAATTAGAACCTAATCTATGGTCAGTTGTCCTGTTATCTTTAAAGTTATAAGTTCTAATCTTTTCACTCCGATCACCTGTTCCAACTTGGGAAAGCCTTTGTGATCTCTCTTTCGCATTAGCTTCTTTTAATTGAATTTCATATAATTTAGCTCTTAAAATTTCCATTGCTCGTTCGCGATTTTGTAGTTGCGATCTTTCTTGAGTACAAAAAACTCTTATTCCTGTAGGCTTGTGGAGAAGATCAATAGCTGTCTCTACCTTATTAACATTTTGTCCCCCTGCGCCTCCTGACCTTGCTGTACCAACCTCTAGATCAGTTGGATCAATCTTAACCTCAACAGGATCAGCCTCAGGCATTACAGCCACTGTAGCAGTAGAAGTGTGAACTCTACCTTGAGATTCAGTAGCTGGAACTCTTTGGACTCTATGTACACCGGCCTCAAATTTAAGTTGACTATATACAGATTCTCCCTTAACAGAGATAACTAACTCCTTAAAACCTCCCATATCTGACTCGGAAGCACTAACTGGTTTTACAGACCATCCAATCTTTTGTCCATATCTTTCATACATTCTTGCTAGATCACCCGCCCAGATACATGCCTCGTTTCCTCCAGCACCGGCTCTGATTTCTAACATGACACTTCTCTCATCTCTTGGATCTTTAGGTAATAAAGCGATTTTCGTTTTTTGAATCAATTCATTCTTATATTCCTCTAGGGTTATTAACTCCTCATTTATCAAAGATTCCATTTCTTTATCATTTCTATTCTCTTTTAGTAGATTTTTTGAATCTTCGATTTCTTTAGCAGTGTCAAGCAATTTATTAAAATCAATCACTAAAGGTTCCAATTTTGACCTTTCTCTAGCTATGGTTTCTAATTTTTTTGGATCATTAGCTATATCAGGATCTGCTAGCTGTACTTCCAAATTTTCAAAACTTTCTGCAGCAGTCTTCAACCTTGCAATTAATGTTGAGTATTCCAATTGAAATTTTGCTTAATTTTTGAAAATTCTATTTTTTAGAATCTTTTTCTTCTTTTTGATCTTTTGATGTAGCTGAATTAGCTGAACCCATTCCATATTTTTTCATAAACCTATCAACTCTACCTTCTGTATCAAGAATCTTTTGAGTTCCAGTGAAGAAAGGATGATTCCCACTCCATACATCAACATGTAATTCAGGCTGCGTAGAGCCAGTCGTCATTACAACTTCTCCATTACAAATAACTTTTGCATCTGGATACCATTTTGGGTGTATTTCTGATTTTGGCATGATTTTAATTACTTTAACGTTTAGAAAATTGAGGAGCTTTTCTTGCTTTTTTAAGACCATATTTTCTTCTTTCCTTAGCTCTGGGATCTCTACTGAGATGGCCTTCAGTTTTTAACGGTTTCCTATTGTCAGGAGATAATTCGCAAAGTGCTCTTGCTGCTCCTTGCTTGATAGCATCTGCTTGACCAGTCAATCCACCTCCAAAAACATTTACCAAAATATCATAAGAATTTTCAAGGCCTAATGTTTGCAAAGGTGCTTTTATTGAATTTAAGTGCAAAGGATTAAAGTTTAAGTAATCATCTCCAGAACGACCATTAATTTTTATTAGTCCATTTCCTGGAATCAAGCGAACTCTAGCGACTGAAGTTTTTCTTCTTCCAGTTCCCCAGTACACAGCTTTGTTTTTTACTTGACTATTCATTTTTATAAATTAACTATTTAATAATACAGGATTCTGAGCAGCATGAGGGTGATCAGCCCCTTTATAAACTTTTAGTTTTTTAAATTGTTGTCTTCCTAAAGAGTTATGTGGCAGCATACCCTTAACAGCTTGCTCGATGATTCTTTCAGGAATTCTTTCTTGTAGAGACTCAAATTTTTCAATTTTCATTCCTCCTGGTCTTCCAGAATGTCTTCTATACAACTTTTGTGATGCTTTTTTACCTGTAACCTCAACTTTTTCGGCATTTACAACAATTACAAAATCTCCAGTATCTAGATGAGGTGTAAAAGTTGGTTTATTCTTACCTCTCAAAACAGTTGCAATTTCTGTAGCAAGTCTCCCCAGTGTCTTATCTTTTGCGTCAACTAAAAACCAATTTCTTTCAATGGTTTCTAAAGATGGAGTAATTGTTTTATTCATTTACCAAATTTGTGCAAATAAATTTAAAGTTAGTCCTAAATTCTACCTTATTGAAGGAATATTAAACAACAGCTTTGCATGATTTACACAAAAATTTCGCTTTATTAACCTTTACTTAAGAAAAACCCTTAATTAAAAATATAGGGAAAAAATCGTTATTATTAATCTTTTTAAAAACATTTTCTTCATAAACAGCATTTACAAAACATAACCCCTTAGCTGGAGCAGATTCTTTAACATCATTTTTCTTTTTGTTTACCCATCTATCTGTAAAAATTTCTGGCGATATTTTTTTTTCTCCAACTAAAACTAGTTGACCAATAATTAAACGGACCATTCCATATAGAAAACCAGTAGCTTTAATATCAACTAAAATCAAATCTTCTACTCTTTTAATATCTATATTTTTTATTTTTGTAATGGAGTTTATTCTCTTACTACCACTTTTCTGAAAAGCAAAAAAATCATGTTCTCCTTCCATTTTCTTGGATGCATTTAACATTAAAACTTCATCTAATACTTTTTGATATCTATGCCATGACCAATTATTGATGAACAAGTTAGGGAATTTACTGTTATTAATGACATATCTATAATGTCTATACATTGCTGAATAGCATGCATGCCAACTATTTTTTACCTCAACTGATTCCAAGATCCTAATTGATGACGGTAAAAGACTATTTAAGACATCAGAATAACTATTTCCTGGAACAACACAATCAACATCAAAATGTACTACTTGACCTGATGCATGTACCCCAGCATCGGTCCTGCCTGCTGCAAAAGTCTTTACTGTATGATTTGCAATCTTTAAGAGAGCTCTGTCTAAAATTTCTTGAACAGTAGTTGCATTTTTTTGTTTTTGCCAACCTGAATAATGAGATCCATCATATTGGACTAGTAAAGCTACACGTTTCAAAAGTTATTTTCTAGCAAAGGCCCCTTTCTTTAATTACTTAAACAAGCTCGATTATGGCCATCTGAGCGTTATCACCTTTTCTAGATACAGTTCTGACAATGCGAGTATAACCACCATTTCTATCTCCATATCTTTCCTTTGCTTTTTCAAATAATGAATGAACTAAATTTTTATCGTAAATATATCCAATAGCCCTTCTCCTAGAAGCCAAACTTCCTTCTTTGGCGAGTGAAATCATTCTCTCTGCTTCATTTCTTAAAGCTTTTGCCCTAGCTTTTGTTGTCGTTACTCTACCTTCTCTAATTAATTGTGTAGTTAAACCTCTTAGAAGTGCTTTCCTTTGGTCAGCAGGTTTACTTAATAATGGAATTCTAAGTTGGTGTCTCATAATCTTAAAAATTGTTAAACAGATGTTCTGCTTTGTGGAATAGAAATGCCAATGCGCTCGAGAGCTTCAATAACCTCATCTGCAGATTTAGAACCAAAGTTCTTAATTTCAAGAAGATCTTCATAGCTGAAGCCCATTAAATCCGAAACTGAGTTAACTTGCGCCCGTTTTAAACAATTATATGCTCTAACGGACAAGTTTAGTTCCTCGAGAGGAATTTGAGCTTCAGGAGATGGTTCAGGTTCCTCAGGAATTTCCTCAACCATTGTGACAGTAGCAAGGGGCTGAAAGAGTTCTATTAACTGATTTGCTGCTTCAGCAATGGCATCATCAGGACTTGTTGAGCCATCTGTTACTACTTCCATTTTTAATCTTTCTCTTCCTGTTCCGCCTTCTGCTACAGCGGTTTCATCAATCGTAAAATTCACTCTCTTCACCGGCATAAATACAGCATCGATTTGAAGCAAATCTATAGCAGTTGTCTCTTCACTCTTACGGTCGACCGGCCTATATCCAACACCTCTTTCAACATGGATTTCCAACTCTAAGTTATGACCCTCATGAATAGTCGCAATGGGTTTTTCGCCATCAACAATTTCAACTTGAGAGGAGAATTGAATGTCATTCGCCTTCACCTCCATTGGACCACTAGCTACTAACCTACCTATTTCGAGCTCTGGATTAGAACTGTTTATTGACAGTTGCTTGCAATTGAGAAGGATATCTAAAACGTCCTCTCTAACTCCAGGAATAGTGGCATATTCATGATTAATTCCTGCTATTCTTACTGCAGTAACTGCACTCCCTTCAAGTCCTCCCATAAGGACTCTTCTGAGAGAATTACCCAAAGTTGTAGCTTGTCCCCTTTCTAGAGGACCGATTAAAAAAGTTCCTGTTTGGGAGCGATCATCTGATACTTGATGGTCGATTCTGTCAATCTGGTATTGCAACACGGAAAATAATGAGGTTAAGAGTTTTTTTTGGGGGGGGGGGTTGAGTATGTAGTTAAGAACTAAACGCGTCTCCGTTTAGGTCTTCTACATCCATTATGAGGTAATGGAGTTACATCTCTTATAAGAGTTATTTCTAATCCGGCCACTTGTAAAGCTCTTATGGCCGTTTCCCTACCTGCGCCAGGTCCTCTAACTAGCACTTCTATTTGCCTCATACCTTGATCAAGTGCTCTTCGAGCTGCAGCTTCAGCAGCTGTTTGAGCAGCAAATGGAGTGCCTTTCCGAGCGCCTTTAAAACCACTTGCTCCTGCAGAAGACCAAGAAATTACATGACCAGAGGTGTCAGTAATTGAGACGATAGTATTATTAAATGTGCTTTGGATATGTACCACACCATTGGGTACATTACGTTTGGATTTCTTTGAACCTGTTTTTTTTACTGTAGCTGCCATAATGTTTTAATTTAATACTTCAATTTGTAAATAGATTTAGTTATTTATTTTTTTCTTCCAGCAACTGTTTTCCTAGAACCCCGTCTTGTTCTTGCGTTGGTTCTAGTTCTTTGACCTCTTACTGGAAGACTCATTCTATGTCTTCTACCTCTTACACACCCTATATCCTGTAAACGTTTTAAAGCCATTCCCTCTTTTCTTCTCAAATCCCCTTCTAAAGTGAATTCTTCTGTAGCGCCTCTGAGCTTTTGAACATCAGAATCTGAAAGGTCTTTGACGCGAGTATCAGGGTTTACACCCGTATTAGCAAGAATTAGCTTTGATCTTGTTAAACCAATTCCATAGACGTATGTAAGTGCAATTTCAACTCGCTTTTCGCGAGGTATGTCAATTCCTGCAATCCTGGCCACGTGTTTTGAATAAGTAAAAGTTTAAATTTAAGGGTTAAAATCTAACCCTGACGCTGTTTATTGCGAGGTCTTTTCTTGTTAATAACATAGATTTTACCTCTTCTCCTCACGATCTGATCGTCAGGACTAATTTTTTTGACTGAAGATCTGACCTTCATAGGGTTTTAACAAATAAAACGTTAATATTATATTCTACATCATCATCAAGCCATTTTTTGTTTGATATCAGAGGAAATGGTTTTTAAATCTCTATCAGCATCAATATATTCTAATAATGAGAGATCTTTAAAATATTGAATCAATGGTTCTGTAGTTTTTTTATAAATATCAACTCTTGTCCTAATTGTCTCTTTTGTATCGTCTTTTCTCCCTCTTAAAAGCAAACGCTGAATAAGTACTTCTTCGGGAATATCTAAATAAAAAACCAATTCCAAAGGTTGATTTATTTCATTCAAGACTTCATTCAATGAATTCGCTTGAGATAAATTTCTTGGGTAACCATCTAGAATCCAACCTTTATTATCCTTGACTAAATTTTGTCTTACTATCTTTAATACAAGTTCATCACTAACAAGTTCCCCTCGATTCATAATATCTTTTACCTGAATACCAAGGGCAGTATTCATTTCGATTTCTTTTCTTAATAATTCACCCGTAGAAAGGTGTAAATAAGAATTACTTTGACTTAGCAATTCCGCTTGAGTCCCTTTCCCTGCCCCAGGAGCTCCTAAAAATAGTATGTGTTTCTTCATTAATTGTTAATTAATCCCTCATACCTTTGTGAAATAACATAAGTTTGAATTTGCTTAGCAGTATCTATAGCAACACCCACAAGAATAAGTAAGGAAGTTGCTCCAAGACCTTGAAAGGTCTGAACATTTGTAGCTCTTTCTACTGCAGCTGGGATTATGGCGACTGAACCCAAAAATAATCCTCCCAATAAAGTCAACCTATTTTGTATACCTGATAGGTAGTTTGCTGTATTAGTTCCTGGTCTAACTCCCGGTATCGCTACTCCTCCTTTCTTTAAATTTGAAGCTACATCAACTGGATTGATAGTAAGAGATGCATAAAAATAGGAGAACCCCAAAATCAAGGAGAAGAATGTAAGAGCATATGGCCATGGATTAGAAGATCCTGGATTTAAACTACTGGCTAACTTGATTAAGACTGGATTACCCGTAACATTTGCAATAGTTATAGGTAAAAAGATTAAAGCAGATGCAAATATGATAGGCATGACTCCACCTGCATTTAATTTCAAAGGTAAATAACTTTGCCTTGTAGGAAGTAGTGTTGAACTTCCTATCTGCCTTTTTGCACTAACAATTGGAATGCGTCTTGCTCCCTCTTGGACAAAAATAATCCCAACAATTGTCAGTAAAAATACACCAAGTAAAACTGCTATACCTAAAACATCTCCTCTATCGCCAGTTTGAGCTTTTTCAATAGTTGAACTTAGAGCCTTAGGTAAAGTCGAAACAATATTCAAAAAAATTACCAATGAAGCTCCTTGACCTATCCCTTTCTCCGTAATAATTTCACTAAACCACATTACTAACATTGAGCCAGTAACTAGGGCAATGGAGGTTTGCAGGACAAATGTAGTTTCACTTATTCCCTGAATAGCATATTGTTTGAGAATTAAGGAAAAAATTATACTTTGCAAAAAACCCCATCCTAATGAAACATATCTAGTTATTTGAGCAATTTTTCTTCTTCCCGCTTCTCCTTCATTTTTTTGTAAATCTTCAAGCACAGGCAATGAAGCTGTGAGAAGCTGAATAATAATTGATGCGTTGATAAATGGAAGTATACCTAATGCGAATATTCCTAAAGTTGAAATTCCTCCTCCAGTAAAAATATCTAAAAAACCTATTAATTGCCCCCCCTGATCTATAAAACTTTTAAAAGCAACCCTATCAATACCAGGCATAGGGATATATATACCAAGTCTTACTAAAAGGAGGAGACCTAGAGTAGTTAAAACTCTACTCCTCAGCTCTTTATTTAAAAATAATTGGGAAAGTATTTCAGAAGCGCTAGGATTTCTACTTTTGTTGACAAACATTTTTTAAGCTTACCTAAATTTTTAGTAAATTTATTTATTATTTATAAGCTCGCAGGATCCACCAGCGTCCTCAATTTTTTGTTTTGCAACTTTTGTAAATGCGTGAGCTTGGACTTTAAGCTTTACATTAAGTTTTCCGTTACCAAGGATTTTTAAAGGAAATTTGGGCTTGAAGATTAATCCTTTTTTAACTAATGAGTCTAGGTTAACAGTATCGTTATCTTTGAAATCATTTAATTTTTCTAAATTAATTATCGAAAAATTCTTTTGATTAATTATTTCAAAGTGCTTTAATTTTGGAACTCTTCTATATAAGGGCATTTGGCCACCTTCAAAGCCTGGACGTGTAGGTCTTCCAGAACGTGACTTTTGTCCTCTCATTCCAAAACCACATGATGCACCCTGACCGGCTGCAATTCCTCTACCCTTTCTTAATTTTTTCTTTCTCGAGCCAGAGTTTGATTTAAGTGTATTTAATGTTGAAGTCATAATTTTAAGAATAGAGCTGTTCAAGTGAGATACCTCTCTCCCTAGAGGCAGATTTGTGTGTTCTTAATTGAGAAAGAGCTACCATAGCAGCTCTAGCATTATTCAAAGGTGTTTTACTACCCAATCTTTTTGCTAAAACATTTTTGATACCAGCTAATTCTAAAACTGTTCTTATTGAACCACCAGCAATTACACCTGTACCTGGGGCAGCTGGTCTAATTAGAACATTAGCAGCACCATCGCGGCCTAAAGATAAAGTCGGTATTGAATTATTTGGGGTTAAAGGAACCCTAACAAGATTCTTTTTACCATCTGAAACCCCCTTTCTCACCGCACCAATGACATCCCCTGCTTTACCAACTCCAACTCCAACTTGACCTTTCTCATTACCTACAACAACAATTGCTCTAAAACTCATTTTTTTTCCACCCTTAACAGTCTTAGAAACCCTTCGAATTTGAACAACTCTTTCTTGCCAATCAGAATCTCTCTCTAGATTTTTTGAATCACCTCTCCTATTTCTTTTTCGATCATTACGATTATTCTTTTTTTGTTCTACGGGCATAGCTCCAGGAACGTTATCGTTCTTAGATTGAATTTCTTGTTTCGTTGGTGTGTCAGTCATAATAAAAATTAAGAGTTAAAATTCTAGGCCAGCTTCACGAGCAGCGTCTGCAAGTGCCTTTACTCTGCCGTGATATAGATTACCTCCACGGTCAAAAATTACTTGCTTAATCCCTTTTTTTATAGCTCTCTTAGCTAATAATTTTCCAACAATGGAAGAAGAATTACAATCAGAGGGTAATTTCTCAGATTTTTCTCTTAGTTCCTTATCAACAGTTGAAGCTGAACAAATAGTTGTTTGAGCACTATCATCTATAACCTGGGCATAAATATGGTTATTGGAGCGAAAAACAGACAATCTTGGACGCGTTGCATCTCCAATTAAGTATCTCCTTAATCTTCTATGCCTTTTTTGGGTTTGTAATTTCCTGGAAAGTTTGGTCATTTTTTTAATTGGAATTATTTTTTGCCAGATTTACCAGCTTTTCTGAGAATTCTCTCATCATGGTATTTAATTCCTTTTCCTTTATATGGCTCTGGAGGTCTAATTGATCTGATTTTTGCTGCTTCATTGCCAACAATTTCCTTATCAATTCCAGATACGGTAACGTTTGTATTACTCTCAACTTTGTATGTTATACCATCAGGGGGGATCATTTCTACAGGATGACTATATCCTGCACTAACAACTAGATTTTTACCTTTTACTTGTGCTCTTGATCCAACGCCTACAATTTCTAGTTTCTTTGAAAAACCTTGAGTAACCCCTTCAACCATATTTGCAATTAAAGCTCTACATAAACCATGTCTCTGCCTTGAATGTATTTTGGTTGTGGTAGGACTCACGACAACAGTATTATCTTTCTTATCAAAACTAACTCCCTCAGGCATGAGACGTTTTAACTCACCTTTTGGGCCCTTTACTGTAACTGTTAATCCATCAAAATCAACTGTAACTTTCTCTGGAATAAGTACTGGTGTTTTTCCGATTCTTGACATGATTAATTCTCCTTAATAAACATAGCAGAGGACTTCGCCGCCAATGCCTTGTTTTCTAGCATCGCGATCACTCATAACGCCTTTAGAAGTTGATATTATGGCAACTCCAAGACCTCCAAGAACTTTTGGTAAACCTCTAGTATTCTTATATATTCTCAAACCAGGTTTACTAACTCTTTGCATAGATCGGATAGTAGGAAATTTGTTTTTTCCACTATATTTGAGGCCGAGTATTATTTGTGATTTATAACCTTCACCTTCCTCATTAATATCAGAAATGAAACCCTCTTTTTGAAGTACTTTGGCGATACTTAAGGACATTTTTGAACCTGGAATTGTTGTGGTTGTATGCTTTTTTTGACTCGCATTTCTAATTCGAGTAAGCATATCTGAAATAGGATCGTGATTTGACATAGTTTTAATTTAATTCTTACTAAAAGGCATTCCTAACTCCTGCAAAAGAGCTTTACCTTCTTGATCTGATTTTGCACTAGTGACAATAGTTATATCCATACCTCTTATTGAATCTATTTTATCAAAAGAGATTTCAGGAAAAATCAATTGCTCTTTCACGCCAACGGTGTAATTACCTCTCCCATCAAAACTTTTTGGATTAACTCCTCTAAAGTCTCTTATTCTTGGTAAAGCTAGATTTATAAATCTCTCCAAAAAAGAATACATTCTGTCTCCTCTCAAAGTTACAGTACAACCAATAGGCATGCCCTCACGAATTTTAAAACCCGCGATAGCTTTTTTGGCCCTAGTTACTAAAGCCTTTTGTCCTGTAATTGTTGCCATTTCATTTAAAGAGGCTTCAAGAGCTTTCGAATTCGAAGCTGCTTCACCAAGACCTCTGTTAACGTTGACTTTGACAACTTTAGGTACTTGATGAATATTTTTAAGACCAAGATCCTTTAAAAGTTTTGGTCTTATTGATTCTTTGTAGCGATTTTTTAGAGTCATAATTTTTTGTTAATTCTGGTCTTTGTCAGAATTGATAAATTAGCAAAAGTTGAAATCTGGTTTCTGATGAAAAATTAATCAATTACTTCACCAGTTTTCTTCAATCTTCTTTTCTTAACCCCCTCTTTATCAATAAAGTATTCAATCTTACTTGTAAGATTTTTATCCTTTGAAAAAAACATTACATTTGATGCATGTAAAGATCCTTCTTCTGTAAGAATTCTTCCAGTTTCTCCTTCCTGAGTTGGTTTTACATGTTTGGTCCTAAGGTTAATTCCCTTAACAACTACTCTATTTTCAAGAGGGATAGTTTTTAAAACTTCACCAGTTTTCCCTTTGTCTTTCCCATTAATTACTTTTACCAAATCTCCAGTTTTGATTCTCATTTTTATTCTCTTGAAATTTTTCTTTTGCTTTAATGAATCCAACATTTAAATCACCTCCGGAGCAAGAGAAACAATCTTTGTATAATTTTTATCCCGCAGTTCTCTAGCTACAGGACCAAAGACTCTAGTACCTTTTGGATTCTTATCTTCATTAATCAATACTGCCGCATTGTCATCAAATCTGATTGAATTACCAGTATTTCTTCTTAATGTTGCTTTAGTTCTGACGATAACAGCTTTAACAACTTCAGATTTCTTAACTCCCATGTTAGGAAGAGCATCTTTTACAGTTGCTACGATTACATCCCCGACATGTGCATACCTTCTATTAGAGCCTAAAACCCTAATACATTGGAGTCTTTTTGCTCCGCTATTATCGGCAACTGTTAAATAAGTTTCTTGTTGAATCATTTTTTAACCTCCTTAGCCTGACTTGTTTTGTTGAGAATCTCTTCTATGGCCCATCTTTTTTGAGCACTAAGCGGTCTAGTTTCTCTAATTTTAACTCGATCACCTAAAACGCATGTATTTTCTGGATCATGCGCCTTATATCTAGTAGTTCTACTTACAATTTTTTTATAAGTGGGATGTGGATATCTGTTAATAACAGCAACAACAACTGTTTTATCCATTTTGTCGCTGACAACAGTACCAATTCTTTCTTTAAGTGCCATAACTAATAATTAATCAGAAGTTGTTTTAGAAGCAGATTGACTCTTACTGAGAGTGAGTAATTGCGCAACTTGTTTCTTGATAATTTTAAATTTATGAGTTTCATTGAGCTGTCTTGTAGCTTGTTTGAATCTCAAGTCAAAAAGATCTTTTCGTAATTGGTCAATCTTTTCAGTAATTTGTTCAGAATTTAATTTTTTAAATTCCTTAAGTGACTCTGAGTTTTTCATTGTTTAACCTCCTCTTGAGATTTTTTAATATTTTTTGTATTTTCTTGGGAGGAATTTTCTAGATTTTTATCAATTGAGATAAATTTAGTTTTTACAGGAAGTTTGTATTGAGCCAGACGCATAGCTTCCTTTGCAATTTCCTCAGTGATATCCTCACCACCCATTTCAAAAAGTATTCTTCCAGGTTTTACAACTGCGACCCAAAACTCTGGATTACCTTTACCAGAACCCATTCTGGTTTCGGCAGGTCTCATGGTTACGGGTTTATCAGGAAATATTCTTATCCAGATTTGACCACCACGTTTGATATATCTAGTCATAGCTCTTCTGCTTGCTTCAATCTGACGTGCAGTTACCCAGCCACAGTCTTGAGCTTGGAGAGCAAATTGACCGAATGCAATAGTATTACCTTTTGAGGCTACACCTCTCATTCTGCCTCTATGTTGTTTACGGAATTTAGTACGTTTTGGACTAAGCATTTTTATACCTCCTATGAATTCTCATTTGAACGATCCTCAAATTGCTGAGGTCTCCTACTAGCTTTCCTCTTAGGGCTCGCACCCACAGGGATAGTTTGTTCTTCTTTAGGGAGAACTTCACCTTTGAAAACCCAAACTTTAATGCCTAGAACACCGTAAGTTGTATTAGCTTCACGTGTTGCGTAGTCAATTTCAGCTCTCAAAGTATGTAAAGGTACTCTACCTTCTCTAGTCCATTCAGTTCTAGCTATTTCAGCACCATTTAACCTTCCCCCTACTTGAATTTTAAGACCTAGAACTCCAGCTCTTTGAGCCCTTTGTAAGGCCATCCTAATAGTTCTTCTAAAGGCGACTCTTTTTTCTAGTTGTTGAGCAATATATTCAGCTAGTAAAAAAGCATCAGCATCTACGCGTTCAACTTCAACAACATTTATTCTGACTTGCCTTGTTCTATCACCTATAGTTTTTTGAATGCCAGATCTTAATTCTTCAATACCACTTCCTTGCCTTCCAACTATAACTCCTGGTCTTGCTGTTTTTAATTCAAGTTCCAGTTGGTCAGCTTTTCTTGCTATTAAGACATCGCTAATTCCTGCTGCTCCATATTTTTTTTGTATGAAAGTACGAATTTTAAAATCTTCTTGGAGAAGAATTGGATATGTTTTAGAAGTAGCAAACCACTTAGAGCGATGCTCTTGTGTAATTCCTAATCTTAGTCCAGTAGGATGTATTTTATGTCCCATTAGTTTTGTACCTCCGCATTAGTTTGAGTAGGAGCAGACTCAACAGAAATACTGATGTGGCAAGTCTGTTTTTTAATTGAAAAAGCTCGACCTTGAGCTCTGGGTCTATACCTTTTCATTACTGGACCACTATTAGCCCATGCAGAGGAAATAACTAGGGTAGATGGATCCATTCCAAGGTTATGTTCTGCATTAGCAACAGCAGATCTTAGAACTTTAGTGATGGGGTCTGTAGATCTGTAAGGCATAAATTCCAACATAATCAATGCATCTCTATAAGATCTACCCCTTATCTGATCCAAAACTCTTCTCACTTTAGAGGCTGATCCGCGAACATAATTCCCATGAGCAATTGCTGTTTTTGTTGTTTCAGGTGTTTTTGTCATGATTTTGCTCCTTTCTTATCTCTTATATGACCTCGGTAAGTGCGTGTAGGAGCAAATTCACCAAGTTTATGACCAATCATTTGTTCAGTAATAAATACTGGAATGTGAGTCTTGCCATTATGTACAGCGATTGTGTGACCGATCATTAAAGGTAAAATCGTGGAGGATCTTGACCAAGTTTTGATAACAGACTTGTCATTATCGGTATTTTGTTTTTCTACCTTCTTGAGCAGGCTATCTGCTATAAAAGGTCCTTTTTTTAGTGAACGTCCCATGATTATGTAATAGAAATTGAAATAATAAATGAAGTAATCAAGAGTCTCTTCCTCCTCTACTCCTCTTAGAAACGCGACGGCGTCTTCGAACAACTAATTTATTACTTGGTTTGTTCTTTTTACGTGTCTTTAGTCCAAGAGCTGGCTTACCCCATGGAGTAACTGGGCCTGCTCTACCAATTGGTGCTTTTCCCTCTCCTCCTCCATGTGGATGATCACATGGGTTCATTACACTACCTCTTACTTGAGGCCTTCTTCCAAGCCATCTTCTTCTTCCTGCTTTACCTAAGCTAGTATTTCTTATTTCAGAATTACCTACTTCACCAAGAGTTGCGTAGCATTCTTTTCTTACAAGTCTTACCTCAGTAGATGGGAGTTTTAAAGCAACATAATCTCCCTCTTTTGCCATAACTTGAGCACTAGCTCCTGCGGATCTAACCATTTGGGCACCCCTACCTGCGTATAACTCAACACAATGAACACTAGATCCTAATGGCATAACAGAAAGAGGCATTGCATTTCCATCTTCAATTGGAACACTTTCTCCAGAAATGACGTTTTGTCCGACTTTTACTCCTGCTGGAGCGATAATATATCTTTTCTCTCCATCTTCGTAAAATAAAAGTGCCAACCTTGCATTTCTATGAGGATCGTAGTGAATAGCTGCAACTTTAGCGTTGATATTTCTTTTATCTCTTCTAAAGTCGACCAATCTATATTGCCTTTTGTGACCACCTCCACGATGACGACAAGTGATAACTCCACGATTATTCCTGCCTTTAACTCTATGTTTTGAAACTATTAATGATCTTTCAGGTTTTGCACTTGTGATTTCACTAAAGTCAGTAACTACTCTCTGCCTAGTGCCAGGTGTATAAGGTTTAAATTTACGTATTGCCATGATTAAAACTCCTTAAGATTCTGGAAATAGTTGGATTTTGTCTCCTTCAGCAAGACGTACAATTGCCTTCTTGACCTGAGAACGTTTACCGGAAAATTTCCCGACTCTTCTTGTTCTCCTAGGAGGATTCATAGTGTTAACTCCTATGACTTTAACACTGAACAAGGCTTCAATAGCAGCCTTTATTTGTGGTTTAGCCGCTCTATGATCTACTTCGAAAGTATATTGGTTAAGATCTAGTGCATTTGTAGCTTTTTCAGTAATAATTGGCTTTCGTATTACATCGGCTAAACGAGAATCGAATAATTTACTCATGATGCATAAACCTCCTTAATTTTATCTATCGCTGATTGACCTATTACCAATTTATTGGCATTGAGAATATCAAATACATTTAATTGATCGGCGGCGATTAATTTTACTTTCTCAATATTATTTATGGATTTTTTTATAATATCGGAAGGGCTATCAAGAATAACCAAGACTTTTTCAGTTTTTTGTATACCTAATCGAGAAAGTCCATTAATGATATCACTTGTTTTAGGCTGCTTTAAAGTAGATCCAAAATCTTCAACAGCCTTCATATCAGGTACTCTGGACATAAGAGCTGTTCTAAGAGCTAATCTACGTTCCTTACGATTCATATCAAGATTGTAAGAACGTGGCTTCGGTCCAAAAATAATTCCGCCACCAGGTCTTAAGGGTGTCCTTATTGATCCTTGACGAGCTCTTCCTGTACCTTTTTGTTTGTATGGCTTTCTACCGCCCCCGCGCACTTCAGATCTTGTCAAAGTTGATGCTGTCCCTTGTCTTTTATTTGCTAGCTGTCTAAGGACTGCTCTATGGATTAAGTCTGCCGAAGAAGTTTCTTTAGCAACTGCTAAATCAAGAATAACTTTGCCTGATTTTTTACCATCCCACTTTAAAGTTTCAAGTGTTGTCATGATTTTTCACCTCCTTTTTTGCCTACAACATTATTTGGCTTAATGTTGACAATTGAGCCGGGCTTACCTGGAACAGAACCCTTTACTACGAGCAGATTCTTCTGGTCATCAATTTTTAGAACTAACAATCCTTTGGTAGTTATCTGTTTTCCTCCGTATCTTCCTGCCATTCTTTTCCCTGGATAAATTCTACCCGGAGTTGTTCCTGCTCCTGTAGATCCTGGTGCTCTATGATTTTTTGAACCATGACTCATAGGACCTCTGCTAAAACCATGTCTTTTCTGGTAACCTGCAAAACCTCTACCCATAGATTTGCCACTGATATCAACTTTTTGACCAACCTCAAAGTTTTTTACAGTTATTTGTTTTCCGATTTCATAAGATGAAGTTTCTTCAACCCTATATTCTTTCAAATGCTTTAAAAGTTCTTCACCTGATTTCAATAAGTGTCCCTTTTCAGGTTTGCTTAAATGCTTCTCTTTGGACAAGCCATAACCTATCTGAACGGCAGTGTAACCATCCAAAGCAGTTGTTTTCAATTGAGTGACTCGGCACGGACCAGCCTCTATAAGAGTAACTGGTACCGAATTACCTTTATCATCGAAAAGTTGGGACATGCCCAATTTCTTTCCTAAAATTCCGATAGACATAAGACTAAATTAGGCTAGCTCGTAATAATTTTTCAATTATCTAAACCCTTTAGTTATTAAGGTTAAGTTAATAAAAAAACAATTAGTAAGGTTGAGACTTATCTGGAATAATAGATAGTTTCTCTCGGGATAAACCCACCTGAGTTTTTTAACGAAACGCTAAAAAAATGTGACATTTTCAGAGGCTCGGCTAGCTTGCGAGCTTAAAAATTCACTGAATTACAATTGTACATCATCAAGTACCATAAAATAAAATAAAATAAAAATAAAGGAAATTTTTATGCCATTACTTCTCTCAGGGAAAAAGTTTCATAACGATTTAAAAACAAACAAATGTCTCGCAATATTTGCTCCTCTTGAAGGTGGTTATGAAACTCGTCTTTTGAGGAGAATGAGGGCCAAAGGCTTTAAAACTTTCATAACTTCAGCAAGAGGGCTTGGAGATCCAGAAGTTTTCTTGCTCAAATTGCATGGCGTTAGACCACCTCACCTTGGTCATCAAAGTGTAGGAAGAAACGGAGCGCTTGGGGAAGTTCAACAAGTAATCCCACAAGCTTCTGAGTTATTTAATGAAAATGATAAAAATAAATTACTTTGGTTATTAGAGGGTCAAGTATTATCTCAATCTGAATTAGAGAGCTTAATAGAGATTTGCACTAACGATAATAAACTAACAATAGTTGTTGAAATGGGGGGTTCAAGAAAACTTGAATGGAAACCATTAAGTAATTATATTTTGGACGAATTTGAAAGTTAAATTGTTTGATTAAAACCAAGAATAAAAAAGATAAATGGATTAAGTTAATTTGTGGTGCCAGTAATGAAGATATTGTTGCCATAGAAGATTTATGTGCAATTTATACTGCTGCTGGTGTCGACTACATTGATGTTGCAGCAGAAGAATCTATAGTTTATGCAGCAAAAAAAGGAATCGATTGGGCAAAAAAAGTCTTTAAAAACTCCCCTGGATTAATGATAAGTATTAGTGATGGTAATGATATCCACTTTCGAAAAGCAAAATTTGATCCTTTAAAGTGTCCCCCTAGTTGTCCAAGACCATGCGAAAAAGTATGCCCCACCTTTGCAATTGATAATTTCGGAATTAAAGAGAGTAAATGTTATGGATGTGGAAGATGTTTAAATAGTTGTCCTCTAAATCTAATTAGTGAATATGAATATAATTTGTCAAAAAATGATTTGGAATCAACACTTCAAAAAATAAGGCCTAATGCAGTAGAAATTCATACAGAAATCAATCGCCTAGATTCTTTTACAAAAGTTGTAAGTATCCTTAAAAGTTCTGGAATAAAATTAGACAAGATATCTATTAGTTGTGGATTAAATCAATCTTTCAAAAAAGCTCAAGAGCCCGAAGATCTTTTGAAAGCTCTTTGGGAAAGATATGAAATTCTGAATGAGCTAGATATCCCCCTTATTTGGCAACTAGATGGAAGGCCAATGTCTGGAGATCTTGCTCCTATAACAAGTAGAGATGCTGTTAAGTTGTTTGAAAAAATCGGTTCAGATCTTCCACCAGGATTAATTCAATTAGCAGGAGGAACAAATGAAAAAACTCATGAATTGTTGAATTCAAACAATCTCCCAGATGGAATAGCATTTGGAAGTGCTGCAAGAAAAATTATGCAGCCCCTGATTGAATTTGCTCACAGAAATAACAAAAAACTCTATGAGTATCCTGAAATAATGGGTTTGGCGATCAAAAAAGCTCAGAAATTTCTAGAGCCATGGAAATCGAACTCATTCAAATAATATTTTTATTTTTCAAAACTAGCGCCATGTTTATAAAAAATTTGTATTTTTTGGATAGAAAAAAATCTTTTCATGTATTAAAATAGTAATTCAATGGGCCGTCGCCAAGTGGTAAGGCATCGGGTTTTGGTCTCGACATTCCTAGGTTCGAATCCTAGCGGCCCAGTTCTAATTTTCAATTGGTGTCTTCTCAAAAAATTTTTCTATTTGATTTTGATGGAGTAATAGTTGATGGAATGCAAGAATATTGGCATAGTTCCCTGCTGGCTTGTGAAAGATATTTAAATTCACCCAACATTACTATTGATCAAAAACTTTATCAAGGAGTTCCAAATTCTTTCAAAGAAATTAGGCCTTGGGTTAAATATGGTTGGGAAATGATTCTAATTGTTCACGAAATTATAAAAACAGAAAATCCATTAAAAATTGATAATAAAGATGAATTCATTAATAATTACAATCAAAATTGCCAGAGGATATTAAATGAAAATTCCTGGATAGCAGAAGATATACAAAAAATATTAGATAAGTCCCGCAAGTACCAAATTGATAAAGATTTTAAATCGTGGGTAAATTTACATAAACCTTTTTTTGAAATTATTAATTTTATGAAAGAATTAAGCAAAAGAGGAATAAAAACTGGAGTTATAACAACTAAAGGTAAAATATTTGCAGAAAAAATTCTTAAACAATTAAATATTTTTCCAGAATTTATTTTTGGTTATGAATCAGGAACAAAAATCAAAATAGCTGAAAAACTTACAAAAACTTATGAAATTTTAGGCTTTATAGAAGATAGAAAAAAAACTCTAATGGATATTAAACAAAATTCAGAAACTTCCCACATTCCATGCTTCCTAGCTGATTGGGGATATTTGAAAGAATCAGATAAAAATAAGTTAAGTAATGAAATCAAATTATTAAAATTAGGAAACCTTGGAGAATTAGTTGCAATTTAAAGATAATCGGCTAGAGTACAGATGTACTATAGTTTGTATTTATGAAGTTTGGTTTAAATAAAAATTTCCAAATTTAGAATAATTACAAGAACTTTAACCGATAAATCAAACAATGAGCCTTGAAGAAAAGAAAAAAACTGAATCAAAAGAAAAAGACAAGGCATTAAGTCTTGTCTTAGGTCAAATAGAAAGAAATTTTGGACGAGGTTCAATAATGAGACTTGGTGACGCCTCAAGAATGAAAGTAGAAACAATATCTACTGGAGCGCTCACATTAGATTTAGCATTAGGAGGAGGCTATCCAAAAGGAAGAGTAGTAGAAGTTTACGGACCAGAAAGTTCAGGAAAAACTACATTAACGCTTCACGCGATTGCGGAAGTCCAAAAAAATGGAGGAGTAGCTGCATTTGTAGATGCTGAGCATGCACTCGATCCAGTTTATGCGGCCTCATTAGGTGTTGATGTTGAAAATTTGTTAGTTTCACAGCCAGATACTGGAGAAATGGCTCTAGAAATAGTTGACCAACTTATAAGATCGAGTGCGGTAGATCTTGTAGTTGTTGACTCGGTCGCAGCACTAACCCCAAGAGCCGAGATAGAAGGAGAGATGGGAGATCACGTAATTGGAAGCCAAGCAAGGCTAATGAGCCAAGCAATGAGGAAAATAACAGGAAATATTGGCAAATCTGGATGTACGGTAATATTCCTGAATCAATTACGACTAAAAATTGGCGTTACATACGGCAATCCAGAAACAACCACAGGAGGTAATGCATTAAAATTTTACGCCTCAGTAAGACTTGATATCAGAAGAATTCAAACTCTTAAAAGAGGTACTGAGGAATATGGCATAAGAGCAAAAGTGAAAGTAGCAAAAAACAAAGTTGCACCACCATTTAGAATTGCAGAATTTGATATTCTCTTTGGGAAAGGTATTAGTACAACAGGATGCTTATTAGATTTAGCAGAAGAGACTAATATCATCATAAGGAGAGGTGCTTGGTATAGTTATGAAGGAGAAAATATTGGACAAGGAAGAGATAATACAATTATTTGGCTTGATCAAAACTTAGAAATCAGGAATAAAGTAGAATCTATGGTTAAAGAGAAATTAACAGAAGGAACTGAAGTCAGTTCTAATTCAATGAAAGCATTGAATAGCAATCCTGCTAATACAATCGCTGTTAATGATATAAAAACAGTAGCTTAGATTTATAAAGAATCAGCTAAAGTCCACCATCCAGCAGCAGGGCCTATAAATCTCACTACAATCCATAAGATTACTAACCCTCCGATTCCAAACCAACTGGCCTTAATACTTAATTTAATTAGGTTATCTCTTTGATCGATTGTAAAGGGAAGCCATTCAAATAATCTTGGAGACTCATCAATTTTAGTTTTAGTATTATTTTTTTTTGGAGGTAAACCAAGTGTTTTACGTCTTTTTGCTTCTCCCATATTTCTTTAGTTATTTACAAAATCATAACCTAATCAAAAGGTAGCATATAGTTAATTTGTTTTGAGGGTTGAATGTTTTGCAAAAGTAATCTTCCCCAGTTTCTTTTATTTGCTCTTCCATCTAGGATTATTAACTTACCTGAATTTCTTCTTAAAGGAGAAATAGATCTTTCAAGTTTAATTCTAGCTAGAGGAAGAAAGAAGTCTCTAAACCAATCTTGAGAAAGCTTCTTTTTATGAGAGACAGTAATTGCATTAATGGGTTCTGACATATTCGGAATCGGAAGTAAAGGAATGATAATTTGTCCTGGAATTTGAATTAAATAAGAATTCATAATCCACCAGTCAAAACTAGAGCAAAGGATTTCATTTCTACCTGAGGGAATTGTCTCTAGCAATACTCTCTTCCCGTAAGTAGAAGCTAATTCTGTAGCAAGTTTAATTTTTAAATCAATATCATCAGACAACACTAAAGTTAAACCCTTTCTAAAAAGTATTAACTTTTTGCATTTATCCAAGATTGAATTGGTAAAAAGAGGATTATTAGGAAGCAACTGTTTAGAGGGTATATATAAAGAAATCTTTTTCTCTTCAAAGTTACTCTTAAAATTAATAACCAAGTCAATATCTAAACTATGCTTTTTAAAATACATTTGGAAAAAATTATCTTTTCTCAATGCTGATAAAAAAACAAATTTATTATTTAAAAAAAATTCCTTAATTTGAAAAAGTTCATCTATTGGCTGTAAATACAAATTCCAATCTAAATTTGTATCGTTTAACTTTACCCAGCATGCCCACCCTTGAGATAACGCTTTGTTGACGCTTAAAAATTTATCAGAAAAAAAAGAATTTTCATGAAAAAAGTTTGACAAGAAACTAATTTCTTTTTCATCTAAATTAATATAACTATTTCCTAAGACCTTTCTCAAGAAAAAATTTTTCTTCAACGAATCATATACTTTTATAAATTTTTGATTGATTAATTCAAATTCTTTAAAATTTTTTGTCCAATCCTTTTTAAGTAAAGAAATCCTAAAATGATTTTTTAAATCCTGTTTTATATCCTCAATTCCTGAATAAACTATTCGATGATTTCTAAGATTACGAGAATTGGGATCATTAAGGAAATTTTGGATAGTTATCAACTGAACATGATGATTTGCAAAAATAAATTGATCATTTTTCAAAATAAAATTAAAACCTAGATTTTTCAATGAATCAATCTGAAATTGGCTTATAAATTGGATTTTTTCTTTAGATAAAATAAAAGTTGAATCCTCTTCCTTTAAAAATAAAGAAATCAAAATTGGAGGTAACCAATCATAGCTAGAGAAAATTTCTGAATTAATTAGGTAGGTAGAATCATTTTCAATACATTTGGAAACTATCCTCCCAAAAGAATATATGTGCTCCCAATTAATACTTTGATCTCTCAAAAAATTTTTCAAATATTGATGACTTAAAATTTCAAGCATTTATAATTAATTTAATTTCAAAAACATGCAAAATTTATGAACCTAATATACAAAAAATTGGTATCAATAAAAGAGGGTCTTGAATTAATTAATTTATGAAAATTGGAATAGTAGGATTAGGATTAATTGGTGGTTCTTTAGGATTAAAACTCCAAAGTCTAAATCATACAATTTATGGAATAGCGAATAATGAATTTAATGAAAAAAAAGCTAAGGATAAAAAACTTGCAAATTTTGTTAGCTGTGATCTGAGCTTATTAAAAAAATGTGAGCTAATAATTTTGGCATTGCCTATCAAAGATTTGATCAGTCCGTCGCAACAATTAGTAGCATCAATACCTCAGGAAACGATACTAACTGATGTAGGGTCTGTAAAAGAACCAATTGTAAATACATGGGAAAATTCACATCCTCTATTTATTGGATCTCATCCAATGGCAGGCACAGAAAAAAAAGGAGTAGATTCAGGTTTTGAAGGTCTTTTTAAAAATGCAAAATGGATTATTACTCCAACACAAAATAGTGATTTAAATTCAGTCAGAACTATTTCCGAGCTCATAAAATCAATGGATTGTGAAGTTTGCCAAGCTTCGCCAAAAGAGCATGATAAAGCAGTATCTCTAATTTCTCATTTGCCTATATTTTTAGCTTCTGCCCTCATAGAAACTGCGCAAACAAAAAATAATCAATCTTTATTAGATCTCTCGCAAAAATTAGCTGCTACAGGATTTGCTGACACTTCGAGAGTTGGCGGAGGCAATGAACAACTAGGGCTAGATTTAGCTATTAATAATCAGATTAATGTTTTAAATTCCATAAATAATTTTAAAAATAAGCTGAATATACTGGAATCTCTTATTAAAGAAAAAAATTGGGATTTACTTTCTAAAAAACTTGCTGAAGCAAAAGAAAACAGACAAAATTTTATAAACTAAAATTTTCTATACCTTTGGAAGCTAAAATTTGCCTTGAAACCATTAATGCAGACTGACTAACACCTGCAGTCCCCTCTCCTGGATAAATCGAATCTCCACATAACCATAAACCTTCAAAAGGCGTCCTACTTGATAATCCAAATAAACCAAAAATATCCGGATTTTGACCAAGCCCGCCTACTATTCCATTAGGTCTTTTTGTCCATTTTTCAAAGCCCAATGGAGTTGCTAATTCTCTATGTAGCCATTTTTCAGGATCAATATCAAATTGACTTTCCAATTCAAGGGATATTTTTTTCATGAAACCATTTTTTTTCTTTAAGTAAGTTTGTTTATCTAGATCAAACCAATCTTTAGTTTTGGTAAAGATACTGGCAATTAAAGTAACCTCGCCTTTTGGCGCTCTTCCATCACCATCATCACTAATTGATACAAACAACGAACAAAATTCTTTTGAAACAAATTGATAATGATTGGAGAATGTTTTTTTAATATGTTCCTTTTTTAAGGCTGAATAAAAAACAACAGCTCCACTTGGATCAGGCAAATTATTAAGTCGATTTTTATAATTTTTTTTTCTTTCTAAAGGATCTTTCAAATGCTTGAGCAAAGATTGTGGAGGTGCGGTATAAATCACATCTTTTGCTTGATAAACAAATGATTTTTTTTTCGAATTAGCAGATAGTTGCCAACACATATTTACGTCATCAAAAGTTATAGAATTAACTTCTTGTCCAAAAATTAAATTAACTCCAGTTTTAATTAATGAACTTTCTAATGATTCACTTAAAGACTGCATAGATTTTTTAAGATGCCACAGACCATGTGGCTGTTGACACATCTGAAGAACGGTAGATCCATATAATGCTGCAGTACTATAAATGTCCTCTTGAGAATAAAGTTTTAGTTGAAGATTTAAGAATTTAATCAAGCGCTCATTCTTGGATAATCCACATAGCCGCAATAGATCAAAAATAGTAGATTTAAGTAAGATACCTGTGACAAGGTTTGAAGGTACTAGTGCTTTAAGAAGTTGAGAAAAATCCCAAAAATTGCTTATTGGTAATACAGGATTATTATTAGCAAATATCCAATTACTTTCATGTATTAGGGTACAAAGCTTCCAAAATCTTTGACTCCCAGGAAACTGCATTTCTCTTTCAGCAATCCATTTACTTTTTTCATACCAAATAGGAATAGGACTACCACCATCATTTAAATCAACAATGCAAGCAGGGTCTAAAATTGTGGCTTCTGGGGATGGAATATCTAAAAAATTAAAAATTCTAGAATGTATTCCTCCCTCCTCTAAACCAGCAACCTGAGTTGCGCCAACATCGAAAGTATAATTCTTTCTTTTAAAAGTACCGGCACATCCTCCGGCTTGAGTATGAGATTCGATTAAAGTCACTGATAAGCCTTGTTTTGATAAAATCGCTGCAGAAGTTAGTCCTGCTATACCGGCGCCTACAACAATAACTTCAGACTTTTTCATTAAAATGCAAAAATTATCTCCTATTGAAATTAACGAAATTTGTGAAGAATTAGGTGAAACCTATCCAAAAAGTATTGAACAAGTACATGGTGGCGATATTCATAATGCATGGCGAATAGAATTCTCAAACAAAAAGTTATTCCTTAAAAGAAACATTAGAAACAAAAAATTTCTTGAATTTGAAAAATATTGTCTCCAAAATTTAAGAAAATACATTAGTCAAGAAAACTTAGTTATTCCTGAAGTTATTGCATATAAAAATATAAAAAATATAGAGATTCTTTTAATTGAATGGATAGATATGCATAACTCTGACCAAAAAAAGCTTGGAAAAGGTTTAGGTGAATTTCACTTGAAATCAGCTGAATCTAACCCCAAAATGTTTGGGTTTCCAGTTGAGGGTTTTATCGGAACAACAGATCAGAAAAAAGGCTTGGAAGATAATTGGATAGATTGTTTTTTAAACTTAAGGATAATACCTCAATTATTAAGTCTTAAATCGAGAATTTTAGATAAAGAAATTATAAATAAAGTTAAAGAAAAAATTAAATCAGAATTGCTGAATCACAAACCAATAAATACTCTAGTTCATGGTGATTTATGGTCAGGAAATGCAGGAATTGACAAAAATGGAAAGGGGGTTATATTTGACCCTGCATCTTGGTGGGCAGATCATGAAGTAGATATAGCTATGACAAAACTATTTGGAGGTTTTAGAAAAGAATTTTATGAAGAATACCATAGGATATTTCCTATAAAAAACGGATTTGAAAAAAGAATTATTATTTATAATTTTTATCACATATTGAATCACGCCAATATGTTTGGAGGAGGGTACTTAAACCAAGTTGAAGATTACGTAAAAGCAATTCTTAATATGTAATCTTTAACTAACCTAAATATGTCTTCTTAAGATTTTGTACCTTATCTAAAACTGCTTCACGATTTTCACTGGTACGAAGATTTTGCCAGCTCCATTGACCGACAACAATGACCCCTAGCAGTTCTAGTAAACCAGGAAGAATTGGGAAAAAGTTTATCGTGTCAATGACAACTTTAATTATTATCTGAGCTATTACGACAACAGCAATTATGCCTGCCGCCTTGCCGTACTTGCCCATTTGAGTCCAATCAACATTACCAAGGGTTTCGTTGACTTTTCCCATAACATCAGAGTACTTCTCTGAAAAACTTTTGGTTTCTGAGCTTGTATCGGAGCCGGAGTCTTGGTTTGACTCTGGAGTGTTATCACTCATGAATTCAGTAAACTTAATATATGAACCAGACAGTATCGGAAAAAACGTCTATTGACTACCTTTTTGTTGTGCAAAATTCCGAACCGAAACATTTTGTATTTTTTTAGAGGGGTTGGTATATATGCTTTCTGAAGATATTTAAACTTAAAATTGATTTATAAAAACTTCACATTATTGTCTAGTTCTAACAAAAACATTAATAAATTGCAGTAATAAGAAAAATTAAAAAGTCTAAAATTTTTATTTAAATTATTATGTTTGCATAGTTTAGCTTGCAAAAATTAAAGGATCGAAATGTCCAAAGATATCAAATTTAATTTCTTAAACTCTGATGAAGAAGAAAGATATCAAAAACATTTGACCCTCAAAGAGATAGGTTATAAGGGTCAACTAAATCTTAAAAACAGCTCAGTATTATGCATTGGAGCAGGTGGGCTTGGTTCTTCCGTTTTGCTTTATCTAGCTGCAGCAGGAATTGGGAGAATTGGAATAGTTGATAACGATCAAGTTGAAAAGTCTAATCTCCAGAGACAGATAATTCATGAAACAAATACTATTGGCAATCTTAAAATTGATTCTGCTCGGGAAAGAATTAAAAAATTCAATCCTAATTGTGAAATATTAACCTTTTCAGAGAGAATTAATCCTAAAAATGCTCTTGAATTAATAAAGGAGTTTGATGTTATTTGTGATTGCTCGGATAACTTTGGAACAAGATATTTAATAAATGATTCATGCCTGATATTAAATAAACCCCTAGTCTTTGGAAGTGTACAAGGCTTTGAAGGACAAGTGAGTGTTTTCAATTTATATAAAAATAGTCCTAATTTAAGAGACTTACTTCCAGAATCGCCTTCAAAAAATGCTGCTCCTAGTTGTGCAGAATACGGCGTTGTGGGTGTTTCAACAGGTTTAATAGGAATTCTTCAGGTTAATGAGATTATCAAAATCATTTTAAAAAAAGGTGAAATTTTAGATGGGAAGATTTTAATTTTTGATCTATTGAATATGAGTATGAAAAAATTACATCTAAAAAGTGATCATTTAAATAAACCAATAAAAAATCTGTCTCAGTTTGAAGGCTTTTATAATAACGATGAATATTGTGAGAAAAACGATGAAATTAATAGTATTAATGCTAATGATTTTAATAGTTTATACAAAGCAAAACCCAACCAAATTCTTTTAATAGATGTTAGAGAAAATGAAGAGTTTTCTACATCTGCAATAGAAGGATCTATCTCAATTCCCCTAAGTCATTTGAACCAAGAATCTGACTTAAAATTTATTCAAAAAGAAAGTTTAAATAAAGAGGTTTTTACTATATGTAAATCGGGTAAACGTTCTGAAAAAGCTTCAAGAATCTTGTCTAAATTCAAAATTCAGTCAAGGTCTATTGAAGGTGGTATTGAAAAGGTAAAAAAAATTTTTTGCAATTAATTTTTAAGAATAGTTAGTAATCTACACCTCTTTTCAAATCAACTCCCACGTTTGCGTAATGCTTATGACAAACCATTTCAGAGTAAACATCAGCAAGTTCAAAGTATGAAGGTTCATTTTTACACCTTCCAGTAATTACAACTTCTGTATCTGCTGGTTTTTTTAAAAGCGTTTGATGTATTGATTCCACAGGTAGCAACTCTAAATCAACAGTTGGATTCAATTCATCTAAAATGATTGTTTTGTACAAGCCAGACAAAATAGCAGCTTTAGCAATTTCCCATGCTCTTTCAGCCTCAACATAATCAATTGGTTGTTGCTGACCTCTCCATACGATGGCATCTCTCCCTGAACGTAAATGATCTACTAAATGAGGGTAACTTTCTCTCAAAGCTTCTATGGCAGCATCTTCGGTATAACCATTGCCACCTTTTAACCACTGCAATATTAATACTCTATGACTTTTATCTTGAGATATTCCTTTACCGATAGCTTGAAGAGCTTTACCAAGTGCACTTGTGGATTTACCCTTTCCTTCACCCGTATAAATCTCAATTCCACCACTAGAACTACTGTTACTGGTTTGTTCTGATAAGTCTCCTATAAAACGTGGTCTCATTTCTGAATGGAGTTGAGATATTCTTACCAAGGAGGACGGAGCTGCCCTTCCAGTAATAATTATTTCTAATCCATCTGGACGATTTTGAAGAGAATCAACTACTTCCTTGATATCAAGCATTCCTAAATCAAGAACTGGATTCAACTCATCTAGTACAACTACAGAATAAAGAGAACTAGCAATTGCTCCTTTAGCAATATTCCAACCTCTTTCAGCCTCACCAACATCAAACCTTGTAACTTGGTCAGCAGTAAAGAATTCGGATCTTCCCGTCCTTACATGGTCGATTAAATGTGGAAACCCTCTTTGTAGAGCTTCTATGGCTGAATCCTCGTCATATGGTCTTTCTGGGCCTTTTAAAAATCTTAGAAGTAAAACTCTTGACTGTCTTTTTTCGCATATTCCTAATCCTATTGTCCTGAGAACTACTCCCAATGCAGCCTGACTTTTTCCCTTACCCTCCCCATCATAAATATGCAATTGACCCTTTGATCTCTCTTGACTGTCACTTGCTGTGACAATTCCAATTCCTCTATTTCTACTCGTATTCGTCAATTGAACAAAATTAATAAATTTAATCTAAGATATAGATAAGAATATTATTAAATATTTAATAATAAATTCAACCTATTCATAGGTAATTTGAATTTTAAAGTAATTAGCATGTTCAATCAACTAGAAATTCTCTCTGATGAACAAAGTGAAAAGCTTTATACAATTAGAAAATACATTAAGAATCTAAAAAGTGTTTGTATTGCTTATTCCGGAGGAGTTGACAGTACATTGGTAGCATCATTAGCATTCGAGCAATTAGGTAGCAAAGCAATTGCTATAACTGGTATTTCTCCTGCATTATCCAATACTCTTCGTGAAGAAGCAAGAAGGCAAGCAAAATGGATTGGAGTAAAGCATTTAGAAATTAAAACATCAGAATTAGACCAATCAAGTTATAGTAAAAATCCTAAAGATAGATGCTTTGCATGCAAAAAAGAGCTTCATAAACATACAACCTACCTCTCAAAAAAACTTAATTACAAAGTTGTTTTAGATGGAGTAAATCTGGATGATCTTAAAGATTACAGACCGGGAATACAAGCCTCAAAACAAGCAGGAGTAATCTCTCCCCTCGCAAAATTTAAAGTTTCAAAACAAGACATAAGGGATATATCAAGAGCATTGGGTTTTCCTTGGTGGGATAAACCTGCTCAACCTTGCTTATCATCAAGATTTCCTTATGGCCATGAAATAACAAGTGAGAGGCTAAAAATGGTTGAGAAAGCAGAAGAATACCTTAAAGAATATGGATTATCGGAGGTTAGAGTTAGATGCCAAGGCTCAACTGCAAGAATAGAAATTCCCAAAGATGAATTAAAGCATTTTTTTAACAAATATAATTTTAGTGAGTTAGTTCAATATTTTTATAATTTAGGATTTAATTGCACAAGTTTAGATCTTGAGGGACTAGTAAGCGGAAAATTAAATAGGTAATTTTGTCAAAGAACCGTTCTGATCTGTTTAGGGACTTCTGAAGGTGGCTTTCGCTCAATAACACGTAAAGAATGTTCTTTAGCGACTAAAGATTCAATTAAATATTGACTAGCTAGTTCAGGCATCATATTTTTACCACATGTAAAAATATCAACTGCAGAATAATTAGACTCAGGCCAAGTATGTATTGAAATATGAGATTCAGCCAGTAATGCAATTGCCGTAACCCCTTGCGGCTCAAATTTATTACTTATCAAATTGAGAACTGTTGCATTTGCCAATTTTGCAGCTCTGTTTAAAGTACAGCGCAAAAAGGATTCGTCATTTAATTTTTCGAAATCGCATTTATAAAGTTCCAACAAAAGGTGTTTACTTTGATGACTTAATTTATGATCACCATGAAACGAACTTAAAATTTGATTTTTTTTGTAGATTTCCATTCAAGAAATTTATATAAATTTAAGATTAGCTAAAAATTATGCCTTTTAAAAATTATAAGTGAATCATTTGTGAAGAGCCTAATAAAGACTGATTAAATTTATCTAGATGCGTCGCACTTATGAAACATTGACTATCTTTACCAACAGAATTTAATAACAAATTTTGCCTGGTTAAATCTAATTCGGCCAAGACATCATCCAATATAAGTATTGGAGGGACATTTAATGTTTTAGTTAATAAATCTAGCTCAGCCATCTTCAAAGCCAAGATAAAAGTCCTTTGCTGTCCTGATGAACCATATTTTCTAACTGAAACATTATTAATAAGGAACTCAACGTCATCACGATGAGGGCCAAAATTACATTTACCAGTCAATGCTTCTATTGAACGCTGATTTAATAGTTGTTCTGCTATTTTTTTGCTGATAACTTCCTCTTCTTCTTCTTCTGGACTTATATTTTGTATCCCCGAAAGATAATTTATGCTTATTTGCTCTTTAGATTTACTTAAATAATTATGCCAATATTCAACATATGGTTTTATTTTTAATAAAGCTCTTCTTCTTCGTCTAAAAATTCTTGTACTTATTATTGACATTTGAACATCAAAACTTTCAACAATATCTATGGATTGAGTTTTTAAGAAACTTTCCGAACGCCAAAAATGACTTCTTTGTTTTAAAAGCCTGTTAAATCTACTTATCAGGTCTAAATAAACTGGTTCTAGCTGAGAAACGACTTTATCAATCCATGTTCTTCGATAACTGGGTTCACTTTTAACAATATCAATATCATTAGAACAGAAACATACACTCCGTATATAGTTCTTTATTTCACTCTGTCTTTTCAGGATTGATTCATTGACATAAATTCTTTTAGGGCCTTTTCGGAATAAATTTAACTTTAAATCGTCTTTAAAATTTATCTGTCCTATAACTACAGCCATATCACTATCGTTCTCTATTAAATCTTTATCACTTAGTGCTCTACTAGATTTTAATTGACTTAAAAATTCAACCGATTCAAGTAAATTTGACTTGCCAATACCATTACAGCCAAGAACAATTGCTCTTTGCTCTTCTAAATCAATTTCAAAACTTTTATGGTTCCGAAAATTTCTAATTTTTAATTTATTTAAAAAAATTTTTTTTATGCATTCATTAATTAAATTAGCTAAGTTTAAATTATTTAGATTTTCTTTAAAGAAATTGAAAAATTAAAGGGCATGTAGCTCAGTTGGATAGAGCATCAGATTCCGGTTCTGAGAGTCGGGGGTTCGAATCCCTCCATGCTCGTAAAATGATTTTTAAAGTTTATATCCCATTACTCTTATTCCATTTGGATCTAGTATAAATCCATTTTCCTCTAGACTCATAAAAGAAGATACTGGAGCCTGGACAGAAATGCTGCATCCAGGCATTTCTCTATTTATTTTCTCAAGAGTTACTTTAAGCAATATTGAGTAATAAAGTTGCTGATTATTATCTGGCCATGCACTTAAATTCCACAAGTTAGCATTCAATCCCCTGTCGGAAGTAACCCTTACAAAGCCATATAATTTTTTTTTAAATTCATTCTGTATAGTAAAAAAGAAATTACTTTTCTTAATAGCCTCAGAAAGAGGTTTTATTGGAAATGTCTCACAACCACAGTTCGCTAAAAGTTTGTTAACCTCCTTAGCTAATGGGATTTGAGAAGAGTTGACAAAATAACCTTCTGGAAGAACAAGTTTTTTTTTAGAAAAATATTGCAATTATCAACCTGTATTTCTCATGCCAGCTGCTATCCCATTAATAGTTAAAAGTGCTCCCCTCAATAGTTCACTTCTACTGTAAGCTCTTCTAGATTCATCTTTATCTATATATTCGCTTATTGGAGGTTGTCTGGTCTGGTCTCTTAGTCTTCTTAGAAGTGAAACCTGCAAAAACCCTAATGGAATAATTGTCTTATTTCTCAAGCTTACGGATGATTTCAAGTCTTTATCGGATTCTAGGAGCTTATTTTTACCAGTAATTTCAAGTATCAAAGATTTAGTAAGATTAAATTCTTTAGAAATTACTTCAAAAATATCATCAAAAGACCCTTTATTTTCTGCACTTCCAAGAGTATCAACATAGTATCTAGCAACTTCTAAATCAACCTTAGATAATGTCATTTCTACCTTAGATATGAGCATCCTAAAAAATGGCCATCTTTGATGCAGAACTCTTAATAATTCAATTTGTTGTGGATCTGAATTTAATTCAGATGACAATGCAGTACCTACTCCAAACCAACTTGGCAAAAGAAATCTACTTTGTGTCCAACCAAATACCCATGGAATAGCTCTTAAACTTGATAAATCTTTTGCACCTTTTTTTCTTCTAGCAGGCCTACTCGATATCTGTAATTTACTAATTTCTTCTATTGGAGTTACCTCTTGAAAGAAATTTAACAAATCAGGATTCTCATGAACTAATTTTCTGTAATGAGACCTTGATGTTTCTGCTAACCTAGTCATTAATTGATTCCATTCTGGAGTAGCATCAAGCCTATTGTTGACCAAACTATTTTGAATTACAGCTGTAGTAACAGTCTCAAGATTGTACAAAGCCAGTTCGGGAAGACTATATTTAGAGGCTAAAACTTCCCCTTGTTCTGTTATTTTTATTCGCCCTTTTAAAGTGCCGCTTGGTTGAGCCAATATCGCCTGATAAGCTGGTCCTCCTCCTCTCCCTACAGAACCACCTCTTCCATGAAAAAGTCTTAGCAATATGTTATTTCTACTTGAGAGATTTTGAAGAGCTATTTGGGCTCTATGAATTTCCCAATTACTAGAAACAAACCCGGAATCTTTATTGCTATCAGAATATCCAAGCATTAATTCTTGCAGAGGTTTAAGAGATTCTCCTACTTTTGGCAATAATGATCTATAGAAATCTAATTTAAACAACTTTTCCATGACTTCTGGTGCTCTTTTAAGGTCTTCCACAGTTTCAAAGAGAGGAACAACTAATAATTTTGACTTTTGAGAATTTTGATCAAGAAGTCCCATTTCTTTTGCGAGTAAGAGAACTTCAAGCAAATCAGATGCACTATGACTCATTGAAATTACATAAGAATGGCAAATGCGACTTCCAAATTCTTGCTGTAGTCTCTTAACCATTTTAAAAACTGAAAAGGTTTCTTCTGTAGTTTTTGTCCAGTTAACGTCAGATGGAATTAGAGGCCTTTTAGTATTTAATTCGTCTATAAGCCATTTAATTTTCTGTTCCTCAGACATTTGGTCATATTGAACAGATAAATCAAGATAATTTGTAAGCTCTTGTATAGCGTCACTATGCCTTGTACTCTCTTGACGAATATCTAAACTTGCTAATGAAAATCCAAAAATATGAACTTGAGTAAGTAAGGTGTTTACAGACTCACAAGTTAAATCTGTACTAATCAAGCTATTCTTAATTAGTTCGAGATCATAAGTAAATTCGTTTACTGATTTGTAATATAAGTTTTCAACTTTATCTAGATTTTTGTTATCTATTTCTCCTTCTAAGGCAAATTTCCACCCACTATCAGCTAATAAATTATTTCTTTCTTGTGTCAACCTTAATTTTTCTAAAATATAACTTAATTTCAATCTGTAGGGTTCTGATCTATACCTTGTAGCTCTAGCTTCATATATTTCAGGGAACTTCACCCTGTCAGTTTCAAGTGACTCTAATAGAGAGGAACTAACTTGACTCCATTGCATCGAGACACTTAATTGATCTCTAAGATTAGAAGTCGCAATAATATATCTTTCCAACATCAACTGCCTTTGGTAGCATGCAGTTCTCCATGTTATCTCAGGAGTGACCGATGGGTTGCCATCCCTATCAGAGCCTACCCAAGAACCGAAGTTACAAAAAGATTCAGAGGGCATCTGAACATCTGGATAATTTTCGGTGAGTGCTTCAGCGATTCTGCCCCTCAATTGAGGCATCGCATTAAATAAAACTTGCTGAAAATAATGCAAGGCATAATCAACCTCGTCTAAGACTGAAGGTTTAAATTGGTGCAATTCATCTGTTCTCCACCAAAGTCTAACTTCCTCTTTTAATTGGGTTTTGAGAGAATTTTTTTCTTCTTTTGTTAAAAATTGCTCAATCTGTATTTTTTTTAACAAATTTGCTACTCTTGTTTGCTTATGTCTAATCGTATGTCTTACTATCTCTGTCGGATGTGCAGTAAAAACTAAACGAATATCCATTTCCTGCAACAACTCTTCTAATTTTCCTGGTGGTACATTTAATTTCCTCAACCTGTAAAATAATTCTCTAAAAGTTACTGGAGCATTTTGCCTAGCCAATGCTGGTGCAAAAGGATCAAGATTGTCGGGCGATTTTTGAACATCCTTGTTGGTAAAGCTTTGTATATATCTATCTTCCTCAACTCTTTGTTCCAAAATATTAACGAGTTGAAAATACAACGAAAACGCCCTTGCTGCTGCTATGGATTCTGCTAAATCCATAGAATTTACAATATCAACTATTTCATTCTTAAATGTTTTTGAACTATCGCCATCAATTTGTTTTGAATAACTTAATTCTTTAAGCTGTATCAATCTCTCTGCTTGATTATCAGGGCATTCTTCCCTGAGCACAGATTCCCATAGATCTTCAATTAGAAGACGATTTTTATCAAGTGGATCGTTGTTACTTATGAGATCCACGTTATTATTTTTTATCTGTCGAAAAGATTCCATATAATTATTATGTCACAAGTAAAAATGTTCAGATCAAATATTTATTTAAATAATCAAACATTCTTGGACTCATTCCTAATCATATCTTCGATAGAAATTTTCATTATCTGCTCAATAGAAAGACCTTGTTCGTATTGATTTATCCATTTCATAGATTGATTTCCTTCTTCAAGCACTTTATAGATAGGATCTAAAAGATGTCTCATACCAAAATCGTCTGCTGTGGATGATAAATCTGATAATAAGTTTTGAATCCATTCTCTACAAATAATTTTTCTTCCATCTTGCCAGTGAATTAACTCTGAATTCAAACTATTTTTAGCAGCATTTACTTCATTTTGATCACATATTTCTGATAATTCATCCATAGAAAAAATACTGGCATTTAAAGGATCTAAGGTATTTATATTTTCAAAAAGATTTAAAATCCTTAGTTCTATCATGGCCGTTATCCCTAAAAGCAGATTAATATCATGGACAAAATCACAAATTCTTAATTCCAAACGATCAAGAATTAAAGGTCTTTGGGGACCATTTGGTCGGATTGAAGACCAAAAATGCCTTATATTTTGCATGTTTTTATTAGATATATTTTCATCTATCCAATCTATATAAGAATTATGATTTACAAAAAAAGGAACCCTATTTGGTGTTTTAGGAAATTGGATCCATCTCTGAGAGTGATTATCCGTAATTTTATTATTTAAGAAAGGTGAACTTGCACTTAAGGACAGATATAGAGCAGCCTCACATCTTATAAGTCTAATAGCTGTAAAAAGCTTATCTAAATTATCTATTCCTATGTTTATATGTACACTTGAAGTTGCAATAGATATTCCATAATTATCTTGAATAAATTGATGATATACATTGTCAATATCAGATCTTTGAAATTGAATATCGTGTTTAAAACAAAGAGTGGATGAAGGAATGATTGTTAAATTTTTAGTATTTAACCACTTTCTTAACTTTTTTCTTGGATTTATTAATTTCTCATATAAAAACTTGTAGTCTTTTTCAGGTGTTGTTATGTATTCAACATTTCTGTTATCTGGCTCTTTTACAAAATCAGAAAATTTTTTCTCAATATCAGCCGAAACACCAATATGAGAATCAAAAGAACCAGTAAATAGTTCAACTTCAAAACCTTTATAAAGATTTTCTTTACTCATCTATTTACCCAAACAGGCTAATGCTTTTAGTATCCCCTTTGCTTTATTTATCGTCTCTTGATATTCATTTTCTGGAGAAGAATCTGCAACTATTCCAGCTCCTGCTTGCACTGAAACATCATATTTCCCATCTCTTGAAGGTTTTACTATCATAGTTCTTATCGTAATTGCCGTATTTAATGCGCCATTAATATCAATAGATCCGTAAACACCTGCATAAGGTCCTCTAGCATCTTTTTCAAAGTGCTTAATCAATTGCATAGCTCTTATTTTTGGCGCACCAGTTACTGTCCCAGCAGGAAAAGATGCTTTTAGTAAATCCCATACATCAGCATTCTTTTGTAAGATTCCCTCAACTTCACTAACTATATGCATGACGTGTGAATATTTCTCAATAACCATTAAATCCTTGACCTTCACAGTACCAATATCACAAACTCTTCCAAGATCATTTCTTCCAAGATCAATAAGCATTACATGCTCAGCGATCTCTTTTGGATCTTTTAATAAATCCTTTTCTAATTCCAAGTCTTGTTGATTATCAATACCTCTAGGTCTTGTGCCAGCTATTGGTCTTAAGCTAGCGACAATCTGACTATTTTTATTTTTTTCAGCTTTAACCATTACTTCAGGACTAGAACCAATCAGATACCATGAGCCAAAATCAAAAAATGACATGTATGGAGATGGATTAACCATCCTCAAACTTCTATATAAATTAAAAGGATCATTATTAACTTTAGTTTGGAATCTCTGACTTATAACTATTTGGAAAATATCTCCCTTTCTTATATATTCTTTTGCAGAGAGAACTGCATCCTCAAAATCTTTTTTCTTCCAATTACTTTCTAGATCTAAATTCAAATTCTCATTTTCATTCCAATCTAAAAACTGATTTTCTTTTAGAGGAACTCTCATTAAATTTCTAGTTTTCTGAATTTTAGAAATTGAGTTTAGGTACAACTCTTCAATCGAAAATTCTTTTAAAGAAGTTGCATCTGCATAAACAACTGCAGTAATACATCTTTTTATTTGATCAAAAACAACTAACTGATCAAAAAACATCCAAGAACCATAAGGTATGTTGTTTCCAGGTATTTCATTTATTGGAACGCTTGGCTCTATTCGATTTATTAATTCATAACCCCAAGAGCCATATAACTGTCCAATTGATGGTAAGTCATCAAGCATGATTGACTTATATTGCTTTGTCCAATTTCTTAAAATATCAAAAGGATCACCTTTATATGTTTCAGTTTTACCATTTCTCCAAGTTTTAACTATTTCTTCTCCATTACAAACAGCTTCCCAAAGAGGTTCAGTAGCAACAATACTCCACCTTCCCAAACTTTCACCACCTTCAACAGATTCAAGAAAAACACCATGGGAGTCTTTTGAGGTTAGTTTTAACCAAGTCGATAATGGAGTCTCTAAATCTGCTGGCCAAGTTTGAATGATAGGTATAAAATTTTTACCTTCTTTGTAAGCCTTTAAAAAACTATCCTTCTGTGAGCTGATCATATTAATAATGTCAACCCAAATTATAATTATTTTCTTCTTTTATATCAACTTTAGAGAAGTTAATCAAAAGTATTCTTAGTTGTAAATTTCAAACCAGCTGGATTAGGATTTTCACCTATTCTTCTAGGATTATGACCTACTTTCTCTCTGCCTTCATTTACTTTTTCAGAGAAAACACCATCTTTTGGGTGTAAAAATTCAATATCGCCACCTGGGAAAATTCGGTAGATTTTAAAATCTTCAATTCTTGGTTTGAAGGCTCTTAATTGTGTCCCTAATGCAAGGCATTGTTCTTTTCTTGCAAAGTACATTAAATTATCGCCTTCATGCATAATAGCAGCGCCACCAGTTGGCAATTCAAATGCTTGTTCCTTTGAACTTTTCCATACGATTGCATATTTTTCTTCTGTTTCTGCTGAGTTTAATAAACCCCCAGTACTTCCTATATGCTTTGGAAATTGACCAACTAAAGTTTCAGTCATCCTTAATTTTGAGTTATTTCTATTAAGAAATTAGCATTCATATTTTGCAAAATTGGAATTTAATAAGAAATTTTCTACATTATTTAATAAATGGAAAACTTATTTCTCATTTCATTTTGAATCTGAAATCGGAAAAAATACTGTCAAACCCGTATCACGCCTTTTTGTGACATGCCCTCCTAAACTAGCTAACAACTTTTGAGTAGCATTTTGACTAAGTTGTAAACTGCCCGTTTGAGGGTTCCAATTTAAAACAGGACCAATATCAGAACCGTTATCTTTTTTTAGAATTTCTTTCTGATTACTTTCTGATTTTTGTATTTTTAATTGAAGTTTAAGTTTTTGGCCAGCTGGTCTTAACTCTAATATTAATGTACTACCTTCTTTTAATCCTCTAGTATTTTTATCTATTAATCCACTTAACATTAATTCCAATTTTTCAGAATCACTCAAAATTTGCGGAAGCTGATCAGGGATATCAATCTTTAAAGAAATTCCGCGGCGATTTAATTGTTTATTCCATAAAGGAGCAAGCTTTTTAAAAATTTCGGCTAAATCAATTTTTGCCAAGTTATTTAATGAAGCAACTTCATTACTCACTAATTCTGCTGCATTAAAGATTAAACCAAACCTATCAATTTGTTCATTACATTCATTATCTATTTGAATTAAACGATTTTTCATTGATTCATCCATCTTATATTTTTTTAAAGTAGAACTTATGAGGGTTCTTATTGTTGCCAAAGGCGTTCTTACTTCATGGGATATTGCACGTAGTAATTTAGCTTCAGTTGTTTGTAAACTTTTTTCATCGTTTTTTACAGAATTCTGTATATTGTGATTTGGCACAATACTTGCTAGCTTTGCAGATAATGTTGGCCAAAATAATTGTTCAAATTGATAATTAATATTAAGATTGCCTAAATTATTAATTGCACTACGAAATTTTACTCCTTCCTCATAATTTTCTTGATTTAATTTTGCATGCATTAACTCAATTGAAAGTTTTAGGCTTTCTTCATCACACTTCATTAATAGAATTTTCTTATCTTTTTCTCCAACAATTGATAAAATGCATTGAAAATTTGGGGTGATTATCATCAAAAAAGGTTCAAAACCATCTTCTTGACTAAGATTTAAGACTTTATAATTACTAAATAAATCAAAATCTTTTTTTATCTTTTCTGAATTATTGACTGGTAAAAATCCTGCATTCTCATTTTGAAAGTATGGGAACCCCTCAGGAGACCAAAGCCATCCATGAAGTTGATTTAAAAATTTTTTATCATTAAAAGCTGGCAAAGGCGAGGCCACCCAAATCCCACCCTGTTTATAATTCTGAGATAGAAATTCTTTTTGAATCACGTCTAAAGAAGCCCACCACATTCTTCTAGATGTATCATCATCAACATATATAGTTTGAACTCCTTTAATCAAAAGGTCTTGAAGTTTTTTTATAGTTATTTGTGATTTCATGAACTTCTTAGTGATCTAGAACGTTTCAATATAGATAAAACAAATCCCATAGATATAAAATTAGTCACCAATGAAGTTCGTCCATAACTCATAAAAGGGAGGGGAATTCCAGTAACTGGTCCTAATCCAATTGTCATAAATAAGTTAATAATTATTTGGAATAAAAAAGTCGAGGCTATTCCAATAACAATTAGAGATTCAAAGTTAGTCCTAGCAATTGTTGCAGTATTAATAAGTTTTTTAATCAAAAAAAAGAACAAAAATAAAACTACTATGCACCCCACAAAACCCAATTCTTCGCCTAGAGCACTGAATATAAAATCAGTATGTTGTTCTGGTATAAATTGCAAATTAGTCAGCTTACCTTTTAGCAAACCAGTCCCAAATAATCCTCCAGAACCAATAGCAATTTGACTCTGTATCAAATGATATCCACCACCTAATGGATCTCTATTTGGATCTAAAAATAAAACTAATCTATCTTTTTGATATTCTTTTAAACCATATTGCCACAAAATTGGTGTCAATTTTGCCACTAATAAATGCAACGATATAGCGATAGTAGAAAAAATAATTTTCTTTTTCGAAGATCTATAAGCAAGATATCCTATAAATGGAATCCAGAAAATAAGAAGAGTCGGTAAGGTTAAATATAATATAGAAGTGACAAGACAAAACATCATAATTAAAATCCACTCTATGGGCATTTGTGACCAGTAGAGCATCACACCTGTCAAAACAAGTAAAACTAAAGAGGTACCTAAGTCCGGTTGAAAAAAAATTAATAACCAAGGAATAATAACTACTAATAAAGGCAATACTAAATCTCTTATTGTTAAAATAATTTTTTTGTCGAGTACTAAAGCAAGAGTCAATACAGTACTTAGTTTAGCTACTTCTGAAGGTTGAAAAGAAAAAAAGCCTAAGTTTAACCATCTTTGAGCTCCAGAAACTGATATTCCAAAAAAATAAATTAGTAATAAGGATATTAAAGTGCACAAATAAAATGGGACCAAATACTTTCTAAGTCTCTCTAACGGTATATAAGAAATAAAAAATGCTAAAAGATAACCTAAAAAACCAGTTAAAATGTGATCTAAGTAATTCGATACTAAAAAATCACCCTGAATACTTTTTATCAATAAGCCCGAAATAATAACTAAAAATAAGGGAATTATAAGTAATGGAGAAAATAAAAAACCTCTATTAAAATTGTTTTTTTTTGGTAAAAATTCTCTCTTATTAAATAAATAAATTCTCTTAAACATCAATTATCTACTAACAAATTGATTCTTAATTAATTGAGCTAAATTCCTAAATGCAATCGAACTTTCTTTATTTGGCTGGCTTATTGAGATTGGTACACCTTTATTGCTTTCATCAACAAGGGGGATTTCAATAGGGATTTGAGCTAACAATGGTAAATCATTTTCTTTAGCTAATGTTTGTCCACCACCTTTACCAAAAATTTCATATTTTTTACTTGGCATATCCGGCGGAATAAATACTGACATATTTTCTACAATTCCCAATAAACGCACTCCCAGCTGTTTAAACATTGCTAATCCCCTCCTTGCATCTTGCAAAGATACTTGTTGGGGAGTAGTGACAACAATAGCTCCAGAAATAGGAACAGACTGAGAAAGAGAAATTTGCGCATCTCCTGTTCCTGGCGGTAAATCTATAACCAAAAAATCAAGATTATTCCATTCAACTTGGTACAAAAATTGTCGAATAATACTATTAAGCATTGGCCCTCTCCATATAACTGGCTGACCTTCTTCTATGAGAAAACCCATTGATACCAAAGAAATTCCATATTTATTTATTGGTATCAACCTTTGATCACTGCCACTACCTTCTGTAACCTTTGGATTCTGTTCGGCAACCCCCATCATTGAGGGAGTATTAGGTCCATATATATCCGCATCGAGCAAACCAGTTTTTAAGCCTAATTTAGCTAGAGAACAAGCGAGATTAACTGCAATGGTACTTTTCCCAACTCCACCTTTACCACTGCTAACAGCTATGATGTGTTGAATTCCATTAATCTTCTGCAACACAGGAGCATCACTTTGAGTTTTAGATTCTGTTTTGGAAGGATTATTATCTATCTCTATTTGAACATCATCAATATCTTCAAAATCCAGAAGTACTTTTCTAACCTCTTGTACAATTCTATCTCTTTGAGAATTTGCAAATGATGGTAATGATAATGTTACGATTACTCTTGGTATATTTACTCTTACATTTTTAATCCAAGCTAATTCAATTACATTTTTCTGTGATCCAGCATCTAGAACTTTTTGTAAAGCAAAATTCGCATCTTCTATTGTGGTCATTAAATTTTTAAATATTTTGACAAGGTAGTCGACAGTTTAAAAGATTAAGAACTATGTCGAACTATCAAATAATAGGCAATAAGGACCCACTAAGAGAAATTATAAAAGGAAACTTATAATTAACCAAAAAATTTTTTTCTTCAAGATTTACTAAATACATGTTCAGAGAACCTCCCACAAACTCGAGAGAAAAAACTAAAAATCTCTTGTTGACTCTACAAGACAAAATTTGTTCAGGGCTTGAAAATATTGATGGCAAAGGGAAATTTAGAGAAGAATCATGGCTAAGAGATGAAGGTGGTGGTGGCAGATCAAGAGTATTGAAAAATGGTTCAATTTTTGAGCAAGCAGGAGTAAATTTCTCTGAAGTACAGGGAAAAGAATTACCTCAATCTATAATATCTCAAAGGCCTGAAGCAAAAGGTCATGAATGGTTTGCTACGGGAACTTCTATGGTCTTGCATCCTAAGAATCCATACATTCCTACAGTTCATCTGAATTATCGATATTTCGAAGCTGGTCCTGTTTGGTGGTTTGGAGGAGGTGCAGACTTAACCCCTTTTTATCCTTATCTTTCTGATGTGAGAAATTTTCATAATGAGCATAAAAAAGCTTGTGAGAAAGTTGATAAAGATTTGCATAAAGTTTTCAAACCGTGGTGTGATGAATATTTCTTTTTAAAGCATAGAAATGAATCTAGAGGCATAGGAGGTATTTTTTATGATTATCAAGATGGTTCAGGGAATATTTATAGGGGAAATAATTACAATGGAGAGGCTTCAAAAGCTTCGCAAAGTATTAGCAAATCTAATTTAAATTGGGATAATTTATTTTCTTTAGCGGAAAACTGTGGGAAGGCATTCCTTCCTTCATATTTACCCATTATCGAAAATAGAGCTTCTCAAACGTATTCATCGAAGGAAAGAGAATTCCAGCTATATCGAAGAGGTAGATATGTCGAATTCAATTTAGTTTGGGATAGAGGGACTATTTTTGGACTACAAACAAACGGTAGAACTGAATCTATACTAATGTCCTTACCACCTTTAGCTAGATGGGAATATGGATATAAAGCTAAAAAGGGTTCTCGAGAGGAATTTCTCACATCAATTTTTACAAAACCTCAAGATTGGTTCAATGATAAAGAATTAGAGAAATTCTGTATAGAGAATAATATCTTTGATTAAAATCATCAAACTTTTTGAAATATTTAAATAGGTGTTTTAAATAAAGAACCGTCACTTTTTAATTGAAGTTTTTCTCCAAGTTCATTTTCTAAAGAGATTAATTCATCCCTATGCGCTCTTAGTCGCATGAAAGTTGTGTCATTTTCATTTTCATTGATCAATTTTAATTCAAATTTCTCCTCTCTTGCTGATTTCTTAAAATAAATAATTCCAGACAAAGGGCCACCAACTAATCCTAAAAGAATAGGCCACCAAGCTAATTCAGGATATATTTGAATAATAACTAAGCCTAAAGCACAACAACCAAAACCTCCAAGAAAACCTAAAAAAATTGCTAAAAATTTACTAGAAACAACTTGCCCCTTAAATATTAAAATTCTTTGTTCAAAATCTCCTCCCGTTTGCTTCCATCCCCTTAAATTAAGCCATTGACATAAATCATTTAAAACCTTAATTGGCTTTTGAGAAGATGAAATCTCAACGATAGTTGTTCTATCTTTACTAGAGGCCCTAAGAAAAAAAAATAATCCTATTGCCAAAAGAATTGTCAGTAATAATGTTGAATTTAAGGTATAGGACATTAAATAAATTTTTTCTAGTAACTCGAGAATAAAAATTAAAATTACATCATATTATAATTTTTTAGATTTATTCTGTAAAATAACCCTGTTATATAAAAATTCTTAATTAAATAACATCTTAAGTAATATTCTAAGATCTTAAATTACTTTAAAAGCTTTTTAAAAATGACTATTAAAAATAAAAATATTGATTTTCTTTATACCGATTTAACAGAAGATTTATATAATTTCTACAAAAACTCATCCTACCTAGCTATTGATACCGAAGCAATGGGGTTAATTCATGGAAGAGATAGACTTTGTTTAGTACAAATATGCAATGAATTTGGTAAAACATCCTGTATAAAAATCGAACTTAATACATCTTCTTTACCTCATTTAAAAGCACTTCTTGAAGATGAAAAAATAACTAAAATATTTCACTATGCGAGATTTGATGTAGCAGCTCTAAAATGCAATCTTGAAATTAATACAAAAAATATTTTTTGTACAAAAATTGCTAGTAAGTTGGCAAGAACTTATACAAATAAACACGGTTTAAAAGATTTAATAAATGAATTATTAGGTATAGAACTGGATAAAAGCTCACAATGTAGTGATTGGGGTAGCAAAGAAGATTTAACAAAAGATCAATTAGATTATGCAGCAAATGATGTTAGATATTTAATTGAAGCTATGCATAAATTAAAAGTTATCTTAGAAAGAGAGGATAGATATGAATTAGCTCAAAAATGTTTCGAAACAGTTTCTGTACTTGCTGATTTAGACATACTAAAATTCTCAAATATATTTGAACATTAAGAATCAATCTTCAGTTAAAAAATTATCTTCACCCTCAAGAGTTTCCATAAGCTTATCAAGTATTCTTGAAGAACTTAATTTATCTCCATCATTTTTTTCACAAATTTTTAAGACATTTTGCGCAACTTGTATTTTTTCTTGAATAGTTTTCGAGCCTTCTTTTGCAATTTGAATTTCTACTTTCTTCTTAGCAGAAGATAAGCTTATACTCATAAGTTTTGCAATCTCCGCGCAAATTTTTAGATATTGTCGATCATTTATTGGATACATAAAAAAATTAATAATTAATAGGCTAGTGCCATCTACTAAGATAACAAATCAAGGTTTATGGCATCTGCTATTTTCTTACTTGCTCCGGATTCCCCCATTCTTTTTTTTCCAATTTTTGCTTGTTCTAACCTATCGACTTTTCTTTTCAAAAGTAAACTTAAACGTTTTAAAAGAATTTTTTTGTTCTTGCAAACTAAAACACTGCCTCCCAATAATCTTGATTGCCTTTTTGCAAATGATTTTGTAAATTGTGGTCCACGTCCTGGTAATGAAAGAGATGGAATTCCAAGGCCCGTAATTTGTTCTGTAGCAGTTCCTGCATTAGACAAGCCAACTTCTGCCATATTGGCCCATGAATTGAATTTCCCTTTTCCAATCACTACGTATTGATCTTTCTTTTTCCATATTGAATCTTCATCAATTAGAAATTTAACTTTATTCTGTTTTATAAAACCATATTTATTTAAATAACTGTGAATTTGAATCACATTCGCATTAATGCTCAGAGGCAAAAGTATTACCAAATCCTTTGATAAATCAAAATCTTGCAAACAAGCAAGAAAATTATCAAGATTTTTAAGAGCTTCAGGGTATCTACTTCCAACTAATAAAATAATTCTTTTAAAAAGAATAATATTTGAAATCTTCTCGTTTGTTGCATTAACAAAATCCATCATTGGATTACCAAAGTATTTTGCATCAATATTTTTTCTATTTAAATTATTAGCTGTAATTGTATCTCTCATTATTAAATTTTTACATCTTGGAGATTTCATTAAAAATAATTCCCATGGATCCCATTCAGAACCTTTCAACTTATGATAATGATCACTTAAATCCCAACCTGGCCCACTACTCCAAGTATGATCACTTTTGGGAGTGCCAATGAAACTAAATTCGCATTCTGAACTCCAAGCGAAAAATAATGGCAAGAAATCGCCTATTGCTACAATTTTGCAGTTATGTTTTGATTTCTGTTTTACAAGTAAATAATTTCTTAAATTATCGATTAAAAATCCTGCAAACAAATCAAGCACAAATCCCTTTATGCTTTGATTACTAAAACCCCCACTAGGCAGATCTTTTAAATATCCTATTTTACGAAAATTCTTTGATTTTATGGAATTAAATACATTTCCTTTTCCTACTAAAGGCAAAACTTCAATATTTTTATTTTTTATTTTTTTTAGTAATCTTTTTATTATTTCCGCTGCTACTACATCTTCTCCATGACCATTGCATATAAATAATAGTGAATGAGACACCTTACTGTTAAGATCATAAAAAGACTCAATCGAATCTTTTTCGGCGGCATGGCCAAGTGGTAAGGCAGAGGATTGCAAATCCTTTATCCCCAGTTCGAATCTGGGTGCCGCCTTTCTTAAAACAAGGACAAATTTCCTTGTAATTCCTTCCAATAAATTAAGTCTTGAATATTTGTTATGATATTTCAAGTGTTCACAATTGGTAGGTGAGTGGTAGGTAAATCGACCTTAATTTAACCCATATCACAATATTATAGTATTCACCTACAAGACATAAAAAAACACAAGGTGAATCTCCCACCCTAAAAAAGTTACGCAAGATGTAAAGTATAAAATATTTATTTTTGAATTTTTAAAACAATTTGCTTACTTTCATAAAGTAAAAAAAATTTTAGTTTTATTTAGTGTTTTATCCCTTCTAACTCCTTGGAAAACAATAGTTTCTAAGACTTTTTATTTGTAGTCCCATCGTTTTCAAATCAGCATTAAAAGTGCAACCAAAAGAGGTCATTCGCATTGCTGATTTTGCTAGTCAATGGATTTGTAAATAATTTTTATTAGATTATTTATATATAAATTTGAATTATTTTAGTAATCATTATCTGCTACACACATTCCTAAACATCTAACACCATTTGATGCAGTCCTTTTGCAATGATTACATAAAATAGGATCTTTCTCAGAAATAAGGTTAATTTTTGAATTATTTTGGTCTTTAGTAATTATTAACTCTTGTGTTGGATCAAATAGAGTCATTCTTGGAATCATCACTTGAATCGATACTAACAACAAGCGAAGCATTTGTGTTGGAAGAGGGTATATCCATAATTTTTACAGTTTCTTTAGGCTTATCAATAACTTGATTTTCTTCAGTACTCTCATCTACTGCACAAGCTTCAAGAGCCTCTCTAAGTAGTGAATCAAATGTTGCTCCAGGCAATCTATGTCTAGCAACCTCAAGAAAAGTTCTCGGTAACGATTCAGATGCAGCATCTCGTAAAGCAGGATTATTCTTTCTATGTTCTTGTTCTTCTTCTATTGATTTAATAAACCTCAATGTGACATCTCTTTTAGTAGAGGCTTTTATCAGCGTATCGTTTTCAGGATTACTAACATTAGGCTCATTTTCAAGATCACTAAGTCTTTTTTCCAAACTATTTAAAACTTCATTAGCTTCTTTACTAATATGAGCTAATTGACCATCGGACAAATTAGGTAAATCAGCGACAAAAACTTTCCCATGATCCCTTAGTGTCAAGAAAGTTGGTCTAGGACCTTGAGCCTGTCTAGCAGTTAATTCAGAATTATTACCTATCGGTCTTTTTGGAGGTATAGGGCCAGCTGAACTACGTCTACGTGTAATTCTTTGATTATTTGCAAAGGGCATTGAATAAAGGTTAAATCTTAATACTTAAACTTCCGATATAATTCGGCGGTAATTTTATTATATTACATCTAACTTTTTCATTTGGGTATAAAAAATAATGTTTTAAAACTCATTTAAAAAAAAATAAATAAATTTAAGTTAAAATTTCCGGCAAAAATTTACTAATTGTTGAATCATTTTTTCGAACTATTTTTCCAATTTCCCAACTATCTATGTCATGGTCTTTACAGATACTTAATATCGCGTCCTTAAATTGTTTATCAATAATTAAACAAAATCCCACTCCAAGATTGAAAGTATTCCAAAAATCTTTCTCAGGAATAGATCCTTTGTCTTTAAGGTATTTAAATAAAATTGGTATTTCCCAAGAACTGGTATTTATATAAGGAATAAAATCAGAAGGCATACATCTTGGTAAATTTTCTGGAATTCCTCCTCCAGTAATATGAGACATTGCTTTGATTTCTATATTTTCAGATAAAATTTTATTAATCACATTATTGTAAATTTTTGTAGGTTTCAATAACTCATCATAAAAATTTAAGTGAGAAACCTTTTCAAATTCTTTATCTATTTGATTATTGTTTTGAATAATTTTTCTTACTAAACTAAAGCCGTTACTATGAACTCCATTACTTTTTAAAGCAATTATTAAGTCATTTTCAGATACTTTTTTACCATTAATAAGCTTATCCTCGTCAACTATTCCAACACAAAATCCTGCAAGATCATACTTATTTTTTGAGTAAAATCCTGGCATTTCAGCAGTTTCTCCTCCGAGTAATGAACAGTTATTTTCTCTGCAGCCATGTGAAATTCCCTGAACAACCCTCAATAATTTTTTCTTATCAAGTTTACCAGTCGCAATATAATCAAGAAAAAATAAAGGTTTTGCCCCACTAGTAATTATATCATTCATGCACATAGCAACTAAATCAATACCAACCTCAAAGTGAAAGTTTTTAATTTGGGCTAATTCTAATTTTGTTCCAACACCATCAGTTCCTGAAACAAGAACTGGTTTTTTAAAACTATCGATAGGAATTCTAAACAAACCTCCGAACCCACCAATTCCCTCAATCACATTAGATGTATGAGTTCCTTCAACTGCCTGTTTAATTTCGGAAACAAATTCTCGCCCAGCTTTTATATCAACTCCTGATGTTTTGTAATCCATGAAATAAAAATGATAGACTTTCCCTATATAGATATTCCTCCTAAGATTGCTTTTGTCCAGTAATTATTTATCAAATAGATTTATTTTTTAAAAACAAAGTGAATAAAGTAATCATAAGGAAAACTGAAGAAATAGAAAATTGGAGAAGAAATACAAATAGTGAAATTAACTTCATTCCAACAATGGGTAATCTTCATGATGGACATATAAAACTAATATCAACAGCAAAAAATGACAATTCAAATATTAATTTAGTAAGTATTTTCATTAATCCACTTCAATTTGATAACAAGTTAGATTTAGAGAATTACCCTAAAACAATTGATAATGATATAAAAATCTCCTTTTCAAATGGCGCAGATGCCATCTTCATCCCAAGTAATGAAGATATATATCCACCGAATAATAAAAATATTAAATTCCTAAAAGCTCCAGTAGAATTATCTTCGGCATTATGTGGATTAAATCGAATTGGACATTTTGATGGTGTTTGTACTGTAGTTTATAGACTACTAAATCTCATCAAGCCAAAAAATCTTTACTTAGGAGAAAAAGATTGGCAACAACTTTTAATTTTAAAAAATCTTGTCCAAAGAAATAAATTAAAAGTTGCTATTAAATCTATTCCTACACAAAGAGATTTTGATGGAATACCTTTAAGTTCACGAAATGTAAATTTATCAAAAAACGAAAGAAAATTGATTAGATTTTTTTCAAGTGAGTTATTAGAGGCAAAAAAAAATTTTCAACAAGAAAAAACGATCGATTTAAACAAAATAATTAAAAAGCTATCTTCAAAAAAAATTTCAATTGAATATTTAGAACATTTACAACCTCATACACTCCAAAAAGCAAGACTTGAGGATAATATTTCGTTACTTGCTGGTGCGATAAGATGTGGAGAGACAAGATTAATTGATCACGTTTTTCTAATGAAAAGAAGACCGATTATTGCAATTGATGGTCCTGCAGGATCGGGTAAAAGTACTGTAACAAAGTTAATAGCGAAGAAACTTAAACTTTTATATCTAGATACTGGAGCAATGTATAGGGCATTAAGTTGGCTTATGATAAAAGAAAGTATTGATTATAAAAAAGAAAAAAAATTACAAAATTTTCTTAAAGATATATCTATTTTTTTCAAGTCTAATACAAATTCACATCAGGATGTTTTTATTAATAACTACTGTGTTACTGAAGAAATTAGATCACAAGAGATAAGTTCCATTGTTTCTAAAATTTCTTCAATTAAAGAAGTAAGAAAATTCTTAGTTGAAGAACAAAGAAAAATTGGAGAATCAGGTGGACTTGTAGCTGAGGGAAGAGATATAGGAACTACTGTTTTTCCTAAAGCAGAACTTAAAATATTTTTAAATGCTAGCATCGATGAAAGAGCTAAAAGAAGGAAATCTGATGAACAAAGTAAAGACTCACAAAAAATAGATCTTAATACCTTAAAGGAACTTATAAAGAAAAGAGATTTTGAAGATTCCAATAGGGAAATTTCGCCTCTAATAAAAGCGAATGACGCAATAGAAATTATTACGGATAAATACTCAATCAATGAAGTAGTAGAAAAAATTATTGATCTTTATAACGACAAGATTCCTAAAGAGACTGAGATCAAATAAATTCAAGAAATACTTTCCAAAAAACCGTTTACAGAGTCTTCTAAAATATCAAGGACATAATCGAAGCCCTCATGATCTCCAAAATATGGGTCAGGAACTTCTTGCTCATTAAAAACTGATCTAAAATCTTGTATTTTTTTAATTGATGCAAAATTATTTGAAGCTGTTCTACTTTTAAGATCTTGAATATTTCTAAAATTTGAGTTATCCATCGCAAGAATATAGTTAAATTCGTCAAAATCTTTGCTAGTAATTTGACGAGCCCTGCTTAAGATATTTATATTTCTCCTTTCTGCCGCAATTATCATCCTAGAGTCAGCTTTTTTCCCAATATGCCAACTCCCAGTTCCAGCAGAATCTACAATAAAGCCATCGGTTAATCCTTTCTTTTCAAGTAGACTTATAAAGATAGCTTCTGCTGCAGGAGACCTACAAATATTTCCCAAACATACAAAAAGAACAGAAATTTTTTTCATATGATTTCAAATTTCAATAAATTATAAGACTTTTAAGAAGTAAATAAAACTTCTTTAATTAAAGATTCAGTAAATTCTTTACCAAACAAGCTCGACAACATTGGCCTCGCCGGATCATTATCTCTTCTATATTTCAAATAATTATTTTGACCATTTATTAATTCTTTTTGAAGTTCCATATTGGCTTCTTTGCTTTCGAAAAGAATTTCCAAATACAAATCAAGATATTCCTTAAATGAGGTATAAAGCTGATTAGCAATTAAAAAATCACTTTTTTCTTCTTTTGGCAATTTTGACCAGATTACTCCTGGAGAAAAAAATCTAGCTACATCAGCAGACATTTTTTCAGCTAATGGGAGTGATGAATGAGAACGAGTTTTAAGTTCTACCAATTTTTTTATTAATTTATTACTATATTGATTTTCAATTTTTAATGAAGGCTGAAAATCTAATACTAATAAATGACTATTAGGTAGAGAAACAAAATCTACTCCAAAAAATGGGACATTATAAATAATATTAGGAACAATTAAAAAATTTAAAACAGAATAATTTGGACTATTAATACACACTGCTCTTGCGAATTTAATTCTTTTTTTATGCGATACACCCCAAGTAGCGAGATTCACATTTTTTATTGATTTTTTTGAACCATAAGTTGAATCTTTATAAGAATATTCCGAGGGTATTTTTTTTTCTAAACATTTATATTTACTTAGATTATTAGTTAAATATTTTAGAAAATTATGCCATCTCCAATCTGGCCTAAAAAAAATCGTTTCTTGTATTAACATTCAATTTATAATCTCATTATTTAATGTAAAAAGAAATTTATTGATAAATTTTTTTGTCCATTTTTCTCCAAAAAAAGATTTAAACAATTTATCTGCAGGGTCTTTTTCAAAACTGTACTTATCATATTTAATTTGATTAATCTTTATTTCTTCTGTATTTAAAAATTGATTAACAGGATTGGATTTATAAATATTCAAATAATTATTTACAAATGAATGAAATATATTATTTAAATCTCTATCAAGATTTAATTTATTTCCTCTACATATAATCACCCATGGCGAGAAATACTTTTTTGAATCATATATATTCTTCATTTTATTATTATCAAATGCAGAATATTTTGTCTTAATACTACCTAAACTTGAACAATATTTTTCAAGATACGTACCTTCTTGAATTAAAGGTTGATAATCAAGTATTGCTAATAACTTTTGAGAAGTTCCAAACCATAAAATATCAGCTCCTAAAATAGGCATTTCACTATCAAAATTTGGATAGGCTACCGTATTAAACACTTGCAGTTTTTTACCACCATCTAATCTTGTTATTCTCCACTTTCTATATTCGGGAGATGAAAAAAGCCAATTTTTAATAATATATTTTGAGTCTTCATTTTTATGTTCTTTGAATTCGCTAGCTATTTGTACTTCATTACCATTTAATTCATCAATATTGGTTTTAAGGAAATCAACTAATGAATCAAACATAAATTACTAGGTCTCGGTGCTTCCTTTCCTTACTTTTTTTGTAATGTAATTAAATACAATCTTGCCTAAAACAGCAATCAAATTACCTTCAAGCTCCTTAAACATTTTCATATTGTAAGTAAAAGCTTGATTAGCTTCATCAATAATTTGATCAGCAGTCTTTTGATTTATTGGAAGTTGATTCAAAGTAAGGGAATATTCTTCCTTAAATTTCTTTTCATCAGCAATTAATTCAAACTCATAAAAATTTAAACCATCATTTCCCTTCAAATTTAGTGCTTTTTTAGCAATCCTTTTCAAAATTTGTCCCCCAGATAAATCTCCTATATAGCGTGTGTAATGGTGACCAACCAAAAGCTCTGGTGAATTTTTTGCAACCTCTCGGATTCTTTGAACGTATTCTTTTGCTGAGTGCGAAATATTAATTTCGTTCTTCCAGTTTTCACCAAAATAAAATTTAAGATCATTTATAAGAGTTTCTTTCCTGAATAATGATTTAAAACCTATAGGTTTTATTACTGGATGTTCCTCATTGACCAATCTTTCAATTTCTTCTTCCATAGCTTCATAAACAAAATATAAATCACTAATTAATTTTCTATAAGATTTTTTTTCAACAACTCCTTTTAAAAAACAAGCCACAAAGCCAGTATTTTCTGCCATAGTGTGGGATTTTTTTGTCCCTTCTCTTAATTGTCCTGCAAGAGCGACTGCCATAAATTTTGGATTTTTTTTGTAAGTGTATTTAATCTACAAGGAAAAAACATAAAACAGCTAATTTTTGTTACCAGCGGATGTTGTAGAGAATAGCTTATAAAGTTCTTTACAAACCAAAAAAAGGTTATCTTTTTGTTCCTTTTGCGGTAGATGAGTGCCAGTCATTTCCCACTCACCTATGGTAGCCACTCTCCATCTCTCGGATGGAACAATCATACCTCGCATTATTATTCCTAACAATTTGGGGACTCTATCATTATTATCATTATTATCATTTTCAATTCTTAATTGTAAGAGTATTGCTCTACATTCAATAAGAGGACTCCACCCAGGAAAATGAAACGCAAAATCAATAGTATCTTGCATGGATTCATTATTTGAATTGTCCCAAGGACTAAAGTTTACACTTGAATCTGGAAAATATTTCCGAAACAAAGCTGCAGTAGAAGCAATTTTATTAGCTATTTCAACATTACTTACATTTGAACTCGCATTCATAAGCAGCTGAGTATTTTTTTGAAAAATGACATAATTTTCTTTAACTTGCTTATTAACTACTTTTTCTTTTAATAAAGATGTTGAAATGCTGATCAATAAAGTATTCACTATTCACATTTGAATAATAAATTTCTAGGTTTTAAAGAAAATAACTCATCACAAATTACAATACGAGGAACTTCAATGAGTTATATTTATTAATTCAACGCTATGCCAAAATTTGAAAAATTAACTTTACCTAATGAAGGCGAGATAATAACTTTTAATCAAGGAAACCCTAATGTTCCTAATAATCCAATTGTCCCATTTATTAGGGGTGATGGTACTGGAGTCGATATTTGGCCTGCCACTCAAATGGTTCTTGATTCAGCGATTAAAAAAAGCTATGGAGATGAGAGAAAAATTAATTGGTTTAAAGTCTATGCAGGAGATGAAGCTTGTGAACTTTATGGAACATATAATTATCTTCCTCAAGATACTATTGAAGCAATCAAACACTTTGGTGTAGCTATCAAAGGTCCTTTAACGACTCCCATTGGTGGAGGTATTAGATCTCTTAATGTTGCTTTAAGGCAAATCTTTGATTTATATAGCTGTGTTAGACCATGCAAATATTATCCAGGAACTCCAAGTCCTCATAAAAATCCCCAAAATTTAGACGTTATTGTTTATAGAGAAAATACTGAGGATATCTACATGGGAATTGAATGGGAAGCGGAGGATAATAATTGTCTTGAATTAATTAATCACTTAAATAACGTTGTCATACCAAATAGTAAAAATTTAAAAAATAGATCCATACCAAACGGATCAGGTATTGGAATAAAACCGGTAAGTAAATCTGGAAGCCAACGACATATTAGAAAAGCTATTGAACATGCTAAAAGATTATCAGGAGATAAAAGGCATGTGACTCTTGTACATAAAGGGAATATTATGAAATATACAGAAGGTGCATTTAGAGATTGGGGATATGAATTAGCAGTGAATGAATTTAGAGAAGATTGCATTACAGAAAGAGAAAGCTGGATTTTAGATAATATTCAGAAGAATCCAGAAATTACAATTGAAAATAATGCTCGAAAAATTGAACCAGGTTTTGACAAGCTTACAAATAACAAAAAAGCATTCATTTGCGAAGAAATTAAAGAAGTTATTGGATCAATATCAAATTCTCACGGAGATGGAAAATGGAGAGAACTTATTCTTGTTGATGATCGGATAGCTGATAGTATATTTCAACAAATTCAAACTCGACCTCAAGAATATTCAATTCTTGCAACATTAAACCTTAATGGGGACTATGTTTCTGACGCAGCTGCTGCAATTGTTGGAGGCTTGGGTATGGCTCCCGGCGCAAATATTGGAGATAATGCAGCAATTTTTGAAGCTACGCACGGTACCGCTCCAAAACATGCAGGCCTAAACAAGATTAATCCAGGCTCAGTAATTCTTAGTGGTGTAATGATGCTTGATTATTTTGGTTGGGATGAAGCAGCTAACTTGATTACTAATGGATTAAGTAAGGCAATAGAGCAAAAAAAAGTCACCTATGATCTCGCACGCTTAATGGAACCAAAAGTAGAACCATTATCCTGCAGCAGTTTTGCAGAAGAAATTATCTCAAATTTCTAATTTTAAAAATTATTTTTATTTTCAAAAACTTTCCAAATATTCGTCAGTGAATCTTTAGTACCAATGTTTCCAGGATGAGTAACAATGGGAAGTTTTTTGCCATTTTTTAGGTTGTAAGTCACCACTGAAATGCCTGTCAAAATCTGTCCTTCAAGATAAACATAATCTGCATTAAGTCCTTTACTAAGAATCAAATTTGTTGTTATTCCACCTTTTGAAATCAGATATCCTATTTCATACTTCAAATCTGCAACTAATTCAGCAATAAAACAAGCAAGTAAATTATAAAAATTAAATAGTTCAGAAGAAGCTAAAGACATAAATTTTCTTGAAGTAAACAAAACAGGAGTTTTTCCTTTCTCAAATGAAAATCTAATTTCTCTCAAAAATTTTTTTTTAAACAAATTACTTCGCTTTTGACTATTATCTGATGAAGTAATTTTAAAGAATTCAAAAACATCTAATTCAACTGGATTACAATTACTTTTCTCTAACAAATTATCCAATTGTATTGTTGAAAGTTCTACATAAGATCCAACAATTATAAGTCCGGGAAGAAAACTCTTTTCTTTTTTTCTTATTCTTAAATTAGAGAAAAATATTTCACTCTGAGAGAAACTTTTTTTCTCAGAAATTGAACTTACAAAACTTGCTGCAGTTCGAAAAAGGAATTTTTTGTGTTTTGTTAATTTTTTAATTACTAAAGAAAATTTTTTAAGTTGAGAATAATTTTCTACATCTACAACTACATGTTTATTATCCTTAAGGTTTTTAAGTGTTTTAAAAACAATATTATTTTCTTCATCACTTAGCATTTGGATATCTGACAATAAAAGATTTTGAATATCTTCAAAATTTATTTGAGATTTACTTTGCTGAAATAAAAGATTCTTGACGTTACTTGTCTCATATCCAAAAATCTTATCTTTTGCAAAAATTGTTTGACTAATAGGAGTTTTATCAACAAAATGCGATCCATTAATTGTTAATCTTTTACCCTCTATAAAAGCTGGAATATGAAAAGTAGCATCAAAAGGACCTAAGCAACTATTTAGAGCGATTGGCTCTAAATAGTTATGTCCTCGAAGAGTAGAGTCTCCTCTACTTATAAAAATTATTTCTTCTTCATAGGCTTGAGAAGCAATTACAGTCTTGAGATTTTTGCAAATTTCCTCTATTGTAGATTTCGCATCATTTTCCGATAGTGATCTTGTATTAGCCAAAATAAAAAATAAATTAGATTTTGATTCAAAACCTTTGATTAAAGTTGAGCAGTCCCACTTAAGCAGTAATAAGCAATCATGAACAGTTTGAGAACCTGTGGGATCATCATCTATAACGACAAATTTCATAAGTATTGCATGATTAATCAAGAGATTTTATTTGTATTGAAGCATTTAACCTTTTAATATCATTTGAGGAAATCATAATGTTTCTAAATCCATCAACAAAAGAATTTCGGGGACTAGTCCAAGGTTCGAGACATACCATTTTTCTTGGAGGATCACTCCAAATAACGCCTATATCAAAAGGATATGGATGATTTAAAGTTACCTCTCTTTTAAAAATTTTATCTCGAAAGGTGCTTACACCAGAAGTATACATAAGTAGATCAACTCCTAAATTAATTTGGTTTAATTCATCCAAAGTATTACTTATAGTATTTCTTTCTTGATCCTGACAATTAAGTGGATTATCAACAAACTCTAAATTTTTGAAATCTGAAATATTAAAATAAGGATGCAAACCAAAATTTATAGGCATAGCAAAGTCTGTTTTGTTATGGATTGCAATTGCAAATTCTAGACAGTTAATTTTTAAAGTAACTTCTATTTTTAGTTCGAAATCGAAAGGATAATATTTTTTGGTTTTTTCTGATGAATTTAAGAATAAACATAAAAATTTTTTATTTTCATTGAAGGAGTATTGCCATTGCAAATCCCTTGCGAAACCATGTTGTGGTAATTGTAAATAATCATTACCAAATACTGAACTAGAGGTATTAAGATTTCCACAAATTGGAAACAATATTGGTATGCCTCCCCTAATACTTTTTGTTTTATCCGTAAATCTTTTTTCATCTAAATAAAGTATTGCATTACCATCCGAAACCCAATTTGTAATAACGCCTCCTCTTTTAGGACAAAATTTAATGTAATTATTTTTATCTAATTGAAAGACATAAATTCCTTGGCTCTCATTAGATAATTCAAGTTTCACGATTATTAATTAAAGAGAATCAACCCAATCCAAAATATGCTGATTAACTAATTCAGGTATCTCATCATGAGGACAATGTCCTGCGTCAAGAATAATTTCTTTTGTATTGTTTGGTGTAAATTTTTTATATAGATTTCTTTTTTTTGGAGTGTTCATCCATGGATCTTTTCCTCCCCAAAGAAGTAATAATGGTGCATTTAATTTTGCGAATAGCTTATCCAAAGGCAATCCCTGAGGACCTGATGGGTTAAATACACTTCTAAAAACATTAAAAGCTCCAAAATCTAGAGAAGGTTTCCTTATTGACTCAACTAAAAAATCATCAACATTTTTTTTATCAACATAAACTTGATTCAATGTTTTTTTTATATTTTTTGGATTTCTCATATTCTCAAAAATTAAACGTTGAAGAACAATATTTTTCAAAAATATTCCGGCAACTGTTTCAATTGAAGTTTGCAGCATATTCTTTTTGATAGTTTTTTCTTCACTAAAATATCCAGCAGCATTAAGTAAGATCACTCCTGCGTTTAGCTCATTTAATTCTGCACCAGCTGCTAATGCGGCATAACCACCTAATGAATTTCCAACAACAATTGTAGGTTTTTTTATTTTCTCTTTTACATAAGCGACAACCTGATCTTTCCACAAAGATCCTGAGTATTCGACGTCTTGAGGCTTAGGACTTTTTCCAAAACCGAGTAAATCCATAGCGTGGACTTCGTATTTTGTACTCAAAACAGGTATATTAAATCTCCAATGATCTGTAGAAGCACCGAAACCATGAATTAATAAAATTGCACATTCTTTTGATGTTTGTTCAGGGTTAGCTGAAACAGTATGTATTGGGTAATTTAAAAAATTCCAGTCATAATTCACATCACCATCTATCAGAGCTGATTTTTCCATTTATTGAAAAACTTTTAGTTTTTTTGATTCTAATAAACTTATTTCCTAAAGAAGACCCACAGGATCAGCTGCAACATCATCTGAAATTTTATTGCCATCATTTGGGGGCTTATCTTTTAGGACAATTCTCAATAGAACAGGTGCAAGAAATGTAGTTCCAATAACCATTAATAAAATAGCTGCTTCTAGAGAAGGAGTTAACAACTTAGCGCTTGTTCCTAATCCAAGGAAAATCAAACCAACCTCTCCTCTAGGCATCATACCCAAACCTACTACTAATCTATTTGTAGGTTTATCGCTTGAAAATACCCATCCTGCCGCAATTTTTCCAATAATTGCGACAACTAATAAAAATCCTGCAACTACAAGAGCTGACCTACTTGTTGGATCAAGTGGATTGATAACTGATAAATCCATTCCCGCCCCAACTAATACAAAGAAAATAGTTGCAAATAACGATACTAAAGGTAAAACGGATTGTTGAATTGCGTGATTATTTTTAGAACTACTTAGGATTAATCCAGCTGCAAAAGCACCTAAAGCTGCTTCTAATCCAATGGCTGTTGCCACGAAACAACATAATACAAGTATCACAAAAGAAGCTACGACTACTGCTCCAGGAGCCTTTAATCTATCTAATAACCAATCAAAACCTGGAGCAGCTGTTCTACTTAATGCAATAGCAGCAATAACGAAAACTACAGCTGCTGCAACTAATTTAACGATAGGAGCAATTTCTAAAGTACCTCCGGCAGCAAGGGCGACAACAACTGCCAGAATAACAATTCCTAATATATCGTCTAACACTGCTGCACCAATAACAATCTGTCCTTCTCTAGTTTTCAAATAACCCAACTCACCAAAAACACTTGCAGTAATTCCTATACTTGTTGCCGTCATAGATGCTCCAGCAAAAACTGCTGGAATTAGATCTACTTGGAAAATAAACATTAATCCAAGAGTTCCAAAGGCAAACGGTAAAATTACACCAGCCATAGCAACAGTAAAAGCCTGAGCTCCTACAGCTACTAATTCCTCTAACTCACTTTCAAGTCCTGTTAAAAATAAAAGAGCATATAATCCCAGAGTTGCTACTGCTTGCAGAGATGGAAAACTTTCGAAATAAACATCAGGTACAGCTTCTGGGGGGATTGACGCTAAAGAACTAATAACATTTACAAGCCCCTCATTTAATTCTGTTCCAGCTGAAGGCGGTATCAACAAATGGAATCCAGATGCCCCTATTACAACTCCTGCAAGAAGCTCACCTACTATTGTTGGCAAGCTAAGTCTAACCAATACTTCTGCTAATGCCCTTGCAGCTAAAAAAATCAATAGAAACCTTATCACTCCTATCAACGTTTCAGCAACTTCTAAATCATGTGCACTTAATTCAGCAAGTAAATAGTACATTTAAGTGTAAAAAATAAACTACCTAATTGGAAGATAGTTTATTGAGGGCCCACTTTAAGAAATATGTAAGAAAAAAGCAAAAATACTCAACAAGTGTGGATCTGAAGTTACAACAAAGAAATTTTTTAAAAAATGGCTATTGTCTGTTATATGGCTAATCCAATGAAATCCAACAAACCCTTCGATCTAAGCTTGCCTACACCTGGTTGCTATTTAGATCCTGAAAAAGCTGGCATGGATTCAGATGCTGTTTTTCAAGGAATGACAGCCCATCTTTTCTACACTCTTGGAAAGTTAGCGACCTCTGCAAGTCCTCACGACTTATATATGGCTTTGAGTTACGCAGTTAAAGATAGGCTAATGACAAGATATTTAGCCAGCCAAGAGGTCATAAGAAAAAAACCACAAAAAACTGTCGCTTACTTATCGGCAGAATTTTTAATAGGTCCTCAATTAAGTAACAACCTCCTTAATCTTGGCATAACTCAAGAAGCTGAAGATGCATTAAAAAGATTTGGTATTGAATCTTTATCAACAATACTTGAAGTAGAGGAAGAGCCTGGATTAGGTAATGGTGGTCTTGGTAGACTTGCTGCATGTTATATGGAATCATTAGCATCTCTACAAGTACCAGCAGTTGGTTATGGTATTCGCTACGAATTTGGAATATTCAATCAATTAATCAGAGATGGTTGGCAAGTTGAAGTTACTGACAAATGGTTAAAAGGTGGATGGCCATGGGAACTTCCACAACCGGACGAATCATGTTTCGTAGGTTTTGGAGGGAGAACTGAAAGTTATAGAGACGATAAAGGGAACTACAGATCAAGATGGATTCCTTCAGAACATGCAATTGGAGTACCTCATGATGTTCCAGTTTTAGGATATAGAGTCAATACGTGTGACAGATTAAGATTATGGAGAGCTGATGCAACAGAGAGTTTTGACTTTTATGCTTTCAATATTGGTGATTATTATGGTGCAGTCGAAGAAAAAGTTGCATCTGAAACTCTTTCAAAAGTTCTTTATCCAAATGATGGAACTGACGAAGGTAGAAGATTAAGACTCAAACAACAACATTTTTTTGTAAGTTGTTCTCTTCAGGATATGTTGAGAAGCCTTGAAAAAAGATCAATAGCAATAACAGAATTCCCCAAGCATTGGACAGTCCAATTAAATGATACCCATCCTGCTATTGCAGTTGCAGAATTAATGAGACTACTTATTGACCAATATCACATTGGTTGGGATAAAGCTTGGAACATAACAACCTCTTCAGTTGCTTATACCAACCATACATTACTACCAGAAGCTTTAGAAAAATGGGATTTAGGTTTATTTAATGATCTTCTTCCTCGTCATCTAGAAATTATTTATGAAATTAATTGGCGATTTCTGCAACAATTAAGACTACGTTATCCTGGTGATGACAAGATCCTTCAAAAACTCTCAATAATTGATGAAGATGGCTGCAAATCAGTTCGGATGGCTCATTTAGCGACAATTGGAGCACACCACATAAATGGCGTAGCCGCTCTTCATTCAGATCTTATAAAAAGACAGCTTCTGCCTGAATTCGCGGCTCTGTGGCCTGAAAAATTTACAAACGTAACTAATGGAGTTACTCCAAGGAGATGGGTTGCCCTATCTAATCCATCACTATCGAACCTTCTAGAAGAAGAAGTTGGTCCTGATTGGATAACAAATATGGAACTTATCAAAAAGTTAGAAGAGAAAAAAGATGACAACAATTTTTTGCAAAAATTTGAGGAAACTAAATTAAATGGCAAAAGAAAATTAGCTAGCTTTATCCATTCAAAAACTGGAATACTTGTAGATCCATCAAGTTTATTTGATGTTCAAGTAAAAAGAATTCATCAATATAAAAGGCAACATTTAAACGCGCTACAAATTATTGCTCAGTATTTAAGAATCAAAAATGGTACAACCAAGTATAAAGTGCCAAGAACAATAATATTCGGAGGTAAAGCTGCACCAGGTTACTTTATGGCAAAGCTTATGATTAGATTTATTAATGGCATTGCTGATGTAGTTAACTCTGATCCAGATATGGATGGTTTATTAAGAGTTGTTTTTCTTCCAGACTATAACGTTAAACTTGGTGAAATAGTTTATCCAGCAACGGATCTTTCAGAACAAATTTCAACTGCCGGAAAAGAAGCGTCTGGAACTGGAAATATGAAGTTTGCCATGAATGGTGCGTTAACTATTGGAACATTAGATGGAGCTAATGTGGAATTAAGAGATCTTGTAAAAAAAGAGAATTTCTTTCTTTTTGGTAAAACTGAAAGCGAAATTATGGATTTAAAACATAACAATTACTCTCCTAAAACTTTTATTGATCAATGTCCTGAACTAAAAGAAGTTATACGCTTAATTGAAATTGGTCACTTTAGTAATGGGGATAAAGAATTATTTAAACCTTTATTAAATAGCTTGACTGGACATGATCCATTTTTTGTTATGGCTGACTTTGAAGACTACTTAAATAAACAGGACATAGTAAGTGAATGCTGGAAAAATAAAAAATCTTGGAATAAAATGGCATTATTAAATACTGCCAGATCAGGTTATTTTTCTTCAGATAGATCTATCAGAGAATACTGTAAATCTATTTGGAAAGTTTCTCCAATGCCAGTTGAAATTACTTGCGATTTCGAAGAATTAACTAATTAATATTTTTCTTATCTGGTGAATCTGGGGTTTGATGAAATAATCTATTCAAAATTAATCGATCCATATTTAATGGGTCGGGAGCTAATTCATTTGCAATTTCTTTGAATTTTGATTCGATATTGTTTGCAATTTTTTTATCAAATATTCTCTCCATTAATGCCTCAATTGAATATAAATAGGCATTAACACTTTCAAGTTCATCTAAAGCTTCAGTCATTTCTGTATCAGAGATATGTTTATCTTCTGGACTGATATCTTTATTTGATTCTCTTTCAGTTAATTCTCTCTGCAACTCATCAGTAATTTTAGTACAAAGGGTTCTGAAAGATTGTATAGATGCCCAATTCAATTCTTGTTGCTGTTTAAAAGTAGGAAATTCTCTAATCAGACGATCATGCTCTTTATAAAATCTCTGACAATCAGAGCATTGACATGGTTCTTCAGCCAAAAAAAAATATAACTCTATTTATATCATCTCATTATTTGGGCAAAATTGTAGGGCCATCCAATAATTCGTCATTTTCATCGAGTGAATCTGGACTATCTGGCAAAGGTATCTCAATACTAGTAACCAGATTAATAACATCTCTTAGTCTCATAGAATCAGCAAACCATCCCATTGCTTGCTCGGCATCACCTCTTTTTTCAGCATCATTTGCTTGATCTTCGTGAGCTTCCGCCAAAAGAGCAAGCCAGCAAAGGCATCTTGCTTGAACTATTGAAAGATCTAAATCATTAGGTTGGGATTTAGAAATGCGTTCATGCTCTTGTTGAATTAAGAGCTTTAAACGCATATCATGCAACTTAGCCATAAAAGATTTATTACTAACTATACGCTAGCTAGAGAGTAGCAAGTTTGCACACATACTACATATAGTTTTTTATTTTTACGGGACTGGCGGGAGTCGAACCCACGACCTACGGTTTAGGAAACCGTTGCTCTATCCTGCTGAGCTACAGCCCCAATAGATGATTTTTGGAGTATTACGCATTATGCTAAATGAAAGCAGGAGAGGCAATCGCAAGAAAGTTTTATTTTGGAAACAAAATAAAACTTTCTTGAGGAAAGTCCGGGCTCCCAAATGGTCAGGCTTGCTGGGTAATTCCCAGTGCGGGCAACCGTGAGGAAAGTGCCACAGAAACATACCGCCTAATACTTTATGTATGGCAAGGGTGCAAGGGTGTGGTAAGAGCGCACCAGCAACATTGAGAAGTGTTGGCTAGGTAAACCCCGGCTGGGAGCAAGGCTTAGTAGATTTATGACCATTAAACAATCTACTTTTAAGCGCCGCTTGAGACTGTGAAGTAATTCCAGTCCTAGATAGATGGTTGCCCATCTTATTCATTAAGATGAACAGAACCCGGCTTATGACCTGCTTTCTAATTGTTGTGATTACTCAAATCAGATGACAAATATAATTAATGCAAAGAGAATTTATCAAATAATTACTTTTTTAAAATCTTTAAATATTAAATCAAAAAGATTTTCTGAAATAATTAAAACTCAAAATATTTCAATTATTCAAGATTTTAATCAAGCATTTATCCACTCCTCAGAAGACAAAGTATTAAATTATGAAAAACTAGAATTTTTCGGAGATGCAGTCCTCAGATTAGCGGCTTCTAATTTTATTGAAAAAAAATATCCTCAAATGAGTGTAGGAGAAAGATCAGAGTTAAGAGCACAAATTGTCAGTGATGAATGGTTAACTAAATTAGGGGAAAAAATCCAAATAGAAAAATTAATAATTAAAGGACCCAAAGCTCTTGGTGATGAAAATTCAAAAAATACTATTATTGGTGAAGCTACAGAAGCTTTAATCGGTGCTATTTACAAGTGCTGTAATTCCATTCAGGAGGTAAATCTTTGGTTAGATGATATTTGGGAGGAAGATTCAGAAATATTCTTAAAGGCTCCATATAAGTTCAAATCTAAAACAGTATTGCAAGAATGGTGTCAAAGTAAAGGTTTTGATTTGCCAGTATATAAAATAATTGAAGTCTCAAAGAAAAATGGAGACCCTAAAAGATTTTCTTGCGATATATTTATTGAAGGATTTAAAGAATCATCTGCATTCGGTAAGTCTCATAAACAAGCAGAAACAAATGCAGCTAAAGTTTTGATAGAAAAATTTATTACATTAGGTAAGATCTAATTTTTAGACTATTTCTAAATTAGTTAGCTGAAAAGTTATGAGTTTATCCCAATTACCTCCTTCAAACAGAACCGCTGCTCTTTTTTTTGTAACTCTTTGTACAAACCCTTTATATCCTCTATAAATAGAGTTAGTGTCTTTTACAACAACAAAAGATCCAGGGAGTATCGGTTTAGAAGATAATTCCATAAAACACTCTTTCTTATACAATATATGATAAATAAAAATGAATGGTTGACTGTTGGATTGATAACTTCATGTCATGGAATTAATGGACAAGTAAAGGTTAAATCTCTAAGTGATTTTGAAGAAAGATTTTTAAAACCGGGAATTAGATGGATGCAAAAAGAAAATGAATCTCCTTCAAAAATAGAACTTATATCTGGTTTTAAACAGCCTGGTAAAGAAACCTTCATAGTTAAATTCCAAGGAATAAATACAAGAAATCATGCAGAGCAACTGAAAAAATTTAAAATTCTTGTAAAAGCCGATACACTACCCAAATTAAAAAAAGAAGAATTCCACTTGTTAGAACTTGTTAATCTCGAGGTCAAGACTTTTGAAAATGATGAATTAAAAAAAATTGGGAAAGTTATCAATTTAGAAAATGAGAAAAATAATTTACTTGTTATTGAACTATTTAAAAATCAAAAAAAAGTTCTTGTACCATTTGTTAAAGAAATAGTCCCATTAATAGATTTAAAAAATAATTTCCTAATCATTAATCCTCCAAATGGACTTTTAGAGCTATAAATATAAAAAAAATTTTTTAGAAACTCATTATTCAACAGTTACACTTTTAGCTAAATTTCTTGGTTGATCCACATCAAGTCCCCTATGAGCTGCAATATGATAACTCAATAATTGTAGAGGCAGTATATTAATTAGAGGTGAAATCCATTCGTTAGAGGAAGGAACTTTCATTAAGTAATCGAAGATTTCAGTTCCATTACATTCAGGAGCAATTCCAATCAAATATGAATCTCTAGCTTTTGCCTCTAAAGCATTACTGATAACTTTATCAAAAACTTCACCAGGGGAAGCAATAGAAATTACAGGTACTTTTTTATCTAATAAGGCTATCGGACCATGTTTCATTTCACCAGCAGGATATCCAGCTGCATGAATATAACTAATTTCTTTAAGTTTTAACGCACCTTCAAGAGCAATAGGATAATTTATTCCTCTTCCTAAAAAAATTACGTCTTTAATATTAAAAAAGTCATGCGCTAGCTTTTCTGAAGACTTATTATGTTTCTCTAAGAGATCTTCAAGTAATGGAGGAAGTTTTATAAGCTCGTTTATTAATTTATCTATTTCATCAGGACTTTGATTGCCTTTAATTTGAGCAAATTTTATGGCTAATCCATAAAAAGAAAGTAATTGAGCAAAAAAAGTTTTTGTTGCTGCAACTCCAACTTCTATTCCTGCACAGATATCAATTATGTTTGAGACCTGCCTTCCTATAGAACTTTCTTTTCTATTTGTTATTGCAATAAGATTGGGTTGAAATTTTTTATTTTCAATTGAAGAACGTCTTTTAATTTCCATATCGATAGCTGCAATTGTATCAGCAGTTTCTCCGGATTGAGTGACTCCAATAGTTAATGTATTTGGCAATAGAGGTGGTGGTGAATATCTAAATTCACTTGCATAAAAGACATTTGTAGGGATACCTGAAAATTGTTCTAATAAAAAGCTGCCCACCATTGCAGCATGTTTACTTGTACCACAAGCAATAATTTCAATTCTTTCTATTGACTCAAAAAATTCTGTATCAAATGCATAATTGATTTGATATTGACCATTATCTAAGTTCTGAATTAAATAATTTTCCAGCCAGTCTTTTGCCGTCTGTGGTTGATCATATATCTCTTTCAACATGTAGTGTTTAAAATTCATCTTATCCATTATTTGCTCTGAGACTTTTAAAGAAACTGGATTTCTATATTGTCTCTCGTTACTTGAGTCATATATTTCAATTCCAAGCGGAGTCAACAAAGCTATTTCTTCATCCTCCATTGGCAAAATAATATTCGTAAAGTTTGCAATGGCTGGAGTATCACTAGCACAAATAAATTCTCCTTCACCCAAACCAATTATCAAGGGCGCTTGTCTTCTTGCAACTACCAAAGAAGTTGGTGCACCAGACCATAAAACTGCTAAAGCATAAGATCCTTCTAAATCCGATAATACATTTCTTACTGCTACTAATAATGTTGACCCATTATTCTCAAGATTAAGTTTACTTAATGTATTTAACTCTCTTTGAATTAAATGGGGAATTACCTCGGTATCTGTATCAGAATTGAAAATAATGCCCTCTTTCTCTAATTTATTTTTTAAATCTTGGAAATTTTCAATAATGCCATTTTGAACAACTGCTATATTTCCTGAACTATCTGTATGAGGATGTGCATTTTTAACTTCAGGCTTTCCATGAGTTGCCCATCTGGTATGCCCTATACCCACAGTTCCGGGAATATTATGATTATTAAGATTATTTTTTAAATTTTTGAGTTTTCCTTCTGCTTTATTACAAGAGATACAATTTGTTTCGGAATTTATTATTGCAATACCTGCAGAATCGTAACCTCTGTATTCAAGTTTTTCTAAACCATTAATTAATAACGGTAAAGCTTTTTTATATCCAGTTACAGCGACTATTCCACACATACGATTTTTTTTTCAATTATATTGAAATAAAATACGTATTTAATAAAACATGGACTCTCTTAAAACTGCACTATCCAAATTAATAGGCTAAACCCATACTCCTAGAAGTCTCATCTCCTAAATAAACACGAATACTTAAGAAATCTGTGGGGCATGCCGTTTCACATCTTTTGCAACCTACACAATCTTCTGTTCTAGGAGATGAAGCTATTTGACCAGCTTTACATCCGTCCCAAGGAACCATCTCCAAAACATCAAGTGGGCAAGCCCTTACACATTGGGTACAACCAATGCAAGTGTCATAAATTTTAACTGCGTGTGACATACAAAAATTGTCTTTTGAACCTCGTTTTATAATACTATTGTCTTACAAAGAAATTAAAAAAATTAAGATATGCTTCACTCTTGTTAACTCTAGGGCATAAAATCATATAGATAATTAGTAATTTCCATAAACTATGTCACAAGAAATCCTCGAAAAAGTTTGTTCTATTGTTTCAGAACAATTAAGCGTTGATGCAGGAGAAGTCAAAGCAGATTCAAATTTTCAAAATGATTTAGGTGCAGACTCTTTAGATACTGTTGAATTAGTAATGGCTCTTGAAGAAGCATTTGATATTGAAATTCCTGATGAAGCAGCTGAAGGAATAGCAACTGTTGGCGATGCAGTAAAATTCATCGAAGAAAAAAAAGGTTAGTAAAGAATGCCAAATTTCCATCGAGTAGTTATTACTGGTATCGGAGCAGTAACTCCAATTGGTAATAACATTGATGAATATTTAGTCGGTCTTCAAACAGGTACTAATGGGGTTTCAGATATTACTCTTTTTAATCCTGAACAACATCCCTGCAAATTTGCTGCTGAAGTAAAAAATCTTCAATCTGAGAATTTTATTGAAGCTAAAGAATCCAAAAGATGGGATCGTTTTTCCCAGTTTGGAGTTATTGCTGCAAAGCAAGCCTTTAATGATTCTGGACTTGAAATTACTGAAGCTAATGCATCAAGAATTGGTGTGATTATTGGTTCTGGTGTTGGAGGCTTACTAACTATGGAAAGTCAAGCTCAAATATTGAGTCATAAAGGGCCTAAAAGAGTAAGTCCATTTACAGTCCCAATGATGATTCCAAACATGGCCACTGGATTGGCTGCAATCGCTTTGGGTGCGAAAGGACCAAGTTCCTCTGTTTCCACCGCTTGCGCTGCCGGTTCAAATGCAATTGGTGATTCTTTTAGATTACTCCAACTTGGGAAAGCAGATGCAATGATCTGTGGGGGAGCAGAAGCAAGTATTACGCCTCTCGGAGTAGCTGGTTTTGCCAGCGCAAAAGCTCTTTCTTCCAGAAATGAAAGCCCTCAAACTGCCAGCAGACCTTTTGATGCAGAAAGAGATGGATTTGTTATTGGAGAAGGATCTGGAATTCTTGTTTTAGAAACTTTAGAAAATGCACAAAAAAGGAATGCGAGAATTTATGCAGAAATAGTTGGTTATGGAACAACATGTGATGCTCATCACATAACTGCTCCATCTCCAGGCGGGATTGGAGGCGCAGAAGCAATCAAATTAGCAATTGAAGATGCTTGTCTTAGCCTTGAAAAAGTTGATTACATAAATGCTCATGGAACAAGTACATCAGCTAATGATAAAAATGAAACTTCTGCAATTAAATCTATTTTTAGAGACAGATCTTACCTCATTCCTGTAAGCTCTACTAAGTCGATGACAGGTCATCTCCTAGGAGGCTCAGGAGGTATAGAAGCTGTAGCTTGTATACTTTCTTTGACACATAATTTTATCCCTCCTACAATTAACTACGTCAATCGAGATCCTGAATGTGATCTTGATTATGTACCAAATAATGCAAGAGACACTCAAGTAGGAGTTGCTCTTTCTAATTCTTTCGGCTTTGGTGGTCACAATGTTTGCCTTGCTTTTAGCAAAATGAATTGAAGACAACCAATTCTGTATTTCCAACTTAACTTAATTTAAAACAATGGTCGCTGCATCTGTTTCATTAGAATCACTTTGTGTAAATAGTATAAGAATGCTTGCTGTAGATGCAGTAAATAAATCTAATAGCGGACATCCTGGATTACCAATGGGATGTGCTCCTATGGGTTATGCATTATGGCAAAACATACTTAATCACAACCCTAACAACCCAAAATGGTTCAACAGAGACCGTTTTGTATTATCAGCTGGTCATGGCTGTATGCTGTTATATTCCTTACTTCATTTGACAGGATATAAATCAGTTTCCATAGAAGATATTAAAGAATTTAGGCAATGGGGATCAAAAACTCCTGGTCATCCAGAAACATTCGAAACTGAAGGTGTTGAGGTTACAGCTGGGCCTCTTGGAGCAGGAATTTCAAATGCAGTTGGTTTAGCTATAGCTGAAACACACTTAGCAGCTAAATTTAATAAGCCTGATTGCAATATCGTTGATCACTATACTTACGTAATAATGGGTGATGGCTGTAATCAAGAAGGTATTGCATCAGAGGCATGCTCACTAGCTGGTCATCTCAAGCTTGGCAAATTAATTGCACTCTATGACGATAATCAAATTACAATAGATGGGCGAACCGACGTTTCTTTTACCGAAGATGTCTTAAAAAGATACGAAGCTTATGGATGGCATGTACAACATGTTGAAGATGGTAATCATGATGTTAAAGGGATCACTGAAGCAATCGAAAAAGCAAAATTAATTACAGACAAGCCTTCAATTATAAAAATTTCTACAACAATAGGTTATGGTTCTCCCAATAAATCAGATACTGCTGGAATTCATGGAGCAGCTGTTGGAGAAGAAGAAGCTGCATTAACCAGAGAGTTTCTAAATTGGGAATATCCCCCATTTGAAATACCCGATGAAGTATATGCACAATTTAGAAAATCAATAAACAAAGGTGAAAATTTAGAGAAAGAATGGGATTCTAAATTTGAAGAATATCAAAAAAAATATCCCTCTGAAGGAGCCGAGTTAAAAAGAATGTTAGAGGGTCAATTACCTGAGAATTGGGACTCAGATCTCCCCTCATATTCGCCTGATGATAAAGGGTTAGCCACAAGAAAGCACTCACAAATATGTTTGGGTGCTCTAGGTCCTAACCTACCTGAATTAATTGGCGGATCAGCAGATTTAACTCATTCTAATTACACAGATATAAAAGGAGAAACTGGATCATTCCAGCCACATAGCCCTGAAAAAAGATATTTACATTTTGGTGTACGAGAGCATGTAATGGCAGCTGTGCTTAATGGAATTGCCTACCACAATAGTGGTCTTATTCCTTATGGAGGAACCTTCCTTGTTTTCGCCGATTATATGAGAGGCTCAATGAGGCTTTCAGCACTTAGTGAATTAGGAGTAATCTATGTCTTAACTCACGATTCAATTGGTGTAGGAGAAGATGGCCCAACACATCAACCTATTGAAACTATCCCCTCTCTTCGTGCCATGCCTAACATGCTAGTTTTCAGGCCTGGAGATGGCAATGAGACGAGTGGAGCTTATAAGCTTGCTATTCAAAACCGAAAAAGACCTTCTGCCCTTTGTTTAAGTAGACAAGGCATGCCAAATCAAGAAAATACTTCGATCGACAAAGTAGCTCTTGGAGGATATGTAGTTTCCGATTGTGAAGGAACACCGGACTTAATATTTATTGGTACTGGAAGCGAACTGAATCTTTGCATTGAAGCAAGTAAGGAAATTTCAAGCTTAGGTAAAAAAATAAGAGTTGTTTCTATGCCTTGCGTAGAACTTTTTGAAGAGCAAGAAGAATCTTATAAAGAAAGTGTTTTACCTAGCAGTGTGAAAAAGAGAGTTGTAGTAGAAGCTGCCCATTCATTTGGTTGGCATAAATATACAGGGTTTGATGGAATTTGTATTACTATGGATAGATTTGGTGCATCAGCACCAGGTGGAGAATGTATGAAAAATTTTGGATTTACTGTCGAAAACGTGGTTAATAAGACGAAAGAAATTTTATGACTACTTGTTGAAAAACCTAGACTGAAGTATTACATTCTTCAAGCTTATCTTTTAACTGATCAAGAGATTCATCAGAAATCTTTGAATTCATTGGACAATGTTTAGGTCCACACATTGAACAAAACTCTGCCTTTTTAAAAATTTCTTCAGGCAGTGTCTCATCATGGTACTGCTTTGCCCTTTCCGGATCTAATGAAAGTTCGAATTGTTTATTCCAATCAAAGTTATACCTTGCATGACTAAGTTCATCATCTCGATCACGAGCTCCAGCTCTATGTCTTGCTATATCAGCAGCGTGAGCAGCTATTTTATAAGCAATTAAGCCTTCTCTTACATCTTCTGCATTTGGAAGACCCAGATGTTCTTTTGGAGTTACATAACATAACATAGAAGTTCCGTACCACCCTGCCATAGCCGCCCCAATAGCACTTGATATATGGTCATAACCAGGTGATATATCTGTGACTAATGGACCAAGCACATAAAATGGGGCTTCTGAACATTCTTCCATTTGCTTTCTCACATTAAACTCAATTTGGTCCATAGGTACATGACCAGGACCCTCAACCATTACTTGAACATTATGTTCCCATGCTCTTCGAGTAAGCTCGCCTAAAGTCTTCAATTCAGCTAGCTGTGCATCATCAGAAGCATCATGCAGACATCCAGGCCTTAATGAGTCTCCCAAGGAAAAAGTACAATCATATTTCTTAAAAATCTCACAAATGTCATCAAACCTCGTATATAGGGGGTTTTGCTTAAAATGATGTAACATCCATTGGGCTAAAATACCTCCCCCCCTACTCACAATTCCAGTAATTCTTCCTTTGACTTTAGGCAAGTGCTCTATTAATAACCCAGCATGAATAGTTTGATAATCTACGCCCTGCTGACAATGTTTTTCAATAATATGAAGAAAATCGTCTTCAGTTAGTCTATCTATTGAACCATGTACACTTTCTAATGCTTGATACACAGGAACTGTTCCAATGGGAACAGGAGACTCATGAATAATTGCTTGCCGAACTTCATCTAAATTTACTCCTCCCGTAGAAAGATCCATAACCGTATCAGCCCCATATTTAACTGCCAGTTTTAGCTTCTCTACTTCTTCATTGATATCACTTGCATTAGGGGAAGCACCAATATTGGCATTAACTTTGCATCTTGAAGCAATGCCTATAGACATTGGCTCAAGATTCAAATGGTTAATATTAGCTGGAATAATTAATCTTCCTCTTGCCACTTCTTCCATAATTAAAGAAGAAGGAAGATTCTCTTTTTTAGCAACAAAATCCATTTCTTCAGTGATATATCCTTTTCTCGCAAAGTTCATTTGAGTTACATTATCTTTCCCAAGGCGAGGCTTAATCCAAGAACTTCTCATAATTTACAAATTTTTAAAGGTATTATTACTAAAGTTTGATCAAATCTTCACTTCCCTGATTCAAGGTTAATGATTCAGGTTCAAAGGGTATGATCTCAGCTAAGTTAAAATTCTTAGCACCCCTAGTATTAATATTATTAATAGCTCTTTTCTAAAAAATAGTCATCTGATGTTGCGTAAAAATAAATAAAATGATTTTATTTAGCTTTTTGATAAGACTTTATCTTTCTTAAAATATTTTTCCTATCCAATTTTCTGCTTATCCCCCTCTCTAAAATAATTGCAATCCCCATTAAGCCAATAGGTAAATAAAAAATCTTCCTAGAATTATCCCTAAATATCAATCCGATAGCCGATATGAGGATCATTAAAGGAGCCACAAAAGATAAGATAAATCTTTTATTAATAATCATTTACCAATTGGATTAATTCTTTCATTATTTAATTTTACTATGGATTCTGTTATCACTTTAATTCCAACAGCAATAGCTCTTTCATCTGGATCAAATTTAGAACTATGAAGTGGAGCACATCCTTTTGAACTCGAAACGCCAAGCCTAAACATAGCCCCAGGAATATCTTTTAAAAATTCAGCGAAATCCTCAGCTCCTAATGATGGTTTTTGTAATTCGATAACATTTTCTTTACCCAAAACCTTAATTCCCGAATCTCTAAAGATTCTATTAATTTCAGAATTATTATTAACTGCTGGAGTTATTTCTCTAAATATTACTTTTGCTTCAGCTCCGCAACTATTAGCTAATGAAGTGATATTTTCATTAAGCCAATTTCCAATATTCTTAAATAGTTTACGATTAGTGCATCTAACCGTACCAATTAAATTAACCTTTTCTGCAAGAACATTGAATGCATTGCCACCATTTATTTTCCCAAAAGTTATCACTACAGGATCTAAAGGATCTAACTTCCGTGTTATTGATTCTTGAATTCCCGAGATCACTTTAGAAGCCGCCCAAATAGCATCAACTCCTTCATAAGGTCTAGCGCCATGTCCTGATTTTCCTTTAATCTCCACCTTAAGTTCTCCCGCAGCTGCAGTTAAACTCCCCTCTTTAATGCCAATAGTCCCCACGGATAAATCTGGGTAGACATGGACTCCCAAAATATGGGTTAAACCATTAGTTGCACCATCCTTAATCATCCATCTAGCTCCGCTCGCAATTTCTTCAGCGGGCTGAAAAATTATCCGAGTCCCAAAATTTAGTTTTAAATCCTTAATAATTTTTGCCACCCCCAAACCAATCGATATATGCAAATCATGACCACAGGCATGCATAACACCATCTACTTTTGAAGAGAAACTTAATTTGGTTTCCTCAAATATTGGTAAAGCATCCATATCTACTCTTAAACCTATAATACCCTTATCTAAGGGCCCAAAATCAGCTACAACCCCTGTCCTACCAACAGATTCTCTAACATTCCAACCAATTTTTTTTAAAAAACCACTTATCAAAATCGCCGTTTGATTTTCAAGTCCACTTAATTCCGGATGTGCATGGATATGTCTTCTTAAGTTAATTAATTCATTATTAAATGAATCAATTTTTTTAGAAAATTGATCTCTATTCATTACTTATTTTAAATCGATAAAGTTCATTAAATCTTTAATTGGTTGTGGAGGCCATCTTCTTATTTTTTTCAACCATTCTTCATCACTATATCTAGGATCTAATTCAGTTACCGCTATCCAATTACTCTCTGCTTTCCCAGATTCACCCTTGGACCAATTCAAAGCTGTTAAAGCTGCCCTAGCATCTGCAAAAGTTGGATAACGTCTTATTAATTTTTTTAATTCTTCTTCAGATTCATCAATGTTCCCTAACTGGAAATCTGCTAACGCCATACTCGATCTAGCCATCGCAAATCCAGGATTATATAAAGCAGCTTTTGAAAATAAATCTCTAGCTTTTTCCCAATGTGATGTAGATCCCTCGACATTAGCCAAATTATATAGTGCAGAGAAATTTTTACTATCTTGCAAAATAACGAACATGTAATCTTTTTTCGCTTGCGACCATAAACCCAATGCTTCTTCTGCTATCCCCCTATTAATGTATGGATCTATTTCACTAGGATTCAAACTTATTGCCTTATTTTGGTCATCTATTGAACCCTTTACATCTCCAACAACAAGTCTTACATTTCCTCTATTGCTAAAACCAGCAGCATCATCGGGATAAGAATCGAGATATTGATTCCATTCTTGTAAAGCGAGATTAAATTTTCCGCCTGAACTTAAATCTAATGCATTTTTAAACAAATCCTCCCTCAAAGATAATGAATAAGATGGTGCAATATAAAAAATATTCAAAAAAACAAAAATTATTAAAAAACAAACCTTAACTTTTTTAAAAGTTATCATTTTTTGAATCAATGTACTTTTTCCCCAGAGCAGTAAGTAATCTTCCTCGAGGAGTTCTCGTGATAAAACCAATTTTGATTAAATATGGCTCAACTACAAATTCTAACATTGAAGAATCGTCCCCCAAGCCAGCTGCAATTGAATCAAGGCCATTTGGAATATTATTATTTTGGTTCAGAAAAGATAAATAGTGTCTATCTAAAGAATCCAATCCTTTTTCATCTATTTGGTAAGAATTTAAAGCTTTTTTTATTAAATTCAATGAGATCATATTAGTTTTATTTACGACTTGAGCGTAGTCTCTAACTCGTCTTAATAATCTTAAAGCAATTCTTGGAGTCCCTCGAGATATCTTTGCTAAAGCATAAGATGATTCATCATCTAAAGTAAGATTAATTAATCGAGAGAAATTAACAATAATTTGCTTTAATTCATCATAAGTGTAAAATTCTATTTTCTGAGATATACCAAATCTATCTCTTAAAGGTGCACTTATTGAGGCTAATTTAGTTGTAGCGCCAATCAGAGTAAACCTAGGAAGATTAATTGTTCTGCAACGGGCTCCTCTATTTGCTCCCATAGTTAAGTCGAGTCTAAAATCTTCCATTGCAGAATATAACAACTCTTCAGTTAACCTATTTAAGCGATGTATCTCATCAATAAATAAAACTTCACCATCTTTTAATCCAAGAAGTAAACCTACAATATCTCTAGGTCTTTCAATTGCTGGCGCACTCGCTATCCTACATCTTGTATTCAATTCCTGGGCTATCAAAAAAGCAAGAGTAGTCTTACCTAAACCAGGCTGTCCATGTAAAAGAGTATGCTCCATCTGTTCTTTTCTAAAAATTGAAGCATCTATAGCTATTCTTAGAGAGGATTTAAGTTGTTCTTGGCCAATAAATTCGTCAAAAGTAAGAGGCCGCGCTAAATTCAGATTTTTATTTCTCTTTTCTTCTGGAATTATTTTTGAATCAACTAGCCTAAGCTCTTTTTTACGAAGAGAAAAGTCATTATCGCCTATATTGGAAGAAATGATTGCCATAATGAAAGGTTAATTGCAATTGTTCTGAGTAGAAAGATTTTTGACAACTAAAATGGCAAAAAATTCAAACAAAGTTAAAAAAAATACTAATAAAGAAAATAATTTTAAACTTTTAGCTGAGAATAGATATGCAAAATTTCAATATGCAATATCTGAAACAATCGAAGCTGGGATTGAGCTTTTAGGTACTGAAGTAAAGTCTATTAGAAACGGAAAAGCAAATTTAAGAGATGGTTACTGTTCATTTAGAGATGGTGAAATCTTATTATTAAATGTTCACATTTCACCACATAAAAATGTGGGGTCTTTCTTCAATCATGATCCATTAAGAAATAGAAAGTTACTACTACATAAAAAAGAAATACTAAAGATGAAATCCAATACTGAAAAAAAAGGAATGACTATTGTTCCATTATCTCTTTATTTAAAAGGATCATGGATAAAACTTACTATTGGAGTCGGCAAAGGAAAAAAATTACACGATAAACGCCAAGATGAAAAACAAAAAAGTATAAAAAAAGAAATTAACTCTGCATTAAAAAGATGAAGTTATTATGCAGACTTATAACAACTATGAATCTAAACTGACTGAACTTGGAGGTGGGGAAGGATCTGGATCTGCAATTAACATATGCTGTAAGACTGTTTCAGGTCTCTCACTATCTCTCCAGCGAATTTTGTACGCAGGCATTTTTGTACCTCTACTGGTAGTTTGCTCAACTGGTTCAATAACCCATCCTCTTCTTGATCGGCCCTGAGGATTTCTTTTTACTACTGCATCCGCGTGTTTAAAACGGAAACCAACACGTTCACCACTCATTTAAAAAATTTCGTATTGGATTAATTTATCTATTTTACTTCATTCAAGGGTAATTTTTCACTCTTTTTGGAAGTTATTTCTGGTTTTAACAATGGGAAAGGAATTACATCTCGAATAGATGCACTATTGGTAATTAACATTATTAGCCTATCAATGCCTATGCCTAATCCTCCAGTAGGCGGCATACCAATCTCTAAAGCATTCAAGAAATCTTCATCTATGCAGTGAGCCTCAAGATCTCCATCATCTCTAAGAGATTGCTGTAATTGCATTCTTTCTCTTTGATCTACCGGATCTATCAACTCACTAAACGCATTTGCTAGCTCGCGACCAACAATGAATAATTCAAATCTCTGAACCATTTCTTTATTATCAAGATGAGGCCTAGCTAAAGGAGAAATTTCAACAGGATAATCGATAACAAAAGTGGGTTCTATCAGTTTTGATTCAACTTTTTGCTCGAAGACCTCATTTAAAAGTCTTCCTATAGTATTGACTTTATTAGAAAAATCAACATTTATATTTTTAACGGCTTGTTTCGCTGCTTGAAAGTCTCCACTGAAAGAATCAAAATCAATCCCTGTATATTTTTTGACACTATCTTTCATGGATATTCTTGTCCAAGGTTTGGAAAAATCAATTTCTTTATTTTGATATTTTATACTTAGAGATCCACATGCATCAGCTACTATATCTTTAATCAATTCTTCTGTTAAGTTCATCATATCGACATAGTCAGCAAAAGCTTGATAAATTTCAACTGAGGTGAATTCAGGATTGTGTCTTGTACTTATCCCCTCATTACGGAAGATTCTTCCCAATTCATATACTCTCTCAAATCCTCCAACAACCATTCTTTTTAAATGTAATTCTGTAGCTATTCTTAGATATAATGGAATATCTAATGTATTGTGATGAGTTATAAATGGTCTTGCTTCAGCACCACCAGCTTCGGATTGCAAAATTGGAGTCTCTATCTCTAAAAAATTTCTATTATCTAACCATTTTCTTATAAAACTTATACATTTTGCTCTTGTTTTAAATACATTTTTAGAGTGAGGATTCACTATTAAATCTAGATAACGTTGTCTATATCTTTTTTCAATATCAGTCAATCCATGCCATTTATCTGGCAAAGGTTGTAATGATTTGGATAACATTTCCCATTTCTCTACTTTAATAGAAAGCTCACCTTTATTTGTTTTTTTAATAGTTCCGTAGACACCTATCCAATCACCAATATCAACTATTTCCTTAATATCTTCAAAAGAAAGTAATTTTTGTTTTTCTAAATTTAAATTAATAATTTTTTTATCTAAATAAAGCTGAATCTGACCATCTTGATCGCTTATTGTGAAAAAGGCAATTTTACCCATTACCCTTTTTGCCATCACTCTTCCAGCGATAGAAACACTGAAATCTTCCTCTTGACCATTTTCTAAATAATCAAATTTTTGAATAAGAAATTTTGTAGTATTTGAAGGCTTAAAACTCTGTGCGTAAGAAGCAAACCCTTTATTAACGAGTGAATTAGCTTTTAGTAGACGTGCTTCTTTAATTTCAGACAAAATTTATTTTAAAAAATTATTTTTACTTAATAAAATTATCAGACTATGGCTCAACTTGCCAAAGATGTTGCTGTTTCACCAACTCTCTGAGATGCGTAACCAATGCCTCTAACAGTTAATATTAATTCCGGATTTCTTGGATCTGGTTCTAATTTCCCTCTTAATCTTGCTACATATACATCTACAACTCTTAAATCTGCTGCTCTACGAGGAGGATAACCCCATAGCTGTTCTAAAATTTCTGCTCTCGGGACAACTTTTCCAGGCTCATCAAACAATAATTCTAGGAGGCTAAATTCAGTATAAGTTAGGCTAATTCTATCTCCCGCTCTTGAAACTTGTCTGCGATTAGTATCAACAACCAAACTACCAAATTTCATAACTCCTTTACCTGAAGGAACTTCTTTAGTTTCCGTAACCGATACAGTTGGGCCCATTCTTCTCAAAATGGTAGCTATTCTAGCCTCTAACTCTTTAGGGCTGAATGGTTTAGATAAGTAATCATCAGCGCCTAAATCCAGACCTGCGACCCTCTCCGAAATTGCCTCTAGAGCTGTTAAGAATATTATTGGAACTACTGATTCAGCTCTAATTCTTCTACAAACAGCAAATCCATCCATTTTTGGAAGCATAACATCAAGAACTATCAAATCTGGGGAATCCCTGTGAAAAGACTCAAGAGCTTCTTCGCCATTGGTGGCTGAAAAAACTTGATATCCTGCTAGTTGAAGCCTCGTAACTAATACCTTCAATACTGCTGGTTCATCATCAACAACTAAAATTCTTGCTTTTGACATAGTTAAAAAAGATTTCGCGATATTTCAAAGCAAAGAACTATTGCATTGAATATTTATTCTAACAATTAAAAATATAACATTACGAACCCTCAAAGAGATATTCCTAAGGTTTTCAAACATTTTAAATTATTCAAAATATATATAACTTTTTTTCAAAAACTTTTACCTCTTGGCAAAATTTATTACTATATTTTTCTTCTTGAAAATTTAAACATTCTTAAAAGTTGGGAGCAAATAAAGGGAGCAAAAAAACCTGTCAAAAAAACTTCCGCTAAGATATTTTTAACCATGGGAATCAACATTAAAGAATTACTATCTGAAAAATTTCTAAACAAAATTTGTAAAAAATAGAGAGTCCCACATAAAAAACTTCCAAAAGAACAAATCAAACCATACCTAAAGTGTCCCAAAAAAATATCACTATTTAATTTAATTCTTCCAAACAAAAACCCACAAAGAATTAAACCTGGTATTTGAGTAAAACTTTCATTTAAAGTTAGAGAATCTAAAATTAGCCCTAAAAACAAACCAAATATTAATCCATTGATTGATCCATTAATCATTGACCAAGGCAATAACCAAAATAATGGCCAGTATGGCTGAGCACCTAAAAATCCAAGCCAATTAGGGTGCCACAAAAAAATAATTGGGATAAAAATAAAGCTTATTATGGAAAATTTTTTTGTAAAAAATTTATTCATTAAATATTTACTTTCGAAACTTGCACCCAATCAATTACATGAGGTTTTGCCAAAAGTAAAATTTTTGCCGTTTTTTTTGATTTCAATGTGTCATCTATAGATTGGACAATACCAATAGGGATATTTGGAGGTAATAACGTACTAGCAGGAGATGATGACACAAAATCTCCGACTTTAATATCAGCATCTTTTGAATAAAGTATTAGGCTAGGTAAATCATCTCCTAAACCAACAAGTAATCCATTAATTTGAATTCTATCCACCCAAACGCCTAACTTACTTTCTGGAGAAGTTATTAAAGTTACCGACGAAGTGAATAAAGAAGTAGTCGTTACTCTCCCTAATAATCCACCAGGGCCAACTACAATATTACCAATTTCTATTCCATCCTTTGAACCTTTGTTTAAAATTATTTGTCTCCACCAACTACCTGTTTTTCTCGAAATAACTGCAGCTGAAATATGTTCATCATTAGACGATTCTTGAAGAGATAAGATTCGTCGCAATCTCATATTATCTTTTTCAAGAAGATTTAACTTTATTAAATATTCTTGATCAATACTTTCAAGAACAATTTCTTTTTGAAATTGACCAGGCCAAAAAGGTTTTGAAATAAAATAATAAAAATCTTTATAGAGAGCTCCTTTTGATATTCTTATAAAAACCAAAAATAAGAAAATTGCAAAAAATTGCCAATTTTTCTTTTTATGCCACCAACGACTAGTAGGAATTCGTCGGATACCTAACATATCATTAATCTCTTATGGCATTCCTTATAAATTCTGGAGTGTCAACAACTCTTTTGAGTTTTTTAAAATCATCCAACACCTCTCCACAACCATTTACTACGCAAAGCAGTGGGTTTTCTGCTATGTGAGTAAAAATTCCTGTTTCATCGCTCAATAAATCATTAATACCTCTCACTAAAGCTCCACCACCTGCAAGCATAATCCCCCTATCAACTATGTCTGCAGCAAGTTCAGGGGGGGTTCGCTCTAAAGTTCTTTTCACAGCTTCGACTATTTTGCTAAGTGTTTCAGCCATGGCTTCTCTGATTTCTCCTGATGTCAAAGTGACTGACCTAGGTAGACCAGATAAAAGATGTAAACCTCTAACCTCTAAAGTAGTTTTATCAAAATCATCATCTGGGAATGCAGACCCAATTTTAATCTTGATATCTTCTGCAGTTCTCTCTCCAACAACTAAATTGTGAACTTTTTTGAGATAAAGAGCAATTGACTCATTTATTTCATCGCCTGCTATTCGAACAGATTCACTCAATACAGTTCCCCCTAAACTTAATACTGCAACCTCAGTAGTACCTCCACCAATATCAACAATCATTGTTCCAATTGGCTCAGTTACTGGTAATGATGCCCCTATTGCTGCAGCAACTGGTTCATCAATTAAATGAACTTCTCTAGCTCCCGCTAATCCAGCTTCTCTTACTGCTCTTCGCTCAACACTAGTAACTCCACTTGGAATACCAATAACTATTCTTGGAGCTACTATCCCCTTGCCTTCATTACATTTTTGAATAAATGTTTTTATCATTTGTTCTGCAGCATCAAAATCTGCGATAACCCCATCTCTTAGTGGTCTTACAGCTCTTATATTTCCTGGGGTTCTTCCAAGCATTAACTTTGCTTCTTTACCAACAGCTAATGGAATCCCTTCTTCTAAATCCATAGCTACCACAGAAGGCTCTTGTAAAACAACGCCTTTCCCAGATACGTGTATAAGAGTATTGGCCGTTCCCAAATCAATGCCAATATCTCTAGAGAATTTAAATCTGTTAAAAATCACAATTAGATTATCTTTTTATAAATAATATATCTATTTTTTGCTAAGCTCTCGGAATTCTGTCAATTAGTTATGAATAGCACTTAAAACTTTGAGCAGAATCTGAAAATATGAGTAGTATAAAAAAAAAAAATTATGGAAATTAACACTATTAATCTTGTTGGCAGAGCAGGACGAGAACCAGATGTCAGATATTTTGAATCAGGCAGCATCGTAGCGAATTTCACAATCGCAGTTAACAGAAGAAGTAGAGATGAAGAGCCAGATTGGTTTAATTTAGAAATATGGGGCAAGCAAGCACAGATAGCCGCAGATTATGTGAAAAAGGGATCATTAATTGGAATTACAGGAAGCTTTAAAATTGATAGTTGGAAAGATAAAAATACTGGAGAAGATAGATACAAACCAGTTGTTAGGGTAGATAGATTAAACTTACTAGGCTCACGAAAAGAGTCTGATAATAACCAATATTCCTCCAGCAGTAACTCAAATGAAATTCCTTTCTAAGCTCTAATTTTTTTTCAAAAATCTTATAAGTATTTTTATAAAAAAATATAAGAATATTAAAATCAAAATTGGCTTTACACCATATTTAATTTGATCTAAGTAAGTTCCAATAATTAAATAGTTTTCACCGAACAAATAACCTGAATAAGTGAGAAGTGCTACCCATATCAAGCTACCAAATGTAGTCCAAAGCAAAAATTTCCTTAATGGCATAAGCTCTATTCCAGCGGGTACTGAAATTAAAGTTCTAATTCCTGGTACTAATCGTCCCCAAAAAACTAAAGAAACCCCATATTTATCAAACCACCTTTTACTTTTGTTTAGATCATTAGAGGAAATACCCAGATATTTTCCCTTTTTATCTAGAAAATTTGAAAGTCTTTTTTCATTTACTAATCTACCTAAATAATACCAAGGCAATGATCCTAAAATAGTTCCAAGTAATCCCCAAAAAACTAAAAAATAAAAATTTAATTTTTGTTGATAAACAAAAAAACCACCCAATGGCATTATTATTTCCGATGGGATTGGGGGGATTATATTTTCTAAAAACATCGCCAAACAAATAGTAAGATATGCGATTGTTGAATTTTTTTCAACAGCCAAACTAATGTAATCAGGAATTGAAGTAAGAAAATTTACAAAAATTAAACTCAATCTTAGTATCTGTAAAGTTCTGGTTTATAAGGTCCATCAACAGAAACATTAATGTAATCAGCTTGTTCTTTAGTTAATTTTGTTAATTTTGCACCAATTTTATCTAAATGTAATCTAGCTACCATTTCATCAAGGTGTTTTGGCAAAACATAAACCTCTTTATCATATTGCTCTGACTTATTGAAAAGTTCAATCTGAGCTAAAACTTGATTAGTAAAAGAATTACTCATAACAAAACTTGGGTGTCCAGTCGCACAACCTAAATTAACTAATCTACCTTCAGCTAAAAGAATAATTTTATTTCCACTAGGTAGAGTTATATGATCAACTTGCGGCTTAATATTTTCCCATTGATAATTTTTTAATGAAGCTACATCAATTTCATTATCGAAATGTCCAATATTACAAACTATGGCTTCATCCTTCATCTTGAGAAGATTTTCATGAGTTATTACCTGATAGTTACCAGTAGCCGTAACAAAAATATCTATATCTTTCACAACATCATCTAGCGTAACAACGCTAAAACCTTCCATTGCTGCTTGAAGAGCACAAATTGGATCAACTTCAGCGACTTTTACGATTGCACCAAGTCCACGTAATGACTGAGCTGAACCTTTACCTACATCTCCAAAACCCATTACTAAGGCAACCTTCCCGGCAATCATTACGTCAGTTGCACGCTTTATGCTATCAACTAAAGATTCTCGGCAACCATATAAATTATCAAATTTGCTCTTAGTTACTGAATCATTAACATTGATAGCAGGGAATGGTAAAGAATTTTGCTTTTGCAGTTGGTAAAGTCTTGCAACTCCCGTGGTAGTTTCTTCAGTGACACCAATAATATTACTCTTAATTCTAGAATAGAAGTCACTATCATTTTTCAACTTAGACTTAATAGAATTGAATAAAGCAACTTCTTCTTCATTACTTGGATTATCTAAAACAGATAAATCTTTTTCTGCCTTACTACCGAGTATCAATAAACCAGTTGCATCTCCCCCATCATCAAGGATCATATTTGGAGAGTCTAAACCCCAATCAAGGATATAGTGGGTATATTGCCAATATTCATCAAGAGTCTCACCTTTTTTTGCGTACACAGAAATTCCTTGATCAACAATAGCTGCAGCCGCATGATCTTGAGTTGAAAAAATATTGCATGAAGCCCATTTCACTTCTGCACCAAGTTCAACAAGAGTTTCTATTAAGACTGCTGTCTGAATAGTCATATGAAGGCTTCCTGCTATTTTTGCACCTTTTAGTGGCTTTTCAAATTCATATTTATCTCTAAGCGCCATTAATCCAGGCATTTCTGTTTCTGCAATTTGAATTTCTTTACGACCAAAAGCTGATAAAGAAATATCAGCAATTACATAATTAGGTGTAGAGGTTTTAACTGAATTTGAGATAACCATATCTAGTAATTACTTTATCTATTAAACTATAAATGATTTTTGCGTAATTTTGTGTTTGTTGAGAATTTAAAAGAGACTTTAAATTTAGGGAAAAAACTCTCACACAAATTAAATCCCCAATCAATTGTTTTATTACAAGGTCCAATTGGGGCTGGTAAAACTTCATTTGTTCAAGGAATTGCTAAAGGCTTATCAATCTCTGAGGACATTACGAGCCCTACATTTGCTTTATCGCATCATTATAACTCCGGAAGAATTCCTCTAGTTCATCTAGATTTATACAGGTTAGAAAATATTTCTTCAGCAAAAGAAGTTTTTTTTTCAGAAGAAGAAGAGGCAATACAAAGACAGGCAATTTTAGTTATTGAATGGCCAGAGTTAATAGAACCAGTTATTGATAATTTCTGGAAAATAGAAATTAGTTATGCAAAAAATTATGGAAGACACTACGAAATAAGAGATCCCAAAAATTTATTAACCTTCTCGTAATATGGCTGTTGCTCGATGGCGCCTTCACCAAGACAAGTTAATAATCCACAAACTCCTGCGAACTTAATGCAATCTTCTATCTCAAATTCATTTGAAGGATAGCCAGAAATAATTAATTTTGAAATTAAGCCAGCTAGAAAAGCATCGCCTGCACCAGTTGTATCAACAATTTCTTGTGAAGAAGAAGTTTCAGTAATTCCCTGCAATCTATTGATATACCATGCAACGGGATTTTTTCCATCAGTTATTATTACATCTGGTTTATTAGACAATTGTTGAGATATTAAAAAGGGATTTTCATCCTCAAAAAACAAAATTGCTTCTTCCTTCGCAAGTTTTAAAACATTTGCATGATTTAAAAAATTTTTGATTAAATTAACTCTCACGGCTTTACTAATTTTTGATGAAAAACTTGAATAATCCCAAAAGACCTCTCTCCAATTCAAATCAATAACTATTTTGACTTCAAATTTTTTAGCCTGTTCAATAATAAAAAAAATAGTCTCTGCTGATTTTGGAGATGATAATAAGTTAGTTCCTAAAACCAAATATTTTGTTTCTAGAAAAGATTTCTCCAAATTTAAAATTTCTTTTTCGATTAATTTCTTACTAAGAACTTCATCGGCAAAGCATGAATGAGAACTTTCCTCAAATCCTGAAAAAAAACGATCTCCAAATTGATCTCTATCTACATTAACCACACGAGTAGATGAATCATTATCTATTTGCAAAAAATCTAAATTGACGTCCAATTCATTAAATTGCTTAATGAATTTTTTCCCATAATCATCACTACCCAAACTTCCTATAAATATTGAATCTATTTTTAATTTTCTTAATGCGCAAGCAACATTAGCCGGCGCACCACCCAAAAAATCTGTAAATCCTTGATTTGACTTATTTCTGATTCTGTCTATTAAAGCCTCACCAATACATATGACCTTTTTCTTGCTCATACAAAAAACGCTTTTTCTAACCTAAGAATAATTTATTAAAAACGAATAATTTATTTTTGAATTAAAGTTTAATTAAAAGGATATTCATGGTCTCTTTAAATAAATCTGAAACTTGGAAGTGGAAAAATTGGGAAATTTCTTGGTCTTTATCAAAAGAATCCAATTCTGAAAAAAATATCAAAATTTTATTAGTTCATGGATTTGGGGCATCAAAAAACCACTGGAGATATAATCAAGATTTTCTTGGAAAATTTTCTAACTGCTACGCAATTGACTTATTAGGATTTGGGAAAAGTAGTCAACCTAGTGCTCTATTAGATTACGAACCTGATAAAGAAAACTCAATTAAATATTCCTTTGAATTATGGGGTAATCAAATATCAACATTTTGTACAGAGGTAATAAAATCTCCTGTTTACTTGGTAGGCAATTCAATTGGTGGTGTTATTGCATTGAAAGCTGCTGAAATCCTCAAAGATAATTGTAGAGGAATTATTTTAATTGATTGTGCACAAAGAACTATGGATGATAAACGTTTAAAAAAAAGTGACATATTAATGAATCTACTGAGACCCCTCCTAAAAACAATAGTCAGACAAAGAGTGGTTAGCAATACACTTTTTACAAGAGCTGCCAACCCAAAAGTTATTAGAAAAATACTTGAACAAGCTTACCCTAGTGGCAAAAATATCGATAAAGAATTGATTGAAATACTTTATCAACCCTCTCAAAGAAAAAACTCTAAAGAGGCATTTCGGGGTTTTATTAACTTATTTGATGACTATCTAGCTACTGACCTTTTTAATAAGGTGAATGCTCCAATTCAATTAATTTGGGGAGAAAAAGATCCTTGGGAATCTTTAAATGAAGCAAGAGAGTGGAGGAAACATTTCAGGAATATTAAAAGGTTAGATATTGTTAATGGAGCTGGACATTGTCCTCATGATGAAGAACCTGAAAAAACTAATAAATTAATGAAAGAATTTATTCAAGAAACAAAGTAAGCTTCTACGTTATCACTAAGTCTTCTTAAGCCTCTTAATCCATCTCGTTCTAGATTTCTTACTCTATCTCTACTTATCCCTAGTACCCTTCCAATACCTGTAAGAGACATTGGTTCATCACCATCCATTCCGTATCTCATTCTTAAAACTCTACATTGAAGATCAGGTAATTGATGTAAGAGAGAATGCAAATCTCCTCTCATACAATCCATCTCTATTTGTTCGTCTGGCAAATCCTCGCCGCCTGCCAGTAAATCTAGTAAAACGGTATCTTCGCCATCGCCAACTTTAGTTTCAAGACTAACTGGCTGACCAGCTTTGCACATCAAATCTTTAACATCATCCTCAGGAAGCTCTACGTATTTAGCAAGTTCAGTTACAGTTGGAGTTCTAGACATTTCTTGACTAAGCTCTCTTTGTCCTTTTTTTAATTTATTCAGCATTTCAGTTATGTGAATTGGTAGCCTAATCGCACGACTTTTTTCAGCTATTGCTCTTGTAATACCTTGTCTAATCCACCAGTATGCATATGTTGAAAACTTATATCCTCTAGCTGGATCAAATTTTTCAACTCCTCTAACTAATCCAATAGTTCCCTCTTGAATTAAATCCAAAAGTTCCATATTTCTTTTAGTGTATTTTTTTGCAACACTTACTACCAGTCTTAAATTTGCTGCAACCATCCTTTCTTTAGCTCTCTGTCCAGCTCTCAATCTTTTTTTAATTATGGAAGCAGTCAGATTTAGTTTGGTCGATAATTCATCAATACTAGGCTTATCTCCAGTTAATTCGATAATTTCTAATTCTGCTCTCTCAACTTCCATGTACTCTTGAACTTGGCGACCTAGAGTAATTTCTTGCTCATGCGATAGTAATGGGACTCTTCCTATATCCCTCAAGTATGATCGAACAAGATCTACATCATTACTAGCTTTTATACTTGCAATTGAGGCTAGTTTGTTTTCACTTATTGTTTCAGAAGACATGAAGGTTGAATGATGTTTTGTAAACAATACCATTAAGAAATGTAAAGTTAAACAAAAAAATCCACAATTTTACAAAAATGAGAATAAATACCTAGTTAATTTAGGCTAATGAAGAGCTCAATAGCCATTTTGCTGTACTTAGATAAATAAATACACCAGCAATATCTGTTACGGTTGTAATGAAAGGGGAGGACATTAATGCTGGATCCAATTTCATTCTGTCAAATAACAAAGGTAGGATCGCCCCTGTTGTAGCAGCTAGAGTAGTTATGGATATTAAACTTATACCCACCGCAGAGGCGATTAAAGGCCCTTCTCCTTGCCACCAAGCGAAGGGAAATACTACAAGCATCATAAAAACACCGAGAAGAGCGCCTGTTATCGCCTCCTTAACTACTGCCTTGATGGCACCAAGAGACTTCAGTTTTTGAGTACTTAAACCTCGAATAACAACCGTTGAACTTTGAGCGCCAACATTACCCCCAGTACCTATAAGTAGTGGGATAAATGCAGCTAGTAAAACTATTTCTTTTAATATTTGATCATTCATAGCTATAACTTTTGTCGTTAAACCATTGGCTAAAACCAAAATTAATAACCATAAAATTCTTCTTCGAGCAATTGTAAACAAGCTACTTTGGAAATAATCATCTTCATCGCCAGGTTGTACTGCCCCCGCTGCATAGATATCTCTTGTTGCTTCTTGTTCTATAACATCGATTAAATCATCGACAGTTACGATCCCAACAAGTCTTTTTTCTTTATCAACGACTGGGAGAGCTAAAAAATCATATCTTTGTATTGCTCTAGCAACCTCTTCTTGATTCGTATTAGTAGCGATATTTACTACATCTCTTGTCATAACGTCTCCTATTGGCTTAGAAGGATCAGCAGTTACAAGATCTCTTAAAGAGAGAATACCCGTTAAATGTCTTTCTTTATCTGTAACATATAAACTATAAATAGTTTCAGTAAATGGGGCTCTTTTTCTAACCAAGGAAAGGGCTTCAGCTGCTGTTTGCATCTCTTTAAGATCTATAAATTCAGTTGTCATTAATCTTCCAGCAGTTTCAGGCTCATATCCAAGCAATTCAGCTGTTACTTTCCTTTCACCAGGACTAAGAGCGGATAAAAATTTTCGTACAACTTTTGCGGGTAATTCATCAAAAAGTTGAACCCTATCATCAGGAGACATTTTTTCAACTATTTCTAAAACTTCCCCTGATCGAAGTCTTTCTAATAAAGTTTGCTGAACTACTGGATCTAAATTTTCATAAACCTCAATTGCTTCATTTTTCTTTAATAATCTAAATGCTAATGCCTGCAATATTAGTGGAAGGCTTCCAATTGCATCGGCAATATCAACAGGTTGGGATGGCTCTAACAGTAACTTTGCCTCATCATAATTACCCGCGATGAGCAATTCCTCAAGTTGAAAAGTAATATTTTCCTGCGCACTTAAATCTGAAGATAAGGATGTAACTGTTTCAAGATTATTTTCGTTCATGAATATCATCCCTTGTCAAAGTAACACCACTATTATATGGAATCTAAGTAATTTTTCTACTTGTCCAGAACCCGATAAACATTGAGAATAAATTCACGATAATGATTAAATTAAAAAAAACTATAAATTTTATCCACTCCTGTTGATTTAAAATTTTGTAAAGAAAATATATAAATCCGCTAAAGGATGTAAAGCAAGAAAAAAAACCACTCAATAAAATTTTTTCAATAGAATAATTTAATCTTTTACTAATTAAAAAACCAACTAAAAATGATCCGATTATTGAAGTTAAAAAGTTATTATTAATAGTTAATCGTAAAAAAGTAGCTAGGTAAGCAGCTAAAAGAATATAAATAAAATTATTAATTTTCACATTAAAAAAACTTAATAAGAAAATAACCTAAATAAAAGAAAAGGAAAGAGATATTTATCACTACGATATAGTGAAAAAATAATCTTAGAAATTTTCTCTTTTTAAAAAGAATAAATAATTGATATATAAAGGAAGAAAATGTACTAAAACATCCTAAAAATCCACTATAAAATAACATTAATATTTCGTTATTAATAAAATTTAAAGCTACTAAAATCCCCAAAAAAAAAGATGACAAAAAATTTACTATTGAAATATTTTGAATATCAAAAATTAAACTTTTTTTAAAATTATTTTGTATAAATATTCTTAGTATCAATCCAAAGGTGCTTCCAAGTAAAATTATCGCTAATAAACTAAAATCCAAAATTTAGATTTTTATCCAGCCTTTTAAAATCTTATTAGGATTATCTAAAAATTTATTGGATCCTAATTCAACTCTAACCCAAGTTTCATTCTTGCTGACTCTCCAATTACGTAATACTGATAAAGATGTACCTACATCAAGAACTGATAGTTCCTTAGCATGAATTTCGGGAAAAGAATAAAGCGAAGTATTAGAAATCAATATAATTTCTTGATTAGTATTATGAGGAAACTTATCTGGATTTAAACTTTTTTGGATCCCTCCAGCAGGCAATGTGATTGGAGCAATTAATGCAAAAGTAATTAAGCAAAAATTCTTGAGAAGATTATTAATCATATATCTAAAGTTGCCATATCTAAATTGCTACTATGGGTTTCAATAAATTCTCTTCTTGGTGCAACTTTATCTCCCATTAATATATTGAATATTCTGTCAGCTTCAAGTGCATCTTCTATTTCAACCCTTTTCATCATCCTCGTTTGAGGATTCATAGTTGTATCCCATAGTTGTTTTGGCATCATCTCACCTAATCCCTTAAATCTTTGGATATTATAATTTGCATTTTCTCCAAAACCTTGAATTGTATCCTTTAATTGATTCTCGTTATAACAGTAATTATGATTCTTACCTCTTTCAACTTTATATAGAGGAGGACAAGCGATGTATATGAAACCTTTCTCAACAAGTTCTCTTTGATATCTATAAAAAAATGTCAATAATAAAGTTCTTATATGAGCACCATCAACATCAGCATCAGTCATAATTACAACTCTATGATATCTCAAAGAGCTCTCGTCGAACTCCTCTCCTTTTATTCCTAATCCTAGAGCTGTTATTAATGACTGTATTTCTGTATTTTTATAAATTTTAGTATCGTCTGTTTTTTCAATATTAAGAATTTTGCCCCTGAGAGGCAAAATAGCTTGAAAATTTCTATCTCGCCCTTGCTTTGCAGAACCTCCAGCTGAATCACCTTCAACTATATAAATTTCTGATTCTGAAGGGTCTCTAGAACTGCAATCTGCTAATTTACCTGGTAAGGTAGAACTCTCTAAAACACTTTTTCTTCTTACTAATTCTCTAGCCCTTCTTGCAGCTTCTGCCGCATTAAATGATTGAATTGCTTTTTCAAGAATAAGGTCCAAAATTCCAGGATTGAATTCCATATATTTTGTGAGAGCCTCACCAATAAGAGAATCCACAATTCCTCTTACTTCTGTATTTCCTAATTTTGTTTTTGTTTGCCCTTCAAATTCTGGATCTGGAACTTTTACCGATAAAACAACAGTCAAACCCTCCCTAATATTTTCGCCAGCTAAATTTTTTTCAACATCTTTTCTTTTGCCTCTTTTTTTTGCAAGAGTATTGAAAGTTCTGGTCAGAACTGTCTTTAGCCCTTCTATATGAGTTCCTCCATCAATAGTTCTAATATTATTTGCAAATCCTAAGATATTATCTGAATATACATCTGAACACCATTGCAAAGCTGCTTCTACATATACATTTTCTTTCTGTGAGTCAACATAAATTATTTCAGGATGAATAGAATCTTTTTCAGCGTTCATGTATTCAACATATTCTTTAATACCTCCTTGATACAAGTAAATTTCTTCTTTAAAAGAACCATCTGATAATTGATTTCGTTCATCTCTAAAAACAATTTTTACTCCGCCATTAAGATAAGCTAACTCCCTTAATCTTGATGAAAGAAGGGCATATTCAAATTCAATTCCTCCAGAAAAAATCGTTTTGTCGGGTTTAAAGCAAATAGTTGTCCCTTGCTTAGATGGTTTGCCAGTCTGCTTTTTAGTTTGCAATTCACCCTTTGATACACCTTTTTCAAATCTTTGATTAAATTCGCTTCCATCTCTATAAACAGTTACATTAACCCATTCGCTTAGTGCATTAACTACAGATATTCCTACTCCATGCAAACCCCCTGAAACTTTATAGCCACCACTTCCAAATTTACCTCCTGCATGAAGAACAGTTAGTACAGTTTCTAAGGCACTTTTCCCTGTTCTTGGATGAATATCTGTTGGAATGCCTCGTCCATTATCAGAAATTAAAGCAGAACCATCTGCTCGAAGAACTATTTCTATATGATCACAATGTCCCGCAAGTGCTTCATCAACCGAGTTATCAACTACTTCATATACTAAATGGTGTAATCCCCTAGGCCCTGTTGAACCTATATACATTCCAGGACGTTTACGAACTGGTTCTAAACCCTCTAAAACCTGTATCTGTTCCGCGCCATAATCACTTGAGATTTTATTAGATCTTTTGTCCTCACTCATTTAATATAAAAAAATATTAGTCTTTTAAAATGTTATTTTTAAAAGGTATTTAATTTAACTTACCACCGCAATAAGATAAAGGCTCGAAGTCAATGAAAAATTTAATCACTTTAATTATATAGCTAATATTTTTTTCTTCAAAAATTCATATGTCTGCGCATCTACCTCATGTAATAATTTTAATTGGGCCAACTGCGAGTGGCAAAACAGAATTAGCTATTGAAATTGCAGAACATTTTAAAACTCATATACACAATATTGATTCAAGGCAAATTTATAAGTCCATGGATATTGGAACAGCCAAGCCATCTAAAATCCAACAAAAAAAAATAAAGCATTTTTTAATAGATATTGAGGAACCAATCAATCCAATCAATGTAAAACAATTTCAAGAAATTGCTCAAAAATCTATTAAAGGAGAAATTAACCAAGATAACTTACCTTTTCTTGTTGGAGGAAGTGGGTTGTATATGAACTCTATAACAAAAGGATTTTTCGTACCAGATGTCCCTCCTCAAAATAATTTCAGAAGACAATTAGAAGAACTTGGTCAGGAAAAATGTTGGGACCTGTTAAAAAATTGTGATCCATTATCAACAAAAAAAATCAATTTTGCAGACCAGATTAGAACAATAAGAGCTTTAGAAGTCTTCTACGTAACAGGTAAACCTTTGTCAACTCTGAAAGTTCAAGAACCGCCGAAATGGAAAATCCTAGAGCTTGGATTAGATAGGGATAATTTAAAAGAAAGAATTTATCAAAGAACAAAAAATATGTTTTTATCTGGAATTATTGAGGAGACAAGCTACCTTATCTCTAAATACGGATTTGATTTGCCAATCATAGAAACCATTGGTTATCGAGAAGCTAGGGATGTTTTAAAAAACCGTTCAACAATTGACAAAGCGATTGAGTTGACGGCGACAAAAACAATGCAATTTGCCAAAAGACAAAAAACTTGGTTTCGTAATAAAAATAATCCTCTTTGGCTTAATAACAAAAACCTGCTAAAAGATGCAATAATTAAAATAGAGTCTTTTTTAGGCTAACTTCATAAAAATAGATTTTGTTCATCATCTAATCAATTTATTTAATTAACTGAATGCCCCCACGCCCACGCTTTGACCGACGAGCTCCAGTTAGAGAGCTACCAAATATAAATGAAAGGATAAAATACCCTCAATTGAGAGTCGTTGATTCAGATGGAAAACAATTAGGTGTCATAGATAGATTAAAAGCATTAGAAATAGCATCTCAAAGAGAACTTGATTTAGTTTTAGTGAGCGAAAAAGCAAATCCTCCTGTTTGCAGAATCATGGACTACGGAAAATATAAATTTGAACAAGAAAAGAAAGCTAAAGAAGCAAGAAAAAAATCTCATCAAACAGAAGTTAAAGAAGTAAAAATGAGGTATAAAATTGACAAACATGATTATGATGTTCGGATTGGTCAAGCTACTAAATTTCTAAAATCGGGAGATAAGGTAAAATGCACCGTAATTTTTAGGGGAAGAGAAATTCAACACTCAAATTTAGCTGAAACACTTCTTTTGAAAATGGCTAATGATTTAGAAGAGCAATCAGAAGTTCAACAAAAACCAAAAAGAGAAGGGAGAAACATGATTATGTTTTTAAGCCCTCGCAAAACTCCTCTTATAAAAAAAGATGATGGGTGATAAACAGTCATCAAAAAATATGACGAATGTTAAAGTGTCACTATATTAAAAATTAAATTAGTAAGGATTTTTCTAACGTGAGATTCCATATTCAACAAGAAAGTGATATTCCAGCATCAACTCAACTAAATAATCAAATTTGTTTCGCAATTGCAGCAAGACATTATCCACCAGGGCACAGACTTCCCAGTACGAGACAACTTGCAATGCAGACAGGACTTCATCGGAATACTATAAGCAAGGTTTACAGACAACTGGAAATTGACGGAGTTGTTGAAGCAATAGCTGGATCAGGTATTTATGTAAGAGATAATCTTATTAATAGAGAATTTACAAAACCACTTTACTCAAAAAATAAATTAAGTAAGGCACCTGATCAAGAAGCAAAGAAGGTTATTGACAACTTAATAAGTCTTGGATTCACTTTACAAGAGACGAGAGAGATATTGAACAATGAAATTGATTGGCGTATTAAGTGCGGATCAAGAATCATAGTCAGTACCCCTAGAGAAGATATTGGAGCTTCTATGTTGATAGCAGAAGACCTTTCTACAACAGTTAATGTCCCAGTAGAAGTCGTTCCCATGGAAGAATTAGAAAAAGTTTTGAGCAATTCAAAAAATGGTACGATTGTCACAAGCAGATATTTTTTACAGCCTCTAGAAAAAATTGCTAGGCAACATGGGGTTCGCGCAATTGCAGTTGACCTGAGCGACTTTCAAAAAGAATTAAAAATACTTAAGGAATTAAGTACTGGAAGTTGTGTAGGTATTGTTAGCATAAGTCCTGGTTTATTAAGAGCAGCCGAAGTTATCATACATAGCATGCGTGGTAGTGAGTTAATGCTTATGACGGCAATCTCAGACAATAACAGTAGATTACTCTCACTTTTAAAGGCTTCAAATCATATAGTGTGTGATGGACCGAGTTTATCAGTTGTAGAAAACACATTATTAAAAAATCGTTCTCAATTGATGAGATTACCTCAGATAATATGTGCTAAAAATTATTTAAGTATCGAAACAATAAATCAATTAAAAAAAGAAATAGGAGTTATTAATTAAACCATGGTATTGAAAACTTTTAAATCAGATATAGAAATTATCAGAGAGAGAGATCCCGCTGCAAGAGGAATAGTAGAGATATTTCTATGCTACCCGGGCTTTCAATCAATAGTTATACATAGGTTTACGCATAAATTATGGCAATTAAAAATTCCTTTGATTCCCCGCTTACTCAGTCATCTTAATAGGCTAGCAACAGGTATTGAAATCCATCCTGGGGCAAAAATTGGTAAAAGGGTTTTCATTGACCATGGAATGGGCGTTGTAATTGGTGAAACTGCTGAGATAGGAAATAACTGTTTGCTTTATCAGGGAGTGACATTAGGAGGTACTGGTAAAAGCCATGGCAAAAGACATCCCACCTTAATGGAAAATGTTGTAGTCGGAGCAGGCGCAAAAGTCCTTGGATCCATTACTGTAGGATCTAATACCCGTATTGGTGCTGGCTCAGTAGTTGTTCGAAATGTAGAGGGTAACAGTACTGTAGTCGGAGTTCCTGGCAGAGTAGTTCATCAAAGTGGCGTGAAAGTAAATCCGTTAGCTCACTCTGCCTTACCAGATGCAGAAGCTAATGTGATAAAAAATTTAATGGATAGGATAGACTCTCTTGAAAATGAAATTCTTAAATTACAAAAAACTCTACAATGTATAGCCAGCTCAGAATCTATAGATATTTCTAAACTAGGTGAGTCTCAAAATCTTAAAGATAAAGAAATTTTTGAATTTCTTGGAGATGACTAAATATTTATTTAATTTTTTTCATTAACTTCAGTTTTAGGTTGAAACATAAACATTGAATAAATAACATTTCGTCTCATATTAGTCATCATTTCGAGAAACATGTCATATCCTTCGTTTTTATATTCGATTAATGGATCTTTTTGACCATAACCTCTCAATCCGACTGATTCCCTCAAGGAATCCATGGATTGAAGATGTTCTCGCCATAAATTATCGATTTGCTGCAAAATGAAAAATCTTTCAGCTTCTCTCATTAATCCTGGACGAATCTGTTCTATTTGTGATTCCTTTAAATCATAGGCTATTCGCAACTGCTCTTGAAGATAGTTTTTTAATTCTTCTATTGACAGTAAATTAATATCATCAGATTTAAGATCATCTAATAAATAAATAAATTCTTTGACTTTAGAAATTAATTGATCAATATTCCATTCTTCAGGAGGAAGATCAGGATTAATATAAGCATCTACAATTTCAATCATTGTCCTTTCTCCATATCCTATTACTTGTCTCTTTAAATCAATTCCTTTCAATACTCTTAGTCTTTCGCCATAAACTGCTTTTCTTTGATTGTTCATTACCTCGTCGTACTCAAAAACTTGTTTTCTAATATCGTAATAGTAGGTTTCAACTTTCTTTTGAGCACTTTCTAGAGACCTAGTAAGCATTCCTGACTCAATGGGCATATCTTCATCAACCCTAAATGCATTCATTAGGTTTGCCACTCTATCACCTCCAAAAATCCTTAATAAATTATCATCTAAAGATAAAAAGAATCTTGTACTTCCAAGATCGCCTTGTCTTCCTGCTCTACCTCTAAGTTGATTATCCACTCTTCTTGATTCATGTCTCTCAGTACCAATGACATGTAAACCGCCAGCTTCTCTTACTTTTTTTTCTTCATGAATCAAAACTTTTTCATATTCTTTTTTTACTTCAGACAAAGATTCTCTCAAGAGCTTTATCGAGTTATCATCAGTAGGTGCTTTTTCTGCAGCTGTAGCTATCCTGTCATCAAGCTCCAAGACAGAAAGTTGTCTATCTCCCCAATTTTTAACAAGTTCATCAGATAATATAGAGAGTTTCTTTTCAATTGCTTCATCTAGTTTGCAAGGGAAAAGACTTGTTGAAGAATTTGAACTGTTCTTTTTCAAATTTGAACCAGATTTTTTAGAAAAACCACCCTTAGATTTTGAATTTCTTTGTTTAGGTATTGGTGGCTTATGCTCATTATCAGGTTTGACTAACAAAGGAATTAAAATTTCTTTTAATTTAAGCCTTGCCATATAGTCACTATTACCGCCAAGAATTATATCTGTTCCCCTTCCAGCCATATTAGTCGCAATAGTAACAGCGCCTGCTCTTCCTGCCTGAGCAACAATTTCTGCCTCACGTTCAACGTTCTCTGGCTTAGCATTTAACAAATTATGTGGAATTTTTTCTTCAGATAAAAGTGAGCTTAATAATTCACTTTTTTCAACACTTGTAGTACCAACTAAAACAGGCCTACCGTCTCTATGAATTTGCGCAGTTTCTTTAGCAACGGCTTTCCATTTACCAATCTCTGTCTTAAATACTTGATCAGACCAATCTTGTCTCTTTCTTATTTGATTTGTCGGTATAACTGTTGATTCTAATTTATAAGTTTTTTCAAATTCAACCTCCTCAGTTTTTGCAGTACCCGTCATTCCTGCTAAACCAGGATATAAAAGGAAAAAATTCTGATATGTGATCGATGCTAATGTTTGGGTCTCAGGCTGAATTTTAAGACTCTCTTTTGCTTCTATTGCCTGATGCTGTCCATCACTCCAACGTCTTCCTGGCATTACCCTACCAGTAAATTCATCAACTATGACAGCCTCATCGTTCTTAATAATATAATTCACATCTTTAATAAATAATTCTTTGGCTTTTAAAGCGTTAGTTATATAGTGTGCCCAGGGATCTTGAGGATTATATAAATCATTAACTCCTAAATACTCTTCACATTTTGCAAAACCCTGATCAGTTAATATACAACTTCTCTGCTTTTCATCAACTTCATAATCGCCTTCTGGATCAATACCATCTTTACTTAATTCTTTTGCTTTATCTAATGCCAGAGATAATTCTGCAGCCTTTTGATATTTTTCCTGTGGTCTTTCAACTTGGCCAGAAATGATTAGAGGCGTTCTTGCTTCATCAATTAATATTGAATCAACCTCATCAATTACACAGTAATTAAATTTTCTTTGAACTACCTCACTAATATCGGTTGCCATATTATCTCTTAAATAATCAAATCCTAATTCTGAATTTGTGGCATAAGTTATATCACAATCATAATTTTTCTTTCTCTCAACTGGATTCATATCTTGCTGAATCAAACCAACCGATAAACCTAAAAAACGATGAACTTGTCCCATCCACTCTGCATCCCTTCTAGCTAAATAATCATTTACAGTAACAACATGAACACCTTTCCCCGTAAGAGCATTTAAAAAACAAGGTAAGGTTGCGACAAGAGTTTTTCCCTCTCCAGTTTTCATCTCAGCAATTTGACACTCATTTAAAACCATCCCGCCTATTAACTGAACATCAAAGTGTCTCATATCAAGAACTCGTTTACTTGCTTCTCTTACTATTGCAAAGGCTCTAGGGAGAAAATCTTCTAGGAGTTCTTTTTGTTTTTTTAAATCTAATTCTGCTGAAATATTTGATTTAAGATTTTGAGTTTCTTTTCTAAGCTCATCATCGGTAAATTGAGAAATTTCTTCTTCTAAAAAATTTATCTCTTCCACTATTGGTTGATAGCGCTTTAACTTTCGTGTATTCGGATCTCCCAACAAAAGTTTTAGCATAAGTCAAAGTCCCTTAAAAAATTTATCCTATTAGAAACATTATAAATTAGTGCGTTACAACAGAATGAAGAAAACTATTATCTCTTTATTTTATAGAAACGATCGATTATGGTATTTAGATTAAAGTCACAATAATAACCTAGCTGACATCACTTTTCAAAAATCTTTTTAATAAATGAAAGAAATATCTCTAATCAAACATGCCAGAGGAGCTTTAGGATTGAGGGTTTTTGGATTAGGTCCTAATCTTAAACCAACAAACGGATTAATTAAGCTACAAAAATTACTAGATTCTAATGCTTTCTGGGCAAAAAATAGAACAATCAATGATCTAAAAAAATGCCTTGCTAACAGTGATGTCGTAATAAGTCTTTGGGTTGATAAGGAAATAGTTGGTTTTGGTAGAGCTTTAACCGATGGGATTTACCGCGGAGTGCTTTGGGATATTGTTATTGATCAAAATCACCAAGGCAAAGGTTTTGGCACATTAATTTTAAAAAATCTTTTATCTTCTAAAAAAATTAAAAATACAAAAAAATTATATTTAATGACAACAAATAAAAAAATGTTTTATTCTCAATTTGATTTTAAAGAAGTTACTTCTCAAAATTTATTGATTCGTGAAATATAAAGCACTCTATTTCTAAAGAAATCAAAATCAAGATACAAATTTACTATAAAGCCATCTTATAAAAGGTCCTAAAATAGGAACTGGTCCAAAAGTTGGGCCGCAAAAATCAAAGTAATCTCTGTGCTCTTTTATTAATCCATTTTCACCAAATAATAAACGAGTAGTTCCTGGATAAATAAATTCTTTACCCATAATTTTTAAACCCATTGTCCATTCAACAAATCCGCAATCCCCAGTTATGGAAATTGCATGGGTTTCTAAAAAAACATCATCGCATCTTTTAACTAGCTTTTCTTGAGCTTTAACATAAGAATCTAAACCCTCTGTTTCCTGAGTTGGGTCTGTAAAAATAACATTCTCATTATAAAATTCAGCCCATTTTTGTTTTGTTGGTGCATCTACACCATAAGGTTTAGTAAATAATCCTTTTAAATCATCAATAGAAATTACTCGAGTCATTACGAAATTTTATTAGAGATACCTTAAAGGATACAAACATTTAAAGCGGATGAAGAGATTCGAACTCTCGACATTCTCCTTGGCAAGGAGATGCTCTACCACTGAGCTACATCCGCATAACTTTATTATTTTATCTCAAAGAAGGGATCAATGATAGAAATAATTAAATTTTTTCAATTAATTTAAATTTTTAATTAAGGATCCCATCTCAATTGCTTGTAAAGCATAATTCCAACCAAGATTATTTTTAATCCCTGCTCTTTCAAGAGCCTGCTGCATAGTATCAGTAGTTAAAACTCCAAAAATAATTGGAACATTATTTTCATTTGAAACTTGTGAAATACCTTTGCTCGCCTCAGATATAACTACATCATAGTGGGAAGTTTCACCACGGATCACAGCCCCGAGTGCAATTACTACGTCATAACTCTTTTTTTTCATGAGAGTTTTAGCTGCGATTGGTAATTCAAATGATCCAGGAACCCAAACTATATCAACTTGATTACTTAATTCAGAAGTATCTAAACCATGTCTTTTTAAACAATCAAGACAACCAGATAGAATTTTATTCGTTATTAAATCATTAAATCTTGCTATTACAATTCCAACTTTTAAAGTAGATGCATTAGTAAAAGAACCCTCAAAAATAGCCATTAAATTTTACTTCGATATATTAATAGATTCTCACGAAAAGGTATTTAGTTCAAACTAATGAAGAAACTATCCCTGTAACAAAAACTAAAACAACCCAAACAGCAGCAATAGAGTAAATTTTTCTCCTACTTTCTCGCTGTCCTTCCTCAGTAGAAGGTTGAGTCACGTATAAAACGGGTACTCCAACTACCGCAATTAAAGAAGCAAATAATAGAGCATTTACGAAGAAAAAGTTAACAGCCTGCATAATTCAGTCTTAGTTTTCAAATATTATAAATACTATAATCTCATGAAAATGATAATTTTTAGAGAAAATTTACATACTTTATCCACTTTAAATGCAAAAAAAAATTTTCTACCTAATATCTATTTAGGAATTAAAAAAGTATGCAAGAAGATACGATAATTCAAAAGAATTTATTTGCGGTTGGTAATGACAATAATGAGGAAAAAGAAATAACAAAAATTCCAGAAGATTTATCTTGGGAAGATTTAAAAAAAGAATCGCAAAAAAGACCTAGACAAAGAAAAAATTCAACTAATTTAATAAATAAATTCAAGACTGATTTAATTTCAAATAAGAAAAATGTTTGCATCAATGAAGAATCTTATAGCTATAAAACAGTTTCAAAACTGAAATTAACTCCTGTAATGAAGCATTATGTAAACCTAAAAGAAGAAAATAAAGATAGGTTATTACTTTATAGGTTGGGAGATTTTTTTGAATGTTTTTTTGAAGACGCAGTATTAATTTCTAACCTTTTAGAAATAACGCTTACCAGTAAAGATGCTGGCAAAGAGATTGGTAAGATCCCAATGGCAGGGATTCCCTATCATGCAATGGAAAGATACTGTGCTGATTTAATTAAAAAAAATTATTCTGTGGTTATATGCGACCAATTAGAAAAAAGTTCTGGAAATTATGGGACTCCAATTAAAAGAGGAATAACAAGAATAATTACTCCTGGAACTGTAATTGAAGAGGGGATGTTGATCGCAAAGAAAAATAATTGGATTACTGCTATTTACTTATCAGAAAAAAACTCAGATGAATCTTATGAATGGGGTATATCAAAAGCTGATGTAAGCACAGGAGAATTAATAACTTTAGAAGGCCAATCTCTCTCAAAACTATTTGATGAAATTATTAAATTAGATTCTTCAGAAATCATTGTAGGAAGCAATGCAGTAAGAAATTTATTGATTGAAGAAAATAGCCAAATTACATATACTGTTTCTCAAGAAACTAATTTTGATATTAATGAAGCAAATTATCTAATAAAAAAATATTTCCAAATTGTAAACCTAGAGGGAATAGGACTTAAAAATTTAAACAATGCAACTAGATCACTTGGAGGTTTATTAAATTATTTAGAAAAAATTAATCCTTCAAATTTAGATAAAGATTCTTCTGTAACAATCTCATTAGACTTTCCACAAATTCAATTCGTTCACAACAAATTAATTATTGATTATCAAACTCAAAAAAACTTAGAAATCAAAAATACACAACGAGAAAACAATTATGTAGGTTCGCTTCTATGGAGTATTGATAGAACTTATACTTGCATGGGTGCAAGGTGTTTAAGAAGGTGGATAGATTCACCACTTTTAAACGTTAATGAAATATATAAAAGGCAAAATATTATTACAAACTTTATTGAATCTAAACAATTTCGTATAGATACCCAAAATTTACTTAGAGCAATGGGGGATTTAGAAAGACTTGCAGGTAGAGCTTGTGCAGGTCATGCAAGTCCAAGAGACTTAATTGCAATAGCTGAAGGTTTAAAAAAATTGCCTAGGATAAAATCCATTATTGAATTATTTAAATATGATCTCCCAGATTGGACTGATCAATTAAAAAATATTGATGAAGGACTCTTAGAATTGGCTGATACTATAAGTTTTAAACTAATAGAAAATCCTCCTCTAAATATTAGTGAAGGAGGCATGATCCACGATGGAGTTGACGATATATTAGATGGTTTACGCAATTTAATGGATGATTACTCTGAGTGGCTAAATAAAGAGGAATTAAAAGAAAGAAAAATTAGCAAAATTTCAAATCTAAAAATTCAATTTCATAAAAATTTTGGGTACTACATTTCTATAAATAAGTCAAAAGTTAATTTAGCTCCACAACATTGGATCAAAAGGCAAACACTTACTAATGAAGAAAGGTATATTACTCCAGAAATTAAAAACAAAGAAAATAAGATTTTCCAAATAAAAAGTAGAGCTTCATCCAGAGAATATGAAATTTTCTGCGAATTAAGAAAAATAGTGGCTGAAAAAACAAAACAGATAAGATCAATCGCAAAATCCATAGCATCTCTTGATGCATTGCTTGGTTTATCAATTACTTCGGTAGAAAACAATTTTATAAAACCTTCATTAATTCCAATAAATGATTCAATGGCAAAAAATAGTACAAAAATTATCGCAGGAAGAAATCCAATTGTAGAGCAATTGTTAAATGATAAAAAGTTTGTAGCAAACGATATCTCTTTTGAGGATAATCAAAAATTAATTATATTAACCGGTCCCAATGCAAGCGGAAAAAGTTGCTTTATTAGACAACTTGGCTTAATACAAATTCTCTCACAAATTGGTAGCTTTGTTCCTGCTAATAATGCTGAAATCAAGATTGCAGACAGGATTTTTACAAGAATCGGTGCAGTTGATGATCAATCATCTGGACAATCAACATTTATGGTAGAAATGTCTGAAACTGCATCAATTCTAAATCAGGCAACTTCTAGCTCACTAGTTTTACTTGATGAGATAGGTCGAGGAACATCTACTTTTGATGGACTTTCAATAGCTTGGTCAGTAAGTGAATATCTTGCGAAAAAAATTAAATGTAATACTATTTTTGCTACACACTATCATGAGCTGAATTATCTAAAAAATTCAAATTCAAATATACAAAATTTTCAAGTTTTAGTAGAACAAAATAATGATCAGCTAATTTTTAGTCACAGGATTGTTAAAGGGGGCTCAAACAAAAGCTATGGCATAGAAGCAGCTAAATTAGCAGGAGTTCCAAAAGAAGTTGTAGAAAAAGCAAAAGCAGTTTTAAATTCTTTAGAAGAAAATAATAAATTAAATTATGATATTGAGTAGATTTTTGACATTTTTATAATATAAATACTTTTTAAATAGTTTCCCGCAACAAGGCGTTAACAGCAGCAGCTGCCATGGCAGCACCTCCTCTAGTTGAACTCAAAACAATTCTGGGTAGATCTGTAGAAATCAGTTTGTTTTTGCTTTTCTCTACTCCAATAAATCCAACAGGCATTCCGATAATTAAACTAGGTAAATCTTTTGCATTCTCTAAAATATCAATTAAATAAGTTAAAGCTGTAGGCGAACTGCCAATAACTACAATTGGTGATTTGCTTCCAGAATTTATATCGGATAACTCCTTCCAACCTTCACTTAAGCCATATGCAGTTTTAGTTAAGTTTGTAGGATTATTTTTCCCAAACCACATTCTAGCCGTGAACACTTTGTTCCTAGTGGTATTTTCTGCCATGGATTTTATTGCTGCTGCAGCCATATCGGTATCAGTTAAAATCGGAGCGCCATTTTTAAGTGCCTGAAGCCCCTTTTCGCAAGCACCTTCACTAAAATTTACAAGATTTTGAACTGAAAAATCTCCTGAAGTATGGACTAATCTCTCTAAAACTTTTTTTTCCAGGTAATCTAGATTATTGGCTTCTAAATGAGATCTTATGAATCTGATGCTTTCCAAAAAAATTGGATGATCTATTACCATTAAATTTAATTTGTGTTAGAAGTAATCATAGTTAATATATGGTTTTTATTGAGCGATTATGCCAATACAAATATTATGGGGTAATGATCTAAATGCTCAAAATACATTTATTCAAAAATTAATTGATAAGGAAGTATCCAAAGAATGGAAAGAAATAAACGTAACTAATTTAAATGGAGATGATGATGAGCAAGTGAAAAAAGCTTTTGATGAAGTTCTAACACCTCCTTTTGGGGATGGATACAGAATAGTTACATTGAAAAATAATCCAATTTTTACTGCAAAAAATGAGGATCTAAGAACTAAATTTGAAAAAATTCATGACAATATACCTCAAAATACTTATTTCATTTTACAAAGTACAAAAAAACCAGACTCAAGACTAAAGAGTACTAAATTTTTACAAAAACTTATCAAAAATAATTTAGCTAAAGAAAAATCATTTTTATTACCAGAAATCTGGGACTATGAAGGACAAAAAAGATTTTTAGAAGATGCAGCTAATGAAATGAATATCAAAATTGATAAAAATGCAGCTGAATTAATTATTGATTCAGTTGGTAATGATAGCTTTAAAATAATAAATGAATTAGCTAAAGCAAAAACATACCTTTCTGCAGTATCAAGTGATTCGAATTCAAAACTTTTTCTTAAAAGTATTGATGTAAAAAAAATATTTAGTGATCATCAATCCAATATTTTCAAAATCATCGATCTTATCTTACAAAAAAATATTAATGAAAGCCTCATTGAAATAAATTATTCCTTACAGAAAGGAGAACCTGCTTTAAGACTAAATGCAGGTTTAATTAGTCAAATAAGAATTCATACCATCATAAAATTAGCAGTTGATTCAGGTAATAATAATGCAGAAAAGATTTGTAATCTTGCAGGCATTTCTAATCCAAAAAGAATTTTCTTTATTCGAAGAAAAGTCAAAAACGTATCACAAGAATATTTAATTAATTTAATGAGTAACTTATTAGATATTGAATCATTACTAAAACAAGGTAATAATCCTATAAATGTTTTTACAGAGAAATTAATTAATTTAAGTTAACCAAATTATAAGTTTAAGAATTTACATTATTATTTAAATATGGCTTTACTAGTAAAAAAATTTGGCGGTACTTCTGTCGGTGATATTAAAAAAATAAAAAATATTGCAAGTAGCATTTGTCAAAGTAAAGAAGCAGGAAATGAAATAGTCGTAGTTGTCTCTGCAATGGGGCAAACTACAGATGATTTAAATTGTCTAGCGGAATCAATTAGTAAAAATCCTAATCGAAGAGAATTGGATATGCTTCTCTCAACTGGAGAGCAAGTAACCATAGCTCTTCTCTCAATGGCATTAAACGAATACGGAATTCCTGCAATTTCAATGACTGGTAGTCAAGTTGGAATTATTACTGAATCAATTCATGGGAAAGCGAGAATTCTGGATATTAAAACAGAAAGGATCCAAAATTATATAAATCAGGGTTTTGTAGTTGTAGTGGCTGGATTTCAAGGAACAACATTAAGCCATACAGGTTCAATGGAAATAACAACTTTAGGGAGAGGTGGTTCAGATACTTCCGCAGTAGCTTTATCAACAGCTTTAGGAGCTGAGACTTGCGAAATTTATACAGACGTTCCAGGAGTTCTTACCACTGATCCAAGAATTGTTCCTAATGCAAAACTTTTAGATGAAATTAGCTGCGAGGAAATGCTTGAACTTGCAAGTGTCGGTGCTTCAGTTCTGCATCCAAGAGCAGTAGAAATTGCTCGTAATTATGGAATTAAATTGTGTGTCAAATCAAGCCAAAGTGACTCAAGTGGGACTCTTTTAGAAAGTCAAATACAACCTCTCCCGCTTAAAAGAGGAAGCTTAGAATTAACAAAAACGGTCAATAGTCTTGAAGTATTAGAAAACCAAGCAGTATTCAGTCTCTCAAATATTCCTGATAGGCCTGGGATTGCTGCACAAATATTTGAAAAACTTTCAGAAGCAAGTATTAATGTAGATTTAATCATACAAGCGACAAATGATGGAAATAATAACGACATTACATTTACTGTTAGTGAATTAGAAGTTAAAAAGACTGCAGAACAATGTGAACTTATTACTAGTCAATTAGGAGGAGAATATAACTTAAAAACAAAAATGACAAAATTAAGTATTCAAGGAGCTGGCATTATGGGCAGACCTAGTGTTTCAGCTGATTTATTTGATACTTTATCTCAAGCGAATATAAATGTCAGGTTAATAGCTACTAGTGAAATTAAAGTCAGCTGTGTAATTGAAGTTAATAATATACCAAAAGCTATTAGATTTGTTTCTGAGAAATTTAAGTTATCCGATACACAAATATTTGTTAATCCAATCAATGAAAAACAAGATCAACCTGAAGTAAGAGGAATTGCACTAGATAAAAACCAAGTTCAAGTAAGTTTTCGAAAACTACCTGATCGTCCAGGTGTAGCAGCATCGATATGTTTAGCATTAGCTGAAAATAATTTACTTTTCGATACTATTGTTCAGTCTGAAAGAATTTCCTCTTCAAAAACTAAGGATATTAGTCTTACAATGAATAAACAAGATAGAGAAAAAGCTAACTTAGTTTTTGAGGCCTTAACAAAAAAATTACCCGGATCATTCATTGAAGATGGCCCTGCCATAGCCAAAGTCAGTACTGTAGGAGCGGGAATGGCATTTAAGGTTGGAACAGCTGGAAAAATATTTAGATCATTGGCTGACCAAAATATCAATATTGAAATGATTGCTACTAGTGAAATTAGGACTTCATGTATTGTCTTAGAAAAAGATTGTGACAAAGCAGTTAATGCAATTCATAATTATTTCGAATTAGAAAAATAAGTTACTTTTAATTATTTCTTGCCAATTTTTGTCTTAATTTTTTGATTCTATCCCTCAAATTTGCTGCTTCTTCAAAATTTAACTCTTTTGCAGCATCTTTCATTTTAATTTCTAACTTTTCTATTAAATCAGGCAATTCTTCTAGCAAACATTGATTATCACTGGAATTGAGAATTGCATCAGTTTTGTTATTAACTATATTTATTAAATCTTTAGATAAACCACCATTATCTAGTTTTCTGGAAAGTTCTAGAAAAGATAATATTGAATTTTCTATTTTTTTACCTGCAGGTTTTGGAGTAATACCATTTACCTTGTTATATTTTTTTTGAATAGTTCTTCTTCTTTCAGTTTCAGATATTGCTCTTTTCATTGAATCTGTGAAGTTATCTGCATAAAGCAAGGCAACACCTTCAACATGTCTTGCAGCTCTTCCTATTGTTTGAATCAATGACCTTTCTGCTCTCAAAAAACCTTCTTTATCAGCATCTAAAATAGCAACTAATGATACTTCAGGAAGATCTAGCCCCTCTCTTAATAAATTAACTCCTACCAAAACATCATATTCACCCATCCTGAGGTCTTGAATAATTTCAATTCTTTCAATTGAATGGATTTCGGAATGTAAATATCTAACTCTTACTTTATTTTCAGATAAAAAGTCAGTTAAATCTTCAGCCATTCTCTTGGTAAGTGTTGTCACAAGCACTCTTTGATTCTTTTCAGCTCTAATTCTTATTTCTGATAACAGATCTTCTATTTGGCCCTCACTAGGTCTTACATCAATTACAGGGTCTAATACCCCAGTTGGTCTTATAACTTGCTCAATAAATTCACCATCACATTGATCTAATTCCCATTGACCGGGAGTTGCACTTATAAATAATGTCTGTTTTGATTTTTCCCAAAACTCTTCACATTTTAAAGGTCTATTATCTGCAGCACTTGGCAATCTAAAACCATGATCTATTAAAACTTTTTTTCTAGATTGATCACCGTTATACATCGCATGAAGTTGAGGACATGTTACATGACTCTCATCAACTACCAACAACCAATCTTTGGGAAAGTAATCTATTAAACATTCTGGCGGTGAACCTTCCTCCCTACCTGATAAATGACGAGCATAATTCTCAACTCCATTACAATAACCAACCTCTTTAAGCATTTCTAAATCATATTTTGTACGTTGTTCTAGACGTTGAGCCTCTAATAATTTTCCTTCATATGTGAATTTATCGAGTTGAGTTTTTAATTCGCTTCTAATTGCACTTATTGCAGTCTCAAGTCTTTCTTTTGGAGTTACAAAATGCTTCGCTGGGTAAACGCTAACTTGTTCCAAACTTTCAAGTATTTCTCCTGTAGTAGGGTCAACATATCTAATAGCCTCGACTTCATCACCAAATAATTCGATTCTTATTAATCTATCTTCATAAGCTGGACCAATTTCTAAAACATCCCCTTTGATTCTGAATCTACCTCTAGTAATTTCAATATCATTTCTAGTATATTGATTTTCAACGAGAGACCTCAAAGAAGAACGTAGATTTATTGATTTTCCCACTTCAAATTTAACTGCAGCTTTTAGATACTCACTCGGTATACCAAGACCATAAATACAACTTATTGAGGCTACAACAATTACATCTTTTCTCTCAAATAATGAGCGTGTTGCAGAATGCCTAAGCATATCTATTTCTTCATTAATTGAAGCAGTTTTGGCTATATAAGTATCACTTACCGGTACATAAGCTTCAGGTTGATAATAATCGTAGTAAGAAATAAAGTACTCAACAGCATTTTTTGGAAAAAATTCCCTTAATTCATTACATAGTTGTGCAGCTAACGTTTTGTTATGGGCTAATACAAGTGCTGGTCTTCCTGTTTGTTGAATTACATTTGCAATGGTAAATGTTTTACCAGTTCCAGTAGCTCCTAAAAGAGTCTGAAACTCTTTCCCAGTATTAACGCCTTTAACTAATTTTTTAATAGCTTCTGGCTGATCTCCATTTGGTTCATAAGGAGCTTGAAGCTTATAGTTGTTCATCAAGCTAGTAGCAAAAGGATATTGCTATATTAAGAAATTTTTTCTCCAATTATTGAATTTTTCAAAGATTCTTTTAAGCCCCTAACAACAGCAATCATTGATATTAAATCATCTAATTTATTAACAACAGAGCCAACGCCAACTGCTGAGGCACCAGAGGATATTGCTAATGGACAAGTTACTTGGCTTAATCCAGAGGCACTCATGATTGGTATATTCAGAGATTGTTTCTTAAATTCTTGATGAATAGCATAGGTAGCTGCAAGAGTTGGTACTGATTTTTCAAAAAATCCTTGAATTCCTGGAGAGTAAGGAGTAGAACTTGTGCCACCTTCTGTTTGAATAAAATCAACACCTTCTTCAACTAGCTTTACAGCAAGATCAACTTGTTTATCAATAGGCATAGTATGAGGAACAGTTACTGATAAAGGAATATTAGGAAATAAATCCCTCGTCTCTTTTGCAATGTTTAGAACTTTTTTATCTGAAAAATTAATGCCTTTTTCATAAAAAGTATCGTAATTTCCTATCTCAATTAATGATGCTCCTGCTTTTACAGAATCTTGAAAAGATCGGGGCACTACTGAACTTACACAAACGGGTAGTGTTGAATTCTTCAGTGCTAAATCAACAAGTTCAGGTTTACAAGCAATGTCGACAAGATCTGCACCTCCTAATGAGGCTGCCTCTACAATTATTTTCACAGATTGAACATCAAAATTATTCAATCCTGAAATGACTTTGAGTAAAGATTTGTGTCTTAACTCTTCTTTGATTTTTTGTGGCAAAAGATTAATCAGACTCATTTAATTAATGAATTTATTACCCGATTGTGACATTGTTTTAGTAAAACAGTGCATTTTTTAAAAAATATTATCTGAGCAACACAAAATGTCTGATAAAAAATTAACTCAGAAAAATTGGTCATCATGGCATCATCAACTTCATAAAGAGATTCTTAACAAGAAAACATTAATTCCAAAAGGATCCAATATTTTAATAAGTGTTTCTGGGGGACAAGACTCAATGGCCTTATTAACCCTAATTAATGACCTAAAACAACTTCATAATTGGTCTATTAGTGTTTGGCATGGTGATCATCAGTGGCACGAAAAATCCTCACTATATGCTCTTGAATTAAAAAGTTATTGCGAAGATAAAAATATTTCATTCTCTTTTGATCAAGCAAACAAAGAAAGTATTTCTTCAGAAGAAAAAGCACGAGAATGGAGATATAAAAAATTATGTAAAAGAGCCAAAAATTTATTAAACAAAAATAAGCAAAGACATAATATTTATTTGTTAACTGGTCACACGAGTAGTGATAATGCAGAAACATTTATACTCAATTTAGCTAGAGGGAGCAATTTTTCTGGTCTGAGTAATATTGAAAGCAGAAGATTAATAGAAAATCAAATTTTTTTAATAAGACCAATATTAATTTTCAGTAGAGAAGATACAAAACAATTTTGTAATGATATGAAAATCCCAGTCTGGGAAGATCCTACAAATTCAGATCTTAAATTAAAAAGAAATTTAGTAAGAAAAAAAATTATTCCTACCTTAGAAGTTATCTATCCTGGTTGTTCTGAAAGGATCAATAATTTTTCCCAAAAAATGAGCAACTACAATAATGAACGTAATGATCTTAGTGAACTAGCATATTTATATTGTAAAGATTTAAAAGGTATCAACAGAAATCTCTTAAATAATATGTGTATTGAAGCGAGGTGCACAATCTTAAATAGATTTTTAAAAGAAATATCTGCAAAGCAGTGTAGTTCTAAAAATCTAACAAAATTAGCAACTTCAATTTATGAAAAAAATAAAGGTCAAATTAACTTGAAAGGATTTTTAAAAATTGTTTGGAATAAAAACTATATAAATTTTGAAAAAAGTTAGGATGTGACTGCGGATCTTCTTCTTCTTGTTCTACCTTCAAATGAATCTTCAGTAACAGTTTCGATTGATGGATTCTGTGAAACTTTTGCACTTTTTTGGGTATTTTGTGGGTTATTTGAACTATTCGGATGATTATTGTTTGATTTTTTATGGAAATTATTATTTCTTTTTTTGTTGGAAAAATTTTGATCTTCGGTAATCTTTGGAATATAAGCACGAGTTCCACTTGGAGCAGGTTGAACTAAACACAAAATAAGTGGTTCAACTTGTAGTTCTCTTCTCATTCTTCTCGATAAACCATTTTCAATTTCTCTTTGTACACCTATCCAATCTACCTCAAAATTATTCGGTCCAGTTTGTCTGGATAATTGTTTCCATCTATTTTCTAAGACCCAGCTTATTTCTCGCTCTGTCCACATAGACATTTTTCTTGGTTCTGCAGTAGTAACAACTCCTCTTAAATTAACTCTTGGAGGCGCAACCATCTTCCCATCTGTACTAATAGGAGCTAAAACAGTTACTACACCATCCCCAGCTAATTGCTGCCTTTCCTTTAATACTCGAGCATCTACTATCCCATTTCGTGAGTTATCAAGCAGTTCAACGCCAGCTTTTACAGGATCACCCTTTTGAATAGAATTAGGTGTTAACTCAACTACATCTCCATTTTCAATAATTAAAATATTGTCCTTTGGAACACCCATAGTTTGTGCACTCTTGCCATGACAAACAAGCATTCTATGTTCTCCATGAACAGGCACAAAAAACTTAGGTTTTGCGAGTGCCAACATTAACTTTTGATCTTCTTGAAAACCATGACCAGAAACATGAATATTTTCACCCTTTCCATAAACAACCTTTGCTCCAAGTTTCATTAATCTATCAATTGTATTAACAACAGAAATAGTATTACCAGGAATTGGGCTGGCTGAAAATATTACAGTGTCAGTAGTCTTAAGACGAACATGCTGATGTTCACCACGAGATATTCTGCTTAACGCTGCTAGGGGTTCCCCTTGACTACCAGTCATTAATAATAAAGTCTCTCTATCTGGCAAATCTCTAATTTGCTTGATAGGAACAAACAAATCATCTGGGCATTTCATATAACCAATATCTCTCGCCTTGGCAATAACATTTATCATCGATCTACCTAACAAACCGACCTTTCTTCCATGTTTCATTGCTAACTCTAAGATCATTGTCACTCTATGAACAGAACTAGCAAAAGTGGTAAGGATAACTCGTTCTTTTGCCTCAGCAATATGTTTTTCTAAAGAGGGATAGATAGTCTTCTCAGAGGGACAAAAACCTGGAACTTCGGCATTAGTCGAATCACTGAACATGCATAAAACGCCCTTCTCTCCATAATGCACCATCCTTTCAATATCAAATTGCTCTCCATCTACTGGCATATGATCAAACTTAAAATCTCCCGTGAAAATAATTGTGCCAACAGGTGTTGTAACTGCTAGAGAAAAACTATCGCAAATAGAATGGGTATTGCGAATAAATTCAACAGAAAAATGTTGGCCAACTTTTACAACATCTCTTGGATTTACTGTCTGTATAGTTGTTCTATCAGATACCCCTGCTTCCTCCATTTTCCCTCTAAGCATTGACATTGCCAGTCTTGGGCCATAAATAATCGGAATATTAAAATGCTTTAGATGATGAGAAATACCTCCAATATGATCTTCATGACCATGAGTAACAATCATTCCTTTTATTCTTCTTTGATTTTCTTTTAAAAAAGTTGTATCAGGCATAACAACGTTTACGCCATGCATGCCATCAGATGGGAAAGCTAGTCCAGCATCAACAAGCATCAATTCATCTCCATATTCAAAAACACAAGTGTTTTTTCCTATTTCATGTAGTCCTCCAAGAGGTATGACTCGTAGAGCTGGCGTATTACTTTTAGATCTAGATGAATCATGAGTAGATCTTTTTACAGTTGAATTTGTACTTGATTGCATAATTTTGAAATTTATGAAGGCCTGCTTGTAATCAAATAAGGTTTATTTAAATTTAATTATCAAGTTAAATATAATCCCTATTATAGGGAATTCAGGATAAAAGAAAGTTGCTTTTTCATGTCATTGGTTAAAGGTGACAGAGGACTTCTAGGATTACCTACATCCCATCCCGATAGCTCCAAAGCAGCCTTAATTGGGATTGGATTAGTAGTCATAAAGAGTGCTTTGAAAAGAGGCTGAAGTTTTTCATGAATAACAAGAGCATTAGAAACCTTTCCACTTTGAAAAGAATGAATCATCTCTTTCAATTGCAATCCAACTAAGTGACTTGCAACACTTACTACTCCTACAGCACCTACAGATAACATTGGAAGCAACAATGAATCGTCGCCACTATATACAGAGAGTTCGGAGCCACAAATAGCTCTTAGTTCTGTTACTTCTTCTATTCTACCGCTTGCAGCTTTAATACTGAGAATATTTGAGAAATCCATAAGTTTCTTCACAGTATCAGGTAATAAATTACATCCAGTCCTGCCAGGAATGTTGTAGAGCATAAGAGGCAAATCCTTTGCAGATTTAGCAATAGAACTGAAATGTTTATAAAGACCTTCTTGAGGCGGCTTATTGTAATAAGGAACAACGACCAAAGCACCGTCGGCACCAGAGTCGTAAGCTTTTTTTGTAGCTTCCACAGCTTCGCTTGTACAATTGCTACCAGTGCCAACTAATACTTTACAGCTTGCATCCAAAGATCCTTTTACCGCAATAAATAAATCATGCTGTTCCGCCCATGAAAGAGTCGGAGATTCTCCAGTAGTACCGCACAATACAATTCCATCGGAACCGTTCTCAAAAAGATAATTTGAAAGCTTTATAGCTAGTTCATAATCTACATCTCCATTCTCAGTGAATGGAGTAACCATCGCAGTCAATATTCTTCCAAATAGTGGATTATTACACTCAGTTTTTTCTGTAATCATTTTTTTGGAATTAATAACTCAGCTATTTGAACAGCATTCAGAGCTGCTCCTTTTCTTATTTGATCTCCACATAACCATAATTCTAATCCATGAGGCTGACTTATATCAGTTCTTAGCCTGCCAACAGCAACATTATCCCTTCCCATAACGTCATTTGGCATAGGAAATCTATTATTTTTGTAATCCTCAATGACTTCAATTCCAGGAGATTTTTTTAATTCTTCAAGAGCATCTTTAGGCTCAACTACATCAGCAAATTCAATATTGATCGATTCAGAATGTGCTCTCAATACTGGGACTCGAACACATGTTGCAGAGAGCTTTAAATCAGCATTATTTAATATTTTCCTTGTCTCATTAACCATTTTCATCTCTTCTTCGCAGTAATTATTGGAAAGCATAGGGGAATTATGTAAAAACAAATTAAAAGCAAGGGAGTATGGCAAAACTTCACTTTTTTGAGGATTTCCTTGAAGATGTTGTTCAGTTAAAAGTTTTAGTTCCTCCATCGCCAGTTGGCCTGCACCACTGACAGATTGATATGTTGAGACAATAACTCTTTGAATAGTCGAAAGTTTGTTTAATGGAGCTAAAACTAATGTCAACAAAATGGTAGTGCAGTTTGGATTCGCTATTACCCCATCATGATTAAGTACGTCAGTAGCATTAACTTCAGGGACTATAAGAGGAACGTTCTTATCTAATCTGAAAGCACTTGAATTATCAATCAGTAAAGCATTTTGATCAATAATGGTAGACAACCATTTTTTTGAAATACTTCCGCCAGCTGAAGCCAAAACTAAATCAAGATTCTTAAATTCTTCTTTAGTTGTTTTTTTTGTAACTAATTCTTCATCTTTCCAAATAATTTTTTTTCCTTCTGACCGCTCTGATGAAAGCAAGACTAATTCTGATATTGGGAAATCACGTTGTTCAAGAATTTTTAGCAATTCAGATCCCACAGCACCTGAGGAACCTAAAACAGCAACTTTTAATGGCCTATTAGGCAAAAACGGAGATTGTCTCACACTTTAAAATGATTTTTATAAATAGATTGACTATTTTTTTTACTTTATCAAAAAATTAACTTTCAAGGAAATCACATAATGTGAAATAATTAAGGTTCGGCTCATAGTAATAACTTAGAAAAACATGGCTAAAGATGCACTAATAGTCAAAACAACTCCTCTGCCTCAAAGTAGAATTTCATTCGAATTAGAAATACCATCTGAGACATGCAAAACGTGTGTAAATGAAACAATCAGTTCTATCAGTCGTTCGGCTAAAATTCCGGGATTTAGACTTGGTAAGATTCCTAAACAAGTCTTAATCCAAAGAATTGGCATTACACAATTACATGCTTCTGCTCTTGAAAAAATTATTGATAAATCATGGCAAGAAGCGTTAAAAATAAAATCTATACAGCCACTAAGTGAGCCAGAATTGGTAGATGGATTTGAATCTTTACTTGCAAAGTTTAGTCCCGAAAAATCACTTAAGGTTACTCTTCAAACTGATGTTGCCCCAGAATTAAAACTTAAAAAATCCAAAGGACTAAGTGTTGAAATATCAAAGACAAAGTTTGATCCTAAGTCAATAGATGAAGCGCTAGAAAAATCTAGAAATCAGTTTGCAAACATTATTCCAGTTACCAATAGAGCAGCAAAATTAGGAGATATTGCTGTAGTTAGTTTCAAAGGAAAATATAAAGATTCTGGAAAAGAGATTGATGGTGGAACAAGTGAATCAATGGATCTTGAGTTAGAAAAGAACAAAATGATTCCCGGCTTCGTTGAGGGAATCGTAAAGATGAAAATTGGTGATACTAAAACACTTAACCTTAAATTTCCTGATGATTATTCTCATGAGGATTCAAGAGGCAAAGAAGCAATTTTTGAAGTAAATCTTAAGGATCTTAAGGAAAAAGAATTGCCTGAACTTAATGACGATTTTGCAAAACAGTCTAGCAACAAAGAATCATTAAAAGAGTTAAAGAAAGATATTGAAAAGCAACTTAAAGACAATTTTGAAAAAACTCAAAAAGATATCAAAATTGAAGCTTTATTAGATGCCTTAACAAACGAATTGGTTGCTGAAATTCCAAAATCTATGATTGATACAGAAGTGAGGAATAATATTGAACAAACCGCTCAAAGATTTGCTCAACAAGGTCTTGATGTAAAATCTACTTTCACTCCGGAATTAGTTAAGTCTTTAGCAGAGTCCACAAGGCCTCAAGCTGAAAAAAATGTTCAAAGAAATTTAGCTTTAAAAGCATTAGCTGAATCAGAAAACATAAAAGTCGAGAAAGATGAAATTGATTTAAAAATGAGAGATTATGAAGATGCTATCTCTCAATCTTCAAAACAAATAGATATTAGAAGATTAACAGAAGTAGTAAGTAACGATCTACTCAAAGAAAAATTAATAATTTGGCTTGAAGAAAATTCTGAAGTAAAAGAAAAAACTTCAAAAGCCGCAAAAACCTCCAAAACTTCAAAAGCCGCAAAAACTGCTTCTAAAACGACAAAAACTACAGGAACTACAAAAACTCGAAATAAAAAAGAAAAAAAATAATTTATGAAATTTCCTACTAATTAAACAAAAACCCCCTAAATTAATTATAAGACGAAAACTAATTTGTGAACTCAGAAAAAAAACATTTAATCCAAAGCTCAATAAGTTCTTACGAAAGTAATCATAAAACTATTGCCGCTGTCCCCACCGTTATAGAACAATCAGGTAGAGGAGAAAGAGCTTTTGATATATATTCAAGATTATTGAGGGAAAGAATAATTTTTTTAGGTTCTGGAATTAATGATCAAGTATCTGACTCACTTGTTGCACAATTATTATTTCTTGAAGCTGAAGATCCCGAAAAAGACATACAAATATATATCAATTCTCCTGGAGGCTCAGTAACTGCAGGAATGGCCATTTATGACACCATGCAACAAATATCGCCTGATGTAGTGACAATATGTTTTGGAGTAGCTGCAAGTATGGGAGCATTTCTGCTTTCTGGAGGAGCAAAGGGTAAAAGATTGGCTTTACCTAATTCTAGGATTATGATTCATCAACCTTTAGGAGGTGCACAGGGTCAAGCAGTAGAGATTGAAATACAAGCTAAAGAAATACTTTTTCTCAAGAAAACATTAAATTCACTTTTAGCTGAACATACTGGTCAACCTTTAGAAAAAATTAATGAAGATACAGAAAGAGATTACTTTTTATCCCCCTCAGAAGCAGTTGAATATGGATTAATTGATAAAGTTATCAAAAAGTGACAAGGAGTTCTGATTTTTTAAGAATATGATGACGAATCGATATTTATGAGCAATCCTAGTGAATAGGGAATATTTAACACCTTTCACTTTAAAAACTTATAATCGATGGCTAAATTCGACGCCCATCTTAAATGTTCATTTTGCGGGAAGTCACAAGACCAAGTGAGAAAGCTTATAGCTGGTCCTGGGGTTTATATCTGTGATGAGTGCATAGACCTTTGTAATGAGATTCTCGATGAAGAACTACTTGATAATCAAGCGAACGCAAACAACTCTCCACAAGTAAAAAAGAAATTACCAACTGATAATCCAAAAAAATCTGTTCCTTTAGAATTAACCTCAATTCCTAAGCCATTAGAAATAAAAAGTTTTCTAGACAATCAAGTTGTGGGACAAGAATCTGCAAAAAAAATATTATCAGTAGCCGTTTACAATCACTACAAGCGATTAGCTTGGAAAGTTAAAGAAGAAAGTAAAAATAGCAATTCAACTGTTTCACAAACAACTAAATTACAAAAATCAAATATTTTACTCATCGGTCCTACTGGAAGTGGAAAAACATTATTAGCGCAAACTTTAGCAGAGTTTTTAGATGTTCCTTTTGCAGTAGCTGATGCAACGACTTTGACAGAAGCTGGATATGTTGGGGAGGATGTTGAAAACATACTTTTAAGACTTCTACAGAAATCAGAAATGAATGTAGAACTAGCTCAAAAAGGAATTATTTATATTGATGAAATAGATAAAATTGCAAGAAAAAGCGAGAATCCTTCAATTACTAGAGATGTCTCCGGTGAAGGGGTACAGCAAGCATTATTAAAAATGCTTGAAGGAACAATTGCTAATGTGCCACCTCAAGGCGGAAGAAAACATCCTTATCATGACTGCATCCAAATTGATACGAGTCAAATACTATTTATTTGTGGGGGAGCTTTTATAGGTTTAGAGGATATCGTTCAAAAGCGTATGGGTAAACACTCTATAGGATTTACCACCAATTCAGATCAAAATAAAGTTGATACGAAAAAAATAGTAGACCCAAGAGATTCCCTGAAAAATTTAGAATTAGATGACTTAGTTAAATATGGCCTAATTCCAGAATTTATTGGAAGAATTCCGGTTTGTGCTGTATTAGATCGTCTTACTAAAGAAACTTTAAAATCTATTTTGACTCAACCAAGAGATGCATTAGTAAAACAATTCAAAACTTTGCTAAGTATGGATAATGTTGAATTATCATTTGAGCCTGACTCTGTTGAAGCGATAGCAAATGAAGCATACAAAAGAAAAACAGGTGCAAGAGCATTAAGATCAATAATTGAAGAGCTGATGTTAGACATAATGTACACTTTGCCTTCTGAAGAAAATGTAAAAGAATTCACAATTACGAAAAAAATGGTAGATAATTTGTTCTCATCTAAGATTGTTAAACTACCTTCAGGATCAAAAAGAATCATTAAAGAGTCTGCATAAAATTAGAGTTTAATTTTTTTAATTGAATCCCTATTTTTCTAATGAATGAAAAATAAATGCCAAATACACATAAGCCTTTTCATCAAAAATATAGACCAAACAACTTAGACGAACTGGTTGGGCAAAAATTTATATCCATTACACTCAAACAAGCTCTATTAACAAAAAAAATTGCTCCTGCATATCTTTTTAATGGTCCAAGAGGCACTGGAAAAACATCAAGTGCAAGAATATTTGCAAAATCTTTAAATTGCCAGGCATTAGACCAACCTACGATAACTCCTTGTTGTAAATGTGACTTATGTAGACAAATTACAGATGGGAGCGCTTTAGATATTATCGAGATTGATGCAGCATCAAATACAGGAGTAGAAAATATAAGAGAAATTATAGAAAGAGCGAGATTTGCACCTACTCAAGCGAGATGGAAAGTATATGTTATTGATGAATGTCATATGCTTTCAACGGCAGCTTCAAATGCTTTACTAAAAACTATTGAAGAACCTCCCTCAAGAGTTGTATTTATACTGGCGACGACAAATCCTGAGAGAGTACTAAATACAATAAAAAGTAGATGCCAAAAGTTTGATTTTCGAAGAATAAGCCCTAGTGATATTTTTCAACATTTATCAGAAATCGCCGAAAAAGAATCCATTAACTACGAAGTTCAGGCGTTAAAAATGATTGCAAAAAGGTCTAATGGAGGTATGAGAGATGCACAAAGCCTCCTTGAACAATTGAATCTTTTACCAGAAGGGATAACAATTAATAATATCCAAAACCTCCTAGGAGAAGTATCAGAAAGTGAATTAACAAATCTAATTAAATCATTGGTTGAGAATAATCCAGAGTCATTAATTGATGCCTGCAACAAATTATATGATGCCGGAAACGAACCTCTTCAAATAATTATCGGATTATTGAATATAACAAGAGATCTACTATTACACACTACTAATAATAAATATTCAGATCTTTATTATACGTCTGATGAATTTCGAGATGAGTTAGATAAAATCTCAAAAACAATAAATAAATCAACAATAATTAATTGGCATAATAATCTGAGAAACATTGAATATCAAATCAAATCAAGTGATAATCCAAGGCTTTGGTTTGAAATACATTTAACTGGTCTTCTGGATAGTCAAGAGATAAATAGTTTTGAAAATAAACAAGAAAGTAAAAAAAATACGACTAAGGAGAAGCATGAAAGAAGAAAAAACATTCCACTTAATACAGAAAATATTTCAGATGATATTCCAAAACCAAGTATCCAAGAAGACATAACTCACAAGGAATTGATCGAAAAAAAAGACGAAAAATTGGAAAAATTTGAAGTTCTTGAAAAAGAAAGTATTGAAAATATTTCTGAAAATAACCAAAATAATCCTGGATCAAATTTAAAAGATAAATGGGAATTAATTCTTTCTAAAGTAGAGTTACCATCAACAAGAATGTTACTTTCACAACAAGCCGAACTTGAAAGTTTTGATTCGGAGAAAATCACAATTGCATTGTCTCCAAACTGGGAAAGTATGATAAAAAGCAGAAAAGTTATAATTGAAAATACTGTAAAAAAGATATTTGGAGATGGAATAATACTTAATTTTTCAACCAAACAATTAAATAAAAATAACCCAATAAAGACTTCAGAAATAACCCAAAATGAAGTAAATAATTTCCGACCAATAAAAAAAATAGAACCAAAAACTAATTCTTCAACAAAAATATCTAACGAGGAAACTTATGATGATAGTTCAAAAAACTTAGCAAATTTTTTTAATGGAGAAATTATAGACCTTGATGAATAGATTAAACTCCAGTATGAAGAGTCTTTCGCCAGAGTATCTTTTTGGGAAAAATAGACATTTTTATAGTTACCCAAGGGATTACTAAAAACCAATGTGATAAATAAAAAACTGATACAAATACCATCAAAAAATTGCTTTTTTGCAATACAGGTACTTCACTTTTACAAGAAGAACCGTACCAAAAAGCAATTCCAGATAACATAAAAGCTGTAAATGAAATAGGCCAGTAAATTGGTGAATCTAAAAAAGCAATACTGAAAACTAAATCAAAAATAGAAATGATTGGTAATGCATATTGCAAGATGAAAAAGTAAGTTAAATCAAATTTCTGCAAATAATCAATTTTTTTAGTAAATAATTGATCTCCATAATCAAAAAATCTTTGCAACCCTCCCTCTGCCCATCTTTGCCTTTGCGCTAATAAAGCATTTAAATTCTCAACTGCCTCCTCCATGACTGGAGGATCCCATAAGATTCCAATTTTAGATTTTGATAATAATAATCTTAAACTTAAATCAAGATCATCTGTAACTGTATCTTCATTAAAAGAACCACATGCTAATAATATTTCTTTGTTAATTAATTGACCATTTCCCCTTAATTCGGAAACTCCAGCAACTGATAATCTTCCATATTGAAAGATTGCATCCATAGCCATTTCCATTGCCTGACAGGAAGTTAAAAAATTCTTACTTACATTTGTTACTGATTTTCTTAGTTGAACTGCAGACCAATCACCCTCTTCTACAAAACTAAATAACCTTATCAAAGAATCTTGTTTTAATTCAGCATCAGCATCCAAAACTAATAACCATTCACCATGGGTAAATTTCAAGGCATAATTCAAAGCTCCTGACTTTCCTCCTCCTGCATTTGGAGAACGACTCATGACTTTTAGCTTGTCATATTGTCTAGATAATCTATCTAAAATTAAAGGCGTCTTATCAGAACTACCATCGTCAATTATGTAAATATTTAATTTATTTGTTGGATAATCTAAACTAAATAATCTTTCAACTAATCTTGATATGACATTCTCTTCATCTCTAGCTGCAACTAAAATATCAAGCACAGGTAACTCTTTATTGCTAATTCTTCTGCTTACAGTATTTAAAACGTTGTTCCTTTTGAAATTTCTAGAAATAACTATTAAACCGTAAAAAACAATCACAAAAGAAATAGTCAATATTATGTAAAAGAAATTTTCGATATTGTTAGCATGAGGAATAAAAGCTACTAAAAAACAAGCATTAAGAAATATAAACGACTTCAATCTTCGATTTTTATAAAAACCCTTACTCATAAAAGAAAATTGTTAATTACTTAATTTCAATTGAGACAATATCTCAAATTTTTTTAGTTTTGCATTTCGATAGTAATGATTCAATATTTGTTCATAAGAGAATCCTAAATTAGCCATTTCAATTGCTCCTGACTGAGATAAACCTACACCATGACCGAAGCCACCTCCTCTCAAAAGCCATAAATCATCATTTAATTTATTAATAGTAAACAAATTACTAGGTATGAAATTTAATACCCGTCGAATATCATCTTTAACAAGAACAATAGATTTATTCCCCTTGTCGGTTTGTATTTCCAATTTTGTAACTCTGCCACTAGACCCACGTTCAATAGAATTTAAATCCAAAACATCTTCATTTATATTTATAAGTTTGTTTTTAATTAACTTTTCTTTAATTTCAAGATTAGAAATTTTCTTATTCCATCGAAAAAGAGAATGATTACTCCCATAAAACTGTTCTTTATCAAAATCTAAAAAATTATTTAAATAAGATTCATTTGTAATTGGAAGTTTAAAAATTTTATTTAATGATTTAGGACCATCAATGATTGAATTGAAATAAGAATAATCTTGAATTTGCCAAGACTCACCTGCAGTAGCAGATACTCCACCATTAGAACCATGGTAAAAAGCATTTATTGGTTGATTTTCATGAGTGAGAATTAAATTTGAAGTTTCTTCTATAGCTTTTTGTACGTTTTTATATGAAATTTCAGAAGGCTTATAAACTTGGCATTGAGTGCTTATACATAAATGATATTTATCCATATTAAATCTATCAGAATTAAATATGCCCCAAGTTCTTGCAATAACTGCTTGAGCCTTTAGTGCTTCTAAAGGAGAATTCGGTCCAATTTCATATGGCAAAACACCTGCCAAATAGTCATCAAATTCAATTTTTTGAACTAGGGTCCAAGTTCCATATAAATCCTTTATTAAATAAAAATTTTTGCCAAAATTAACACCATTTATTTTTATTTTCTCTTCAGAAAAAATATATACAGGACCTTCAAGTTTCATACGACTGTAGTCATTTCTAAGAACAGGAGTAATTTGAAAATTTTTTATTTTTCTGAAAATTTTATTTTTTAATTCAAACTCTGGCAGGTCATCTTGAAATGGAATCCATACTTCCCAATTTTTAGGGTAGGCAACAGTCGTCTCAAATCCCTTATCTCTTAGTTTCTCTGAATGTTTTTTTGCTGATTCATAGCTAGCAAAAGGACCAAAAACAATTCTTTCAATTGTTTTTGGATTTTTGACGGGAATATCCGCCCAGGTAATATTTATCTGTTTTGATTTATATTTAATACCGTTGGACGATATCAAGTTTAAAAAACCTTTATTAGTTGTAAAGTTTATATTCTTTTTCTCCGAAAAACTATCATTCTCTCCGCCTAAATATTGCTTTAAACCAATTAAAAATTTTCCTTTTTTAATTTCATTATGGAGTTCAACCTTTGGCAATTCTTCTCCTTTTGCATTTGAAATAAATTTAGTGTTTATTATAAAAATAGAAATACAGCCTAAAAATAAGTTTAAAAAGGCAAATTTAAGTTTCATAAATTAGAACTTTCCTTATCAATTAAAAACTTTAATTTGCACCAATGCGTATAAAGGTTTAGATTATCCTAATTAAACACATTTGACTTAAATGTCTAAACTAAAAACTCGTAAATCAGCTGCCAAAAGATTTAAAGCTACTGCGACGGGTAAATTCATGAGAAGAAGAGCTTTCCATAATCATTTACTTGATCATAAAAGCTCAAAATTAAAAAGACATCTATCAACAAAAGCCGTAGTTGATGAAAGAGATGCTGATAATGTAAAATTAATGATTCCATACGCATAAATCTTTAACCAATTTTTATTAGATATTCATGGCACGGGTAAAAAGAGGCAACATAGCCAGAAAAAGAAGAAACAAAATCTTAAATCTTGCAAAAGGTTTTAGAGGCGGCAACAAAAATCTATTCAGAACTGCGAATCAAAGAGTGATGAAAGCTCTTTGTAATGCTTATAGGGATAGAAGAAGAAGAAAAAGAGATTTTAGAAGACTTTGGATCTCTAGAATTAACGCATCTGCAAGGATAAATGGAACAAACTATAGCAAGTTAATAAATGGGATGAAAAATGCAGAAATTATTATCAACAGAAAAATGCTTGCTCAATTAGCCTTAAACGATCCTAAGTGTTTTGAAAAAATTGTTTCTTCCGTTAGTAAGTAGAAAAAAGAATATAATCTAGAAAAGTAAGTATTAATAATGGAAATATCTTCCTTTCAATCTTATTTAATAATTCTTTTTGTTTTATTAATAATAATTTCTATTTTTGTATTCAGACAATTTCTAAAAACAAGAAGTGAAGAATTAAATTTAGTAAAATTCGAGCAGAAAGGTTTAGATTCTCTCACTCAAGCTACAGAATTATATGAATTTGGGTCTATTCAGATAAAAAAAAGATTATATCCTGAAGCTACTAAAACTTTTTTAAAAGCAATTGAAAATTATGAAAATGAACCTGATGAAGCCAAAGCGATAATAAATAATGCTTTAGGATTTTCTTATGCTGCTCAGAACGAATTTAAGAAAGCAATTAAACACTATAAATATGCAATAAAATCACTCCCAGAATATCCTATAGCCCTAAATAACCTCGCATCAGCACAACAGCGTTTACTTGAGTACGACTTGGCATATGAAACTTATCAAAAGGTTTTGGTGATAGATCCAAAAAACAAAACAGCAATTAAAAAAAGTAAAGAGTTAGAAAAAAGAAACAATTATGAACCTTATAAAGGTATTAAAGATAAGGGATTTTAAATATGGAAAATTATTCTTCTTTACTAATTGGTGGAAAACAATTTTCCAGTAGATTAATGGTTGGTACTGGCAAATACAAATCTACTCAAGATATGGTGGAAAGTTTGTCAAATTCTAAAACAGAAATTATAACCGTCGCTGTTAGAAGAATTAAAAATGATCAGACCGGAGAAAATTTACTCGAAAAGATCAACTGGGAAAAATACTGGATGCTTCCTAATACAGCTGGTTGTGTTAATTCCGATGAGGCAGTCAGAATAGCAATTTTAGGTAGAGAACTTGCAAAATTATCTGGTCAAGAAGAAAATAATTTTGTGAAGTTAGAAGTTATTCCTGACAAAAAGTATTTACTACCAGATCCAATAGAAACTCTTAAAGCAGCCGAAATTTTAATAAAAAAGGGTTTCGCTGTACTACCTTATATCAATGCAGATCCTATTCTTGCAAAAAGACTAGAAGAAATAGGATGTGCCACTGTAATGCCATTAGGCTCTCCCATAGGATCTGGGCAAGGCTTGTTAAATTTATCAAATATAAGGATTATTATTGAAAATGCAAAAGTGCCAGTAATAATCGACGCAGGAATTGGGGTGCCTAGTGAAGCTTCTCAAGCCATGGAAATTGGAGCTGATGGTGTTTTAATCAATAGTGCAATAGCACAAGCTGCAAATCCTCCTCTAATGGCTCAGGCGATAAATTATAGTGTGAAAGCTGGTAGGCAAGCTTTTCTGGCAGGAAGAATTAAAAAACAAGACTTTGCAGTAGCAAGTTCGCCGGAAAAAAATATATCTCTCTAATTCTCTAAGTTCAAAAAAGTTTAAAAAGAAAGTAAAAATTTATTATTTGCTTTTATTTATCGTATTAAGAAAAAAGATTTGAAACTATTTACAATGTTTTTTCGCAAAGTGGAAGCACGCTGTAGTAATTTAATAAATATATTATGAATCTTTTAATTCTGGAGTTCTGAGTGAAAGTTATTGTTCTAGGTGGAGATGGTTTTTGCGGTTGGCCTTGTGCTGTGAATTTAGCAGAGCAAAATCATGATGTAATTATTGTCGACAATTTAAGTCGCAGAAAAATTGATATTGATCTAGAGGTAGAATCTTTAACTCCAATTTCTTCTATAACAGAACGACTTTCTGCATGGGAAGAGACAGGAGGCAAGCCTATGAGATTTCTTAACATGGATATCTCTAAGCAATATCAAAAATTACTCAATTTACTCATTGATGAAAAACCAGATTCCGTGATCCATTTTGCAGAACAAAGAGCAGCACCATACTCAATGAAATCGAGTTTTACCAAAAGATATACAGTAGATAATAATGTTAATGGCACCCACAATCTACTTGCTGCGATAGTAGAGAGTAATTTAGATATTCATGTTGTTCATTTGGGAACAATGGGGGTCTACGGATATGGATCACATAGAGGAGCAACAATTCCAGAAGGTTATCTAAAAGTTGAAGTTCCACAACCTGATGGAAGCCGCTTTGAAGAAGAAATATTACACCCTGCAAGCCCAGGTAGTGTTTACCATATGACTAAAACTTTAGATCAATTATTATTTCTTTATTACAACAAAAATGATCTTGTAAGGATCACTGATCTACATCAAGGCATTGTTTGGGGAACAAATACACAAGCAACTTTAAAAGATCCTAGATTGACAAACCGATTTGACTATGACGGAGATTATGGAACTGTTTTAAACAGATTTCTAATGCAAGCTGCAATTGGATATCCATTAAGTGTTCATGGGACAGGAGGGCAAACAAGAGCATTTATACATATAAAAGACTCTGTAAAATGCGTACAACTTGCTCTTGAAAATCCTCCAAAATCTGGAGAAAGAGTCAAAATCTTTAATCAAATGACTGAGAGTCATCAAGTTGGAGAACTAGCTAAAAAAGTTGCTTCTCTAACTGGAGCTAATATCAATTACTTACCAAATCCAAGGAATGAAGCAGTAGAAAATGATCTAATTGTTGATAATAAATGTTTTATAGAATTAGGTTTAAACCCAACCACTCTTGATAATGGCTTATTAGAAGAAGTTGTTGAAGTTGCTAAAAAATACTCCAATAGATGTGATCTTAATCGCATACCTTGTATTTCATCCTGGACAAAAAAACAAGCTGAGGCTATAAAGACTAATTAAAATTTTTGAAATAGTTACCTTAAGAACGTGAAAATTGCATTGTTTACTGAAACTTTTTTACCTAAAGTTGACGGCATAGTCACAAGACTGACTAAAACAATTGAATTTTTAATAAAAAATGGTGATGAAGTTATAATTTTTTGTCCAGAGGGATGTCCAGAATCATATATGGGAGCAACTGTAGTAGGAGTTGCAGCAATGCCATTACCCTTATACCCAGAGTTGAAGCTTGGTTTACCAGGTCCTGCAGTCTCTGATAAATTAGAAAAATTTAACCCAGATTTGATACATGTTGTTAATCCAGCCGTACTTGGCTTAGGTGGCATATGGTTGGCGAAAACTAATAATATTCCTTTAATTGCTAGCTACCATACTCATCTTCCGAAATATCTGGAACATTACGGTATGGGTATGCTAGAGCCACTTTTGTGGGAATTACTTAAAGCAGCTCATAATCAAGCCTTGTTAAATTTGTGTACTTCCACCGCTATGGTCAATGAATTAAAAGATAAAGGTATTCAAAGGACTGCTCTTTGGCAAAGAGGAGTAGATACTTACAGTTTCAGACCAGATTTAAGAAGTGAGAAAATGAGAGGTAAATTATTTGGAAAATATAAAGACGCTAATTATTTATTGATTTATGTAGGAAGATTGTCAGCAGAAAAACAAATTGAGAGAATTAAACCAGTCTTAGAAAGTATCCCTAATGCTTGTCTAGCACTTGTAGGTGACGGACCGTATAGAAACCAGCTGGAAAAAATCTTCGAAAATACCAAAACTAATTTCATAGGATATTTATCTGGTGATGAACTTGCCAGCGCCTATGCCTCTGGAGATATATTTTTATTTCCCTCTAGTACAGAAACACTTGGTTTAGTTTTACTTGAAGCAATGGCCGCAGGATGTCCAGTTATCGGAGCCAACAAGGGGGGGATTCCAGATATTATTAGCGACGGGATTAATGGTTGTTTATATGATCCAGATGAAAAAGATAATGGAGTACAAAGTTTGATTAAAGCAACAAAAAAAATTCTAGAGAATGAAGATAAAAGAGAAATTATGAGAAAAGAGGCAAGAAACGAAGCAGAAAAATGGGATTGGAATCAAGCAACGTTACAACTGCAAAATTATTATTCAGATACGCTTAAAGAAATAAATTAAATTTGATCTAAATTATTATGCTACATGTGGGGGCGTAGGATTACTATATGAACTTAAAGGAAGTATTAGAGTAGCAATATTTTGATTCTTTTCAGGCCTTTTTTTCTTTGAGAATTTTTTACCAAAAGGTACTCTTATAACATTAGTCCCCTCAATGGAACAAATATTTGAGTTATCTCCAGAAAAATTATTTACAAAATTTGGTAAGTTGATGTTTTTAACTGGCAGTTGCTTAATATTGCCAGATTTAAAATCTTTGGTCATAGCTTCAAATACCCCAAAAAAATTTGATGCTCGAATATTTTAATAAAAAAATTTAAAAAAATTCTATAAGAAAATATTAAATTTTTATTCATATTGATAATAACTAAGTAAGTACAGGGACGCTAGTCCTTTAAGCACATTTTTTTTCTTCTAAAGTATCATCTTGATTCACATTGCAAGAACAAATTAAATTTCGATCGCCGTATGCATTATTGATCCTAGAAACTGAAGACCAAAACTTAATAGTTGTTGGGGTTTTATAAGGGAAAGAAGCCTTTTCTTTTGAATAAGGATATTGCCAATTATCAGCAATTAACTCTTTCAGCGTATGGGGAGCATTGCTTATTACATTATTATTTTTTAATTCATGATTTTTTTCTATTTCACTGATTTCTTCTCCGATCAATAGCATAGCCTCACAAAATCTATCTACTTCTACCAAACCTTCACTTTCAGTAGGCTCTATCATTATGGTTTCTGGAACAGGCCAACTAATAGTTGGAGCATGAAAACTATAATCAATTAATCGTTTAGCTAAATCATTGACACTCAATCCAGTTTTGGATTTTAAATCTCTAAAATCTAAAATACATTCATGTGCGACAAAATTATTTTTTCCTTTATAGAGAATCTTGAATTTATGTTTTAAGGAATGCGCAATATAATTTGCAGATAAAATTGCATGCGCAGTTGCTTTCCTTAACCCACTAAGACCTGCCATTCTTATATACATCCAACTTATTGGAAGAATACTTGCACTCCCATGCTTGGCAGAAGATACGAAATTAAAACTATTAGATAAATTATTATCTATTAAAGAGTGAGTAGGAAGGTACGGGCTTAAAGTTTCTGATGCAGCAACTGGACCTACTCCTGGACCACCACCCCCATGTGGAATACAGAATGTTTTATGTAAATTCAAATGACAAACATCAACCCCATAGTTTCCAGGTTTGCATAATCCAACCTGAGCGTTCAAATTTGCTCCATCTAAATAGACAAATCCTCCCACAGAATGAATTAAATCACATATCTTTCTGATTTGTAATTCAAAAACTCCATGAGTAGAGGGATAAGTCAACATAAGAGCCCCTATTTGGTTATCAAATTTCTTGACCTTGATTGACAAATCTTGATAATCAATATTTCCTTCGTCATCACATTCAACAGTTAACACGTCAAAACCTGCCATAACTGCACTAGCAGGATTTGTGCCATGAGCACTTTTTGGAATTAAACATTTTTTTCTTAACAGTTGACCTTTTGATTCAAAATAAGAATTAATTGCCAATAAACCTGCAAACTCTCCTTGAGAGCCTGCATTTGGTTGAAAAGAAACTGATTTTAAACCAACAATCTCACTTATCCATTTTTCTAGGTCAGATATAATTTTTGAATAGCCTTTAGTTTGATCTGGTGGGGAAAAAGGATGCATGGAAGATAAATTAGCCCAAGAAACTGGATTTAACTCTGCTGCAGAATTTAACTTCATGGTACAGCTTCCCAATGGCATCATCCCATCTACCAAAGAAAAATCTTTTTCTGCAAGTCGGAATATATATCTCATTAATTCAGTTTCACTTTGGTAATTTGTGAATATATCTTGCTGCATCCATGCACTGGATCTCAAAGCTAAACTTTCAAGATGAAATTCTTTATCAAATTTTATATGCTCTAAATCTTCTTCTTTTTCTATAAGGTTTGCTATGAAAGTCAAAATATCTTTTATTTCTTTTTCATTACTAAGCTCATCTAAAGAGATCCCAAAGCCAGTTGAATTTTCAATAGTTGATCCCAACGGCAAAATTCTTAAGTTATAGCCATTTTTTAAAGCTTCATTATGGATCCTCTTGGAGTGCTCAGAATAAACATCAACACTATCAAATCTAATTCCATCAGGAATATCAAAACCTAAAGCAGCTAAACTAGATTCTAAATTTATTCTCAACTCAACTAACTTCTTAGCAATTTGCGTTAATCCAGAGGGTCCATGGTAAATAGCATAAAAAGAAGAAATTATGGCTAACAAAGATTGAGCAGTACAAATATTACTAGTGGCCTTTTCCCTTCTAATATGTTGCTCCCTTGTTTGCAACGCTAGTCTAAGAGACTTTTCTCCATTTTTAGATAGAGTTTGCCCAACAATTCTGCCGGGTATCAGCCTTTTATATTTTTCGCTACAAGCAAAATATGCTGCATGGGGGCCACCAAAACCCATTGGAACGCCAAATCTTTGCATACTCCCCACAGCTACATCAACACCAAATTCAGAAATTGGTTTAATCAAAACTTGTGCTAGTGGATCAATAGATGCCGTAACAATAATTTCCGATCTATGTGCTTGGGATATTAAGAATGTGGGATCATATAATTCCCCACTTTTTCCAGGTAATTGCAACAACATTCCAAAAACATCATCATGATTAGGAAGGTTGCTTTGAGTAAAGCGCTTTAATGATATTCCCAAAGGTTTTGCTCTCGTTTGTAGAACATTAAAAGTATGATCAAAAACATTTGATTCCACTAAGTACACTTTTGAAGATTTATTTTTTCTTGCGGAAAAACTCATGGCCATAGCTTCTGCAGCAGCAGTACCCTCATCCAACAAAGATGCATTGGCGACGGGGAATCCTGTTAGTTCACAAACAATAGTCTGAAAATTAAATAGAGCTTCTAATCTTCCTTGTGCAATTTCTGCTTGATATGGAGTGTAAGACGTGTACCACCTTGGATTTTCAAGAACATGTCTTTGGATTACTTTAGGCATGTGATTGTCATAATAACCAAGGCCTATAAGTGATCTAATTTTCGTATTTTTATTCGCAATCTCTTCTAATTCATTTAAAGCCTCAATTTCTGAACAACCTTGGGGCAATGTTTCTGAAGATTTATCTTTAATCTGAATATCTTCAGGAATAACTTGATTGATAAATTGATCAATACTATTAAAACCAAGCTTGTTCAGCATAATTCTTTCATCATTATCTCCTAACCCAAGATGCCTATCTATAAACAAATCAGACCCAAATTTGGATGTCATATTAAAATATTTTTCTTTAAAATAGCTCTTTTTATAAAGTTTGCCTTATTTTGGTACAACCTTTGATTGATATTCCTCAGAAGTCATCAAATCATCAATTGATGCTTTTGATTCTGGTTTCAAAATGACTAACCAACCATCTCCAATCGGATCATTCTGTAAAAGTTCAGGGTTCTCAATAACACTTTCATTTACAGATACTATTTCCCCTGAAAATGGCAGATAGACTTCCTCAACGGCCTTAACTGATTCTATTGTTCCAAAAGTCTCGCCTTTCTCTAAAGTCGCTCCTTCATCAGCTAATTCAACAAAAACAATATCTCCTAATTGATCTATAGCGAATTCACTAACTCCAATTTTTAATAATCCATTTTCGTCCAAGACATATTCATGAGTATCAGCATAGTTGAGGTTGTCTGGAAACTTGTAAGACATGATTAAGTAGATAAAGGAAGTAGAGAATCCTTTGAAATTAATTTTTCCTCTAATAATTCAGATAATAATCGAATTAATGCAATTTTGATGTGAGCTATGTGAGAACCACCTTGAACAAAAATATTGTAGGGATCTCTTAGAGGGGCATCAGCAGAAAATTCACTTGTACTACCTTCAATAAAGGTACCTCCTGCCATTAATAATTTTGAATCATATCCATCCATTGATGATGGAACAACATTCAGAAAAGAATCTACTGGTGAAGAATTTTGAAAAGATTGACAAACTTTTTGGACCAAATCAGGATTATTCAATCTTACTGACTGAATAAGATCAGATCTATAAGTTGCTGGCTCTGGTAAAACCTCAAATCCCAAATTTTTAAAGACTGCTGCAACCATATCAGCACCTTTTAGTGATTCGTGAACAATTTGTGGTGCTAAAAACAAACCCTGCAAAATTAATCTTCCTAGTCCAAAATTTATTCCTGCAGAAGAACCAATGCCTGGTGAGGTTAATCTAGAACATGCCATCTCAACCAACTCTGCATCTCCTGCAACGTACCCACCAGTAGGAACTATTGTTCCTCCCAAATTTTTAATCAATGATCCAGCAATTATATTTGCCCCTTTGGAAATTGGTTCACTATTTTCAACAAGCTCCCCATAACAGTTATCAACAAAACATATACAGTTAGGATCAAGAGAATGAATAAGACTACAAATTTTCTCTATCTGATAATTCGTAAGAGACTTTCTCCAACTATATCCACAACTTTTTTGTATGAATACTAATTTGCATGAATTTTTTTTAAAAAAATGAACAATTTTTTCTTCAAAAGAATCAAAATTATCGCAGATATTAACTTGCTTATATTCAATGTCAAAATCTTTAAGTGATCCTTTTCCTCCTCCCCTTATTCCTATGACTTCTTCTAACGTGTCATATGGTTGTCCTGTAAGAGATAACATTACATCTCCAGGTCGAAGAATGCCAAATAAGACAGAACTTATTGCATGGGTTCCACTTACAAATTGCATCCTCACAGCAGCCTTTTGGGCAAGAAACAATCTTGCAAAAACCGCATCAATTTTTTCTCTAGATATATCATCATGACCACTACCAGAAGATTGATTGAAATGACTTGTAGAAACTTTTTCTTCCTTAAAAATTGTCAAAATATTTTCTAATTTCTGGAAAACCTGATTGGACCTTTCTTGGAAAACGTTACTTAAACTATCTTCGACAGAAAGAACAGCGTTTTCAGCCAGTTTTAAGTTATTGTCAAGAGTCATTTATTATGAAAATTAATGTTATTTTTCGGAAGCTAAATTTCTTAATTCTGCGAGGAAAGCATTAGGTCCCCTGCCGTGAAAATAAGAAAGTTTTTTTGAAGCCTCATATAAATCAAGAAGTTCTCCATCTAATTCTTCTGCCGTATAATCTCTAATTCCTGCAATTACCTCAGCAAAACGTTCTCTACGGGCAGATTTATTGACAGCATAGGCTTCCATTACTTGGATTTTACATGATCTCCAAGCCTTATTCTGACAAAAATGAACTGAAAGGGCATCACTTAAAGCAGAAGCTTCTTCATCTTCTATGTACCAGTCAAAAGATGAAGGTAGAGGTTTTAATCCTGAAAATATCTCGAATAACTCCCCGGCCGATAATGGATTACCAGAATCATTTTTTAGGGGTAATGCAGACTCTTCCAAAGATTTCCATAACTCTGGGTAATCACTTTCAAAACGATCCCTGATTTTTTCTATACCTTGATCAAGAATCGTATTAACTTGAGCCAAAGCAAGAAAAACTTCAGGGCCTGGCGAAGATAACTTACCATTCCTAAGATTAGAAATTTGCGAATTATGAACTTTACCTAAATCAAGAACTTCAGAAAGTAGAGGCAATACTCTGTGAGACCATCCATTTCTTTCATGCCAGAGGTGTATCAAATGAGCCATAGCTCTTCGACCTCTAGATAATTTATCGCGATATCCGAGACTCACAGATAATTAAACTTATCAATAGTATAGTATGATAATATTACATATCGGTAATTTTGAAAATAGTATTTCAATATCATGAATTCAGTAATTTTCCAAGAAACAGCAAAATTAAAAAAACCTGTTCCAGCTGAAAAAGTTATAGAACTCTCAGAAAAATTACTGGAACCTTCCAGTCATTCAAAAAGATATCCTCCAAGATTACATAAAACATGGGGAACTATAGTTTTTATGTTTTTAATTCATATCCTTTCTCTTGTAGCTATACAACCAAAATTTTGGAGTCTCCCTGCAGTCACTTCATTATTATTTTTTTACTGGGTAACTGCTTGTTTAGGAGTCACCCTTGGATATCACAGATTGTTATCACACAGATCGTTCATTGTACCAAGATGGTTAGAAAGATTTTTTGCTACCTGTGGAGCCATAAGTTGCCAGCATGGGCCAATAGATTGGGTCGGTTTACATAGGCATCACCATTCTTTTTCAGATACTGAAGTAGATCATCACAATAGTAAAAAGGGGTTTTGGTGGAGTCATATGGGTTGGATGTTTAAAGACGTAGAAGCACTAAAAGCAGTTCCAAAACTAAGTGCAGATTTAATTAAGGATCCATACTATAGATTTTTAAATAAATATTTTTTATTCTTACAAATTCCTATTGGACTTTCTTTATATGCAATAGGTCAAAAATTAGGAGTTGGAGGATGGGCTCTAGTCCTTTGGGGAATTCCATTGAGGCTAGTGGTTGTTTATCACGTAACTTGGCTAGTCAACTCCGCGACGCATTGTTGGGGTAAATCACCATTTGAAAGTGGTGATTCATCTAAAAACAATGCATGGGTTGCTGCATTAACTTTTGGAGAAGGTTGGCATAATAATCATCATGCATTTCCCAATTCGGCAAAACAAGGATTATTTAGAGGTCAGATAGACATAACATGGGAACATATTAAGATTCTTGCGAAATTTGGTCTTGCAAAAAAAGTAAAGTTACCCTCTAGGTCTTATTATTAACTATATTGTTCAATATTTTCATGGCTAAAAGAGTACAAGTCGCATTAACTGAATCAATCACATCACTAGGTAAAGAGGGGGATCTAGTTGAAGTGGCACCTGGATACGCAAGAAATTTTCTATTACCTTATGGCAAGGCAATGAATGTAACACCTGCAGTCCTTAAACAAATTGAAAGGAAGAAAGAAAAAGAAAAAATCGCTGCTGATAAATTAAAGCAAGAAGCTTTAGATTTCCAAACTGCATTATCTACAATAGGTAGGTTCACTATCAAAAAACAGGTTGGAGAAGATGGAGTCCTTTTTGGAACAGTCACCAATGGGGATGTTGCCGAAGCAATAGAAGCGGCAACTAAAAAAGAAATTGATAGAAGAAACATTACTGTTCCTGATATTCATAATTTAGGTTCCTTTACTGCAAAAATAAAATTACATCCAGAAATAAATGCAGAAGTAAATATTGAAGTTACAAGTTAATCAATTTGTTGCATTATTTTCAAAAGTAGCCAGAGTATATATCTAAGCAATTAAAGATATGGTTTCCGTACCTTTTCCAAATAATGGGCAAAATAAAAATTTTAAAAAGGATTTTAATAGTGAAAATGCTGGATTAGTTCCTCCTCAAAACGTTCAAGCAGAGGAAGCTGTTCTTGGTGGCATACTTCTTGATCCAGACGCGATCGGAAGAATTGCAGACTTAATTAAACCTGAAGCTTTTTACATAAATGCCCATCAAGAGATTTATAGAACAGCATTAATGTTGCATGCCCAGGGTAAACCAACTGATTTAACATCAATGAGTGCTTGGTTAGCAGATAATGGATCACTAGAAAAAATTGGAGGAAATAGCAAACTGGTAGAACTAGTTGAAAATGTTTCCTCTACAGCTTCCATAGAACAAGTTGCTAATTTAATTAACGACAAATTCATGAGAAGGCAACTTATCAGATCTGGAAATGAAGTGGTTCAACTAGGTTTTGATCAAACTCAAGATACTAATGAAGTTCTAGATAAAGCAGAGCAAAAAATATTTGAAATCAGTCAAGAAAAACCTTCAAAAGGTCTGACTCAAGCAGCTGAAATCCTTACAAGTACTTTCAATGAAATAGAGTCAAGATCATTAGGTACTTCAGTAGCTGGAATTCCTGTAAATTTCTACGATCTTGATGCGATGACTCAAGGTTTTCAAAGAAGTGATTTAATAATTGTTGCCGGAAGACCTTCAATGGGGAAAACTTCAATAGTTCTTAATCTGGCTAAAAATGTTGCACAATCTCAAGATTTACCTGTGTGTGTATTTAGCCTTGAAATGAGTAAAGAACAGTTGACATATAGATTACTCTCTATGGAAGTTGGAATCGAGAGTGGCAGGCTAAGAACAGGAAGATTACAACAAGATGAATGGCCGTTACTCGGAGAAGGTATCAATTCACTAGGTCAATTACCAATATTTATAGATGACAAGCCTAACTTAAGTGTTTTAGAGATGAGATCTCTTTGCAGAAGATTAATAGCTGAACAAAAAAAAGAACTTGGATTAATTGTGATTGATTACCTACAGTTGATGGAAGGATCAACCCCTGATAATAGAGTGCAAGAACTTTCACGAATAACAAGAGGTCTTAAAAGCATGGCCAGAGAATTAAAAGTACCAGTAGTAGCTTTATCTCAGCTTAGTAGAGGGGTAGAGTCCAGAACAAATAAAAGGCCAATGTTAAGCGATCTAAGAGAATCAGGATCTATTGAACAAGACGCAGATTTAGTATTAATGATTTATAGAGATGAATACTATAATCCAGAAACTGAAGATAGAGGAATTACAGAAATCATTGTCACTAAACATAGAAATGGGCCCGTAGGAACTGTTAAATTATTATTTGAACCTCAATTTACGAGATTTAGGAATTTAGCTAATTAAATCGCTCCTAAAATGCAAGATCATCACTCAACAAATGAATCTTTTGATGTCATCGTTATTGGAGGAGGACATGCAGGATGTGAAGCAGCTATAACAACAGCAAAATTAGGATTTTCTACAGCTTTATTTACAATCAATTTAGATAGGATTGCCTGGCAACCTTGCAACCCTGCTATTGGCGGCCCAGCAAAAAGTCAGTTGGTACATGAAGTTGATGCGTTAGGTGGAATTATTGGTAAATTAGCTGATGAGACAGCAATACAAAAAAGAATATTAAATGCAAGTAGAGGTCCAGCCGTATGGGCATTAAGAGCTCAGACAGATAAAAGAGAATACTCAAAAAAGATGATTGAAATACTACAAAATACAGATAATTTATCTTTAAAAGAAGCAATGATCACTGAACTAGATATCGCAAAAACTGAAGAAATTGGATTGAACTCAAAAAAAATCTTAAGAAAAAGAATCAAAGGTGTAAGGACTTTCTTTGGTAGTTATTATTCAGCAAGATCAGTTGTCATCACAGCTGGTACGTTCTTAGAAGGAAAAATATGGATAGGAAATAAATCAATGTCAGCTGGTAGATCGGGAGAACAAGCAGCACAAGGTCTAACTCAAAATTTGCACGAAATTGGTATCAAAACAGAACGTTTAAAAACAGGTACTCCTGCAAGAGTTGATAAAAGAAGTATCATTTTTGATGAATTAGATATTCAACCAAGTACAGCAGCAGATAAATATTTTTCGTTTGACCCGGATATAAAAAATAATATGCCCCAAGTTAGTTGTCACATCACAAGAACAACTACCAAAACACATCAACTAATTAGAGACAATTTACATTTAACTCCTATTTACGGCGGTTTTATTGATAGTAAGGGGCCAAGATATTGTCCATCAATTGAAGATAAAATCGTCAAATTTGCTGATAAAGAATCACATCAAATTTTCTTAGAACCAGAAGGAATTAATACCCCTGAAATATATGTACAAGGATTTTCTACAGGTTTACCTGAAAATATTCAATTAGAGCTTTTAAGGACCTTACCTGGATTAGGTGAATGTAAAATGTTACGCCCAGCATATGCTGTGGAGTATGACTATATACCTGCAACACAGCTCCATACATCACTCGAAACGAAAGAAATTGAATATTTATTTAGCGCCGGGCAAATTAATGGCACTACTGGTTATGAAGAAGCAGCAGCACAAGGATTAGTTGCAGGAGTTAATGCGACAAGAAAACTAAACAAAAAAGATCCAATAATCTTCACTAGAGAAAGCAGTTATATAGGAACAATGATCAATGATTTAATTACCAAAGATCTCAAAGAACCATACAGAGTTCTTACGAGTAGAAGTGAATATAGGTTAACTCTTAGAGGAGATAATGCAGATAGGAGATTAACACCATTAGGTTATCAAATAGGGCTAATTAATGAGAAAAGATGGTCGGTCTTTCAAGAAAAGATGAAACTCCTCGAGGAAGAGAAATTTAGATTAAATAACACTCGTTTAAAAAATACCGATGAAATATCAAAAAAAATAGAATTAGAAACGGGATCAAAAATCAAAGGCTCAACAACTTTGAAAGAACTCTTAAAAAGACCAAACTTTCATTATTCAGATCTAATTAAATATAATTTGAATGAAAGAAATCTAGGTACTGCAATACAGGAAGGTGTTGAAATAGATATTAAATACGAGGGTTACCTTAAAAGACAAAAAAATAACATTGAACAAATAAATCGCCAAAGCTGTAAATCTCTACCTCAAGAAATAAATTATGAAAAGATAGATACATTATCTTTAGAAGCTAGAGAAAATTTGAATAAGATAAAGCCAAAAAATTTTGGTGATGCTTCAAAAATTCCTGGAGTAAGCAAAGCTGATTTAACTGCATTACTTGTTTGGCTAAAAATAAGAGAAATAAAAAAAGAAAAGGCAAATATTTTTGTCGAAAAAAAGTTATCATCTTAAAAGCATTCCGACAGAGCACTGAATAATAAACTTTTTAACTCACCTAAAATTTTATGGGAAGAAAAAGCCTCTACTTTTTTAGTGAAAAATTCATTACCAAAAATATCTGGTCCTTGGAAATTAATGCTTCTTGGGGATGGAAGTCCAACTAGACATTTACAGCTTTTAACTAATCAAGAGACGAAAATTAAATTAATTTCAATGCAAGAAGATCCTTTATTCATTGAAGAAGGACCTAAAGAATTAAATCAATTAAATGGCCCTTTAATTAGGAGACAAGTATGGATTAAAAACAAAAATAAAAACCTAGCATGGGCTGAAAGTTGGTGGAATGCAGAACAAGTGAATGAAAATTTAAAAGCCAAAGAAGAGCCAATTTGGAAGAATTTGACACAAGACAGATCTGAGCTGTTTAGAGAAGTTGATCGAATTTCACTTGTTAATTCAAATTGGTTAGAAGATCAATTTTGTTTTAAAGGCCCATTCTGGTCAAGAAATTATAGATTTTTCCGAGACAAAAAACCCTTAACAATTATCAGAGAAGTCTTCAATCCAAACTTAGAAACTTTACTAGGCTATTCAGGAATTAAAGAATTTACGAAACTATATTCTTCTTCTTCTTGATCTTGGAAGATTTCTTGATTTTGATTGAACTTGTTTGTTTGATTGATCTCTAGAAGTATTATTCTCTTTTTCTGAAGCTCTTTGCCATCTTTCAACTTTGAAATCCATTTCATCTGGCCAATCTTCATCCTTACTCTCTTTCACATAGGGTAATTTTTTTTGCTCAATTGTCTGTAAATTTTTTGGTTGCCTTAGAGATATTGCTTCTAAAGGTCGTTTTGAGTGATTTTTAGCAGATTCATAATAATTTGATTCTCTGGAAAATGTCTTCATATCGCTGTTATCATCGTAAAAATTCTCATCATTCCAATCATCATTATCTTCATCAAAAAATAAATCCACTTTTTCAGATACCCATCTTCCTACTTTTTTAACGCTCTTACTTGTTATTCCTTGAAAATCTGAGTTCCTTCTTTTACCTGGCCTAGCACCAGATACTCCATCAACAAATTGTCTTCCAGTTTCAAAAATTTTATCAACCTGTTTATCAACAATATTTTTATCAAAAGTATTTCTGAGATTTCTAATTCTCCTTGAATCCATAAATTATTATGCTTTTTAAAATATAAATTACATTAAAAAAATAAATAATTCCAAATATAGAAACAAAAACACATCTTATATTTTTAATCAAACAAAATTAGACACTTTTTATTCCATGATCCATTAAAGAAATTTACGCAACATTTTTTACAGGCAATATTCTTTATTCTTTTCCTATAGAAAAATTTCTCACCACAATTTTGGCAAGTTCCTATGTATTTTAATTCTCTCCTTTCAATAGGAAATGAGTGCCTGACAGAAATTTGAAAATTCTTCTCTTTCTCATTAATTTCATTCATCTTTTCTAAGAAATTTGGACCATGTATCTCATTTTTTTTTAATATCCTATCTACCCATGCATGAATCATTTCATGACATAAAGTACTGTTTATTTCACTAGTAGATAATTTACTCAAAATAGGTTTCGATAAGATAATTTCAGAATCTATAAAACCATTAATACGTTTTCTTTTATAAAAACCAGCAGTAGTTTTTAATCTATTATCACTCCATCTTACTTTTACTAAAGGGTGATTATTAACCGTTAAAGAATTTTCAAAATATTGGCTATTAAATTTATGAAATAAGGGTAAAAGAGGAATTACAGGCATTATGGATTAAAATTAGTATTATTTTGACAAAAAAAGCCATCAAAAACGATTTCTTTTCTTAAAGTAATAAAAAACTCAAATTAACATGGATGCAACACTAGTTAAAGATATCGGAATTAAAGCATTATTAGTTGGCGGAGCAGTACTAGTTTCTTTTTGGACTTTTAATGCAGTCAAATTAGTTATAAGCGCCAGAGGAATTAATCCATTAGTAAGAAAGTTTTTCGATCAAATAGCTGCTGGCAGAATTGATGCAGCTTATGGTTTGACTACAAAAACTTATAAAACTCATGTAAAACGGCAAGATTTTCTTAAATTTTTAGCTAGTTTAAACCTCAATAAATACAGAAATTTAAAATCAGGAAGACCTAGAGTCCAAGAAGATCAAATCATAATAACTTTGAATTTAAAATCAGAAGACAAACAAGATGAACTCCCATTAGATTTTACTTTTGCTAAAACTGACAATGATTGGAAAATAGACAGAATAGCTAAAGTGAATTAATAATTTTTTGTGAGGCTAAAAGGATTGTTTAAAGAAGAAATAATACATCAATTAGAATTACACCCAAGTAGATTAGATAAAGAAAAAATTATCTCAGAAGCAATGGGAGAAGGACTAGATGATTTTTTTGAAGGTATACGTATGGCACTTGATCCATTGGTAACTTTTGGTGTAAAAATTGTCCCTGAGAAAGAGACTGAAAAAAGTCAAAATTTTTTATGGGAAGATTTTAGAAAATTAGCCAATAAACTTATTCAAAGAGAACTTACTGGTCACGCTGCTCGCGATGCAATTCTTACGGCTATGGAATCTGCAACAAAAGAAGAGTGGAATGGATTTTATAGACGAGTTTTAATTAAAGATCTTAGATGTGGTGTATCTGAAAAAACAATCAACAAGATAGCAAAGAAATTTCCTAAATATGCTATTCCTATTTTTTCTTGTCCTTTAGCTCATGACAGTGCAAATCATGAAAAAAAAATGATAGGAAAAAAGCAAATTGAAATCAAATTAGATGGTGTACGCGTCTTAACTATTATTAGACAAAATAAAGTAGAGATGTTTTCTCGTAATGGGAAACAATTCCATAATTTTGGTCATATTATCTCAGAAATAGAAAACGCGTTAAAAGAAAACCCAGCACCTTATGACTTAGTACTCGATGGTGAAGTGATGAGCGCTAACTTTCAAGATTTAATGAAACAGGTCCATAGAAAAGATGGCAAACAAACCAAAGACGCAGTGCTCCACCTATTTGATTTATGTCCCCTTGAATACTTTCAAAAAGGGATATGGAACACTAGTCAAACAAAAAGAAGTTTATTAGTAAAAGAATGGGTAGCAAAACATTCTATGTTTTTAAAACATATACAAACACTTGAATGGGAAAATGTAGATCTCGATACTATTGAAGGACAAAAAAGATTTGTAGAGCTTAATAAATCTGCTGTGGAAGGTGGTTATGAAGGAGTAATGATTAAAGATCCTGATGCTATGTATGAATGTAAAAGAACACACAGTTGGTTAAAAGCAAAACCTTTCATTGAAGTCACATTAAAAGTTGTATCGGTTGAGGAAGGTACAGGTCGCAACAAAGGGAGGCTAGGAGCAATCTTGGTAGAAGGAGAAGATGATGGATATGAATACAGTCTTAGTTGCGGAAGCGGATTTAGTGATATCCAACGTGAAGAATATTGGTCAAAACGTAATCATCTCGTTGGTCAACTTGTAGAAATCAGAGCTGATGCAAAAACCAAGTCAAAGGATGCAGTGGCTTTTAGTCTTAGGTTTCCTAGATTTAAATGCTTTAGAGGATTTAAAGATGGAGAAAAAGTTTAAATTTTAAAAAATCATATTCAACAAAGATGTCGAAGAAAAATTTGGTTTATAAATAAAAAAATAAAAATTTTGGTTATAAAATATAAGAATAATTATCAGGACTTTTTAAGAGACTTATGACGAAGAAAACAGTTTTCAACTTCATAAAAACACCTTGTGGACAGGCAAAATATATCGAATTAGAAGCCAAAAAAACTTTACTAGGCAAATTAAGGCTTTTGTGGTTTATCTTAATTGCATCAATTAGAGATTGGAATATTAAAGAGTAAATTCTTAAGATTTTTCAAAATATTCTTTGGAGTACTTAGCTGAGAAATATACAACTAAAAAAGTTGAAATAATTCCAATGCTAGTAATATATAAATTATTTGGTGATTGCACATTTTTTAAATCCTGAATACTTTTTGCCAAACTACCTATTGAGCAATAAAGAAAAGTTCCTGGAATTATTCCAAGAAGTCCAAGAGCGAAATGTCTAAATTCAACATTATTCAAACCATAAAAATAATTAAGAATACTGAAGGGAAATATAGGCGATAATCTCGCTAAAAAAATTAATTTAAGTCCGCCTTTTTCTACTACTTTTTCCATGACACTTAATTTTGGATAACGGCTAAAAAGATTTTTTAGTTTTTTTGCAAAAAAACTTTTTGATATAAAAAAAGCAACTGATGCTCCTATGGAAGCGGAAATGAAAACGATAATTGATCCTAAATATGAGCCATATAAAAAACCTGATAATAAAGATAACCAAGAGGCTGGAAGTATTAATAAAACAATTAAAATATAAATACAAACAAACGAAAAGATCCCAAAACCAGTATTAAAAAAAAAAGACAAATTATAAATATTTTCAAGAAATATATTCATTCTCAGTTCAAAAGTTCGAGTTTTTTAGTAATTCTTTCTTTTTGTACCGAACCCTCATTTAATTTAAATCTGCATTCATCAACAATATCTTTTGGAGCCTTATCAACGAAATTTTTATTAGATAATCTCTTATTTAAGTTTTCTAATTCAATAGTCACCTTTTTTAAATCCTTGATTAACCTTTCCTTTAATGCATCTATATTTACAAAATCCTGAAAAGGTAAGTAAACCTCTAAATCACTAATTATTCCGGAAAAAGATTTGGCAAACTCTTTTTTATCAACAGCATTAGTTTTAAAAATAAATACTTTAGAAGATTTAGTTAAGGTTTGAATATCATCAACTAAAGTTTTTAAAAAATCAATCAATTCATCATTGTCTGAAATTAAATATACAGGACCTTTTTCTGATGGCTTAAGACCTAATTCAGCTCTCAAATTTCTAATCAGCCTAATAATTTCAAAGAGTTGCTGAAAGGAATTATCAAGCTTATTATCGACAAATTTATTTTCTTTAATTGGCCATTTTTGAAGAGATAACAATGCATTATCTGGTTTTAGTAGCAAAACATGCCAAAGTTCCTCAGTAATGTGCGGCATAAAAGGATGAATCATTACCAAAATATCATTGAGCACTTTTATTAAAACTTTTTCAGATATTTGTCTATTTTTAGTCTCTTTATTATTAAACCGTTGTTTAGCAAATTCTACATACCAGTCACAAAAATCATTCCACGTAAATTCATATAGAAGTTTCGCAGATTCTCCCAATTTATATTCTTTCAACAAAGAAGCGACTTTTATATTTACCTGATTCAATTTCGATAAAATCCACTTATCACATAACTCTAAAGAAGTTTCATCACTCTCATTAAGCGAATAATTATTATTAGAAGTTTTATTAATTAACACAAATTTAGTTGCATTCCATAATTTATTCGCAAAATTTCTTGAAGCTTCAACAGTTGAAGACGTATCTTTTTTCCTATCAAAATCAAGCCGGATATCTTGTCCAGCGCCTGCAACTTCTCGAATTAAAGCAAATCGTAGAGCATCAGAACCATATTTATCAATTAATAGTATTGGATCAATACCATTACCTGAACTTTTACTCATTTTTTTATTGTTTTCATCTCTAACCAAACCATGAATATAAACATCCTTAAAAGGAATATTATTTGTAAAAGTATTCCCCATCATTGTCATTCTTGCCACCCAGAAGAAAATAATATCGAAACCAGTAACAAGAACACTATTTGGATACCATTTTTTAAAATCCGGATCATTTGTATTTGGCCAACCAAGGGTTGAGAAAGGCCATAAACCACTTGAAAACCATGTATCCAAAACATCTTTATCACGTACTAGTTTAATATTTAATCCAAATTTTTTATTAGCTTCGATTAAGGCCTCCTCTTCATTTCTTGCAACGATATATGGAGTATTTTGTTCTATTGAGTCTTGAGATTCATCTAAAACATACCAGGCTGGTATTTGGTGCCCCCACCACAATTGCCTACTGATACACCAATCATTAATATTCTCTAACCAATCCTTATAAACTTTCTCCCAGCGTGGAGGAATAAATGATGGTTTTTTAGAATCAATTTCATTAAGACATCCTTGTGATATATCATCCATTTTCAAAAACCATTGTGTTGATAATAAAGGTTCAATTGGGACCTTACCTCTATCAGAAAAAGGAACAGTATGTTTATAATCCTCTATCTTTGTCAAAAGGCCTAAGTTATCCAATTCTTTGATAATTTTCTTCCTAGCCTCATATCTATCTAAATTCTGAAAAATACCTGCATTAATATTTAAAGTTCCATCTTTGTTCATTACATTAATCTGTTTTAAATTATGCCTTTTTCCTATTGCAAAATCATTTGGATCATGGGCTGGAGTAACCTTCACACAACCAGTACCAAAATCTTTATCAACATGTGAATCAGCGATAATAGGTATTTCTCTATCAACGAAAGGAACTTTTACTTTGACACCAATAAATTCTGTATATCTATCATCATCAGGATTAACTGCCACAGCAGTATCACCCAAAAGAGTTTCTGGTCTTGTTGTTGCAACTTCTAAGTACTTATCTAACTGTTCACCATTTTCAGAAATTAAAGGGTATTTAAAATGCCATAAATGACCATTTACTTCTTGCATTTCAACTTCAAGATCACTTACAGCAGATTGAGATTCAGGGCACCAATTAACCAAATATTCGCCTCTATAAATTAAATTCTTTTTATAGAGAATATTGAAAGCTTCAATAACTGCTTCATTTAATTTATGATCAAGAGTAAATCTTTCTCTAGTCCAGTCAACTGAATATCCTATCCTTTTTAATTGAGAAACTATTCTTCCACCACTATGTTCTTTCCAGTTCCATGCTCTTTTAAGAAATTCATCTCTTCCAATATCCTCGCTTGTTTTGCCTTCACTTTTTAATTGTTTTTCGAGAATAGTTTGAACAGCTATTGAAGCATGATCAGTTCCCGGCAAACACAAAACATTCTTACCTAAAAGCCTTTGAAAACGTACTAAAACATCTATCAAAGCCGTATTAAATGCATGCCCCATATGCAAAGATCCAGTTACATTTGGTGGCGGAATGACAACACAAAAGGGCTCCCCATCATCCTCAGGGTTAGGACTAAACGCCTTTAGACTTTCCCATTTTTCTTGCCACTTTTTCTCTACTTCAAAAGGTGAATAATTCTCTAAAGATAATTGATCATTCATCTCTGTCATGTGGTAATTTTATTTCAATAAACTTTTTGTTTATTTTATCTTGAGAGCGGCTAATTATTGAAAATAATATTAGTTTGCAAAAAAAGACACATCTATTCTACAAAAGTTTGAAACCAGAACCACAAGAACAACGTTTTGCATTTTTTGGGGTTGAAATAAGAAATCCACCACCACTCAAATCACCGTAATAATCTAATTTTAAATCTTTCAGTAAATTAAACTTTTTTACATCCGCGTATAAAGTTACTCCTTCAGTTCTTGAAATAGGGGATCCATCACATGTACCTGGCTTTAATTTAATATGCATCCATCCTTCGGAACAATTTTTATCCTCTACCAAATCAATCGACATTTCTCCTGGAGAACCTCCAAATGAAGCTTGCCTAGATAGTTCTGAAGCAGCACTTTGACTGATTGAAAGATTGACGATCTCAGTCATTAGAAAAATAATAAATGGGCGATCCAGGGTTCGAACCAGGGACATCCTGCTTGTAAGGCAGGCGCTCTACCGCTGAGCTAATCGCCCTTATAATAAATCATTCTAATAGATGAAGTTGAAAAATTTATACTAAGTATTTAAATATTTCATGATTGAGGCAAAATTTAATTAATAAAATATATCCTATGTCCTCAAACAATAGATATAAATTGGAAAACAATTCCGATTTAGAGACTTTAAATAGTTTTAAAATCTTAATATCTAATATCAAAGCATTAAAAGATAAAACTTGGGGCTGCCCATGGCAGAAAATACAGTCTCATGTATCGTTGATCCCATTTTTGTATGAAGAAAGTAATGAATTTGTAGATGCGATATATGAAAAAAATGCAGATAACATATGTGAGGAGTTAGGAGATCTTTTATTACAAGTAATGCTTCATGCTGAAATAGGTTACGAAGAAAAAGAATTTACACTAAATGATGTTATAAAAAATCTAAATAAGAAAATTATTTATAGACATCCATATATTTTTAACAAAAAAGAAAAAATATCATTAAAAAAATCACAACAGATTTGGGAAAATATAAAAAATTTAGAGAAAGAAGCACCTCATATGAAATCTTCAATTAGTAGAAATTTAAATTTGAAAATTAAAAATTTACCGCCAACGGTTGGAACAAATAAAATCACAAATATTGTTAAAGAATATGGTTTCAAGTGGGAAAGTACTGATGAAATCTTTAAAAAGTTAGAAGAAGAGATTAATGAATTAAAGGAAGCAATTAAAAGTAAAAATGATTCTGAGATAAATAATGAATTTGGAGATATTTACTTTACCCTTCTTAATCTCTCAAACTTTTTAAAGATTAATCCTGAATCAGCTCTTCAAAAAACTAATATAAAATTTTTAGACAGATTTTCAATCGTCGAAGAACATGCAAGAGATAATATTAAAAAACAAACTCCTAAAGACTTTCAACGGCTTTGGCAAATAGCCAAAGAAAAACTAGCGGAAAAAATTCCTAAAAGCAAATGACAAATATTACAACATGGATAGATGAATATCATGAAGGCTCAAGATTCGGCCTAAATGGAAAAATCCTAATTAAAAAAACCTCAAAGTATCAAGAAATTATTGTTATTAAAAATGAATATTATGGTAAAGCTTTAATGTTAGATGGTTGCTGGATGACATCTTTAAAAGACGAGAAATATTATCATGAGTGTCTTGTGCATCCTGCATTAAGCAGCATTGACGAAATATCTAATATATTAATTATTGGCGGTGGTGACGGTGGTACTTTAAGAGAATGCGTTAAATATTCTCAAATATCAAAAATTGATCTAGTAGAAATTGATGAGGAGGTAATCAAAATATCTAAAAAATTTCTAAAAGAAATTGGAGGCGAAGGATGGAATGACAAAAGATTAGCAATACATGTTGAAGATGGCGTTAAATGGGTAAAAAAAACAAGAGATAATTTTTACGACGTTATATTTATAGATTGTTCAGATCCCTCAGAATTTTCAAATTTATTATTTTCAGATTGTTTTTATAAAGAATGCAAAAGAATACTTTCACCAAGGGGGGTATTAGCAACGCAAAGCGAATCTCCTGAATCCTTCAAAAATATTCACATAAATATTTTGAAAACCCTAAAAAATATATTTAAAGTTTCTGAAACTATGTATTCCTTTGTGCCTATATATCCAAGCGGGATTTGGAGTTGGACATTTGCTTCTTCAGAAGATCTAAATTTATCAAAGCAAAATTATGATGAAGTTGTAAAAATAGAAAAAGAATGTGAAATTTGGAATTTAAATTTTCAAAATGCAGCATTCAAAATGATGCCAAATAAAATTGTAAAAGAACTAGATTCATAAGATGACAAAAAATTTATTTGATAACGAAAATGCAATTTATATGGGAGCAAAAAGAAGTCCTGAGAATTGCTCAATTGGTATATTTGGAGTTAATTATGACGGGACATGTTCGTTTAAACCAGGAGCAAGATTTGGTCCAGAAGCAATTAGACAAGTCAGTACTTGTTTAGAAACATATTGTCCAAAAATAAAAAAAGACTTAGAGGATATTATGTATGTTGATTTTGGATCAATACTAATCGATAAAAATGACTCAAAGTCCGTTATTGAATCGGTAAAATCAGCAACAAATTATTTAATTAGTAAACGCCTTAGTCCTATTATGCTTGGAGGAGAACACTCTATTACAAGAGGTGCTATTGAAGCGTTAGTAAAAAAATATCCAGATTTGATATTAGTTCAACTTGATGCTCATGCAGATTTAAGAGAATCATATATAGGGAATGAACATAGTCATGCTTGTACTATGAAAAGATGCTTAGAAGTTCTACCTGAAAAAAAAATTTTTCAAGTAGGAATTAGAAGTGGGACTAAAGAAGAATTTGTAATTATGCATAACAACAACCAATTAGTTAACTTTTGTCCAGGTGGAAATACATATGAGTTAAAACAAGCTCTTATACCATACGCGAAGTCTCCAATCTATTTAACAATAGATTTAGATTGGTTTGATCCCAGTTTGGTAGCAGGGACAGGCACTCCAGAACCTGGAGGATTTTTTTGGAATGATTTTGAAGAAATACTGAAAACTTTAAAAGACCTTAGAATTGTAGCTTCAGACATTGTGGAATTATCTCCAGAAATTGATAAAAGCGGAGTTAGTAGCATAGTTGCAGCTAAAGTGCTTAGAAGCTTAATTTTGTCATTAGAAAATATGCAATAAAAAATTTCTAAACTACAGTGTAAAAATACTAAATACAAACTAAATATTTCATGGATTTGCTAAAAAGTCCTCTTTATTCAAAATATGTTGAATCCAATGCAAAATTAGTGGATTTTGCAGGTTGGGAAATGCCCATATCATTTTCAGGATTAATTAAAGAGCATGAATCAGTTAGATCTTCAGCAGGATTATTTGATATTTCTCACATGGGTGTAATTTCTATCAAGGGAATCAATCCAAAAGATTATATTCAAAAACTTTTTCCTACTAATTTATACTCCTTTTGTGAAGGACAAGGACTTTATACAGTAATGCTCAATGATAAAGGAGGAATAATAGATGACTTAATAATTTATGACCTTGGTATACAAGAAAATGATATATCAGAATTATTGTTAATAGTTAATGCAAGTAGATATAAAGAAGATTTTCAGTGGATAAAAAATAATTTAAATATGTCTGAAATTTCGATAACAAACTTTAAAAAAGACAAAGTACTTTTAGCACTGCAGGGAAAAAACTCATTCAATTTATTTGAAGAATGGATTGAATCTTCAATCTCACATATCCCTAACTTTGGATGCGAATATAAAATTTTTGAACATATTTCGCCTAAAGAAAAAATTTTCTTTTCAAAGACAGGCTATACGGGGGAAAATGGTCTAGAAATACTTTTATCTAAAAAAGCAGCAATTAATTTATGGGATTTCTCAATTTCCAAAAATGTTGCACCTTGTGGTTTAGGAGCTAGAGATACTCTTAGACTTGAAGCAGGTATGCATCTATATGGTCAAGACATAAATGAAGAAACTTCTCCATATGAAGCAGGGTTAGGCTGGCTAGTACATCTAGAAAATAATCACGAATTCTTTGGAAGAAGATTTCTTGAAGAGCAGTCAAGTTTAGGCATTCAAAAAAAGTTAGTTGGGCTCTCTATAGAAGGTAAAGCAATAGGAAGAAAAGGTTGTGCAGTTTTTAAAGGTGGAGAAAATATTGGGACTATTACAAGCGGCAGTTGGTCTCCAACTAAACAACAAGCTATAGCTTTTGCATACATCAATACTTCGCATGCCTTAATAAATAATGAAGTTCAAATATCAATAAGAGGCAAAAAATTTAAAGGGGTAATAACAAAGAGAGCGTTTTATAAAAAAAATTATTAACTAAATTTACCCTTAAAGAATTATTATAAGTTATTGATAAATAAACCATACTTAGATGAGAAACAAAATTTGCAAAGAACTCAATAATACAGATATTGGTAAATTAGTTAATTTATGCGGATGGGTAGATAGAAGAAGAGATCATGGTGGTGTAATTTTTATTGATTTAAGAGACCATAGTGGATTTCTACAAATAACAATTAACCCCGATGATGGTGCAGATCTATTTAAACAGGCAGAAACTCTAAGAAATGAAACAGTAATAATGGTTAGCGGAATTATTAACGAAAGGCCAAAAGATTCAATAAATAAAAATTTAAGTACTGGAGAGTTAGAGCTTAAAGTTAAAGATTTGCAAATTCTCAACCAAATTAAAAAAAACCTACCTTTTCCAGTATCTATACATGATTATGAAAATACAAAAGAGGAACTCAGATTAAAATATAGATACCTTGATTTAAGAAGAGGTAAATTACTAGAAAATTTAAAAACAAGACATAAAATTATTAAAGTTGCTAGAGAATTTCTTGATAATTTTGGATTTACAGAAGTAGAGACTCCATTACTTACAAAATCAACTCCAGAAGGCGCTCGCGATTTTCTTGTTCCTGCTCGCCTTTCGAATGGAGAATTTTTTGCTTTACCTCAATCCCCTCAACTATTTAAACAACTTTTAATGGTGGGAGGCTTAGATAAGTATTATCAAATCGCAAAATGTTTTCGTGATGAAGACTTAAGGGCAGATAGACAGCCAGAGTTTACGCAATTAGATATTGAAATGAGCTTTATTAGTGAAGAAGAAATAATCTCTTTTAATGAAAGTCTTATAAAAAAAATATGGAAAGAAGTATTAAATATGGATTTTGATAATGCTTTTCCAAGAATGTCATGGCAAGCAGCAATGGATAATTACGGCACTGATAGACCAGACACTAGATATCAAATGTTATTAAAAGATTTAGGAGAAGTATTAGGTGATATTGGCTTTAACATTTTCACCAAAGCAATTAAGTCTGGAGGCTCTATAAAATCCATAACAGTCAAAGGAGGTAATTTAAGTATTAGCAACGTAAGAATTAAACCCGGAGGTGATATCTTCCAAGTAGCTCAAGATGCAGGAGCTGGAGGTTTGGCCTTTATAAGGGTCAAAGGAGCTGAGCTTGAGACTATTGGGGCAATTAAAAATAATCTAAATGAAGAGAATATAGCTGATATTTTAAGAATAACCGAAGCGCAAGATGGAGACTTAATCCTCTTAGGTGCTGGAGATAAACAAATTGTCAACCAGTCATTAGATAGAGTGAGACAATACATCGCAAAAGACTTAAATCTCATAGATAAAAGTAAATGGAATTTCTTATGGGTAACTGATTTCCCGATGTTTGAGAGAAATAAAGAGGAAAATAGATATGAAGCTTTACATCATCCTTTTTGTTCGCCAAAAAATATAAAGTCTAAAGATCCTAAAAACTTGCAAAAAGAAATCGAGGACTCTACAGCAAATGCTTATGACTTAGTTCTTAATGGCTTGGAATTAGGAGGTGGCTCTTTACGTATTCATGAAGCAAACTTGCAAAGAGAGGTTTTGAAAACGGTAGGACTTTCTGATAAAGAGATTAATGTAAAATTTGGATTTTTAATAGAAGCCTTAGAAATGGGTGCTCCTCCTCACGGTGGAATAGCGTTTGGATTAGATCGTATTACCATGCTGATCATAGGTGCAGATTCAATCAGAGAAACAATAGCGTTTCCAAAAAATCAACAAGCAAAATGTCTTCTCACAAATGCGCCTTCAAATGTCTCAGAATCACAATTAAAAGAATTAGATATTGAAATAACAATTGATGAATAAGAATATATATGGATGTTCTAAAAGTTTTTTGTTTAAATAAAATATAAGGAGGCAGTGCTTAATTAAAAATATTTAATGTCAAAATTTGTTTTTGTCACAGGAGGAGTAGTTTCTAGCATTGGTAAAGGGATTGTAGCTGCAAGCTTAGGTAGATTATTAAAGTCTAGAGGATATAGTGTTTCAATATTAAAACTAGATCCATATCTAAATGTTGATCCAGGCACAATGAGCCCTTTCCAACATGGAGAAGTATTTGTAACCGAAGATGGGGCTGAAACCGATCTAGATTTAGGTCACTATGAAAGATTTACTGATACTGCAATGACTAGGTTAAATAGTGTAACAACGGGATCTATTTATCAAGCAGTTATTAATAAAGAAAGAAGAGGTAGTTATAACGGTGGAACTGTACAAGTAATACCTCACATAACAGGAGAAATTAGAGAAAGGATTCATAGAGTAGCCGCTAACAGCAATGCAGATATTATTATTACTGAAATTGGTGGAACAGTTGGTGACATTGAATCTTTACCTTTTTTAGAGGCAATAAGAGAATTCAGAAATGATGTCAATAGAAATGATGTTGCATACATACACGTAACATTACTTCCCTACATCAAAACCTCTGGCGAAATAAAAACTAAGCCAACACAACATTCAGTAAAAGAATTAAGATCAATTGGAATACAGCCAGATTTACTTGTATGCCGAAGTGATAAACCAATAAATGAGAGTCTTAAAAAGAAACTTAGTGGATTTTGTGGAGTAAATATTAAATCAGTAATAGAAGCATTAGATGCAGATAGTATTTATTCTGTGCCTCTTGCTTTAAAAAAAGAGGGTTTGTGTAGAGAAACTCTGAAGTATCTTGAACTAGAAAACAAAGAATGTGATTTGAAAAATTGGGAAGCACTAATTCACAATCTAAGAAATCCTGGAGATCCAATAAAAGTTGCTCTTGTAGGCAAATATATTGAACTTGGAGATGCGTATTTATCTGTAGTTGAGGCTTTAAGACATGCATGCATTGAAAACAAAGCCTTATTGGATTTGCATTGGGTAAGCGCTGAAATGATAGAAAAAGATTCAGCAGAAACTTACTTAAATGAAGTTGATGCAATTGTTGTACCTGGAGGATTTGGAAATAGAGGAGTTAATGGAAAAATTTCAGCTATAAAATTCGCAAGGGAAAAGAAAATTCCATTTTTAGGCCTTTGTCTTGGTATGCAATGTGCAGTTATAGAATGGGCTAGGAATGTAGCTAATCTCCCAGATGCGTCTAGTTCAGAACTAGACCCAGATACTCCCAATCCAGTGATACATTTATTACCAGAACAGGAAGATGTAGTTGATTTAGGTGGGACAATGAGACTTGGAGTTTATCCATGTAGATTGACAAAAAATACAACTGGAAAAAACTTATATGATGAAGATGTTATTTATGAGAGACATCGCCATAGATACGAATTTAATAATTACTACAAACAAAGTTTTTTAAATTCCGGATACAAAATTAGTGGTACATCACCAGATGGCAGATTAGTTGAGTTAATTGAGTTAGAAAATCATCCTTACTTCTTAGCTTGTCAATATCATCCTGAGTTTTTATCAAGGCCTGGCAAACCTCATCCTTTATTTCAAGGTTTAATAAAAGCCTCTCAAGAAAAGTTAACTCAATCAAATTAATATTCTTTATTTTTTTGAATGAAAAAATGACAAATTTTTTACCCTTAGTCGAACAATTTCATTCCCTACAAGGTGAAGGTTATCACTCCGGAAAAAGTGCTTTTTTTGTGAGACTAGCTGGTTGTAAAGTTGGATGTTCGTGGTGCGATACCAAGAATTCATGGGATGAGAAGAAATACCCCTCTATATCAATTGAAAAAATAGTAGATCGCATAAAAATCGCCAGAAAGAAAGGTGCATCTTTTTGCGTTATTACAGGTGGAGAACCTTTACAACATAACTTGGATGATTTTTGCAAAGCCATAAAAAAAATGACGATGGGAGAAGGGGAAAACTCAATGAAGATTCATATTGAAACAAGTGGAGTTAATTCGATATCAGGAAGTTATGACTGGATTACTTTATCTCCAAAAAGACACTCACCTCCAAAAAATTATTTTTTAAAAAACTGTAATGAAATCAAAATAATCATAAATGAAATAAAAGATATTGAATTTGCTATTCAAATAAAAGAAGAAACTTTAAAGCAATATCAACTCTCAAAAAGCGAAGATGGCTTAAAAAAGGAAGATAAAGTTTATTATTTACAGCCAGCTTGGAATAATGCGAACGGGTATTCTCTTGCTATTGATTTCGTAAAAAATAACCCCGATTGGAAATTGAGCCTTCAAACTCACAAATACTTAAAAATTAAATGAAATTATATGATTCTTAAAAACAAATCGATAGTAGTTTTATTATCTGGAGGTTTAGATTCTTCTACAGTAACTGGTATCGCAAAAAAATCCGAAGCTAAAATTTTTGGCCTTTCATTTGATTACGGTCAACGTCATAAAAAAGAATTGAATTCTGCATCAATAATTGCAAAACACTTTGATATCGAAGAATTTAAAATCATCAAGCTTGACTTATCTTTATGGGGAGGCTCTTCGTTAACTGATACTCAAAAAAATATTCCAATAGAAGGAGTACAAACTAATAAAATTCCTAATACTTATGTTCCTGGGAGAAATACTATATTTATTTCCGTTGCACTAAGTTACGCCGAAGCAATAGATGCTGATTTTATAGGATTAGGAGTTAATGCACTGGATTATTCTGGTTATCCAGATTGCAGACCTGACTACATTAAAAAATTTCAAGAATTAGCAGATTTAGCCAATAAAAGAGGAAGAGAAAATAACCCAATAAAACTTTGGACTCCACTATTAGATTTAGATAAAGAGGAAATTATTAAATTAGCTTTTGAAAATCATGTACCTTTAGATAAAACATGGAGTTGTTATTCAGGAAATGCAAAACCATGCGGTAAGTGTGATAGCTGCAGAATTAGAAATGCCGCTTATGAAAAATGGCACAATTACAATAATAAAAAATGAAAATAAAAAAAATAATTCTAGAAAAATGGATAGATCCAGCATTGATTACACATCATCTAACAAAAAAATTCGGAGATAAAGGATTAGCTTGGCTAGACAGTGATGGTAAAGAAAATGGAGAATGGTCAATAATTGGAATTAAACCTAAAAAAACAATTCAATCAAGAGATATTAACAACTTAGAGAAAACTAATAATCCCTTTAACAATTTAAAAAATATTGAAAAAGGATTTTGGATCGGATGGCTAAGTTATGAAGCTGGAGTTTACATAGAACCAAAAAACCCATGGCGACGATCTGATATGGCAACTTTATGGATGGCATCATATGATCCAATTATTAAATGTAATCTAATAAAAAAAGAAATAATTATCGAAGGCACAAACTCATCTGAACTGATGAATTATAAAAATATAATCAACAATATAAAAACTACTGAAGAAGAAAATATTATTAAAAAAAATTTGAATTTTGATTTTTCAAAAATTAATTTAGACGAAATGGCTGAAAAATTTCAGAAAAATATTTTAAAATTGAAACAATTAATTTCACTAGGGGATATATTTCAAGCGAACCTAACAACTAAATGTGAAATTGAATCTTCAAAAAACTATAATCCTCTAGATATTTATTTGAAAATAAGAGGAAAATTAAGATCTCCCTTTGGAGGAATAATAATAAATAATGATAATTATAAAGAGGCTGTATTATCTACCTCGCCAGAAAGATTTATAAAAATAGATAATAAAAATTTTGTAGAATCAAGACCTATCAAAGGAACTAGATCCAGAGATAAAAATTTAAATCAAGACGCACTTAATGCTATCGATTTAATAACGAACGAAAAAGATAGAGCCGAAAATATTATGATTGTTGACCTAATAAGAAATGATTTAAGTAAAGTTTGCGAAACAGGAAGTGTCATAGTGCCAGAAATATTAAAACTTGAAAGTTTCTTAAAAGTTCATCATCTAACTTCAGTAATCAGAGGCAAATTAAAAAAAGACAAGAACTGGATTGATTTACTAGAAGCTTGTTGGCCGGGGGGTTCTATCACTGGAGCACCTAAATTAAGATCATGCCAGAGACTTTTTGAATTAGAAGAATGTGAACGCGGACCATACTGTGGCTCATTTTTGAAGCTTGACTGGAATGGAGAGTTTGACAGCAATATACTAATAAGATCATTTTTAATTAAAGACAAAAAAATCAATATATATGCTGGCTGCGGAATAGTTATTGACTCAAACCCTGAAGAGGAAACTGATGAACTAAAGTGGAAACTTTTACCATTAATTGATTCACTAAAATGATTGAAACATTAGGCTGGTACAAGGATCAATGGTTGGATATTGATAGAATATTTATTGCTGCTAATAATAGAGGATTAAAATTCGCTGATGGTATATTTGAAACCATTTTGATAAAAGATAACAAACCTATTCTTTTTGATGAACATCTGAAAAGATTAGAAAAAAGTAGCAAGATTTTAAATATTAATCTCAAAATAAATAAATTAACTTTGAGACAACTTATTCAAGATGGAATTAAAAAGTTATCCCTTAAAAAGGATCAATTTGCTTCAGTAAGAATAAACTATAGTCGAGGAACTAATGAAGGTCGAACACTAACAATTGATAGCACTTCAGAGACAGAAGATTTGGATAATTTATGGCTTGAGTTCTATAGAATCAAACCAAATTTTAATCCGATAAGCGTTTGCATTAGTCAAACGGAAAAAATAAATGAATTCAGTCTTATTAGTAAATGCAAAACATTTTCATATAATCAGGCAATACAAGTTTTGACAGAAGCGAATGAAAAATCATTTGATGATTCTATCCTTTTGAATACATCAGGTGAACTATGTTGTGGAAGTACATTTAATCTCCTAATTAAAAGAAATAATCAATGGATAACTCCTAGAAAAGAGAGTGGCTGTTTAGAGGGGATTATGGTTTCTGAAGCTTTAAAATTGAAAATTGTAAAAGAAGAATTAATTCCTCCAGAATTCCAAAATGATGACATAGTAGTTGCAATTAATAGCTTATCTTGCAGACAAATTAATCAAGTTAATAATTTAAAGTTTAAACCTAAATTCGATCCAATTTACTTTTGGGATTTATTATATAGTTGAACTTTATTAATATCTGGTAAATAGACATCAGATACTTTAGTTATATTGTTATTAACCTTAAATTCAACAATTTTTCCAATAATTATAATTGATGGAGCTAAAAATTCTTTATCTTTGATTTTATCTGGAAGATTATCTAATTTCTCTATCAAACATTTTTGATTTTTTAAAGTAGCTTCTTGAATAACAGCGCATTGAGTACTTTTATCTAAACCACCTAGAATTAATTCTTCAACAATAAATTCAATATTTTTTATACCCATAAAAATTACTAAGCTATCTGATGATTTAGCTAAATTTCTCCATTTCACTGTCTTTTTTTCCTTATCTACACGCTCATGTCCAGTGACAAAAGTTACGGAACTCGCAGCATCTCTATGGGTTAGTGGAATACCAAAATATGTGGGCGCAGCTATCCCAGAAGTAATACCAGGAACTATTTCAACTGAAATTCCATTTTTTTCTAAAATCGATACCTCTTCACCACCTCTAGAAAAAACGAATGGGTCTCCCCCTTTAAGCCTTACAACATTTTTGCCTTCTTTTGCTAATTTCAAAATAAGATCATTAGTTTCAGCCTGAGGTACAGAACACTTACCAGCTCTTTTGCCTACATGGAAAATTTCTGTATTTTTTCCTGCCTCTTTTGTTATTTCATCTGGGATTAAAGCATCATGAACTAATGCATCACAATTTTTTATTAGGCGTAAAGCTTTAAGAGTCAAAAGCTCGGGGTCACCAGGACCTGCTCCAACTAAATAAACAATGCCGGGCACAATAATCTCCATTAACAAGTATGGTAGTAAAAGTTAATCGCAATGAAGGTAAATATTGTGAAAGAAAGTTTATTAAAACCAAATAAAAAATTTACTCTCCTTAGTGCGTTTATCACTCTCCTAAATGATCGTTTAAGTGAAAGTATACTGTTACCCATATTACCCTCTTTTGTTTTACTTTTTGACTCTAAAGCAAGTACATATGGTTTATTATCCTGCACTTACCAATTAGCTCAATTTACAGCTTCTCCTTTTATAGGACTTATGAGTGATAGATATGGAAGAAGACCTGTCACTCTTTTTTGTATTACTGGTTCAGTAATAGGAATATCAATATTATCTTTTACAGTTCTTTTTAATTGGTCAAATTCATTAGCCACTATACCGTTATTTTTATTATTTTTAGCGAGACTAATTGACGGTTTAAGTGGGGGGACTGCAGCTACTGCTACAACAATTCTTGCAGATATTTCAAGCCCTGAAAAAAGAGCAAAAACATTTGGTCTTATTGGTGTAGCTTTTGGTTTAAGTTTTTTCTTAGGTAATATTTTTGTTGTAATTTTTGCAAGAAATACAAATAATAATTTTATTATTCCAGTTTTGATAGCCTCAATCATTCCAATAATAAATTTTCTCCTTGTATTTTTTTACCTACCAGAAACCAAGCCTAATAGTGAAATAAATAAATCAAAAACTGCTTTAAAAAACCCTTTAAAAGCTCTATTTAAAGTTTTCAAAGAAGAAAAGATTAAAAAATTATCATTAGCTTTTTTTATTTACTTTATTGCTTTTACTGGATTGACTAATATCCTTATATTTTTCCTTCAAGAATCTTTAAACTGGACGACCAAAGCATCAAGTGGAACTCTTGTTGTAGTAGGAATTATTGCAATTATCGTTCAGGGAGGATTAATAGGGCCTCTTGTAAAGCAATTTGGCGAAATGCGATTAACGCTCGTCGGATCAGGATTTATTCTTGTGGCATGTGCTCTTTTAATAACTGCTCCAAAAGAAAATGCGACAATTAATATTTATTCTGCTGTTTCATTTTTAGCCGTTGGGGCTGGGTTAATTACGCCCACGTTAAGAGCACTAATATCTAAGAAATTAGACATTGATAAACAAGGATCAATTTTAAGTAGCCTTCAGGGTCTACAGAGTCTTGGAGGAGTTTTAGGAATTGCAATGGCGGGAAGGGTTTATGATAGTTTTGGTCCTAGATCGCCTTTTATTGCTGGTTCCGTTATCTTACTTTTCATGATATACCTTATTGCAGAGGGTAAAAATAATAATTCTTTTAAAAATCAAAAATTAAAAGTTTTTTAAATGACAAGCCGGACTGAAGTTTTTATTAATAGAGAATTAAGTTGGATTGAATTCAATAAAAGAGTACTTCTTACTGGTATGGAAAAGGAGTACAAAATTCTAGATAAAGTGAAATTTTGTTCAATTTTTAGTAATAATCTTGATGAGTTTTTTATGGTAAGAGTAGCTTCATTAAAGGCTCAAGTTGAAGCAGAAATTAATAAAAAAAGTATTGACGGACTTACACCTAAAGAGCAATTAAAAAAAATCAATAATGCAATAAAAAAGTTAACTATTCTTCAAGAAAACTATGTAAATAAAGAATTAAAAAATGAATTAAAAGAAAAAGGTGTAATTTTAAAAAAATATAAGGACCTAAGTGAAAATCAAAGAAATTGGTGCAATAACTTCTTTACAACATCTATTTTCCCTTTATTAACTCCATTAGTTGTTGATCCGGCACATCCATTTCCTTTTATAAGTAATTTAAGTCTAAATTTAGCAGCTTTAATAAAGGATGAGGAGAATTCTAAGAATCAGTTTGTCAGAGTAAAAATACCAACAAAAAATATACCCCGATTTATACGAATTCCCAATGAAATTACTCAACTTAGTGATGAAAGTTCTCACTATTTCATAAGTGTTGAAGATTTAATTGGGAATAATATAAATACTTTATTTAACGGAATGGAATGTATAAATTACTCTTTTTTTAGAGTTACAAGAGATGCAGATTTGGAATTAAAAGAACTTGAAGCTGATGATCTACTTTTAGCTGTTGAACAAAGTTTGCAAAAAAGAAGATTAGGTGGAGACGTAGTTAGATTAGAAGTGGAGTCAGATATGCCAGAAAATATTCTAAAGTTACTTATTGAAAGTATCTCAATACAGAAAGAATATATATACTTTTGCAAAAGTTTATTAGGCCTAGACGATTTAAATCAGCTTACAAAAATTGATAGAGATGATTTAAAAGAAAATCTACTAATTGGAAAAACTCACCCAGAATTAAAACATTTAGATTTGCCTTCAAACAAAAACCCTAATTCTATTTTCAAGATACTTAGAAAAAAAAATATTCTGCTTCATCATCCCTATGACTTATTTAAAACTTCAGTTGAAGAATTTATAAACAGAGCAGCTGATGATCCACTTGTAATGGCTATAAAAATTACTTTATATCGAGTTTCCCAAGATTCACCTATCATTGCAGCTTTAATGAGAGCTGCAGAGAATGGGAAAGAAGTAATGACTCTTGTTGAATTAAAAGCAAGATTTGATGAAGACAATAATATTCAATGGGCAAAACAACTTGAACAAGCTGGAATTCATGTTGTATATGGAATCATCGGATTTAAAACACATACAAAAATTGCCTTAATAGTAAGAAAAGAGAAAGGACGATTAAGGAATTATTTCCATATTGGAACGGGAAATTATAACTCTAATACTTCAAAGTTTTATACAGATTTAGGATTACTTTCAACAGATCCTGATATTGCATCTGATTTACTTGAGTTATTTAACTACTTATCTGGTTTTTCTAAACAAAAAAGTTTTCAAAAGTTATTAGTTTCTCCCTCATCGATGAGAGAGAAATTTATATTTTTGATAAAGAGAGAAATTAAAAATGCAGAGGAAGGCAAAAAAGCCGAAATAATCGCAAAAATGAATTCTTTAGTTGACCCAGAAATAATTAAACTGCTTTATGTAGCTTCAGACTCAGGTGTAAAAATTAGCCTCATCATAAGAGGTATTTGTTGCCTATATCCCCAAAGAAAAAATTTAAGTGAAAATATTAAAGTTATAAGCATTATTGGCCATTTTCTTGAACACTCAAGAATTTTTTGGTTTTGTAATAACGGAAATAATGAGGTTTTTATAGGGAGTGCAGATTGGATGAGAAGAAATCTTGATAGAAGAATAGAAGCTGTTACTCCTATAGAGGATTGTGAATTGAAATCTAAAATATACACGCTTTTGCAAACTTACATTAAAGATAATTACTTTTCTTGGATAATGAAAGATGATGGTTCATATTCGAAATATGAATTAGATTCATCACATAATCGTTCGCAAATTGACCTGATTGAAAAATAAAATTAATATTGATTTTTACAACATTTAAAAAAATACTTAATATTTTAAATTTTTTTTATTTTTTATAAAATCATTTCATATCAATGGATTTCAAGAAATAAGCTTTTAAAAAAAAATTTTTGTCTTTAAAATTTCAACGTAAAAGTAGTTTTTATTTCAATTTCAGTGCTAGCTTTTTAAAAAATCCATTATTTAGGAGGCCAGGGTGATGGGGATCCCTCTGGAATCTGCGAAAAGCTCTTCAGATAATAATTTTGATGAGCCAAGATTACCAAACACTGCGGGCAAATCTCGCAAATCGAAATCCAGTCTTACAGCAAAACAAAGCCAAAAAAAATCTGGCAGACTCGCTTCAGATTCTATTGGCTTTTACTTAAGTAGCATTGGAAGAGTACCTCTTTTGACTCCAGCAGAGGAAATAGAGTTAGCTCATCATGTTCAGAACATGAAAAAGTTGCTACAAATTCCTGAGACTGATAGAACCCAGCGAAATCTTTATCAAATTAAGATTGGCAAAAGAGCAAGAGATAGAATGATGGCAGCTAATCTAAGGCTTGTTGTCTCGGTTGCAAAAAAATACCAAAACCAAGGGCTTGAATTATTAGATCTTGTCCAGGAAGGAGCTATTGGCCTTGAAAGAGCTGTAGATAAATTTGATCCTGCTATGGGATATAAATTCTCAACTTATGCTTACTGGTGGATTAGACAAGGAATGACAAGGGCAATTGATAACAGTGCTAGAACCATCCGTTTGCCTATTCACATAAGTGAAAAGCTATCCAAAATGAGAAGAGTCTCTAGAGAATTATCACATAAATATGGCAGACAACCTACAAGGTTAGAAATGGCAACTGAGATGGGGATTGATCAAAAAGATTTAGAAGATTTAATTTCTCAAAGTGCTCCTTGCGCCTCCCTAGATGCACATGCAAGAGGGGAAGAAGACAGAAGTACTCTTGGTGAACTCATACCTGATCCAAACTGTGAGGAACCTATGGAGGGTATGGATAGAACTATTCAAAAAGAGCATTTAGGAACTTGGCTTTCTCAATTAAATGAAAGAGAGCAAAAAATCATGAAGCTCAGATTTGGGCTAGATGGTGAAGAACCATTAACACTCGCAGAAATAGGAAGACAAATTAATGTTTCAAGAGAAAGAGTAAGACAACTAGAAGCTAAAGCAATATTAAAGCTTCGGGTAATGACAACTCATCAAAAAGCAGCCTAACCAAATTGATAAAATTTACAGTAATTTTATTATATTTATTTTCAATTTTTTTAATATCAATAGTTTTTAAAAAATATAATGAAGATAGCAAAGAAATCGTTCGAAAAATTATACATATTGGAATAGGACCTTTAATACCAATTGCTCAATTTTTAAAAATTAATCAAAACTCTGCTCTAATTTTTACAGGAATTGTTTCATTAATAGTTTTTATCAATTACAACTATAAATTATTTCCAACAATTGAGGATGTTGAGAGAAAAAGTTATGGGACATTATTTTATTGTCTAAGTTTATTCATTTTGATTTATCTTTTCTGGGATAAAGATCCATATGCACTAATTAGTGGATTTTTCATAATGACTTTTGGTGATGGATTAGCTGGATTAATAGGAAAAAGCTTTAACTCAAAGAGTTGGATTTTTTTTGAACAAAAAAAATCTTTATATGGGACCATAACAATGTTTTTAACAAGTTTGATAGTAGTTTGCTCAATAGGATATTCTCAACAAAATGGTCTAAATTTAAATTATTTTACAATAGCTTTTATTGCGACTTTGCTCGAACAATTTAGTGTTCTAGGAATAGATAATTTCATTGTTCCAATCTCTTCAGCATTATTTTTTAATTTATTAATAACTAGCTAAGTGAATCGTATAAAATAGCGATTAATTCTTTTGTTGTTTCTATATCTATACATGCATCTGTAATGCTTCTGCCAAACTGGAGATCTTCTTTTTTTAAAAGTTTTTGATTTCCTTCCTTCAAATGACTTTCAAGCATAACTCCTAAAATATTTTCTTCACCATTACTAATTTGAGAAGCTACATTTTTTAGAACTTCTGACTGTTTTCGGAAATCTTTATTGGAATTTCCATGGCTACAATCAATCATCACTTTATGAGGAAGATTACACTGCCTCAATTCTGCTGAAATTCTTTGTACATGATCACTTTCGAAATTTGGGCCTTTTGAACCGCCCCTTAAAACTATATGTCCATCTGGATTTCCTGTAGTATTAACTATAGAAGCCATTCCATTTTCATTTACTCCTAAGAAGTGATGGGATTTTGAAGCTGACTGCATTGCATTAATTGCAGTAGTAAAAGAACCATCGGTTCCATTTTTAAAGCCTATAGGCATTGATAATCCTGATGCCATTTCTCTATGAGTTTGACTTTCTGTAGTCCGCGCACCTATGGCTGTCCAACTTATTAAATCCGCAATGTATTGAGGAACAATTGGATCTAGTAATTCTGTAGCAGAAGGTATGCCACGAGTTGCTAAATATGAAAGCAAACTTCTTGCCCTTCTTAAACCAGTATTAATATCATAGGAATCATCTAGATGAGGATCATTTATCAATCCCTTCCAACCAATAGTTGTTCTTGGTTTCTCAAAATATACTCTCATAATTATTTCTAATTTATCTTTATACATTTCTCGGAATTTTTGAATATATTTTGAATATTCCTTTGCAGCCTCAAGATCATGAATCGAACATGGACCCACAATGACTAAAAGCTTCTGATCATTATGATGCAAAATATTTTGTATCGATCTTCTTGTTTTAGATACTGTATTAGCAGAGTCATGATCTAAAGGTATATCATTATGTAATCTGCTTGGAGGTATTAATGGACGTGTTTCAAGAACATGTAAATCTGATGTCTTTTCTAAAGCTGAATTATTTGATGATGTCGTCATTGATTCATTAAGAAGTTTGAATATTTAAAAAAGCATTTATGAATACTCTCCTTTTCAATATTAAAAATAACAATAGATTAGGCATTAAACCTTACTAATGAAGAATTTGGAAACATTGCTAAAAGATTATGCAGATCATGTTGCTGAAAGAGCTGCCAAAGGTATACCTCCTTTACCTTTAAATGCTGAACAAACAAATTGTATTACAAAATTATTAGAACAAGATAGTACTTACGATTCATCTTATTTACTTGATTTACTAATAAATAGAGTACCGCCAGGAGTTGATGAGGCTGCTTACGTAAAAGCAAGCTGGCTTACGGCTATTGTTAATTCTGAAAAATATTGCAAATCAATTAATCCCGAAAAAGCAATTGAAATACTAGGAACAATGATAGGCGGATACAATGTAAATTCTTTGGTTGAAATACTTAAAGGAGAAGATAGTTTACTCGCAAAAAAAGCGGCAGAAGTTTTAAAAAATATTATTCTTGTTTACGACTCGGCTAATGAAATTTATGAATTATCTCTCAATAATATTTATGCAAAAGAAGTTGTAAATAGTTGGGCAAATGCAGAATGGTTCATAAATAAAAAAGTTCTGGAGAAAGAGATTACTTGTTTAGTATTTAAAGTTGACGGTGAGACAAACACAGACGATTTATCTCCAGCTGTACATGCAACAACACGCCCGGATATTCCAATGCATGCATTAGCTATGTTGGAATTTAAAAAACCTGATGGACTAAAGATTCTTGATAATTTAAAAAAACAAAATTTACCAATAGCTTATGTTGGAGATGTTGTTGGAACAGGGAGTTCTAGAAAATCTGCTATTAATTCACTCATTTGGCATATAGGAGATGATATCGCTTTTGTTCCCAACAAAAAAACAGGTGGAATAATAATTGGTAGCAAAATAGCTCCAATTTTCTTCAATACTGCACAAGATTCAGGAGCTTTTCCAATAGAAGCTGACGTATCTCAAATGAAAACAGGAGATGTTATTAAAATATATCCCTACAAAGGTATTATTAAAAAAATTGAAAAAAATTCAAATACTGAAGAATTAATAAGCAAATTCGATTTGTATCCATCAACTCTTACTGATGAAATTCAAGCTGGCGGAAGAATTAATCTTATGATTGGAAGATCTCTTACGGACAAAATTAGAAACAAATTAAATTATCAACCAAGTGAAATATTTACTAGACCACAAAATCCAACCGAAAGTAGTGCCGGATTTACTCAAGCTCAAAAAATAGTAGGCAAAGCATGCGGTTTAGATGGAGTTAGTCCAGGAATGACCTGTGAGCCAATTATGACCACAGTTGGTAGTCAAGATACTACTGGGCCAATGACTAGAGATGAATTAAAAGAACTAGCTTGTTTAGGATTTACTGCAGATTTAGTGATGCAAAGTTTTTGTCATACAGCTGCATATCCTAAACCAGTAGATCTACTTACCCATAAAGAATTACCTGATTTTATATCTCAAAGAGGTGGAGTAGCTCTTAAGCCTGGAGACGGCATCATTCATAGCTGGCTTAACAGAATGCTTCTCCCTGATACTGTTGGCACTGGTGGAGATAGTCATACAAGATTTCCTCTTGGCATTTCATTTCCTGGAGGCTCAGGCATTGTTGCATTTGCCGCTGCAATAGGATCAATGCCATTAAATATGCCGGAATCTGTGCTGATTAAATTTAAGGGAGAATTATTACCAGGAATTACACTTAGAGATTTAGTTAATGCAATCCCTCTCTTCGCAATTAAAAAAGGACTATTAACTGTTGAGAAAGAAAATAAGAAAAATATATTCAACGGGAAGATTATGGAAATTGAGGGATTACCAAACCTAAAACTTGAACAAGCTTTTGAACTTACTGATGCTACTGCAGAACGCTCATGCGCCGGTAGCACAATACTTTTATCCCAAGAAACTGTTCAAGAATATTTAAAAAGCAATATTTGCCTGTTAGAAAAAATGATCGAGAGCAATTATGAAGATTCAAAATCGATTTCAAGAAGAATAAATGATATGAAAAATTGGTTAAAAAAACCATCATTAATTCAACCAGATTCAAACGCTCAGTATGAAGAAATCATTGAAATTGATTTAGCAAAAGTAACACAACCTATAGTTGCTTGCCCTAATGATCCAGATAATGTAAAAGAAATCACTGATGTTGCAAATACAAATATTGACGAGGTTTTTATAGGTTCTTGCATGACAAATATTGGTCATTACAGAGCAGCTGCAAAAGTTCTTGAAGGAGTACAAAATTTAAAAGCTAAATTATGGATTTGTCCACCAACAAAGATGGATGAAGAAACTCTAAAAGCTGAAGGCTACTATAAAATATTTGAAGATTGTGGTGCAAGATTAGAGTTGCCAGGCTGTTCTTTATGTATGGGAAATCAAGCTAGAGTTGATGAAGGTTCTGTTGTATTTTCTACCAGTACAAGAAATTTTGACAATAGACTTGGCAAGAATGCGCAAGTATTTTTAGGGAGTGCAGAATTGGCAGCAGTTTGTGCACTGCTAGGAAAAATACCTGAAATAGAAGAATATCAGGATATTACTAAAAATAAAATTAATCCATATTCAGATGAACTTTATCGCTATCTTCAATTTGATGAAATACACGATTTCAGCTTGACAAAGTGATCATGGACCATGCCAAACTTTATAAAAGATAATATTCAAAAAACAAGCAATAATTCTTCTCGTAGCATCAAAAAATTATTAAAACAAAGATCTCTAGTCGTTGCATTTTCGCTCTTATTAACAGGTCTAGGGGCTTCAATTACAAGCATATCTTTTAAAACTGGAATCTATTTTATTAATAATTGGAGATTAGCATTATTAGACCAATTCCCATCTATTGCGGTATTACCTATTTTTGGAGCTCTAGGAGGAGCTATTGCAGGATATTTGATCAAAAATATAGCACCTGCCGCAAAAGGTTCAGGTGTGAGTCAAATCATGGGTTTCTTAAGACATAAAAAAGTGCCAATGAATTTAAAAGTAGGATTAGTAAAGCTCATATCAGGAATTATTGCGATTGGTAGTGGATTCCCTTTGGGTCCAGAAGGTCCTTCAGTTCAAATGGGAGGATCCGTAGCTTGGCAAATGGCCAAGTGGCTCAAAGCTCCTACAGCTTTCAGGAGAGTAATAGTAGCAGCAGGTGGTGGAGCTGGAATAGCTGCAGTATTTAGCGCTCCATTAGGAGGGTTTATCTATGCAATAGAGGAGTTATTAAACTCTGCTAGACCAGTAATTTTATTATTAGTAGTAATTACAACTTTTATTGCAGATTCATCTGCTGATATTATTCAAGCCTTGGGTTTAGATCCTAAAGCAGGAGGCTTTGATTTTAACCTCGGATTTTTAATTCAAAAAGAATATGACCCATCAGTTTTTTTCTTACCTGTAGATTTTATTTACTTAGTTTTACTAGGAATAATTATTGGGATATTTGCAGAATTTTACAGCAGATATGTTTTGTTAATGCAAAATCTTGGGAAAAAGTGGTATAAAAATAAATTTGTATTAAAAATGAGTATCTGTGGACTTATTTTAGGAAGTATCTACTCTTTTTTACCCAGTACATTTCATAATTTAGATGAATTACAGAAAATAATAGCTGAACAAAATACAAGTATTGCAATTGCTTTATTAGCAGTTTTAGTACTATTTGTCACGACAGGTTTAGCTGCAGCATCCGGAGCTCCTGGAGGATTATTCTATCCAATGCTTACTTTAGGAGGGTCAATCGGACTAATAATGGGAAGCTGGGTGGAAATTGCTACAGGACATGCACCAAGTACATACATTTTTGCTGGAATGGGAGCTTTCGTAGCAGGATGTTCGCGAACGCCAATTACAGCAATGTTTTTAGCTTTTGCTTTAACAAAAAATTTATTAATAATGAAACCTGTGTTAATAAGCTGCATTGCTAGTTTCTTGGTAGCAAGAGCTTTTAATGAAGAATCAATTTATGAAAGACAAATACAAATAGAATTAGAAGACTAAGAAACTATCTTCAATCAAAAACAGCAGTTTTGCTGTTATAGACAAATACTTGATGATTTAGATGTAATCTAACTGCTCTAGCTAACGCTATTCTTTCAATATCTCTTCCTTTTCTAATCAAATCGACAACTTCATCCCTATGACTTACATTAACTGTGCATTGCTCAATTATCGGGCCTTCATCAAGATCTTCAGTAACATAGTGAGCTGTAGCACCGATTAATTTAACGCCTCTCTTCCAAGCTCGATGATATGGTTGCCCGCCCTTAAATGCAGGTAAGAAAGAATGATGAATATTTATTATTGAAGAAAACTTTTTTAAAAAAGAGTCACTCAAAATTTGCATATATTTGGCTAATACAACAAGATCAATGTCATATTCTTTTAGTAAATTTAAAAATTGATCTTCAACAATAGATTTATCAGTTTTAAAGGTATCTATATGAACAAATTTTGCATTAAAGTCATTTGCAATATTTTCAAGATCAGAATGATTTGAAATTATTAACGGGACTTTCATTTTGAGTTCTCCATTTCTTACTCGCCAAAGTAAATCAATCAAACAATGATTTTGTTTACTCACGAAAATAGCAACATTTGGAATTTCATCTGAATAATTTACGTTAAATTTTCCATTTACTTCATCTGCAATTTTTTCAAATTCTTTATAAATTTCATCTCTGTTAAAAAAGACATTTTTACTATTCCATTCAATTCGACTAAGAAACAAACCGGCATCTTGATCTGTATGATGATCAGAATGTTTTATGTTTCCACCATAATTTGCAATCCAACTTGTAAGTAAACTCACAAGGCCAGGACGATCGGGACAAACAATTTTGAATATAATTGAAGGATGTTCCAAAAATCTTTAACTATTAAGTCAAATAAGCAAGTATATCTAATATATCAATGAAAAGCTTAAAAGAAAATTTTCAAAAAGCACACATAGTTATAATTGGATCAGGAATTATTGGAAAATTTAACGCCTTAGAATTATCAGAATTAGGTTTCAAGGTAACGATAATAGATCCAACTCAACTCCAAAATAGTAGCTATGCAGCCTTAGGCTTATTAATGGGTAATATGTATCAAAAAAGAAGAGGTAGAAGCTGGGATCTCAGGAAACAAAGCATTGAATTATGGCCTCAATGGATTACATTCCTGCAAAAATATAATAGTGAATTAAATATCAACAAACCATTAATACAACTAACTACTAATGAAGAAAAGTTTAAAAAATTAGAGAAATTTATTTATGAAAATAATGATAAAAACTTACAAATTTTAGAAAGAGACTCAATATTTATCAAAAATATAAATAAAGCCTTCCAAACAAAAAATATAAAAGGAATGATTTCCTTCAAAGATGGAAGAATAAATCCTTTTTCTTTACTTCAAACATTAGATAAATATCTAAAACATAAAAAAATTAATTTTTCAGAAGGAGAAATAATAAAAATCAGAAAGTCAAATAATCAATGGATTTCTACAACAAGAAACGATGAAAATATCAAATCTGATATGGTTATTTTGTGTAATTCACTAAAAGCAATTGATTTAATAGATGGCATATCTCACAACATCAAATTAAAACCTGTCTTGGGTCAAGCTATGGAAATTGATATAAATGATGCAGAAGTTGATTTACTATCGCTGCCAAAACAATTCAATATAAATGATAAAAATATAATTCCAAAATCAAAAAATAAGCTAATTATTGGATCAACCGACGAATATAGTACTGAGCCAGAAAAAAATACATTCGAAAAACTCACAAATTTTCTCGATAAAAAACCAAATTGGCTGGTGAAAGGGAAGATATCTAAAAAATGGTACGGAATAAGGTCAAGACCAGATGGTGAGCCTTCACCAATAATGAAAAATCTTGAAGATGGACTAATTATATGTACAGGTTTTTATAAAAATGGGATTTTACTGGCTCCCGCTTGTTCTAAATGGGTTGCTAATGAAATTAAAAATTACCTTTACTAATCTTTTGTTTCAGTAAAGTCTGCATCAATTACATCATCTCCACCTTTTTCATTTGAATCACTCTGATCAGGACCGCCTGCTGCGCCAGGTGATGGTGGCTGATTGCCTGGTTGCTGATAAACAGATGAACCAACTGCATAAAGTTCTTGCTGGAGTTCTTCAAGAAGTTTTTTCATTGATTCATAATCTTCTTTTGAAGTTGCTTCTTTTAAAGCATTACTTTTTTCTTCGACTTTGGACTTTGCTGTAGCATCAATTTTGTCACCTAACTCACCAAGTTGCTTTTCTGTCTGATAAACAAGTGTTTCAGCTTGATTTTTTAAATCAATTTTTTCTCTTTTTTCTTTATCTGCAGATGCATTTGATTCAGCATCTTTTACCATTTTTTCAACTTCATTATCGGATAGAGTGGAAGCACCAGTGATAGAGATACTTTGTTCTTTACCACTTCCTTTATCTTTGGCAGTAACACTAAGAATTCCATTTGCGTCGATATCGAATGTAACTTCAATTTGCGGCACCCCTCTTGGTGCTGAAGGTATACCATCCAATCTAAAAGTTCCTAAGCTTTTGTTATCAGAGGCCATTTCTCTTTCGCCCTGTAAAACGTGTATTTCAACATTTGTTTGACCGTCTACAGCGGTTGAATATGTTTCAGATTTTTTCGTAGGTACTGTAGTATTTCGGTTTATCATTTTTGTCATTACTCCCCCTAAAGTCTCTACACCTAAAGAAAGTGGAGTAACGTCAAGCAACAGTATATCTTTAACCTCCCCTGCTAAAACTCCTCCCTGAATTGCAGCTCCAACAGCTACTACCTCATCTGGATTAACAGTTTGATTTGGCTCTTTGCCGATTATTTTTTTAACTAAATCTAAGACAGCAGGTATTCTAGATGAACCTCCCACCATAACAACTTCATCAATTTCACTAGTAGAAATTTTTGCATCACTTATAGCTCTCTCAACTGGGGTCTTACACCTATCAATTAAAGAAGCTGCTAATTCCTCGAATTTTGCTCTAGTAAGGTTCAAATCCAAATGTTTTGGCCCTTCAGGAGTCGCTGTAATAAAAGGTAAATTTATTTCACTTTGTGTAGCATTTGAGAGCTCTATTTTTGCTTTTTCTGCAGCTTCAGTCAATCTTTGTAAAGCTTGCTTATCTTGTCTAAGATCAATTCCCTCATTGGATTTAAAAGTACTAGCTAAATGATCTACGATGCATCTATCAAAATCATCACCACCTAAATGTGTATCTCCAGATGTGGAAAGAACTTCAGTTACTCCATCACCAGCTTCAATAACTGAAACGTCAAATGTACCTCCACCTAAATCAAAAACAAGAATCTTTTCATTTTCTTTATCCAAACCATATGCTAAAGCCGCAGCAGTTGGCTCATTAACGATTCTGAGAACTTCTAAACCTGCAATCTTTCCAGCATCTTTAGTAGCCTGTCTTTGGGAATCATTAAAATAAGCTGGAACTGTAATTACAGCCTGTGTAACTTTGTCACCAAGATATTTACCTGCATCATCTGCTAGCTTTCTTAAAACTTGAGAACTAACCTCTTCAGGAGAAAACTGTTTATCCAAAATTGGGCATTTTAATTTGACACTAGAACCAGATTTTTCTACAGAATAACTAACTTCTTTAGATTCTTCGTTGACTTCATCAACTCTTCTACCAACAAAACGTTTTGCAGAATAAAAAGTATTTTCAGGGTTCATTACAGCTTGTCTTTTTGCTATTTGTCCAACAAGCTGATCTTGATTTTTTGTATATGCAACAACTGATGGAGTAGTTCTGAAACCCTCAGCATTTGCTATTACAGTAGGCTTACCACCTTCCATTACTGCGACACAACTATTAGTTGTTCCTAAATCAATTCCTACTACCTTACCCATGGGTAAATTCTTTATATTTGCTATTCTCCATAATCGGTCATTGTCGTCATTATTGTTACTCAAAGACGGGGTGTGGTTCCCGAACAGACCATTACTTTTAGGGTTAAAATTTTAAATATGATTTCAAGTAAGACATCTTTCATCGCATTAATTGGCAATCCAGTAAGCCATTCTTTGTCTCCAATTATCCAAAATGCTGCCCTTCAATATTTAGGCTTGGATTTAATTTATATTTCTGTACCCTGTAAAGATGAAGATCTAGAATTAGTTCTTAATTCTTTTAAAAGGATTAATTGCAAGGGTTTAAACATTACAATTCCACACAAAGAAAAAGTATTTAACCTTTGTAGTGAAATCTCCCCTATTGCTAACAAACTTAAAGCAATTAATACCCTCAAATTAAATTCTGAAAATGAATGGAGCGCAACTAATACGGATGTAGAGGGATTTATTTATCCATTAAAAAATTTAAAATTAGCAAAGAAAAAATCAATAGTTCTTGGCTCCGGGGGTGCGGCAAGATCTGTTATTCAAGGTTTAATAAATTTAAATCTTTCAACAATTTCAGTAATATCACGTAACAAAACATCACTAGATGAATTAAGAAAAAACTTTGAAAATCAAATTGAACTTCAGAGCTTCTTAAATAACGATAATCAAGCTCAAAATTTAATTGAAGAAGCAGATTTAGTTGTAAATACAACACCAGTAGGAATGAAAACAGCTAAAAATGAAATGAATTTATTGCCATATGGAGATTATTTTTGGAGATCTCTTAACTCAAAAACTATTGTTTATGATTTGATATATAATCCTGCTCCGACTCATCTATTAAAATTTAGCGCCAATAAAGGATGCATGACTATAGATGGTTTGCAAATGCTTGTTGCCCAAGGAATAAAATCATTATCATTTTGGACAGATGGTTTAGAAGTACCTTTTCATGTAATGAATGACGCACTCAAAAATCATCTTTAAAATAATGCTAATTTTCAAGGAACTGCACATCATGATGTATCGTTAAAGATGAACAGACGCTCATGACATCATTTTTATGAGCCAAAGACCTTGTCTGAAACTATGAACGATCAACAATCTTATTACGAAACCATGTATATCCTCCGCCCAGATATTGCGGAAGATGAAGTAACTAACCACATTGATAAATACAATAAGCTTTTAGAAGAATTTGGTGGTACCATCCTCGATAGTCAAATGAGAGGTAAAAGAAGATTAGCCTATCAAATAGCAAAACATAGAGAAGGTATTTACGTCCAACTAAGTCATCAAGGAGATGGACAACATATTTTCAAAATCGAAAAAGCAATGAGACTAAGTGAAGATGTTATTAGATACATGACCGTTAAACAAGAAGGTCCCTTGCCAACTTCAAGACCTTCTACAAAGAGTTCAACTAAAGCTGATGATAAAGAAAATCTAGAAACTAAAGTTGAATCTAAGGAAGAACAATCAGTAGTAAGCGCAAATACTTCCACTTCGGGAAAAGATGATACTGAAACTAAAGAAAATGCAGAATCTTAAATGTTAATCTTTTGTTTTTGAATTTAATTCAGCCCATATTTTATTAGACATACCCCACATATAAATAAAACCCTCTGCTAAAGAATGATTGAAAACATCGTCTTTGCTATAAGTTGCCAAATCTTCTCTGTAAAGTGAATTATTTTCCGACATTCTACCGATTACTATTGCATTCCCCTTATGAAGTCTAATCTTTACTCTTCCATTAACTGCAGTTTGAGTCGACGAAATAAATGAATCTAAACTATCTTTAAGAGGTCCAAACCAAAAACCTTGATAGACAAGTTGACCCCATTTTTTTTCAACTGTTCCTTTAAAGTCAACAACGTCTGGATTTAATGTAATGCTTTCTAATTCTTTGTGAGCTTTAATTAAAAGCAAGAGGCCTGGTGTTTCATAAATCTCTCTACTTTTAATTCCTACTACTCGATCTTCAATCATATCAATTCTTCCAAAACCATGCTCACCTGCGAGAACATTAGCTTTTTTAATAATCTCTACGGGGGTTAGAGATTCATCATTAATTCCTATAGGAAACCCATTTTTAAAAATAATTTCTACTTCTTGAGGAGAATCAGGTGAATTATCAACTGATGATGTCATTGAAAATATATCCTCAGGTGCTTCTTGCATTGGGTCTTCTAATATTCCTGCTTCAATACTCCTACCAAGTAAGTTAACGTCTATAGAATATGGTGATTTTTTTGATACTGGCGCAGGTATACCAAATTTTTCTCCATACACTATTGCCTCTTCTCTACTCATATTCCACTCCCTAGCAGGAGTAATTATTTTTAAATCAGGACCTAAAGCGTTAATTGCTAAATCGAACCGAACTTGATCATTCCCTTTACCAGTACATCCATGAGCTACTGCATCAGCATTAATCTCTCTAGCAATATTGACAAGATTTTCAGCAATTAAAGGCCTAGCAAGAGCAGTAGATAAGGGATATTTATCTAAATATAATGCGTTTGCTCTAATGGCTGGAAAAGCGTATCTCTCAACAAAACTATTCACTAAATTGCCAACGATTGATTTAGATGCACCAGAGTTTAAAGCTTTTTGCTTAATAAGTTCTAAATCCTCGCCTTGTCCAAGATCTGCTACAAAAGTAACTACTTCTGAAATTCCATATTCATTCTTCAAATATGGAATGCAAACGCTCGTATCTACGCCACCAGAATAAGCTAGTACAACTTTTTTTACCTGCTGCATCTAAATTTGCTCCATAAATTTAAATTTTTTGACGTAATTAAGAATTTGAATACTTATTAATGACTAATACTATTGTAACTAAAAGAGCTGGGCCAAAAACTAGTAACAAGAGAAGAAAGTTATTAATTATTAAAACATTGGGATTCAAAAATCCAAAAAGTTTTAATAATCCAGATAGCAGGAATGAAATTAGCCAGATAAAAAAGTATTTTAAATTTCCTTTATCAAACAAAGTTTTTAAGTGTGCATCATTATGTATTATCTTATATATAGAACATAACCTTTAATGGATTCAAATAAATTAAAACTTAGATTAGACGACATTTCTGAAGTCAATCCTGCTTTAACTTGCTACCACAGGGATGATCCAGCTCCTGTATTACCACTAAGAGAGGAACCTGATCTACTATCATGGCTCGAAAATACAGGTAGACTTGTTGCAGAAAAAGATGGAGATTCACAAGAGATTAGTACTATAGAAGAAGAAGAACTTTCAGCACTTATGGGAGAAAAAGAAGATTATAAAACTGAAGAAGATCCTTCATTAGAAGATGATTGGGAAGATTAAAAAGTTTAACTTTGAATCTTTATTTATATTAAATACTTTTGCTTTAATAGTTACCTCCTATTTTTTTAATAATTTTATTTTTACAGGAGTTTACATATTATTTTTCTTTATTTCTATTTTTACAACTAAAAATGGTCTAAAGATTATCAAAAAATTTAATTTACTTCAAAATATCAGGAATGAAGGCCCAGCTAATCACTTTAAAAAAAGTGATACTCCAACAATGGGTGGGATTTTTATGATAATCCCTTTTTTAATTTTGCTTTTGATAATAACTATCAGCTTAGGTTCTCTAAAATTATTTCTTTTATTACTAACTATTTTTGGTTTCTTTATTACAGGGTTATTAGATGATTTTTTAAGTATTAAAAGAAAAGAGAACACAGGTTTAAAAACAAAAGAGAAATTTTTCTTACAAAGTGTCATCTCAATAATTTTTATATTTTTAGCCTATGAAAAAAATTTAATCAGTCCATTAATAACAGTTTCTGACTCCTGGGGAATAAATATGAATATTTTCATATTGCCAGTTTCTTTTTTAGTGCTTGTGGGCATAAGTAATTCAGTAAATTTGACTGATGGACTAGATGGATTAGCAGCTGGATGTAGTGGGATTGTCTTTTATGGATTAGGAACAGAGATATTACTGAAAGAACAGCAAGAACTTTTTGTTTTTAGCATCTTATGTTTTTCGATGTCCGGAATATGCTTAGGATTTCTCAAATATAATAGTTATCCTGCAAAAATATTTATGGGTGACACAGGATCCCTAAGTATTGGAGCAATTTTGGGTTCTATAGCGTTATTAACCAATAGCGTTTTTACCTTATCTATTTTTTCAGGAATATTTATTATTGAATCGTTATCAGTAATTTTTCAAGTAGGATTTTTTAAAATTACAAAAAAATTATTTCATAGAGGTAAACGCATATTCTTAATGGCTCCACTACACCACCACTTTGAACTTAAAGGAGTGAAGGAACAAAAAATAGTTGAAAATTTTTGGAAAATCAACATTTTACTTGTAATTTTAGGTATAGTTTTAAAAATCAATCTTTAAAGAATTTGTTATGAATTTTTTTACATGGAAAGATAATGGATTAACAAGTGACTGCTCAAGTCTTGATGCAATGGCATCAAGATTTGAAGAAACTGCTAACTTAATGAAAAAACTTTCTAAGAAGGGCTTTAAACTAAAGAAAACTCAAAATAATCAACTAATTCTTCACCCTGATCCTGAGGTTTTTGATCAATGGGGTTTTATAAGTGAAGAAGTCCCTTTTAAACAACTTTGTTTAATGTCAGATGAAGAATAACTATTTGAATTTAAGAATTCTTCATTAAGTACTGCTAAATAATTGCGTACATGAGTGTTCCAACTAAAGTGCCTGTTAACACCCTCAATTCCATTTCTGCTCCATATTTTCCACTGATTATTATTTGATATTCCTTTTTCAAGGATAACTTTCAACTCATTAATATCAGTAACATCTACTAGAAGTCCATTTTCACATTTTGAACGAATTTCTTTTGGCCCTCCATCATTTGTAGATATTATTGGCAATCCACATGAAGAAGCTTCAAGTAGAGTTAATCCAAAAGGCTCTGTTAAAGCTGGATTTACAAATACACCACCTCTGCTAGCAGCCCACCTATATAAAGCAGGAATCTGACTTGGAAGATGTTTTTTTGGATAAGCTACCTTTCCATATAAATTATATTTATCAATTGTTTCAAAAATATTATTAAAAACATCTTTTTGTTGAGGGTCAAGTTTTGAAGTATTCTCTCTACAACCTAATATCAGAATTAAATTAGTTTTTCTTTTTAATTTTTCAGATCTTCCATATGCTTCAATCAAAGATGGAATATTTTTTCTTCGTACAGCTCTAGAAATAGTTAAAAATGGAGGTTTAGTAGAATCCTTTAGAAAAGGTTTCATCATGTTATCAATTTCGGCTGTCTCGCTTGTTGAGTGAATATGGTGAAATTTATTATGATCAACACCAGGAGGAATAACCTTAGCTTTGTGAGGTGAAAAAGAAGAATATTGGGAATATTGATAAACTGATTCTTGTTTAGTGCTTGTAACAACAATATCTGCAGACTTCAATGCTTTTTCTTCTGCTTCAATTCTTTTACTCATAGAATAAAGTTTTTCTATTTGATTATTTTTTAAACCAGTATCAAGCAATTTCCTTTTTTTCTCTCTTCCTAAAGAATGACCAGTAAAAATAAGAGGAACGTTTAAGGATTTACTTAGTTTAACTCCTACATATCCAGCATCTGCATAATGTGCATGAATGAAATTAGGCTTTTTGTTTTTTTTATAGTAAGAAATTAGTCTTTCAGTTAAATGATCTAAATAAGGCCAAAGCAATTCCTTTCTTAAATATTTATTAGGTCCAAATTTGAATCTTAAAATTCTCACTCCTGGTTCTACAAATTCTTCTTCTTGAGAATATTCATCGTCTACTTTAGGATCGTTTATTAAACGAGTAACTAAATCTACTTGATCAACTTCTGAAATATTAGCCAAGCTTTTAATTAACTCTAAAACGTATTGTGTTTGCCCTCCTGTATCTGCATCCCTGCCTAACTCAAGATTTTTAGAACGTATAAGACCATGTAAATGTAAATGTAAAAATTTTAACCTCATTCAGGAAAACCTCAGATCAACGGCCTTTAATACAAATAAGCTGAATTTTCTAAGGAAATATTAAGAAAGCATTATGATTTGAAATTTTTTTATATGAAAGTTTTCAAAAAAGCAGTTATGGAGGAGTTTTATGGCCCTTTAAAAAAGAATTTCGTATTGCTGAAATAATTAAAATAAAAAGAAATACAACAAGGCTTTTGTTATTTCAGAACCTTTTTAAGATATTTTGCTGTATGGCTTGTAGGATTTTTAGCTACATCCTCGGGAATACCTTCTGCAATAATTTCTCCTCCTTTATCCCCTCCATCAGGTCCTAAATCGATAATCCAATCGGAACATCTAATAACATCTAAATTATGTTCAATAACAATTACTGAATTGCCTTTATCTACCAAACGTTGTATTACATCCATTAATTTATGAACATCATAAAAACTTAACCCAGTAGTTGGTTCATCAATCAAATATAAAGTTTTTCCAGTAGCTCTTTTTGACAATTCCGTGGCTAACTTAACTCTTTGAGCCTCTCCACCAGATAATGTAGGAGCTGGCTGGCCTAATTTGACATATCCTAAGCCAACATCAACCAATGTAGATAATCTATCAGCAGCTTGAGGTATAGCAGAAAACGTTTCTGCAGCTTGTTCAACAGTCATCTCTAAAACATCAGATATATTAAAACCTTTATATTTCACCTGAAGAGTTTCCCTATTAAAACGAGCTCCTTTACATACTTCACATTGAACATACACATCAGGTAAAAAATTCATTTCAATTACATTGACTCCCTGACCTTTACAAGCTTCGCATCTTCCTCCTTTTACATTAAAGCTAAATTGACCAGCCTGATAACCTCTTGCTTTTGCTTCTACTGTGGCAGTAAATATCTGCCTTATAGGATCAAAAGCACCAGTATATGTAGCAGGATTTGATCTTGGAGTTCTTCCTATTGGAGATTGATCAATAACGATAACTTTATCAATTGCCTTTATCCCCTTTAACTCTTTTACACCTTGAGGAAAAGGGACTTTTAATCCAAGAGAATGACATAATGCAGGATGAAGTAATTCATTTATCAAAGTGCTCTTTCCACTTCCACTAACACCAGTTACAGAAACTAATCTTCCTAAAGGAAATTCAACAGAAATATTTTTTAAATTATTTTTAGAGCAATTATTTAAAATTAAACTTTTTTTTACAGATGATCGACGTTCTTTTGGAGTAGGAATCGATTTCCTACCACTAAGATAAGCTCCAGTTAATGACTTTTCTGAATTTAAGACATCTTGATAAGATCCTTTAGCAATAATTTCCCCACCATAAACACCTGCCCCTGGACCAATATCTACTAAATAATCTGCGGATTTCATAGTATCTTCATCATGTTCAACGACAACCAAAGTATTTCCCAAGTCTCTTAAGCTTTTTAATGTTTCTAATAATCTGTCATTGTCTCTCTGATGCAAACCAATACTTGGTTCATCTAATACATATAAAACGCCAGTGAGACCTGCACCTATTTGTGTAGCCAATCTAATACGCTGAGCCTCACCACCAGACAAAGTCATAGCTGGTCTATCTAAAGTCAAATAATCTAAACCTACATTAATTAAAAACTTCAAACGTAAACGAATCTCTTTTAAAACCAATTCACCTATCTGCTTTTGTTTTTCTGATAAAGATATATTTTCTTTCTTTGTCTTACTTAAGCCCATTATGCGCTCTACGTGATTTAGGGTTTCAGAAACGCTTATAGAAGTTAAATCAGTAATATTGTATGGACCAAGTTTAACTGCCAAAGCCTCAGGTCTTAATCTTTTCCCAGAACATGTTTTACAGGGAACTAATTCTAGATACTTTTCTAATTTTTGTTTAACTGATTCTCCATTGGCTTCATTTAATTGCCTTTCTAATATTGGCAAAATCCCCTCAAAAGGTCTTTCAAAACCACTAGAAGTTTTAAAACGACTATCAGCTTGGATTAATATTGGTTTATCTGATCCCAAAAGTAGAACTTTTTTTTGCAAGTCACTTAAATCTTTCCAAGGAGTTTTTAATTCAAAACCATAAGCTTGTCCTACAGAATAAAGTAAAGAGAAGTAATAAGTATTATCTTTTTCACTCCAAGGAGCTATTGCAGCATAAACAGGTAATGTTTTATCAGGTATAACTCTATCCGCAGTAAATTTTTTTAAATAACCTATCCCATGACAATCTGGACAGGCCCCATATGGGCTATTAAAAGAAAATAGTCTAGGAGAAAGTTCTTCAACGATAGATCCATGTACAGGACATGCATAGTTTTCTGAGTAAAGTTTTTCTCTTTCTAAATTAGAAGGTAAGTTTTCTCCTTTTTTTGGAACAACTTCTACTATTGCTAAGCCATCCCCTCTTTTGAGACAAGTTTGTAGAGAATCATTTAATCTTTCTTGTATGCCTTCTCTTGCAATTAATCTATCTACTACTACCTCAATATTATGAATTTGATTTTTATCTAATTCAATACTATCAGCAAGTTCTCTTACCTCTCCATTGATTCTTACCCTAGCAAATCCTTCAGCAGCTAGTCCGCTTATTAATTTTGTATGTGTTCCTTTCTTACCTCTTACAACAGGAGCCAACAATTGGTACCTTGTTCCTTCTGGTAAAAGAAGAATTTGATCCACCATTTCATCAATTGTTTGAGGCGCAATTGGAATCCCACAATGGTGACAATGAGGCTCGCCAGCACGACCAAACAATAATCTTAAATAATCTTGTATTTCCGTTACTGTTCCAACTGTTGATCGAGGATTATGACTTGTGGATTTTTGATCAATTGAAATAGCAGGTGATAAACCTTCAATATTGTCAACATCTGGTTTATCTACTTGACCCAAAAATTGCCTTGCGTATGCAGAAAGACTCTCAACATATCTTCTTTGACCTTCAGCAAAAATAGTATCAAAAGCTAAAGAACTTTTACCACTACCACTCACACCTGTAAAAACTATAAATTTATTCCTAGGTAGAGAAAGATCAATATTTTTTAAATTATGCTGACGAGCTCCCCTAATATTAATTGAATTATCTTCTCCAAAACTACTATCAACTTTATTAACCATGTTTAAATCTAAAATATGATTTAAAAAAGTTATTATAATAGAATTTTTTTTATTTTACGCAGCTGAGCGATCAAGAAGTCTAGAAACATATTCGTTTACTTCGCATGAACCTCCACCTATAAGTTCTATTAGTTCATTTTTTCTTTGATTTTTTGTAGTTAGTTTTGCGATTGAAGTAAAAGTTATTCCATTAATTACTTTTTTATTAACTTTGAAATGAGCTGATCCCCTTGCAGCGAGAAATGGCTGATGTGTAATACATAAGACTTGTTGATTTTTAGAAATTTCTTTTATAAGCTCCACCAAAGAAAATAAAGATTTACCACTTAAACCACTATCAATTTCATCTAAAAAGAAAGTATTGGGTTTTTTAGAAATACTTGATTTAATAGCTAACAAGAATCTTGACATTTCTCCGCCAGAAATAACATTTGATAATGGAGCAAGCTTCTGATCAGGATTAGCCGAAAACAAAAAATTTATATCGTCAATTCCATCGCCAGAAGGCTTACACTCAGAAAATTGAATTGAAAAGTTTGCATTTTCTAAACCTAGATTGCTTAAAATTGACATTACTGAAATTTGTAACTGTTTAGCAATTTTTTTTCTTTCAGTAGATTGAATAACAAATAAAGAATTTAGATTACTTTGTAAATTCTCAATTTGAGCTTTAATCATGGAAATCTCATTACCTTGATCATTTTGTTGAAAATACGTTTTTAATTGATCGCGCTTTTCAATTAATTGAGTTAAATCCAATGAAAAAGTTCTCTCTAAGTTTTTTAAAAAGAATAATCTTTCTTGTATTTCTGGAAGATTAGATTCATAATTTTCTATTTCTTGCAAATATGATTTTAAATCAAAAATTAAATCTTCAACATCAGCATGAATATTTAATAACTTCTCTCTAAATTTTTGAATCTTTAGATCGAAATCTGCTGTTTTATTTAAAATCTTTAGTGATTGATTGATAAAAGAAGTTACTGACGGTTCATCATGACTGAAATTGTTTAAGTTTTCTAATGATGATTTAATTGAATTATTAATTTCTAGATTATTTACTAGTTTATTTTCTAATAACTCTAATTCTAAAATTTCTTCACTTGAATTTAAATCAGCTTCTTCTAAACTCTTCAACATATGCTTAATTGCCAAGTTTTTTTCTGTTTGATTCCTAGAAAATTCTATTTTTTCATGCATTAATCCTTCTAAAACTTTAGTTTCTCCCCATATACTTTTAATCCTTTCGCTAGTATCTCTTGATTCTTGGGAAGATAAGTCATCAATAATTAATCTTCTCTGATCTAAAGAATCAAATATAAAAGTGTCGGATTGACCTGCAAAATCAATTAAAAATCGTCCGAGTTTTTCTAATGATTGTCTATTTATTGATAAATTATTAACGCTATATTTGGATAAAATTTTATTATTTTTTTTATAAGATTTTCTTTGAATTTGTAGTTCTGAAGAAGTTATTTCAAAACCATTAAGAATTAACCAATCATTAATTTGGGGAGAAGAAGAAAATATGGCCTCGATAAAGCAAAAATCTTTTCCTGGACGTATTAAATGTTTTAGAGGTATATTAGTTCCACCAAATAAAGCATTTAGGGAATCAACAATTAATGATTTTCCTGAACCTGAATCTCCCGTTATGATATTCAAACCTTTTTCGAAATTAATTTCTATAATTTCTATTAAGGCAATATTTTCTATTTTTAGTTGTATTAACATGATAATTCTTCCATATAGAAAAATTAACTTCTTTTTAAAAAAAATAAAGGTTTTAAATATATAAAGTTATGAAAGAAGATTTTACCGATTTTATTGAGGTCTCTGGACTCTTAAATTATGATCCAGATACAATTTCTAAAATATACAGAAAAAATCCTAAAAGACTTTTAAAAAGACTTTGGCAAACACTTCTACCTATTTTTGCTTACATTTTTTCCATTGGATGGGATAAATTAACTGGAAGACTGAAAAATGAAAAGCAAGCAAGATTTAGAGCAAGAGAATTAACAAATTTGTTAGTAGAACTTGGACCTGCATTTGTTAAAGCAGGCCAAGCTTTATCAACAAGACCAGATATAATCCCAGGTATTCTTCTAGAAGAATTATCTGAATTGCAAGATCAGCTCCCTGGTTTTGATGGCGATAAAGCTATGGAATTAATAGAAGAAGATTTAGGAAACAAAATAGATGAGATTTTTTTAGAAATTAATAAAGAGCCAATTTCTGCTGCCTCTTTAGGTCAAGTGCATAAAGCTAAATTAAAAAATGAAGAAATCGTTGCAATAAAAGTACAACGGCCAGGTTTAAGAGAACAAATAACCTTAGACCTTTACATTGTAAGAAATATCGCTAATTGGCTTAAAAACAATATCGGATTGATAAGAAGTGATCTAGTTGCTTTGATTGATGAATTAGGTAAGAGAGTTTTTGAAGAGATGGATTATCTAAACGAAGCTGCGAATGCAGAAAAATTTAGAGATATGCATAAACATAACAAGATGATTGCTGTACCAAAAATTTATAAAGAAATAACTTCAAGAAGAGTTTTAGCGATGGAATGGATAGACGGTACAAAATTAACAAATTTAGAGGACGTAAAAAGATTAGGAATTAATCCTGATGACATGATTGATATAGGGGTGCAATGCAGTTTAGAACAGCTTTTAGAACATGGTTTTTTTCATGCAGACCCGCATCCAGGTAATTTATTAGCCTTAGAAGATGGAAGATTATGTTATCTAGATTTTGGAATGATGAGCGAGGTTTCCAGAGAATCTAGGTCAGGATTAATTCAAGCAGTTGTCCACTTAGTAAATAAGAACTTCGATAAATTGTCTCAAGATTTCGTAAAATTAGGATTTTTATCAGAGGAAGTTAATCTAGAACCCATTGTTCCAGCATTTCAAGATGTTTTCATTAACGCGGTTGAACAAGGAGTTTCGAAAATGGATTTTAAAAGCGTTACTGATGATATGTCTGGTGTTATGTATAAATTCCCCTTCAGACTACCCCCGTATTATGCTCTTATAATTAGATCATTACTTACATTAGAAGGAATAGCTTTAAGCGTAGATCCAAACTTCAAAATATTAGGCGCAGCTTATCCCTATTTTGCGAGAAGATTAATGGAAGACCCTGATCCACAATTAAGGGAAAGCCTTAAAGAAATGCTTTTTGATAATAAAAAATTTAAATGGGATCGTTTAGAAGATCTTCTTTCTAACGCTGCAAAGCAAACAAACCTCGATTTAGAAAAACTTTTAGACGAAGTTATAAATCTTCTCTTTTCTTCAAATGGAGGATTTCTTAGAAATGAGATAGTTGAAGGTTTAACAAACCAGATTGATTTACTTAGTCTAAAAATATTGAAAAGTTTTAATAATTATCTTCCACAATCAATTAAATTAAAGACTACTAACGAAAATAATAACTTGAGTGACCTTATAATTTATGTTGAGCCATTGAGAAACTTTTTAGAGATTATACAAAAAGTACCGGGGTATTCAATTGACATTTTTATAAAAAGATTGCCAAGACTTGTTAATGAGCCCTACACAAAAGAAATGGGTATAAAAATTGCAAAAAAGGTAACTGAAAAAGGAGTAGTAAGACTTGTTAAGATTGCCGCTGGTGCAAATATATAAATGAATTTTAATAAATTTTTAAAATTTAAAATATTTTTTATTTTAATAAGTTCTCCATTATTTTTTAATTTTCCAAAAGCTGATGCTGCTGAAGAAATTAAAATCACTTACAGCATATTTTCTAGAACAATTAAAGTAAATTCATTAAAAACTTTTGCTAAAGAAGGTAAATCAACAAAAAAATTAAAAAGGATTTTGAAAGCAACCGGATCCTCAGATAAAGAAATTAGAGCAGTTTTAAATAAAGATTTTGAAATTCCTATTACTATTGCAAGTAAATTAGTATATTCTGAAATAGGAAATGTTTTTTTAAGAAGGCTTTCATATATTATCCACCCGCCAAGAGCAAATGATGAAAGAACTGGCATGTTAGCTCTGAGAGCAAGTTTAATTCAAGGAATTAACCTAGGGAATGGAAAAATAAATCTGATAAATTTTTTTGAAGGATATCCAACTAAAACTGTAATTTTAGATGTCAGCGCTATGAGCAAAGTTATGAATAAAGTAGAATCAATTTCAGAATTATTAACCTTTTTCACCAATTCTCCTTTAGAAAAAATTAAAACAAATTAAGCAACTATGGTGTTTTTAAATAAAATCAAAAATAAACTGCGTATTAATTACAGAAAAAAAAGATGGCCAGGTCTATTAGAAGCCTATAAACAATATCTCCCAGTTACAAAGAACACTCCTATTATTTCCTTGAATGAAGGCAATACCCCACTAATTTTAAGCGAGTCAATTAGCAATTTAATTGGAAATGGAACAAAAGTTTTTTTAAAATATGATGGCCTTAATCCAACAGGATCTTTTAAAGATCGTGGTATGACAATGGCGATTAGTAAAGCAAAAGAAGAAGGCCGTGAAGCAGTAATTTGTGCAAGTACTGGAAACACTTCTGCTGCTGCTGCTGCATATGCATCTAGAGGAGGATTAAAACCTTATGTTTTAATCCCTGAGGGATTTGTTGCACAAGGAAAGCTTGCGCAAGCTTTAATGTATGGCGCAGAGATAATATCTATTAATGGAAATTTTGATAAGGCTCTTGAAATTGTTAGAGATTTATCTTCAGAACATCCTATAGAACTTGTAAATTCTGTTAATCCATATCGAATACAAGGACAAAAGACAGCGGCCTTTGAAATAGTTGATGATTTAGGTATTGCTCCTGATTGGCTTTGTATTCCAATGGGGAATGCTGGCAATATAACTGCTTATTGGATGGGATTTAAAGAATATTCAAAAATAAAAAGAAATTTAAAATTACCAATTATGATGGGTTTTCAATCCGAAGGCTCTGCTCCATTAGTTAAAAATATAATAGTTAAAGATCCTGAAACAATTGCAACTGCAATTAGAATAGGGAATCCTGTAAATAGAGAAAAAGCAAAAAAAGTAAGAAAAGAAAGTAAAGGAGACTTTCAATCAGTTACAGATGAAGAAATAATCAATGCTTATAAAATTCTTGCCCAAGAGGGAGTCTTCTGTGAACCTGCCAGTGCAGCATCAGTTGCTGGACTGATTAAAAATAAAAATAGAATTCAGAAAGAATCTACTATTGTTTGTGTTCTTACTGGAAATGGATTAAAAGATCCTGATTGTGCCATAAAGAATAACGATGCTATTTTCAGGAAAAATGTTGAGCCTTCATTAAAAAATATTACTAAAATCTTAGGATATTAAAAACACTAAAAAAAGTGTCTGTGGAATTCAATTAAAAACAAGCATGAATTGTTGAAAACTACATAATAAATAATTCTATTTGTTGAATAAATTTAAATTTTTCAAATAAGATAAAAACTATTCAACACATAAAGATTTTTTTTCACATTTTTATATATTCATAAATTAAATAGACAAGCCATTTAATTTAAGAATTCCACAGTTTCCACAAAAACTACTACTACTAATTTTTTTATTTTATTTATTATTTTATTTTAGAAAAAGTAAAAAATAATTTATTGAATTTAATTTACGAAAAAAGTATATTGTATTTGTAAAAAGTTCCAAATTCCGATGGAAATTATTTGTAATCAAAATGAATTAAATAATTCTATACAGCTAGTGAGTAAAGCAGTTGCTTCAAGACCAACGCATCCTATTCTTGCAAATATACTTTTAACAGCTGACGAAGGAACAAATAAAATTAGCATGACAGGATTTGACCTCAATTTAGGAATTCAAACTTCTTTTGATGGAACTGTTAAAAATAGTGGAGCTATTACTATACCTTCAAAACTTTTATCCGAAATAGTAAACAAACTACCTAATGAAACTCCTGTTTCTCTAGAAGTAGACGAGAATTCAGATAATATCTTAATAAAAAGTGATAGAGGTTCTTTTAATCTAAAAGGGATCCCATCTGATGAATATCCTAATTTGCCATTTGTTGAAAGCGGTACTTCTTTGAATATTGATCCTAGTTCTTTTTTAAAGGCTTTAAAATCTACCATTTTTGCCAGTAGTAATGATGATTCAAAGCAACTACTAACAGGTGTCAATTTTACTTTCAAGTCAAATTATTTAGAGTCTGCTTCTACAGATGGTCATAGATTGGCTGTTGCTTTAATTGGTAATGAAGAACATATTGAAAATAAAGAAAACTTATCTTCAAATATTGATGATTTATCGGTAACTATCCCAACTAGATCATTGAGAGAAATTGAAAAACTAGTATCTTTGAGAAGCTCAGATAATTCAATTAAGCTTTTCTATGACAAAGGTCAAGTAGTATTTATATCTTCCAATCAAATAATTACTACAAGAACTTTAGAAGGTAATTATCCTAATTATTCACAATTAATTCCTGATTCTTTTTCTAAAATTCTAAATTTTAATACAAAAAAATTAATTGATTCATTAGAAAGAATTGCTGTTTTAGCTGATCAGCAAAGTAGTGTTGTAAAGATTAAATTAGATGATACAGATTTAGCTTCAATCAGCGCAGATGCTCAAGATATTGGAAATGCAAATGAATCAATACCTGTTTCTTATTCTGGAGAAAATTTTGATATTGCATTTAATGTCAGATATTTGTTAGAAGGTTTAAAAGTTATTGCTTCTGAAAATGTACTTCTAAAGTGTAATATTGCAACTACTCCAGCGGTTTTTGTGCCAGAAGATAATCTTAATTCTTTTACTTATTTAGTTATGCCTGTGCAGGTTCGTTCTTAATTTGAAATTACCTAAAGAAATCTTATTAAGTGAATTATTAAATTATAGTGTTAAGGGTAATATGGTCCTTAATTATGGAAATGGTGAAAATGTTTGGATGCATCCTCCAGTTCACCGGATTCTAGGATGGTACTCTCGTCCTTCAAATTTTGATTTAAAAAGAAATGTTTGGCGATTAAATCAAATTACTCAAATAATAGATAATGAAATTTATGTCAAAGGCGATCCAGCTATTTCGGATTTAGCAACTTTAAATAGGTTTCCAACTTTAATAGAAGCTAATCTTATAAATATAAATGGATCAAAAATAGGAGTCATTGCAGATTTTTTATTTGAAATGAAAACAGGAAAAATTAAATATTACTTAGTTTCTAGATCAAATCCTAAGATTCCAGGTTCTAGTAGATGGAAATTAACTATTGATCATATCAATGACCAACAACCTGGATTGGTATTCTGTGAAAGTAATTCTTTAGATGATTTACCATTAATAAAATCAAGTATTAAAAATGAATTTATGCAAAAAGGGAAAAAAATTTTTGATAGATTTGATGATATGAAAAATATTGCTTCTAATAGATTAGAGGAATGGCTTGATGAAGATGAAGATATTAGCCAAAACTTAGATTTTAAACAAAAAAGTTTTTATAATGATGACAGAACATCTATACCGTCTAGTGAAAAAAAAGAAGATGACCCTTGGATATAAATAATGATAAATCAAGAAAATAATGATCTATATGATCTTAATGAAGCACTACAAGTTGAAAATTTAACACTTAAAGATTACGAAGAAATTTGCAAAAGATTAAAGAGAAAACCTAACAGAACTGAATTAGGCATGTTTGGCGTTATGTGGTCAGAACATTGTTGTTATAGAAATTCAAAACCTTTACTATCTAAGTTTCCCACTAAAGGTAAAAATGTTTTAGTTGGACCTGGAGAAAATGCTGGCGTTATTGATGTTGGAAATAATCAAAAACTTGTTTTTAAAATAGAAAGTCATAATCATCCTTCTGCTATTGAACCTTTTCAAGGTGCAGCAACAGGTGTAGGAGGAATTTTAAGAGATATATTCACAATGGGTGCAAGACCAATCGCAGTCCTGAATTCATTGAGATTCGGTAACCTTGATAAATCATCAAATGTTGATTTATTACGAGGAGTTGTATCCGGTATTTCACATTATGGAAATTGTGTAGGCGTGCCGACTGTTGGAGGTGAAATTGATTTCGATGATAGTTACTCTGGAAATCCTCTAGTGAATGTTATGGCTTTAGGACTTTTAGAGACTGAGGAAATCGTTTGTTCTGGAGCTAAAAATGTAGGATCACCAGTGTTATATGTTGGTAATACAACTGGCAGAGATGGTGTTGGTGGTGCTAGTTTTGCTAGTTCAGAATTAACTACAACTTCATTGGATGATAGACCTGCTGTTCAGGTAGGTGATCCATTTGTTGAGAAAAGTCTTATTGAGGCTTGTTTGGATGCTTTCAAGACAGGGGATGTAATTGCAGCTCAAGATATGGGTGCTGCAGGTTTAACATGCAGTAGCGCAGAAATGGCCGCAAATGGAAATTTAGGGATATCTATCGATTTAGATTTAGTCCCTTCTAGAGAAGATGATATGTCCTCATACCAGTATTTATTATCTGAATCTCAAGAAAGAATGTTGTTTGTCGTTAAAGAAGAAAAAATTAATAATCTTATTGAAAAATTTAATAAATGGGGATTATATGCCAGTGTTATTGGTGAAGTGATAGGAACTAATGAAGTAATTATTTCTCATAAAGGTAAAATTGTGGCTCAAATACCTACTTCCTCCTTATCTGATGATACTCCTGTCAATTTTCACAATGTGATTAAAAAACCACCAGATGATCTTTTAAATAAATGGGAATGGAAAGAAAATGATTTACCAGAAATTCATGAGCAAAAAATATTTTCATTGAAGGAAAATAAGAATTTTTCTTTTTCACAAATTATTTTAAAACTACTCTCTAATCCATCAATAGCTTCTAAACGATGGATTTATAAACAATATGATTCTCAAGTTCAGGCAAATACAGTTTTTAAACCTGGAAAATCAGATGCAGCCGTAGTAAGACTAAGGGAACAAAATAAAAAAAATAAAAGTAAAGTATTTTCTGGTGTCGCTGCTTCAGTTGATTGCAATAGTAGATGGGTTGCGCTTGATCCTTTTAGAGGATCTATCGCTGCCGTTGCAGAGTCCGCTAGAAATGTTAGTTGTGTTGGTGCTGAACCAGTAGCAATTACAAATAATTTAAATTTTCCTTCCCCTGAGAATGAAATAGGATATTGGCAACTGTCATCTTCATGTAATGGAATTGCTGAAGCCTGTAAAGCTTTAGAAACTCCTGTTACAGGAGGTAATGTATCTTTATACAATGAATCAAAAAATAAAGATAATCTAATTACTCCTATTAATCCTACACCTGTTATTGGAATGGTGGGAAAGATAGATAATGTCGAAAAAGCTATAAGTAGTGAATGGAAAAATATTGAAGATGAAATCTGGTTAATTGGCTCTTCCAAATCAGAAATCAAAATTGCAGCTAGTTCTTATTTGGAATATTTTCATGGAGAAATTACAGGTCGGCCTCCAAAAATAGATTTGTTGGATGAAAAGTTTTGCCAGAGTTTTTTAAGAAATGCGATTTTAAATAGTCTTGTAGTTTCTTCTCACGATATCAGCGACGGAGGTTTAGCTATAGCTTTAGCAGAGTCTTGCATTTTGTCCTCAAGGGGAGCAACTATAGAATTAGAGAAAGATATAAATAGAGTTGATAATTTATTGTTTGCCGAAGGGGGGTCAAGAATTATTTTTTCAATTAGTAAAATGAAACAAAAAGAATGGATTAATTATTTAAAACAAAATCAAATGAATTTCCCATCAAGTGTTTATGTGAAAAAAATAGGATACGTATCTAATGACACACTGAAGATAAAAATCAACGAAAAAAATATTTGCAATATTAGGGTTGAGGAATTAACCGAAAAATTTAATAATAGTATTTCAGATTACTTTTAAATATGAAAAACATTTCTCAACTATTAATCATTTTAAAATATTAAGTTATGTGCGGAATAGTTGGAATTGTTTCTTCAAATGACGTAAATCAACAAATTTACGATAGTCTTTTGCTTTTGCAGCATAGAGGTCAAGACTCAACAGGTATAGCAACAATGGAAAATACTGTTTTTCATATACATAAGGTTAAAGGTCAGGTTAATACTGCTTATAGAACTAGAGATATGAGGAATTTAATTGGCAAAATTGGACTTGGTCATGTTAGGTATGCAACAAAGGGATCAGCAGAAAGTGTAGAAGAAGCACAGCCTTTTTATGTTAATGCTCCTTATGGAATTGTTTTGATACATAATGGAAATTTGACTAATACCAGAGATTTAGAAAAACAGTTATTTAATGTCGATAAGCGGCATACAAATTCTTCAAGTGATACTGAAATGTTGTTAAATATATTTGCGACAGAATTACAAGAACAAATTCATAATCAAGAATTAGAACCTGATATTATTTTTAATGCGGTTAAATCTTTACATAAAAGAATTCAGGGGTCATATGCTTCAATTGCGTTAATTTCAGGACATGGTTTATTAGCATTTAGAGATCCTTTTGGTATTAGGCCTTTAGTTATAGGAAAAAGACTTTCATTAACCACAAAAAAAGAAGAATGGATGGTCGCAAGCGAATCTTTAGTACTTGAGAATAATGATTATGAAGTAGTGAGAGATGTAGATCCAGGAGAAGCTGTTTTTATAAATCTTGATGGGAATTTTTTCTCTAAGCAATGTTCTGAAAATCCAATGTTATTTCCCTGTGCTTTTGAATATGTTTACTTAGCTAGGCCAGATTCAATTATGAATGGAATTTCAGTCTATAAAGCTCGTTTAAAGATGGGAGATTATTTAGCAGAAACAATAAAAGAAACAATCAATTCTGGAGATATTGATGTAGTTATGCCTATTCCTGATTCTTCTCGACCCGCGGCAATGCAAGTTGCAAGACAGTTAGGGATAGAATATAGGGAAGGTTTTTTTAAAAATAGATATGTTGGCAGAACATTCATAATGCCTGGTCAGCAGAAACGTAAGAAATCTGTAAGGCAAAAATTAAATGCTATGAGTGCAGAGTTTAAAAATAAAAATGTATTAATTGTTGATGACTCGATAGTAAGAGGTACTACTTCAAAAGAAATTGTCCAGATGGCTAAAGATGCAGGAGCAAATAAAGTTTTTTTTACATCAGCAGCTCCTCCTGTTCGTTATCCTCACGTTTATGGAATTAATATGCCTAATAGAGATGAATTAATAGCTCATAATAGGACAATAAGTGAAATCGCAGATAAACTTGAAATTGATAACCTTGTTTATCAAAGTGTTGAAAGTTTGCGTAAATCTATAATTGGTGATTCTCCTATTAAAGGATTAGAGATGAGTTGTTTTACTGGTGACTATGTAACTGGAACAGTAAATCAAGAATACTTAAATTGGGTTGAAAATGAATATAAATCTTAGTCGAGAAAATTTTCAAGTCGGAAACAATTTTCAAGATATTCATCATTATCTAATTTTAAAAAATCAATTAAAAAGTTTGATTTATAAGATTTGAAATTTAATTTATTTAGGTCTAATCTTGCAGATTTATTTTTATTAGTTTCAATATCAAGGTAATGGTTACTTGCCATTATTTTGAGGAAGTAATCGTTTTTAAGTTGGGTTTTTTCATTTAAATACCCCAAACTCGATTCATTTGAGCAGTAAATTTCATTACTATTTATGCAAAATATTTTTCCTTCTTTAGATATTAAAAAAATATTTTCTCCATCGTTAAATGTGCAACAAGAAACGATTTTTTCAGATGGTAAAAGTTTTGCAATTATTAATCCTTGGGATTGTTTAGAAGTTGGCGTTAAAAATTTATTTGATAAATTAAATTTAAAAATTCTTCCTATCGACGTTAATATTATTAAATCTTTGCTTTCAGTAGTAATAAAAGAATCAATTGTTTTTAAATTATTTTTTAATTTTGTAATAGTGAAAGATCTATTGCTTTTAATCATATCTTCGTCAAATAAAACTTTTTTAAATCTTCCATCTGAATTTAATATGCATAAATAATTTCTGTTTTCTTTTTTAATTGAATGAAAATTTATTATTTCATTTGGATGAATATTTCCAAGAATTTTATTATCTAATTTATAGTCTTTATTAATACATGATTCCCAATCAATGTTAAATACTTTTCCCGTATTTGTGATTCCAATTAATTTTATATTTTTTTCAATATTACATATAAATTTTTGAATATTTTTATTATCAATAATTTTATTTGCAACCTCAAATGATTTCTTGTAATTACTTAAAATCATCCTTTTTAAATAAAGTCTATTGTCTATGTATAATTTTGTTTTTTTATTTATAAAGTCTTCTAATATCTGATTATTAAGCGTTTCTAATTCTTCACTTTGATTTATATTTTTAATTATTTTTGTTTTACGTATAACGTTGTATTTTTTCTTTAATACTAATAATTCTTCTATAAGTAATTCAAGTAATAATTCTCTTTCGTTTAACAATTTTTGAAAATAAATCTTTTTTTGTTCTAAATTTTTTATATCATTATCAATTTGATTTTTTTCTAGATTTGTTAATTTTTTTAGTGGCATATCCAAAACTGAATTTGCTTGTTTTTCACTTAAGAAAAAATACTCTACTAATTTTGATTTAGCTTGCGCAGAATTTTCTGATTCTTCAATAATTGCGATAACTTTTTTTATGTTTTTTGTAGCTTTAGATAAACCTTCTGATATTTCTAGTTTATCTAAAGTGTTTTTTAGAAAATAAAAAGTTCTTTTTCTAATTGTTTCTTCTCTAAATTCAACAAAATAGTTGAGATATTTTTTCAGATTTAGTTGTACAGGTTTGCCTTTAATTAAAGCTAAGAATATTGCACCAAAGTTCGTTTGGAGAGTTGTTTTTTTATATAAATTAGAAATAACAAGTTCAGAATTAGAATCTTTTTTTAGTTCTATTACAATCCTCATTCCATCTCTGTCGCTCTCATCCCTAATATCAGAAATCCCAATAATCTTGCCTGAATTAACAAGTTCTGCGAGTTTTTCAATCCAACCTGCTTTATTAATTTGGTAGGGAAGTTCCGTAATGATTATTGCATTTTTTTTATGTTTCCCTTTGCCTAAATTTATCTCTTCCGTATTTACAACTCCTCTTATCGTTATAGATCCTTTTCCAGTTTGATAAAGTTCCTCTATTGCCCGACTATAAATTAATTCTCCGCCTGTAGGAAAATCAGGTCCTTTGATAATGTTAGAAAGTTTTTTATCACTAATATCTTTATTTTTAACTAAGGCAACTAAACCATCTACAATTTCGCCTAGATTGTGAGGGGGAATATTTGTTGCCATCCCAACAGCAATACCTGATGAGCCGTTCAACAATAAAAATGGAAGTTGGGCTGGAAGAACATCTGGTTCTTTTTGAGAACCGTCAAAGTTATTTGAAAAGTTTACTGTTTCCGATCCAATTTCCTCAAGAAAGCCTTTATGAGCTATTGGAGCTAATCTGGTCTCAGTATATCTCATTGCTGCCGGCGGATCATTATCTATAGATCCAAAATTTCCATGGCCGTCAAGAGTAGGATATTTAGTTGAGAAATTTTGTACTAGCTTTACCAATGCATCGTAAACTGCTTGATCTCCATGAGGATGGTATTTTCCAAGTACATCTCCAACAACTCTTGCACACTTCCTGAATGGTTTATCAGGAGTTAAACCTAATTCATACATTGCAAATATGATTCTTCTTTGTACAGGCTTAAGACCATCTCTTGCATCAGGCAACGCACGTCCAACTATGACGCTCATCGCATACTCCAAATAAGAACGTCGCATTTCTTCTTGAAGTGAGATGGAAGTGAAGTTTTCCTTAACCATTAGAGCGCAAAGTTGAATAATTATTTATTAACTAAATTAAGACTAATAGGTAAAAAAATATTTACCAGTATTGAACATCAAGATGATTCACTAATTTTAGATTTTGCAACTAAAACATCATTTTGAAGTTGTTCATTTTGTAAAAGAATTTCTGTAGAGGCTTGTAATTTTTCTCCCCATAACTGTTCTTTTCTATAATCATAATTGACATATTTGGGATCTTTAGCTAAAGCTTTTTTTGCTAGCTGAATTGCTAATTTTGTATCATTGATATTTATACATGAGGCTAGGCCTAGTAATGGTTCAGCATTTTCCTCAATTGAGATCGCACTTTGAAAAAGGTTGATTGAGAGAGATGCATTGTTTATCTCGAAATAAGCTAAAGCTTTATTATTGATTGCTTGCCAGAAATCAGGTTTAATTTTTACAGATTTATCAAACAATTTTATTGCTGCTAAATAATTTTTTTCCATTAATAAAATATTTCCTAATTGAAAAATAGCTTTATGGTTATTAGGCTCAATCTTTATTCCTTTTTCTAAAGCACTCTTTGCGTTTGTTTGTTGGGAAATTTTCAAGTAAACATTACTTTTAGCGAAATATATTTCGCTAATATTTGAATTGATCTTTTCTGCTTTATTTAGCGAATTTAATGCTTTTTTGTATTCCTTGTTAGCTATTTGTGCTTCAGCCAAAATTAACCATAGTTTTTCATCCTTTGCATTTATTTTTACAGCTAATTTAGCTAAGTTGAGGCTCTCTTCATATTGACCAAAATAAAGCAGTTGGTATGCATTTTTGCCAATATTTAAACTTTGCTTTTGTAAATTTTTTATTGTTGGGAAATAATAATAGGGAACTATTGCTTGAACTTTTTCTATTTGAAAAAAGTAAAAGCAAACCAAGAAGGTCCAGATTGTTTTTTTTAAAAACTTTTTCATATTTTAATTTTTTTATTATTTATATTTGCTTGTATGTTTCTTTTCCACATCCATGGTTTAATTCTTTTTAAAGTGGTTCCTTTAAGATTTTCTTGCCACGTTTTATCGTCCCAATCGAGTGAATCTATATTTAGATTTTTAATCCATTCTTTAGGTGTAGTTTCATCATTATTGTTATAGGGCACCGATTTATTCCATGGACATACGTCTTGACAAATATCACATCCTGCGACCCATCCACTTAAATTTTTTTCTATTTTTTTTGGAATATTTTTTTCTCTATTCTCTATTGTGTGATATGCAATACATAGATCTGATTGTATTACAAAGGGTTCTACGATTGCCTTTGTGGGACAATGTTGAATACAAATATCACATTTTCCACAAAGTGATTGATGAGGTTTATCTGGCATTAAATCTTTTGTGAGAATCATAAAACCCAAAGTAAACCAAGAACCATTTTTTTTGTTTATTAGATTACTATTTTTACCTATCCATCCAATACCTGCCTCTTCTGCCCACGCTTTTTCAAGAAGTGGAGAGGTATCAACACATATTTTCCATTTGCAATCAGGGATTTCTAGGTTGATCCATTTACCAATATTTTTTAATTTTTTGTGAATCACTTTATGATAATCCTCACCTTGGCTAAATTTAGCTACCTTGAGAAAATTGTTTGTGTTGTTTTGTGAATTAATGTAAGTAAATCCTACGCTTAAAACACTTTTTGCATCTTCAAACAGAGAGCTTATATTTCTTCTTTTTTCTGCTTCCATCCATTTCATTTCAGCATGGTGGTTATGTGATAGCCATCTATCTAATGCATTAGTTCTTAATTTTATTCGCGAACTACCTGGTATTGAAGCAATTCCAGCAACTGCAAAACCTTCAAAAATCGCTCTTTCTTTTAATTTTTTACTTATTTCTTTTTTGTCTAGAATCGTATCAATCATTCCTTTATAGCGTTTCTTTTAAAAGTTATTTTTGGAGAATAAACTTATAAATAAAATAGATATATTTAAGAAAAATATATCTTATCCTAGTAAAAACGGTTAAATTATTAGTAAAGTTATTATAGTTAGAACATTATTTTGGTTGAATCTAATCAAAATCGAGATTCGAATTTAGGATCTAGACTTCAACAAGATCTTAAAAATGATCTTATTGCGGGGTTGTTAGTTGTAATACCCTTAGCAACAACAATCTGGTTGTCATCATTAGTTAGTAAATTTGTTTTAACTTTAGTTACTTCAGTCCCAAAGCAACTAAACCCTTTTATTACTTTAAATCCTTTATTACAAGATTTAATTAATCTCACCTTAGGTTTAACTGTCCCTTTATTAGCTATTTTGCTTATAGGCTTGATGGCGAGAAATTTTGTCGGAAGATGGCTATTAGAATTTGGAGAAGGTACCTTATCAAAAATTCCAGTAGCTGGAGCGGTTTATAAAACTCTTAAACAATTGCTAGAAACTTTCTTAAGTAATAAATCTAATAGATTTAGACGAGTTGTTTTAGTAGAATATCCTCGTGAGGGACTTTATAGCGTAGGTTTTGTAACTGGAGACGTAGGACCTTCTCTACAGCCTGAATTGGAAGAAAAGTTAATTAGTGTTTTTATACCTACAGCACCAAACCCAACTACTGGCTGGTATACACTTGTACCCGAGTCTTCTGTTAAGGATTTGGATATTTCTGTTGAAGATGCTTTTAGAACAATTATTTCTGCTGGGATAGTTAATCCAGATGAGAAAAACAATACTACAAACCCAACATTTTCAAAATTGTTTTCTCAATTACGAGCTTCCACTAATACTTCTTCTTAATTGATGCATAATAGATCACTTTCTAGAGAATTATCTTTAATTTCTCTTGGCCTTATAAAAGATAAAGGTGATTTTAATTTAAATAAATTTCAGATAGAAGAAATTTTTGAATCTGCTTTGGATTCTTTAATAAACCATTGCAGAGATGAATTAGATAATTGCGAGTCAGAGTTGGAAAATGCTTCACAAAAAATATTAGATAGTGAATTGCAAGAAGGTGTTGATTCCTCTTATTCAAATGTTCGAGATGAGTTAAAAAAATCTCTTTCAAAAATTGAAACCGTAATGAATACACTTTCTGTCACTTTAGACTTTCCAAAATTAATTGTTTCCAGCGGTCAAATAGAAATTAGAGAGGATGTAAATCAAAGGATTTGTAATATTATTAATAATCTTAAAAGTATTGATTCTGATATCGATAAGGTAATGGATGGCTGGAGATTTAAAAGATTACCAAGAATTGATAGGGATATTCTGCGTCTAGCTTACGTGGATATCAATTTTCTGAACACACCTGTTGCTGTTGCTTGTGATGAGGCAGTTAATTTAGCTAATAAATATAGTGATTTGCAAGGCAGAAAATTTATTAATGGAGTTTTAAGGAGATTACAAACAATTTAATTCTCATAATTATTTGATATAAATGAATAGTATTTAGAAAACTTTAATTAGGAACTATAAATAATAATGACCAATACTGATTCTGATAACTCTCTCGAATGGGCTGCACAAGCTTATGCACTTTTAAAAAAACGACAGGAAGAGCAGAAGCAAGAATTACAAGAACAGGAAGAGCAGAAGCAAGAATTACAAGAACAGGAAGAGCAGAAGCAAGAATTACAAGAACAGGAAGAGCAGAAGCAAGAATTGATTGATATTCCTAATAAAGAAAATATTGCTGGACAGTCTAAAACTATTGCTGAAACTGAATTAGGAGAATTTGATGATAATTTTACCTGGTCTGCAATGGTATTAGCTGCTCAAGGGAAAAAAATAAATCAAATATCGATTGATGAAATTGATTGGTTAACTAAATTAAGGAGAGGATTAGAAGAAACTCGAAAAGGATTTGTTACTGAATTATTAGATAAATTGGGAGATGATCCTCTAACTCCTGAATCTCTTGATGATTTAGAGACTCTATTAATAAGAGCTGATGTAGGTATTGATTCAACCGATAAAGTTATAAGTTCTTTAAGAACAAAATTAAACGAGGAAGTCGTGGGTGGAGAGGCAGGAATAAAATTCTTGAAGAAGGAATTAAAATTAATTATTGATAAACCAATAAAAAATTCGGGCTCTGATCTTTTAGTTCCCCAAAAGGGTAAATTAAATGTCTGGTTATTAGTAGGAGTTAATGGTGTTGGTAAAACAACTACATTAGGAAAATTAGCATATTTGTCATCAAAAAGTAATTATAAAACTTTGATTGCTGCTGCCGATACTTTTAGAGCGGCTGCAGTAGAACAACTTAAAGTCTGGGGTGATAGAAGTAATGTAGATGTAATATCTAATAAATCAAAAAATGCTGATCCAGCTGCTGTAGTTTTTGATGCAATTAATTCTGCAAAAAAAAGAAATGTTGATTTATTACTTGTTGATACAGCGGGCAGATTGCAAACAAAAAATAATTTGATGGATGAATTAGCAAAAATAAAAAAAATTATTGATAAAAAAGCTCCAGATGCAATTGTTGAATCATTATTAGTTTTAGATGCAAGTCAGGGACAAAATGGCTTAAAGCAAGCAAAAAGTTTCGCTAAATCGGCGGATTTAAGTGGAGCAATTATTACTAAATTAGATGGCACTTCTAGAGGAGGAGTCTCTTTAGCTGTATCTGAAGAAGTAAATTTGCCCATAAGATTTATTGGAGCTGGAGAAGGTATAAAAGATTTAAGACCATTTAATAGTTATGAATTTGTAGAGGCTATGCTTGCAGATAAATAAATATTTAATTAATTTTTATTAAAAACCTAAATTTAATGTTAAAACATATTTATCTATACGATTTGCCTTGTCAAATAATCAAAAAGAAAAAATATTTTCGAATAAATTTATACAAAAATTTTTAGAAAATGATCAAAAAGTAACTCTAAAAAATAATTATAAATTTGCTGAAATTGCATCTTCTTTGGCATATTATTTAAAATCATTTTCCAATATAAATAAATTACTGGATTATGTATGCTTAATTTTTAAACATATTTTTTTTGAGAATATAATTTTAATTATCCCTTTAAATTACGAGGGAGAGATATGGAATGAAAATATAAAAATTTCTGTTAATTATGAATATTTAACAATCCAAGAAGAAATTAATAGTTTTTTGAATCAATTTCATTTTTCAAAAAATTTTAAAATAAAAGAAATTCTAACTTTTGAAAATGCTTTAAAAAATACATTTAAAGAATATAAAATCGAAACAAAAAAAATAATATCTAGAGGTAAATGTAGAGGATTTATTTATATTTTTAGCAAAGATATTTCTAGACAGTCGATTATTGAAGATAGTAATTTTAATTTTATTGAAAATTGTCTAGCTGTCGGATTAGAAAATCACTACTTAATTCAAGCAAAGAAAAAGCATGAAAATGTAGATAGAGAAATTTCCACTGGTGCTGAAATTCAATCTCAATTACTCCCGGATTATTGTCCAATTATCCATGGTATAGACCTAGCTGCACATTGTAGGCCAGCTCTTCAGCTCGGTGGGGATTACTATGATTTTATGTGCTTAAAAACGAATATCTCTGAAAAAAGGAAAGAAAAATCAAGATGGGCTTTTGTAATAGGTGATGTCATGGGTAAAGGGATTCCAGCTGGTCTTTTAATGACAATGTTAAGAGGAATGCTACGTGCAGAGGTTCTTACAGGCCTGCCTCCAGATAGAATCTTGCATGATTTGAATCAACTGGCAATAAATGATTTAGATCAATCGCATAGATTTGTGACATTATTTTACTCAGATTATGATCCAAGAACTAGAAAATTGAGATTCGCTAATGCAGCACATAACCCTCCTCTGCTTTGGAAAAGTTCAGATCAGAAAATTGTTAAATTAGATGCAAAAGGATTTGTACTTGGGCTACAAAAAGATGCTGAATATCATATTGGTGAAATCAAGCTTAATCAAAATGATTTAGTTCTTTATTATACAGATGGAGTAATTGACACTTCTAACTCTTTAGGGCAAAGATTTGATGAAGATAGATTAATTAAAGTCCTTACAAAATTATGTAAGCAATCTTATACATCCCAAGAAATTTTAAATAAAATATTCAAAAAATTAGATGATTTTACAGGGCAAAATAGACATCTTGAAGATGATGCTTCGATTGTTATTTTTCAATTAAAATAGATATTTTTTGTCACTTATATAAAAAAATGCTTTATTAGAGATACTTAAAGTTAATAATTGATATGGCAAAAATTTGGAGTAAAAGGTTTGATAATTCACTTGATCCTTTTATTGAAAAGTTTAATGCTTCAATTGGTTTTGATAGAAAGCTTATTTTAGAAGATTTAGATTGTTCGATTGCTCATGCGAAAATGCTTGGCAAAACAAAAGTTTTATCTTCTTCTGAAACTTTGAAAATTATTAATGGTTTAGAGTCTATAAAAGTTGAGTATTTGGAGGGGAAATTTTCTCCTAGTCCACCTTCTGAAGATATTCACTATTGCATAGAAGAAAAGCTGATAAGTTTAATTGGTGAAACTGGAAAAAAATTACACACAGGTAGAAGTAGAAATGATCAAGTTGGTACAGATATAAGATTGTGGCTAAGAAAAGAGATTGATAATATTGAAATTTTAATAAATGATTTGCAAAAATCCTTCTTAAATCTTGCGAAATCCAATATTTATACCCTAATTCCTGGATATACCCACATGCAAAGAGCTCAACCATTATCCCTGGCTCATCATTTATTGGCTTACGTAGAAATGCTCCAAAGAGACCGTGAACGTTATAAAGAAGTACGCTCAAGAGTTAATATTTCTCCGTTAGGAGCTGCAGCATTAGCTGGGACAAAAATAAAGATAGATAGGCACTTTACAGCTGCAGAATTGGGCTTTAAAAAGATTTATAAAAACAGTATTGATGCAGTAAGTGATAGAGATTTTTGTATAGAGTTTGTTTCTGCATCTGCTTTGTTGATGTCTCATTTAAGTAAAATTTCAGAGGAAATAATTTTATGGGTTACTGATGAATTTTCTTTTGCAAAATTAACAGATAAATGTGCTACGGGAAGTAGCTTAATGCCGCAGAAAAAAAATCCTGACGTTCCAGAATTGATTAGAGGTAAGACAGGAAGAGTGTATGGACATCTCCAGGCATTGTTAACGATGGTCAAAGGGGTACCACTTTCTTACAATAAGGATTTCCAAGAGGATAAAGAGCCAATATTTGATACTGCAGAAACAATATCTTCTTGTATTAAAGCAATGACTATTTTAATTAGTGATGGCATTGAATTTAATATAAAAAATCTATCTGATTCTGTAGAAAACGACTTTTCTAATGCTACTGATTTGGCAGATTATTTAGTTGGCAAAGATGTTCCTTTCAGGACCGCATATCAAATTGTTGGGCAAATGGTTAAATATTGCCTAGAGAGAAAAATGTTATTTAAAAATCTAAAAATCGAAGAATTTAAAAAATTTCATCCTGAATTTGATGAGGATGTTTTTGTGGATCTTAAACCTCTTAATGTCGTTAAATCAAGAAATAGCGAAGGTGGTACAGGTTTTGTTCAGGTAGAAAAAGAGATAAATAATTGGCAAAAAAGATTGTTACTTTGAATCTCAATTATTTTTCTACAACAAGGGTATTCTTTGAAGTAGAATAATAAAGCAACGATATGAGGCTACTAATTGTAGTTTTTTTATAAGGTAATTTTTTTGTTGAGTTCAAAGTGAGTATTTTTGTTGGCAATTTGCCGTTCCGCGCAGAGCGTGAAGATGTTATACAGTTGTTTGCCCCTTTTGGAGAGGTTTTAAATTGTTCTCTTCCTTTGGAGAGAGATACCGGAAGAAAAAGAGGATTTGCATTTATCGAAATGGCAGATGAAGCAATTGAGTCAACAGCTATTGATGGTTTGCAAGGTACGGAACTTATGGGTAGACCATTAAGAATTAATAAAGCTGAGCCTCGAGGTTCTGGGGGATCTCGTAGAGGAGGGAGAGGTGGCTACGGAGGTGGTAATAATGGTGGCTACGGAGGTGGTAGTAATGGCGGCTACGGCGGTGGCGGTTACGGAGGTGGTAATAATGGCGGTTACGGAGGTGGTAGTAATGGCGGCTACGGCGGGGGTAATAATGGATCTATCAGCTCTAACACTAATAAATCTTCTGGAGCAGAAGGTTGGGAAGATAGAAGTTATGGGAATTCTTCTGATAATTCTGAATATGAAAATGGTAGGAGCAGAAGAAAAAGGGGAATCTCTAATGAAAGCAATGCTTCAAATGAGACAAATTAGTAACCCATTTCTTCAAGCTCTTTCGTTAATTTAAATAGATATTCAATATTTAATTCTTTTTTTATAGATTTAGTAGAAATTTGATTTCTCCAAATTTTTGCTTTTGGTATACCTTCAACTAAATTTATAAGATGTTTACAAATATCCCAAGATCTTCCTCCATGACTTAAATGTGCTTCTATGTATGGAATTAAGGAGAATATAATATTTGAAGCAGATTTGGGTTTTTTATTAATTCCATAAATCCTCTGATCAATTTCAGACCATCTCAAGGGATATTTATAAATTGATCGTCCAATCATGACTCCATCAAAATCATTCAAGGCTTTTAATGATTCATCGATATTTGTTAAACCCCCATTAATTTCAATTAATAAATCTGGATTTGATTTTTTCAATTTTTTTACTAGATCATAATTTAGTGGAGGTATGGTCCTATTTTGTTTTGGATTTAGACCTTTTAATATTGCTTTCCTTGCATGAACTGTAAATCTGTCTGCACCAGCATCTGCGATAATTCTTACGAAATTATTCAAGTTAACGAAACTATCATTATTGTCTACACCGATTCTGTGTTTGATCGTAACAGGTAAGTTGCAATTACTTTTTAAGGTTTCTATACATTTTGCTACTTTTTCGGGTTCTTTCATAAGTGAAGCTCCAAAATTTCCAGAACAGACCCTGGGACTCGGACAACCAACATTAAAGTTTATTTCGTCATAACCCCAATCCTGTGCCATTTGGGCTGCCTCTTTAAGAATTTTAGGATCGTCTCCACCAAACTGAATAGAAATCGGATGTTCTTCGTCATTAAAATCTAAAAAATTTTCTTTTTGATTCGTATACACTAAACTCTGGGCCACAATCATTTCCGTATACAAAAGGGCTTCAGAACTTATTCTTCTCATTATCATTCTGAAATGTCTATCAGTACAATCCATCATTGGAGCAATACTTAATTTATGATTATTTTTAATAGAATTAAATGTATTGGAAATCATTTATTTTTTATGTGATTTAAATAATATGAATCAATTTCTATCAAGAAGAACTTTTATTCTAATTCCTACTATGTCAATTTTAAAATTAATAGCAAAGCCTATGCAAGTATTAGCCTCTTCGCTTGCTTTTAAAGAGGAGTGGAATTTATCAAAAGATGAATGGAAATCTAGGCTTAGTCCAGAATCTTATTATATTTTGAGGGAGGAAGGAACTGAAAGAGCTTTCAGTAGCCAATTAAATAATGAGAAAAGAAAAGGGATTTTTCATTGTGCAGGATGTGATTTGCCGCTTTTTCTCTCAGATAAAAAGTATGATAGCGGTACTGGATGGCCAAGTTTTTGGGATTCAATTCAAGGATCAGTTGAAACAAAAGTTGATTTCAAGTTAATTGTCCCAAGAACTGAATATCATTGTTCTAGATGTGGAGGTCATCAAGGACATGTCTTCAATGATGGGCCACTTCCCACTGGAAAAAGATACTGTAATAACGGATTAGCATTAAGGTTTGTTCCTGATTAAAAATTTGTGCGGCCTTCCGCAACTTGTTTTGTGCATCACTTTGTTAGAAAATAGTTTTATTAAAATTTTATAAAAATGATTGAAAATCAATCAGACAATATTGATATTAAAGAAAATGATGAGTCTAACCAGGATAATGCCCCTGAAAATACTTCATCTGCTGAAGATAAAATAATTGAAAATGATGAATTATCTTCACAAAAAACAGAAGAAATAAATACAGAAGAATTAAAAAATACTATTTCAAATAATGATGCAAGGTTAGAACAGTTAGAAAAAGAGCATGAAACATTAAAAAACCAATATGTAAGAATTTCAGCAGATTTTGATAATTTTAGAAAAAGGCAGTCAAGAGATCAGGACGATTTAAAAATCCAACTTGTTTCTAAAACTCTAACTGCAATACTACCTATTGTTGATAATTTTGAGAGAGCAAGACAGCAACTTAAACCAGAAAGTGAAGAAGCTCAAACCCTTCATAGAAGTTATCAAGGATTGTATAAACAATTAGTAGAAGTTTTAAAACAGCAAGGAGTTGCGCCGATGAGAGTTGTTGGCCAAGAATTTGACCCGAATTTACATGAAGCTGTGTTAAGAGAGCCTAGTGAAGAGTTTAAAGAAGATTTGATTTTAGAAGAATTGCAGCGAGGATATCATTTGGATGGTAAGGTTTTGAGACATGCTTTGGTTAAAGTTTCGATGGGACCCGGTAAACAAAATTCACAAGAGGAAGTAGAAAAGGATACAGTTGAGGAGGATATTGATTCAGAGGAAAATACTTCTGAAGATGTATAAATTCCAGATTTTTAATTGAGCATTATCTAATGGCTGATTTTTACCAAATACTTGGGGTTTCAAGAGATGCTGATGCAGATACCTTAAAAAGGGCTTATAGAAAATTAGCTAGACAATATCATCCTGATGTTAATAAAGAACCTGGTGCTGAAGATAAATTTAAAGAAATTGGCAAGGCTTATGAAGCATTAGCTGATCCTGAAACAAGAGCTAGATATGATCAGTTTGGAGAGGCTGGCCTTGGAGGCGCAGCTGGTATGCCTGATATGGGCGATATGGGTGGGTTTGCTGATTTATTTGAAACCTTTTTTAATGGCTTTGGAGGACAAACTCCCCAGGGAGGAAGAACTCAAAGAAGAGGTCCTCAACAAGGTGATGATCTAAGATATGACCTTAATGTTGATTTTAAAGATGCAATATTCGGTCAACAAAGAGAAATTACAATTCCTCACCTAGAGACATGTGAAGTCTGTAGGGGAACAGGTGCCAAACCAGGAACCGGACCAAAAACTTGTTCAACATGCGGGGGAAGTGGACAAGTTAGAAGAGCAACGAGAACACCATTTGGTAATTTCACACAAGTGGCTGAATGTCCTTCATGTAATGGAACTGGTCAAATAATCTCAGATCCATGTACAAGTTGTGGTGGTAATGGAGTAAAGCAAGTCAGAAAAAAATTACGAATTAATATTCCTGCAGGAGTTGATACTGGTACTAAATTAAGAGTTTCCGGAGAGGGAAATGTTGGCTTGAAAGGGGGTCCACCTGGAGATCTTTATGTTTTTATAAAGGTTAAGAATGATTCAAAACTTAAAAGAGATGGTGTAACTATTTACTCAGAAATAGCAGTGAGTTATTTACAGGCTATTTTAGGGGACACTGTAAAAATTACTACAGTTGACGGAGATGTTAATTTAAAAATTCCAAGTGGTACGCAGCCAAATACAACTCTTTCACTTGAGAATAAAGGGGTTCCTAGACTTGGAAATCCGGTTGCGAGAGGAAATCATGAAGTCTTAGTAAAAGTAAAATTACCAACCCGTATAACCGATGCGGAACGAGAGCTTTTAGAGGGTTTAGCTTCTCAATATTCAGATAAAAATATTAATTCCAGTAGTGGACTTTTTAGTAAATTATTTGGTAAACAATCTTAATGACTTCCTTAAAGCATTTGGATCTTAAATCTATTCCATGTCCTTTGAATGTCGTCAAAATTAAATTGGCTTTGGAGAAGTTATCTAAAAATGAACAACTTATTGTTGAACTAGATAAAGGTGAACCAGAAGAAATGGTATTAAATAACTTAAAAGAGATGGGATGTTTATTTGAACAAATTAAAGAAAATGAAAAATTTATAAAAATAAAAATATTGAATGAAAGTTAATAATAAACATTTAGGTTTAGTTACGAAAAAATTTAATGATTTTTTTTTAGTTGACTTAAAAAATAAAGAAAACTCTGGAAATAGCGAGAAATTTTTATGTAAGGTAAGGAAGGCTATAAATTTCAAGAATCAGTTAATTTATGTTGGAGACGAAGTAGTAATTGAAAATATTGATTTAAAAAGCAAAAGCGCAGTAATAACAAGTCTTAAAAAAAGAAGAAATTTATTAGTTAGACCCTCAGTTGCAAATATTTCTAACATATACATTACTTTTTCCGTTGAAGAGCCAGCGTTAAATTTATCTCAAGTTAATAGGTTTCTGATATCAGCAGAATCTATGGATGTTGAAGTGTCATTAGTTTTGACAAAATGTGATTTAATTTCGGATACATTAAGATCTTCGTTAATTAATAAATTTGAGAAATGGGGTTATCAAGCAATAACTTTAAATTTACAGAAATCTGATTGCTTTAAAAATTTATTAGCCGAGGTAAAGCAAAAAGAATGTTCAATTTTTATGGGTCCATCCGGAGTTGGCAAAACTACTTTGCTAAATATGATTATTCCAGGTCTTCAAAATAGTACTTCTCCAGTTTCGAATAAAATTAAGAGAGGGAAAAATACTACTCGAAATGTTGAATTATTTTCTATATCGAATCACAGTTACATTGTGGATACTCCTGGTTTTAATATGCAACCTCTAGAGGTTGATATTAAGTTGTTACCAAATCTTTATTCAGAAATATATAAACAGGTAATCGAAGAAGGAATTAAGTGTAAATTTCGTAACTGCTTACATTTAAATGATGAGGGATGTAATTTAAATAAATCCTTCGAAAGATATTCTTTTTATAAAGATATGATTGAGTCTTCTAAGAGTCACTATTATCAAAACCAGGAAGATTGAGATTTAATCCACCAGTCAAGTCATTCATCCTTTCTTTCATAGTTGTAGTTGATAATTCATGAGCCTTCTGAATAGCTTGTAGAATATTTTGCTCTATTTGTTCTTTATTTGCATTTAAGATATTTTCTTGTACTTCTACCTTTAAAGGAAGTTGGTTTCCACTTATCCATACTTTTATCATCTCATCATCACTTTTGCCTTCAATCTCCATATTTTCAAGTTCATCTTGTAATTTTTGAGCATCTTGCTGAATTTGTTTAGCTTTTTTAAAAGCTTCTGTAAGTTGTCCAAAGTTAGGAAGTCCAAAACCCGCCATTTTGTAAAAACGTTTCTTTAGTTAGGATAGTCAAAACCAATCATTCTTACTTCCGGTTGCAAATAAATCCCTTTGTTTTGTAGTACTTTTTGTTGAATTACTGTTATTAATTCATAAATATCTTTTGAACTTGCTGAAGAAGTGTTAATTATAAAATTTGAATGCATTGTAGAAATTTCAGCACCGCCAATTTTAAATCCTTTCAAACCCATATCATCAATTAATTTTGCTGCATAATTATTTTCAGGATTTTTAAAAACACTACCAAAACTTGGTTGATCATATGGTTGTGTTCCTGTTTTTAATTTAAGGTTACTTTTGGTTGTTTGAATTAATTTTTCTTGATTTCCATTAGGTTCAAAATGTAATTTTGCACTAATAATTGTTAAGTCATTTCTTTGAAAAGAGCTAAATCTATACTCAAAATTGATATCTTTTTTTTCAATTTCAAGTTTTTCAAGAGTTTTATTATCAATAACTTTTACGGAAATAAGATTTTTTGCTAGCGATAAATTACCTGTACCAGCATTCATATAAATTGCTCCTCCTAATGTTCCTGGAATTCCGACAGCCCATTCCCCTCCTTGTAATCCATTTTTAGCAAGAGAATTAGATAATGTTGGAAGCATTACACCTGCTTCTGCTTCAATAATTCCTGAATATGGTTCTATTTTTAGTGATTTCAATTTTTTTGTACAAACAACTAAGCCTTTTATGAAAATATTATTTATTAAAAGATTTGAACCTGCGCCAATTATTTGACAGCTTTGTTTATTTAAATTAGCCCATTTTATTATATACGAAAGTTCTCCAACGCTTCTTGGCTCAGCAAAATATTCAGCCACTCCTCCCACTTTTATAGTTGTATAACTACTTAAATTACAATTTTCAGAAAAAATTTTTTTATTCATAAATTAGTTATTTATTTTTATAATTTTTTTCATTTAAAATTGACCAGAAATTATGACAATCACCAGCTCCCATATTCAAAATTAAATCTCCTTTTTGCGTTAATTCGTAAAAATTCTTTGTAAATTCATAATAATTATTTATGTAACTAACATTTTTATTTTTTTTATAAATCAGATCAGTAATAATTTTCGAAGTAATTTTATCTTCGTTTTCTTCTCCTGCTCCATAAATACTTGTTACATAAATAACATCTGCTTTTGATAATTCTTCAGCAAATTCCCTATTAAATTGCTTTACTCGAGAATATCTATGAGGTTGAAATAGAGCAATTAATCTATTTTTTTGAAATTCATTATTATTTTTTTGCTTAATAAATAATCTTCCTAATTTAATCGTCTCTTTTATTTCGTTTGGGTGATGTGCATAATCATCATATATACTTCTTTCATCTATTTGGCCTTTTAATTCAAATCTTTTTTTTGGAAGTTTCAAATATTTTAAATTTTTCTTAATTTCTATAAAATCTACTCCTATCATTCTAGAAGCTGCTATTGCTGCGGTGATATTGGATAGATTGTGTAGTCCCGGAATTGGAATATTTAAATTACTGATAAAATTTCCATTTTCATAATATTTTCCAATTGTATACTTTGAATTAATTTCAGTCGGGATTATTGCATATGCTACGTTTTTAGCCGTAGTGTTTGACCACTTACAACTAGAATAAAAATTATTTCTTGAGGTTTCACAATCAAAATTAAGTAATAATTTTTTAGAGTTTTTAGCGAAACTTTTAAAAGAAGATATGACTTCATTTAAATTAGAAAAGTGATCGCAATGATCAAAATCAATGTTATTGATTATTCCGATATCAGATTTATATTTGTCAATAGTCCCATCAGATTCATCAACTTCAGCTACTAAGTATTTTGTATTTTCTAAATGACAATTAGAATTGTAAATAGGAATTATTCCTCCAGTTATTGAGGAAGAATTATGTGTACATAATTCAAGTATCGTAGAAAGAAATGTACTAGTTGATGTTTTTCCGTGGCTGCCTGCTATTGCCAATGCAGTATAAGTGCGCATTAGCATTGCAAGTATCTCTGAACGATGTTTTATTAATAAATTTTTTTCTTTGCAATACGAAAATTCTTCATTTTCTGGCTTGATCGCGGAGCTTACAACAAAATTAATCAATCTGTTGGTAAATTTTGAAGTAACAAATTCAATATTTTGTCTAACTTGAGAAGTAAAGATTACTGCACCTAGTTTCTCCAATTTATTAGTTTCATCGTTTTTAACTAAATCAGATCCTGAAACTGAACAACCTTTTTTAAGTAAACCCATTGCTAATGCTGACATCCCAATACCTCCGATTCCAATAAAATGAAAATGACTTTTCAAAAGTAATTTTTTATCCAATGTTTATCTTTTACTTAAATCAAAATAACTTCTGAGTAAAATTTTGCTATTTTTTCTTAAAAAAAATGTTTTTTTTCCTTGAATTAATACAAAACTAGACTTATTTGCTTAATAAATCAAAAAAACCTTACGTTATTGCACAAAATTCAGTATGATCAGCAACTTAGGTTAATCATTTAGAAATTATTAGTTATGACTTTGCGTGTTGCAATTAACGGCTTTGGCAGAATTGGTCGAAACTTTATGCGTTGTTGGCTTAGTAGAGGGGCTTACACCAATATTGAAGTTGTCGGAATTAACGTTACATCAGATCCTAAGACTAATGCTCATTTATTAAAATATGACTCAGTCCTTGGCCAACTTGATGGTGTTGATATTCAATATACTGATGATACTTTTGTAATTAATAACAAGACAATTAAATGTTTCTCAGATAGAAACCCACTAAATCTCCCTTGGAAAGACTGGGGTGTAGATTTGGTTATTGAATCTACTGGAGTATTTAATACAGACGTAGGTGCAAGTAAGCACTTAGAAGTAGGAGCAAAAAAAGTTATCTTAACTGCGCCTGGTAAAGGCGATGGTGTGGGTACTTATGTAGTTGGAGTTAATGCTGATAAATATACTCACAAAGATTACGATATTTTGAGTAATGCTAGTTGTACAACGAATTGTTTAGCTCCAGTAGTTAAAGTTTTAGATCAAACTTTTGGGATTAATAAAGGTTTGATGACTACAATTCATAGTTATACAGGTGATCAAAGAATTTTAGATAATAGTCATAGAGATTTAAGAAGGGCTAGAGCCGCTGCTACAAATATCGTTCCTACTTCTACAGGAGCTGCAAAAGCAGTCGCTCTTGTATACCCAGAAATGAAAGGCAAATTAACTGGAATAGCAATGAGAGTTCCAACTCCTAACGTTTCAGCAGTAGATTTTGTTTTTGAATCTTCTAAATCTGTCACAGCTGAAGAGGTCAATAATGCTCTCAAGGAAGCATCTCTAAGTACAATGAAAGGCATTATTAAGTATGGAGATGAACCATTAGTGTCAAGCGATTATGCTGGTACCAATGAATCATCAATTGTAGATAGTGATCTTACTATGTGTATAGGAGATAACCTTGTAAAGGTGCTTGCCTGGTATGACAATGAGTGGGGTTATAGTCAGAGAGTTGTAGATTTAGCAGAGATCGTTGCTAAAAATTGGGAGTAATTAAAAGTGTTTGAAAGGTGTGTTGTTAAATAATTTGTTTTTTTTATTATCTTTAAATTCTATTGATGGTTTACCATTAGTAAAAAAACCAATCTCGTTAATATCTTTATCAAGTTTAGATAAATTTTCTGCCCATTTCTTGGGCAATGAGAAAACTAATTCATAATCTTCTCCTCCAAAAAAATAGTATTCGTCCCATTTATCTCCTTTAGGCCAATCCTTATCTTTAGGTATTTTTTCATAGTTTATGATCGCTTTGCAGTTGCTAGCTATTGCTAAATCTTGTAAGGCTTGAAATAGACCATCACTGCTATCAGTACATCCTATTCTCTTTATATTTTTATTGGAGCGAGTTTTAAGGAGATTATTTAGAAAATTTGGGTAAACTCTAGGGCGACAAAAATGTTCAATAGACTTAATGATTAATCTTTCATTAAGAGAAAATTCATTATCGAAATTAACTTTATTTTTTACCAAAAACCCCAGTTTGCTAAGACCATGAATTCCTGTAGTTAAGATTATATCTCCTGGTTTACATGCGTTTCTTCTTAATTCAAGCTCACCTTGAATTCCAAAGGCCGTAATTGAAATGATTTTTTCTTTCCCCTTAGAGCAATCTCCCCCTAGAATCAACCCGCCATATTCTTTTAATGCTTTATTTATTCCTTTGTATACTTCTTCAACCCAAATCCATTCAGTTTTAACAGGTAGAACTAAGCTTATTGTAATACCAATAGTTTTCTTGCTTCCACTAGATAATAAGTCAGAGATGTTGCTTACAACTGCTTTCCACCCAAGGTCTTGAGGACAAATACTAATGTCATTGAAATGAATATTTTCCACTAAAGAATCAGTATTAATAAGTAAATTTTCATTTTTAGTTTTGATTAAAGCGCAATCATCTGAAACTTGATTTTTAGGCATAAATTTTCCCAGCCTATTTATTAATTCTTTTTCCCCTATATCTTCTAATATTTCTTTATGCATTTAATTTGAGGTTTTCAATCCCTTCTAAAACATCAATCGAAATTATTGTGTCATCTTTTGTAAGCTCTTCTAAAACATCAAATCCATCTATAACATAACCAAAGGCAGCATTCCTCCCGTCAATTAAATTACGACCCGCTGGATTTAATTCTGCTTCATATAAAAAGAAGAAGAATTGCGATGACCCATCATCAACTGCGACATTCGAATGGGACCATCCTAGAGTTCCAAGTGTTGCAAAAGGTAATGTTGGTGTCTCTGTGTAAAGACCTAAATCTTCAAAAGTTTGATTATAAAAAGTATCTTGTTCATCAGGAATTCTTATTTCTAAGGGAACGTGACGTTCTTCATTTGTTTCAGGATCTATGTAACCAATATCATCACCAATTGGATCACCTGTTTGCAGTACAAAAAATTCTTCAGCTCTGTTAATGGGTAAATCTTTGTAGAAGTTTTGTGAAGATAAATCTATAAATGCTCCTGCTGTAAGTGGGGCGTTAAATCCATCCACAATTGCTTGCATATCTCCTTTGGAGGTTTTTATATTGACTTTTGCTCTGCCCAGTAATCTTGGTAAATTATCAAATTCCTGGGGAATAGAGTATGGAAATTCTTTTGGTAGAAAATATTCTTCTAATCCACCAATTTTATCTAAAGCATTTCTTCGAGTCGCTATGAACGAGTATTTATCCTTTGATTTAGAGTAATCTTGAAGGCTATCAAAATTTTCTTTGAGTTCTAAAAATGTTTTTTCAGCAATCTTCTTTTTATCTTTTGGTAATTCTTGAATAATTTTACTTTTGTATTTTTTTAGCAAAGATTGACATTTTGTAACAGTTTTCGTAAGAGCGGGCCATCTTCCTCCTCTAACAAGGTCACTAGTTTCTTCCAATTTGTGTTGAATTTCTTGTAACTCAACTTGCTTGATAGGGAGTGCGTTTCTGAGGATTGCATTAGGGTCTTTTACTGCATTTCCAGTAGGTAAATCAGCTAATACTTGAATGGGTTTTAAAAGAAAAACCTGTAAAATTACAATCGATAGAATTAAGAAAAGTTTGTTCTGATTTGATAAGAATTTTTGCATAGCACTCTTGCAGGTTTATGATCCTTGGGGGATGTAATACAGGAATGATTTCCAGTAACGATTTTCGCACAGGTACTACCATCGAATTGGATGGACAAGTTTGGCGTGTTGTAGAATTTCTACATGTCAAGCCTGGTAAGGGTTCTGCTTTCGTACGAACAAAATTAAAATCAGTTCAAAGCGGCAACGTTGTTGAAAAAACTTTTCGAGCCGGAGAATCAGTACAGCAGGCTATCCTTGAGAAGTCTAACCTGCAGCATACTTATGTGGAGTCTGGTGATTATGTTTTTATGGACATGACAAGTTTTGAAGAGACAAGACTCACCTCTGAACAAATAGGTAAAGGCGCAAAGTATTTAAAAGAGGGAATGGAGGTTAATGTAATTTTCCATAATGGTAAAGTCTTAGAAGTAGAACTTCCAATATCTATCACTTTGAAAGTTACAGAGACTGATCCAGGCGTTAAAGGTGACACTGCTAGTGGGGGCACGAAACCAGCTATTCTAGAAACAGGTGCTCAAGTTATGGTTCCTTTATTTATTTCTGTGGGAGAAATGATTAAAGTTGATACTCGAAATGACACTTATCTTGGACGTGAAAATTAATGGTTATGAAATTAGATCATGATGACTTAGATCGCTTAATAGAGAAAATCTCTACAAGTGATATTCAAGAGTTCTCGCTAGAGGGAGAAGATTTTAAACTCGAAATAAAAAGGAATGTATTTGATCAGAATCAAGTTATTAATAATTTAGTTTCTAATACTTCATTTGATAAGCAGACAATTTCTAATCAAAAGGCTATTAATGAAAATATCCCAGTCGTTAATGAGCCTGAAGCGCCTCAGGTGGCACCCCCAGGACGCTCTGACCTAACTGAAATTACTTCTCCTATGGTTGGGACATTTTATAGGGCTGCAGCGCCTGGCGAGGAGCCATTTGTCGAAGTAGGAAATAGCGTTAAGGTCGGTCAAACTATTTGTATTTTGGAAGCAATGAAGTTAATGAATGAAATTGAATCTGAATTTAATGCTGAAATTGTAGAGATTCTCGTTGAAAATGGAACACCAGTTGAATTTGGTCAAGTTTTAATGCGTGTTAAGCAGTCTTGAATTGTTAGTCATCTCTACGGCAGCCTTAATAGCCTCAATCATGCTTTGAGATTGAGCAATTCCTTTGCCAGCAATATCAAAGCCCGTTCCATGATCTGGAGATGTTCTTATAAAAGGTAAACCGATTGTGGTATTTACTGAGTAATTAAGAGCTATTACTTTCATTGGTATTAAACCTTGATCATGATACATAGCAAGAATGCCATCATGTTTTTCAGCATTTTTGTCATTCCATGCTTTTACCGAAGAATTCCAGCAACTATCTGGTGATAAAGGGCCAAATAATCTAATATCTTTATTTTTCTCATTCCACGTAATTAATGCATCATTGAGCCAATCCTTTTCTTCATGACCTAAAAGACCTTCTTCGCCGGCATGAGGGTTTAATCCTGCGACTTTTAAAGTAGGTTTATCAGAATAGGTATTACAAAAATCTTTGAAAAGATCCAATTTAGAGTGTATTAATTCTGTAGTTAATTTCTTGGGAACCTCAGAGAGGGATATGTGGGTTGTAGCTAGTAAAGTATTAAATCTCCAACCCGTAATTGGTGATTTTGCTGTAAATAACATTCCAACGTTTTTCACTCCACATGCTTTTGCTAATACTTCAGTTTGACCAGAGAAATAATGACCTGCTAATGACCATGATTTCTTGCAAATTGGTCCAGTCACAAGTGCTGAATTGGGATATTGTTTTACAATTTCAATCGCTTTTATTAAGTATTGGAAACTTGAATTGCCGTAACTTGATTTAGGGTCATTATCTGATGGAGAAATTTCGAGATCCTCTATCTTTAAATATTTTGGATTTGTAAGGTTTTCTAATCCTAAGGATCTAAGGTGCTCATATGTATTTATTAGAATTTTCTTTGATCCAACTAATATAAAGTCAATATTTTTTGGTATCTCAGGAGAACAAAGTGCTTTTAAGATTATTTCCGGTCCAATACCTGACTCATCTCCGACGCTTAACACCACCTTCAATATTTTATTTGTATTCTGAAAATTCATAAAAATTTTTTAAATTTATATTTTTAACTATTCAGGTAGCAATTTTTTAAGCCCATTTTATAGTTTTTATAAATTAGTTTATATCCGAGTGTTTCGCATAAAAGTTTATTAGAAACTCTTCTATTTTCCATCCAAAAAGATTGAGCGATAGGTGATAATTGCTCTTTTGCCTCCTCAAATAATATTGGTTTTGGCATTGTTAAACCAAGTAAGTCGTAGCAATATTGAATGACCTCTAATTGAGAACAGGGTTCATCATCTGCAATATTGATAATTTGGTAAAACTTTAAGGAATTTTTGTTTTGTAATAGATAGATAATTGCATTTGCAATGTCAGCAACATGAATTCTCGAAAATACTTGATTTTTTTTGGATATAACGCGAATTTTTTTATTTTTTATTGCCTCAAAAGTGGATCTTCCAGGTCCATAAATACCGGGTAACCTAAAAATTTGTACAGGTAAACCAGATTCAATCCATTCTTTTTCACAATTTAACCTCTTACAACTTCGATTTTGAAAGGGGTTTGGTTTATTAATTTCAGAAACCCAATCACCCTTTGTGTTCCCGTAAACTCCTGTTGTAGATAAATAGCCAACCCATTCTAGGGATAAACTTTTTAGTTGATTTCTAAGACTTCTTAGTACTGGATCATTTCCATTTTTGTCGGGAGGTATGCAACTAAGAATATGTGTTACTCCATTAAAAATTTTTGCTTCAGGAACTACACCGTTTTCACTGTTGAAAACAAAACTATTGGGATCCCTGCTCATAGATCTTGAGCTTGTTAAAACGGTGCAACCGAATTTTTTAATAGTTTTTGCAAAATAACTACCACTATAACCACATCCTAAGATCAAAAATTTATTTTTATTTCCGATTAAACTTGCAGACTTCTTCATGCTGGGTTAAAGTAGTACATATGTATTAATTGATGATGAAGACAGCTCTTAAGCCCGATTTAAAATCAAAAACTTTCTTTGTTAGCAAAAGTTATCCCCGTCTTATAGAGAAAGAAGTTAGTTTAGTTAATTTTAAATTCTACCAAAAATTATTTGTCTTTCTTCTTGCATTTTCGACAATTTTAATATTTCCAGAATCCCCAAAAGAATTGGAAAATATATGTGAGAGTTATAACTCTAGAAAAATATGTATTGTTTGGTAGTCAAGCTGCTTTATATTCTGATTCATCTTTTTCGTAATTTTTATTTATGACCTTAAAATTAGGATTAGCCCATTGCAGTAATCTAATTGCTAATCTTAAATCTCCCTCTAACCAAGCTCTTATAGCCATTGCTCTTCGAGGATCATAAAATTTTTGCCTTCTATACCAAAACAAAGCATTTTCATCTGATTTATCCCCATTACAGGAAAGACATGCAGGAACACAGTTTTCTGTTGTACTCAAGCCTCCTTGGCATCTTGGTATTACATGGTCAATAGATTCAGATGGTTTTCCGCAATATATACAACTTTTTCCTGTAAACCTATGAATAGATTTTCGCCATTGTCTCAATCTGAACTTAGGACATAAATCCTCTAAAAACACCGCATCATTAATATGCATTCAGAATATTTAGTTAAATAAATCATGGCTTGAATATATTAAAAGTCAATAATTACTTACCCTTTTTAGTATAAATTTGCTAGTAAAAATTTGTTTTAGTGTGTTTAGATACAAAATAGTATTTAGTAAATTTCGAAAAAAATTATTATCTTTCTAAAAACTGAATTAATAACTATATCTATCAAGTGTTTCATCAGTAAATTCTTCAGAAATTTCTTTATTAGTTTCTTCTAATTCTTTTTCTAATTTTATTCTTTTGTTTTCTCTATCTTGTGCTTCTTTTTCTTTTCTTTTTTCTTCTTTTTCTAAATCTCTTATTAGTTTTCTATTTGGATGAAGATTGTCTAAATATTCGACGCAATAACTAAATTTTTCTCTTTCTCTTATAACTGTTTCAGTAATTTGCGCTGCTGCATTTTTAGGTGAAACTTTGAATAATCCTCCCTTTTGTTTTTTTATATATGTATAAGCTGCTTCCCAACTACTCTCATGGTCATTTCCGCCATCTCGCATAGTACAAAAAATTTCTGCCCCAAATGAACTTGCATTAACTTTTGCATTAGTAAGGATTAGAGGAGTTAAAACTCCCAACGATACTAATATTAATTTTTTATCCTTAAATCTTTTCATTAGCCATTTATCTTCTATTTAAAAATATCTTTTATTGTGAATATGTCTATAGAAATTTAAGATTTAATTACTCCAAATATATTCAAGCATTTCACAACTAATGGAAGAATTAGAAGCACAGTAATCAACCTAACTGCGTGTAGGGTAGCCACTGCAGCTCCTACCCCATACTCTGACCCTACAAGACTCATACCGCTAATACCTCCTGGCGCCGCACCAAGAATTGTTGTAATCACATCGATTTTAAGTAATCTGCTTGTCCATAATCCAATTGCTAATCCTGTAATAACTAAAGTAAAAGTTATTAAAATAGCAGGCCTCCATAAGGTTTGAAGATCCATTAATGAGTCTTTGGTTAATGATGTACCAATAACTGTTCCAATGCCGATTTCTAAAATTGTTCTTGTGCCTATTGGCCACTCTGCAATATCGACTTTGCCACTGATGCTAAGTATGCTTGCGCCTATCAAGGCACCTGCAAGAGGAGCTGCAGGGATACCTGTTTTTAGAGCTAAAGCTCCAAAAATGCCGCCAGCAAGAAGGTAGTATATGAGATTTATGTTTGGCATAAAACTTTAGTGATGTTTGGACATAATATTAGGAAAAAAATTATCTGCTTAAGTTTATAGTCAAATAATATTTTTAGTTTCCTCTCGTAATGTCCCCTTTTGTTGGCATAATATTAACTAAAGCATGAATTTTTATGTCTCCACAAATTTCATACAAAGATAATAAAAACCGCGTAAAGAAAAAATTATCTTTTCTTGAGTCTGGACACCAGCTAGAAAAATTAGAGTTTGCCCTTGCAATAGCTCAAACTAACGGTGATGAAAAAAAATCAATCGTTCTAAGAAAAAAGATTGTTGAATTAGGTGGAAATGTTGAAGAACCAGGAACGTAACTTAATTTCCCTTTAAATATTTTGATGCTATAACTAATGCTTCACCAGCTTGTTGGGCTGAAATTTTACCGAGCTTGAGAAGTGTATTACTCATAGCAGAAACTACCGTAATAATATCTCTATCGTTTACATAACCTAAATGTCCGACTCTGAATATTTTCCCCTTCAGATGATCTTGACCACCTGCAAGTAAAATATCAAAATTATTCTTTATTGTTTTTCTAAATTCTTCAGCATCAATCCCTTCAGTTTTTATCGCAGTAATTGACGGACTTAAATATTTTTCATCAGCAAATAATTTTAGATTTAAAGCTTTTACTGCATTGCTCATCGCTAATTTGTGTTTATTGTGTCTTTGGAAAATATTATCTAAGCCTTCTTCTCTCATCATCTTTAAAGCTTCATCTAAAGCAAAAACTAAATTAACTGCTGGGGTATATGGATTACTGTTAGTTAAAAGACTTTTTCTGTAGGATTTTAAATTTAAATAAAATTTTGGTAAATTAGATTTTTCTGCGGCTTCCCATGCTTTTTGGCTCATTGCTATAAAGCTAAGCCCTGGAGGTATCATATATCCCTTTTGTGATCCTGAAGCAACGATATCTAATTCCCATTCATCTACTGGTACATTGCAAGCTCCAAGACTTGTAACGCAGTCAACAATTGATAAAGCTGTGTTGTGGGCACGAATATATGAACTAATGGTTTCTAAATCATTAATTACACCTGTTGATGTTTCAGAATGAGTCAAAATAACTGCCTTTATTTCTTTTTGGTTATCTGCCTCTAATACCTTTTTGAATTCTTCTGGATCAAGTGGCGTGCCCCATTCGGAAACAATTTTTATTACTTCAAGACCAAATTCTTTTGCAACTTTTACCCATCTTTCGCCAAATTTTCCATTTTCTCCACAAATTACTTTATCTCCTTTACTTAAGGTATTTATTATTCCAGCCTCCATTGCGGCAGTCCCACTACCAGTGATTGTTAGAACATCATTTTGAGTTTGATGAAGCCACTGTAAATTTTTAGTTGTGCTCTCTACGAGATCTTGAAATTCTTTACTACGATGGCCTATTGGATGCTTACTTAATGCTTGTAAAACTTTTTCTGGAACTGGTGTGGGTCCAGGAATCATCAATGATAATTTTTGTTGTATGGCCACTTTTTATTAAATAGGTCATTCTTAGATTAGTTCTCATTATATATTTTTCAATTACTTGATTTGAAAAAAGGATTTTCTTTACCTTTGTGGGTTGCTGGAGCTGCTAGGTCAGCATTAAATAAACTAGTAGGGTTACCATTTAAGAATTATGAACTAATAAAAATTCCTAATGAAAAAAAAGAAATAAAAATTGAAATTCATTCTGTTGGTTTACTTAAAGATGACTCTCATGCATTAGGAATTACCTTTGCAAAGTCAGGCTTAGATCTTGACATTACACAAAACTTAGAGATATGGACAATAGCCTCTTTAGAAAAAATTTCTTTTAGTAATCCTGTTCAAAAAATTCCAATAAATATTATTGCAGGATCTGGGGTAGGCATAAAAGAAGATACATCAGAGATATGCATTTCTAATTTTGCCAAAGAAGTTTTATTTGAAAATTTGTTAGATATTATTCCTGCCGGCTTTAATTTGAATTTAGAAATTATTTTTCCAAATGGGTTGTTTTTAGGAGAAAGAACTAGTAATAAGTCATTTGGTATTGTTAATGGATTATCTATTATTGGCACTTCTGCTGAGACTTATTCGAGTGCTTCACCTGATCAATTAGAAGAGGCTAAAAATAATCTAGCAAAGTTAATTCAAAATGATTTTGAAGGGGAAGTGATATTTGTTATTGGTGAAAATGGTTTAAATTTGGCTAAAAGTTATAATGTTAATTTGCCAATTATCAAAATTGGAAATTGGATAGGACCATTATTAGTTGATGCTGCAATAAAAAAAGTTAAAACTGTAATTCTTTTTGGTTATCACGGGAAATTAATTAAATTAGCAGGCGGTATTTTTCATACGCATAATCATTTGGCTGATGCAAGAATTGAGATTCTTATTTATTTAGCTGTTCAAGAAAAGCTACCATATGAAATAATAGTTGAATTATCTCAGTTAGATAATCTTGAGAATGCATTACAAATTCTTGAGAGATTTAATAAATCTTTAGCTGATAAATTATTCAAGAATTTATCAAATACGATCGAAAAGCGTTCTTTTGCTTATGTTAATAGGTATGTAAGAACCGATATGGAAATCGCATCAATCATTTTTGATAGAAAAAGGAAAATTAGGTGGGCTGGAATTAACGGCAATAATTATATTTCTTATTTTCAATGAGATTAATTTGAAATTCATTATGCTTTTGTAAATAAATTGAGTTAACTTTTATACATGAGTCAAATAACTTTAAAAAAAGAACGAGATCCCTCAATATTAATTTTGGATTTCGGATCTCAATATTCTGAATTGATTGCAAGAAGAATTAGAGAAACTAATGTTTTTTCTCTTGTAGTTAGTAATTACATTTCAATTGAGGAAATTAAAAATATTAACCCTAAAGGGATTATTTTGAGTGGAGGCCCAAATTCTGTATATGAACAAAATGCTCCTAAGTGTGATGAAAAAATTTTTAATTTAGGAATTCCTATTCTTGGCATATGCTATGGAATGCAATTAATGGTCAAAGAACTTGGCGGATCTGTTATTTCAGCAACTAAAAGAGCTGAATATGGTAGAGCACCAATAAGTATTGACCAAGAATCTGATCTCCTTTCTGATGTAGAAGATAAATCTATTATGTGGATGAGTCATGGCGACTCTATTAATTGTTTGCCTGATGGATTTAATAAAATTGCTCATACCGAGAACACACTCCATGCAGCAATTTCAAATGATTTTAAGAAATTATTTGGCGTACAATTTCATCCTGAAGTTATTCATTCAGAGTTTGGGATGACGGTAATTAAAAATTTTGTTTATAAAATTTCTTGTTGTGCGGCTGATTGGACAACGGAAACCTATATAGAGGAAACTATTCCCAGAATAAGGGAGCAAGTTGGCAATAAAAAAGTTTTGCTTGCCTTATCTGGAGGAGTTGATTCCTCAACTCTTGCTTTTCTTCTCAATAAAGCTATTGGAAATCAGCTTACATGCATGTTTATAGACCAAGGTTTCATGAGAAAAGGTGAACCAGAATTTTTAATGAATTTTTTTGATAAGAAATTTCACATAAAAGTTGAATATATTAATGCAAGGGAAAGGTTTATTGCCAAATTAAAAGGCATTACTGATCCAGAACAAAAAAGAAAAATTATAGGTGAAGAATTTATCAGAGTATTCGAGGAAGAAAGCAATAGATTGGGGCCTTTTCAGTATTTAGCCCAAGGCACTCTTTATCCAGATGTTATTGAAAGTGCTGGTACTAATATTGATCCTAAGACTGGTGAAAGAATAGCTGTAAAAATAAAGAGTCATCATAACGTTGGTGGCTTGCCAAAAGATTTACAATTTAAATTGGTTGAGCCATTAAGAAAACTTTTTAAGGATGAAGTTCGAAAAGTGGGAGCTGCTTTAGGTTTGCCGGATGAAATTATTAAAAGACATCCATTCCCTGGCCCTGGATTAGCTATAAGAATTTTAGGAGAGGTAAATAATGAAAAACTTGATTGTTTAAGAGATGCAGACTGGATAGTAAGAGATGAAATTAAAAAAGCAGGTCTTTACAATGATATTTGGCAAGCTTTTGCAGTATTGCTACCTGTTAAAACTGTTGGAGTGATGGGAGATAAAAGGACTTATTCCTGGCCAATAGTTTTACGTTGTGTATCAAGTGAGGATGGTATGACAGCCGATTGGTCAAAAATTCCTTTTCAGATATTGGAGAGGATTGCAAATAGAATCGTAAATGAAGTAAGTGCAGTTAATAGAGTTGTTTATGATATTACAAGCAAACCTCCTGGAACTATTGAGTGGGAGTAAATTACAAATTTTCTAAAAATTTAAGACTTTTATTTTATTTAAGAAATATTTTTAAATGGGGTGTTAACTGTAATGAGCGAGATTATTAAATTAAGTCGATCTACTGTTGAGAAATATCTTAGTTGTCCAAGATGTTGTGTACTTGACAAAAAATATCAAATAAAACCTCCATCATTACCTTTTACTTTAAATATAGCTGTAGATAATTTATGTAAAAATGAATTTGATTATTACAGAAAAATTCAGGAGCCTCATCCTTTATTTATTGAACATGGTATTGATGCTGTTCCTTTCAAACACAAAGATTTAGAACGTTGGAGAAGTAATTTTCAAGGGATAAGATATCTGTCAATAGAACACAACTATGATTTTGGTGGTGCTGTCGATGATATTTGGCAGAAAAAAAATGGTGATCTTATCATTGTTGATGTGAAAGCAACTTCTAGAAATAATTTTGATTGGTCTGAGACTTTTAATAAATACGAATATGCAAAAGCCTATAAGAGACAATTAGAAATGTATCAGTGGTTATTTAAAAAAAATGGTTTTCAAGTGGCTAATGAAGCTTATCTTTTATATTTCAATGGAAAGAAAAATGAAGAGTTATTTAATAACCAATTAAATTTTGACGTACATCTAATTAAATTAGATTGTTCTACTTCATGGGTAGAGAATAAGATAATTGATACGGTTAATTTATTACGTTCGGATAATTTCCCCAAACCTTCATTAAAGTGTGAATACTGTAATTATTTAAAGAAGCGTTGGCAGTTATCAATAACTTAATATTCATAGGATAATTTTTCATATTTCTGGAAAAATAGTGAATAAAAGATAATCTTTAATTAGATTAATAATTTAGACTTTTGATAAATTCGAAAAATTCTGAAAGAAAGATAACTCATCATCTGCAACAAGATGTAGTCAAAGTATCTGGCAAAACAATTTTTATTAATCCTTTTTTATATTGGAGAAGATTTGACGAAAACACTAATAGATGGCTTAGAGAACCTGGTCAAATGTCAGATGATCAAATTGCACCAAACAGGAATCGTTTTTATCCAGAAATAGATTGGGCTGATTTGAGTCATGAGCAGAAGCTCATAAAAGATGCAACTGTTGAGATGTTTTTAAAAACTCTTGAATTGATAAGTACATTTCATCCTTATCTTAGTTCTGGACAATTATTAGAAGTGGAGAGGAAGATGGCGATTACAAAAAAAACTCCTTTCGAAAAATGGGTAACAAAATCTTTCGCCAAAAAAACGAGATTATTAGAAAATGAAAAAAGAAAATTTCAAAGAGAAAGATTTTTTAATAGCTGGAGAGAATGGTTCAGTCTTACAAATACTCAACAAGCAATTTTGCCGTTAATTGTCACTATATTTATTTCTTCGTTTGTTGGGTGGTCTTTAGGGATATCAAAGAATAGTTGTAATCCTTATTTTGAACAAAATATAAATAAATTAAATTAATTTGTTTTTGATATTTTTTAAGTATCTAAGTAAAAATAATTTTGAAAAAATAAATTTGTTATTTAGAATTCCATTAATTGAAATAATTGCTTAAAAAGCATAAGTTTTATGAGTGAAAATTTAAAATCAAATAATCTTGAAAATGACGAGTTCGATCTGAACAATGAAGAAAGTGATTTTCAAGATTTAATCAATAGACTTAAAGAGATAAAATCAACCATTGCTTTATTGGAAAAAACAATATTTAAATAAATTTATATTTTTGATAAAAACAAGTCCTAATAAAAAACTTATTTCATTAAAAAGACAACCACTAGTCTTACTTATTTTTTCTTCTGTTTCCTTTTTATTGATTCTATTTAGGTTAATTTTTTTACAACTTTTAAATTATGAATCTTTTAAGAAAATGTCAGATGAGAATAGGATCAGACTTATTGCTTCGCAGCCAATACGTGGAAGGATACTAGATAAAAATAGTAATGTTCTTGCAAATAGTAGAGTGAAATATTCTTTAATAATAAAGCCTCAAAATGTTAAAAAAAGCAATTGGGAACAACATAAATCAATTATTTCTAATTTGTTAAATATTGATAGTAATGTAATTCAAAAAAAATACTCTGATGGTCTAAAAAATCAGAAACTCTCAGTAATTATTCTTGATGATTTAAATGTAGATCAATTAATAAAATTTAAGGAGAATGAAGGTAATTTAATTAGTTTTGAAATAGCTACCAATTTAATTAGAAATTATCCTTATAAATCCCTTGCTGCCCATGTGATTGGTTATACTCAGCCAGTTACTGAATTAGAATATAAATTTTTATCTAAGAAGGGTTATAAATTAAATGACTTAATCGGTAGGACGGGAATTGAATATGTTTACGAAGATTTTATAAGAGGTGAATGGGGCGGAGAAATGGTTGAAGTAAATTCATTAGGAAAATTTCAAAGATCATTGGGTATAAGACCTTCAGTACAAGGTAATGATATTCAACTAACAATCGATCTTAATCTGCAGTTAGTTGCTGAGGAGGTTCTTAAAGATAAAAAAGCTGGAGCCATAATAGTAATGGATCCAAGAGATGGTGCAATAAGAGCCATGGCAAGTAAACCTACATTCGATTTAAATTTTTTCTCAAAGGATTTTAAACCTGAGAAAGAATATAATACACTTTTTAATTCTCCTGAAAAACCTTTATTTAATAGAGCATTAAATGCCTACGATCCAGGAAGCGTTTGGAAAATTGTAACGGCTTTAGCTGGCTTGGAAAGTGGAAAATTTCCTAGAGAAACAATGTTAGATACGAAACCATGTATCACTTATGGAAGCCAATGTTTCAGGGAACATAATGATTTAGGTTTTGGAGTAATAGGTTATGAAGATGCTTTAAGAGTTTCGAGTAATACATTTTTTTATCAAGTCGGATATGGTGCAGGAGTTGATGAAATTCATAAGGTTTCTAGAAAACTTGGTTTTAATTCTTTATCTGGAATTGAAATTTCTGAACAAGAAAATAAAGGATTAGTAGCAAGTAGTGAGTGGGCTAAAAAAGGCAGAGGATGGGGGCAACCAGGAAGAACTCCATGGGTCCCAGAAGATATTGCGAGTATGTCTATTGGACAATTTGTTGTTCAAGTTACTCCTATTCAAATAGCTAGAGCTTATGCTGCTATTGCAAATGGAGGTTATTTAGTTACTCCACATTTGACTAAAAAAGATGAAGAAAGTCTTTTAGATAAAAAACGTATTCCAATTGACATTGACCCACAAAATATTCAATTGATAAAAAGTGGTCTCCGGAAAGTAGTAGAGTCTGGCACAGGAGTATCAATTAATTATGGAGTTTCAAATTTACCTCCAGTGTCAGGTAAAACAGGAACTGCTGAAGACGGTGAAGGTGGCTCAGATCATGCTTGGTTCGTTTGCTTTACACCCTCTGAAAATAGCGAATTACTTGTAGTTGCTTTTGCACAGAATACTCCTGGTGGTGGATCTGTTCACGCCCTGCCAATGGCAAGAGAAATTTTAAAAGTTTGGAATGAGAAAAAATGAGATTAATTTTTAGCTAGTAAAAGTTTATGTTTTTAATTTTTTCATTTGTAAAAGTCTTTGAATAATATCTTCAATAGTTTTTGTATCTATAGGTTTACTATATGACGACAAAAGTTGTCTTCCTAATACTTGACTTCCTAAATGCACTAATTGAATTCGTAATGAGGTCAGTAGTTCTAACCCTATCCCACCAGAAAATGTTGCAATTGCAATAGGTTGACCATTAAATAAATTCCTAAAGTCATCTCCCGAAATAGATAGCCATGCTATGAAGTTGGAGAGAATGGGAGGTATAGATCCATTATACTCAGGCGCACAAATCACCCACCTTTCAATCTCGAAAAGCTTTTTTTTTAATTCTTCTATTTCATTTGGAATATTTTCTTTGCTGTGAATTCTTGGATTAAATAATGGAATATCAAGAGTAGTAAGATCTAAAATTTCAGAACTTATGTTCAGTTCATTACTTTTTTCAAGAAATTTTTCAGAAAGTTCTAGATTTTTACCACAACTAGCCGTAATGATTATTAGATCTTTTGTTTCAGTCATAAATTAGATAAATAAATTTAATAGTTAGCACCTGTTTTGCGGTGATGAACTGCCGTTAGACTATCGGATTTTAGTATATTACCGTGTAGTACTTCGGCGTAAATTACCCAATGATCTCCGCATTCCATTCTCTCTTTTACAGAAGCATCTAACCATGCTAGCGATTCAGGAATTATTATCTGTTCATTAGGAGTTAATTCAATATTTAATCCTTCAAATCTATCTTCTCCAGGTGCAAAGGGCTTTGTGAATCTTTTCAAAGGTTCTTTAAAATCTTTTTCACTAAGAATATTTAATGCGAATGAATCTCCTACTTGTAGAAGAGACTCTACTGATCTATCTTTTGCTACTGCAATACTTAACCCAGGAGGTGAAAAACTTGCTTGACTAACCCAAGATGCAAGCATGGCTCCTTTAATATTATTCTCATCTTTGCCTTTAGAGGCTGTCAGGACACAAAGTGAACCAATAACTCTTCCAAGAGCTTGTAGCTTTGGATCCGTTTTGCTTGTAATCATTCCAGTATCTGATTTCCTGGGTTTTTTCTTTGCTTTTTTTATAATTTTTCTTCCAAAGTGAGTCCCTATTTCTTCTAATTCTTTAATCTTTGGCTTATTTGGACTGAATTTAATCCTAATAGGGTCAAAACTAAACTTAAAACCACCATCTTTTAATTTTGTTTCAAGTAAATCTATAGCTTCGCCGCTCCAGCCAAAACTACCAAAAATTCCCACTGGCTTATCTCTATTACCCTCTGATAATAATGTTCCTAGCGCACTTACTATTGGAGTTGGGGCATGACCACCTAGTGTTGGTGATCCTATTAAATAACCATCAGCGTTTTTGATAGATTTTATTAGTACATCATTTGGTGTAAATTCACAATTTATACTTTCAACTTCGACAGAAGTTCTATTTATTCCCTTAGCCAATGCATCGCCTATTGAGGCTGTATTTCCATATGCACTTGCATATATCAGAGCGATCTTAGGATTATTTGTTGAGAGATTTTCACCCCATCTAATGTAGTCATTTAAGAAGCTTTTTAAGCTATATTCGATAGCGGGACCATGTAATGGCGCAATAGTTTTAATATCGTAATCTGCAATTTTTTCAGTTATTGATATTACTTGATTAGACATTGGTGCCATTAAGCAATCATAAAAATGTTTCCTATCAATTTCTGTACTAACTCGATTTGTTTCAGACCAATCTGAAGAAGCAATATGAGCAGAAAAAATTTTTTCACTTAGAAGGATTTCTTGATTACGTTCATAAATTATCAGACCTCCAGGCCAACGTGCTGTTGGAATAGGAATTAACTCTAGTGAAATGTTATCTAATTCTAAATTTTGCTCCTTTTTGACTATGTTTATTTTAGGTAATTGAATTTCAATAAAGTTTTCTAAGGTAGGATTTCTTTGGTTCCAAAGTTCGCTAATAAGTTTATAACCTGGATTAGAGCAAGTAATAGTTGTATTTTGAAATTGGGTACTTATGTTCTTTATAGTTTCAATAATTTGGGGATTAATATGACCAGAAATGAAGTTGACATTACTTAATTTAAATTGATCGCAAAACCTAGAAATTACTTTATTAAACGAATCTAAATATTGTTTCTCAGGTGGATGAATAATAAAAAGTTCCTCATGACTTCTAATGAAAAAAGTATTAAAAGAGGTTCCTTTTTCAAGGTTAAATTCAAGTTCAAATCTTTCTTTATTTTGGTCTAGGAATCTTACACAAGAAAAATTTTCAGTAATTTCAAATTCTGATATATTTTGATTTTCTGCAAGTAAGCCTATATTAATATCTGACATTTCAAAGACTTATTTTTTAATAGTGATTAGCAACTTTTCTGTGATGAACTGCTGTCTTGCATGATAAGTCAGAGACATTACCATTTTCAACAATTCCGTAAATTATCCAATGGTCAGGAGTCTCCAGTCTGGAACTAACTTTACAATCCAGAAAGGCGAGTGAATCTGATAGGACTGGTCCTCCTTCTGCAATGTTGCTTATTACATCTACATCTGCAAATCTATCAGCTCCAGGAGCAAATCTTTTTAAAAAATGTCTGAACATTTTTTGATAGTTGTCTTCTCTCAAGATATTTACAACAAAACCTTTCCCAACTTGCATATATGACTCAATAGCTCTATCTTTTGCTACTGCAACCGTAATACCTGGAGGAGAAAAACTTGCCTGACTCACCCAACTTGCGACCATAGCACTTTGTCTAAATGTAGAACCTTCTCCTTGGCTAGCTGTAACTACATATAATCCTCCACTTAATCTTCCTAACGCCTTATCTAAATTAGAATCAAGGCTCTTCATAGAGGCAATATTTTTCTTTTTGTTGATCAATTGGCCTAAGTCAGTTCCAGCTTCTTCGAATTGTTGATAGATAATAGGGTCTGGAATGTTTTTAACTCTTAAAGGTGAGAAAGCTTCTTTTTGTCCGAGTTCTCTTAATTTATTTGCTAAAGAATCTATTGGTTCATCATTTCCACCAAATGCATCATAGACAGCTGTAAATTGTTTTGATTTTAGTGCTGCAAATAAAGTACCAAGGGATTCTTTTAATTCATTATCTGAATCTACTGGCCATGTAGGAATAACTACTGCTTTTGACTCTGAAATTAAACCTGTTAACTCTTGGGGGTCAGAAGATCTTAAATCAATTAATTGAACTTGTGCATCTGCTTTACTTATTCCATGAGATATCGCTTGACTTAGTCGATCACAATAACCATAGTCGCTGATATAGCAAACTGATACAAAATCATTACCTTTGCTTTTATTGCTACTCCATTCTTGATATTTTCCTTTCCAAAAATTAACTTGATTATGAAGCAAAGGCCCATGACCTACGGCTATTGTTTTTAATTCAGGTAGCTTATCAATTCTTTTAATTGCCTGCAGTACGCTTCTAGCGTTTGGACCCATTAGGCAATCGTAATAAAAACGAAAATCATCATATATTTCTTTTTGATCAGTGTCATAAAATTCATCGGAACAATAATGGAGTCCAAATGCATCGCATGTGTAAAGAACATGAGTGCTGTGGTCATATGAAAAAATTGTATCTGGCCAATGTAAATTTGGCGCGCTAATAAATTCAATATTATGTTCTAAACCGCTATTAGGGTTTGTGCCGAGATTTAAAAACTCTCCACTTTTAACTTCTAGTCGCTTAAAGGGAACATGTATTTGGTCTTCAATAAACTTAAGAGCTAATTTTGATCCTACTACTGTGATATTTTTGTTTAATTCTAGAAGATTACCTATTAATCCAGAATGATCAGGTTCTGTATGGCTTGTAATTAGATAATCCACTTCTTGTGGGTTTACCTCTTTTAGTAATTCTTCAAACCATAATTCTTCAAATTTTGCGTGACTAGTATCAATTATTGCTAGTTTTTCACCTTTAATAATAAAACTATTGTAAGTAGTGCCATTTCTTAAGCCAAATTCAATATCAAATCTACTGCGATCCCAATCCAGAGATCTTATGGCACAAGAATCATCAGCGAAGTTTTGAGATTGAACTGTCAACTTGTTATTTATTTGTGCCAATTTAGAATTACTTGTCTGGGCAGAGGCTAGCATAGGACAAATCGCGTTATAAAATAACTTTAGTTATGTAGAATATAAATCCGCGTGATTATTTTTGCGAAATAACCGAAATTACGCTTTTCTTTAATTTTTAATTTTCTTATTCTGGATAAATGACATCTCAACTAATTAAAAAAATAGTTACGGGAGATGAGATAAGAAATGCTTTTTTAAAATTTTACAGTGAAAAATTACATAAAATCATTCCAAGTGCATCTTTGATTCCAGATGACCCTACGGTTATGCTCACAATTGCTGGAATGCTACCTTTTAAACCAGTTTTTTTAGGTTTAAAAGAAAGACCATCAAAAAGGGCTACATCTAGCCAAAAGTGCATCAGAACAAACGATATAGAAAACGTTGGAGTTACAGCTAGACACCACACTTTTTTTGAGATGCTTGGTAATTTTTCTTTTGGGGATTATTTTAAACGAGAGGCTATTCAATGGGCTTGGGAATTAGTTACTAATATTTATCAACTTTCTGTTGAAAATATAATTGTGAGTGTTTTTCACGAAGACGAGGAGTCTGCAAAAATTTGGAGAGATGAAATTGGTATTCATCCAGATAGGATAGTGAAACTTGGCGAGGAAGATAATTTTTGGTCATCTGGCAAAACAGGTCCATGTGGACCTTGTTCAGAACTTTATTATGATTTTCAGCCTGAAAAGGGTCTGCAGAATATTGATTTAGAAGATGGAGATCGTTTTATTGAATTTTATAATCTTGTTTTTATGCAATATAATCGTGATTCTAATGGAAAATTGACAGATTTAAAATTTAAAAATATTGATACAGGAATGGGTCTTGAAAGGATGGCTCAAATACTACAAAAAAAGCAAAATAATTATGAGACAGATTTAATTTTTCCTATTATTCAAAAAATTTGTGAGATTGCAAATATTGATTATTTTTCTTCAGATGATAAAAACAAAATTTCTTTAAAAATTATTGGTGATCATATAAGAGCTGTTATTCATTTAATTTCTGATGGAGTAGCAGCAAGTAATCTCGGCAGGGGATATATATTAAGAAGGCTTATTAGAAGAATGGTCAGACATGGGAGATTATTAGGTATAACAAATGAATTTTTACCTCATATTGCTACTGTCGGGATCAATTTAATGCAAAATAATTATCCTGATTTAAAAAACAATAATGATTTAATTTTGAATGAGATAAAAATTGAAGAAATAAGATTTAGGGAAACTCTTGAAAGAGGAGAGAAATTGCTAGATGAGATAATTTCTTCAGGGCAGAAATTGATTTCTGGTTTTAAAGCTTTTGAACTTTATGATACTTATGGATTTCCTCTAGAACTTACTGTAGAAATTGCAGAAGAAAATAGTATCAGTGTAGATGTAAAGGGTTTTGAAGAAGAAATGAATACACAAAAAGAGAGAGCTAAAGCTGCTTCAAGTAATATTGATTTGACATTAGAGGGATCATTAGAGCGAGAAATAGATCTTTTTAGCAAAACTGTTTTTAATGGTTATGATTCACTCCTTTCCGAAGCTGAAATAAAAGGTATATTTTTGGATTCATTATTAGTTAAGCAAGCAAGTGAAGGTCAGAAAGTTTTAATTGTTCTTGATCAGACAACTTTTTATGGAGAGTCTGGCGGGCAAGTTGGTGATATTGGAACGATATTTTCAAAAGATGTAGAGGTCTTGGTTGATAATGTTATTCGAAAGAAAAATGTTTTTTTACATTATGGAACTATCAAAAAAGGAATATTAACTATTGGACAAAAAGTTAAGACTAATGTTAGTTCCTATAACAGAGCTAAGGCTGCTGCAAATCATACAGCTACTCATTTGTTACAAGCTGCACTTAAATCAGTTGTTAATGAATGTGTTGGACAAAAAGGCTCATTAGTAGCCTTTAATAAATTGAGATTTGATTTTAATTCCTCTAAACCTATTTCTAAAGATCAAATTTCTAAGATTGAGACTTTAGTTAACTCTTGGATTATGGAAAATCATGCCCTAGAAATAAAAAACATGTCCAAGAGTGAGGCTCTTGAAAAGGGCGCAGTCGCCATGTTTGGAGAAAAATATGATGATGAAGTGCGCGTTGTTAATGTGCCAGGAGTTTCAATGGAACTTTGTGGTGGCACGCATGTTAAAAATACATCCGAATTAGGTTCTTTCAAAATAATTAGTGAGGAAGGAATCTCAGCAGGAGTAAGAAGAATAGAAGCATTATCAGGCCAATCAGCATTTGACTATTTCAGTGATAGAAATGCTTTAGTAAATCAAATAAGTGATTTGTTAAAGGCAAATCCTAATCAACTTGTTGAAAGGGTTAATAATTTGCAAGCAGAGCTTATTAATAAGAATAAAGAGATAAAAAAAATGAAAGATGAAATTGCATATTTTAAATACTCTTCTATAAAATCATCCGCAGAAATAGTAAATTCTTTTTCAATTTTAGTAAATCAGATTGATGGTTTAGATGGGAATTCTTTGCAATCTGCAGCACTAAATTTAACTTCTCATTTGGGAAATAAAGCAATAGTGATTCTTGGGGGAATACCAAATCCAGAAAATAGAAAGTTGTTATTTGTAGTTTCTTTAGGTGATGATGCAGTAAAAATAGGTTTGCATGCAGGTAAATTAATTAATGAGATTGCAAGAATTTGTTCGGGAGGTGGAGGAGGAAAGCCTAACTTTGCTCAAGCTGGTGCTAAAGATATTGATAAGTTAAGTGATGCTCTAGATTATGCTAAAAATCATTTGCAAAAAACATTAAATAGTCATTCTGATAAATAACTACTTTTTCTCAGACTAATTTCGATTTGATCCATTAATTTCCTTGCTTCTTCAATAGTTAATTTTTTTTGATCAATTGCTGATTCAGTATTAATTCTTATAGATTCAACCAAAGAAGCTGAACTGTAATCTAAGAATTGTAAAATTTCAGATTTACTGTCCTCTTTAATAATATTTTTGACCTTATACGAATCATCTTGATTTATATCTATATGAACAACGTTTGTACTGCCAAATAAATTATGCAAGTTTCCTAATGCTTCTTGATAGGCTCCAGTCATAAAAATTCCAATTAGATAATCTTTATTGTCTTCTGGCTTATGTAAATTTAGTAATGATTTAATTTTTCCATCATCAATAAAATTATTAAGTTTCCCATCTGAATCACAAGTTAAATCTGCAAAGTTGCCTTTGCAGAACGGCTCCTCTAAGTGCCTATGTATTGGTACTATTGGAAAAATCTGATTTATTGCCCAGCTATCGGGGATAGATTTAAAGATAGATAAATTTGCATAATAAGTTGATGCAAGAGTTTCTGTAATTTCAGATAAATCAGGGTGATTGATTTCATCATTATTCAGGTTATTAGAAATTTCTTTTGCGCAAGCCCAAGTAAGTTCTTCGGCATAAGCTCTTTCTGCCAAACTTAAAAATCCTAGTCTAAAAGCGACTAAGCAATCTTCTTTAAACTTTTTTGCATCATTCCATAATTCAATTATTTGAGATAAATTTATTTTTTTATTTTTAAGTTTCTTTAATTCATAGAAAGTATCAAGTAAATTTGAAATTATTAATTGTTGATTTTTTTTATCAAAAGTTTGTAGTTTGGAACTGACATGGCTTGTTCCTAAGACATTAAAAATCAAAACTGAACAATGACTAATTATTGCTCTTCCACTTTCTGAAATTATGATTGGATGCTTGATATTATTTAATTCACATGAATCCTTAATAGTTGCAATTACATCGTTAGCATAATTTTGCAGAGAATAATTAGTAGAGGTGTTGGAGGAGGTTTTAGTTCCATCAAAATCTATTCCTAATCCTCCTCCAACGTCGATATATTGCATTGGAGCACCTAGTTTGCATAGTTCAACATATATTTGACTTGCTTCTTGTAATGCGTCTTTGATCACAGCAATATCACTTATTTGACTTCCTATATGAAAATGGAGCAATTTCATTTCGTTGATAAGATTTGCTTCTTTTAGTTCTTTCATTGTTGACATAATTTCTGGGATTGATAATCCAAATTTGGAATTATCTCCAATAGATTTACCCCACCTTCCACTACTTTTACTTGATAACTTTGCTCTAATTCCTATCAATGGAGTCGCGTTAAGTTCTTTAACTGCTTGAATAATTCTTTTTACCTCATCTCGTTGTTCAATAACTATTATTGGATTTTTGCCGAGTTTTCTGGCCAAAGTAGCAATCTCAATATATTTTTTATCTTTATATCCGTTACATATTAATAGTGCATTTTTGTTTTCAAGAAGTGCAAGGCCAATTAATAGTTCTGATTTACTTCCTACTTCTAAACCAAAATTCCATTGGCTACCAAACTCTATAATCTTTTCTAGGACATTTTTCTGTTGATTACATTTGATAGGAAAAACGCCTTGATAAATGTTCTTATATTTATAGGTTTTTATTGCTTTTAAAAAAGAGTCATGTAATTCATTTATGCGATCTTTCAAGATATCATTAAATCTTATAATTAATGGAGGATTTATTTCTCTACTTTTAAGTTCTTTGACAAGCTTAAAAAGATCAATTTTATTTTCAGATTTTATATCTTTAGTAACTGATATATTTCCTTTTGAATTTATAGAAAAATATTTATCTCCCCATTTGTCTATATTATAAGTCGAAATACTATCTTCAATAGTCCATATATTTTTAAATTTTTTCGGCTCAAAATTGGTCAATTTATGTCTTAGTGATTAATAAATGTTTTTGAAAATAACTCAAAACAATATCTTTTATTTTAATGATTACTTGCCAAGTTACCACCCAAAAGTTGAATATACATAGAGTGATTATTAACTAAATGACTAAAGAGAGAACCTTTATTGCAATTAAACCAGATGGAGTTCAAAGAGGATATGTTGCTGAGATTATTGGCAGATTTGAAAAAAAAGGATTTAAATTGGTTGGATTAAAGCAATTAATTCCTTCAAAAGAACTTGCTCAAAATCATTATGGAGTACATAGAGAAAGACCCTTTTTTGGTGATTTAGTAGACTTTATTTCAAGTGGTCCTGTTGTGGCAATGGTGTGGGAAGGCGAAGGAGTTATTTTGAGTGCTAGAAAATTAATAGGTGCAACAAAACCTCTAGAAGCAGAGCCTGGTACAATTAGAGGTGATTTAGCTATTGATATTGGGAGGAATATTATTCATGGTTCTGATGGAGAAGATACAGCAAAATTTGAAATTGATCTATGGTTTAAAGAAGAGGAATTATGTGCGTGGGAAACTTCTGATACGAAATGGCGATCTGAAAATTAAAATTTAAATCGCAAATCTATCTAAACTAAATTTTTCTAAAAAGCTTTTTTCTATTTCTTTGAGATTTTTATTTTGAACTATTTTCAAAAGAAGATCACTTGTTATAGCAGAAAATAAAACTCCATTTCTGTAATGTCCTGTAGCTATAAAAAGATTTTCAGTTTTTGATTTCCCAATTATTGGTTTTAGATCCGGTGTGCAAGGTCTAAATCCCCACCAATGTTCCATTTGTGGCCAATTAATAGCTTCTGGCAATAAGGAGCGAATGCCTTCTTGCAGTTGCTTTATTCCATTAGGAGTATTACCATGATTAAATTTTGAATCTTTTTCGACTGTCGCTCCAACTATGATAAGGCCATCATCACGCGGAACTAGATAAGTTTTTGGACCAAAAATAACTCTTTTCAAAAAATTTGTTGGACCTTGTATTGATAGCATTTGTCCCTTTACAGGAAAGACTGGAATATCATTAAAAATTTTTTTGCTCCAAGCACCGCTGCAAATAATTGCTTTTTCGCAGTTAATTTTTTTTATTTCTCCAGTGGCGCATAAAACTGTTGCACCTGTAATTTTGTTTTTTTCGAATGTCAAATCCTCGACTTCTGATCCTTCTTGAAATTCGACTCCATGCAAGGAGCATGCTCTCTCAAGAGCACGCATCAGTCTTCTTCGATTATCTATTTGACCATCTTGTTCAAAAAGTAAACCATGTTTCCAAATAGAATTCATTCCATTAATTTCTGTTTGAAGAGCTTTGTGATTTAAATATTTTCCATATTCATAAGTAGGAAACTTTTCAAGATCTTCTTTGTTTTTAAAAGGAACTACTATGCCACATTTTTTTAAACCGCATTTAATATTGCTATCTTCTTCAATACTCTTTATCCACTTTGGAATTAGACTTTGACTTTCTTGGCCAAATTTTAGTAATTCATCTTCGAGCCCTTCGGCATGCGTAGCTAACATTCCTGCAGCAACAAATCCAGCTGATTCATTTCTGTTTTTGCTTAAAACTAAAACTTTGTAGTTATTTCTAGAAAATTCATAAGCAATGGATAAACCTAAAAGTCCACCGCCAATGATTAATATTGAATTTTTGGTTTCTTGTGCCATTTAAAAATTAATATTTTTATTTGTGTTTTGGTCCTCTTTTCCTTTATATCCAATAATATTAATAAAAAGACATTTGATAATGAACAATTTGAAATCTTGGGAAGCTGTGATTGGTTTGGAAACTCATGTACAGCTTAATACGAAAAGTAAAATATTCACATCTGCGTCAACAGCATTTGGTGATGCACCTAATACGCATATAGATCCTGTAGTTTGTGGGTTACCAGGAACACTTCCAGTTTTGAATGAGACTGTTCTTGAGTATGCTGTAAAAACTTCCTTGGCATTAAATTTAAATGTTGCAGAACATTGTAAATTTGATAGAAAACAATATTTTTATCCTGATTTGCCTAAAAATTACCAAATTTCACAATTTGATGAGCCATTAGCTGAAAATGGCTGGTTAGAGGTTGAAATAATTGAAAAGGATAAAGAACCTTATATCAAAAAAATTGGTATAGAAAGGCTACACATGGAAGAAGATGCGGGAAAACTAGTCCATTCAGGAAGTGATAGATTAGCTGGCTCTAAGTATTCTTTAGTTGATTACAATCGTGCCGGAATAGCACTTTGCGAGATTGTAAGTAAACCAGATATTAGATCAGGTAAAGAGGCATCTGAATATGCTTCAGAGATTAGAAGAACTGTTAGATATCTAGGAGTATCAGACGGAAACATGCAAGAGGGTTCATTACGCTGCGATGTCAATATTTCAGTTAGAAAAGGACCTAATGCTCCTTTTGGTACCAAAGTGGAAATAAAAAATATGAATTCATTTTCTGCAATTCAAAAGGCTTGTGATTATGAAATAGCTAGACAAATAGAAGTTTATGAAAATGGAGGAAAAATTTTCCAAGAAACAAGGTTATGGGATGAAGCTAAGCAATTAACGAAAAGTATGAGATTAAAAGAAGGTAGCAGTGACTATAGATATTTTCCTGATCCTGACTTGGGTCCAATTGAAATAACAAAAGCTCAACAAGAAATATGGTTTAAAGAACTACCAGAATTACCCTCAAAGAAAAGAGATAAATTTGTAAGTCAATTTGGGTTGTCTGCATATGATGCAAGGGTAATTTCTGATGAAATAAGCATGGCCAACTTTTTTGAAGAAACAGTAGCAAATGGTGCCGAGGCCAAACTAGCTTCAAATTGGGTAACAAGTGATATTGTGGGCTATTTAAAATCGAACAAACTAAGTTTTAGTGAATTAAAGCTTAGTCCTGAAAATCTTGCTGAAATGATTAACATGATTTCAAAAAATATAATTAGTGGAAAAATTGCAAAAGAAATTTTACCTGAACTTATTCAAAAAAATATTTCTCCAAAAAAATTAGTTGAAGAAAAAGGATTGGCAATGATATCTGATTCTTCAAGTATTTTACCAATAATTGATGAACTTATAAATGAACATCCAAATGAAGTTCAAGCATTTAAAAATGGCAAAACTAAGTTACTTGGTTTTTTTGTTGGTCAACTTATGAAACGAACCAAAGGTAAAGCCGACCCGAAACTTGCAAATAAACTTCTTATGGAAAAATTGAATAACTAAAGCTTAAAGAAGCTCTTTTATCGTATTGATCCATTTATTTTGATCATCCGAATTATCTAAAATAATATCTGAAAATTTTCTTTTTTCTTCAAAACTTAATTGAAAATCTATCAATTCATAGGCTTCTTTTTCGCTAATTTTATCTCTTGTGATAAGTCTGTTTTTTTGTAATTCTTTAGGACATTTAACTAACCATATTTCAGTACAAATATCTTCAAATTTTGCTTCAAATAATAATGGAATAACCAATACTATGGTTTGATTATTTGCGTATTGACTGCATTTTTCTATCATACTTTCTTTAATTAAGGGGTGAAGCAGTTTTTCAATCCATTCTTTGCTTTCTGAATGTTTAAAAATAATGTTCCTTAAAAGTGTTCTGTTTATTTCCTTTTCTGAATTGCTCTTATTATCAATAATTTTATTTCCAAAATAATCTAAAATTTTCTTATATCCATATGTGTTTGGTTTGATTAATTCTCTTGAAAAATGATCTGCATCTAATATCGGTATATTTTTATGTTTTCTAATGTAATTAGTAATGGTTGTCTTCCCACTTGCAATACCTCCTGTTAAACCAATCCTTCTTTGGTTGTTTTTTGATTTTTGAAGAAAATCCATATAACCAATAATAATCTAATTACTTAGTTTCTTTAGTATTCAAGAGTAGTTAGTATGGATATAAATACCAAAAAGTTTGAACCAGGTAGATTCCAATTGGTCGTTTGTTGATGACAGTAAGGTAACACCCAAGGGGTTCCTTTTTGCAGGGATATCTGCAGGTTTAAAAGCTTCTAATAAAAAAGATTTAGCACTAATACTCGCACCAGAAGGAAGTATTTTTAGTGGGATGTTTACTCAATCAATAGTTCGCGCTTCTTGTGTGAATATCTGTGAGGAAAGGATTAAAACAACTTCAGGTTTTGTAAGAGCAATACTAATTAATTCTGGTCAAGCAAATGCATGTACAGGAAATCTTGGGATTCAACATTTTCAAATTGCTACAGGAAAGATTGCGGAACTTTTAGGATTAAAAGAAGAAGAAGTTTTAATGTGCTCAACTGGTGTAATTGGCGTTCCAATACAAATAAATGATTTAGTAAAAAATTTACCGAATTTAGTTAGTGATTTAAAGGGTAGTAATTTTCAAAATGCAGCAGAAGCAATTTTAACTACTGATTTGACTTTGAAAAAAGTTTCAATAGAGACAATTATTCAAGGTAGAAAAATAAAAATATCAGGATTTGCAAAAGGTTCAGGAATGATTTACCCCAACATGGCTACGATGCTTGCTTTTCTAACCTGTGATGTGGGTATTCAAAAAGAAGAATGGGACAAAATGATTGCTATTGCGGTTAAAAAATCTTTTAATGCAATATCAGTTGATGGGGAGACTAGCACAAATGATTCTTTTGTTGGAATAAATGCAGGAGAGAAAATTGCAAAAAGGTTTATTCCAATTATCCAGGAAGGGATTGATATTGTATGTCAGAACTTGGCAAAGAATATTGCAAGGGATGGAGAGGGAGCAAATTGTTTATTAGAAGTTTTGGTTCAAGGAGCAAAAAATACAGATGATGCAATTATGCTTGCGAAATCTATTTGTAATTCTGCCTTGGTAAAAACTGCTATACATGGTTGTGATCCGAATTGGGGACGAATCATTTCTGCTGCAGGCAATTCTGGAGTTAAATTTAATTTAAATGACCTTGACTTGTATATAGGAAACGTTCAGATTTTGGAAAACGGCAAGTTAAATAAATATGACCCACAAAAAGTCACAGATTATATTAAGTCCAGAATGAAAGGTAGATATTTAGTAGATGATATTGTAAAAATCATGATTAATCTAAATTCTGGAGAATCGAAAGGCACAGCATGGGGATGCGATCTTTCTAAAAAGTATGTTGAAATAAATAGCGAATATACCACCTAACCCCAAATCCATTCTGGCACAGTTAACTATAAGGATGCTATAAAGCAGATACCATTAAAATATCACTAGATTTCTACATATCAATTATTAAAAATCATTTTTTTTGAGTTCTCTATTCAGTGACTTGAAATTAATTTTATTTGATGCCAAATCTTTGGATTGAATACTTCCAAGTGCTACTTTTTCTAATTTTTCTAATCTTGCTAAAAGTTGTTTGTTTGTTTCTTCAAGAGTATTAATTTGTGACTCGAATTCTTTTTTCTCTTTCATACTAATAAGTGTTGGTTTTACTGGTTTGCCCAATTTCCAAACAAATCCTGCTCTTGCAGAGAAAGTATCTTCAAAATCACCAGCATAATCTTGTCCCGGCAAAGTCATTGATGCTGCGTAGTTAACTGATAGTGTTTCATTTACCTTAGAAGCACAACCACCAGCAAAAGCAAGATCTCCTCCATGAGTTCCAGTTCCAAAACCGCAGGCAAGAGTTGTGTCAGTAGGAACTGTTGGTAGTCCAGTTAAAGCAGCACTTAATGCTCCAACATTGTTAATTGATTGTTCTATATCTCTTCCATTAATCAAAAGTTTTGTGCCATTTGTGTAATCAATTGGAATTGGATTTCCTGCCGCATCTTTTGCGTAAACTTTTTGTCTACCACCTTCCTCTTTTGTTATCCATGAGTTCTCACCAATATGAAGTTCATCTCCAACGTACTTAACAAGACTTTTTCCAGTTGATCCCCCCTGACTAATTCCATCATTATCAATTCTTAGTAATTCATCAGTGCCCTCTCCTCCTAATGAAACAAACTTTGTATCTGAAGTATCATCACAGTCACTATCTATTGATTCACATTTTTTTTCAATTGTGTTATTTAATTTATTGATGACTCCTATATTTATTGGTACCGCTCCACTAGGTAATCCAGTCACAGTTATGTAGCCTTCAAATTCATTATTTTCAATATCATATTTTCTATATCTTCTTGCGGCACCGCCACCTCTATCATCTTCAAGGAAATATATTTTTCCTTCAGACTCATCTATTGTGAAATTACTTGATGTAAATGAATTGGTTCCAACATCTGGAAAGATATCTTCTTTCAGAAGCGTAACTGCACCATCTGAACTAAGTTTGTACAAGTTTGAAGTAGTATCGCCACCACTGTTAACTTTGGTTGGGTCTTCAGCGACAAAAAATCCTAAATCTGAAGTATTAGTAGTTACCTCTCCAGAAAATGAAGTTAAGGGTGATAAAAGTAAGGTAGAAGTGAAAAGAGAACTAAAAAGATTTTTTGTGATTTTTTTCATATCACTTATTGAAGGAAAAAGTGCTGTATATCATACATTAAATAAGTATTATTACGCAGTCACAAAAAACACTATTAATTAACTGGTAATTTTTTTAAGGTAAATCCTTCAAAAATTATAAAAAATAATATTTATTTATATATTGATGTATCACTAAAATACCACCATTCAATCTATTACTGGAGTCTCAAAGATTTAAATACAGTAATACCACCAAGATACCACTAATTATGAGAGTAAAAACCTTGTCATAGCAATGCTTTTTAAGGTCAGTGAAATAAATAGCGAATATGCTACTTAAGCTTTAGTAAATCTATTGGTAGATATTCATTTATGTAGAGAAAAAGTATTGTTAAAGTTCCAATTACAGAACCTATAAAACCTCCAAAAATATTTATTAAAAATCTAGGTTGTCTAGTTATTGTACTTTCGTTTTGTTCTTTTTCAAAATTAGGAGAATCAACTACTTTTAAGCGCTGATCGGTTGTTGGTTGTTTAAGTTGTTGGTGTCGGATGAGGGCTTCGAAATCAGGCATGGAATTTGTGAGGCAATTGAACAATAAGCAGACCAGCCCGTCATTCGACGAGGATCTGATCTACCTAAATCGTCTACAGCTTCAAATACAGCATTTCCAGAGGCTTCTGCTTTATCAAATGCTGAAAGTAAGGGTATAAATGTATCAAAAACATGTAAACCATAATTTTCTAAAGCTGCTTTGGCTTGTTGCGCTGCTTTTTGCTGTCTAAAATCAACTTTTACTATTACTACTGCATGGTTAACCTTTAAGTTACGTAATAAATTAGCTAGTTCAACTGTTAATTCTACTGATCTTGCTTTTGCAGTTGTAGGTAAGATAACTAAATCTGAACCATACGCTAAGTGTTTAAGTTCTTCTTGATCACTGCTAGCTTGGCCATCAGTTATTACAATTTCTGATGATCTTGATGCTTTAGCAGCTGAACTGACGGGGAACACTGGAAATGGAAGATTGCCCCTTGATGCGTATGCTAAAGCAGATCTATTCTTGTCGGCATCGACTATGCAAACTTTTTTACCTTCTGAATGCCAAACACTAGCAAGGTGAATACTTGTGCAGGTCTTGGCTACACCCCCTTTTTGTCCGCAAACGGTAATGAACAATTTTTTATTTTTATTTCTCTTACTTTGGAGAATAATTTCTTAATGTCAAGAGAAATTGATTTTTAATGCTTCAAAACTTATTTTTTGAAATATTTTCAAGAAGTTAATATTTATAGATAACCTTATAAAGTCCCTTATTTAAATTGGCTAGTGAAGAAAAGAATTGGATTAGGCACGTGGTCATGGGGGAATAAGTTTTTTTGGAATTACCAATCTACAAATGACGATGATTTACGTGAGACATATAATGAAGCGTTACGAAGAGGCTTCGATCTTATTGATACTGCAGATTCTTACGGAACTGGCAATCTGCAGGGTAGAAGTGAATTGTTGATAGGCAAATTTTTACTAAATACTCCTTCAGCAAAGAAAAAAAGAATTCAAGTAGCAACCAAACTTGCACCTTATCCCTGGAGAATAGGTAACAGAGGTTTTAGTAAACCTTTTTTGAAAAGTTTAGAAAGACTTAATAATAAATTAGATATAGTGCAATTACATTGGTCAACTGCAAAATACAATCCTTGGCAGGAATTAGGGCTGTTGAATAATCTTTGCGATTTAAGAGATGAAGGCTTCGATTTTCAAATAGGCTTATCAAATATAGGCCCTAAAAGATTGATGAAATTAATTAATTTCTTGGCAACAAGAGATCAGAGCCTAAAGAGTGTTCAGATCCAGTTTTCTTTGCTTGCCCCCGATTTGGGAAAACAATATCAGGTAAAAAAAATTTGCGAAGAAAATTATATTGATTTCTTTGCTTATAGTCCTTTGTCCTTTGGATTACTTTGTATTGATCCAGATATCGAAGATAATAAAGAAAAAAGTTTTATTCGCAATGCATTATTTGAAAACTATAAAAAATCAACATATGAATTGCGGAGGTGTTTAAAAAGAATTGCGAATCAAAGATCAGTTTCCCAAGCGCAAGTAGCAATTAATTGGTGTTGTTATCAAGGAGCTATTCCAATCGTTGGAATGAGAAAAAAATCTCAAGTTATAGATGTATCGAATGTATTTAAGTGGAATTTAAATAAAAGTGAATTTAAAATACTTCAGGAATTTTCAAAAAAATGTTTAAAAAAAATGCCTAAAAATCCTTTTTCAAGTATTTAATTAAATTTTTAGCTACATATTTTTTTATTTGTTTTTATTTGACAATTATTATTCCATAGTTCAGTGGGAAATTTTTCGCCAGTGAATCTAATAACTTTAGGTTTCAGATTTATTATCAATTCATCTAGGTTTTTATTAGATTCCATTTTGCAAGATTGGATTTCTTAATAAGATAAATTAATTTAAAACTTATCTTCTCAGTATTTATACTTATAAAATTAAAAAAATTCTTTTTAATACAAGTAATTGCAGCAATATTTACACACTCATAAATTATCTACTACAACTTCTTAGTTATTTAAAAAAGTGGAGTCCTTCCAGACTCCTCGTATCATTTGGTTGATAAGGCTGATATAACCCCATCTCCTTTAGGATCAAGCAGCAACTGGTGCTGTTTGACGGGAGAAACTAACGATTTTGTTAGCATTTGTGTTTTTGCTCTAACCGAGCCGGCTTCAGTCACCTTCCTTATGCCCCGTCGAAACCATTACAACCCCAAATAGTGGAGTTGAGCGGAATCGAACCGCTGTCCGAAACATCGGTTGAGATCACCTAGTCCAATTGGACATTTATATTCTGACAGGCAAAATGGTTATTGAATAGTTTTTTACTAAGTTTTATCGTATATGAATGTAGTGGCATCATCTCCGGAGGGACTAGAGAAATCTTTAGCAGAAGAAATTTCAAATTTAGGCGGCTTTAATATTAATACTTATAAAAGATTTATTAATTTTGAATGTGATTTTGAAACTTTTTATAGAGTTCATTTTTATTCCAGATTAGCTTTTCGTTTTTATAGAGAAATTGCAAGTTTTAATTGCTATGACAAGCAATCTTTATATGCGGGGGTTAGAGATTCATTTGATTGGTTAAATTGGTTGCACTTTGATAAAACGTTTAATGTTCAAGTGACTGGGAGAACATCTTCTTTAAGTCATACTCATTTCACTGCTCTTGAAGTAAAAAATTCCATAACTGATTTGCAACAGGCAGTTTGGAATAAAAGATCAAATATTTCTCTAGATAATCCTGATTTTATAATTCATCTGCATTTAAATAATAATAAAGCAATTCTCAGTCTTCAAAGCAGCGTTGAAAGCTTACACAAAAGAGGCTATAGACCCGCAATTGGAAATGCTCCATTAAAAGAAAATTTAGCTTCTGGATTGATAAATATGACTCAATGGAATGGCAAAGTTCCATTAATAGATTTTATGTGCGGCTCGGGAACTTTTTTAATTGAGGCAGTCAACCAATACCTTGGAGTTCCCATAAATATTGATCAGGTATATCTTTTTGAGAATTGGTTGGACTTTAGGAAAGATATTTATCTTAATGAAAAAAATAAGGCAAAAAATAAAATTATAAATTATGAAAAATTGCCAACAATAATAGGATGTGAAATTAATAAAAAGGTTTTTGAGCAGGCGAATGTAAACATATCATTAGCTGGACTAGAAAATTATATTGAGCTTATAAATAATGATTTTTTAACACTCCAATTAAGTTGCACACCTGGGATAATCATATGTAATCCTCCATACGGCAAAAAATTAGGCGATGAAAATGAATTGATTTATTTATATGAACAAATGGGAATCTTCCTAAAGAATAATTTTTCAGGTTGGGAATTTTGGCTGCTAAGTGGAAATCCAAAACTAACAAAATATTTGAAAATGAAATCTTCATTGAAAATTCCTGTTAGTAATGGGGGAATAGATTGTAGATGGATAAAGTATTTAGTAAGGTAATTTATTTTTTGCCTAAAACGGCTTTTGTTGTCTTGCCTAAACCCTCTAATGTTTGAGGAAGATATGGTCCTTTGGCTAATTTTCCTCCAAGTTTTAAACTTAAGCCTGCAAGAACTAAATCGATAAATATTATTAGTAATAAATTATATTCAATATTCCAGTTATTATATTTTGTTAGAAAAAGGTAGAAAATAATATGGATGCAAATTAGTACTAATAATAATAATATGCTGCCAATTGCTAAAAATATTCCACCACTAATTAATCTTCTTTTTTCTCTATCTACTTCTTGAAGAGCTATTCTTACATGCAAATCCATAACTGAACTTGCAATCGCTGAAATTCTGGAGGCGGTATTTGCAAAGTTTTTATTTTTTGGTTTTTCCATATTATTTTCTACCACTTTTTAGGAGCGTTCCTATTAGTAAACCAATACCAGCTGCAATAGCAATAGATAATAATGGTTTTTTTCTTATAGGACTTTCTATTTTTGGTCTAAGTGTATCGTTAAGTTCCTCTAATAATTCTTCTAATTGACTTTCTATAGGCTCAATTTTTTCTGATATTTCCCAATTGTTTTCTCTTATTGAATCAATTATTTCAAATAGTTGGCTTTTTATTCTAATTGCTGAGGTTCCACTATGGCTTGCTATTACTTCAACTAAATCGTCAATACTCCCTTTTGTGGCTTCAAGGGTTTGTTGTGCAATGTTAGGCCATTTTTCTTTTATTAAAGGTATTAAACTGTCAATTTTTTCGAGTAACCATTTTTCCGAGAGAACCTCTCTTTCAGGAAGATTAGAGTTATCTTCTTTATTTTCTACTTCTTTGGGAGGATGGAAAGTCTCCATTATTCAAACTTATTTATTTTAAGATTAGACCCATTTTCTTAATTTGGAACCCTTATCTAAATAATTGTGGGATTTATATAGAATAAAAACATATAAAAGTTTATTTACATTTTATTTATCTACTCTGTTCTGCAAGAAGCTTTTGTTAAGCTATTACTGGAATTATTAAATGAGTTTAAATTTCATCATGGATATTACATTTGCATCATTAATTTTTGCATCTCGCACAATCCCTACAGATTTTGGATTAGTAGCTGCAGCTATTGCTGGAGCTGGAAGTTTGCTATTTATCGCTTTAAGATTTGTTCCTGATGCAGGTAATTAAATAAAAGGGACCATCTTTAAGAAAAAATATCTTTATCTAAACTTTGTTTTGCAAAAAGATTTAATTTATTTATCAACTAAATAATGGATAAATGGGTTTTGCTGGAACATGAAGTTTATAATGCTAATTCTAAAGATATTCATTATGATTTTCTTGTTGAAAATGGAATAGATTGTTTAACTTGGAAATTTTTAAAACTACCTTTATTAAATCAAGCTTCTATAGGAATTTCTAAGCAGCCCAATCATAGACTTATATGGCTATCCAGGATAGAACATGAACTTTCTGATAATAGAGGTTTTGTAAAAAGAATTGATCATGGAATATTTAAAAACGTTTCTACAGACTTGGACTCTGAAAATTATCGATTCATTTTGGATGGTGAACTTCTTTCTGGTTTGTTTGAAATTTCGGCTAATTCTTGTAGATTGAGCAAAAATTATTAATATTCATTTATAAATAAACGTAATATTTCTATTGAGAATTTTTGCAAATTAGTTATTCTTATTTAGCTATTGAGACTTGAGATTGGTACATATCAATCAGGTCGAGTTTGAAAATTTTAAATCTTTTGGGGGAAATGTAAAAATTCCTCTTGAAGAAGGCTTCACAGTGGTTACGGGCCCTAACGGTTCTGGGAAAAGTAATATTTTAGATGGAATTTTATTCTGTTTAGGTCTAGCTAATAGTAGAGGGATGAGGGCTGAAAGATTACCAGATCTAATAAATAATTCCAAAGTTAAAGAGGGTAAGTCATCAGAAACATCTGTATCAGTAAAATTTAATATTCAAGATTGGTCTCCCAGAGAGGACCTTCCGCCTTTGGAACTAGAAGAAGAAGAAATTGCCCTTAATAAAGGTCAAAAAGAATGGGTAGTTTCTAGAAAATTAAGGCTTATGCCAGGTGGTTCTTATGCTTCTACTTATACTTCTGATGGCAAACAATGTACCTTGCAACAAATACAGAGAATATTAAGAGATATTAGTGTTGATCCTGAGGGCAGCAATGTTGTCATGCAGGGTGATGTAACAAGAATAGTATCAATGAATAATAAGGAGAGGAGAAATCTTATTGATGAATTGGCAGGAGTCGCACTTTTTGATACAAGAATAGAACAAACTAATGCAAAATTAAATGACGTTTTTGAAAGACAAGAAAGATGTGAAATTTTAGAAAATGAATTGCAATCTAGTAAAAATAAACTTGAAAAAGAATGTGAAAAAGCAAAGCGATATAAAGAGTTAAAGGCAAAACTATTACAAATAATAGAATTAGAGAAAGTTCTTATTTTTGAAAAACAAGTTAAGCATGTTGAATCTATAGAAAAAAAAGAAAGTGAAATTGAAAAAAATAAAATCTTGTTTAATAAAGAAAAAGAATCTATTAGTAAAGAAATATCAGTTTTAGAAGACGCTTTGAAAATACTTGTTGATGAGCTTAAGGAGAAAGGAGAGGATAAATTGATAAAAGTTAATTCTGATATTGGAAGTATTAATTCTAGCTTGAGAGAACTTGATAGGATATCAAGTTTGAATAAAGAAGAAGGTATTAAATTACAAAAACAGAGAGATGAAATTGCAATTTCTAAGAGGAATATCGAGTCAGAAAAGATGAGACAAGAAAATTTCAATGATAATTTTTTAAATCAATTGAACTTGCAAATTGACGATCTCACTTTAAAACACAAACTATCAAGAAAAAAACTTTCTGATGCGGCTGGAGAATCTGGAGAATTCTCAAAACAAAGTATCAAATTAAATGCTGAGCTTGAAAGTATAAAAAATCAAATTAATCCTTTGGAAATAAAAAAAAGGAAAATTGAAGAAGAAACTATTCAAAATAATATTCAAAAAGATGAGATATTGTCACAGATCGAATCCTTAGACTTAGAAAAGCAGAAACTTTTCCAGGGAAATCAAAGAAAAAAAGAGACTTCCGATACAAAGAATAAAAACTTGGCAAGTAATAGCGCAGAAATTAATTCTTTAAAACATGAAATCGATTTATTAATTAAAACTAAATCAAGGCTAAATAACGAGCAATTAAGGCTTGAAAAGGATTTATCTAGATTTGAAAGCAGGAAGGAAGCTTTAAACGAATCTAGAGGTTCATATGCTCTCAGAATTCTATTAGAGGCAGGGTTAGAGGGTATACATGGTTATGTAGCTCAACTTGGAGAGGTCAGTGAGAAAAATAGATATGCATTAGAAATTGCTGCTGGAAATAGGTTAGGTCAAATTGTTGTTGATAATGATCATATTGCTGCTAAAGCAATTGAAATTCTTAAAAAGAAGAAAGCGGGAAGATTAACTTTTTTACCTTTAAATAGAATTAAAAGTCAAAAAAAGAATTATGCAATTTCAAGATTTGAAAATAACAGGGAGAATGGATTTATTGATAAAGCTATTAATCTAATTACTTTTGATGGAGTCTATTCAGATGTTTTTCGATATGTTTTTGGAGATACTTTGGTTTTTTCAGACTTATCCTCAGCCAGGTTATCTACGCAAAAAAATAGGTTGGTTACCTTAAGTGGTGAATTATTAGAAGCAAGTGGAGCTATTACAGGAGGTAGTAAGTTAAATAAAGATTTGGCTTATAGGTTTGGAATTAATAATGATATTGATGACTCCAGTCCTATAAAAGAAAGATTATTAGTTATCGAAGAAGCTTTAAAAGAGTCAAATAATGATTTGATAATAAAAAATAATAGACTTAGTAAATTAAATTCTAACCGCAGTCAAATTATTGAGGATTGTGCTTCATTTAATAAAGAAATTGAAGTAAATCAAGATTCATTTAAAGTTGTCTCGCAAAGAATTGAGGATTGTAAATCTAGATTAATTAAACTTGATACTGCTAATAATTTATTAGTTAACGAGTTAGGTCATCTAAAAGATGAATTGAAGCCTTATCACGATAAGTTTAATCAATTACAAACCATTCAAAAGGCAAATTATGAAAAAAATCAAAAATCATCATTAATAGCTTTTAATGACGATTTTAATAATCTTGATAAAAAACTTGAATTACTTATTAAGGAGAGAAATACGTTACAAGATAAAAAGAATCAATTTGCTTTAGATAAAGAGCGTATCAATAATTCATTAAAAATTACTTTACTACAAGAAAAAAACTTGCAGGAATCTATTAAACAACTCGCAATTTCTCATAGTGAATGGATAGAAAAAAGAGATGAATTTAAAAAAGAGCTTTTAGATCTCGATAATCAAAAAAATTCTCTAGAGAGGGATTTAGGTGTATTGAGAAGGAAAAGAGATGAATTAAACTCTTCAATTTCAAATAAAAGGCAAGAATATAATAACTATCTCTTGAAGCTTGAATATCTTGAGAGGGATATGCATTCTCTTAAAGAAGAAATGAGGAGCGAGAAAATAAAATTAGAAAATTATAAAAAAGATCTACCTAATCCATCCCCTCAGTTTGGAGAATATGAAGGGAAGAGTCTTGAATCTTTGCAATCAGAAATTTCGATTATAAATGCAAAACTACAAAGCTTAGAACCTGTTAATATGTTGGCTCTTGATGAACTAGAAGAATTAATTGAGAGATTAAATGGTTTGCGAGAAAAATTAGAAATTCTATCTAATGAAAGATCTGAATTATTGCTGAGAATAGAAACCGTATCTACGATGCGTCAGGAGGCTTTTATGCAAGCATTTACAGAAGTTGATAAACATTTTAGAGAAATTTTTGCAAATTTATCTGATGGAGATGGATTTCTTCAACTTGAAAATCCTAATTCTCCTTTAGAAGGAGGATTAACTTTAGTGGCTCATCCTAAGGGAAAAAATGTCAGAAGATTAGCATCTATGTCAGGTGGTGAAAAATCGTTAACTGCTTTAAGTTTTTTATTTGCTTTGCAAAAGTATAAACCTTCTCCTTTTTATGCATTAGATGAGGTTGATAGTTTTTTAGATGGTATTAATGTTGAAAGGTTGTCAAAACTAATATCGAACCAGTCATCGAATGCTCAATTTATAGTCGTCAGTCATAGAAGGCCTATGATTAGTGCGTCTGAACGAACAATTGGGGTTGCGCAAGCAAGAGGTGCTAATACTCAAGTTCTTGGGTTACCAAATGCTGCATAAACACACTTTTTTAAATTTATACGTCAGAATGATAAAAAGAAATTTATGAGCTTGTCTAACACATCTACTAATAAGAATCTCCCTAACTCGGTTCCTAGCGAACGTTTATGGTTAAGGTCAGAATTAATGGGAACACAAGTGATAACTACTGACACTGGGAGGCGGTTAGGCGTAGTTGGCGAAGTTGTTGTTGATATCGATAGAAGAGAGGTGGTCGCTTTGGGACTAAGAGATAATCCACTCACAAGATTTCTTCCGGGTTTGCCAAAATGGATGCCTTTAGAAAGTATAAAGCAAGTTGGAGATGTCATATTAGTTGACTCCCTTGATTCTTTGAGTGAGAGTTTTTCTCCAGAAAGATATGGGAAGGTAATTAATTGTCAGGTGATTACAGAATCTGGACAGCTTTTAGGAAGAGTCCTTGGCTTTTCTTTTGATATTGAGACTGGGGATTTGATATCTCTTGTTATGGGTGCAGTTGGTGTTCCGCTTTTAGGTGAGGGAGTTTTAAGTACTTGGGAAATACCTGTTGAGGAAATTGTAAGTAGTGGTACTGATAGGATTATTGTTTATGAAGGTGCTGAAGAGAAATTAAAGCAACTAAGTAGTGGACTACTTGAGAAACTTGGAGTCGGGGGTTCTTCATGGGATGAAAGGGAAGCAAATGGATACACATCAAATCTTGTACCTGTTGAGAATCAATTACTTTCAGGTTCTGAATCAGAACAGCAAAACAATTTGGTCGAGGAAAATGAAGAAGTTTTTGAACAAGATGATTATGAAGATGATTATGAAGATGACTATGAAGATGAACTTGAATATGTTGAAATAAAGGGTTCTGAAGAAGAACTAAATAATAGAAAAAAGCTATATTTGGATAATGATTATTCTGATCAGATTGAGAATCAAAAGAGTATTAATCAAATAGATGAAAAAAACAATATTGATTTTGAGCAAAAGAAACAATCAACTACTAATTTAGCTTCGAAAAGACCAATTCAAAATGCAACTGAAACTTTTGATATTGAACCACTAGATGAACAAAATTTAGTTCAAGATAATAAAAAATCAGAAAAGTTTGAAATTGATGACCCCTGGTAATTAATTGTTAAAGTTTTTTTATTGAATTAAGAATTATAGAAGCAAGTTTTTTTGCAGCACCTTTATCGCCTCTTTCTTTACGTAGATTATCCCTAATACTTTTTAATTGATCTCTATTTTTAATGAGAAATAATACTTCTTTTGCAATTTTTTTTGGTGAAATATTACCTATCCTTTCAGGGACAATCATTCTTTTAGCTTTAATATTTGGCCAAGCAAAAAATTTCTTTTTTTTAAAATAGAAATTTTTGATTATAAAAGTTTGGAATCTATTTATGAATGAAATTTTTCCAATTACTCCAAAAATACCATCCCAGGCATTCATCATATTTAAATGTTGAGTTGGCAGAACGACTAACATAGGAAGACTAATTGCTGCTAATTCTGCAGTATTTGCTCCGACAGTTGTAATTGCAAGATCACATTCTTTTAATATTTCATAGCAAGGATGTTTCTTGATTAGATAAATCTTTGTATTTTTTGATGTTTCAATTACATAATCAAAACGAGAGTCTTTGAAGTTTTTTATTGTTTTGATTTTTGATGAGTAATATTTGGCAATTGGATTTTTGTTGCTTTGAAAAAATAAATATTCACTTTTTTCAGTAGTTGGGGCAATGGGGATTATAAAATTTATATTTTGATTTTCTTCAGCAATATGATCTGCAACTTCTAAGAAGAAAGGAATTCCAACAGAAAGTTTTGCTTTCTTAGAACCAGGCAATAATGCAATATGGTGTTTTTCTTTATTTCTTAATGATATTTCGCTATTAAGTTTGATATCTGCCATCAAATCGCCAATGACCTTACATTTATATTTATATCTTTTAGGTATTGACTCTTTTACTTTTACATTCATAGCAGCAATTTCGTTGGTCCATCTAGGCCATCGCGAAACCCATTCAGCATATGTGATATTTAAATAACCTAATCTTTTCGCTAACAAAATGCTCCAAAATTGATCCCCACCGAGGAAAATCACTAACCCTTTCTTTGGCCATTTTGCAAAAGAATTTGGATTTATTAATAATTTCCAAAAACTTTTGGATTTTGTAATTAATTCGAATTTATTCCATGAATTTGCAACTAAAAATTCTTTACCAGTGGCATTTGGGCAAGGAACAAGGATTAACCTAAGAGTGAAATTGTGTTTATCGTCATCACTCAGTGATTTATTTATTTTGTTAAGCTCATTTACTACAGGATTTACCCATGTAGCTAATTCACCAGGACCATTGGAAATTATAACTACTGCAACTGATTTTTTTTTCATTGCAGTTAAACCAGAATACATTAAATGCGGACGGCGAGACTTGAACTCGCAAGGCCGAAGCCACACGCTCCTTAGACGTGCGCGTCTACCAATTCCGCCACGTCCGCAAAGGGTTTTCAGCAACCGAGGGATACCTAAACCTTAAAAATATAATACATTATTGGCTGAAATAAGCATGTAGTTAGAAAAGAGTATTTTTGAATATCATGAATAATTTTTCTATTGCATAAAACAAATATTTATACATATATAACGTTTGAGGTTGTATTGTAAAAAATGTCCTCTGATTACTAAAAAAATTTGTTGAATACTTTGGCAAATAATTTTTTATTTTAAGTCATTTCATTTCTTCAATTTTAATTTTCATAATGGTTGAAAAAGTTTTAATTGCTAATCGTGGAGAAATAGCTTTACGAATTGTCAGAAGTTGTAGAGAACTAGGCATTGCAACAGTTGCAGTTTTTAGCACTGTAGATAAAAAAGCATTGCATGTTCAGCTTGCTGATGAGGCGGTTTGCGTCGGAGATTCATTAAGTAATAAGAGTTATTTAAATATTCCAAATATACTTGCTGCTGCTACATCAAGAGGAGTTGATGCTATTCATCCTGGTTATGGATTTCTTGCGGAAAATGATAAATTTGCTGAGATGTGTAACGATCATGGCATAGTTTTTATTGGCCCATCTCCTAAAGCTATTAGATCTATGGGAGATAAATCTACAGCTAAAGAAACTATGGAAGCAGTTGGAGTTCCAACAGTACCAGGTAGTAAAGGCTTGTTATCAAATGTTGATGAGGCTTATAAATTGGCAGATGATATTGGCTATCCGGTAATTATTAAAGCGACTGCTGGCGGAGGTGGAAGAGGCATGAGGTTGGTTGAAAACTCTAATAATCTCGAAAAAATGTTTAAAGCAGCTCAAGGTGAAGCAGAAGCAGCTTTTGGTAATGATGGTTTATATATGGAGAAATTTATAAAGAAGCCAAGACATGTAGAAATTCAAATTTTGGCCGATAGGTCGGGTAATGTTGTTCACTTAGGAGAGCGAGATTGTTCAGTTCAAAGAAGACATCAGAAGTTGTTAGAAGAGTCTCCCAGTCCTGCAATTAACCCTGAGCTAAGAAAAAAAATGGGGAACGCAGCTATAGCTGCTGCCAAAAGTATCGGCTACGAAGGAGCGGGAACAGTTGAATTTTTAGTTGATGATGATGATAATTTTTATTTTATGGAAATGAATACTAGGATTCAAGTTGAACATCCTGTTACTGAAATGGTTACAGGGGTAGATTTAATAGCTGAGCAAATTAAAATCGCAAGCGGAGCAAATTTGGAATTTAATCAGGATGATATCCATTTAAACGGTCATGCCATTGAATGTAGAATCAATGCTGAAGATCCTTCTCACAATTTCCGACCATCACCTGGAAAAATAACTGGGTGGCTTCCTCCTGGTGGCCCTGGTGTAAGGGTGGATAGTCATGTGTATACAGGCTATGAAATACCTCCTTTCTATGACTCATTAATTGGTAAATTAATAGTCTGGGGAAAAGATCGTAATACTGCAATTAAACGTATGAATAGGGCTTTAAATGAATGTGCGGTCACTGGTATTCCTACAACAATTAACTTTCATTTAACTTTACTGAATAAATCTAAATTTAAGCAGGGTAAGATACATACAAAATATGTAGAAGAAGAATTATTGCCAAATTACTGAGAAATAATTAATTATTTCTATGAAATATGTGTATGTAATGCAAGTTTTATAAGCCCTTGCTGACCGACTAAAATTTCTCTTAAAAAGCTTATAACTCCGATCCAAATTACGGGTCCAACATCAACGCCTCCAATAGGAGGAATTAGTTTTCTTGTTAAATTAAGAATAAAGCTTGATGGTATTGAAATTAATACCCATAAACCTTTATTTAAATCAATTTTTGGGTACCAAGTAAGTATTAATCTTATTAGAAAAACTATAGTTAGATATGAAAGAGAAATTCCTAAACAAATATCTAAAATTTGAAGAGAGTTTACAAGCAAGAAATCACAATTATTTAATTCATCTTAATAAATAACCCATCGAAACGTATTTAATTCGTATTATAAATTGAGAATTTAATATTTAAAAAGTGTTTCAAATCTCAAATTTATTACTAGCCGCAGATTTTTCTGCTGAAGTTGCAAATAATTCAGCAGTTGGAATGATAGGTAGTTTTATTGCGGCTGCCTTACTTATCGTTATTCCAGCCTCTGCATTTTTGATTTTTGTTAGCCAGAAAGATTCGCTCGATCGTACTTCTACTGGAAGACGCTAGTTTTTGTAGAAGTTTTAAGTACACTATATATATAGGGTATATAAGTAACCCTTAAAAATAAATTTTTGGAGAAAGAATGTGGTCAATGCTAGTCTCAATTGGGCCAGTATTGTTGGTATAGTTCTCGCCGTATGTGGAGGAGGCCTTTATTTCTTGAGGTCCTTTAAACCTGCCTTAGCAAGGGATTATGATGTTTTCTTCGCGGCAATTGGACTTTTGTGTGGAGGAATATTATTTTTTCAAGGATGGAGGTTAGATCCTATCCTTCAGTTTGGTCAGTTTTTGCTTGCAGGAACTACAGTTTTTTTCGCATACGAAAGTGTTCGATTGAGGGGAGTTGCTACTGATCAAGCTAGAAGATCATCTTATTTTGATGATGATCCTATTTCTGATGGTCCGAGAAATTCTAGAGGCCGGTTTAATGACGATTATGATAGGTTTGAAGAATCTGAAAGACCATCAAGAAGATTTAAACCTCAAGAAGATGAATTTGAAGAAGACTATATGGAGGGGAGATCTCGTAGGAGGAATGTTTCAAGAGCGATACCCTCTGCTGCAGCAAGTAGAAGTAGGCCATCTACAAGGGAAATAAGTCAGTTTGAAAATGACGAACCTATAAGAAGGAGAAGACAGACTTCTGAAAATAGAAATAGTAAACAACCAGAAACAAATAACTTTGGTGAAAGAAGAAATTTATCTCGCGATGAAGTTAAAACAGGCTCTAGACCCAGAATGAATCGTACAGTTTCTAGACAAGATAATATCTCTGCTCCTAGTGATTCTTCTCCATCAAGAAAGAAACCTACTAGATCCTCTATTAGGTCGCAAACTTCAACAACTCAAGTAGAAGATGCTTCATTTAAAGATGCTAATCAAGCCAAAAAAACACTTGAGACTCGTAGAGTGAGCTCTTCAGTTAGATCAAGTTCAAAAAATCAAAATAGTAGATATAACGTTGGAACAAATAAGAAGAAACCAAGAGATAACAGTTCTAGATTTGATAATTAATTATAAGATTCCTGCCCATTTTAAAAACGATTGTTTACTAAATAATTCAATCAATACTATTGCAAGGAAGCCAATCATTGCAAACCTTCCATTAGTTATTTCAGAATAACTACTCCATCCAAATTTATATTCATCTTTAATTTCTTTCGATTTTTCATCTAATTTATTGTCTTCAATTTGTTTATTAATCTGATTCTGATCTTTTTGCTCTTCTATAAAACTCTCATTCTCTAAATTAGTGACTTCTGAGTTAGTTTGTTCTTCTTTAGAATTCATTTTTTTTGTTAATCCTTAAAATTATACTTATCAGAAGTCAATAATTTCCAGTCTCCTTGTCCATTTAATTCTAAAATATTTTCGTGAAAATCTTTTAAGCTAGGTCTATGTCCAACACTGATTAGAGAAAGTTCTCGTTCCTTTAGTAAACTATATAATTTTTTTTCAGTGTTAATATCTAAAGCACTTGTTGCTTCATCAAGTACTGCAAATCTTGGAGAATTTAGTAAGAGTCTTGCAAAAGCCAATCTTTGTTGCTCGCCTAGGGAAAGAATTCGTGGCCAATCTTGTTTGATATCAAGATTAGGATACCGATCCACTAAGGTTTTTAAATTTACTTCATGTAGTACAGAAGTAAGATGTTCATCACTAAATTTCTTAACTTCTGTCGGATAACATAATTGTTCTCTTAAAGAACCAAGTAACATATATGGTTTTTGAGGTATGAATAATAATTCCCCAATTTTTGGTTTTTTAATTACTCCCTGATCGGGTTCCCATAAACCACTAATCATTCTTAGTAAAGATGTTTTTCCGCACCCAGATGGTCCTACAACCAAAAGTGATTGATTATTGTCGATACTTAAATTTAAATTTTTAATGATTGTTTTATTTGATCCTGGTGGGCAAAGGTCAGCATTATTAATAAGAATTGAGGGGTAGTCTGAAATAACATTTTGATTAGTTGTTGGGTTGGTTTGACTAATTGATTCAACTTTTGATTGGAATCCTTCTAATCTGCCAATGCCAGCAGTAAATTTTGCAAGTTCTTCGATTTGGTTAACAATGAAAAATAACGAACCTTCAACCATTCCAAATGCAAAGCTTGCCTGAATAAAGCGTCCATAATCAATATCACCTTTAAAGTAAGGGATTGCCATTATTAAATATGGAAAGAAATTTCCAGCATAATTAATGGATCTTCTCATGACGTCTATTATTACTCTCCATATAATCAGTAAATTAAAGTTTCTCACCACTTCTCCTAAGCGCCTTTCAGTTTCACTACGTTCAGGATTCTCCCCAGAGTAAAAGGCTATTGATTCAGCATTATCTCTAATATGTACTAAGCCATATCGAAAATCTGCTTCATATCTAAGTTGATCAAAATCAATCTTTACAAGATTTTTTCCAGCAATTAAGAGGATAGAAGTTGCAAATGCAGCGTAACCAAATAAAGAAAAAGTAAGTGTTGTACTAATACTCCATAAAATAAGAATATTAAGTGAAAATGTTAGTAGGGCATCAAAAATACCTAATGTGAAAGAGAGACTTTGGCCGGTAAAAGCTCGTGTATCATCTGTGATTCTTTGATCGGGATTATCTACATCAGTTTGTTCTTCATCATTGGGATTTAACTGGTAATAAGCTTTATTAGTCATATAATCTTTGACTAGACTTTTTGAAAGCCATTCTCTCCAAATTATTCCTAACTTATATGTAAAAAATATTTGGGAAACCCGTATTGGTAGAGCTACAGCGAAACAACAAGCGTAAATCCCCAAAATCCGGTAAAATCCATCTTCTTGTTTTTCTACTAAAGCATTTGTTAAATCTCTTGCAATGAATCCAATACCTGCGTTTATTCCGTTTACAGCTAAAAGCATTAATACAATTATCGCAAGGAATAACCAATGTAACCATCTACGGTTTTTTAATTGACGTCTTAAGCTAAAAAAGCTTCCTGATCCAATTAGAAATAATGCAGAGAAAAGCAATCCCCAACTCCCAGCCCAAATTGAATTGACAGTACTTACTACACCTCCAAAATACTTTTCAAGAAAAATCGGTTGAAAGTTTTCAAAAAAACTTATTATTCCTGTAAGAACAACAAGTACTACTCCACCAACACAAAATAAAAGAGAAATCAAAAGCCAAATGAATTGGAATCCATTACACTGATCTATTGGAAGAAAAAAAGGCTGAGATAGCTTCCTTAATTTTTGTAATTGGTACAGTATTTTTGATTTATTATTAACTACTTTATTCATTACTCGAATAATGTTATGAAATAAATTATAACTTTTAGCAGTCTATTGACCAAAGCCAATAAATGAAAGTGCCCAGTCAGGTAAATTTAAGTAATTCAATATTGTTGCATCAAATTCATGAACTTTTGGAAAAAATTTATCTAATGCCCACCATAGTAGAAAAGGTAAATTAAATAAGATTTGTAATTGCCATTTATAAGTTAAAACGTTCCAAATTTTTACTAACTTAGTTTTAAGTGAATCATCTAGCTCTTCCCAATTTTTTGAAATTAAATTGAATAAATTTTTAGATTCTGTATTTAAGGACTCTGGAGTATTCATTTTGTTTTTATTTATTTATAACCCATTAATATTTCTTTCGAGAGTTTTAACCTGGAGGCCAATTCATTTTTCTTCCAGATAAAAAATGAATATGCAAATGAAACACTGTTTGTCCAGATTCTGCTCCAGTGTTAATTACTGTTCTCCAATTAGTTAAATTTTTTGATTTAGCTATTTTGCTACCAACAAAAAGTAAATGCCCCAATAAATTTGCATCTTGCTCAATACACTCTAATAAACTGACTATTGGCTTTTTAGGAATCACTAAAAAATGTACTGGAGCTTGTGCCTGGATATCATTAAACGCAATACAAAACTTATCTTCATAAAGCTTATCGCAGGGTATTTCTTCATTAATGATTTTTTGAAATATTGTTGTTTGAGTCATTAAATTAATTAATTGAGATAACGTCTTTTTCGTTAAACCCTTCTTTTAAAAGTTCTTTGTTCAAATCATCTTTTGATGTAACTCTATCTACAAATAATATTCCATTTAAGTGATCCATTTCGTGTTGAATGCACCTTGCTAGAAGTCCATCTGCTTTCATTTTACGTGGTCGTCCCATTTCATCTCTAAATTTTAATTTTATAGTTGATGGTCTTACTACATTCAAATAGACGCCAGGTATACTCAAGCAGCCTTCTTCGTATGAATTAAGGGTTGTTCCAAAGTCGGTAATTTCTGGATTGATTAATATTAAAGGTTCTGCTGCTGAATCTTCAAAATTTACGTCTATTACAAGAAGCTCTTTGTTGATTCCAATTTGAGGTGCAGCAAGTCCAATTCCTTTAGCTGCATACATGCTTTGAAGCATTTCTCTAGTCAGTTTTCTAATCGACTCGTCAACCTTAGTTATTCTTTTGGAATTTTGTCTTAATACATCATCGCCAAGTTTATAAATTTCTAGAGATGGCTTACCTGGTTGTTCTTTTGCAATTTTTTCTGTGTTTCCATTTGTTCTTGACTTTTTTGCAAGTTGTGAAAAATGGTTTGCCACGTTAAAAAAGTTTTTAATTAAGAGTTGCGCTATAAAAATACTAGCACTTTAATTTACTTTCTTTATAGTTTTTTTAAATGAGTAATGATGATAAGCTAAAAGTTAGACAAACTAAATCTAAAAAAAAAGCTTTAAAGGAATTAACTATTGTTAGGGATATCATTTTTTGGATTGATGTTGTTGGTGAAGGTAAAAATGAGAATGCAATTTTTGCAAGACCATTTAATGACAAAGAGGCATTTCCTCAGAAATTAACAATTCAAAAATATAATATTAAAAATAATTTTCATGGATATGGTGGTAAATCTTATCAATGTATAGATTATAAAAATAAATTTTATTTGGTATGGATAGATCAGATTACCAAAGCAGTTTGGTACCAAATTTTTAAAGAGGTAGCCTCAAATTATAGAAGTCAAAATAAATATCTCGATTCAGTTCAAGAACCTAGACAACTATCTAAATCAATTGATGGAAATTTCGATTCTTCATTTGTCATTTCTAAAAAAAAATTTTTGTATGGTATTTGTGAAATAAATAATAGAGATTATTTATTTTCTTTAAACTTAAAAAAAACTAAACAAGATATTCATCGAATAAAAAAATTTAAAAATTTTGCTGGAGCATTATCTTCTAATACTTCTGTTAAGTTACTTTCTTGGGTAGAGTGGGATTCTCCATACATGCCTTGGGAGAAAAATGATCTGTTTTTTGCTCAAATAGATTTAGATGGAGAGATACAAAAAATAAAAAAATTCTCAAATAAGCTTATAAATGCCAATAAAAAAGTTTCTTTTTTTCAACCCTATTGGATAAGTGAAACACTTTTAGTATGTTCTGAAGATAGTTCAGGATGGTGGAACTTGTTGTTTTTAGATGTCAGCGAAATTGAGAATATTCTTATTAAGAAAAAAGTAGAAAGAAATTTGATTGAATATGGAGCAGCACAATGGGTCTCGGGAATAACATTTTTTTCAGGGACTATAAAAAATTTATTTTGTCTCGCAAAAAAACAAAATAATTTCATAATGGAACAATATAAGGATCTTGAATTAGTTAGAGAATTCTCTACTCCTTTTTCCTTAATAAGTGATTTCAGTGTTTTTCGAAAAAAAGTTCTTTTAAAAGGTTTTGGATTTGATTTTTTGGGAATTGTATTTGAAATTGATTTTGCAGAAAAAGTTTTATCAAATTTTTCTAAACAGTTACATATTGATCATATAAAAGATTGTTCCAAACCCGAATCATTTTGGTTTAAAGGTTTTGAAGAGCAATCTACTCATTCTTTTCTTTATAAACCGCTTGTTGAAAATTTCAAAAAGCCACCGCTCCTCGTTAGAGCTCACAGCGGACCAACTTCTTTTTTTGATGGATCATATAATCCTGAAGTTCAATATTGGACGTCAAAGGGATTTTTTGTTGCTGAAGTCAATTATGGAGGATCATCAGGATTTGGCAAAGAATATAGAGAGAGGTTGAATTATAAGTGGGGTATTGTTGATTCATATGATTGCAAAGCACTAGCTCTTGAATTAACTAAATCAAATTTAGTTGATAGTGAGAAAGTATTAATTTCTGGTAATAGTGCTGGTGGGTTAACTGCCTTGAATTGTTTATTGTATGAATCTATTTTTAAAGCTGCAATCTGTAAATATCCTGTTATTGATTTGAAGGATATGCACTATAACACTCATAGGTTTGAAAAAAATTATTTAAATTCTTTGGTAGGAAATTATGAAAAAAATCATGATGATTATATAAACAGATCACCCATAAATCACATTTACAAAATAAAAAAACCTACTTTATTGTTTCACGGAAAAAAAGATAAGGTTATTTCGTATAAGCAAACTTTAAAAATTCAAGAAATTTTGAATAAGAATAATAAATATTCAGAAGTTATTTTTTTTGAAAATGAAGGACATGGTTTTAAAAATGTAGAAACTAAAGAAGTAGTTATGAAAAAATCTCATGATTTTTTAAAAAATGCTTTGAATCTTTAAGAATTAATTTTTAGAAAATCAATAGTATCTTTTAATTTTTCTATAAATATATCAATTTCTTCCTTATTGGTTGTGAAATTCATACTAATTCTTGCTGTAGATTTAATGCCTATATGTCTGTGAAGAGGTTGACAGCAATGATGCCCACTTCTTATACAAATTCCTTTTGAATCTAGAATTTCTGCAATATCGTTTGAATGTATATTTTTTACGTAAAAGGTTGCGAGTGACGCTCTGTCTGGATCTATCTCGGGTGATGGACCTATAATTTTTATATTTTCTATTTGATTTAATTTTTCAAATAAATATTTAGTTATAGCTTTTTCATATTCATGAATTTCATCCAATCCAATAGTGTTTATGTAATTTATTGCTTCTGCAAGACCTATTGCTTCTGCAATTGCTGGAGTTCCAGCTTCAAATTTATGAGGTAGTTCTGCCCAAGTGCTTGTCTCTTCAAAAACATCCTGAATCATTTCCCCACCTCCAAAGAGAGGAGGAATCTTTTCTAGGATTTCTTTTCTTGACCAGAGGAAACCAATACCTGTAGGACCGCAAAGTTTATGTCCTGATCCCGCTAAGAAATCTATATCAAGATCAATTACATCAAGTTTTTGATGCGCCAAACTTTGACATGCGTCTATTAAAACTAAAGCTCCTTTTTGTTTAGCTAATCTAGTTATCTCTTTGATTGGATTACTACAACCCAGAGTATTACTAACATGTACTAGGCTAACAAGCTTAGTTCTAGCTGTTAGTTTTGATTTAAAGTCGTCTATATCTAATTTTCCATTTTTATCTATGCCTATGAATTTTAATTTGCATTTATTTTTTGCTGCAACCATTTGCCATGGAACAATATTGCTGTGATGCTCCATTATTGATAAGAGAATTTCATCGTTTTCTCTCAATGATGATTCGCCCCATGATCTAGCTGCTAGATTTATTGCTTCAGTAGCATTTCTTGTGAAAATAATTTCTTTTGTTGAATTTGCTTTTATATATTTGCTTATTAAATATCTCGCATTTTCAAATTCTTCTGTTGCTTTTGCACTCAATTGATGTGCACCTCTGTGTACATTGGCATTAAAGTTTCTATAGTATTCATCAATTTTTTTTAAGACTTGTATTGGTTTTTGAGTTGTTGCAGCATGGTCTAAATAAATGATTTGCTCATTACTGTTTAATTTCTTCTCTAAAAGAGGAAAGTCTTTCTTAGTTATTTCAGGAAAATTTTGAATTGTTTTCATTAATTTTCATTTAAAAGTTTATCAAGCAAATCCCATCTATCTTTTGAAACGGGAATAAATGAAATTATTTCTTGAAAGTAAGAACTTAATTGTAGTTTACTTGCTTCTGCTAATGTGATCCCTCTTGTTCTCATATAAAAAAGTTCTTCTTCGTTTAGTTGCGAAATTGTAGCTCCATGCTTGCATTTGACATCATCAGCAATTATTTCTAGTTGAGGTTTAGTGTCTATTTGTGCGAGATCTGATAAAAGTAAATTTCTGCTTAATTGGGAAGCATCAGTTTTCTGAGCAATTTTCGGAACTATTATTGAACCTTCAAATATTGCATGTGATTTATCGTCAGCAAGTGATTTGTTAATTTGATCTAAAAATCCATTTGGGCCATTAAAATCAATTTTTGTATAAGTAGAAATTTGTTCATCATTTTTTGTAATTTGCATACTTTTGATATTGGTTTTAGCGTTTCCTTCAGATTGTTTAATATTAATTTCAAATCTTGCATAATTGAATTTGAAATGTAAAGATCCCAAGTTATATGCACTATTGCTTTTTTGTATTACATTTAGAGAATTTAATAAATTCGATCCGTTTTTACCGTAAGAAACAACACCATGATTTAGGGAACTATTTTCCTCTAAAAAAAAGAACGTTGATTGAGATAGTGAAGATTTTTGTTTACCAAGATTTACTTGTAATAATTCAAGATTACAATTTTTTTCTAAAAATATTACTAGCGTTTTTGCGCTTAAAGATTTACTTGATGCATGACTGAAGATTTCAATGGGAGGGATTTTTGATCCTTTTATTTTTAATCCCAAGATATTCTTTTTACAACTTAAAGAAAGATTTAAGAGGTTACTCCAATTTTCGTTTTGATCAAAATAAGATATCTGTTCTTTGATGTATTTATCTAATTCTTCCTCACTTAATTGCTGTATTGAATAATCTTCCTCTATTAGCTTTGTTTGGCAATTCTCACCAATTACTAACCTAATAATACTTTGAGAAGTGTTCGGATAAGGTGTATCAAATTCTAGATCTTTTTCATTGAGGGAAAAGTCTAAAAAGTTTGAAAATTTAGATTTATTTGAAAGTCTCCATAGTTCACTTTTAGGATTAGGGAGAGGACTTGATTGTAATTTATGAAGACAGATTTTTTGTATTTCTGTTTGTTCGACAGTTAATTTATATTTTTTTATTTTTTCAATAATTTCCATTTATTTAAGTCTCTTTTACAAAGTTATCAGTCCATTCATAACCTTTTTTTTCAAGTTCTAATGCAAGATCACTCCCGCCAGTTTTTATGATTTGTCCGTCTGCCATAACATGGACAAAATTTGGTTCAATTTCATCAAGTAATCTTTGGTAGTGAGTAATTAATATAATTCCAGTTCGTGAATTAGATATTTTTTTAATTCCTGATGCGACTATTCTAAGAGCATCAATATCTAGTCCAGAATCTGTCTCATCTAATATTGCTATCTTGGGCTCAAGTAATGCCATTTGTAGGATTTCATTTCTTTTCTTTTCACCTCCGGAAAATCCTTGATTTACACTTCTTGATAGAAATGCTTGATCCATTTTCACAAGTTCTAACTTTTCTTTAACTAATTCCTCAAAATCAAAAGTATCTAATTCTTCTTGATTAAGAAATTTTCTTCTAGCATTCGTTGAAACTCTAAGAAACTCAAGATTACTAACTCCGGGAATTTCTATTGGATATTGAAAACCAAGGAAAATTCCTGATTGAGCTCTTTCTTCAGGTTCTAAAGAGTTGATATTTTGTCCTAAAAATTTTAGGTCGCCATTAGTAATATTATAAGAGGGATGTCCTGCAATAATTTTCGAAAGTGTACTTTTGCCACATCCATTTCTTCCCATGATGGCATGGATTTCTCCTGGATAAACAGTAAGTGAAACTCCCTTTAAAATTGGAAGATTATCAGTAGATGCAAAGAGATTTTCAACCTGTAATATTGGATCTGATTCTTTCATTTTACTTTGCATTTCAGTTTAGAAATTAATTAATTAACCTACTGATCCCTCGAGTTTAAGTGCCAGTAACTTATCAGCTTCAGCAGCAAATTCCATAGGCAATTGATTGAATACATCTCTGCAGAAGCCACTGACCATCATTGATACAGCCTCCTCAAATTCTATACCTCTGCTTTGAAGATAAAAAAGTTGATCTTCAGAGATTCTACATGTGCTTGCTTCATGCTCAATTTCAGAATTTGGTTGTTGAGATTTGATATAAGGGAATGTATTTGCAGAAGCTTGATCCCCTATTAACATTGAATCACATTGACTGTAATTTCTTGATCCTGCAGCTTTTGTTCCCATTTTGACGAGGCCTCTATAGCTATTGATTGAATTTCCTGCGCTTATACCTTTACTAACAATAGTTGATTTGGTTTTGGGCCCAATATGTATCATTTTCGTGCCAGTATCAGCTTTCTGAAGATTATTGGTGAGTGCCACTGAATAAAATTCTCCTACAGATTCTTCACCTAAAAGGAGACAGCTAGGATATTTCCAAGTAATTGCAGACCCTGTTTCAACTTGAGACCAGCTAATTTTACTTCTCTTGCCTAAACATTTTCCTCTCTTGGTGACAAAATTAAAAATTCCGCCAACACCTGCTTCATCACCAGCATACCAATTTTGAACTGTTGAGTACTTTATTGAGGCATCGTCTAGGGCTATAAGTTCCACAACTGCAGCATGTAGGGTATTTGTATCAAACATTGGAGCTGTACAGCCCTCTAGATAACTTACAGAGCTAGATTCCTCAGCAATGATTAGTGTTCTCTCGAATTGTCCAGAATCTCCACTATTAATCCTGAAGTATGAAGATAAGTCCATAGGACAAGTTACACCTTTTGGTATATAAACAAAAGAACCATCACTAAAAACAGCAGAATTAAGTGCAGCAAAATAATTATCACTAGCCGGGACAACTGTACCTAAATATTTCTCAATCAAATCCGAGTGATTTTTTACTGCTTCACTAATTGAGCAAAATATAACTCCATGTTCAGCAAGTTCCTCTCTAAATGTTGTAGCTATAGAAACACTATCAAAGACGGCATCTACTGCTACGTTTGTGAGTTTTTTCTGCTCAGTAAGGGGTATTCCCAATTTGTCGAAAGTCTCAAGAAGTTTGGGGTCAACTTCTTCTAAACTAGAAATTTTTTCTTTTTGTTTGGGAGCAGAATAATAAATAATATCTTGATAATCGATTTTTTTATATCCCAAACCTGCCCAATCAGGTTCTTCCATCTTTTGCCATTTTTTAAAAGCTTTTAATCTGAAATCAAGGAGGTATTTTGGCTCTTCTTTTTTCTCTGAAATTAATCTTATAATATCTTCGTTTAATCCCTTTGCTATTTTTTCAGTTTCAATATCAGTAATGAAACCATATTTGTAAGGCTCCTTTACTACATCTTTAACTAAATTTTCGTTGACCATGTTATCCAAAAATAACTCATTACAATTAGCTTTATATACTTTAACGAAAGATACCCCCAATATTGAGTTTTTTTCCTTTATTAAGACTAAAAATTAATGTCTAAACATCTTGATCCCTCTTCTAACCCATTAAACATGGAAACTATTCAAGAAATTGATGATCTTGAGTTGCCAATAATGCAGAAACATCATTTAAGAATACTTGCACATTGCCTCCAGATTTTAAAAATTATCAATTCAAATGATAGTCTTGAACATCAAAATAAAAATTCTCTGAGAGAATGGTGTGATAATCAATCAAAGAAATTTGATGATAAAAAATTTAGTGATCTTTTTTATGAGCAATTAGAAACTACTTCAAAAAAATTAAGTACTTTTTCAAATAAAATTGGTAAAAATATTGAAGATTTGGAGATAGATGATTTAGTACTACTAGTTGAACAACGCTGAATTCTCTTTTATTTAACTGATCCCGAAGAAAAAATATATTTTTGTTGAGTTGTTAACAAATTCAGGTAATAAAATTTAAAAAAAAGAAAATTAATTTACATTTCAAAAAGATCTGAAAATTAATTAATTTCTTTGATACCAACTGTTTTGAAGATAAATATCAATTTTGAGAATTTTTTAGTAGTCAGAGGATCCTGACGACAGGCCAAAAATACACACAATTCCTAAAAAAAAAGAACATACTGATCCCAAACAAAAACGGAGAATTTAAAGTGGCTGATGGGATCATGAATAAAGATCAATTACTCTCACTAACCCTCAGACAATTACGTCAAGAAGCAAGTAAATTATCGGTTCCGTTATACAGTCGTAAAACAAAATCTGTTTTAGTTGATTTAATACTTAAATATCAAGAAAAATCTACAAAAAAAACATACAATACACCTCTGGAGTCAAAATCTAAAGAAACTTCTGAGTCCAATGCTTTCAATAGTAGTGAAGAAGTCAAGACAAATGTAGTTTTCCTACCCCGAGATCCTGATTGGGCTTATGTTTTTTGGCAAATTTCTGATTTAGATAGAGAAAAAGCACAATCTTTGGGAGCCAATAAATTATGTCTACGACTATTTGATGCGTCTGGTTCTGAAGGAAGCAACTTGAATCAAGGAACACTTAGGGAGATAGCAGTTGATAGTTACAGTACTGAGTGGTACTTGCCAATCCCACTTGCAGATAGAGATTATAAAGTCGAATTAGGTTACAAATATGGTTTTAACTGGATGTCATTGGCATTTTCTTCGATAAGCCATGTTCCCGGGTCTCATCCTTCTGAGCAAATTCTTGATAAATTTGTACCTTTTAATTTAGATTCTGCACCTGAGTCAATCCCAGATACTTCTAATCCTGATTTTTCAGAACAAAATGGTATGCATGAAAGGTTATACCAAGCAGCAACAAACATTCCTCTTAGAAGAAAAGTTGGTTCTGAAGAATTTATGGAAAACGTAAATTCAACGAATCTCAATGATAATCTTACAGATTCAGGTGCAGGTAAATGGTCATCAGGTTTAAATGATTCTGGAAGCGGAATTGTTAAAAATAGATCTTTTTGGCTCGTTGCTGATGCTGAATTAATTGTTTACGGAGCTACAGAGCCTTCCGCAAAACTGACAATAGGAGGAGAAGATGTACCTCTTGCTGCAGATGGTACTTTTAGAATTCAAGTTCCCTTTAGAGACGGGACTCAAAAATATGATATTAAAGCTGTTGACGTATCTGGTGAGCAAGAAAAAAGTATATCAATGAAATTTGATAGAACTACACCACTTGACGATACTAATGAAAAAGATAATGCTGAGACTGAATGGTTTTAAAAATTAATGCTGAAAAAGATTGTAGCTTTTACTCCATTATTTGGGGCAGTAACGTTTCCACTAATAGTTCCTATTACAATTTCTAAATTTGGTGTTAACTATGGAATTCTTAGTGCATTATTAATTTCTTCATTATGGTTTATCGCTATGTTAAGAACTTCCGAAATGCCACATTAATTTAGTTAGATTTTTGGAAGTTTCCTAAGAATATGAATCAAGTTAGTGTAATTAATATTAATTCTCCTTTTCTAGATCAAAAACCAGGTACCTCTGGGTTAAGAAAAAGTACTTTAAAGTTTCAGGAAGAACACTATCTAGAAGTTTTTATTGAAGCAATCTTACAATCATTAGAAGATTTAAAAGGTTCAACATTAGTAGTTGGTGGTGATGGCAGATATGGCAATATTGAAGCAATAGAAAAAATTGTCCAAATATGTGTTGCTCATAAAGTTCAAAAGGTTATTGTTCCAAAATACGGTTTATTATCAACTCCTGCGACATCACATTTAATAAGAAAAGAAAACGCTATTGGTGGAATTATTCTTTCTGCAAGCCATAATCCTGGTGGGATTGATGGCGACTTTGGAGTGAAATTGAATATCTCTAATGGTGGTCCAGCTCCTGAGATAATTACTAATAAGATTTTCAAGGCTTCACAATTACTAACAAGTTATAAAATTTGTAAAATTCAAATACCTGATTTTAGTGAATATGGAACTTATTCTTACGACGAAACTACCTTAGAAATTATTGATGGATTAACAGATTATTCTAATTTGATGGAGAAAATTTTTGATTTTGATCAAATTAGTGATTTTTTAAAGAAAGACTTCTCGTTAATCTTTGATGCAATGAATGCTGTTACAGGCCCATATGCAAAAAATATTTTTGTTGAAAAAATGGGTCTTACCCCTGATTGTGTAATGAATGGTAACCCGTTAAAAGATTTTGGAGGTTTACATCCTGATCCCAATCTTACTTACGCATCCCACTTGGCTGATTTGTTATTAAATAAAAAATCTTATAGTTTTGGTGCTGCTTGCGATGGAGATGGAGATAGGAATATGATCTTAGGAAGTGGATGTTTTGTAAATCCTAGCGATAGCCTTGCGGTTATCACTGCTAATACAAAATGTGTACCAGGTTATAAAGATGGCATTGCAGGTGTGGCAAGATCCATGCCAACCAGCTCAGCGGTTGATATTGTTGCTCGATCATTAAATATACCTTGTTTCGAGACACCTACTGGATGGAAGTTTTTTGGAAATCTTTTAGATTCTAATTTAATTACTTTATGTGGAGAAGAAAGTTTCGGAACAGGTAGTAATCATGTGAGAGAGAAAGATGGACTATGGGCAGTTTTATATTGGTTACAAGTTTTAGCTGAGAAAAAATGTTCGGTAAGTGATTTGATGCAGAATCATTGGAAAAAATTTGGTAGGAATTATTATTCAAGACATGATTATGAGGCAATTCCCTCAAATATTGCTAATCAAATCTTTGGTAATTTAACTTCTATGCTCGAAAATTTAAGAGGAAATAGTTTTGCTGGCAATTTAGTTAAAGTTGCAGATAACTTTTCATATCTAGATCCCATCGATAATTCCATAAGTGAAAATCAAGGTTTAAGATTGGTTCTTGAGGATAATTCTCGAGTAATTGTCCGCCTCTCTGGAACTGGAACTAAGGGTGCAACATTAAGACTTTACTTTGAAAAATTTTTCGATCCTCAACAGAATCTTTCGTTAAATCCTCAGATCGCTTTGAAACCTCTAATAGATGATTTAGATGCCTTATTAAATATTTCAAAACTTACTCAAATGGAAACTCCTACAGTAATTACATAGAATTGAAAGTAATGATTTTTTGATTTTATTTATATGCATTCAGAAAATTTATTTACTAATTATTCTCAAATAGAAAACAATGCACCTTTGGCAGATAAATTAAGACCAAAGAATTTGGAAGATTTTTTTGGTCAACAACCAATTCTTAATGAGAATTCGCTTTTAAGAAGTGCAATATTAAACGATAAGATTAGTAATTTTATTTTTTCTGGTCCTCCTGGTGTTGGAAAAACTACTCTAATTGAAATTATTTCTTTTAATACGCGGTCAAAATTAATTAAGTTAAATGCAGTATTATCAAGTGTTAAAGAATTAAGAAATGAAATCGCTAATGCAAAAGATAGATTAATAAATTCAAAAAGAAAAACAATTTTATTTATCGATGAGGTTCATAGATTTACATCAGTTCAGCAAGATGCTTTATTACCTTCAATAGAAAATGGAACTATAACTTTTATTGGTGCTACAACTGAAAACCCTTTCTTTGCAGTGAATAAAGCGCTTGTTAGCAGGTCTCGTATTTTTACATTACTTCCTTTGGCAGAAAATGATTTGCAGAAAATAATACAAAAAGTTATTACTCACTATGCAAAACAAAAAGATTCAAAAAAGGTTTATTTAACTCAAGATGCTATTAGTCATTTAATTAAATTTTCTGGCGGAGATGCAAGGACATTAATTAATGCGCTAGAGATGGCTATAGAAACAAATGCTGAAAATGATGCTAAAGAAGTCAACATTAATCTCTCAATAGCAGAGGATGCACTACAAAAGAAAAATATTGTTTACGATAAAAATGGTCAAAATCATTACGATGTAATAAGCGCCTTTATCAAGTCCATAAGAGGTTCTGATCCAGATGCAACTTTATTCTGGCTTGCGAATATGCTTGAGGCTGGTGAAGATCCTAATTTTATTTTTAGAAGATTACTTATATCTGCCAGTGAAGATATTGGAATAGCTGATCCTAATTGCATAGTAGTTGTACAATCCTGTTGTGATGCTTTTGATAGAGTCGGTTTTCCAGAAGGATTGTATTTTTTAACGCAGGCTTCTTTATATTTAGCTATTTCTCCAAAAAGTAACAGCACGAAAAGTATTTTTAAAGCAATTGAAACAATTAAATCTACTCATGCTTTTGATGTTCCACTTCATTTAAAAAATAATTCTAATAGTTATGTAAATCCTCATAATTATCCAGGTAATTGGGTCTTACAAGAATATCTTCCTAAATCTTTAAAAGGTTTAAAAATATGGGAACCAAATAATAATGGATGGGAGAAAACTCAATATGAAGAACTGCTTAGAAGAAAAGAAAATTAAAAATTTTTTGAACAACAAATAATTTCAGGATTAAAAGAAGTTTTTTCTTCGTAGGCTAAAGCGATAGTCCAATTATGGAAGTTAATTTGCGAATAATTTAAGTGTATATTTTTCTTCTTATGAATTAACTCTTTAGGCTTTTCAAAAAATTGCCAATATTTAATGTCTTTAGCTATTTTTCCATGATCCCATTTTATAGCCGCTTCAACAGCACACCATTGATTTAATATCATATTTTTTGTTAAATATTTATTATGGTTTGATTTATTCGTATGAAAAAAATATTTTTTTGCAAATTTTAAATGGTTAAAATCTCTATCTGTTCTCTCAATATCAATCCCTATTTTGTCTCTATGCCAGACTATAGTAATGGCATCTTTACAATGACTTAAACTGATATTTCCCATGCCGGAGGGTAAACTTGGAGGTTCTCCAGGTTGAGCATTAATTGGAATTTCTAGGGGGTCTAAATCAAAAAGTGTTGAAAGTGATTGCCGCAAATAAGCTCTTGTTTCTAAGAAAATCTTTGATCTTGAATTTGTTAGGTTTTTTGCAGTTTTAATTTCTTCTATAGTTGCGACATCTTGCACACCTTTAATCTCATAAAACCAAATTTTTGGTATTTTATATTCATACTCATTTAATAATTTCAATGGCTCTTAAGGTTGGCGACAAAGCACCAGAATTTAAATTAAAAGATTCTTTTGAGAAAGAAGTTTCTCTTAGTGATTTTAAAGGTAAAAGAATAATACTATATTTTTATCCAAAAGATAATACTCCAGGATGTACTAAAGAAGCATGTAATTTTAAAGAGAATTGGGATTTACTCCAAAAAAATAATATTGTTGTGCTTGGTATTAGTAAAGATAATGCATCCTCTCATCAGAAGTTTATAGAAAAATTTAATTTACCTTTTATTCTTTTAACTGATCCTGAACCTTACAAAGTTTCTTCTGATTACGATAGCTATGGACTGAAAAAATTCATGGGAAAAGAATATATGGGAATGATGAGAAATACTTTTTTAATTGATACTGAAGGTAAAATCGAAAAAATTTACTTAAAGGTAAAAGCAGCAATAATGGCTGATCATATAATTGCAGACCTTGGGTTAAGCTAATTTTTTTGTGGACAGGTGGTGAATAATCATCCCCTCCATAACTAAATTAGGAGCATTGATAATATTTTCTCTTTGAGTCTTTAGAGATTTTGTGATTAATTGAGAGTCTCCCCCACAAATTATTAAAATATCCTTTTCGGGATTAAATAAAATATTAATCACGCCAGTAAGAGAGTTGATTACTCCTTTTAAGATTGCTTCTTCTGTATTAATTAAAAAATCTTTGATAGGAACATCATATTTTTTGGGAACTTTAAGATTTTTTGTATTTTGTTCCATTGATTTTAATTGTGTTAGAAAACCTGGAAGAAGTTGACCTCCAATAATAGATCCATTTGAATTCAATTTTGTTATTGAAAATATTGTTCCAAAATCTGCAATTAACAAATCTTTTTTGAAAGGGTTTTCAATAATTTTAAAAGCGGCAATACAAGCAAGAGCTCTATCAACTCCAAAATATTCAGGAAGATTTGATAATTGGATATCTTTAGTTTTTATTTCATTTTCTTTTTTCAGCAAAAAATTTGGTAGTTTTCCTACAGAAGCCCAAATTAATTGATCAAGATCTATATTTTCGGGAACTTTTTGCTCTTTTTTGGTATGGAAGAATTTAGATTGATTTTTAGAATATTGAGCCCAATGAAGCCTACTATTGCCTACCAATAAAAAATTTATATCTGAGACCATTGTTCTATGATCAATTTAATTATTAGTGTGAATCCCACATTCTTGTTTAATCCCTCCAAATCTTGTATCTCTGCCCTTTGTCTCAATACCATCGGGACTGCTTGAATGCCAATCTCCTACAGAAGAATAACCTTTGATAAAAAGTGGATGGGCAGGTAAATTATTCTCTTCCATATAATAAAAAATATCTTTATTTGTCCAATTTAATAAAGGTCTTAAAGAGAGTCTTTGACGAATTACGTCTATGAATTTCATTTTGTTTCTATTTTCTGTTTGACTTGATCTAACACCGCTTGCCCAGCAGGAAATATCATATTTTTCTAGACCATTTTCTAAAGGTTTTATCTTTCTCAATTCATGATACTTATCTAAATCACTCTCTTTTTTTGTTTCCCAAAGTTTTCCGTATTTGGCCTCCATTCTTGCTGGAGATAATTCACTTTGCAGAACTTCAACTTCCAAGGAAAAATTATCAATAAGCTTTTCAGCGTAATGGTATGTTTCTAGAGGAAGATAACCTGTATCTATCCAAAATATTTTGATTTTTTTTTGTAGAGATAATTTGCTGACCATATCTAAAAGGACTGATGACTGTATACCAAAACTTGTTGTAATAGCAAATTGATTATCAAACTTTTCATAACCCCATCTAAGCATTTCTTGAGGCTTCATATCTACAAGATCTTGATTATATTCCTTCAAGTTAGTTTGAATATCTTTGTGAATTTTTTCAATCATTCTTCAGTTTGATTATGAGTTTAATTTTATTTCGCTCAATTTAAAAATTATTCGTATAGTTTAATAATACATTTATGCATAACAATATTTCTCTAATGAAATCAATACAAAAACCAATAGTAATAGTTGGAGCAGGTTTTGCAGGTATGACATTTGCGTTGAATTTAAAGAATCTTAACCCTTCTTTACCGATTCTTGTGGTTGATTATGAAACTAACTTTATATTTAAACCTTTAATGTATGAAGTTTTAAGTAAAGAAATAAGAAGTTGGGAAGCCACCCCAAAATTTGCAAATATTTTTTCTGATGCAGGTATAACTTTTTTAAGAAATTGTTTAACCAAGATTTCCTTCAAAGAAAATATTCTTGAATTTAGTGATGAATTAAAATTAAGTTATCAATATCTCGTTATCTGTACAGGATCTATTCCAAATAGTTTTTTTATAAAAGGTGTAGATGAAAATTGTTATTTTTTTAATGATGTTCAAGATTTAAATAAATTAAATTCTTTTTTAAAAAAATCACAAGATACTGCGTTTTATAAAAAGTTATTTATAGTTGGAGGTGGTCCCTCTGGTATCGAGTTGGCATGCAAAATTAAAGATATATTTACAGACCAATTTGAAATTAATGTGATAGAAAAATCAAACGAAATCCTCAATAAAAACAAAATTTTTAATAGAGAACAAGCAGAGAAGGCATTAGAAAAAAGAAAAATCAACGTTCTTTTGAATTCCACAGTTAAAGAAGTCTCAGACACTAAGATTACTATTTCTAGTGAGGATGGAATAACTTCCTTGGATAAAGATATTGTTATTTGGACAGCGGGTGTTAAACCTAATTTGTCTTACTTAGAAACTGATCAAATAACAAAGAAATTTGGACGTATTTTAGTTAATAATAATTTGCAAATAGAAAACCATAAAAACTGTTTTGCTATTGGTGATATTTCAGTTATTGAAGGAATGGAGGATTTACCCATAACTGCTCAGGTCGCTATGCAGGAAGGGAATCATCTTGCTAATAATTTAGAACTTTTAATTAAAGGAAAAGATCCTTTACCCTTTGAATTTCAAGACAACGGTGAAATGATTAGCTTAGGAATAGGCGAAGCTTCAATTTCTGGGCTTGGGGTAACTTTATCTGGGAAATTGGCTTTTGAGGCAAGAAGACTTATATATGCTTCCAAGTTGCCCGATATTACAGAAAGCTTAAAATCTGCATCTTCATGGATATTCCAAAAAAAATCTATTTTTAAAAAGTTTCTTAAAAAAGATAATTCGAATTAAACTTTTTTGAAATATTGTTTTTGGGTATATTGAGTTAAATAAGTTTTGTATGAATTTAATTGCAGTAGTTAGTAATAATTTTGATGCGTTTATAACGGTAGTTGTTTTAATAATGTCAATAATTTTGTTTATTAGAAATACTATTGCACCAGAATTGACTGGTTTGTTATGTGTCGGAATATTTATATCTACTGGGGTTCTTTCTCCTGAAAAAGCTTTAGCTGGATTTGGCAGCCCTGCTTTAATTACCCTTATGGGTTTATTTGCAGTTTCCTCAGCATTATTTAAAAGTGGTGCCTTAGACAGAGTAAGAGAATTGATTTCTTCTGAAAGTATTCGAACTCCAAGGAAATTAATTTCTTTAATAGCTTTTTTGATTGCTCCAATATCTGGAATTGTACCTAATACTCCAGTAGTAGCATCTTTGTTACCTTTAATTGAAAGTTGGTGCGAGCGAAGAAATATATCACCATCAAAAGTTTTATTACCTCTTTCTTTTGCTACTTTACTCGGAGGAACTCTGACATTATTAGGTAGCTCAGTAAATCTTCTTGTAAGTGATATTAGTCAACAATTAGGTTACGGAGGTTTGGAATTATTTAGTTTGACTTCAATAGGAATTCCTGTGTGGCTTATAGGTACAACTTATATGATTCTAGTTTCTGACATGCTTTTACCAGATAGAGGGAGAGATAAGGAGTTTATTAAAAATGGCGATATGAATATATATTTTACCGAAGTTACTATTCCCTCTACTTCAGAATTAGTTGGACAATCTGTCAGAAATAGTAGATTGCAAAGACGATTTGACGTTGATGTTCTGGAATTGCAACGAAATGGAAAAGTTATTCTTCCTCCTTTGGCTGATAGAAAAATTGAACCGGATGATAGATTAATAATCCGCGTTACAAGGGCAGACTTATTCAGGCTGCAGCAGGAACATACTATTCTGTTAGGAGAAAACAAAACATCTTTCGATGGGGCTAATGTTTTCTCAGATGATGAAGGTACTAAGACCTTTGAAGCCTTGTTACCAGCTGGTTCAACTTTAGCCGGTGCAAGTTTGAGAGAATTAAGATTTAGGCAGCGTCATAATGCAACAGTTTTAGCATTAAGAAGAGGTCAGCAAACTGTTCAGGAGAGATTAGGCCAAGCTGTTTTAAGGGCTGGAGATGTTTTATTATTGCAAGCACCGCTTGATTCAATAAGAGGTTTGCAAGCTAGTAATGATTTGCTTATTTTAGATCAATTCGAAGATGACTTACCTTTTTTGATAAAAAAACCTATATCGATTGCAATTGCAATAGGAATGGTGGTTTTGCCTTCGGTTTCTAATATTCCATTAGTAGGTTCAGTTCTTTTGGCAGTGATCGCAATGGTTGCTTGTGGATGTTTAAGACCTGCAGAGATACAAAAATCAATTAGGTTAGACGTCATTTTATTGCTGGGATCTTTATCGTGTTTTAGTGTAGCTATGCAGATAACTGGATTAGCAGATGTAATTGCAGTTAATCTAAACTTTGCCCTTAACGGAATGCCTCTTTATTTTGCACTAGTCGTAATTTTTGTATCTACAGTTATTCTTACGCAATTTATAAGTAATGCTGCTTCGGTTGCTTTGATTTTGCCTGTTGCTATTGAATTCTCAAATGTTTTAGAAATTTCACCAAGCGCTTTAATAATGCTTGTTTTATTTGGTGCGAGTCAATCTTTCTTGACTCCAATGGGTTATCAAACAAATTTAATGGTTTATGGTCCTGGAAGATATAGATTTTTTGATATCGCAAAATACGGAGCCGGATTAACACTTATAATGTCATTTACTGTGCCAGCATTGATAATTTTAAATTACGGGTAATATCGTGAAATTCACAAGCAAGGTTTATAAGTTAAAAGATGCTTACAAAAAGCTATCTGTACCTCAATTTACTATTGTTACAGGCTTGTTTGTTATTTGCCTTGGAACTTTAATTTTGAGCTCTCCATTATGTTCATCTTCAAATGTTGGTTTGTGGGAAGCATTTTTTACATCTACTTCTGCAATAACTGTTACTGGCTTAACTATAATAGATATAGGTGTTGATTTAAATTTCTTTGGTCAAGTTTTCTTAGCTTTTATGCTTTTATCAGGTGGTCTAGGATTAATGGCCATTACAACATTTTTACAAGGGTTTGTTGTGAAGGGGACAAAGCTAAGAACTAGATTAGACAAAGGAAAGACTTTAGATGAATTTGGAGTTGGAGGAATTGGTCGAACTTTTCAAAGCATTGCTATTACTGCGATTATTATCATATCCTTGGGCGCAATTGTCTTATATTCTTTTGGATTTGTAGATATTCAAAATAATTGGGAAAGACTATGGTCCTCGATTTTTCACAGTATTTCTGCATATAACAATGCAGGATTTTCGTTAATGTCAAATAGTCTCCAAGACTATAGAACAAATTATTTGGTGAATAGTGTTTTTGTTTTTCTCATTGTTATGGGTGGATTGGGCTGGCGGGTTATTGATGATATTTGGAGTCATAAAAAAAATCTTTCTTATAAGAAATTAAGCCTTCATTCCAGACTAGTTATTAGGACAAGTTTGTCTCTAATATTGTTCGGATCATTTGGATTCTTTATCACTGAATCACTGCTAAATAGTCAATTTTTTAATGATTTAAATTTGTTTGAACGGTTAATGTCATCTATCTTCGAAACAGTTAGTGCAAGAACTGCAGGCTTTACAAATTTTCCGATTTCTTTGAACTCGATCTCAGATACGGGCCTCTTATTATTAATGACGCTTATGTTTATTGGAGCAAGTACAGGAGGTACTGGTGGAGGCATAAAAACAACTACATTTATTGCTTTAATGGCTGCAACTAGATCAACTTTAAGAGGTCAAAAAGATGTAATTATTAGCAATAGATTAATTTCAGATAAAGTTATTCTAAAGGCAGTTGGAATCACAGTTGGATCTTTGCTTTTTGTTCTTTTAATGGCAATGTTGCTTAGTACAACTAATACTTTTGTTAAAAAAGAATCATTCACATTCCTAGAAATTCTGTTCACTTGCATATCTGCATTTGCAACAGTTGGTTTTGATATTGGTTTAACCGCAAAATTAAATCATTTTGGTCAATTTATTCTTATTGTGGGTATGTTTGTGGGAAGACTTGGGATCCTTTTGCTTTTAAGTGCACTTTGGCAGGCACTTTATAAGAGTAGAATAGATAGACAAAAGAGAATTGGCTATCCTAAGGCTGATCTATATGTTTAGAATTGACTGAGTTTTATTATGGCTGATTGGTGGCAGTGGTCTCAAAAGAGAGAAAATGAAGCTCTCACTTTTGCAGTTGTCGGCGTTGGAAGATTTGGAACTGCAGTTTGCAGAGAACTTATTAGTAATGGTGTTGATGTTTTGGCTGCAGATTATTCGGAAAAAGCTATTGATGATTTAAGGCAATTAGAACCTTCTATAGAAGCGAGAGTTGTAGATTGTACTGATGAAGAGTCTATGAGGGAATCGGGAATTCTTGAAATGAATACTGTTGTAGTTGGTATTAGTGAACCTATTGAAGCAAGTATAACTACAACTCTTATTGCTAAGGATAGTGAAGGTAGCAAAGTGAAAAGAGTAATAGCGAGAGCTACCAGTGACTTGCACGAAAAAATGTTAAAAAGAGTAGGTGCAGATAAAGTTGTTTTCCCATCTAGGATGCAAGGAGAAAGATTAGGTTTAGAACTAGTAAGACCAAACCTAATCGAAAGATTGGAACTAGATAATCAAACTGGTATCGATGAAATAACTGTTCCAGAGGAATTTATTGGAAGATCTTTAAGAGATTTAAATTTGAGGAAAAATTATTTAGTAAATGTTCTTGCTGCAGGACCCGCTGAACAGTTAACAGTTAATCCTCCAGCAAAATATATTTTGGAAAGAGGAAATATTTTGGTAGTCATGGGTAAAACTGTAGATTTACAGAAATTGCCTCAAAATTAATTATTTTTAATCAGATTTTTTATAGTATCTAATCCTTTGAGGAGCTCTTTTTAATCTTCTGACACTTTGTTTTTCAAGTTCATCTCTAAATTTATCAGTATTTAAATTATTTTCTGAAACAGGTGATTTACTTTCTTTTTCGAAATATTTTTTAATACCATCTTGTATTAAAACTTTTGCCATATTACTTACTGTCCTAGATTCATTATCAGCCAAAATAGTTAATTGCTCACATATTAATTCTGGAAGAACTACCTGAATTCTGGGGGATTTAGGCTTCCCATTAGTTGAGTTTTGGCGGGTAGCCATGAGTCAAAGTTGATAACTGTTACTTATTAGTATACACAGTTAGTCAAGGATACTATCTTTGTGTATATTATTAGTAAGGAAATTTCTGTCCGTATCAATTAATTGTTTTATTGTCCCATGAAAAATTCAAGAAAAATTGATTCTCCTAAAAGATCGATAACTGATAAACCGAAAAAAAGATTAGTCAATTCTGATTCTCACGATAATGAAAATAGTGACGTTTTGGTATCAGCTGTAATTAGTCCATATTTGTTAACTCATCTTCACCATATTCTTCAGCAGTCTGAGTATTATGCCCAAAAAGATGGTAGAAAATCACACGCAGCTAACTTTGCGAAACTTAGAAAAGTTTTATGTTTAGACGCAAGAAGTATGGCAGATGCCTCTGCAAAAGAGATAAAAGATGTGGATAATGATTTATCTAATAATAAATATAATGAACAAAATGTAGCTTGAAGTAATAATCTATTAATAAATAGATTTTAAAAACATGTCCAGTAATGCTGAAAAGCTCTATAAGTTAATAGCCAACGATTCAAAAAAGAAACAAAGTCTCTTTATGACAGCCTTAACTAATCCCAAAAAAGCCTTAGATAAAATTTGCGATATTGGCAACGAGTTAAATATTTCTGTGACTAAAGAAGAGGTTATTGAATATTTGAGTACTATTGATGATGAGGCAACTAAAATGTGGTTAATCAAGGCTCGAGGAGGTCTTTAGGAAAAGGTTTCGAATAATTATTATTTTGATTAGGAATAGGCTTTATTCTTTTGTTGTAGCCACCTCCACCAGCCAAAGTCCAAAAAAACCAATAACTTGGAATTGCGAGAGCTGCAGCTATGAAAATCACTACAATTTGTTCTATTCTTTTCATGATTTAATTTTATTCCACAAAATATTTTTTAGTAAATAAGCCAGAGATTTTGTAAATTCTATTTTTAAAACAGTGATTAGATTTGAAGGTGTCAGCAAAATTTATTCTACAGATGTTGTTTTAAAAAATATTAGTTGGGAGATTAAGAAAGGAGAAAAAGTTGGCTTAGTTGGTTCTAATGGTGCAGGTAAATCAACCCAATTTAAGATTTTAATTGGAGAGGAAGAGCAAACAAGTGGAACAATCATCAAAGAGGGAAATCCTAAAATTGCCCATTTAAAGCAAGAGTTTGATTGTAATTTGAATTTTTCAGTGAGACAGGAATTAGAAAGTTCTTTTAAAGATATACAAATTGTTGCCATTAAACTTTTAGAAATTGAGAATAAAATGAAATCGTTAGATATAAAAAAAAATTCCGACGAACTTGAAATATTTGTAAATCAACTCGCAAAATATCAAGCAAAATTTGAAGCCTTAGGTGGTTATAAAATGCAATCTGATGTAGAAAAAATATTACCAAAATTAGGGTTTTCTATAGAAGATGCTGATAAATTAGTTGGTAATTTCTCAGGTGGTTGGCAGATGAAAGTTGCACTTGGAAAAATAATCTTACAAAAACCTGATTTACTTTTACTGGATGAACCAACCAATCATTTAGATTTAGAAACTATTTTTTGGTTGGAAGAATATCTATCTTCGCTTAAGATTGGAGTTATAATTATTAGCCATGATAGATATTTCTTAGATAAATTATGTAAAAAAATAATTTTTGTAGATAGAGGAATATCTGAAACTTATAATGGTAACTATTCTTTTTTTGTCGAACAGAAATCTTTGAATGAAGAATCACAAAATAAAGCATATCAATTACAACAAAAAGAAATTGAGTTACAGAAGAGATATATAGATAGATTTAGAGCTAGTGCAACTAGAAGTTCTCAAGCAAAGAGCAGAGAAAAACAATTAAAAAAGATTTCTAAAATTGAAGCTCCCATAGCAAAATCAAAAAGTCCTGTTTTTAATTTTCCAGAGTGCCCTCGTTCAGGAAAATCAGTGCTAAATATCAAAAATTTGTCTCATAGTTTTGAAGATAAAATTCTTTTTTTAGATATTAATTTAAAGATTTCTTCTGGGGAGAAAATAGCAATTTTGGGACCTAATGGCTGTGGTAAATCTACATTGCTTAAAATTATTATGAAAAAAATATCACCTGAAATTGGAGAAATTAATCTTGGTAAACATAATATTATAACTAGCTATTATGAACAGAATCAGGCTGAAGCACTTTCACTTGAAGAAAGGGTTATTGATTTAGTATGTAATAGGTCTCCAGAATGGTCTCAAAAAAAAGTTAGAACATTTTTAGGGGGTTTTGGCTTTCAAAATGAAACTGTTTTTAAATATATTAAACAACTCAGTGGGGGAGAAAAGGCAAGATTAGCATTGGCCCTCATGATTATTAATCCTAGTAATTTCCTTCTTTTGGACGAACCAACTAATCATTTGGATCTGCAATCAAAGGAAAACTTAGAAATAGCAATTAAAAATTATAAAGGATCATTATTAATCATTTCTCATGATCGTTATTTTATTTCAAAGGTTGCAAATAGAATTATTGAAATTAAAGATTCAAAGTTAGTTTCATATGATGGTAATTACGAATATTTTTTAGAAAAAACTCAAAGCCAAAAAATTTGATTACTAATAACAAAATTTATAATTGGCTAAGTAAGATCACTCATTTATCTTTAAACAGTTTACCGTCCTTGATTAATTTTAAAAACACATAAATAAGTTTTAATAATTTAAATGAAAAATTACGATTTCCAAGAAAAACAGTTTCAAATATCAGATCAAATTGAAAGTTATTTTGAATGAATTAGTACATGTGATATGAGGGACGGTAGTTTTATTTCAAGGTGTGTTGAAATACTTAAACAGAACGAAAATTAAATTTTTTTAGTTATTTTGAAGATTAGTTATATCAGTTGGTATTACTTTTAATTTAATAAATTTATTTTTACGCTTCAATAATATATTTACTTGTTTTTTTATACCATTTTTGCTAATTTGCTCTATTACGTCTGATGCGGTTTCAATATCTTTATTGCCTATTTTAATTAAAATATCATCTATCTTGATTCCACTTTTTTCAGCTGGACTGTTCGGTACTACATATCCAACTTTTACGACGTTATTTTTTCTCTCAGAAATACTTTCTTCTATTAGGCTGATTCCAATCATAGGATGTATTACTTTCCCATTATTTAATAGTTGATAGGCAATTTCTTTAGCTTTATTAATTGGGATTGCGAAACTCAAACCCGCTCCTGGACCTGATCTTATCAACGTATTAATACCAATTACGTCTCCATCGCTATTCAAAAGCGGACCTCCAGAATTGCCAGGATTAATAGCAGCGTCTGTTTGTATCATTTCAAGTTTTTTATCATATATTCCTAATTGAGTTACGTTTCTATTTAGATTACTAATAATACCAAGCGTAACTGTGTTTTCCAGTCCAAATGGATTTCCTACTGCTATAGCCCAATCACCAACTTTAATTTTTGCAGAATCGCCTAATTTTGCTTTTGGCCAAGGCCCTTTCCCTTCAATCTTTAGCACAGCTAAATCAGTAACAGAGTCTTGGCCTATCAGTTTAGCGTTATATTTTTTGCCATTGGTTAAACCAACAATTACCTTATCTGATCCATTCACTACATGAGCATTGGTCATTACAAGTTCATCTGCAAATATAAATCCACTGCCTTGGTTTTGCTCTATTCTTGGCCGATTGTCATTAGGTAAATCTAATCCAAAAAATCTTTCAAAGTATGGGTCTAAAAATAGTTGAGAATTGTTAGGAAATTTTCTTTTTTTAACATATCTTTGAGTATCAATTGTTACCACAGATGCACCCGTTTTTTCTACAGCTTTAGTTACGAAAGACTTGTTTGAATATAAATCAATTTCCTTAGTTGTTGGTTTACTTAAAGGTTGGGATAATAATTTTGTAGAGTATATAGGGCCTAATGTGATTAATGAGGCAAATAGTAAAAGCTTTTGGAGGTATCTTTTCAATTTTGATTTTTTTATATTCTTCAAGAGATTTAACACACTAAACAAGTGTAATTTAAATATAACTACTAATTAGATTAATTGAATCTAGAGAAAAATTTAATAACTAAAAATAGCTAAATTTCTTTTTTTCAGGCTATGATGATAAACATATAATCAATTGATTTATAGGTTAGATGACTATTTTATTTCCAATCATATATTCTGCAGCCTTAACTTATTTAGTTTGGAAAGCTTTTAAAGTAATGTCTAATGGTTGGGGAATATCTGATAACAAAAATCAACGTTTCAAAACTTCCAGTTTTAAACAAAAAAAGTACACTATACACCCAGAGCTTTTAGATAAATCAGGAAATATAACAGAGGAGGAGCTATTAACAGTAAGATTTTCTAATGACAATGACTCCACATTAGAAGGAAAAGGTTCAACAACTGATTAATAAAATTATATATAGGAAAAAAATTGGAATTAAGAACAAAAATTGTCTCATCGGTAATAAGATCTCTCAAGTTACCTCCAAGGTTTCGTTTAAAAATGGTTAAAGAAGATCCAGTGAGACTTGAACTAAGTCTTACTCCCTCTTACGGTAAAAATCCAGTTATTGTTGGTATAGTTGAATCTTTAGACTTAGTTGCGCGAAGAGATAGAGAAGGTAGATTACCAAGGGATCTGCAAGGTACTTGGGACTGGACTGTAAGGCATGGAAAAGTTAGTACTGGAGGTTGGAATCCTATGTTAAAAGAAGCATTGCAAACAATGTTTGATACAGGATTGCCAGCCATTGTATATGAGGAATTAACTGGAGATGAGTATCGATCTGTTGATGGTGTACGACATGTTAAATAAATAATTTATTATTTATCATAAATTCTTCCTCAAAACGTTAAAATGATCTGATAGACAATATAGTTAATTATGAATAATGACAATCAACCAAGATTTGGCTTCGTAAATTTTGCTGAAACCTGGAATGGACGTATGGCAATGATGGGTATCTTGATTGGCCTTGGTACCGAATTAATTACTGGACAAAGTATTCTTCGACAAATTGGAATAGGATAGAATTTAATTTACTTCTTCTGCTTTCACTTCAATGGTACTTTCACAAGGCTTTTTATCAAATTGATTGTTATTACTAATATTTTCTAAAGTTGCACCACAATTCATACAGGTTTCACTTAAGCCTAAGGATATAGCACCACAATTATTACATTTATTAATTTTTGATTTGTAAGAGTTAAAACCTATAAATGCTAAAATTATTAATAGAACAGGAATTAAAAATAATAGGAGTAGGATATTACCAAGAAAGCTTATGAAAAAGTTTATTCCAAAAATTGGAATGACTAAAAGTAAGATTAATGAGTAAGTAACAAGATTTTTATTAGCTTTAAGAAAATAATTCATCTTGGTTGTTGTTATTTATAATTTCTTTTTTTATTTAATAAAGTCATACTAGCAATAACTACACTCCAGCACTGTCCAAAATATAAAATTACTCCTAATAGCCATACCCACAAAGTAAGCACAAGAAAACCTCCAATAAAACCATATGCTTGAAATCTTGCTCCAAGTGAGAGAATACTTTTACTTACTGCTAGGTTCAAAGTGGTTAGGCCAATTCCAATAAGAAAAGATCCAGGTAAAAGTGGTTTCAAGGGAACTTTTCTACTGGGTAAGAGAGCTTGTAATAAAAGAGCCATTAAAGAAAATCCGATTAGTGGTATTGCAAACTGACCAACTTGTAATAGAGGCAACTTTAATAATAAATCAGAGATAAGATTGTTAGATTTTGAGAGATTTTCTAAAACGTTACTTGGGATCATCCTAAGATTTGCACTAATCTGATCTAGTACCATTAAAAAACCAATAAAGAATACTATTAAAAAGGCTTCAACTCTATTTCTGAGAAACCTCGAAGCTTGCACTCTCCAAGCAGCATTAACTTTTTTGGAAGGAATTTCGTCTTCCCACAGCCTATCCGAACCTCTTTGAAGAGATAGATATGCATTTCCTGCTGTAAAAAGCAAAAACATAGCCCCTAGAATACCTGCTCCAAAACCTTGATCAATCAAATTAAATAATGTTGTTTCTACTAACTCAACTACTGAAGGAGGTAAAAGCTGAGCAGCAATAGAAATTATTTGTTGATCTAATCCTTCTTGTTTTCCTAGGAACCATGATGCTATTGAAAGGGAAATTAGAAGAATAGGAAAAAATGATTGAAGTGCATAGTATGCAAATGCAGCGCTTAAATCAACACAATCAGATTTGCTCCATCGCTCACAAGCTCCCCATAAACTTTTCAGTATCCATGTGGCACTTCGCTGCATATTAATTTTCTTCAAATATTTTTGTTATTTAATTATTTTTTATTGTATCTGATTAAGCAATTTTTCAAGTAATTATTGATTTATCATGCAACTATTTTTCCAATAATAAATTGCCCCATGGTTTTAAAATTTCAATTTTTTCTATAGATCTACAAGCAATTAATGGAAAATTAACTTCGCTTAAGTCTTGTCCTGAAACTAAATTTAAAGGATCTGTTTCTAACCAATTTATAGAACAATTGAGTTCTTCTAATAGCAGCCAAGCTGCTGCAATATCCCATATCTTAGGGGTTGATTCTATTGCTCCAAAAGTTTGTCCCATCGCTACGCTCGTAAGATTTAAACTCGATACACCTAAGAGTCTGATTTTGCCAGGAAATACTGAGTTTGGTTTTTTTTGTAAAATTTTTATTGATCTACTACATAAAGAAATGCATTCACTTCGATGATTATTTTGGCTAGGTTCTATTTTTTGGTTATTTAACAAAACTCCTTCACCTTTAATTGATACAAACTTTTTTTTCAATGTAGGAATTATTAAAAAAGAAGATTGCGGTTTACCATTAACGAACCTTGCCACTGATATAGACCAGTAAGGAATACCTGCAGCAAAATTTGTTGTCCCATCGAGTGGATCGACTACCCAATAAGCTTTTGAGTTTGGAATTAACTTTTGCCCTTCTTCACTAAGGACGCCCTCTCCTGGAGCTATAGACGCTAAGCCGTCTACAATTGTTTTATCACTCCATAAATCACAACTTGTTAATAATGATCCATCTGCTTTATTGCTGGCGTTAATATTTCCAAAATCTTTTTTTTGACGTTGACTAACCAATTCAAATAAAGAATCTAATTCACTAAGTTGCTTATTAGTTAAATTTGGTGGATTCATCTTTATATATTGCAAATAGAGTCTATATCATGAATTTTAGTATTATTACTACCCAAACAATTCTTACTTTTATCAAGAAAAGTTAATCTTTCCAATTCATCTAAATTCAGATTGTAATTATATATAGCATTAATTTTTTTTGATTTTGCATTGCTTAGTTCACTTTGCCTTAAAAGGACATCCTTTAGAGTTGATATTCCAACATCGTATCTGAGTCTGGAAAGCCTTACAGACTCTTTGCTAGATTCAATTTCTTTAAGAGAAGAAATAATTTTCTCTTCATTTAATTTAAGATTTAAGTAGGCTTTAGTAATTCTTGTTGTCAAAACATTTTTTAGATTTTCGTAAGCATATTTTTCAGCTTCTGCATCTGCTATTTTTGATTTGTAGGAGTTCTTATTTTGTCCGCCATCAAAAATACTCCATGCAAAATTTAGACTTATAGTATTTGTATAATTAGATCCAGATTTTTCAGAGTCAATATTCGTTGCTAAAGAGTCACCCTTTAAAAATGTACTAGATAATGAATTGCTGATATAGATATTTGGCTTATTTTGAGCTAAAAAGCTATTTGCCTGGCCTTTTTTGATCGCTTTTTGAAGAATAAGGTTTTTTAAGGAAAGATTTTTATCCAAACCTTCATTAATATTCTTATTTAATTTATGATTCCAAAACCCTATGAGATTCTGCTCTTTATTAGTTTCAAAATCCCCTTTAAAATTGAGAATCTCTTTAAGAGAAATTTTATTAATTTCATGTTCTATTTTCTTTTCATTAAGTGATTGTTTATCTCGAGATAATTGAGCTTCTGCTTCAAGAACTTCAAATTTTGTACCAATTCCAGCATCTAGTTTCGTTTCAGCATTTTCTAAACTTGTAATTGATAAATCAAGTGTGAATTTTTTATTTTGAATATCTTGATATGACTTTTTGTATTTGTGATACCTGATTCTTGCTTCTTGAATTAAATCTTTTTTCTTAATCTCATAATTATTTTCTGCAATTTTGTAATTTGTTTTGGCAATTTTAATTTCAGATCCTCTTAGTGGGGCGATTACATCCCATTTAATATTAAGGGAGGGATTAGCCGTAAATTGTGATGTTTTTAAAGTAGGTGAATTGCTATTGTAATTTTTACCTGCGATATATTTAGGCAACCCATTGGCTTGAAAATCTAAGGATGGGTATCTTTTGGCAATTTGACTGGAAAGGTTAAATTTTGCAGAGGCTACTAGGTTTTGCAATGATTTTAATTCTTGATTATTTAATACAAGTTTTTCTATTTCTTGATAATCAACAGAAGTAATATTTGATTTTTCTTCTAAAACATTATCAATGTAGCTTTTTTTTTCGATCGATAGAGCATTAAAGGTATTCATACTTAGAGTAAGCGGCAATAATAAGAAAGGATTTATTACTCTTCTAAGCATGTTCTATAGTTTCGAAAATATTCGATTAACCAATCAAAGTATTAATAATATCATTTGAATCATCAAGAACGTGAATTTTAGTATTTATTTGATTCTCAACTTCTTGAATATTTTTATCATCTAAAAATAAATCAGTATTAATTTTTAACATAATAGATGGTATGTAAACAGCATCTCCTAAATCCTTATTTTTCAGCCCGTAAATTAGATCTTCTCCAGTCAGAAGTCCTGTAACAACTTGATCTTGACCCCAATAAATACTTGGCAAACCATATAAATTTATTGTTAATCCATTAATTAAGTTTAATTGCTTAACTGTAGGAATTAGGGCTTCATAAACTAATTTACCAACAATCCAACTAACTTTTTTTGGCTTTTTTACTTTTTGTGGCAGGTTTTGAGTTTTCTCTCTTAATGTTTCTAGAAAGTTTCTAATAGTCCCAACTCCATTAGATTCTTGTGGCATATTTTCGTATGTTTTGTAACTAGGTAAATTTGTACCAGCAATTAAATACCATTCGTCTGCTAGCCAACAAAAACGAGTCCCAAGAGTAATTTGTAGAGAGGCTTGAATTCTTTCTACTTGTTTAATAGTTTTTTTTGCGTATTCTGGGCTGATTGATTTCAGTCCATCATTTTCAGGTCTAAATTTTGTTAGTCCGACAGGAACTATTGCTACTGAAAGAACTGTTTGAGAGGTTTTTTTATAGAATTCAGCAAGTTCCAAAATTGATTGCTCAAGAATATCCCCATCATTTATATCTGGACAAACAACAATTTGAGCATGTATTTGAATAGAGTTTTTTTCAAACCACGAAATTTGATCAAGTATTATTCCTGCTTTTTTATTTTTTAATAATTTTTCTCTTGTGGCGGGATCAGTAGCATGAACTGAAATAAAAAGTGGGGATAGTTTTTGCATAGCAATTCTTTCCCAGTCTTCTTTTTTTAAATTCGTAAGAGTTAAATAAGAGCCATATAGGAAACTTAATCTATAATCATCATCTTTTATATATAGGCTTTTTCTTTTACCACTTGGCTGTTGATCAATAAAACAAAATGGACATCTATTATTGCATTGCTTGATTGAATCAAATAATGCATCTTTAAAATTTATACCTAAATTAACGTCTTGATCTTTTTCAATACTAATATTGTGAATTTCATGATTTTTATCTAAAACTGATATGTCTAAAATTTCTTCATTAATCAGAATCTGATAATCAATTAAATCTCTAGGTTTTTTCCCATTAATACTAATAATTGAATCACCTGATTCAAATCCTATTTCTTCAGCAATAGAATTAGCTTCAATACTTTCAATTTCTGCAGGATTTATTTTATAAGTAATATTAGGAACCAAAAGATCAATGGGATCTTCCGTGTAATTAATTTCTTGCCACACAATTTAAGGCTAAATACTCTTATTTATACTCATTCTAAACTTATATATGACTCAAAGTGTATTAAATACTTTTAAAAAACTAAATATAGGTGTTAAATTATGGGTCTTTAATTTATTAAAATATGACATTCGCAGTTTTTTAAAACACGATTTAGATTAATTAAAATAACCTTTTCCATTGGAAGAATTAATTACAAAAAATTTAGAAGTAAAAGATAAATTCAACTATGGATCCCAAAAGACAGTTGATTCATACGAAAATAGTTTTTTATCAAATCCTATATCTTTAAGATTGTGGTCTTCTTTTTTTGTAATTTTACCTATTTTTGTTCAAGCCCCTTGGGTAAGATTAGAACCAATAAGTGCACTTTGTTTTACTTTTGTGATTGTCTTAGTGGCAATTGTTTTGAATCAGAAAGGATCAAATAAGTGGTTTATTGTCAGCTCATTATTACTTGGTATATCAGGTAGTTGGCTTGGTGGATGTTTGTTCTGGGGATGGTTAAGCCCATTTCCTATTCTACACATACCTGTTGAAGCCGTAGTTCTCCCATTAGCTTTAATGGGATTTGGTACTAATTGGAAAATAGGTTCAAGTTTTTATATCTCTTCTTTATTTGGAACCGCAGTTACCGACATAACAATATTTTTAATCGGAATCATGGATCAATGGAGGCAGGTAATTACAGCAGATTCCGAAAATGCACCCATGATTCTTCAAAAAACTTCCGAGGGTCTTATGCAAATAAAATCATTATCTATTATCGTTTTTGTTGGTCTTATACTTTGGTTTATTTCAAAAGAAATTTTAGATTCTGGCACAATTAATACTACTAGTGGTAAAGCACTCTTAGTGTCTGGTTACGTAATTCAAACGACATTAATTGTTGATGGTATTTTTATTGTTTTAGCAATTCTGCAACCAACTTTTAGTGGATTGGTTTAATGCTACGGCCTCCATTTTCGCAAGAACTGATACCAATAAATAATTGGGATGTAATCGTTATAGGCGCTGGAGCTGCTGGCCTTATGACTTGTCTTGAATTACCCTCAAATTTAAAAGTGCTTCTTTTAAATAGAAATACTAGTAAGGTATCTTCCAGTAGATGGGCTCAAGGCGGAATTGCATCTGTTGTTAGACAAGATGATTCATTTGATCTACATGCTGAGGATACTTTAAAAGCAGGTGATGGACTATGTGATTTTCAAGCTGTAGAAATGCTTGTTAAAGAAGCTCCAGGTTGTGTAGAAAGGTTGCAGAAATTAGGGATGATTTTTGATCAAAATTCTGATCAACTAGCTACTACCTTGGAAGCAGCCCATTCACGAAGAAGGGTCTTACATGTTAAAGATCGTACTGGACGAGCATTAGTTGAAGTTTTAGAAGATCATATTGAGAATCAAAAGAATATTCTTCACTGCAGGGGTGTAAGAGTAACTGAACTTCTCATTGAAAATAAAGAATGTAGAGGAGTTCAGGTTCTTGATGGAGCAAATTTATATTGGATCAAATCTAGAGCTGTTGTTTTGGCTACAGGTGGGGGTGGGCACTTATTTACAAATACAACAAATCCTGCTCAATCCTCTGGTGAAGGGATTGCTCTTGCATGGAAAGCAGGAGCTGCTATCGAAGATTTAGAGTTCGTGCAATTTCATCCAACAGCTTTAAAATTTTATGGTGCACCTTGCTTCTTAATTTCTGAGGCACTTAGAGGGGAAGGAGCGATTTTAGTTGATAAAAATGGTGAAAGTCCAGTTAAAAATCTTGACAATCGTGATTTAGCTACTAGAGATCAGGTAAGTAGAGCAATTATGAAAAATATGTATGATAATAATATAGACCATGTTGGCTTAGATCTTCGGTATATTGACCCAGAAAAAATTGTAGAGCGCTTCCCCACGATCTTAAGTCGATGTCAGGATTATGGAGTTAACCCTTTAAATGAGGTTATTCCCGTAGCTCCTGCAGCTCATTATTGGATGGGAGGTGTTAAAACTGATCTAAATGCATCTTCAACAAGAAAAGGATTATATGCCGTTGGAGAAGTTGCTTCTACAGGTGTGCATGGTGCTAATAGACTGGCAAGTAATTCACTGATGGAGTGTCTTGTTTTCGCAAGAAAAATGTCTTCAATTGTTTTGAATGACCTTTCTAAAGTTGAAAAATTTGATAGATCGTTTCAGGAGTTTGATATTGAAGATCCTAAAGAAGATCAAATTTCTATAATTGCTGAAAAAATTGATGAACTAAGAAAACTATGTTGGTTAAATTTAGGTGTATCTCGAAATAAGGTAAATATGAGTAAATTTTTAAATTATATTCAAAATGATATAAATAAATTAAATAAAAATGATTTATTAAATAGTCTTAAAAAAATAAAATTTGATCAAAAAATAAAACTTAGTGAACGCAATAGGAGAGCATTAAATCTTTTACTTGATTTAAAGAATAGACAAATAACCACCATAACTTTATTAAAAGCTTGTCTATTTAGAGAAGAAAGTAGAGGAGGGCACTATAGAGATGATTTCCCTGATAAAGATAAAAATTGGGAATGCCATACTAGACAACAGTTAGATCAAAAAATTCAAAAAAGATTTATTAAAAATTAAGATCTCCTTGATAGTCTGTTTTTGTTGCTAATTCTTTTAAGTCACGCGTACCACTAATAATTTCTCCATTTATTTCCCAAGAAGGAAATCCACTGATTCCTTTTGTTTGGCATAGCTCATACTCATTATCTTTACCATCTTTTGCACATTCAACTACTTTTAATTCTTTAACTGCTTCCTTACCAAATAATTGTTTCTGATCGTGGCAATGCGGGCACCAGTATGCACTATACATAACAATATTTCTTTCACTTAAAAATTTTGCAAACTTTACCTTCTGGGGAGAGCTTGAAGTGGTAATTAATGGCGATACATTTTCAGTCGGGTTTGCAACATCTATAGCATTAGAAGGGTCAACATTTGTTGACCAAATTAGCCCCCCCAGCAGGACACTAATGGCTACAATGAAACCTCTAAAAATCATAGGTTCTCTACTTTCGAACTTCGCTCCAATCATAGAAATTATAAAGATAGAAAACGATAAAATTGCTGAAAGTATACAAAAAAAGCAATATGCTTGAATCTTAAAAAACATTATATTTATCAATAAAAAGCTAAATGTTGATGACGCACAAGAAATTAGAAATACTAACCACCATAAAAACTTATTTAGTTTTTCTTTTGGGGAAATTAAATTTAGTGAGAGTATTATTGTGATAACTAATATTGATAAATATGTTATAAATCCAGCTAATGAGAGAGGTATATTAATTAGATTATTTTCAAATAAAGTACCCCAAGGACTATTTAAAACTGTTTCACAACCATTTTGTATCCCTGGGCATGAAAGCGAAGTAAATAATCCCCAGTTTTTTAAAGTAATCGAACCTGTATCAACTATGCCTATAGTGCTAAGAATTGCGATTACGATTTTTGGCCATTTCAAATCTTTTTTATTTCTTCTGTTTAAAGTCTTAAGAGCCATACAAAAAGAAAGTTTGTTATTTGCATTATCTATCCTAATATTATCTTGGCATGAGAGTTAAATACGAAATGCTGTTTAAATCTTTTAATTCTTATTTCTTAAGTTGTGAAACAAAATAGTCATGATATAAAAGAAAAAAAACTATCTAAGATTGCATTCAGTCATGTTGGCTGTGAGAAAAATCTTGTTGATACTGAACATATGCAAGGCTTATTAGATAAAGAGGGTTACGAAGTTGACAGCAATATAAATGATGCAAATGTTGTTGTTGTAAATACTTGCAGTTTTATTGAAACAGCTAGAGAAGAATCTATTAAAAAGATTCTAGAATACACAAATCAAGGAAAGGAAGTAATAGTTGCAGGCTGTATGGCTCAGCATTTTAAAGATGAGCTTATAAGAGAAATCCCTGAAATAAAAGGTTTGGTTGGAACTGGAGATTATCAAAAGATAGCCAAGGTTTTAGAAAGAGTAGAACAAGGGGAAATCGTTAATGAAGTTTCAAAAATACCGGAATTTATTGCAGATGAGGAAATACCTCGTTTTGTAAATAAAAACAAATTTGTTGCTTATCTTCGTATTGCTGAAGGCTGTAACTATAATTGCGCTTTTTGTATTATTCCTAAATTGAGAGGTCCCCAAAGAAGTAGAACAATAGAATCTATAGTTTCAGAAGCCAAAAGTCTTGCAAAAAAGGGTATTCAAGAAATCATATTAATTAGTCAAATAACAACTAATTATGGTCAGGATATTTATGGAAAACCATCATTAGCCAAACTTTTGAATGAGCTTTCTAAAGTTCCAATTCCTTGGATCAGGATACATTATGCTTATCCAACGGGTTTAACTGATGAAGTTATTAGAGCTTTCAAAGATTCAGAGAATATAGTACCTTACTTTGATTTGCCACTTCAGCATAGTCATCCAGATGTGTTAAGGAGTATGAATAGACCTTGGCAGGCTTCTTTGAATGAATCAATTTTGGAGAAAATTAGAGCAGAAATCCCATCTGCTGTATTAAGAACTAGTCTCATTGTTGGTTTCCCGGGAGAAAAAAAAGAACATTTTGAACATCTTCTCGAATTTTTGTATAGGCACAAATTTGATCATGTAGGAGTATTTATTTTTTCTCCTGAGGATGGAACTGCAGCTTTTGATTTGCCAAAAAGGGTATTTCCAGAGGTTGCAGAGGCAAGAAAAGATAATGTTATTTCAGTTCAACAAAATATCTCTAAAGATAAAAATCAGGCATATGTTGGTTCAAAAATGAAAGTTTTGGTAGAAAAAATATCAGATAATAACGAATTAATAGGTCGGTCCTACAATTTCGCTCCTGAAATTGACGGAAATGTGATTTTATCTATTAATACTAAAAATGATTTGAAAAATTATATTGGTAAATTTGTTGAAGCAAATATTTCTTTTGCTGATGAATATGATTTGTATGGAGAGATTATTAAAATTTTGTAGTTTTTAAATTAATTTAACTGCTCTTAAGAGTTTATCTAATGCGAAAGCAGCTCCAAAACCAAAACCAATAAATGCAAAATAGAAAATGATGTTCATTAATTTTTTTATTTTTATTTAATTTAACATCAGATGAAAAGATTAGATTTTTTCGTTTAATTTCTTAATCTTGGATATATGGTAATTTTTTGTATAAACATTCTTCTGCTTTTTGTAGTTCTCGGCCTAAATATAGAGCATGATCGAATCTTGTTATTAAGTCATTTCTTTCTTCAGTGATCAATATTCCAAGTTGTTTCGCACTAATTCCTTCAAAAACTTCATTACAAACTCTTTTATTTTGAGAGTCGCATTTAATTGGTTCATTTGTTTCTGGGTCAAGCGCACAGCCTTCCTGATCGATGTTGTTTAAAAAGTGCTCTAAAATTATTTTATTTTCTTCTAAATCTACTTTTATAATGAAATAACCGTTTGGATCTAAGTCTATATATCGGTTGGATAGACTATTATCAATCTTTATTTTTTCATCTAAACTTTGACTTGAATCCATTTTGGGAATTTAATTTCAAACTATATTACTAATATAATCTTTGGTAAAGCCGAATAATTTTTTATTTAAAGGGTATAGATTTATTTTCAAAATCAATTTCCATCTCTACTTGTTTATTCACTTCATTTAGCCAAGGACTAATTATATTTTCCATATTTTTGTCAAACCACTTATGCAAGCTAATGGTGCTTTTTGCAAAAAACCCCCTCCGCCTTTTATGTTTACCACCCGCTCCGGGATCAAACAAATGGATACTATTTTTTATTGCCCATTCAATTGGCTGGTAATAGCATAATTCAAAATGTAAATTAGATATTTCTTCTTGACTACCCCAATATCTACCCCATAAGTTGTTTTGATTTTTAACGCACATCGACATAGCAAAAATTTCATTTGAATCATGTTTTGATGCACTAAAAAGTAAAAGATTTTTTTTATTATCAACCAGTGTTTCGAAAAATGTAGATGTTAGATATTTACTTCCCCAAACTCCCCACCTCGAACAATGCTGTTCATAAAAATTATGCATTTTTTTGAGGATTTCTTGGTTGATATCATCTTCATTAAAAATTTCTACTTTAATATCTTGTTTAGTAATTGATTTCCTCTCTTTTTTTATATTTTTTCTCTGATTAGAGTTAAATCTAGAAAGAAAATCATTAAATGTTTTTTCTCCATTACTCCTCCATTCACTGCTGGAATTTATCCATTCATGGTATCCCAAAGATTTAAGATGGTTGCCCCAGCTTTCATCAATATATAAAAAATTACAACTTAGAATTTTGTTTGTAATCGCAAAGCTTTCGATGTGGTTTATAAGTAAATTTGTAATTTCTTTCTTGTCTTTATTTTTTTTATAAAGAAATTGATATCCATTTACAGGACTATAAGGACTCATTCCAATTAATTTAGGGTAATAATTTAAATTCAGCTCTTGAGCCAATCTTGCAAACGATTGGTCAAAAATGAATTCTCCATAGCTATGATTTTTTAAAAAAAGTGGGGCAATTCCTAATATCTCTTCATTTTTATAAGCAACAAAATATAGAGGCTGCCAACCAGTTTCTCTTGAAACACTTTTAGAGATCTCAAGGTTTTTAATCCAAGTCCATTCATAAAATGGATTATTAAGTTCATTTGCTAATTCATTCCATATCTCTTTGGAGATTTCCTTAATTGACAATTTAACTTCAACTTTAAGTATTTTTTGGTTCATTTATTATTGAAATTATTTCAAATCTTTTTGTAATGAACATGGATTTCATTATTCATTAAATTTTTAATTGATTTTATTTCCCATAGCCTTTTGAGATTAAAAATCGCATTTGTTTGTTCTGGAGGGATCCATGTATATATACCTCCAAAAATTCGTGGAATTATTGTGATTTTTATATCTGTTATTAGATCCTCTTTTATGAATGAATTTATAAGTTTTGCACCTCCTAGCAGAGCTAAATCATTTATCCCTTGTTTTTTAAGTGTAATTAAAGTTTTTTTCCATGAATCTTCGAAAAAGAGTTCTTTCTCGAATTCATTATTCGGCGAATTATCAACTTTACTTGAACTTATTAGCCATCTTCTAATTGGTTGACGAAAGTATTTCCAATTACTGTTAAATTTTTTGCTATTTGAAGCAACTATAGAAATTGGTTGGCTTTTTGATATATTTTCTAAGTCATTATTAGCGAGATTTTTAACTAGGTAAGTTGATTGATGAGCTATTAAAGTACCTAGACCAAAAATGGTGGCGTCAACCATTGATAAGTTTTGATTTAATATTTTTTTATCTTCATCGCTTCCAAGATGCGATTCTCCACCTCCAGGAAATGCAATTCTCCCATCAAGACTTGATGCTATAACAATTATTACTCTTGGGATATTCAAGTTTGCGTGACTAAACTATTTTCCAATGTCAACTTCAACGAATTGGTTAACTTTTGATCAACATAAATTTCTGCAGCATTATTTGGACTCTCCTGGAGTCTTATTTTGTGTAATGTTGCACCAAGATTATGTATTGGTTTTTTTAGAATATCAGAAATATATAAAGCTATATTTTCAGCAGTTGGAACACAATTATGGAAAAATTCGATGTCTTTATTAAGAAAAGTATGATCTAGTTGTTCAACAACTAAATCATTAATTATCTCTTGGAGGGCAGATAAGTCGCAAACCATTCCTGTTCTTTTATCAATATCCCCTTTTACAGTTATATCGACAAGATAGTTATGACCATGTCCATTAACTCTGGCACATTTCCCATAGATTTTTTTATTTTCATCAAAGGATATCTCTTTTTTTGCAAGTCTATGAGCGGCTGCAAAATGAGTTTGAACTGTTAAAAATGCTTCCATGTTTTTTCCAAAATAATCTGCCCATAAATTTGGGTTTTCATAAAGTCTTAGACTTGTAAGAGGTAAATCATCCTTCAGACGATTCCAAATGACCTTTACTAATGCTTCAGTTGTGGGAAGTATACCTTCTTGATTATTAACATTAAATTCAGGCCAGACATCATTTAAAAAACGAAAATCTAATTGTCCAGTAACCTTATCTTTAATAGAGTGTTTTACATCAGAGAGATTAAGTACCATTCCATCAGAGTCTAGTTCTCCGCCCATTGAAACAATAAGTTCATAATTATGACCATGACCTGGTGCAATACTGCACTTTCCAAAAAGAGATAAATTTTCTTCTGGGCTTTTTTCAGGAAGCCAATAACGGTGACTAGAACTAAAGCAGGCACGTCGAGTTATGACGCATTCACGTCCTTTTCCATGAGATGGTTTGGATTGTGTAGAAGTCATACCTGTCTGCGATAATACTATCTTAAGGTTTTAAATACGCTTTTGTCTTTATGGAACAATCCATTATCGAAAAAACAGTTCATGCTATTAAGCGCAGAAGCATATTTTTAATAGGAATGATGGGTTCTGGTAAGTCACAAACTGGTTTGAAGCTGGCTGAATTATTGAAGTATAAATATATTGATTTAGATTCATTAATAGAGAAGTTGGCAAAAAAATCAATCAATCAAATTTTTAAGGATGAAGGAGAAGATAATTTTCGCGAATTAGAAGCAAACTGCCTTAAAGAAACCATCAAAATTCCTTCATTAGTAATCTCAACTGGGGGAGGAATAGTTACCAAATCGGAAAACTGGGGAATCTTAAGACAGGGAATAATTGTTTGGATAGATCTCGACAAAGATATAGCAATTGAAAGATTGAAAAATGAAATTGAAAATAGGCCACTTCTTCAGGGAAAGAATCTAAATGATTTATATATGAGCATTTTTCAATCTAGAGAAAATTTGTATTCTCAAGCAGATTTAAGAATTCAAGTAAAAAAAGAAAATATTGAAGAAGTTGCTATGAAAATAATTAATGCAATTCATGAAGAAATAATCAGTTAATCTGGTTCAATTCTTACTGCAAACCATTTGATAACGTATCCTAATTTTATTTCTAATTCATAAGTGCTTTCCAATAATTCTTCAAAAAATTCCTGATCAGGATCTTCTATATTTTGATATATTGTTTGTGTTTCTGTCTTACTAAGCCAATTCTTCAACCATAAAATTGCTTCTTGCTTTGATACGATTTTTTCTTTTGAGTCTGGCTCTAATAATACATAATAATCTGATGATCTTATTAGTGGATTTGACATAATGAAAATTCTTTTTGGATTAATTCTTTGCTTGATTTTTCAAGGAATTTTTTTAGAAAGTTCTTTTGCTCTAGTAGATTCTAACGTAAAAGAGTTTTTGGAAAATCGTGTAAATCAATGGCCAGAATTATATTTGCCAAATTTTAAATTTTCGGATACTTCTAAGGATTTAATTTATCCTAATTGGTTCGAGGGGAATTGGCTTGTTACTTCTCAAGATATACTTAATGATTCAGAAGAGCCAGTTATTTATAAAGTAAATTTCTTTAAGAATGATTCAGATTTAATTGTTGGTAATCGTGCAAAAAATTCTGAATCTATTGGAAAAGCAATATTTGGTGAAACCTTAATCAAGGTTGTTAATGATCCTCAATCTATTAATAATCAAATTACTTATTTAAAAGATGATTTTTATATTGATTCAAGAATTACAGGGAGAAATCAGATCCAAGATAATGATATTTTTTTCGCAGATGAGCTAGTTATACAAACAGCACATAAGCCAGGTGCTTCAAGGGTTAATCAAGTAGAGACCATTAGTAAATTTCAAAAATGTTCCGAAGAAATATTGGAAGTTGATAATTCAATCAAACCATCAATTTGTGGAGTGCAATATGTTGCTTCTTATGGTTCAAAAGTTGGTGATCCTTCTATTCATGCTATAAAAACAAATAAATATAAATTGAAGTTTGAATTTATTGAGAGTAAGCACTAAAAAGATATTCTTCTAAGTTGTTCCTCCAAATGAAAAGATTTTCTAAATAAGGATTGTTTATGTATTCTTGGCTCCCCTCTCCTGAAAGAATTGGACCTGCAGACTTTGGAAATTTAAGAAGGGATAACTGAGCAGCAATTGAAATATCTGCAATTGATAAACTATCTCCAACTAAATATTTCTTGTTGATCAAGGATTTTGATAAAGCTTCCAGTAATTTTTGGAGTTCTAAATTATCTTTAGAAGACAAAACTACATTAGAAATTTTACTAAAATTTTCAAAAGGTAATTTATCAACAATACTTTTAACTGAAGAAGGTATTTCATCTGGAAGTAATGCAGTTCTTAACTGTGGATTTTCTATTGCAGATTTTATTAAAGCTTTTCTACAAGTTGTAGCCATTGTAGTATCTGCCCAGTCTTCAATAAGTTTGCATTGTGCAAATAATATTGGATCCTCCGGAAAAAGTGGATTGGTTTCATTTTTTTTATCTATATATTCGCAAATAGTTGAAGAGTCATTAATTACTTGATCATTACTATCGACTATTACAGGTACTTGTTTTTGACCCGATAATTTAAAGATTTCAAATTGGCCTATTCCAGGTGTTACTTCTTCAACTCGATATTGTAGTTTTTTTGCATGAAGAGCCATTCTTGTTTTTAAACAAAAAGCACTATGCCTAAATTGATATAATGTAATCATGCTGTTTAATGTTTGTTAAAACTTAGCTAAAAAAGTAATCTATTTGTGGAGCTGATGGGCGAATTTTTCTCTAATGTTGCGAGATATCCAAAGTATTTGATATCTATCATTGTTGGGGGACTTGTTGCTCTGCTTGAACCTTTATTCAAGAATAGATCAAATCCACTCACAATAGTAGGTTTGATATCTTCTGTCTTAAGTGCTTTCATAACTGTTTATTTTGTCTTGCAAGCGATGACAAACCCAATAAATTTAAAACCATAATGCCAAATAATTACCGTCTTGCCAAAGTTTCTTCTCTTTTGAAGAAAGAAATAACGCTTATTTTGCAGAATGATTTAGAAAATGATCTTATTAGAGATCATTTCGTCAATATTTCTAAGATTGATTTATCAGGAGATTTGCAACACTGTAAAATTTATATAACTTCAACTGCTCAAGAGAAAGTGAGGAAAGACATTGTTGAAAACTTGAATACTGCTAGAAGCTCTATAAGGCATAGTTTAGGAAAAAGAATTGAGATGAGAAGAGTTCCAGAGATAATTTTTAAAGATGATGTTGTTCTTGATAAAGGATTATCAGTCTTGAAACTTCTCGATGAATTAAAAAATAAAAATCAAAATCATAATGTTGAGGATAAGGATGCCAAAAGTTGATCTACCCCTTGATAAAAGAAATATAATTATTACTCGATCAAAAGAAGGGATATTGGATATAAAAAAGATATTCATAAGCAAGGGCGCTAATGTATTTGATTTACCTGCAATAAGTGTTGCTGATCCTGATGATTTGAATCCTCTTGATGAAGCATTAAATCAAATAGATAATTTTCATTGGATTATTTTTTCCAGTAGTAATGGGATCAAATTTGTGGATAAAAGACTTAGATACTTTAATAGTTCATTAAAAGAATGTTCAAAAAAAACAAAAATCGCCGTAGTCGGAGAAAAAACCTCAAAAACTCTTGATGATTTTGGGATTAAGGCTGATTTCATACCTCCAGAATTTGTTGCTGAAAGTTTAATTGATAATTTCCCAGTATCTGGTTATGGACTCAGAGTTTTTGTACCAAGAGTTCAAACAGGTGGTAGGGATTTAATTGCAGATCAATTTAGAAAGGCTGGTTCTCGTGTATTTGAGGTTGCTGCATATGAAACTAGATGTCCTGAATCAATTCCAGAAGAAACAATTGCTATTATTTCTAATCGAAAAGTCGATGCAATTATTTTCTCAAGCGGTAAAACCGTAGTAAATGCTGCTTTTTTACTAGAAAAAAAACTTGGTAAACAATGGTTAGAATATTTTGATCAAATTAAGTTATTAACTATTGGACCTCAGACAACAAAAATATGTAACAAAGTTTTTGGAAGAGTTGATAGTCAGGCACAAAAATATACTTTTGAAGGATTACTAGATGTAGCGATTAATATTTTTAATTAGAAAGATTTTTTGTATAGTTCTTTTCAACTAAATCTTTAAATCTATCAATATTGGTCTGTAATTCGTTTGTAACCATTTTGCCTAAAATATTTTCTTCCATAAACCGAGCAATCATTTTTGGTAGTTCATAAGTTATTGCTAAATTTACCGTTGTAATTTGATCAGTTTTACTTTCGAAAACTACTGATCCCTCAGTTGGTAAACCTCCTATTGATTTCCATTTAAGTTTGCTTTTTTCAACCCTTTCTGTAATTTGAGCTTTCCATTTAAACCTAAAGCCATTTGCAGCCAAAGTCCATTCTGTTAAATCTGGTAACTTATTAGTTTCTTCGTCAATTGTTTTTACAGATTCAATCCAACTCATCCAAAGAGACATTGAGTCTAAATCGCTCCATGTGTCCCATACATTTTCAAGAGGCGCATTAACAACTGTTATTACGTCATGTTTTAGCCAAGTACCCATTAATTAACTTACTGCAAGATTTTTTGCTAATTCGGCTTTCCTCTCTAAAATTGCGGCGGCAGCTAAATGACCACTCATTGTAGCTCCTTCCATAGAGTCTATATAATCTTGTTTTGTATAACTACCAGCCATGAAGAAATTAGATATGGATGTTTTTTGATCGGGTCTGAAAGGTTCCATACCGGGAGCTTCTCTATAGAGTGATTGTGGAATTTGTACCACGTTACTCCAAAGCAATTTAAGGTTTTTTGAGGATGGGAATAGACGGCGAACCTCTTTATCAATTTCTTTTGTAATTCTTTCTGTGGATCTTCCCATCCATCTATCTCCAGGAGTTAAAACACATTGGAGAAGCGATCCCATATCTTTTTTTCTATAGTCTACTGGACTTGCGAGTGCTAAATCAGCGAAACAACTGAAAGAGGCATCAGCAGAATAAAGAAGGTTATCTAGTCCAATTGGTTCGTTTCCAGTGTTATCTTTTTGTAATTCAGTTACCCAACCGTCATATCTTAATTGGATTGTGGCAACAGCTACAGCTCTAAGTTTTTTTAGACCTTCAAATTCTTTAAATTGATACCATTCTTTTGGAATTATTTTTTTTATTCCAGGAACATCACAGGCAGCTAGAAATTTATCTGCAAACACTGCCTTCATTCCTTCAGGAGAAGATATTTTTAATTGATTTACTGAATAAGAGGAAGATTCCTTTTCATAAATTATTTCTTCTACCTTATGGTTAAGATGTATTTTTGCTCCTTTGTTTGTGATGTAGTCGACAATAGGTTGAGTTAACCACTTATGTGGAGAACCTTTTAAAAGATTAAGTTTTGAGGCTTCTGTTTTTGAAGCAAACATCATGAATATAGTTAGCATGCATCTTGCTGAAATATCTTTGCAATTAATAAAACCTAATGCATATGCTATAGGATCCCACATTCTTTCTAAACTTTTTTCACTTCCACCATGGTTTAAAAACCATTCTTTAAAACTAATTCTATCTAGATCTCTAATTATTTTCATTGCGCCTTCATAGTCTATCAATCCTCTAACGATAGGACTTGTCCCTAAAGCTAAGGCATTTCTGAACTTATCTACCCAAGTAAGTTGTTCGGTTGTAAAAAAAGCTTTAAGTCCGTTAAATGGAGCACCTAAAGGAAATCTGAAGTCTAAAGATTTTAAATTACCACCATTATTGATAAATAGATGAGTATGATCTTTCGGGAGTAAATTGTCTAGAGCTCCCACTTTTTTCATTAATTTAAAAAGATTTGCATAATTGTAAAAAAATACATGTAAACCCATTTCTATGTGGTTCCCCTCCTTATCTTCCCAACTTCCAACTTTACCTCCCCAAAATGGCCTGCTCTCGTAAATTTCTACCTCGTGGCCTTCATCAACTAAATTGACTGCGGCTGTAAGACCAGCTAATCCAGAACCAACTATTGCAATTTTCACTTTTTCTTAGAATTATAACAAATCAAGTTTGGATAACGTTTGTTCTATGCATCCTATCGATTAAGTTTTTATATTATAAATAGTAGAAATTCCTTGCTTATGGAAAATGTAGAAGTTAAACAGGAAATTAAAAATTCTGATGATGGCAAAGGTATCTTAATTACGAATGATGCTATAGAACAAATTTCAAATTTATTAAAGGGCCAAAGTGATAAAAAAGCACTTAGGGTAGGAGTAAGATCTGGCGGTTGTAGCGGGATGAGTTATACGATGGACTTTATAGGATCTGATGAAATAAATCCCGATGATAAAGTTTATGATTATTCATTAAAAGCTGATCAAAGCTTTCAAGTAGTTTGTGATCCTAAAAGTCTTTTATATATTTATGGAATGCAGTTAGATTTTAGTAAGGAATTAATTGGAGGTGGCTTTAATTTTGTAAATCCCAATGCCTCTCAAACTTGCGGATGTGGAAGCTCTTTTGCAGTTTAATAAATAATGAATAACGAAATTAATCCCATAGAAGAGGATTTTAATGCAGCTTTATCAAGATATAAAGCAGGGCAAGATTTAATTCCAATCGTTCAAGATTTTCAAAAAATTATACAGCAAATTCCAAATCATTTTGCTGCTTGGACTTGTTTATCATGGCTTCAATTACTTTTGAAAAATAATGAAGAAGCTTTATCAGCTGCCAGACAAGCTGTTCGATTAAATCAGCAAGATCCACAAGCAAGAATGAATTTGTCTTTAGCTCTTTTGGCTACCAATAATAAAGGTGTTAGGGATCATATTGAGTTAATAAAAAAAATGTCTATTATGATGCCAGATGTGAAAAGTGAGTTGAAAGAATCTGTTGAAGACGGATTAATTAGATATCCAGATTGGCCTGAGTTAACCAAAGTAAAAAAATGGTTGGAATTTTAAATTGTTTAAGATTTTAATTTTAAGTAATGGGCATGGAGAAGATCTATCTGGCAGTTTAATAGCTAAACAATTCGTAAAAAGTGGTTATTCTGTTCATGCTTTGCCAATTGTTGGTATGGGAAACCATTACGAAAAAGAAAAAATTAAGATTATTGGTAAAACTAAGGAATTTAGAACTGGAGGAATTGGCTATAATTCTTTTAAGGGAAGACTTACTGAGATTTTAGGCGGAGAAATATTTTATCTTCTAAAAAGATTATATTTAACTTTTAAAATAAGAAAAAAATATGATTATTTTTTTGTAGTTGGAGATATTGTGCCAGTTTTTTTTGCATGGGTTTGTAAGAAAGATTTTTTTACATATCTAGTTGCTTATTCCAGCCATTATGAAGGGAAGTTGAAATTACCATGGCCTTCTAAATTTTTCTTGCTCTCACAAAAAGCAAAAAAAATATATACGAGAGATTCTCTTTCAGCTAATGATTTAACATTGCAATTAAAAAAGAAAGTGTCTTTTTTAGGCAACCCATTTATGGATAAGTTTTTTCCTAGAAACAAAAAGTTAAATAAAGATGAATTTAGTATTGGATTATTTCCAGGAAGTAGATTCCCTGAGATTTTAGATAATTTTGTTTTGATTTTAGAGGTAATAGAGGCATTGTCAGATTTAAGATATTTTCAAAACATTCAGTTTAATTTTGCAATAGTTAATTCTTTTTCTTCATCAAAAATAAAGGAGATATTTCAAAAAAGAGGATGGTTAAAAATAGAAAATATAAAAGATAAAAATCTCTTGAAATTCCAATATAAATTTTTAACAGTGAATATATGTTGGAATAATTTTGACAAAATATTATTGAAAAGTAAATGCTGTATTAGCATGGCAGGAACAGCAGCAGAGCAAGCGATTGGACTAGGAAAACCGGTTATTCAGATTGAAGGTAAAGGTCCACAATTTACAAAAACTTTTGCAGAAGCGCAAAGACGTTTGCTTGGAAAATATGTTTTTTGTGCCAGTAACTATAAAGACAAAAATGATCAAATCAAACAGACAAATAAATTGATCATAAAAATAATATACCTTATACAGTTAAATAAGAAGTTTATGATCTCATGTAATGAAAATGCTAAAAAAAGACTGGGTGTAAACAAAGCTTGTCTTAGAATGGTTGATGATATGAATATCGTTATAAAAAATGACTAAGGAGAATAATCAAAATAAGTTAAAACAAATTATCGATAATTTGTTATTAATAAATTTATTTACAGTCATTTTTTTTGCAATATTTTTTATTTTTGCAATTATCATGCAATTTAATGGGATATTTATTTTTATTAATTTTATTCAGATAGTTTGGAATCCTCTTGTAGTTCCATTGATAACGATTCTTATTATTGGTGCTTTAGTAAACGGTATTAATTCTTGGTGGAGGCGTAAATTGCTTTCTCAAGAAGAGGATATTTAAAATTATAATTTTTGATTTTATTGCTAATTACTTTTTGTCCTTCTAAAACAACTTTAGCTCCATCTCCTAACAATATTTTTAAAACCGCTCCAGGCACTGGAAGTAAATTAGGTCTATTCAGACATTTGCCTAAAGTCTGAGAAAATTCTCTCATTAATACTGGATTTGGTGCAACAGCATTAAATACTCCCGAATACTTTTTATCAACTAATGCTTGAATAATTAATGCACATAAATCAGTTCTATGAATCCAACTCATCCATTGCTTACCATCTCCAATTGGTCCACCTAATCCAACTTTAAATACAGGGAGCATTTTTCCTAATGCTCCTCCGTCTTTCTCTAGAACAATTCCAATTCTAAAAATAACTAACCTTGAGAAAAATGGTTTTTCAGCCGCCACCGCTTCCCAATTTTTGCAAAGATTAGATAAAAAGTCGTTTCCTCCAGGACTATTTTCAGTAAATTCACTAGACAAACTTGTACCGTAATAACCTATAGCTGATCCATTTATAATGACTTTTGGGTTTATTTTTAAATTTTTAAGGGTCTTCATCATAAATTTCGTGGTGTTAATACGACTATTTTCAATCTCTTGTTTTTGTTCAGAAGTCCATTTTTTTTCTGCTATGGGTTCTCCCATCAAGTTAATAATTCCATCTGTCTCTTTTAAAATAGTTAGAAAATTTTCGTTATTCCAGTTTTTTTCTTTTGATAAATCTATTTGAAAAAATTTAAACTTATTGAAATCTAAATCAAGCTTTAATTTACTAATGGGTTTTCTACTTACAATGTATATTTCGTGATTCTCATTGAGTAGTGTTGGTACTAATTCTTTACCAACAAATCCAGTGCAGCCAAGTAGTAAAAGACGCATATCTTATAGATGTTTATCGTTTAAGGCTATTAAATTTTTTAGACGTTTGTAATTATTATTCCGGTATAAATTTTATTTAATAATTTTTAAACAAGTTTTTGTATAATGAATTGCAAACAACTTTCTTGAATTTATTATGACAGATTCTATTCCAAAGAAACCTCTCAAGAAAGGAAGCTTAGTTTTTGTTGATAGAGAAAATTATATAAAAAGTATTGAAGCGCTAGCTAGTGATGATGATCTACCTAACTATGTCTTTGAAGGTCCTGGAGAGATTCTTACACTCAAAGACGAATATGCTCAGGTTCGATGGCGTAGACCTGTTCCAGATGTTTGGTTGAAATTAGATCAACTTAAAGAATATACTCAATAAAATTTTTATATCTAAAAGTTTTTATTTTTTTTCTCTATAGACATCTTTGATTGTATTCTTTTTGCTTCTTTGATCATTTCTTTGCCATCAAATAAGTAACTATCTACATATCCTTGCGTATATCTATCAAATTCTGATAGCGCATCTTTAACTTGTGAAAAACAATGATAAAGATCGAGGCCTAAAGCTGAAATAGACTTTGGAACTATTTTTTTGTTATAAATTTTTTCAACTTTCTCTATTTTCTTTTGTGAAAGAATTATGTAACTGCAAAAATTTTCCATTAGTTGGTCATCATATGGATCCGCAGATAGTTCTTTTATTTCGTTATTCAAAGGTTTAATTATTTGACTAATTAATCTATTTATCGGACTATAAATTTCTTTAATCCATGTTTCAACTTCTTTATCCTTAATTGAGGAATGATATTTTTTTGAATTAAATTTTTCTTCCCAATTTTCATTTAATGAATCAAATGATGAGCTGGAAAAGGAAAAACTGCTATCGTATTGTTTCTTTTTGATAGGGTCATTTAGAGTTTCCCAGGCATTTTGTATTGCAAGAAATCGTTCTTTCTTGCCGCCTGCATCTGGATGATGTTTCTTAACTAAAGAGCGATATGAAGATTTAATTTCACTTTTGGTTGCATTTTTTTTGAGACCTAATTCTTCATATAAATTTTTTTCCATTTTTATAAATTATGCATTAAAGATAACCATCTTTTCTGGCTTGAATTGAAGTATTAGATTCAAACATTGCTGTCGATAAATATCTTTCTCCAAAACTTGGAAGAATAACTATCAATCTTTTATTCATTAGTTCTTTTCTTTTGCCTATTTTTATAGTTGCTGCTAAAGCTGCACCGCTGCTGATGCCAGATAAAAGGCCTTCCAATCTAGCTAATAAACGCCCATAATAAAATGCTTCATCGTCATCTATTTTTATAATTTCATCAATTAATTTAGTATTAAGAACTTTTGGTACGAAACCCGCTCCAATTCCTTGAATCGAATGAGATCCTGCTTTTTCTCCCGAAATCACAGCACTTTTTTTGGGCTCTACGGCATAAATTTTGCAATTTGGATTAACTTTTTTCAAAAAACGTGCACAACCAGTAATTGTTCCTCCTGTACCTACTCCTGTAACTAGTCCATCTAAATTGTTATTGGATTGGGACCATATTTCTTGAGCCGTCGTTCTTTCATGAATATCTGGATTAGCAAAGTTTTCAAACTGATTAAATTGATAGCTATTTGCAATGGTTGAAGACAACTCATTAGCTAACTCTAAAGCTCCTTTCATTCCATCTTTTCCCGGCGTTAGCTGTAATTCAGCTCCATATGCTCTCAACATTGCCCTTCTCTCAATACTCATCGTATCCGGCATAGTTAATATCAATTTATAGCCTTTTGCTGCAGCAACCATTGCTAATGCGATGCCAGTATTCCCACTAGTTGCTTCAATTAACGTTGTTTTATCTGGTGTTATCAATCCTTCTTCTTCAGCTTTACATAACATTGAATAAGCTATGCGATCCTTTACTGACGCTGATGGATTGAAACTTTCTAGTTTGGCTATTATTTCTGGATAACAATCAAAATACTTTCTGATTCGATTTAATTTAACTAATGGGGTATTTCCAACTAGAGAAGTTATATCATTTGCTATATCCATGAAATTATTTTTTAAAATGCAAAATAAAATCTCCCAAACTTATAATAATTGTATTTAAAGATCTTTTATATAATTTTCTCAAAAAGAATTTAATTTAAATAACTTTCTGCGTAAAAATATTTATAATTATAAGAGTAAGTTTTTATAATTATTATGTATTTGCTGGAACTAAGTCTGAAATATTCACCTTTTCCATTATCAATTCAGAAGAAAGAATTTGATGATGTTAAAAGAATTTATGATGAAATAAAAAGTTCTATGAATGAAACTTTAGAATCCTCAAACTTGATCGAATTAAGGTGTGACAAAGTGCAAGATAAATTAATTGCAGTAAGAGCTAAAGAAATCATTTCTGTTCAGATATATGAAAAATCGTCAGTAGCAGGAGGAGCTAAAAGACCAGGATTTTCTCTCAATATAGATTCATAGAATTAATGAGAGATTCTCTTGAAAAAGAAATACCTCATATTAAATTCAAAGATGTTTCTTTTTCATATCCTGGAAAAAAAGAAAATTTAATTTTTAAATGTAACTTCTCAATAAAAGAACCTGGATTTTGGATGGTGGTAGGTAAAAACGGGAGTGGAAAAAGTACTCTTTTAAAATTGATAAATGGAATCATCCAACCCAAAAATGGAGTCATTGAATCTAATGCAAATATTGGCATGGTGTTTCAAAACCCTGATCATCAAATCTTGATGCCTAATTGCAGGAGTGAACTTCTGATAAATATTAATCAAAATATAAGTAAAAATGAAGTTAATAAAAAAATTGAATATGTACTTGATCAGGTAGGTTTGACTGGTTTTGAAAAAAGGCCAGTTCATACTTTGAGCGGTGGACAAAAACAACGCTTAAGTATTGCATGCGTTCTTATTAGTGATAGAAACTTTATTCTTTTAGATGAGCCTACAGCGTTACTTGATCAAACCAGCCAATTAAAAGTTTTGAAAACTATAAAAAATCTTGTAAGTGACAAAAAAAGACCTTTATCAGCTTTGTGGATTACGCATCGTTATGAAGAATTAGCATATGCTGATGCAGTATCAGAGTTGAAAAATGGTTTTTTATCTAGCTGGCAAGAACCATCAAAATTTCAAAATAATTAACTATTGTACTTGTCATAAGGTACTTTAAAGAGCTAAATTCATCTTATATTCCTCGGTAGCTCAGCGGTAGAGCGATCGACTGTTAATCGATTGGTCGCAGGTTCGAATCCCGCCCGGGGAGTTCATTAACTTCCTAAACAGACTTATAGAGACCTAAAGGGTCTCTTTTTTATTGGAAATAAACAGTTTTTTGAAGATTCACTTCTTATTTCCTCCCAAAGTTACATCAGGTTTGCAAAAAAATGTGTGTGATATATGTGTTATCTAGTAGAAAATGTGTGCGATGTTTTTTTTGACTTTAGTTATAACAATAATGAAATTTATTACTCTTAGAAAGGGTCTGCAGCACATGCCCAACCAGAATTTAAATCTATAGCAGTTCCAGGTCTAATTGGTTTCCAATTTTCACTAGATTCGTTCTTATAAATAGAATTAGAACAGTCGATATTAGTTTTAAATGTACGAAAATCATAGCTATGTTGAGCCTCCTCTTCAGCAGTCTTAGGCTTAATAGGCGACAAAACCCCAGTTTTTGCCCAAATTTCATTCATTTTTGCGTCCCATTCTGGAGTCAAGATAGGTTCCCTATCATTTGTATAAGTCGATTCTATTAATGCTCGATTAAATCTTTTCCCATTAATTCTATTATCAGATCTACTAATAAGTCTTACCCAATTCCATTGGGTATATTCTAGTTTATCTTTAAGTGCGGGTTCACAACGATAAGTACCTTTTTCACCTTTATATTTGCAATGTTGAAAGGTAAATGACCAACCTTTATCGTGTAATGGTTTAATACTTCCTTTAGGAGCTTTCTTTAAAACAACTTTTTTCTTTTTATAAGCGCTTTTATAATTCTCTAAATTATTAGGAAGTCCAAAACGATAGTCATTTTTATCAATGTAAGACTTGATTACTTTTGCGGATACAGCGAAGTTTAGACCCTCCGTATCTTCAAGGTTAAATGTATTAATGCCTGTAACACATCCGTATTCATCAATAAGTGGTCCCCCTGAATTGCCCGGGTTTAAGGCAACATCAGATTGAATAATATTTCCCTGCTTTCTCAATGAACTAACTATGCCTCTAGTAAGAGTAAAATCTAATCCTTTTGGTGAACCTATCGCTATTACATCACTTCCAATACTTGGAGGATTATGATTTAAATTTAAAACTTTACCAATTTTCCCATCTACCTCAAGAATAGCTAAATCATTAATTTCACTATCACCTCCAGCATCTGAAATTACTGCCGCAGAAATTTTATATCCATTTTCCAAAGTAACTTTTACTTTTCTAAATCCTTTGATTACGTGAAAATTGGTAAGTATATATGTCTTATTATTTTTATGACTAATAATAAAACCTGAACCTATTGAAGAATCTGTTATTACTCCAACAACTCCATTAATCGTTTTTTTAAATATTTTCTGAGTTGAATTTTGTTTATTACTGCACTTATTAAAATTTCCGAAAGCATATAAATTTTTTCGATCTAACAATGTTGAATTAGATAAGAAAATCAGAAGTATTAAAAATAAATTTCTTGTTTTCATAGTTAATTCCTGAAAACTAAGTATATATTAAATTTCCAATTCCATAAACTAATTTTTTTCAAAAAAATGTGTGTTAAATGTGTGCGAAATATCCCTAAATCTTCAAAAAAAGTTCTTAAAACTTCCTATTTTGACTGTTTATATTCCAATTCTGCGACCGCCCGGGGAGTTCAATATAAGTCTCATAAGACAGTAAAAGAACCCAGTCAGGATCTTTCACTGTCTATTTTTAATTTAAATATTTCTATTTTTGCAATGGTGGGGAAGTAATTTATAAATGGTGGGGATGTTGCATTGAAATATATCTCTTTCTTCGATTTTATAGGTTTAGTTGAAATAAGGGGATTAAGACAATAGCAACTAAAATTCCGCATGGGGGGTTTATTTTAAAAATTAACTATCACTAGAAAACTCAAAGGTTAATTTATCGAATCGAAAAATACACCCCATAAATACTATTTATTCGTCTAATAGTTTCTTATATTTTTTATTTTTAGTAATTATTTTTTTGATTCTCTATTCATTTATCAATTCTATACTTCATGAAAACTGTTCTTCTGAAAGATTTTTTAACTTTTGGAGGA
>JFLT01000188.1 GCA_000634195.1 Prochlorococcus sp. scB243_495D8
CTATATTATTCTCAATACATCGATCTTGAGTTATCCCTATTTCAATACTATATTCATCAATAATATTATTGCAAAAAGCATGGAATGTGGTTACTTGTAATTTATAAATTTCATTAATAAAATTATCAATCTCGGATATAATTTTTTTCTTTGATTTTTCCCCCTCCTTAAACTTTAGATACCAATCCTTAAGAGTATTATCTATCTTACTCTCATTATTATTTTCCAAATATAATTTTAAATCCTTAAAT
>JFLT01000189.1 GCA_000634195.1 Prochlorococcus sp. scB243_495D8
TATAGGGTATGCTCCTTTTGCAGTTGGATTAGGATTTTTACCAGCAAGATTCTCATCTAGAGTAATACCATTAAGAGCCTTAGCTCCTGCTTCTACAGATGGTTTTAGAAACTCACCTGAAAGATTCTGAAGTGCAGCAGCTTTGACATTACCTTTTATGTAAGACTGGTTAACATAACCAATTGCGCCTGGAGTGTTTTGAATAACACCTGCAACACCAGAAT
>JFLT01000190.1 GCA_000634195.1 Prochlorococcus sp. scB243_495D8
ATTTTATCGATATACAAGGCAAATTTTTTAAATCAGAATTTTTCTTTCTCTTTGAACGATATCTCTAATCTATATTTGAACTATTTTGAAACTATGGAGGAATATAAAATTAAATATAGTTCAATTACATATGATTACAATTATGAGGAGTTAATTAAAAAACCAAATAAAATAATATCCGACTTAATAAATTGGCTTAAATGGGATTGGAAC
>JFLT01000191.1 GCA_000634195.1 Prochlorococcus sp. scB243_495D8
TGGAGAACTTAAAGATACAGAATAATATTATCGAATCTGCATTTAACCACGGTGTAAAAAGATTACTATTTCTTGGAAGTAGTTGTATATATCCAAAATTTTCTGAACAGCCAATTAAAGAGGAATATTTACTTAATGGCATTTTGGAACCAACAAACGAATGGTATGCAATAGCTAAAATTGCAGGCATTAAATTATGTCAAGCATTAAGAAAGC
>JFLT01000192.1 GCA_000634195.1 Prochlorococcus sp. scB243_495D8
AATTATCTATATGACAAAAATTCTTGTTACTGGAGGAGCTGGTTTTATAGGGAGTCATACTTGTTTATTACTTTTGGAAAAAGGTTATGACCTAGTAATAATTGATTCTCTTACTAATAGCTCAATTACTTCGATAAATAGAATTCAAAATTTGATAAGTCAAAATCAAGATTTTTTTTCGGAGAGAATAACTTTTTATAAAGCAGATTTGAGGGATTACTTTTCTATTAAAAATATTTTTG
>JFLT01000193.1 GCA_000634195.1 Prochlorococcus sp. scB243_495D8
TCTTTGAATTTTCCTTGTTTATGGAACAAATTTGAGATCGCAAAAGCCGCATATATTTTTGAGCTTGAATTGAGATTCTCAAGTTTTGTACTCAATAAAAAATTTAATTCATTTTTATGATTCTTAAAATCATAAATTCCAGATAATTCATAATAACTATTAAAGTCAAATTTATTTCTTGAAATAATAAATAAATTAGTCTCT
>JFLT01000194.1 GCA_000634195.1 Prochlorococcus sp. scB243_495D8
AATCTCTATATACAATTTGCCAGACATGATCAATTACTTCTTTATAACTCTTATTTAAAACTGTTGCCTCTGCAAAATTATTTAAAAACAACCCAGAAAAGGATGTCGCAAATAGAAATATATATTTTTTTTAATCAATTTCCTTATCTTCAAATAATTCAATATTTTTTATTATAAAAAGAATTTATTTAGATCGGAAG
>JFLT01000195.1 GCA_000634195.1 Prochlorococcus sp. scB243_495D8
AAGCTTTCTCTGGATAATGGCCACAATCTAGACCCCTTTCCTCCGCATAAAATGATTGGTGTTATTGAGTCCTTAAACATAAATAATTATATAATTTAATGAACTTATATATTGATTTTAACTTATTAGTTAAACCGGTTCATTTTTTAAAATTTAATAAAATTATGTATTAATTTCTTGAATTATTTTTATAAGCTTAGATCT
>JFLT01000196.1 GCA_000634195.1 Prochlorococcus sp. scB243_495D8
CGAAATATAATTTGGGATCATGGCCTCCCAAATGAGAGCCAAAAGAGATAAATTTAATTGATTTTATAGATTCATTTTTTATAAAATTTTCTAATTTTGAAACTTCATCATATTGAAAATGATTTTTTGTTTTTTTATGATTCTTCTTATGAAAATAATAAATATAATACTCAGAACTAAACTTATCGAAATTAAAATCTCGC
>JFLT01000197.1 GCA_000634195.1 Prochlorococcus sp. scB243_495D8
CGCCACCTTTTTTGATCCTATCTAATTGATAATTTACGGCCCCCCACTGTTTGGTTTTTAAATTATAGGAAAGGATCTTAGTAGTATTGAAAGTATCATCACCCCAAGGCTTCTGTTGAGCAATATAAAGAATATCCCCATTCCTTGTTATGCCTTCAAAACCAGGAGACTTAGCATAATTAAGATATGAAGGTGGTGGAGTTATCTTCTCTAAAATTTCACCATCTGAGCTTACATGGTAGATTGCAGGAGGATGTTCATCTAGCTTTTTCTTGATTCCTTCAGTAGAAATGTAGAATCCACCATTACCATCAGTAGTAATACCCTCTTGATCCATAAATAATGCAGTCTTACCATCTAGCTTTATATCTATAGCTCTTTCTAATAGTGCTGGGGAGGATGAAGGATCAATAACGTAAATTCTTGGCTGAGTTTTAAAAGTCCCATCATTTACAGCATAAATTTTCCCGTCATCACCAGCCACCATTCCACTTATCGCACCCCAAGATACAAATTCAAGGCCATTTTCATTTGTTAAATGTGGGTATGAAGCAGGTGCGTCTTGTAGTTGATAAATAGTCACATGGGAGGATAAACCAGGTTCTTTTTTGTTGTAGTCTC
>JFLT01000198.1 GCA_000634195.1 Prochlorococcus sp. scB243_495D8
ATCAGAACCACTGTCAATAGCTATATCAAGAGAATCTTCTCCAGTAAAACTAGTTGAAAGACCTATGTTGAATTGATAAGCGGCTACAGTTTTTTCTGAAGTAGAATCACCATCGATAGCTCCGATAGATGCATCAACGCTGAAAGAAGCTGATGTTGTTTCTGAAAAACCACCATCGTAGCTATCACTGTCAACTAAACCTTCTCCACCAGCAAGTAAAGAAGCATTATTTGGTTGATCATTTACAAAAGCATTAGCGAGGTCGATTTGCTCTGTATTTGAGTAATTTGAAATTTCATTTAAGTTTGTCTCGCCAGCAAACATTGGTATTGGAGTTAGTAGCCCAATTGTTG
>JFLT01000199.1 GCA_000634195.1 Prochlorococcus sp. scB243_495D8
TAATAGTCATCACCTTCCTTTGTCATAATTCCAGCTGATGAATCAGATGTACCTGAAACACCCCCAGCTAGTGAGAATCCTGAATCGAAGGCATAGCTACCAGCAACAGTAACACCACCACCACCAACATCAACAGATTTATCTGTACCACACTTGCCCATGTAATCAGTGAAAGCACTGTATGTACAAGCTCCTGTAAATACAGAACTAATGTCTGTATCAAAGCCAACTAGCATTGAAATTCCACCTAGAGGGAAAGAGTAAGTAACTCCATCAACAGATAATGCAGCACCTGTATCGAACCCCAATGGGTCATCGGCTGTAGCTGCTGAATCAGAACCACA
>JFLT01000200.1 GCA_000634195.1 Prochlorococcus sp. scB243_495D8
AAGATGGATGGAACTGGCAACAAAAAAATTAAATTAATATTTATTTTTCATATGTATTTGTCATATACTCATTAATGGTTCTTTTTATTCCATCATCTAATTTAATAGTAGGGCGCCATCCAAGACTTTGGAACTTATTAACATTTAATTGTTTCTTTTGTGTACCATCAGGCTTTGATTTATCCCAGATTATTTCACCTTTA
>JFLT01000201.1 GCA_000634195.1 Prochlorococcus sp. scB243_495D8
TGTCATGATAAAAAAAATATTTGTATATTAATTATTGTAACAGAGATTGTGAAGCTTTGTAAAGTAATTTTTAGTTTTTTTTCGAGATTTAGTTATTAAGTAAAGACTATGCCATTTATTCACATAGTTGTTACGAAAATGTGTTGAGTATTTCCCCTAGAAGCATTGATAAGAAGAAATTTCAGATGATTCAAAACAAGTTAAATATTTTTTAAATAAATTTGAATCGTTATTTCACTCACCTAGATGTGGTTTGTAACTACTTTATTTTTTGACCTTCCACATAAAGATCTTAGTTTTAATTAGGTATGAATTTTTTTGAAATTAAACTAAAAATCGTTAAAAAACC
>JFLT01000202.1 GCA_000634195.1 Prochlorococcus sp. scB243_495D8
ATCATATCAGGAAAAGCTAAGAGCTAAAATTTTTATTGAATTGTCAAGAAAAACGCAAAATAACGTTTTAAATCAAAAATATGATTTTTTTCTTACTGAAAATAGTGAAGATATAAGCTCAAAAATTCTATTAAACATAGCAAGAGTTTCTGAAAAATTTGTTAGACCATTGCTAAACACTGTGAGTGGAATTTTTATAGTATCCTTCATTTTTGTCGCAATACTCAGCTTTGCTAAAATCACAGCTTTATATCTAATTTTTGGACTAGTAATTGGATACACTTTAATTTCTTTTAGTGTTACTCCATT
>JFLT01000203.1 GCA_000634195.1 Prochlorococcus sp. scB243_495D8
AATCCTAATAAGGTTACTGCTATCGGTTAAATCACCATGGAAAAGTACAAACTTTGGATTCTTATCATGAGGATCCTGATAAAGATGATCTATTCTACTAGTATTAAATGAACTGGATCTTCTTTTTATTCCATATACTGCATAACCTTTTTGTAAAAGAAATTCAGCTAGATAGCTCCCATCTTGACCTGTTATTCCTGTAATCAAAGCCTTTTTAAATTCTGCCATTGCTTATGTTT
>JFLT01000204.1 GCA_000634195.1 Prochlorococcus sp. scB243_495D8
ATATTATTTTTTCTATATTGAGTATCTGCTCTAATTTTTTCCGCGTTACTGTAATACTTTATGATCTGAGGGTGGATACTCCCAAAGGACTCGGGCTACCAAGCTGTGCAAGCCTCGCTCATAAATATTTATCTTATAACAGACATTATAATATAAGCCTTATTCCCAAAAAATTTATAAAAGTACCTTTGGGAGTGTCAACTGATTTTAGTTACCATTCTGGGAGTGAGTTAATTGTTTTCTAAATTCTACAAATCTTTTTATGACAGCCTAGAAATTACTAATAAAATGGCTTTGAATTTTTTTTTTAATTTACGTCATATTTATATTATTAATTTA
>JFLT01000205.1 GCA_000634195.1 Prochlorococcus sp. scB243_495D8
ATATCACCAGATCATATCCCCTATTTATATTATTTAAACATAAAAATTTATTGCTATCATTGCGATTTTGGACTTAATAGAAAATTTTAAGTTCTATCTTTTCTTACTAAATATAATTTAAAAGACTATATTTATCAGTTATAACAACCAGTTATTTTGTTTATATTTGTCTGATAATAACTGCACCTAGCTCTGCACCTGAACTATTAATATTACTGATACAAACCCTGATATAGATTACGATTAATGGCTTTTGAGAGTTGCATGCCAT
>JFLT01000206.1 GCA_000634195.1 Prochlorococcus sp. scB243_495D8
TGCAGTTGCGTTAGAATCATCTAAACCAATGATCGCTGCGCGAAAACCAGGAAAATTACCAGGAGAAATATTAACAAGAGAATATGATTTGGAATATGGAAAAAATTCCCTTTCGATTCAAAAAAATGCCCTGAAAAAATTCAATTCCTTTGTCATTATCGATGATTTGTTGGCTACAGGAGGTACAGTGAATTGCGTCTCCAGGTTGCTTAAAGATCAAAAGAAAGAAATTTTAGGTTTAATAACTGTTGTTGAATTAAAGAACTTAAAAGGTAGATTAAAATTAGATTTTCCAGTTCATTCAATTATTTCTATATG
>JFLT01000207.1 GCA_000634195.1 Prochlorococcus sp. scB243_495D8
TCAAATTAAAATTGAAGCGAATGCAAATTCTAAAGATAAATCAACAAAAAAAACTAATGAAAATAATGAGGTTGTATTTACAGATAAAAAGGATGAAATTGAACTTACAGATGATCTAAACAGTGCAAGAAAAAAAAGATGAAGGTCTTCAGCAAACATTNAATAAAGTATTCGAAGTTGGAATAGATGAAGTTGGAAGGGGAGCAAT
>JFLT01000208.1 GCA_000634195.1 Prochlorococcus sp. scB243_495D8
ATGAATTTTTTGGCAAATTGGCATAGCTAGAGATAATTAAATTATATATATTTCTCAAATGTAAAAATTTATTCAACATATTTTTTCAACAGTTCAGAAATCTTCCACTCAGGGACTAATTTACTTGAAATTTTTAAAGCCTTTTCAAGATCATCATTATTAAAACTAAAACATAATTCTTCTATTTTCTCCCAGAAATCATCTCCATTATAATTTTTTTCTTTAGCAAAATAAATCAAAGGATGTTCTGATTTCTCAGATTCTGCATCGATTAACAACTCTTCATATAATTTTTCACCCTCTTTTAAACCAGTAACAACTATTTCAATATCACCCCTG
>JFLT01000209.1 GCA_000634195.1 Prochlorococcus sp. scB243_495D8
TCAAGTAGATAGGATCAAAAAAGGTGGCGTTGGCATTTCAGAATTGACTTACCATGACGGGGCACTTTATGTAATCGAAAGAGATAGTTTCTATGGAAAGAAAGCAAAATTGAAAGCTATATATAAAGTAGATTTAGATGATGTTATTTTCGAAGGTCTTCAGACTAATATTCCTCCCAGACTTTATCCTTTAGTTGAAAAAGAGTTAGTTACTGATCTAAAACCAGTAATGCAATCTACGGGTGGTTTTATCCTTGAAAAGGTTGAAGGTTTAGCAATAACAAGCGAAGGGCAAGCATGGATTTCAACTGACAACGATAGGACTGGAAAGAAATCAACTAGTGAAACTCTTTTCCTAAATA
>JFLT01000210.1 GCA_000634195.1 Prochlorococcus sp. scB243_495D8
AAGCATCAGCTTCATAACCTAAAGCTATACCGTAATAATCGTCGCCTTCTTTTGAGAACATACCATCTGAAGTGGCACCTTCATTCGCAGATACACCAAGACCAAGTGACCAACCATTATCGAAATCTCTTCCAGCACTGAAAGAAATTTCTCCACTTAGGTCAACTGAATTTGCAGCTCCACAATCGCCAAGATTATCAACTACAT
>JFLT01000211.1 GCA_000634195.1 Prochlorococcus sp. scB243_495D8
CGAAAAGAAACCTACGAGGAAATTGACACTAGGTTAGCTTCAGGATGGTACGTTGATGAAGTTGATAATGGAAAAAAGAAAAAATATAAAACAGAGAAAGTTTCTTTCAAAATTTCAAAAAAAATATAAATTATTGAATTAATTACTTTGATAAAAAAAGAGAAATTTAATTAATAAAATTAAGGAACTGAATGTATAACTTTATAAAGTGGCACAAATTATTCAAAAATGTAGCTGTTAATACTTGATTTTGTATACCAAAATACTCTATCTTAAGGTGTACTTTA